>JBJOMY010000001.1:0-790430 GCA_046052125.1 Cyanobacteriota bacterium
ACTACGGCTACAAGTTCGGCCAAGAGGAAGAGACCTACAACATCGTGGCTGCCCACGGTTACTTCGGTCGCCTGATCTTCCAATACGCCTCCTTCAACAACAGCCGCAGCCTGCACTTCTTCCTGGGTGCTTGGCCTGTGGTGGGGATCTGGTTCACCTCCATGGGCATCAGCACCATGGCGTTCAACCTGAACGGCTTCAACTTCAACCAGTCGATCCTGGATTCCCAGGGCAAGGTGGTGAACACCTGGGCTGATGTGTTGAACCGCGCCAACCTGGGTATGGAAGTGATGCATGAGCGCAACGCTCACAACTTCCCCCTCGATTTGGCCACCACCCAGTCGATCCCCGTGGCGCTCACCGCCCCTGCGATCGGCTGAGGCTGAACCAAGCCTCCGGCTCCAGCAGCCGACCTCAACCCCCGCTTCAGCGGGGGTTTTTTAATGCCCCGATGGCTTCTTCAATCCCTGCCCAGGCGTTTCGCCTGATCGACGGACCCGACACGGCACCCGCCACGCTGCTACTGGCCCACGGCGCTGGAGCGCCGATGGATAGCCCGTTCATGCACGTCGTGGCCGGCGGTTTGGCGGAACGCGGTTGGCGGGTGGTGCGCTTTGAGTTCCCCTACATGGCCCGAGCGCGTGAAACCGGCCAACGCCGGGCGCCGGATCGGCAGCCCGTGTTGTTGGAGAGCTGGCGGGAGCAGGTGGCTGCCGTTGCAGCGGACGGTCCTCTCTTCATCGGAGGTAAGTCGATGGGAGGGCGGATGGCCAGCCTGTTGATCGATGAGCTGGCGGAGAGCTCAGCCGTGCGCGGTTGCCTTTGTTTTGGCTACCCCTTTCTTCCCCCAGGTAAGCCCGCGAGTGGTCGCACGGAGCACCTGCTGGCGATGCGTGCGCCCTGCTTGATCGTGCAGGGGGAGCGCGACAGCTTCGGCCGCCGAGCCGAGGTGGAGAGTTACGCGCTACCGCCCTCGATCCAGCTCGCGTGGATCCCTGATGGTGATCACAGCTTCAAGCCAACCAAACGCTCCGGCCGCGATGAGCGGGGCAATCTTGCACTCGCTGTGGCGGTAGCCGATCAGTTCATGGCTTCGTGTTGTCCAGATCGCTCGGTCGGCTGAGCACGAACACCACACCAGCTGTGAGGACTATGGCAATCGCCACCATCGCCGTGATGGCCGTGCTGTAGTCCGTTTGCATGGTGGCGTAACGAAGTGTTACTGCAACCCTAGGCGACAGTCGGCATCGACTCCAGTGCCGTTGCCATGGCAATGGGTTGAAGCTCTGCGGAGCTGGTCACCTCAATGATCCTGCCGATCGATGCGGGGGTGTTGAGGGCTTCCACGCAGCAACGGGCCACCAAGCGCCGGGGGATCGAATCGCTCTCCTGTTGATCGGCCTGGCTGTAGCGGATGCCCTCTTGATCGAGATTGTCCTCCCGTTCTGAGAGGCCCCCAGGTCTGATCACGGTCCAGTCGAGGCCGCTGGCTTCAAGCGCGCGCTCTCCCACCCGCTTCCACACCAGGATCAGGCCGAACAGATTGAGCGGGTGTTGCCAGCGGCCGGCGCAGAGCGAGCTCACCAGCACCACTCGCCGAATCCCTAAGCCCTGGCAGCTCTCCACCTGTCTCTGCACACCCCAGGCATCCACGCGCATGGGGCCGGTGAGGTCCACCGAGGGCCTGGCGCCGGTGGCGATCACCAGGGCGTCGCAGCCAGAGAGAGCAGCATCGAGGGCTTCGCGATCCTCCAGGCGCAAGCGGCGCTGATCGCAGTGTTCCAGCGACTCAGGCAGCACGGAGCTGGGCTGGAGCAGCAGTCGGGGCTGATCACCGGCGCGCAGCAGCTCCTCGGCAATGCGATAGCCCGTTTTCCCAGAGGCTCCGCTGATCGCAATCGTGCGTGGCATGCCGCTGATGGCTTGCAATGGGCAGAAGGTATCGCTTCTGCCTGTGCAACGACGGATCCCACCCGACCTCGACGATGGCGATTGGCCCGTTGATCGCGGCCGGCCGCTTGGGTTGCGAATGCTGGCGTTGTTGGGTGCGTTCTCGTTTCTGATGTTGGGACTCAGCAGCCTGGCGCCCTTGCTCCACCCCCCTCAACCGGAGCCGCCCGCCTTGCCGGATCGTCCCAAAGGCAGCACCGTTGGTTAAGCACTCATGGGACCGGTTTCTTTGCCACCGCTCCCGCTGCTGCTGCTGGTGTTCGCGGCCCTGGCGGCCGATATCGGCCTACTGATTCTTTTGCTGGGATTGCAGCGCGTGTTCGCTGCGGCGCCCCGGCTCGAGTCTCTGGCAGCCCACGAACCCCCCTCGAGCAGCACGCTCACGGTGGTGATTCCGGCCTACAACGAAGCGGGGAACATTGCCGCTTGCGTGCAAGCCGTGCTGGCCAGCGATCCCCCCTGCGATCGCTGGAGTCTGATGGTGGTGGACGACGACTCCAGCGATGCCACGGTTCAGTTGGCGAATGCTGCCGCTGCCGGCAGCGGTGCACCGCCTGAGCGATTCGCCCTGCTGCAAGCCGGCCCCAGACCAGTCGGTGAGCATTGGGTTGGTAAAAACTGGGCCTGCAGTCGTGCGGCTGAGCAGCTCGGCAGCGACTGGCTGCTCTTCGTGGATGCCGATGTTCGTTTGCATCCATCAACCCTGCGCCGGGCCTTACGGCAGGCGGAGCGCGACCAGGCCGACCTCCTGAGCCTGGCGCCGCGCTTGAGCTGCAGCTGCCTTGCGGAGTGGATGGTGCAGCCGATCATGGCCAGCTTGCTGGGCCTGGGATTTCCGATCGAGGCGGCCAATGATCCCGGCAGTGGGGTGGCGTTCGCGGCCGGTCCCTTCATGCTCTTCCGCCGCCAGGTTTACGAGCAGATCGGCGGTCACCGCAGCCTGGCTTCAGAAGTGGTCGAGGATCTGGCGCTGGCGCGTCGGATCAAGGCCGAAGGCTTTCGGCTGCGTTATCTGCTGGGCCTGGATGCCGTGGAGTTGCAGATGTACGACGACCTCCCATCTCTTTGGGAGGGCTGGAGCAAAAACTGGTTCTTGGGCTTGGATTCCAGCGTTGCTAAAGCCTTAGGCGCAGCGGCGGTTGTTGTGCTGATGTTCAGCGGCCCGTGGTTGCTTCTCGGTGCAGCGCTGCTGCTCGTGTTGCTTTGGCCGGATCTATCGAATGTTGATGTGGCGTTGTTGGCACTGGCGTGCCTCGGGGTTGGCCTACAGCTGCAACTGCGTTTGTGGACGCAGTGGCAGTTCCAGGTTCCGCTGCGCCACTGGTGGCTGATGGGGATGGGTGGCTTGTTGGTGGGTGCCATTGGGCCCACCTCCGTTCTGCGCAGCCTCACCGGCCGAGGCTGGACATGGAAGGGAAGATCCCTTGCACAGCCATGAGGGCTCAGGTGCCGAGTTGGTTCTGAATCGCTTGATTGGTGAGTGCCTTTTCGCTGAACCAGGCTTTTAAGAGATCCTTGGCGAGATGACGTAATTCAGCTGGATCGCTCTGGGCATCAATGTCTCGTTTGATTCGCTCCAGTTCAAAGGATTGAATCAGACTCAGTTCAATCGGGGCCATCACACTGATGCGATTGGGCAATCCAACCGTATGGCGCTCGACCTGAGTGGGCGTAGCCATCGTTACCTCGGCTGCACTGCGTCAGCGAACGCCAACGGTGACTGTTTGTGAAACACCCTTTGTTGGCCCGTTTTGAGTGGGAAGTCCCGCTTTGACTGGGCTTCAATGGAGCATTGCGATGCGTCTGAGCTGGAGTCAACATCTGATCGCGGCTCGAACGATCGAGTTGTCAGCTCGTGAGCAAACGGGTACCTCACTGGCGTTGATGGGAATAGCTCTGTTGATGCTGCTGCAGGATCTCGATCAGCAGCTGATGAAAGTAGAGCCGTCCAATGGATGAGTTTTGTTGATCACACTGATCAATTAATTTGACAGCGTAGTCTTCGATACAGGGCGTATTGGTGGGATGAATAGCTTTGCTCAAGCTGCAACACGCGAGAGCAATGCATCCTCAAGCGGATCTAAGTATTGGTCAGCAGTTTGAGATTGAGCGCTTCAATCGCGCGATTGATGCAACAGCTGATCCAGAGCAGTTGCGTCACCTAGCCAAGCAATTGCTCCAGGCCTGGCAGACGCAAAAGGCTGCCACCCAATGGGTGGTGGCCCAACAGCAAGACGGCCTGCTCTGATCTGGGCTTCACCGGTTTGGTGACGCTGCCTAGGATCAGGCTCCTTCCGGCGACTGCTTGGCTTTGCGACTGCCCCAGTTGCTAACAGGCGTCTTGGTTACTGCGCTGGTGGGCTGCACCTCGCCGACTTCGACGTCATCGTCTGGCTCAGGGGAGCCCCAGCGGCCTGTGGTGCTCACCACCTTCACCGTCTTGGCCGACATGGCTCGGCAGGTGGCCGGTGATCGGCTTGAGGTGCGTTCGATCACCAAACCCGGCGCTGAGATCCATGGCTATGAACCCACCCCCCGGGATCTCGAGGCGGCTCAGGGTGTTGATCTGATTGTTGAAAACGGTCTTGGCCTTGAGCGTTGGGCCCAGCGCTTCGTGGCCGCCGCTGGCTCCAACGTTCCGATCGTCACCCTCAGCGACGGCATGGAACCCCTGCCGATCGCAGCTGATGCCGCAGCCGGCAAGCCCAATCCCCACGCCTGGATGTCGCCGCGACGGGCCGAGCGCTACGTGGATCGGCTGGTACAGGCCTTCTCGCGCCTCGACCCGGCTGGTGCTGACCAGTTCAAACGCAGCGGAGAGGCCTACAAGCAGCAGCTGAAAGGGCTGGATCGGGAGCTGCGCTCGGCCCTGGCCACCCTTCCGCCGAACCAACGGCTGCTGGTCACTTGCGAAGGCGCCTTCAGTTATCTGGCTCGCGACTATGGCCTCGATGAGGCCTATCTCTGGCCTGTGAACGCTGAAAGCCAGGTCACCCCAAGGCGATTGGCGCGTTTAATCGACACGGTCAAACAGCGGCGGGTCCCTGCGGTGTTCTGCGAAAGCACCGTCAGCGATGAAGCCCAGCGCGAGCTGGCGCGGGCTACGGGCGCGCGTTTTGGCGGTACGTTTTACGTGGATTCCTTGTCCGGCAGCACCGGTCCGGCCCCCAGCTTGCTGGAGCTGCAACGCCACAACGTGAATCTGATTGTGCGAGGTCTGGCGGGAGGAGAGCAGCAGCAATGAACCACGGCCTCACCACACCGATCAGCCAACGCATCGAGGTGGAGAAGTTATGCGTTGACTACAACGGCACCGTGGCGCTCTATGACGCCGATCTGAGCCTGCCACCCGGGTGTATCTGCGGCTTGGTTGGCATGAATGGCGCCGGTAAGTCCACGTTGTTCAAGGCTCTGACGGGCTTTGTGCGCCCATCCCACGGCCGGATCCGGATCAATGCCCTGCCGGTATTGGCGGCGCAGAAGGATCAGGCTGTGGCCTATGTGCCCCAAAGCGAGGGCATTGATTGCAACTTCCCCATCTCGGTTTGGGATGTGGTGATGATGGGGCGCTATGGATCGATGAATATCTTTCGCTGGCCGCGTCAATCCGATCGGGTTGCGGTTCGCGATGCCCTGCAGCGGGTGGAGCTCCTCGAACTGGCTCGCCGGCCCATCGGTGCCCTCTCCGGTGGCCAGCGCAAGCGCGCCTTCCTGGCCAGGGCGATTGCTCAGCGCGCCTCCGTGCTGCTGCTTGATGAGCCTTTCAACGGCGTTGATGTGCGCACCGAGCAGTTGATGGCTCAGCTGTTTCTGCAGTTCCGTCAAGAGGGGCGCACCATCTTGATTTCCACCCACGACCTCAGCCACATTCGCGATTTTTGCGATCTGGTGGTGCTGATTAATCGAACCGTGTTGGCTTACGGCGACACCAGCGAGGTGTTCACTCCGGAAAACTTGGCCCGCACCTTCGGCGGCATGGTGCCGAAGCCATGAGTTGGCTGCTTGAACCGCTGAGCCATGCCTTCATGGTGAAGGCGCTGTTGGTGAGTGCCCTGGTGGGTGGGGTGTGTGGACTGCTCTCCTGCTACATGACCCTCAAGGGCTGGGCCCTGATGGGGGATGCCGTCTCCCATGCCGTGATGCCTGGCGTGGTGGTGGCCTATGCCCTGGGTTTGCCCTTTTCCCTCGGCGCGTTTGTGTTTGGGGTGGGCTCCGTTGCCGCGATCGGTTTCGTGAAGCAGAAATCGCGCATCAAGGAAGACACCGTGATTGGCCTGGTGTTCACCGGTTTCTTTGCTCTGGGCCTGGTGTTGGTGTCGAAGGTGCGCAGCAACATTGATCTCACCCACATCCTGTTTGGCAATGTGCTCGGTATTTCCGGTTCCGATATTCAGCAGACCTTGTCGATCTCGAGCCTGGTGGTGGCGCTCCTGCTGGTGTTCCGGCGGGATCTGTTGCTGTTCTGCTTCGATCCCACCCACGCCCGCTCGATCGGCATCAACACCGGGCTCCTGCACTACATGTTGTTGTCGGCGCTGTCGCTCACCGCCGTAGCGGGTCTCCAAACCGTGGGGGTGATTCTGGTGGTGGCGATGTTGGTGACCCCAGGCGCCACCGCTTACCTGCTCACCGATCGCTTTGATCGCATGACCTTGCTCGCTGTGGCCAGCAGTGTGCTGTCGAGCTTGATCGGTGTGTACGTCAGCTATTGGAGCGATAGCTCCACCGCCGGGTGCATCGTGCTGGCCCAGACGGCGCTCTTCCTCTTGGCTTTTCTGCTGGCCCCCCGCTACGGCATCCTGAACGCCCACCGTTCCCAGGCTCCCTAGGCGTGTCGGATCAGTCCTGGCCCTGGTGGCCGCTGCTTCCTCTCTATCCCTACGGCCAACGCCGCACCTTGGTGCGGGAGCTCATTCCGGAGCAGCTTTGGAGCTTTGAGCAGCTGCAAGGCATCTTCTATGTGGCGGTGCCGATCCGGATGACCGTGGTGCGGGTGCCCGGTGGCCTGATGCTCTACGCGCCGGTGGCCCCGACTGCTGAGGTGCGGCGCGCCCTTGTGGACCTCGAGCAGCGCTACGGACCGGTGCGCAGCATCGTGTTGCCCACTGCCTCCGGGCTTGAGCACAAGCTGCCTGTTCCAGCCATGGCCAGGGCCTTCCCGCAGGCTGAGGTTTGGGTGACGCCTGGTCAGTGGAGTTTCCCGCTGCCGCTGCCCCTGCGCTGGCTCGGCTTTCCTGCCGGCCGCACCAAGGTGCTGGGCGAGCAGGGCTATCCCCATGGTGAAGCCCTCGAATGGCATTCGCTTGGGCCCATTGATCTGGGGCTGGGCCGCTTTCAGGAGCTGGCCTGTTTGCATCGCCCTAGCGGCGCACTGCTGCTCACCGATGCGCTGGTGGCGATCAACCAGCAGCCCCCGGAGTTGTTCAACCTTGATCCCACGCCGCTGTTGTTTCACGCCCGTGATCGCGGCGATCAGCCCTTGCAGGATTCAGCCGAGCTGCGCTTGAAGGGCTGGCAGCGCCTGGCTCTATTTGCCTCCTATCTCAGACCTTCAGCGTTGCAGGTGCCTGGATTGGCCACCTTGCTGGCACAGGCCTTTCAGCCCGGCTGCCGCAATCCCCGCAGTTATTTCGGCCTCTATCCCTTCCACTGGGCTAGCAGCTCAGCCGAGGCGTTTCGGGAACTTCAGCCTCAGCCGGGCCAGTTGCGCATCGCTCCGGTGCTCGAACGTCTCGTGTTTCCGCGTACTCAAGCCTTGATCGTGGCCTGGGTGCGGCAGCTGGGCGCTCTTCAGGAGCTGCGTTGGGTTGTGCCGGCCCACTACGAAGCGCCTGTGCCTTCGAGCCCCTATCAACTCCATCAGTTGGCGGACGCGCTTGAGGAGCGTTGCTGGGCACCCAGTGACGGCAACTGGAGTTACCTGGCGGGGATTGATCAAGCGCTGTTGCGCCTCGGGGTTGTTCCCGAAAAACCCGGGTTGGGCTGAACTCAGAGTTTGAGTTCGCCGGGGTCGGCGTCAGCGTCGGGGAACAGCGTGGCTTCCAGCTCCATCCGCTGCTCCATCTGGCGCAGGAAGTAGCCGGTCATCATCGCCGAGGCAAGCAGCCCAGCCAGATGATCGCGATTGGCTGTGATCTTCACATCGAAGTGTTCACCAGGCAGCACGCCCAGGAGCCCCTGAACGTTGTGGCGAATGATGTCCTGGATCTCACTGCTGGCGGAGCGAGCAACCCGCTGCAGAACATCGGGCGACTGTTCCTGGAGATATTGGATCAGTGAATTGGTGCTGATCGATTCACTGTCACTCGTCAGGAACTCCGGGTTAAACATTCCGGTGTGCTCCGCTTCACGAAAGCACCCTACCCCAGCTGTTCGTCTCGATTGGGACCGGTGAGGTCGGAGAACCGAATCGGGCCGAGGCGATTGAGCGGCCAGTAGCGGAGAACAGCCGTGCCGATCACCTCCGTGCGGGGCAGCGGTCCCCACACGTGTGAATCAAGGCTGGCATTGCGGTTGTCGCCCAACACCAGCAGATGACCCTCCGGCACGGTGATCGGTCCGAGGTTGTAGTTGATCGGATCGAGTCGCCAGCGTTCTGGCACAGCAACGCCGTTGCGCCGCAGCTCACCATCACGCACCTCCAACGTGTCACCGGGTTGTCCCACCACACGTTTGATCAATGCCGCCTTGGGGTCATACCCAGCGGCCACCAGGACGGGCGGGGCGTGGAACACCACGATGGTGCCGTTGGGCAGGGGGCGATCCAGCCGCGGCCGCAGCTTTTCCACCAGGATCCGGTCCTGCAGCTGCAGGGTGGGCAGCATCGATCCGGATGGGATCCAGCGCGGCTCGATCACCAGCCAGCGCAGCAGCAAGGCCACACACAGCCAGAGCAGCA
The DNA here is from genome assembly GCA_046052125.1 of Cyanobacteriota bacterium. Classification (GTDB taxonomy): domain Bacteria; phylum Cyanobacteriota; class Cyanobacteriia; order PCC-6307; family Cyanobiaceae; genus Vulcanococcus. The sequence continues at coordinate 8,849 of JBJOMY010000001.1, forward strand.
GCGAGCGCCATCCCTGCAGCCTGGAGCCTGGGGCTTGGGGGGGCTCGCTCTTCATGGCCGTGCTTCGGTGAGCATGATCGCCACATCCTGAACAACAGCACCGCCGGTGCCCGCCCCACCAGCCCACCGCTGCAGCGCTGCCGACAACCTCAAGGCCGCGCTCACCCTGCTGCAGGCCCTGCAGTCGCTGGGCCTTCTGCGCCTGGTGCTCTGCCCCGGCAGCCGTTCGGCTCCCTTAGCCGTGGCCGCCGGCTTGCTGGAGCCGACTGGGCTGCACTTGATCACCGGGGTGGATGAGCGCTCTGCCGCCTTTCTGGCCCTTGGACTTGGTCGGGCTGATGGTTGCCCCACCGCGGTGGTCACCACCTCCGGCAGCGCTGTGGCCAACCTGCTGCCCGCAGTGGTGGAGGCCGATCACGGGGCTGTTCCGCTGCTCCTCCTCACCGCAGATCGACCCCTGCGGCTGAAGGGCTGCGGCGCCAACCAAACGGTGAACCAGGAGCAGTTCCTTGCCCCTTGTTGCCGCTGGTTTGCCAGTGGTGATCCTCAGGGGCTGGCGGCGATGCCCTCAGATTCACTGGTGGCACTGGCGCAGCGCGCCTGGCGCGAGGCCAACGGCTCCCCTGCCGGAGCGGTACACCTCAACCTGCCTTTTGAAGAGCCGCTGCACCCTTCTGCGGAGCAGATCGAGGCCAGCAGCCAGGTGATTGCAGCGGTAGCGCCTGCGCTTGCTGCTCCACGGCCTCGGGTCGAGGTCGATGTAGAGGCGGCTTCGCGGTTGTCTCTCAACCCCGATCAGCCGGGGGCCGTGGTGGTGGGCCCTTGGCGCGGGCCTGCCTCAGGGCTGAAGCCCTTTGCCCAAGCGCTGCTGCGCTGGCAGCGGCGCAGTGGCTGGCCCGTCTTCGCCGATGGCCTCTCGGGTTTGCGGGGCTGGCCTGAGCTTCAGATCGTGCATGGCTACGACCTGCTCCTGGCCGATGGACACGCACTGCCAGCGGCTCCTCAGTTGTTGCGCCTGGGCTCGATGCCCGCCAGCCGCAGGCTGCAGCAGTGGATCAGTGCCTGCCGCGGCCCGCAGCTGCTGATCACCGAGCACGATCCCCGCAACCTCGATGCCACTGGCACGGCCAGCCAGCAGTTGGATTGCGGGCTGACGGCCTGGATCGACAGCCTCGAGGAGGTGGCTGACTGCCCGAGCCCAGACCCCAATCGCCTCTGGCTGCAGCAATGGCTCCAGGCGGATCAGCAGCTCCAAAAGCAACTGGATCAGCAGCTTCCGAGCAGCTGTTGCGAACCGTCTCTGGCCCGGGCGCTCAGTCGCCTGTTGCCTCCTGGCCTGCCCTTGATGCTGGCCAGCAGCAGTCCAGTGCGCGACTGGGAGAGCTTTGCGGCGGCCGATGCACCCCAGCGGCCGGTGTTTGGTTTCCGAGGAGCCTCAGGCATCGATGGCACCCTGTCCGTGGCGGCCGGTCTGGCCATGAGCCACGGCGAGGCTGTGCTGCTCTGCGGTGATTTGGCCCTTTTGCACGATGCCAATGGCTGGCTGTGGCACCGGCAGCTGGCCCAGCACCAAGCCCGGCTCACGGTGGTGCTGGTGGAGAACAGCGGTGGGGGCATCTTCGAGCAGTTGCCCATCCGTGCCGGCGGCTCGCTGGATTTTGAGCGGCTGTTCGCCATGCCTCAGTCGCTCGATCACACCGCACTGGCAGCCGGCTACGGCATCACTTCGCGCCGCGTTTCCTCTCTTGAGCAGCTCTCTGAGGCCATCGCCTGGGCCTCCAGCCAGGCGATGGTCCTGATTGAAGTGCGCACTGATCGCTTGGCGGATGCGGCCCTGCGTCAGCACTGCCGCCGCACAATGGCCTCCTCTCCCGTGGGATCCGATGGCGCCAAACCCCTCCCCTGAGCAGGCCAGCGCAGCGTCGATCCTCTGGCAGCCCCAGGGTTCCTACAGCGACATCCTGTTTGACCTCAGTGAGGAGGGCATCGCCCGCATCACCATCAATCGACCTCACAAACGCAACGCGTTTCGTCCTCAGACGGTGACGGAGCTTTACGACGCGTTTTCCAGGGTCCGCGACAACCCCCGGATCGGGGTGGTGCTGTTCACCGGGGCTGGTCCTGCCGCCGATGGCGGCTATGCCTTCTGTGCCGGCGGCGACCAGAGCGTGCGCGGTGATGGCGGCTATGTGGGCGATGACGGTTTGCCCCGGCTGAATGTGCTGGATCTGCAACGCCTGATCCGCAGCCTGCCCAAGGTGGTGATCGCGTTGGTGGCCGGCTATGCCATCGGCGGCGGCCAGGTGCTGCACCTGCTCTGTGATCTCAGCCTGGCCGCGGAGAACGCGGTCTTTGGCCAAACGGGGCCCAAGGTGGGCAGCTTTGACGGTGGCTTTGGTGCTGGCTATCTGGCCCGGCTGGTCGGCCAGCGCAAGGCCCGTGAGATCTGGTTTCTCTGCCGTCAGTACGGAGCCGTTGAGGCGCTGCAGATGGGCCTGGTGAATGCGGTCGTGCCCCTGGCAGAGCTGGAGGCTGAGGGGATTCGTTGGGCCCGGGAGGTGCTGCAGCACAGCCCCACGGCGATCCGCTGTTTGAAGGCGGCCTTCAACGCCGAAACCGACGGCCTTGCTGGGATTCAGGAGCTAGCTGGTCAGGCCACCCACCTCTTCTATCGAACGGCGGAGGGCCAGGAGGGTCGTAATGCGTTTCTCGAAAAGCGGGCGCCGGATTTTTCAGATTCTCCTTGGCTCCCTTGAGCTTCCGTGCTGGCTAGCTGTGGGTGAGATAGCTCGTGTTGTTGTGACAGCTTCCCGCGTGTCTGGATGGTTGGTTGGCGCCGCACTTGGTGTGGCGCCGCTGCTCTCTCCTGCCCTCGCCCGGCAGCCCGATCCGATCCCGCCACCGGCGCCGGCGATCAGTGATGCCGTGGCCCTGAGCCGCATTCCCTCCGATCTGATCGACCAGGAGGGTTTGCATTTGGTGCTCGATCGCCAGACCCGCCAATTGATGGTGCTTAAGGACGGCCGCTTGTTGCGCCGTTACCCGGCGGCTGTCGGCACCGACGGCTGGGAAACCCCCGCGGGTCGTCACCAAGTGATGGAGATGGTGGCCCATCCGATCTGGGAGCACCCGGGAAATGGCCGGCAGGTGGGTCCCGGCGGCAACAATCCACTCGGCTCCCGCTGGATCGGCTTCTACCGCAACTGCACGCCTCGAGCGAATGCCTGGGATGGTGAGCGTTATCTGAGTGTGGATGGCTGCACCGTGGCGGGCTTCCACGGCACCCCCCACCGCTGGACCGTGGGCCGGGCGGTGTCCCATGGCTGCGTCCGCCTGTTTGAGGAGAACGTGCAGGAGGTGTTCGAGCTCGTGCAAGTGGGCACACCGGTGACGGTTCTTCCCTGACTGAAACCACCCGTAGAGTTGCGCCCACTTTCAGCCGGATCCCCATGCGGGTGCTGTTTGCCGCAGCCGAATGCGCCCCAATGGTGAAGGTGGGGGGGATGGGCGATGTGGTGGGATCACTCCCCCCCGCCCTGCAACCCCTCGGGCATGACGTGCGGCTAATCATGCCGGGCTATGGCCGGCTCTGGAGCCAGCTCGACATACCCGCTGAGCCGATCTGGCGCGGCCACACGATGGGCACCGACTTTGCGGTGTTTGAAACCCGTCACCCCAGCAACGGTCTGCCCCTTTATCTGGTGGGGCATCCGGTTTTTGATCCAGAGCGCATCTACGGCGGCGAAGACGAGGACTGGCGCTTCACCTTCTTCGCCAGTGCCACCGCTGAATTCGCCTGGAATCACTGGAAACCCGACATCCTTCACTGCCATGACTGGCACACGGGGATGATCCCGGTGTGGATGCATCAGGACCCCGATATCAGCACGGTGTTCACCATCCACAACCTCAAATATCAGGGGCCGTGGCGCTGGAAGCTCGACCGCATGACCTGGTGCCCCTGGTACATGCAGGGCGATCACACCATGGCGGCAGCGTTGCTCTACGCCGATCGGGTGAATGCGGTCTCACCCACCTACGCCCAAGAGATTCGCACCTCCGAGTACGGCGAAAAACTGGAGGGATTGCTCAACTACATCAGCGGCAAGCTGCGCGGCATCCTCAACGGCATTGATCAGGAGGCCTGGAATCCGGCGTCGGATCCCACCCTGCCGGCCAACTTCAGCGTGGATGACCTCAGCGGCAAGGCGGAATGCAAACGCGTGCTTCAGGAGCGGATGGGCCTGGCGGTGAATCCCGACACCTATCTGATGGGTTTGGTGAGCCGGCTGGTGGATCAGAAGGGGGTGGATTTGCTGCTGCAGGTGGCTGATCGGGTGCTCGCCTATTCCGATACGCAGTTTGTGGTGCTTGGCACCGGTGATCGCCACATCGAGTCGGGGCTTTGGCAGATGGCGGCCCGCCATCCCGGTCGCTTCGCCGTGTTCCTCACCTACGACGATGCCCTGTCGCGGTTGATCTATGCAGGCAGCGACGCCTTCTTGATGCCCAGTCGATTCGAGCCCTGCGGCATCAGTCAGCTGCTGGCGATGCGCTACGGCTCCATCCCGGTGGTGCGGCGTGTGGGTGGTCTTGTGGACACGGTGCCGCCGCATGTTCCCAACGCCCACACCGGCACGGGCTTCTGCTTTGACCGCTACGACCCGCTCGACTTCTACACCTCGATCGTGCGCTCCTGGGAGGCGTATCGCCATGGCGACAGCTGGCGTGAGCTGCAACGCCGGGCCATGACCGCCGACTACAGCTGGGATCGCTCCGCTCTGGAGTACGACCGGATGTACAAGGAGGTGAAGGGAGTGAAGGAGCCCACGCCTGATGCGCACGCGGTGGAGCAGTTCTCCCAGGGGCAATCCGCTGACCCCAGCCTCAAAGGTGGAGCCCAACCGCCCCGCGACGAGCCTGTGGTGAGTGCTGGCCTGCGCAATCCCCTCTCATTGCTGCGCCGCCGCGGTGGTGGTTGATTAGCAGGGATGGCCCTGCCGCCGCCCCAGGATCCAGCCCTGCAGCCCGCGTCGCGCGATCTGCCTGCCGCTTATCGCAACCCCTGGCAGAACCTTCGGGACGACCTGGAGGCTGTCGTTGCCGATCTGCGCCTCCGGAGCCAGGAGCTTTGGCGACGCAATGGCCAGGGCAGCCTCTGGCGACCCAGCTGGTGGCCGAGCGATCTGGCGCCCCTGTTTTGGCCCTTGGTGTTGGGTCTCGCGATTGCGCTGAGTGCGATCGGGATCGCAGCTGCTGCGACAGCTCTGCGAGGAGTTCAGCCTGATGTTGCGGCCAGTCGTTCTGTCGTGGCTTCGGCTGATCAGGACCGGGGAACTGAGCAGCGCCTTCAACAGCCTGCTGATGAGCCTGAGGCGCGTTGGGTTGAGGGTGGTGATGGCACCCCAGAAACAATCGCTGAAGGCAGCGCCGATGCAACCGCTGATGCCGGAGTCGATCTGCCCTGGCCCCCCCTAGAAGACGTCTCAAGCCTGGATGCTGCTCCACCAGCAGAGCCCGAGACACCTCAGGCTCCAGTGGATCCCTTGGCTGAGCTGGTGCAACGCCCCGCGGCCGATGGACTGTTGACGGGAGCCCAGGTGCTCCCAGATCAGGTGACCTTGCAACTGCAAGTGAGCGCAGGGTTTGATCGTCTGCCGGCTGCTGAACAGCAGCGACGGGCTCTGCAGTGGCAGCAATGGGCTACGGATCTCGGCTACGACCACCTTGAGCTGCGCGATTCACGCGCTGGCCTGTTGGCGCGGGATGCGTTGGTGGGCAGCGGCATGATCGTGCTCAGTGAGTCGTCCCGGCCCTGATCTGATGCAGCTCGGCGCTTTGATCGCACGCTGGGGTGAGCCTCTCGGCGGGCGTGGCCCTTGGGATCCCGCCACACCCCTGGGCCCCATCTGCACCGATAGCCGTCAGTTGGCAGCGGGTCAGGTGTTTGTGCCGCTGGTGGGCGAGCGCTTTGATGGCCATTGCTTCCTGCCTCAAGCCGCAGCCATCGGCGCCCAGGCTGCGCTGGTGCAGCGCGAGCGAGCAGGAGATGTTCCCGCTGAACTGCTCCACTGGCTCGTGGATGACACCACCGATGCCTACCAGCAGTTGGCCTTGCTGCATCGCCGTGCCCTGGACCTTCCGGTGGTGGCGGTAACCGGATCAGCCGGTAAAACCACGACCCGGGAGTTGATCCGTGCTGCCCTAAGCCCCCTCGGCTCGGTGGTGGCCAGCAGCGGCAATGAAAACAACGACATCGGTGTGCCCCTCACCCTGCTCAAGGCCGGTGTGGCCGATCGGGCGGTGGTGGTGGAGATGGGCATGCGCGGCCTCGGTGAGATCGATCGGCTCAGTCGCTGTGCCGAACCCGATGTGGCAGTGATCACCAACATCGGCACCGCACATATCGGCCGGCTGGGTAGCCGCGAAGCGATCGCTACGGCAAAAACTGAGATCACCAGTTGCCTCAAGCCAGAGGGCCTGCTCGTGTTTCCAGCGGCTGATCCGTTGCTCGAGGCCGCGGTGGCTCAGGTGTGGAGCGGCCGCATCTGCCGGGTTGCCCTGAGTGATGACCCTGGTAGCGCTGAGGCTGATCTAACGGCAGCACTCGATGCATCGGGCGAGTGGTTGACCCTCCAGGGGCAACGGCTGCACCCGCCGCTATCCGGCCGTCACAACGCGCGCAACCTGCTGTTGGCCGTGGCCGTGGCCCAGGAGTTGGGAGTCGAGCTCGCCGCACTGCAGCAGCTCGAGGTTGATGTGCCTGGTGGCCGGAACCGCCGGCTCGAGCTCGGTGGCCTCACCCTGCTCGATGAGACTTACAACGCATCCCCGGAGGCGGTGCTGGCTGCCCTTGAGCTGCTGGCGTCCCAGCCCGGTCGGCGTTTCGCTGTGCTGGGCACCATGTTGGAGCTTGGTGAACAGAGTGTGGAGCTGCACCGGCGCGTAGCCGAACGCGCGGCCGCCCTTGGCCTTGATGGACTGGTGGTGGTGAGCGGCGGTGCGGAGGCCGAAGCGATGGCGGCAGCGGCCCAGGGCTTGCCGCGGTTGGCCGTGGTGGCTGAACCGCAGCAGGCTGCTGGCCCCCTGGGCGACTGGCTTCAGCCCGGGGACGTGCTTTTGCTCAAAGCCAGTCGGGGCATTGCTCTGGAGCGGTTGATCCCGCTGTTGCCACCGCTTTAGCCCCAGGATTGTTGGTGGGTCAGCAACCCCTTCAGCCCGGGGCTTGCCAATGTTCCTTCACCAGCTGTTTGGCGCGGCCCAAGGCCAGGGCGCCGCTGGGCACATCCTTGGTGAGGGTCGATCCGGCGCCAACGGTCACATTGGAGCCGAGCTGGATCGGTGCCACCAGCACGCTGTTGGCTCCTGTTTTGCTGCCGGCGCCGATCACGGTGCGGTGTTTGTTCACGCCGTCGTAGTTGGCGGTAATGGTGCCGGCGCCCACGTTCACATCAGCGCCTAAGTCGGCGTCGCCGATGTAGCTGAGGTGGTTCACCTTGCAGCCGGCCGCCAGGCTGCTCTTCTTGATTTCCACGAAATTGCCCACCCGGCAGCCCTCGCCGAGATCGGCGCCAGGGCGCAGCTGGGCGTAGGGGCCGATCGAGCAATCACTGGCCACTACGGCATCGCGCACCACGGAGTAGAGGATCTCCACCCCATCGCCGATCCGAGCGTTGTCGATCAGGGTGCCCGGGCCGATGCGGCAACCGCTGCCGATCACGGTGTCGCCCCGGAAGTGACATTGCGGCTCCACCACCACATCGCGTCCGAAGCGGGTGCCGTCGCTGAGGGTGCAGCTGAGGGGATCCATAAAGGTCACACCTTCCGTCATCCAGTGGCGCCGGAGCCGCTCCTGAATCACCGCTTCGCATTGGGCGAGTTGCAGACGGTCGTTGATGCCGTTGATCTCATCAGCATCGGCCACCTCCACATGCATGGCTGGACTGAGCATCGCCACGGTGTCGGTGAGATACAGCTCGCCTTGGTCGTTATCGGTGCTCAGCTTCGGCAGCACGGCCGCTAGCTGGCGCCAGTTGAAGCAATAGATGCCCGCATTGGTGAGGTTGTTGGCACGCTGGACTTCGCTGCAGTCGCGGTGCTCCACGATCGCTGAAACCTGCCCGTCTTCATCCGCAAAAACGCGGCCGTAGCCGGTGGGATCGCTGAGGCGCGCGGTGAGCAGGGTGACGGCTGCACCGCTGCTGCGATGGCGCTCCAGCAGGTTGATGATCGTTTGCTCGCGCAGCAGCGGCACATCGCCGTTGAGCACCAGGAGCTCACCCTCAAAATCCTCAAGGGGCTCGAGCAGTTGCTGCACGGCGTGGCCAGTGCCGTTCTGGGGTTGCTGCAGCACAAACTCCAGGCCAGGCCGGTGAGCCAGTGATTGCTCCACCCGCTCAGCCTGATGACCCACGATCAGCAGCTGGCGCTGCGGAGCGAGGCTGTTGCAGCTGGCCAGCACCCGTTCCACCAGGGTGGAGCCTGCCAAGGGCTGCAGCACCTTGGGCAGATCGCTCTTCATGCGGGTGCCCTTCCCGGCGGCCAACACGGCAACGGCGAGCATCTGCGATCGGGCACAACTGGCCGGGAATCTACTGGTGGCGGCTGGAGCCGATCCCCCAGCGCCGGCGCCAGGCGCCCGTGCCCTCCACCTGGCCGCTTGCCATCGCGATGGTCTGAGCCTGCTGCCGCTCCCGCAGGATCGTGGCGCGATCTGCCACACCGCTGGGGTCGCGGTAGGGCTCCGCTGCATTGGTGAGCAGATGCTCCTCTTCCATCGGGCTGAGGGACCTGAGCAGCGGCTCACCAGCCAGTGGGCTTGGGCTGGCTGCAGTCCCGCCGCTCCAGTCGCTGCTTTGCTGCAACAGACCCGAGGGGGCTTCAATGCTGGCGAGCTGGAGCCCTGCGAGGCGCAGGGCGCGGCGGACGGCCGCAGCACTGCAGTAGGTGAGCAGTCGACCGTTGGCTTTCAGCAGCGCCCCCAACGCACCCAGAAACTCGACGCTCCAGAGCTGCGGGCAGCGGCTCGGGGAGAAGGCATCCATCAACACCAGATCCAGTTGGCCGCGCTGTTGATCCAGCAGTTCGGGCAAGCGTTGGCGTGCATCGCCCCAGAGCATGCGCTCGGAGTGGCAGAGCTGCTGGAGCTGTTGGATGGTGCCTGGGTGCCACTGGCTGCAGAAGCCCGCATCCGCGAGAGCCAGCTCGAGCGGTTCACGATCGAGCTCTAATCCCCACCAGTTGAGGCTGAGTCCTCTGGCTTCACAGGCCTCGAGCAGAGCTGCGGTGTTGCACCCCGTGCCAACACACACATCCAGCACCTGCAGGCAGCTGCCGGCGGGCCAGCGATCGAGATCGGCCGGCGCCACAAATTTCTGGCGGGCCTCCTCTAGGGCGCCCACACCACTGTGGAAGGCCTCACCAAACTCGCTGCTGAACAGGCTGAAACTGCCGTCGGCCGTTCGCCGGGGTTCAAGCCTGGAGCCGTTCGAGGTCATCCCAGAAGGTGGGGTACGACACGGCGGCCGCCTCGGGCCGATGGAGCTGCGTGCTGCCGGTCGCGATTTGAGCCGCCACGGCCAGGCTCATTGCCACCCGGTGGTCGGTTTCGCTGTCCACTTCGGCGCCGCGCAGCTGGACGCCGCCTTGGATCGACATCCCATCGGCGAATTCTTCGATCTGGGCGCCCATGGCCCCCAGCTGGCGAGCCATCACCGCCAGCCGATCGGTTTCCTTCACCCGCAGCTCTTCGGCACCGGTCACGCGGCTGACTCCCTCGGCGCAGCAGGCCGCCACCGCCAAAACGGGAATCTCATCCACCAGGCGCGGGATCAGCTCGGCGCCGATCTCAAACGCCTGGAGAGGGCCGTGGGTGACCCTCAGATCTCCCACCGGTTCACCGGCCACATCGCGTTGGTTGAGCACCTGGATGCGCGCACCCATCTGCTCGAGCACATCGAGAATGCCCGTGCGGCTGGGGTTGAGCCCAACGTTTTCCACGGTGAGATCCGCACCAGGGGTGATCGCGCCGGCCACCAGCCAGAAGGCGGCGGAGCTGATGTCGCCAGGCACCACCACGCTTTGGCCCTGTAAGCGGTTCCCAGGTACCACCGTCACCTCGGTGTCACCGGCACCCCCCACGGTGAGCTGAGCGCCGAAAGCTCGCAGCATCCGCTCGCTGTGGTCGCGGCTTTGCACCGGTTCAATCACGGTGGTTGGGCCTTCAGCCGTCAGCGCTGCCAGCAGGATGGCGCTCTTCACCTGGGCAGACGCCACGGGAGTGCGGATGGTGGTGCCTCGCAGCTGGCAGCCCTGAATCGCCAGGGGAGCCAGGTTGCCGCCGCTGCGTCCGGCGATGCTGGCGCCCATCTCCGCGAGTGGGCCGCCGACGCGTTTCATCGGACGCCGCCGGAGGGAGTCATCGCCGGTGAGCACGAAGTGGCGGCCGCTGCGACCCGCCAACAGGCCCAGCATCAGGCGCATGGTGGTGCCGGAGTTGCCGCAATCCAGAACGCTTTCGGGCTCCTGGAACCCATCAAGGCCCACACCGCGCACCACCACGGTTTGCCCCGCTTCGATGGGCGATACCTCAACGCCCATCGCCCGCAGGCAGGCGGCCGTGCTGAGCGGATCCTCGGCAGGCAGCAATCCTTCAATCGTTGTGGTGCCTTCGGCGATGGCCCCGAACAGCAGCGAGCGGTGTGAGATCGATTTGTCGCCGGGTACCTGCACGCGGCCCTTGAGGCTGCGGCCAGCGGTGGTTCCCAGGGCGAGGGGCATGGAGGCACGGGAGAGTGCAGCGAGCGTAGGCATCAGCCGCCGGCCCTCAGCCCAGCATCAGTCCGCCGCCATCGTTGAGGCTGGCGCGGCAGCTCTGGAGATCGAACAGCAACTCCTCCAGGGTGAACTGCTGCAATTCCCGCTCCATGGCCCGTTGCAGCCGGTTGCTCATGCTGATCAACACGCGCGCTTCGGCGCTGTGGTGTGGGTTTGGCGCCGCTAGCGCATCCTGAGCGAGCAGCTGCAGATCTGCGCCGACGGCCGTGAGCACCTGCGCCACAGCAATCTGAGCCGCTGGCCGCGCGAGCCGGTACCCCCCTTGCCGCCCGCGCCGAGCCTCCAGCAGGCCGGAGCGCCGCAGCTGCCGCAGCAGCTGTTCGAGCATCGGAGCCGGCAGCTCTTGGCTGGAGGCAATGTCCGCCACCGATCGCCAGCGATCGGGCTCCTGGGCCAGCTCCAGCAGCGCCTGCAGCGCCTGCTGTCCGCTGCGGCGCAGCAGGCTCATGCCCGCTGGGCGAGCCGCTCCAGCACCTGCTCGAGCGCATAACCGAACAGGGCGGGGTCGGGATCGCTCTGGCCCACATCCGCGAGCCCCAGCTCGGCCCAGCGTTCATCCAGCTGTGCCTCCAGTTCAGCCGGCCGGCTGAGCGGCTCACCCCAGGGGTGATTGCGCTCGGGGCCGAGCTTCGTGGTGGCATCGATCGCCAGGCGACCGCCCAGGCCCAGCTGTTCGCTGGCGAAATCGAGGGTGTCGAAGGGGGTGTTTTCCACAACGATCAAATCGCGCTGCGGATCCACCAGGGCGCTGATCGCCCAGATCACCTGGCGCGGGTCGCGGATGTTGATCGACTTGTCCACCACCACCACGAATTTGGTGTAAGTGAACTGAGGCAGGGCTGTCCAGAAGGCCATGGCGGCGCGCTTGGCCTGGCCGGGATAGGCCTTGTCGATGGCGATCACCGCCAGCTTGTAGCTGAGGCCCTCCATCGGCAGGAAGAAATCCACGATCTCCGGGATCTGCTGGCGCAGGATCGGCGTGTAGATGCGGTTGAGGGCGATGGCGAGCATCGCGTCTTCCTTGGGAGGGCGGCCGCTGAAGGTGGTGAAGTAAATCGGATTGCGGCGCTGGGTGACGCACTGGATCCGCACAAGGGGCGAATCCTCCACACCGCCGTAGAAGCCCATGTGGTCGCCGAAGGGCCCATCGGCCAGCTCTTCGCCGGGGGTGATCGTGCCTTCGAGCACCACCTCGCTGTGGCTGGGCACTTCCAGGTTCACGGTCTTGCACTTGGCCAGCCGCACGCCCTCTCCGGCGTAGAGACCGGCGAACAGCCATTCGCTCAGCTGCACGGGGATCGGTGTGGCCGCCGCCATCACCAGCAGCGGATGCACGCCGATGGCGATGGCGATCTCCAGCTTCTTGCCCATGGCTGCTGCCTTGCGCAGGTGCCGTGCGCCGCCGCGCACGCTCAGCCAGTGAACGGTCATCGTGTTGATCGACTGCTGCTGCAGCCGGTACACGCCCACGTTGGGGGTGCCGGTTTCCGGATCCTTGGTGATCACCAGGCCCAGAGTGAGGATGCGGCCGCCATCGCCTGGCCACGGGCGCAGCAGCGGCAGGGCATCGAGATTCACCGCCTCGCCCTTGAACACCTCCTGGCGGCAGGGGGGCGTGAGATCCAGATCCGGCCGGGCCTTGAGCACATCCAGCAGCACCGAGCCGAAGCGAACCGCTTCGCGGGCTCCCTTGGGGGGGCGGGGCTGCTGGAGCAGAGCGAGGCGCTCACCCAGGGCTTCCAGCTCCTCGGGGCGCTCCATCCCCATGCTCCAGAGCACCCGCTCTTGGGTGCCCATCAAGTTGATCGCCACCGGCATCGAGGAGCCGATCACGTTGTCGAATAGCAGGGCCGGGCCGCCGCAGCTGAGCACCCGATCGGCAATGGCGGCCAGTTCCAGATCGGGATCCACCGGCGCGGTGATGCGGCGCAGCTGGCCTCGCTCCTCCAGCAGTTTGAGGAACCCGCGTAGGTCGCGCTGCGAACCCATCAGCCTCAATCCACTGCCATGCGGTGCTTACTGTGACGCACCCCACCCGCCGCTGTGGCCGTGCAGATCTCCTACTTCCATACCTCTGAATGCGTGCCGGCGGTGCTGCCCGTGGCCGAGGGCGGCCCCGACGCGGCGGTGGTGATCGATGTGCTGCGCGCCACCACCACCATTGCCTGGTCGCTGCAGAACGGTGCGGAGGCGATTCAGGCCTTTGCGGATCTGGGTGAATTGGATCGCACAGCGGCGGCCTGGCCGGAAGAGCGGCGTCTGCGCGCCGGCGAGCGCGGCGGCAAGCGGGTGGAGGGCTACGACCTGGGCAATTCGCCCCTGGCGGTTACGCCTGAGCTGGTGGGCGGCAAGCGCATCTTCATGAGCACCACGAATGGCACCCGCTCCCTCGATGCAGTGAAAGCGGTGCCGCTGCTGGTGACCGCCTGCCTGCCGAACCGCACCTCCGTAGCCCGCCGCCTGATCGAGCGCGAATGCCGGCGGGTGTGGATCGTGGGCAGCGGCTGGGAGGGCGACTACTCCTTGGAAGACAGCCTGGCCGCTGGAGCGGTGGTGTCCGCCGCCCTGGAGCTGGCGGTGTCGCCCCACGTGGGCGTGCGCTGCGCCAACGATGAGGCTCTCGCTGCACTGGCGCTCTGGCAGCAGTGGCATCACGACACCGAAACCTGCCTCCGTGCCGCTAGCCATGGCCAGCGACTGATCAGCATCGGTAACCACGACGCCGACTTCGCCTGCTGCGCCTCGGTGGACAACCTCACGATCGTGCCCACCCAGACCAGCCCGGGGGTTTTGCAGGCGGCGTGAGCCCCCTTGCCGCAGCCCTTACAGTGCCGGGGTCGGCAAAACACAAGCGGTGACAAGCTTTCTGGCAGCAGCGATTCAGCTCACCAGCACCGCTGATTTCGAAGCGAATTTCGCGGCGGCAGAGGAGCAGATCGACCTCGCCGCTCGCCGCGGCGCTGATCTGGTGGGTCTGCCCGAAAACTTCGCCTTCATGGGCGAAGACGCGCAGCGTCTCGACATCGCGCCCCTGCTGGCCGAGCGCGCCCAGCAGTTTCTGATCACCATGGCCCGCCGCTACCAGGTGACGCTCCTGGGGGGCGGTTACCCGGTGCCGGCTGGGGAGCGGCTCACGAGCAATCGCGCCGAATTGGTCGGCAAAGACGGTCAGATCCTGGCCCGCTACGACAAGATCCATCTCTTCGATGTCGATCTACCCGACGGCAACACCTACCGGGAGTCCGCCACCGTGCAGCCCGGCCAGGAACTCCCGCCCGTTGTTGAGGTTCCTGGCCTCTGCCGTGTTGGCCTTTCGATCTGTTACGACGTGCGCTTCCCGGAGCTCTACCGCTACCTAGCGGGGGCCGGGGCTGATGTGCTGTTCATACCGGCGGCATTCACGGCTTTCACTGGTAAGGACCACTGGCAGGTGCTGCTCCAGGCCCGCGCCATCGAAAACACGGCCTATGTGCTGGCTCCTGCCCAGACTGGCAATCACGGTGGTCGCCGCCAGACCCATGGCCATGCCCTGGTGATCGATCCCTGGGGCACCGTGCTCTCGGATGCCGGCAGCGGCCCTGGCCAGGCGGTGGCACCGGTGGATGTGCAGCATCGTCAGCGCATTCAGGCCCAGATGCCGAGCCTTCAGCACCGCCGGCCGGCCCTGTTCTGAGCTGTGGGCGCGTTCTTGTCACCGTCCTTGCGAGCGCGCCTATCGGGGTTGCTGCTGGCTGCTTCCCTGCCGGTGCTGTCGTTGGCCTCAGCGCTGCCCGCCTGGGCTGGTAGTGCCCTCGCCGCCTGGAGAATCAACCGCTCCGGTGCGTTGGAGTTGCGCACCCCGCCCGGCACCACACCGCAGGCCTTTTTTGAGGAGGGTCGCGGCTTGGTAGGCCCCAAGCTCTGGGTGGATCTTCCCGGGGCACCCCAGCGCAGCCGAACGGTGCGCGGCAATGGGGTGATTCGCGAGGTGCGGGTGGGTCGGCCCACGGACAACACCACGCGCCTGGTGGTGGAGTTCAGGCCTGGAACCCAGCTCGATCCGCGTCAAATGCGGCTGGTGGGGTCCAGCCCCGATCGCTGGCAGATGGAGTTGGGCGCCGCGGTGAGTGGCCTGGTGCCCTTCGGCGAGGGCGAGATCGATGCGCCGCCTACACCCACCTGGCGCGCCAACCCGTCAGCGAGTGCCGGAGTGCCTACGGGTCCGATGCCTTCGGCGGAGGGGCTCCCTTCGGTGCCCCAGGGGCGCTACAAGGTGGTGATTGATCCCGGGCACGGTGGCCCCGACCCCGGTGCGGTGGGCATCAATGGTCTTCGTGAGACCGATGTGGTGCTGGATGTGAGCCTGCAGGTCGCCCAGCTGCTGCAGGCCAAGGGCGTGCAGGTGTTGATGACCCGTACCTCAGAGGTGGACGTGGATCTGCCGCCACGGGTGGCGGTCGCCAACAACAGCCGTGCCGATCTGTTCCTCAGCATTCACGCCAACGCTCTGAGCCTGTCGCGCCCCGATGTGAACGGGATCGAAACCTTCTATTTTCAGGAGGGCCCGTCCAAACGGTTGGCTGAAGCCGTGCAGATCCAGGCGCTAAGGATCTCGCCTGGCACCCCTGATCGCGGCGCTAGGCCCGGACGCTTCTTCGTGATCCGCCGCACGGTGATGCCAGCAGCGCTGGTGGAGATGGGTTTTGTCACCGGTCAGCTCGATGCACCGCGGCTGGCGGATCCCGCTTTCAGGCGCCGGATGGCGGTGGCGATCGCCACGGGATTGCTCAACTACCTCGTGGCGAATCCATGAGCAGCGCTCCCATCGGCATCTTTGATTCCGGCGTGGGGGGCTTGAGTGTCTGGCGGCAGGTGGTGCATCACTTGCCCACTGAATCGGTGCTGTATCTGGCGGATCAGGCGCATGTGCCCTACGGCCAGCGTTCGGCGGCGGAGATTCAGGCCTATTGCGGCGAGATCGCTGAGCAGCTGGTGGCGATGGGCTGCAAGGCGATTGTGGTGGCCTGCAACACGGCCTCTGCGGTGGCGCTGGATGGCCTGCGTCAGGCGTTTCCAGTGCTGCCGATTCTTGGCCTCGAGCCGGCCGTGAAGCCGGCGGTCGGTTTGACCCGCAGCGGTGTTGTGGGGGTGATGGCCACCCCGGCCACCTTTCAAGGCGAGCTTTATCGGGCCACTGTGGGGCGTTGGGCTGGCGATGTTCAGGTGGTGGAGCAGGTTTGCATCGGCCTGGCGGATCTGGTGGAGCGCGGCGAGTTGGAAGGGGCCCGCTGCGATGCCTTGCTGCGCAGCTTTCTCGATCCGATGCTCGCCGCAGGTGCCGACACGATCGTGTTGGGCTGCACCCACTACCCCTTTGTGATCGAGGCGATCCGCCGACTCGTGGGGCCTGCGCTGGCCGTGCTCGATCCCGCCCCTGCGGTGGCGCGCCATTTAGGGGCTGTGCTCTCGCAAGCGGATCTGCTCAACAAGGCGCCAGATCACACGGAGCGTCGTTTTTTCACCACCGGCGATGTTGAGGCCTTCGATCGTTCGGTGGCCAGGCTGGTGGGGGCCAGCTGCGGCAGCCAATCTCTGGCCTGGCAGAACGGGCATCTGCATCGGCTTTGAGCCAGCGCCTGCCCAAGTGCGCCTTCTAGGATCTGCGCACCGCAGGGGGTCATGGCAACGGTTGCAGAGCTGCTCCAGCCCGTCGAGGCCGACCTCGAGGCCCTGCTGAGCGATCTGCGCAGCCTGATCGGAGCGGGGCATCCCATCCTTCAGGCCGCTGCGGAGCACCTGTTCAGTGCCGGCGGCAAGCGACTGCGCCCCGGCATCGTGCTGCTGGTGTCTCGTGCCCTGGGATCGGGTGGGGAACTCACCGCTCGCCACCGGCGATTGGCGGAGATCACCGAGATGATCCACACCGCCTCCCTCGTCCACGACGACGTAGTGGATGAGGCCAGCACCCGCCGGGGCGTCGACACCGTTCACAGCCGCTTCAACCACCGGGTGGCGGTTCTGGCCGGTGATTTTCTGTTTGCCCAGGCCAGCTGGCATCTCGCCAACCTCGATGACCTCGAGGTGGTGAAACTGCTCTCCCGCGTGATCATGGACCTCGCCGATGGCGAGGTGAAGCAGGGCCTGTTCCGTTACGACACGGGCCAGAGCTTCGAGACCTACCTCGAAAAGAGCTACTGCAAAACGGCCTCTCTCATCGCCAACAGCGCCCGTGCCGCTGGCGTGTTGAGCGGACTCCCTGAGCATCAGCTCGATGCGCTCTATCGCTTTGGTCGTCAGCTGGGTCTGGCGTTCCAGGTGGTGGACGACATCCTCGATTTCACCGGCAGTGACCAGCAGCTGGGCAAGCCGGCTGCCAGTGATTTGGCCAGTGGTTATCTCACCGCCCCTGCGCTCTACGCCCTGGAGGAGCGACCCGCACTCGCTGGGCTGATCGAGCGTGAGTTCTGCGAAGAGGGTGATCTGGAGCAGGCTTTGGATCTGGTGCGCGGCAGCCAGGCCATTCAGCGCTCCCGTGCCCTGGCCGAAGGGTTTGCCAATGAAGCGCGCGAATCGATCCACTGGCTCCCGGCTTCTGATTGCCGCAGTGCCTTGCTGGCTTTGCCTGAGTTTGTGCTCAGCCGGCTCTACTGAGCCAAGGGCTTAGTCGATCTGTTCCAGCACCTCGCGGAGGCTGCTCAGAAATCGGTTGACCCCCGGGTAGAGATCGCCTCTCTGCTCTCTGCTGAGGTGGCTGGGCGGCAGCACATGCACCACACAGCCGGCGCTGCGGGCTGACTGCACACCCGCGGGCGAATCCTCAAAGGCCCAGCACACCTGAGCGTTCACCCCCAGGCGCTCCGCTGCCAGCAGAAACACATCCGGTGCTGGTTTGCCCCGCTGCAGCTCGGGGTCGTCACCATGAACGCGCGTCTGAATCAGCTCCAGCCATGGATGCGGTGATGCTTTCAAGGCCACGGCCGAGCGTGAGCTGCTGGTGGCCAGGGCCATCGGCACCTTGAGCGCGGCACAGCGCTGCACCAGCTCCGGCGCGCCTGGCATCGGTGGGGCATGAAGCAACAGGGCCTCGGCGATTGGCTGGCGCACCGCCAGCAGTTGCTCCTGGCTGGGAAGCGTGTGCGGTGATGTGCCGCTAATCCACTGGAGCACCTGATCGGCACAGTCATGCCGGCGGCGGCCCCGGAGCGCCAGGAGTTCCTCGGCGGCTAAGGGCCGCCCGAAGTGGCTGGCGGCCTGTTGCCAGGCTTCCGCGTGCAGCGGTTCGGTGTCGAGCAGCAGCCCGTCGAGATCGAACAGGCAGGCGGCGGGGCGGACCATGTCCCCATCCTGAATCAGCACATGATCCCTGCAACGCCGTTACAGCCGTTGGGCTGAGGGCCTTTCCTCGCTTGAATGGGCGGCACTGCCCTTGCCCGCATGTCTGAGGCCTCGACCAGCCCCGCCGCCAGCACCAGCACCGGCATCGAATCGGTGCTTCAGGAGCAGCGGGTGTTTGAGCCACCGGCGTCCCTGGCTGCCCAAGCCCGGATCGGTTCTTTGCAGGCTTACCGGGAGCTGGCCCAGCAGGCAGCGGCGGATCCCGATGCGTTCTGGGGGGAGGCGGCCCGCCGTGAGCTGCACTGGTTTGATCCCTTCCACACCGTGCTCGATTGGAGCAATCCGCCTTTTGCCCGCTGGTTTGAAGGCGGCACCACCAATCTCTCGTTCAACTGCCTGGATCGGCATCTGGCCGGCCCCCGTGCCGAGAAGACGGCTCTGATCTGGGAAGGAGAACCCGGTGACACCCGCCGCTTCACCTATCGCCAGCTGCATGCCGAGGTGTGCAAAGCAGCCAACGCCCTCAAAGCACTGGGCGTTGGCAAGGGCGATCTGGTGGCGCTCTACATGCCGATGGTGCCGGAGGCGGCGATCGCGATGCTGGCTTGTGCGCGCATCGGCGCTCCTCACTCCGTGGTATTCGGCGGCTTTTCTGCCGATGCTCTGCGTGATCGCCTGATCGATGGCGAAGCGAAGTTGGTGATCACCGCTGATGGTGGCTTCCGCAAAGACAAACCGGTGCCGCTCAAGCCGGCGGTGGATGAGGCGTTGGCCGGCAATGGCGGTGCGCCGAGTGTTGAGCATGTGCTCGTGGTGAGGCGCCTCGATGGCGCAGGTGGCGAGTGCGCGATGACCAGTTGCCGCGACGTGTGGTGGCACGAGCTCGTGCAGGAGCAGTCCGCCGAGTGCCCCGCTGAGCCGATGGCCAGCGAAGACCGCCTGTTTGTGCTCTACACCTCAGGTTCCACCGGCAAGCCCAAGGGTGTGGTGCACACCACTGCTGGCTACAACCTCTGGGCCCATCTCACCTTCCAGTGGATCTTCGACATCAAGGAGAACGACATCCATTGGTGCACCGCGGATGTGGGCTGGATCACCGGCCATAGCTACATCGTTTACGGCCCGCTCTCCAACGGTGCCACCACCGTGATGTACGAGGGGGCGCCGCGCCCGAGCAAGCCTGGGGCGTTCTGGGAGGTGATTGAAAAGCACCGCTGCACGATCTTCTACACAGCGCCCACGGCGATTCGCGCCTTCATGAAGAGTGGGCGCGAGGTGCCCGATCGCTACGACATGAGCTCGCTGCGCATCCTCGGCACCGTGGGTGAGCCGATCAATCCCGAGGCCTGGATGTGGTATCGCGACGTGATCGGAGGCGATCGCTGCCCGATCGTCGACACCTGGTGGCAAACCGAGACCGGGGGCGTGATGATCAGCCCCCTGCCAGGCGCGACGCCCACCAAGCCCGGTTCCGCCACCCTCCCCTTGCCGGGAATTGAGGCCGACATCGTGGATCACGATGGCCATTCTCAGGGCGCTGATCAGGGTGGTTACTTAGCGATTCGCAGGCCCTGGCCGGGAATGATGCGCACCGTTCACGGTGATCCTGATCGCTTCCGCAAGAGCTACTGGGAAGAGATCCGCCCCGCCGATGGCTCCTACCTCTATTTCGCTGGCGATGGCGCCCGCCGCGACGCCGATGGCTACTTCTGGGTGATGGGCCGCGTTGACGACGTGATCAACGTGAGTGGCCATCGCCTCGGCACCATGGAGATCGAAAGCGCTCTGGTGAGCCATCCCGCCGTGGCGGAAGCGGCGGTGGTGGGCCGCCCCGACGACCTCAAGGGCGAAGGCATCGTGGCTTTTGTGACCCTCGAGGCCGGACGCAGCGGTGATGACGCGCTCATCGCTGAGCTCCGGGGCCATGTGGGCAAGGAGATCGGTCCGATCGCCCGCCCGGATGTGATCAAGTTCAGTGATGCGTTGCCGAAAACCCGCAGCGGCAAGATCATGCGCCGCATTCTGCGGGCCCTGGCGGCGGGCCAAGAGGTGAGCGGCGACACCTCCACCCTGGAGGACCGTTCGGTGCTGGATGCGCTGCGGGTGTGATCAGGTTGTGCGGATGGCGCTTGCCGCCCACCAGCGGCTGATAGCAACCGTCAGAGCGTCGATTTGACGCTGACGGGCCGGATCATCGGCCCAACTGCCGAGGAGGTTCTGCCGCAGACCAGCGCTGGCGGGGGTGAGGTGATCGCCGGGTAGCTCGAGCAGCTGGGATTGATCTCCAGCCCGTTCTTGCAGCACGGCCAGCAGCCGTTGGCTCTGATCAATGCCATCGCGGTTGAAGCGAACCAGCAGGTTGTGGGGCTGGCGGTAGTTGGCCCCCACCAGCCGCAGCGTTTCGCTGGGCGACGGGCTGAATTCGCTGCTGATCCCGAGCCGCGGGCCCAGTTCCGCCAGCAGGGGCACGCTCCGTTCAGCGGAGAAATTGTTGAAGCTCAGGGCCGCCAGAGCACTGCAGCCGCGTCCGTTATCTGGCGCGAGCAGGTGAAGCTTGCAACCCAGGCTGTGTCCCAGCCGCAGCACCGGCAAGTCATCGAGCCGAGCGCTGCGGAACAGCTTCCAGGCTTCATTGGCTTGGGCCTGGTGATCGAACCCCGGCACATAGCTCCAGGCCTGGATCGCCAGGCCTCGGCGCGCCAGCGATTCCAGTAGGCGCCGGTAGCTGAGCTGGGGTGTGGCGGCCAGATAGCTGCCGCCGATGAATTGGATCAGCCCCCGCGCTGCGGGCGGCTCCCAGGTCCACAGGCTGCCGCGCTGGCGCCAACTCATGCCGCCTGAAGCTGGCGCAGGGCATCGATCGCTTCGCGGCGATGGGCCGGGCCGTCGAGCAGGTTGTTGAACACATGCCGGATCACGCCCTGGCCATCGATCACGTAGGTGACCCTGCCCGGCAGCAGACCCAGCACGCTGGGAACGCCAAAGGCTTTGCGCAGTTGGTTGCCGCTGTCCACCAATAACGGGTAGGGGAGGTTGTGGCGTTGGGCGAAGCGTTGGTGGCTGGCGGCGTCATCGCCGCTCACGCCCCACACCTCGGCGCCCATGGCCTGCAGGTCGGCGTAGCTGTCACGGAAGGCACAGGCCTCCATGGTGCAGCCGGGGGTGTCGTCTTTGGGATAGAAGAAGAGCACCAGCGCTTTGCCGCCGAGCTGGTCGCTGCGCCGTTCGATCCCGTTCTGGTCGGTGACAGCGATCAAGGGGGCGCGGTCGCCGGTGCTCAGGGCTGCTGCCACGGGTGGTGATTTAGCTGGCTGAACCCTAGTCAGCGCCTGGCGGGCCCTGGGAAGATGGAGCCGTTGCAGAGCGGGCGATGACCCAGGTTGATCCTCCACAACCCTGGGAGCAGGTGGATCTGCTCAGCTTGGTCAGCGCTGCAGCTGCCGCACCCCCAGCTCAACCGGATCCCGAACCTGAGCCAGAGCGCCAGCGAGAGGCTGAGCCCCAGCCGGAGCCGCGTGCTGAAGCCGCTTCCGCGCCGCCGCCAGCGCCCGCTTCAGCAGCGGTGCCGCAGCGCCTGTTGATCATCGACACCGAAACCACAGGGCTGGATCCGCAAAACGATCGCTGCATCGAAGTGGGTGCAGTGCTGTTCGATGTGGCGCACCGCTCCGTGCTCAGCCAGGTGTCGTTTCTGTTGCCCTGCGAGCACAACGCTGCCAAGGGTGTGAACGGCATTGAGGCCTCGCTCACGAAGCAGCCCCACCCCTGGCAGCAAGGGCTGCAGTGTTTTGAGGCTCTGCTTGACACAGCCGATCTGCTGGTGGCCCACAACGCGGCGTTTGATCGCCAGTGGTTCGGCCAGGATCCCCTGCCGCCGATCCGCAAGCCCTGGCTGTGCACGATGGAAGACATCCGCTGGCCTGCCGATCGCCAGCTGCGCCCCAATCCCTCGGTGCGCGATCTCGCCCTCGCCTATGCCGTACCGGTGTGGGCAGCCCACCGAGCTCTCACCGACTGCATTTATCTGGCCCAGGTGTTCGAGCGTTGCTCTGATCTGGAGCTGTTGCTCGAGCGAGGCCTGGAGCCGCGCCGCCTTTACCGGGCTCGCCTCTCCTACGAGGAGCGCCATCGGGCCCGGGAGGCCGGCTTCCGCTGGAATCAGCCGGTGAGCGGCGCCTGGAGCCGCAAGCTCTCCGAGCGTGAGGCGGCGTTGCTGCCGTTTCCTGTGGTGCCGGTGGATGAGGCGCGGGAGCGCCTTTCGGCCTAGGCGCCCCGCTGGTTTTCCTTCAGCAACAGGAAGGCGAAACGCTGAATTGGTTGCGATGGCTCAACCAGCGCCATCGTGTGGGTGAACAAGCGTGTTGGTGGTGAACCATGACTGTGTCTGCCCGCGGTCATCCAAGGCGCCCGCATCGCTTGCAGCAGCAGGTGCAACGTTGGCAGGACACCCGCACCTGGGCACGGCTCATCCGTGAGGCCGAGGCCCTCTGGCATGTGAATGTGCGCGATTTGCGCCGCTTAGGTGCACTTGAGCTGTCGCAGTTGCTTGAGGAGGTGCCCCCAGCGCTTCGACCTCGCGTGAATCGCTGGCTGGCCTGTTATCGGGTGCATACGCGACTGCAGTGAACCCTGCCCCTTAGGTGATTGTGAGGTGTTGTCGCCAACAAAAAACCGCCCCGGGGAGAGGCGGTTGGATGTGGATTGAGCCGGTGAATTCAATCGGAGCGGCGGGATTTGAACCCACGACCCCCACTACCCCAAAGTGGTGCGCTACCAAGCTGCGCTACGCCCCGGCAAGAAGAAATTATCACAGTGCCTTCCCTCGTCTGGCCTGGATTCTGCGCAATAAGGAGCTGCTGAGCTGCTCCCGATTCAGGTTCGAATAACCCCACAAGCGCAGCTCCCGTGCAAGCTGGCGCAGCTCCCGCAGGTTCATCGCTGCCAAGCGCAGTTCAGGGATGCGTTGCCAGGCTGCCGTCGGCACCGGCAAGGCACTGTCTTCCCGTCCTGAACGCAGGCCGGCCAGCGCGCCATCAGCCATCCACTCGGGGACGAGCACAAACAGCACAGCCAGCAAGCCGTAGAGCTCCACCAGTCCCCTGGGCAGCGGATGCAGCTGGCGCTGGGGCTTGGAATCCACGCTGAAGTTCAAAAAAACCTGAGGACCAATGCCCCGAGGCATTCTCCCCCAGATCCGTTCAGATCAGCGCACCGCCAGCGGTTCCAGGAAGGGCCCTCTGCGGCTGAATGGGTTGGCTCTTCGGTGTCTGGGGGGCTGAATCGCGCCACTGAAGGGGCGGCTCGGTTGAAGGCGCCAGGCGCACGAACCAGAACACCGAGGCAAACACAAGCCCCAGGGTGATCAGGATCCCCAGGATCACGGTGCGGTCGGGAAGATGGTTCATGCCTGATCCGTCTTGGTGCACTGCAGGGTGCGTCGCCCCTGCTCGAGGGTGAGGCTGTCGCCCCAGAGGGTGAGCGTCATCGCTTCGCTCTGGAAGATCAAGCCCGGCTGGCTGCTCGCCTCACGGAACAACGTGTATCGCACGTTGCCGCTGATCAACGAGGCCTGGGCGTCGTTGCGCTCCACTACCAACACACCTTGCGCGCCGCAGAGGAAGCGCTCGCGGATGTCGTAGCCCTCCCACCAGGGGCTGCTGAGGGCGAGCAGTGGCAGCAGCAGCTCGATCACAGCGCAATGGGTGTGTTGTCGCCGCGCAACACGCAGTGATCGATCGACCAGTCGTAGTGGCTCCAAAGCGATGCGGGCAGCTTGTAGTTGGAGCCACTGAAGGCGTCCAGCAGCACACCGCTCGGTCGTGCGGAGCAGTAGGGGCGGCTGCCGGGCCTGGCCAGGTATTGCTGGTGGTAGGCCTCGGCAAAGAAAAACGGCTGTCCGGTAGCGATTTCTGTGGTGATGGCTCCGCGACCGTTGGCCTGCAGCAGTTCCTGGTAGCGATCACGGGAGGCCTCCGCGATCGTCAGTAGGGCTGGTTCGTTCACATAAATCGCCGAGCGGTATTGCGTGCCCGTGTCGTTGCCCTGGGCCATCCCCTGGGTGGGGTCATGGCATTCCCAGAACAGCTTGAGCAGATCGCTGAAATCGATGGCGTTCACGTCCCACACCACCCGCACCACCTCGGTGTGGCCGGTGCGGCCCGAACACACTTCCTCGTAGGTGGGGTTGGGCGTAAATCCACCGGCGTAACCCACGGCTGTGCTGATCACACCGGGTAGGCGCCAGAAGCCTTTTTCAGCACCCCAGAAACAGCCGCAGCCGAACAGGGCTTCCGCTTGGCTGGTGCTCAGTGGTGCCTTGAGGGCCGTGCCCAGCACCACATGGCGATCAGCGGTGGCGATGGGTGCATCTCGGCCGGGCAGAGCCGCTGAGGGAGCAATCAGTTGACTCTTGGATCCGCTCAGTCCATCAAACAGTCCAAACACTGTTGCTGCAGCCGATGTGGCCCAGGAGCCTAGGGCGTTCACCCCTGGGGCGCGCCGGGTTCAAGGGCGATGTGGTTCAGCAGCGTTGTGGTGAAAGCGAACAGCAGAAACGGCAGCGACAGCACCAGGATCAGACCCACACCCACCAGGGCAAACAGGGGCTTGCTGGCGCCCATCAAGGCCAGGCCCGCCGCCAGGCTCACGAAAATCACCAGCATCCAGATCAGGATTTGGCCATAGATATCGCCGAAGGTGAGGGTGCAGCGCAGGCGGTAGGGCACACCGGTGGTCATGGCAGCGGCGCGGAGCGTCAGCTTCAGCTAAGCCACGGCAGAGCCTGCTGTCTGCCACTGGGCACAGATCGTGATCAGGCCGCTGTGCTGAGTTGCTGCTCGGCCTGCTCCCGTTCCCACAGCCGCCGGTAGGTGCCGCTCTGCTGCACAAGCTCGTTGTGGTGCCCCTCTTGCACCAGCCGGCCGCCATCCATCACCAGGATGCGGTCGCAGGCTGCAGCAGCCGAGAGCTGGTGGCTGATCATCAGGATCGTGCGGTCCTGCTGGCTGCGCACCGATTGCAGGATATCGGCGGCGGTGTTGTTGTCCACGCTGGCGAGGGCGTCGTCGAGCACCAGCAGCGGTGCCTGCACCAGGAGTGCTCGACCCAGGGCGGTGCGCTGGCGTTGGCCGCCGCTCAGGGTGATGCCGCGTTCGCCAACGAGTGTTCCGTAGCCATCGGGGAAGCCGCGGATGTCGCCTTCCAGCCGCGCCTGGATCGCCGCCTGCTCCACCACGGCCTGCTCAGCCTCCGGCTCGCCGTAGCGCAGGTTGTCCGCCAGGGTTGCGGTGAACAGATAGCCCTCCTGGGGCACCAGGGCCACCTGGCGGCGCAGGTCGTCGAGGGTTACGGCGGTGATGTCGGTGCCGTTGAGGAACAGCGCACCACTGGGCACCTCCACCATGCGACCGAGGGCCCGGGCAAGGGTGGTTTTGCCGCAGCCCACCGGGCCCACCACGGCCACCAGTTCACCGGGCTCGAGCCTGAACGTCACGTGGTCGAGCGCCAGGCGTTCGGCATCGGGGTAGCGCAGGCACAGATCGCGCGCCTCCACGGCGGCGGCTTGCCGGCCAGCCCGCTCAGGGGCGGCCAGGGGCTTCGGCATCGCAGGGGAGGTAACCAGCGGCTGGCGCTTCAGCAGCTCCTCCACCCGCTCCAGGCTCACCTGGCCCGTTTGGAAGGTGTTGAGGGTGAAGCCCAGCAGAGCCGTGGGAAACACCAGGCGCTCCACATAAAGGATCAGGGCCACCAGATCACCGATGCTCAGGCGGCCTGTTTCCAGCTGCCCGCTGCCCAGGGCGAGCAGCAGCAGCAGGCTCACCGATGAGATGCCTTCAAGCAGCGGAAACAGGGTGCTGCGGGTGCGGGCCAGCTGGAGGGCGTCGTCGCGGTAGCGGCGGTTGCGATCGGCGAAGGCCTGCCGTTCGGTGGCTTCCTGGCCGTAGATCTTGATCGCGTTGATGCCGGAAAGGTCTTCCTGGATCAGATCGCTGAGCTGGGCGAGGGCTTCCTGTTGCCGCCGCTGCTGCCGCATCATTCGGCCGCCGAACAGGCGCACCGTGACCAGCATCAGTGGGTAGAGCCCCACCGCCGCCAGGCTGAGCAGCGGATCGATCGCCAGCATCGCCGGCAGGGTCAGGGCGTAGGCGAGAACCGTGTTGGTGAGGCTGAGCACAGCGAAACCCAGCAGCCGCCGCACGTTTTCCACATCGCTGGTGGCCCGGCTGATCACCTCGCCGCTGCCGGTGGTCTGCACCCAGCCGGGTTCCTGGCGCAGCATGTGATCGAAGATCTCTTGCTTCAGCCCCGCCTCCACCTGGCGGCCCACGCCGAACACCAACATCCGCGACCACAGCCTTACGGCCCCCATCACCGTGGCCAGGGCAATGATCAGCGTCGCCTGGCGCAGCACATCGCTGAAGGTGAAGCCGTCCTGCAGATCGTCGATCACGCCGCGCACCAGCAGTGGCAGCGCCACGCTCAGCAGGTTCACCACCACGAGCGCAGCCACCCCCAGCAGCACCGTGCGCCGATAGGGCCGCAGGTAGCGCCCGATCAACCCGAACCGGATGGCTGCCATGACGCTCCGCAGGAAGCTGCCAACCTAGGGAGCCAGCCTTTATGCAAGCGTTTTGGCCCTCAGCGATCAGCCGGAGCAGCAACATCCTCTGTATGCCAGCGATCGCGATCTCGTGGATTCGCTACTGGCCACCCAGCAGCCGGTTGATGCCCAACTGGTGGATCTGGGCCGGCTGTTGATGCGCTACGCCGGATTTCCCGGTGCTCTCGACCTGCAGGACGATCTCCAGAAAACGCTGCGCCTCTGGGGACTGAGCCGCGATGAGCTCAACCAGCGTTGCCGCGCGATCTGGGCCGAGGGCTATCGCCCTGGTGCCGAAGCCCAGGAACAGGCGGTGGGCTCCGGCTTCGATACCGCCGATCAGGACAGCCCCTGATCCGTTTTTTCTGCTACATCAGCGGCACCTGATCACGCCCCGATGGCCGCTGCCCCCTCCTGGCCCGCCCTGCTGGAGCAGCTGTTGCAGGGCCAGTCCCTGCAGGCTGAGCAGGCCACGGCCCTGATGGAGGCCTGGCTCGCCGAAGAGCTCGAACCCGTGCTCACCGGAGCACTGCTGGCGGCCCTGCGGGCAAAAGGAGTGAATGGCGAGGAGCTCGCTGCCATGGCCCAGGTGCTGCGGCAGGCCTGCCCCTTGCCGGGACCGCGGCCCAACCTGCCCCTGGTGGATACCTGTGGCACCGGTGGAGATGGTGCCAACACCTTCAACATCTCAACCGCTGTGGCGTTTGTGGCTGCCGCCTGCGGCGCCCATGTGGCCAAGCACGGCAACCGCAGCGCCAGCGGCAAGGTGGGCTCCGCCGATGTGCTCGAGGCAGCGGGTCTCAACCTCAAAGCTGCACCAGCCCAGGTGGTGGCGGCCCTGGAGCCAGCCGGTGTGACCTTCCTCTTCGCTCCCGGCTGGCACCCCGCCCTGGTGGGGCTGGCGCCGCTGCGCCGTGCCCTGGGGGTGCGCACCGTGTTCAACCTGCTGGGGCCGCTGGTGAATCCGCTGCGCCCTGATACCCAGGTGCTGGGGGTGGGGGCTGCCGATCTGCTCGATCCGATGGCCGATGCCCTGGCCCGACTTGGATTGCAGCGGGCTGTGGTTGTCCATGGCCATGGCGGTCTGGATGAGGCGTCGCTCTCGGGGCCCAGTGAGTTGCGCTTGATCGAGGCCGGCCAAGTGCGTGCCGAAACGATCACGCCTGAAGCTGTGGGCTTGGTGAGGGCTCCCATGCAAGCCCTCGTGGGTGGCGAGGTTGCCGATAACCAGGCGATCCTCGAAGCGGTGCTTCAGGGCCGGGCCACGGCTCCCCAGCGGGATGTGGTGGCGTTGAACGCTGCCCTGGTGCTCTGGGCCGCCGGTCGGGCTGATTCGGTGGTGACAGCCGTGCCGCTTGCGCTCGAGGCCATAGCCAGCGGCCAGGCCTGGCAGCGCTTTGTGAGCCTCCGCAGCGCGCTGGACGCCCCTCCGGCCTGATGCACCCTGCAGGGGATGATGGGGTCCATGACGACAGCCTCCTCCCCTTCTCCCGCCCTGCTGGTGCTGGCCGACGGCCTGGTGTTGCGCGGTGAATCGTTTGGTGCCACCGGCACAGCGGTGGGCGAGGTGGTGTTCAACACCGGCATGAGCGGTTATCAGGAGGTGATGACCGATCCCAGCTATGCCGGTCAGCTGGTGACCTTTACCTATCCCGAGCTGGGAAATACCGGCGTCAACAGCGCCGATCAGGAAGCTGATGCCCCCCACGTGCGTGGCGTGATCGCCCGGGAGCTGGCGCCGGTGCCGAGCAACTGGCGTTGCGAAGACAGTCTCGAGGCCTGGCTCAGCCGCCAAAACGTCGTGGGGATTCGCGGCATCGATACGCGTGCGCTGGTGCGCCATCTCCGGGAAGGGGGTGCCATCAATGGCGCGATCAGCACCGATGGCAGCTCGCCCCAGGCGCTGCTCGAGCAGGTGCGAACCGCTCCGTCCATGGCGGGGCTCAACCTGGCCCAGCGCGTCAGCACCACGGCTGCTTACGAGTGGTCGGCGCTCTGTCCGGCAGCCTTTGATCAGCGCCTCCAGAGCAATCCGGCCCAGCCGTATCGCGTGGTGGCGATCGACTTCGGCATCAAGCGCGCCATCCTCGAGCGCCTGGCGGCCCATGGCTGTGCGATCACGGTGTTGCCCGCTGACGCCACGCTTCAGCAGGTGCTGGCCCACCAGCCCGAGGGGGTGTTTCTCTCCAACGGTCCTGGCGACCCTGCCGCCGTGACCAGTGGCATCAGCCTGGCCCGCGATCTGCTGCAGCAGAGCGATCTGCCGGTGTTCGGCATCTGCCTGGGTCATCAGATCCTGGGCCTGGCCATGGGCGGCAGCACCTACAAGCTGGGCTACGGCCACCGCGGTCTCAATCACCCCTGCGGCAGTCCGGGGCTGGTTGAGATCACCAGCCAGAACCACGGCTTCGCCATTGATGCCAATTCGCTCCCGGCTGGCGATGTGGAGGTGACCCACTTCAATCTCAACGACCGCACCGTGGCCGCCCTCGCCCATCGTCACAAGCCGGTGTTCGGTGTGCAGTACCACCCCGAAGCGAGCCCCGGTCCGCACGACGCCGACCATCACTTCTCACGCTTCGCTGCGTTGATGGCAGAGCGGCGCGCCTAGGGCATCAATGCAGCTTTGTTGCGGTCCTGTTCGTTCCGAAAACCGTAATTACACTGCAGGCGCCCCAAACCTCAGAGGTCAGGAGCCATCACTGATCTGCAGCGATTGACCGTGTCTCTGCGCGGTGGCTATCAACAGCAGGACGGTTGTCTGCTGTTCAGTTTCACCGGCCAGCTCGACGCCTACTCCGAGAAGCAGTTTCTCGCCTTCATCAGCGAGCACCTCACCAGCACGCCCCAGCCGCTGGTGATCGATCTGAGCAAGATCGATTTCATCGATTCCTCCGGTCTCGGTGCCCTGGTGCAAATGGCCAAGCAGTGCAACGACCAGGCCATGCAGTTCCTGGTGGTGGGCAATGCCCGGGTCGTGCAGACGGTGAAACTGGTGAGGCTCGAGCAGTTCCTCCATCTCCAGCCCGACCTCGATACCGCCCTCGGATCCATCGCCGCCTGACTGGCTGCCGTCCGTACCGGTTTGTCAAATTCCCGTTGAGCTTGGCCCCCTGCAGTTGGCCTGGCTCGGCGATGCGGTGTGGGAGCTCCACCAGCGTCTTCGCCATTGCCGTCGCCCCGGCCGCAGCGCTGATCTGCATAAGGCTGTAGTGGCTGAAGTGCGCGCCGATGCCCAGGCCGAGGCCCTCGCGGTGCTGGAGCGTGATGGCCTGCTCAGCCAGGGCGAGCTAGAGCTGGTACGGAAGGGCCGCAACCGTGCCGGCCGTGGACCCCGCAAAGGCGAGGCCGGCATTTATGGCCGGGCAACGGGGTTTGAGACAATGGTTGGCTGGCTCTTTCTCCAGAACCCCAGCCGCCTTGCTCAGCTGCTGGCACACCTTGAGGACGCCGACCCGATAACCCCGATGCCCGTTAACCAATGAGCCCCCGTTTTGATCGTCGCAGGGACCAGGGCCAGGGCTCCGGAGCAGCGGGTTCGCGCCCTTCCCGTCCCGGCCGTGCAGATGCCCGTGGCGGCTCCCGCCGTCCCTTCAGTCCCCGGGGCGAATGGCGGCCTGATCGTTCTGAAGGCGGGGATCGGGGCGATCGCCCCTCCTTTGGCCGCCGGCCCGAACGCACGGATCGCTTTGAGCGCTCCGATCGCCCGAGTTCCTACAGCGACCGTTCCGGCGATCGCCCGCGCCCGGAGCGCCGTTTTGATGGCCCTCGTCCTGCTGCGGCCGACGGATCCCGTTCGGAGCGCCCCCGTTTCGATCGTCCTCGCTTTGATCGTCCCCGGGGCGATGCTCCCCGCGGCAGTGGTAGCCGCAGCGAGCGTCGTCCGGGTCGTCCCCAAGGCCCTGGGCGGCCCAGCATGGGCGGCCGTCCCGGGGCTCGCCCCTCGTTCCAGGATCGGCGCTTCGATCGCCGGCCCCAGCGCAGCGACCGCGATCAGGCACCCCCGAGCCGTCCGCTGATCGTGGACGCCCCCACGGGCGAATCGGAACGCTTCAACGCCGGCCCAGCCGACGATTTGATCTGGGGGCGCCATGCGGCCCAGGCCGCTCTGGAGAGCGATCGCCCGATTCACCGGATCTGGTGCACGCCGGAGATGCGCTTTCAGCCGCGCTTCATGCAGCTGTTGCGGGAAGCCAAATCCGGCGGCGTGCTGGTGGAGGAGGTCACCTGGTCGCGGCTCGGACAGCTCACCGATGGTGCGGTGCACCAGGGGATCGTGCTTCAGGCCGCTGCGGCTGACACCTTGGATCTCGGCAGCCTCATTGATGGCTGCCGCCAGATCGGCGAGCCGCCGCTGCTGATGGCCCTCGATGGCATCACCGATCCGCACAACCTTGGCGCGATCGTGCGCAGTGCCGAAGCGCTCGGTGCCCATGGCCTGGTGCTTCCGCAGCGCCGCAGCGCCGGTCTCACCGGTTCAGTGGCCAAGGTGGCGGCGGGTGCTCTTGAGCACTTGCCGGTTGCACGGGTGGTGAACCTCAACCGCTCCCTGGAAACTCTCAAGGAGGAGGGCTACCGCGTGATCGGCCTGGCCGGGGAAGCTGGAGTCGCCCTGAGCGAGGCGGATCTCGATGGTCCGCTGGTGATTGTGACCGGCTCTGAAGGGGCTGGTCTGTCGATGCTCACCCGCAAGCACTGCGATCAGCTGGTGCGCATCCCCCTGCGCGGTGCCACCCCCAGCCTCAACGCCTCGGTGGCCACCGCGATGGTGCTCTACGAGGTGGCGCGCCGCGGCTGGATGAAGCAGATCACCGGTTCCTCTCCTGCCCCGCGGATCGTGCGGCCCCAGCTCGCCACGCCTCCGGCGATCGAGCGCAATCACACCCCGGAGCCGGCGGCTGACGAGCCGCTTGCGCTTGAGGCGTTTGAAGACGAAGCGTTCAACACCGAAGCGTTCGACACCAACGCCTTCGACATGGAGACTGAAGAGACAAACACTGTGTCGTCTGAGCCTCAGAGCGCTGATCACCACCACCCCGTGGCGGAGGCAGAGTCTCAACTTGAGGAGCCTGCCGGCGAGCCAGAGCTGGTGCTGGGTCTGTCGCCGCAGGTGGCCACGGGCTTCGCCGGCGACATCCAGCTCTGAACATCCGGGCCGCCGATGCTGCGCACGGCCCTTTCGCCGCCACAATGAGTCCACTGCCCACCGCCCCGATGACCACCCTGTTCCAGCCCCTGCGCAGCGTTGCCAACGGGCTTGGTCTGGCCTGGTGGGCTCGGGTGGAGACCCGCCAGCCGGATGTCACCTACTGGTTCGGCCCTTACGTGCGGCGCAGCAGCCTCGAGGAGGCGCTGCCTCCTTTCCTGGCGGACCTGCGCAGTGAGGGGGCAGGGGAGATCAATCACGCGCTGCTGCGCACCCGCCGCGGCGAGCCGTTCACCATCAGTGCTGACTGATAGCGTCGACCCCTGGAATTGCAGCAGGGTTGATGGGGATCGCCGAGTGGCGCGAGCAGCTCAAGCGCGGCGAGGTGTCCGCCCGTGAGCTCACCGATCACCACCTCAGCCGCATTGAGGCGGTTGAGCCCAGCATCAACGCCTACACCGAGGTCACCGCGGAGCGCGCCCGCGCCGACGCCGATCGCATCGATGCCGCCCGCGCCGCCGGTGAACCGCTGCCGCCGTTAGCGGGTGTGCCCCTGGCCATCAAGGACAACCTCTGCACCCGCGGAGTGCGCACCACCTGCTCCAGCCGCATGCTGGAGAGCTTCGTCCCGCCCTACGAATCCACCGTTACCTCCCGCCTCTGGGATGCGGGCGCGGTGTTGCTGGGCAAGACCAATCTCGATGAGTTCGCCATGGGCAGCTCCACCGAGACCTCCGTATTCGGGCCCAGTCGCAACCCCTGGAACACCGAGAAGGTGCCCGGCGGCAGTTCCGGTGGCAGCGCCGCCGCCGTTGCCGCGGGTGAGTGCGTGGGCTCGCTCGGTTCGGATACCGGTGGCTCGATTCGCCAGCCCGCTGCCTTCTGCGGGGTGGTGGGCCTGAAACCCACCTATGGCCGCGTGAGCCGCTACGGCCTCGTGGCGTTTGCCAGCTCCCTCGATCAGGTGGGCCCGTTTGCCACCAACGTGGCCGATGCAGCCGAGCTGTTGCAGGTGATTGCCGGTGAAGATCCGCGCGATTCCACCTGTCTCAAGGCCCCCGTTCCCGACTACCGCGCCGCCCTGCAGCAACCGGTGGCGGGTCTGAAGGTGGGCATCGTGCGCGAGTGCTTCGAGGCTGAAGGCCTCGACCCCGCCGTGAAGGCCTCGGTGATGGCTGCCGCCGCTCAGCTGGAAGCTCTGGGTTGTGAGCTGGTGGAGGTGAGCTGCCCCCGCTTCAACGACGGCATCGCCACCTACTACGTGATCGCTCCCTCGGAAGCGTCGGCCAACCTGGCTCGCTACGACGGCGTGAAATATGGCTACCGCGCCGCCGATGCGGCCAGCCTGGCGGAGATGACCTCCCGCAGCCGCGCCGAAGGCTTCGGTGATGAGGTGAAGCGCCGCATCCTGATCGGCACCTATGCCCTCTCGGCCGGCTATGTGGATGCCTACTACAAGAAGGCCCAGCAGGTGCGCACCCTGATCCGCCGCGATTTCGATCGCGCCTTCGGAGCAGTGGATGTGCTGCTCACGCCCACGTCTCCCACAACGGCCTTCGGATTCGGCGCCCATAGCGAGGATCCCCTCGCCATGTACCTCGCTGACCTGCTCACGATCCCCGCGAACATGGCCGGCCTGCCCGCCATCAGCCTGCCCTGTGGTTTCGATTCGGCGGGCCTGCCCATCGGCGTGCAGCTGATCACCGGCGTGCTGCAGGAAGAGCGTCTGCTGCAGGTGGCCTGGAATTACGAGCAGGCGGCTCAGGTGATGGCCAAGCGTCCTGAAGCCGCTCTGGTGCCCTGAAGACACTGCATCTGGTGTTGGCCCCTTAGCCTGGGGCCACTGCATCGCTCCGGCGCCGCCGCCTTTGGCTTTCGTTCCGCTCCATAACCACAGCGACTACAGCCTCCTGGATGGAGCCAGTCAGCTGCCGGCGATGGTGAAGCGGGCCGAGGAGCTGGGCATGCCCGCCCTGGCGCTCACCGATCACGGGGTGATGTACGGCGCCATCGAGCTCCTGAAGCTCTGCAAGGGCACCTCGGTGAAGCCGATCATCGGCAACGAGATGTATGTCATCAATGGCTCCCTTGATGACCCCAACCCCCCCAAGAAAGAGCGCCGCTACCACCTGGTGGTGCTGGCCAAGAACGCGGTGGGTTACCGCAACCTGGTGAAGCTCACCAGCATCAGCCACCTGCGCGGCATGCGCGGGCGCGGCATCTTTTCGCGCGCCTGCATCGATAAGCCCACCCTCGAGCGCTATAGCGAGGGCCTGATTGTGGCCACCGCCTGCCTCGGCGGTGAGATCTCTCAGGCGATTCTGCGCAACCGGCCGGATGTGGCCCGCGATGTGGCCCGCTGGTATCAGGGCGTGTTTGGCGACGACTTCTACCTGGAGATCCAGGACCACGGCTCCCCGGAAGATCGGATCGTGAACGTGGAGATGGTGCGCATCTCCCGTGAGCTCGGCATCCCGATCGTTGCTACCAACGACGCCCATTACCTCACCAGCAACGACGCCGAAGCCCACGACGCCCTGCTCTGCATCCTCACCGGCAAGCTCGTGACCGATGAGAAGCGCCTGCGCTACACGGGCACTGAATACATCAAGGGTGAAGAGGAGATGCTCGGCCTGTTTGCCGATCACCTCGAGCCCGAAGTGGTGGCTGAGGCTGTAGCCAATACCGCCCTGGTGGCAGGGAAGGTGGAGGACTACGACATCCTCGGTCGCTACCAGATGCCGCGCTTCCCGATCCCGGAGGGGCACACGCCGGTGAGCTACCTGCGCGAGGTGAGCGAGCAGGGCTTGCGTGCCCGCCTGCAGCTCGCGGAGAGCGATGCCTTCACGCCGGAGTATGGCGAGCGGCTCAGCTTCGAGCTGCAGGTGATGGAGCAGATGGGCTTCCCCACCTACTTTCTGGTGGTGTGGGACTACATCCGCTTTGCCCGAGAGAACGGCATCCCCGTGGGGCCCGGTCGCGGCTCGGCCGCTGGTTCGTTGGTGGCCTATGCCTTGGGGATCACCAATATCGATCCCGTCACAAACGGCTTGCTGTTCGAGCGCTTCCTCAATCCGGAACGCAAATCGATGCCGGATATTGACACCGACTTCTGCATCGAGCGCCGTGGAGAGGTGATTGACTACGTCACCCGCCGCTATGGCGAGGAGAAGGTGGCGCAGATCATCACCTTCAACCGGATGACCTCCAAGGCGGTGCTCAAGGATGTCGCCCGCGTGCTCGACATTCCCTATGGCGACGCCGACCGCCTGGCGAAGTTGATCCCAGTGGTGCGCGGTAAACCCGCCAAGCTCAAGGAGATGATCGGCGAGGAATCGCCGGCGCCTGAGTTCCGCGAGAAATATCAGAACGATCCCCAGGTGAAGCGCTGGGTGGATATGGCGATGCGCATCGAAGGCACCAACAAAACCTTCGGTGTGCACGCCGCTGGTGTGGTGATCGCCGCCGATCCCCTTGATGAAGTGGTGCCGCTGCAGCGCAATAACGACGGCCAGGTGATCACCCAATACTTCATGGAAGACGTGGAGTCGATGGGGCTCCTGAAGATGGACTTCCTGGGGCTCAAAAACCTCACCATGATCGATAAAACGATCGATCTGGTGGAGCAGAGCACCGGCCAAAAGGTGGATCCCGATGCCCTCCCCCTCGATGATCCCGGCACCTATGGCCTGCTGGCCCGCGGTGATCTCGAGGGCATCTTCCAGCTCGAATCCAGCGGCATGCGCCAGATCGTGCGCGATCTCAAACCCTCATCACTGGAAGACATTTCCTCGATCCTGGCGCTCTATCGCCCGGGTCCACTGGATGCTGGTCTGATTCCGAAGTTCATCAACCGCAAGCACGGCCGCGAAGCGATCGACTTCGCCCACACCAAGCTTGAGCCGATCCTGCAGGAGACCTACGGGATCATGGTGTACCAGGAGCAGATCATGCGCATTGCGCAGGATCTCGCCGGTTATTCCCTCGGTGAAGCGGATCTGCTGCGCCGGGCAATGGGTAAGAAGAAGAAGAGCGAAATGGAGAAGCACCAGAGCATCTTCGTGAATGGTGCGACTGAGCGCGGCGTCGACCCCAAGATCGCCGAGGGGTTGTTTGAGCAGATGGTGTTATTTGCCGAATACTGCTTCAACAAGAGCCATTCCACCGCCTACGGCGCGGTGACGTATCAAACCGCCTACCTCAAGGCCCACTACCCGGTGGCCTACATGGCGGCGCTGCTCACGGTGAATGCCGGTACCACCGACAAGGTGCAGCGCTACATCTCCAACTGCAACGCCATGGGCATCGAGGTGATGCCGCCGGATGTGAATGCCTCCGGCATCGACTTCACGCCCGTAGGCGAGCGGATCCTGTTCGGTCTCTCTGCCGTGCGCAACCTCGGCGATGGCGCCATCCGCGCCCTGCTCGAGGCCCGCAGCGCTGACGGCCCCTTCCGCTCCCTGGCGGATCTGTGCGACCGGATCCCCGGCACCACCCTCAACCGCCGCTCGCTGGAATCGCTGATTCACTGCGGTGCCCTCGATGCGCTCGAGCCCCAGGCCAACCGCGCGCAGCTGATGGCCGATCTCGATCTGATCGTGGATTGGGCTGCTTCCCGCGCTCGCGATCGCGCCAGCGGTCAGGGCAATCTGTTCGACCTACTCGGCGGCGCTGCTAGCGATAGCGCTGCGGCCGAAGCCGGCAGTGGTGATCTCAGCACGGCACCCAAGGCCGCGCCTGTGCCTGATTACCCGCCAACTGAGAAGTTGCGCCTGGAGAAGGAGCTCGTGGGCTTCTATCTCTCCGACCACCCGCTCAAGCAGCTCACCCGGCCGGTGCAGCTGCTCTCACCGGTGGGCTTGGGCAGTCTTGAGGAGCAGGCCGATAAGGCGCGCGTCAGCGTGGTGGGCATGGTGTCGGCTCTTCGGCCGGTGACCACCCGCAAGGGCGACCGGATGGCCGTGTTGCAACTGGAAGATCTCAGCGGCAGCTGCGAGGCGGTGGTCTTCCCGAAGACCTACGCCCGCCTCGCCGATTTCCTGATGGTGGATGCGCGGCTGTTGATCTGGGCCTCGGTGGATCGCCGCGATGAGCAGGTGCAGCTGATCGTGGATGACTGCCGTGTGATCGACGAGCTCAAAGTGCTGGTGGTGGAACTCCAAGGCGAAGAGGCCAGCGATATCGCCGTGCAGCACAAGCTGCGCGAATGCCTCAACCAACACCGCACCGAAAAGGATGAGGCGGGCGTGCGGGTGCCCGTGGTGGCGATGGTGCGCCTCCAGGAGCAGACCCGCTTCGTGCGCCTGGGTCACCAGTTCTGCGTGCGCGACAGCGAGGCTGCGCTCAGCAGCCTCACGGCCCAGGCCTTCCGCGCTCGCCTCAGCTCGCCGCTGGTGGCCGCTTGATCGAACTGCGCAGGCGGCCGATGTTCAGCCCGATCTGCTCCAGCCCCAGCAGGCTGCCGGCGCTCGGTTCCCAACTGGCGGACAGCACGCCGTAGCTCAGCCCCAGCAGGCCCAGCAGGAAAAAGCCCCCTGAGGTCAGCAATGTGACACCAGGGGGAATATCCATCAAACCTTTGCTCACCAGCAGATAACTGCCGATGAAGCTGCCCATGCCCAACACGGTTGGCGTGCCGGTGGCGATGGCCACGCGGCGTGCCATCCGATTGGCCACGTAGCTGGGAATGGTTTGGGTTCGGCCGGGGGAACTCTTGCTACTGGGTTTTGCAGGAGCACTCGGACTGATGCCTCGAGGTGCTGCATCACCGCTGCCCGCAGGGCGGGAGCGGTTCTTCCCCTTGCCTGCCATCGTCAGCCGCGGATGCCGAGCTTCTGAATCAGGGTGGCGTAGCGCTGCTCGCTGTTGCTGCGCAGGTAGCTCAGCAGGCGCTTGCGGCGGCCGATCATCTTCAGCAGACCCTGCCGTGAAGAAAAGTCGTGGATGTTGTTCTGCAGGTGTCCGCTCAACTTGCTGATGCGCTCGCTCAGCATGGCCACCTGAACCTCAACAGAACCGGTGTCGGTGCCGTGGGTCTGATGAGTGTTGATCAGTTCTTGCTTCTTGGTGGTGTCGAGCGACATGCGCGGCGTCTGGCCCTGACGGTGCAAACAACCAACTTACCGCCTCGTGGTCACCTGCTTCAGGCGGCCTGACTGCGTGACAGCCAGCGCAGGCTTTCCCTCAGCCAGTCATCGGCTTGCCCGTCCTCCAGACCCGGCAGCCCCGCGACCGCCCGCAAGGCCCGGTTGATCTCCAGCGCTTCGTAGCCCAGGGCCGTGAGAGTGAGGCTTACCTCCTGACGGACATCGGCCGGCAGTTCCGCCTGATCGCTGCTGCCCTCCAGCGCCCGGTCGGCACGGTCGATCGGATCTAGGGCGCTGGCGTAGCGCTCCTGCAGGCGCGTTCGCAGTTCGACCGCCAGCCGTTCAGCGGTGCGTTTGCCCACGCCCGGCGCTTGAGAGAGCAAGCGCAGATCGGCCTGCACGATGGCCCGCACCAGCTCTTCACAGCTCAGTTGCCCCAGAAGCCCCAGGGCCATCTGCGGACCCACACCGCTCACGGCCACCAGCTCCCGGAACAGATCCCGTTCGGCCCGGCTGGCAAATCCGTAGAGCGTCCAGCCGTCGTCGCGGATCACCTGGTGGATGTGCAGCGTCAGGGCGCTGCCGCTCTCCCCCAGGCGCTCCCATTGCCGCCTGGGCACCTGCACCTCGTAACCCACCCCGTTGCACACCAGCAGCAGCCCGCAGCGGTTGGTGTGTTGCCAGCGCTCGGCGAGTTGCCCTTGCAGCCAGCCGATCATGGGGACACTTTCATTGCCACCCATGCTGCCCGGTCCGACAACCCCGTTCTTGTCGTTGCAGCCGTTGCGTCGGGTTCTGGCGCTGGTGCTCTGTCTGCTGCTGAGCTTCGGCCTCAGTGCCTGCGCTGGCGGGCAGCCCTCGCAGAAAGTGCTGCTCTCGGCCCTGGCCCTGCAGATCGATCTCACGCAGCGCTCCATCGCCGACGCGCTCAACCTCTCCAGTGCCGATGGCAAACCCCAGGTGAGCCGGGTTCGGGTGGAGTCGCAGCAGGCGATGGCGATCGGCGGCAGCAAGGGCCTGCATCTCACCGGCCGTTTCGACTGGCGCCTTCCCGGAGATCCGATCCGTGTGGACAGTGCCTTTGATCTGTATCTGCAACGGGGTGAGCGGGGCCAGAGCTGGCGGCTGGCGCGCCCCAGCGGCAGCAGCGATGGCGCCAATCAGGATTGGCTGATCGATCCGCTGCCCCTCAAGGGCGAGAGCGCCTGAGGCTGAGCAGCGTGGCAGCCAACACCAGCGCTGCAGCCAGGGCGGTATCGGGATCGAGCGATTCCCGGAAGAACAGCCATCCCCACAGGGCTGCCAGCGGCACCTGCCCGTAGCTGAGGGCCGTCGCCCGTGCCGCTGGCATGCCCAGCAGGCCATTGGTCACCCCCAGCTGGCCGAGCTGGGTGAACAGGCCAACGCCCACCAAAGCCAGGGCCTCCCAGGCCGTGGGCCACACCGGTTGCAGTGCCACCAGCGGGGCTGTGAGCACGAGCCCCACCAGCGGGAAATAGAACACGATCACCAGGGGGTGCTCAGTGCGCCCCAGGGCGCGAACGCTCACATAGGCGCAGGCTGAGAGCACGGCTCCGCCGATGGCCAGCAGCACCCCCTGTAGGGGTAGAGGCCTGGCTTCCGTGCCTAGCAGCAACTTGGCTAGAGGCCCCAGCAGGCCCGCCAGTTCGCTGGGATTGCTGAGCACTACCACCGCCAGCCACCCCAGCAGGGCCGCCAGCAGAATCCGCGGCCCGATCCGCTCGCGCAGCAGCCACCAGGCCAGCAGCGCTGTGACTGTGGGCTGCAGATACTGCAGCACCGTGGCAGCCGTGAGCGGCAGCTGCGCCAGGGCCGCGAACACGCACAGCAGGGCGCCGGTGCCGATCACCCCGCGCAGCACCAGCAGCCCCCGCCGTTGACCCCAGGGATTCAGCTCCGCCTGGCGCAGCATCACGATGCTCAGCAGCAGGCTCACGGCGGAACGGGCGAGCACCACCTCCGCCACCGGGATCCGGCCGCCCACCGCCTTCACGCACACGCCCATCAGGCTGAAACTGGCAGCGCTGGACAGCATCCACAGGGCAGCCCTGCCATCCTGAAGCCGCATCCGTGCGCGCAGCGTGTCCGCTCCTCGCCTCCACCCCCGCACGATCGAGGCCGTCAAGGAACGCGCTGACATCGTTGATGTGGTGGGTGAGCACGTGGTGCTCAAGAAGAAAGGCCGGGAATTCGTCGGCGTCTGTCCTTTCCACGACGACAAATCGCCGTCGATGACGGTGTCGCCAGCCAAGCAGTTCTACTACTGCTTCTCCTGCGGGGCCGGTGGCAACGCGATCAAGTTCCTGATGGAACTGCAGCGCCAGAGTTTCAGCGATGTGGTGCTGGAGCTGGCGCGCAAATACCAGCTGCCGGTGGAAACCCTCGAGGGCCCCCAGCAGGAGCGCCTGCGCCAGCAGCTCTCACGCCGCGATCAGCTCCACAAGGCCCTCTCCCTGGCGGCCGGCTGGTTCCGCAGCCAGCTGCGCAGCCCGGAGGGCGCCGGTGCCCTGGCCTATCTGCGCGAGCAGCGGGGCCTGAGCGAAACCACGCTCGAGAGCTTCGGCCTTGGCTATGCGCCGGAGCGCTGGGATGGGCTGCTCAACCATCTGCAGCAGGTGGAGGGGCTCTCGCCGGAGCTGCTGGAGGCGGCCGGCCTGGTGGTGCCGCGGCGCGGCGGCGATGGCTTCTACGACCGCTTCCGGCACCGGGTGATGGTGCCGATCTGCGATCGCCAGGGCCGGATCATCGGCTTCGGCGGCCGCAGCCTGGATGGTGGCGAGCCCAAATATCTCAACTCTCCGGAAACGGAGGTGTTTGAGAAGGGCAAGCACCTGTTCGGCCTCGACAAAGCGGTGAACGCCATCCGCAAGGACGACCGGGCGGTGGTGGTGGAGGGCTACTTCGATGTGATCGCGCTGCACGCCGCCGGCATCACCAATGCGGTGGCGGCCCTGGGCACCGCCCTTAGCAGCCAGCAGATCACTCAGCTCTGCCGCTGCTGCGATGGCAAGCGCCTGATCCTCAACTTCGACACCGACGGCGCCGGTGTGCGGGCCGCCCAGCGGGCCATTGGTGAGGTGGAGCAGCTGGCGCTGCAGGGCCAGCTGGAGCTGCGGGTGCTGCACCTGCCCGCCGGTAAGGACCCGGATGAATTTCTCAAGGAGCACGGCGCCGGCGAGTACCGCTCCTTGCTGGATCAGGCGCCGCTCTGGCTCGACTGGCAGATCGATCAGGTGTTGGAGGGCCGTGACCTGGCCCGCTCTGATCAGTTCCAGCAGTCGGTGAGTGAGCTGGTGGTGTTGCTGGGCAAGCTGCCCGCCAGTGCCGTCCGCTCCCGCTACCTGCAGCAGGTGGCCGAGCGGCTCAGTGGTGGTCAGGCGCGGCTGGCTCTGCAACTGGAAGACGACCTGCGTCAGCAGGTGAAGGGTCAGCGCTGGCATGGCCGCTCCCAGCGCTGGGAGCAGCCCGGTGAGGCGGGGTTGCGGGAGCGGGCTGAGGCGGAGCTGCTGCGGCTGTATCTGCATTGCCCGAGCCACCGGGGCTCCATTCGCGCTGAGTTGCGCCGCCGCGAGCTCGATGATTTCGCCATCGCCCATCACCGCCAGCTCTGGGCGGCAATCAGCTCCCTGGAGGAAGACAACCTCGGGGTGGGCCGGCTCGAGGCGATTAATCGCGGTGTTGATCCCGGCGCGGAACTGGCGGATCTCGATCTGCCGCGGCTGCTCTCCGATCAGCTGCTGCTCAGCGACAGCGAGGCTCCATCGGATCTGCCCACCCGGCTCACGCCCCTGCTTGAGCCCTCCGAGGTGCAGCGCCTGGCCCTGGCTAATCCGCTGCTACAGCTGCGCGGCACCACCGCGGCCCTGGAGCGGCAGCGCAGCCTTAAGCGTTGTCGCCATCTGCTCAATGCCTGGAGTGCCCAGCGGCTGGAAACCCTGGAGCGTTGCATTGCGCGTTTGTTGGAGGAGGGCCGCAGCGCTCCGCCCGAGCCACCCGAATCGGCATTGCCTCAGCCGGCCGCGCTCGATATGGAAACGCGCATTGATGCGATGTTCGCTGACCTCAACAGCGACGCGTTGCGTTTTCAGGAGCTGTACTACAACGAACGGCAGCACATCGCCTTTCTTGATGAGCAGCGGCGCGCTGGATTTGAT
Organism: Cyanobacteriota bacterium; assembly: GCA_046052125.1. Classification (GTDB taxonomy): domain Bacteria; phylum Cyanobacteriota; class Cyanobacteriia; order PCC-6307; family Cyanobiaceae; genus Vulcanococcus. The sequence continues at coordinate 51,005 of JBJOMY010000001.1, forward strand.
GAGCTAGTAGGCCCGAGTCCGGCCTCCGATCAGGCCACGCTCGCTGCTCAATCCAGCGGTTGATGGGACACTGTTTTTCAGCGTTTCCGTGCGTTTCCGATGCGATTGACCTCCATGGATCCGTCTGTGGCCTTGTTCGCGCTGGGATCGAGCCTGCTGCTCGGCGCCTCGGTGATGCCTCAGAGCGCCGGCGCCAACATGATGGAGCAGATCATCACCAGCAAGTGCGCTGAGGCGATGCAGGCCGACTTCCAGAAGGCCGGCAAAACACCGCCTGCCGGCATGGTGGAGTCCACTTGCAGCTGCGTGTCCAACGGCATGCTCAAGAAGCGTCAGAGCCTCGAGCAAGCCAAGAGCCTCTGCGTGAAGCAAGCCACTGCTCAGTACGGCCAGCCCTGATGGGTTGGTCTTCACCCCGTTAGCGGGCCCAAGCGGTGGGCAGATCCCCCAGTCGGGTCGTGGCGGCTCGTGACAGTTGCCCGCGCCGCATCATCCAGCTGGGCTGAAGCCCGCAGGCGGCCCATTGCACTGTGCCGCTGCCGTAACGGCGATTGAGTTGATCAATGTTGTGCAACAGCGTCTCGCGGCGTTGCTGCTGTTCATCGCTGAGGGGCGCTAGCAGGTGGTGCTGCAGCTGCTCCTCCCCTTGCAGCTCCTGCAGCAGCACACCCGCCTTGGCGAAGGGTTTGTGGGGTTTGTAGATCAGCGCCACCAGGGGCAGGGCCGCCCGCAGCAGCACGGCGGTGTCGTTGCTGGCCAGGGGCAGGGCGGCGCTGGCGGCCTGGCTGTAAAACCCCGGGCTGAAGGGACTGGTGCGGGCGAACACCGTGAGCCGTCCGCTCCGCTGCCGCTGGCGCCGCAGTTTCTCGGCCGCCCGCACCACATAGCTGGCCACCGCCTGGCGCAGTTCCAGCTCATCGCTGATCGTTCGACTGAAGCTGCGGCTCACGCAGGTTTCCCGTTTGGCGCTGGGGCCTTCTTCCAGGGGCAGGCAGCTCACCCCCTGCAATTCCAGCTGCAGCCGCAGACCCACCACGCCGGCCTTGGCTCGCAGTTCGCCGCTGGCCATGTCGCGCAGTTGGCGGGCATTGCTGATGCCCCGCAGCCGGCACCAGCGGCTCAGCTGGCGCCCCACACCCCAGAGCTCCTCCACCGGGGTCTGCTCCAGCCACGGGTCGTGGCTGGGTTCAAGGCCCAGGTCGAACACGCCGGCGTGGCGGTGGTCGCCCTTGGCGATCCGGTTGGCGAGCTTGGCCAGCACTTTGCTGGGGGCCAGGCCGATGGCGATCGGGATCCCCAGGTTGTGGCGAATGCGGCTGCGCAGCTCCGTGGCCCAGCGGCGCAGCTCCCCTTGCCGTGGTCGGGGCAGCCGGGCGAAGGCCTCATCGATCGAATACACCTCCAGCTCGGCCACGAACGGTTCGAGGCTGCTCATCAGCCGCTGGCTCATGTCGCCGTAGAGGGCGTAGTTGGAGCTGCGCACCACCACGCCATGGCGCGCCAGCTGCTCGGCGATCTGGAAGTAGGGCTTGCCCATGCCGATGCCCAGGCTGCGCGCCTCGCTGCTGCGGCTCACCACGCAGCCATCGTTGTTGGAGAGCACCACCACGGGCCGGCCGATCAGGGCTGGATCGAAGGCCTGCTCGCAGGAGGCATAGAAGTTGTTGGCATCGATCAGCGCCAGCGCATCAGCCATGGCGCCCCAGGGAGTGGATCACGTGGATGGCCACGCCCCAGATCTGCACGTCGCCGCACTGATGCAGCTCCAGCGGTGGGTAGGCACTGTTGGCGGCCTCCAGCCGCAGCCGGCCCTGGTGACGGGCCAGGCGCTTGAGGGTGAAGGCGCCGTCGAGCACCGCCACCACCACCTGGCCGGGCCTGGCGTCCAGGCTGCGGTCCACCACCAGCAGGTCGCCGTCCTGGATGCCGGCCTCCACCATCGAATCGCCGCTCACCCGCAGGAAGAAGGTGCTGCTGGGGTGGCGGATCAGCGCCTCGTTGAGGTCGATGCCGACATCGATGTAGTCGTCGGCGGGGCTGGGAAACCCTGCGGCCACGGTGCTGGACGCCAACGGCAGCCGCAGGGGCGTGCGCTCCGCCCGCAGGGCGCCGATCAGCAGGCCGGAGGAATGCGGCAGCACAGGCAAGACCAGACAGCTCGCCCGCAGGCTAGTTCAGGTGTACTGGTTCGGGCGTGGCGTGCGCCGCGATTACTCCTCTTCGTCGCCTTCTAGGAGCAGCTGCTGGAAGGCGGTGTACAGCTCCAGTTCTTCGGCGTTGGCAGGTGCGCGCCGCTGGCGGTTGGGCCGCAGTTCGTCGCTGGCGCCGCGGGGCTGCAGGCCAGCCGTTGGCGATTGAGCCTGGCTGGCTTGGCGCTGGATGGCCTGGCGTTGTTCGGCCTGCCGGGCCCGTTGTTGATCGGTTTCCGCTTGGCGCAGCCGATCGAGCAGGTGGGGCGGCACTCTGCCGTCCGGGCTCACCTGCATCAGCTCGCGGAACAGGGCCTGGGGATCGGTTTCCGTTTCCACCCGGTGGCGCTTCTGGCTGGCGGGAGCCGCTGCGGCTGCGGTCTCCGGCTTGGGCAAGGGCTTCGGCAGGCTGCGGCCGAGCTGCTGTAGGCGCTCAAGGCTGCGGGCGTCAAAACTCATGGCGTGGGGCGTCAGCCGCACTCCAGTGTGTCGCGGGTGTTGCGACCGGTGCTGGGGTTGGTGCCACTGGCACTGGCGCAGAGGGCTTTCAGCACATCGCCGCGGAAGGGCACGTTGGTGAAATCAGCCCCTTCGATCTGCACGTTGCTGAACTTGGTGTTGAAGGCGAAGGCGTTTTCCAGCACCGCATTGCGTAGGTCGGTGCCATCCAGCACGGCCGAATCCAGGGTGGCGTCGGTGAGATCGGTGCCGGAGAGGTCGGCATCCTGCAACTTGGCGCCGAACAGGCTGGCTCCGCGCAGATCGGCGCCGTGGAAGTCGGCATCGCGCAGGTTGGTGAGATTGAAGGTCACCCCGCGCAGGTCCGCGCCGGCAAAGTCGTGACCGATCAGCACCTGTTTGGCGTAGTCCATGGCGGCGTGGGCTGCGGGCGGCATCAGCAGCAGCGCCAGGGGCAGCAGCGCCGCCAGCACGGGCATCAACAGGCGTGAGGCCATCGGTTGCAGCAGGCGGCGCATCGGAACGGAGGCGTGTCGGGCAACCCTAAGCAGGCTGTCGCGATCACCACCAACGCCGCAGAAGCGTTCCCCTAATCTCCGCCTCAATGCATCCCTGGATGCAGCTCCTTTGGTCACCGGATCGAACAGCGAGCGTTCGCGATGGGCAATCCGATTGACAAAGACACCTTTCTGGCTCGAGCCCGGGCCCGTTTCGGCGATCGTTACGACTACGCCGAGATCGTTTACCGGAGTTTCAAATCGCCGATCAAGATCCGCTGCCGTGAGCATCCGGTGCGTCTGATCTCCATCACGCCGGAGCGGCATCTGGTGACCACCGGCGGCTGCAAATACTGTCTGCGCGTGCTGCGGGGTCAGTTGCCAGGCGAGTGAGCGCACGGCGGGGGAATGCTCAGAGCCGGAGCTCGGCCCTGCGGCGATGGCGATCAGCGCAACCCAGCGCAGCGGCAACTGGGCGGAACAACGGGCCTTGCGGCTGTTGCAGCAGAGCGGCTGGCGGCTCCTGGCTCGGCAGTGGCGTTGCCGCTGGGGTGAGCTGGATCTGCTGCTGCACAAGCCGCAGCGGCTGTTGCTGGTGGAGGTGAAAAGCCGGCGCCGCTGCGGCCCGGATGGCTGGGGTGCGGCCAGCTTTGATGCCGCCAAGCGGGCGCGGCTGGAAGCGGCTTACGACTGCTGGCTGGCGGCCCATCCCCGCTATCAGCGCTGCAGCCTGGAGCTGGTGCTGGCCCTGGTGCCTCAACCGCCGGCTACGGCGCCGGTGCGCTGGATCCGTTGGTGGGGGTAGGGCTGCTGGGTGTTGGGCTGCTCGGTGTCGTCGTGTATTCCAGCGTGCAGATGTAGCGGTAGTTGCCGGTGCGCACATTCACCACCGTGCAGCGGGTGTTGGTCACCGTGGCGTTGGCGGGGAGTTGCTGTTGCGCCCGTTGGATGGCGTTGCTCTTCTCCCAGATTGATTCCGCTGTAATCGATCCGGCCAGGGCTGCGGGGCTGAGGGCGAGGCTCAGGGCAGCAGCAAGGGGAATCGCAGCAAGCCCGTGGGGCTGGGTTGGCAGCGGCATGGCGGTGTGGGCATCTGCCTCCGGTTTAGGAATGGTTTCCGCCGCCGGCCAGGGAGCAATCTGGAAACAGGCCTGTCGCTCGCATCGATGACCTTCGCGGCCCACCGCACCCGCAAACGCTTCGGTCAGCACTGGCTCAAGGATGAGCGCGTGCTCGATCAGATCCTGGCAGCGGCGGAACTCAGCGGCGACGACACCGTGTTGGAGGTGGGTCCGGGCCGTGGAGCGCTCACCGAGCGTTTGCTGGCGTCGCCGGCTGCAGCCGTGCGGGCGGTTGAGCTGGATCGCGATCTGGTGGAAGGGCTGCGGGAGCGCTTCGCGGCGGATCCCCGCTTTGAACTCACCGAAGGGGATGTGCTGGCGGTGCCGCTGCCGGAGGCAGGCATCGTGGTGGCCAACATTCCGTACAACATCACCGGCCCATTGTTGGAGCGCCTGGTGGGCCGCCTGGATCGGCCGGTGGCCACCCCTTATCGGCGACTGGTGCTGCTCATGCAGCAGGAGGTGGGCGAACGGATCCGCGCCCGTGCGGGCAGCAGTGCCTACTCAGCCCTGAGCGTGCGCATGCAGCTGCTCGCCCGCTGCCGCTCCGTGTGCCTGGTGCCGCCCCGCTGCTTCCAGCCGCCACCGAAAGTGATGAGTGAGGTGGTGGCGATCGATCCGCTGCCCCCCGAGCAACAGCTCGAGCCGGCCCTGGCCCGCACGGTGGAGAGCCTGCTGCGCCGCTGTTTCGCCGCCCGCCGCAAGATGCTGCGCAACACCCTGGCGGGGCTGCAGCCGCCGGAGCTGCTCGCCACGCTCACCGCCGAGGCCGGGATCGCCCTGGAGCAGCGGCCCCAGGAGGTGGCGCCGGCGGCCTGGGTGGCGCTGGCGACGGGTTTGAATCGGCTCACCGCCTAAACCCCTCGCATGGCTGAGCTGCTGGTCAGCGCCCCCGCCAAGATCAACCTGCACCTGGAGGTGCTGGGGCTGCGGCTCGACGGCTTCCATGAGCTGGCGATGGTGATGCAGACCCTCGATCTCGCCGATCAGCTGCGGATCCGGCCCACGGCGGATGGTCGGATTGCCCTGCACTGCAACCGCAGTGATCTGCCCACCGATGGCAGCAACCTGATCGTGAAGGCGGCTGAGCTGTTGAAGGCGCGGCTGGGGTTGCCGGAGCTGGGCGCATCGATTGAGCTGGATAAGCGCATCCCCATCGGTGCGGGCCTGGCGGGTGGATCCAGCAACGGTGCGGCGGCGCTGGTGGGCCTGAATGCCCTCTGGGGCGCGGGGTTCAGCCGCGACCAGCTGCTGGCGATGGCGGCTGAGCTGGGATCGGACATGCCCTTCTGCATCGATGGCGGCACGCAGCTCTGTTTTGGTCGTGGTGAAGTGCTGGAGCCAGCTGGGCTGGATTCACCGCCGGGCTTGAGCGTGCTGCTGATCAAACACCCTGAGGCCAGCGTGTCCACGCCGTGGGCCTATGGCCGCTGCCGTGACCTGCGCAGCGACTTTTATCTGAGTGCAGAAGCAGAGTTCGAGCAACGCCGCCAAGCCTTGCGCCAGGGATCGCTGTTGGCGGCTCTGCGCGGTGAGGTGCCCCTGCCGCAGCTGCGCAACGACCTGCAGGCGGTGGTGGAGCCGGAGGTGGCCAGCGTGCGTGAGGGCTTGGCGCTGTTGCGGCAGGCCGGCGATGCCCTGGTGGTGGCGATGAGCGGATCGGGCCCCAGCCTGTTTGCCCTGTTTGCCGATGTCTCGGCAGCGGATCGGGCCCGGCAGCAGCTGGCGCCGGCGCTGGAGCAGGCCGGTTTTGAGGCCTGGGTCTGCCGTTGCACAGGCTCCGGTGCCACCCTGGGCTGACGCCGAGTTGAGCCGATCCGTGAGCGAGCAGTCCGCCACCGAAAGCAGCAACAGCGAGATCAGCACGGAAGGCAGCAGCCCCAAAGACGGCAGCAGTCGGCGCCGCAAAGGGCCCCTCAGCTTTCTGAGCGGTTCGCTCACCAGCTTCGGGTTCGGCTGGCTGGCCCTGCAGTTAGCCCAGCGGGTGGTGGGGTACTACGCCGAGCATCCGCCCCACTACGACGCACGCTTCGCTCAGAGCATTGCGGTGTTCATGAAAACCCTGATCGTGGGCATGAGCTTTCTGGCCACTTTCACCTTTGCGTTCGTGGGGCTTGGCCTGTTTCTCACGTTTATCCGCAGCTTGCTACCGGGTTGGAGCGAAGCCGAACAAACTCCCTAGCCTTCGGAGGCGCCATCTCGCCGTTGATGACAGCCCACGACCTGCAGCTGCTGGTTCTGCTGCTTTCCCCGGGCATGCTCCTCTCGGTGCTGCTGCTGGTGACCTTTGCTGCGGGCGGCTGAGATAAGTTGGCGCAGCGACCGGCCAGAGCCGGACTGAGTGCTCCGCTGTGGCAGAGACCCTGTTGTTCAACGCCCTGCGCGAAGCCATCGACGAGGAGATGGCCCGCGATCCCCACGTGTGCGTGATGGGGGAGGACGTGGGTCAGTACGGCGGTTCCTACAAGGTCACCAAAGACCTCTACGACAAATACGGCGAACTGCGGGTGCTGGACACCCCGATCGCTGAGAACGCCTTCACCGGCATGGCCGTGGGCGCCGCGATGACGGGCCTGCGGCCGATCGTGGAAGGCATGAACATGGGCTTCCTGCTGCTGGCGTTCAACCAGATCTCCAACAACATGGGGATGCTGCGCTACACCAGCGGCGGCAACTTCACGATCCCAGCTGTGGTGCGTGGTCCTGGTGGTGTGGGCCGCCAGCTCGGGGCGGAGCACAGCCAGCGCCTGGAGGCCTACTTCCACGCGGTGCCCGGCATCAAGATCGTGGCGGTGAGCACCCCCACCAATGCCAAGGGCCTGATGAAGGCCGCGATCCGCGACAACAACCCGGTGCTCTTCTTTGAGCACGTGCTGCTCTACAACCTCAGCGAGGAGATCCCGCAGGGCGATTACATCTGCGCGCTCGACCAGGCCGATCTGGTGAAGGAGGGCAGCGACGTGACGATCCTCACCTACTCGCGCATGCGCCACCACTGCCTCAAGGCGGTGGAGCAGCTCGAGAAAGATGGCGTGAGCGTGGAGCTGATCGACCTGATCAGCCTCAAGCCCTTCGATATGGAGACCATCTCCCGCTCGATCCGCAAGACCCACAAGGTGCTGATCGTGGAGGAGTGCATGAAGACCGGTGGCATCGGCGCTGAGCTGATGGCCTTGATCACCGAGCAGTGCTTCGATGATCTCGATTGCCGGCCGGTGCGTCTGTCCTCTCAGGACATCCCTACCCCGTACAACGGCACCCTCGAGAACCTCACGATCATTCAGCCTCACCAGATCGTGGAAGCAGCGAAGGCGCTGAAGAGCGGCCAGGTCTGATCCCCATTCCTTAACCCCCTCGCAACACCGATGGCGCGTCAACAGGGGTGGTTTGCCCTGATCCTGGCTCTGGCGATCGCGGCTGGAGCCGTGTTGGCGAGCTTCCCCTTGCAGCTCGGTCTTGATCTCAAGGGCGGCAGCCAGCTCACCCTGCAGGTGCTGCCCGCCGGAGCGGTGAAGCAGGTGAAAAGCGAGCAGCTGGAAGCGGTGAAGGACGTGCTCGATCGCCGCATCAATGGTTTGGGCGTGGCTGAATCCACCCTCCAGACCGTGGGCGACGATCAACTGGTGCTGCAGCTGCCGGGCGAGCAGGACCCCAGCCGTGCCGCCAAGGTGCTCGGCACCACGGCTCTGCTCGAATTCCGCGCCCAGAAGCCGGGCACGGAGCAGGAGATGACGGGTCTGCTCAAGCTCAAGCGCCAGGCCCAGGCTGTGCTGAACCAGAGCCGTCACAAGCAAGCCGAAGGCCAGCTCCAACCAGAGATCAAATCGGAAGAACTGGCCAAGGCGCTCGATCAGCTCGGCATCCAGGTGCCGGCGGGCAGCAGCGAAACTGAGCAGCTCGAGCAGCTGCTGGCGGAAGTGAACCGCCGCATCGTTGAGCTGTATGAGCCCGCCCAGCTCACCGGTAAAGACCTCACCAGTGCAGGCCGTCAGCAGCAGCAAACCGGCAGCGGCTGGGATGTGACCCTGGCCTTCAACACCGAAGGCGGTCGCAAATTCGCCGAGCTCACCCAAGGCATCGCCGGCAGCGGCCGCCTGCTCGGGATCGTGCTGGATGGCCGCTCGATCAGCGAAGCCAGTGTGGGCCCCGAGTTCAAGCCGGCTGGGATCACTGGCGGCGCCGCCAGCATCACCGGCAACTTCACCGCCGAAGAAGCCCGCGATCTGGAGGTGCAGCTGCGCGGCGGTTCGCTGCCGTTGCCGGTGAAGCTGATTGAAGTCCGCACCGTGGGTCCCTCCCTTGGCGCTGAGAACATCCGCTCCAGCCTGATCGCCGCCCTGTCAGGCCTGGCCCTGGTGGCGGTGTTCATGGTGGTGGTGTATCGCCTGCCCGGCTTTGTTTCGGTGTTGGCCCTCAGCCTGTATGCGCTGTTCAACCTGGCGATCTACGCGCTGATTCCAGTCACGCTCACCCTGCCGGGCATCGCTGGTTTCATCCTGTCGGTGGGTATGGCCGTGGATGCCAATGTGCTGATCTTTGAACGGGTGAAGGAGGAGCTGCGCAGCGGCAACACCTTGATTCGTTCGCTGGATACGGGCTTTTCACTGGCCCTTTCATCCATCGTCGATGGCCACGTCACTGGTCTGATCAGTTGTGCCGCCCTGTTTGCCCTCGGCACGGGCCTGGTGAAGGGCTTTGCCGTCACCCTGGCGATCGGCCTGGTGCTCAGCCTCTTTACGGCGCTCACCTGCACCCGCACGATCCTGCGCCTGGCAACCAGTTATCCCGGCCTGCGGCGCACCGCTTACTTCCTGCCTGCTGATCAGCTCCCCACCAGCGCCGCCTGATGTCCACCACAACCCTTCCATCCCCTCGCTTTCGCATCAGCCGCTATCGCCGCCTCGCCTGGTGGGGATCCGGCTTGGCCTGTGTGCTGAGCGTTGTGGGCCTGCTGCTGTGCTGGCTGAATCCCAGCATCGGTGCGCCGCTGCGCCCAGGCCTGGATTTCACCGGTGGCACCCAGATCCAGCTGGAGCGGCAGTGCGGCGAGAGCTGCTCCAGCCTCACCTCCGCTGAGATTTCCGCCACGCTCGCCAAGCTCAGCCTGCCGGAGGCCGAGGGACAGGCCCCGCCCAACCTCAGTGCTGCCGGTGTGCAGGTGCTGGATCAGGGCCGGTCGCTGATGTTGCGCCTGCCCGATCTCAATCCGGATCAGGCCAGTGCTGTTGTTGCGGCTGTGCAGCAACAGGTGGGTGCGCTCAATCCGGCGGCCACCTCGGTGAACACGATCGGCCCAACCCTCGGGGATCAGTTGCTCAAGGGCAGCTTGATCTCGCTGCTGGTGAGCTTCGCGGCCATCGCCGTTTACATCAGCTTTCGCTACGACCGGCTGTTCGCGGCCCTGGCGCTGCTTTGCCTGGCGCACGACGTGCTGATCACCTGCGGCGTGTTCGCCTGGCTCGGGATCCTCGCCGGGATTGAGGTGGATTCGTTGTTTGCGGTGTCGTTGATCACCGTGGCGGGCTACTCCGTGACCGACACGGTGGTGGTGTTTGACCGGATCCGAGAGCAGAAGACCGCTTTGCGCGACTTGCCCCTGAGCGAGCAGGTGGATGTGGCCGTTGATGCAACACTCACGCGCTCCCTCTACACCTCCCTCACCACGCTCTTGCCTTTGGTGGCGTTGATCTTCTTTGGCGGCAGCACGTTGTTCTGGTTCGCTGTGGCCCTCACCGTGGGCATCGCTGTGGGCAGCTGGTCGAGCATCGGTATTGCTCCCACCCTGTTGCCAGTGCTGGCTCGGCGATGAGGATTCCAGGCGGCCGGCGCCCGTTGCAGCTGCCTCTGGTTCCCATCCTTCTGGCGCTGCTGGCCCTCCTGGATTTGAGGGCCGAGCTGCAGCTGCTGGCTGATCACTTCACCTTCGCCAGCCTCGTTGAAATCCCTCGCCATCACCCGCTCGCGAGCGCGGTTCTGTTGTTTACGCCTTGGATGCTCCGGCGCACCCGCTGAAGCTGATCAGAGCCAGCGATCCATGATTTGCTCAACCAGCACCCGCTGGGAGAGCACCTGCAGCACCACCACCAGAGGCAGGGCCAGAAGAACGCCTGGCAGGCCCAGTAAGGCGCCAAGGCTCAGCTGCGCCATCAAGGCCACCGTGGGCAGCAGGTTCACCGTGCGGCTGAGCAGCAGTGGCGTGAGCAGGAACGCTTCACCGTTTTGCAGCACCAGCCTGAGGATCAGCACCTGAAGCGCCAGGTTGGGTGACACCAGCAAGGCCACTGCCAGCGGCAGCAGGCTGGCCACGGTGGGCCCAATCGTGGGCACAAAGGTGAGTAGGCCGCACACGAGGCCGCTCAGCAGGGCCAGGGGCACCTTCAGGGCAGCCAGACCGGCCCAGGTGAGCAGGAACACCGCTGTGGCTGAGATCGTCATGCCAGCCAGCCAGCCGCCCAGGGCCTGACGGCAATCGCTGAGCAAGGTGCCCGCCAAGGGGCGGTAGTGGGCTGGTGTGGCAGCGAGCACGAGGCGCTGGTGGCTGCGGGGATCCAGCACCAACAGCAGCGCCAGCAGCACCATCAGCAGCAGCTGGATCGTGCCCGCGGCTGCTCCGCCGGCGAACCCCAGCAGCTGGCCACCAAGCGGCTGCAGTTTGTCGAAGGTGGCAAAGGCGGCCAGCCTCCCCTCGAGGCTCTCGAGCATGGCCACACCCCCCAGCAGGTCGCTGAGGCGATTAATCAGAGCGGGGACCAGCAAGGTGAACTGCTGCACCTGCTCCAGCAGTTCAGGCACCAGCAGCTCAGCGAGCTGCCAGCCGCCCACCACCAGCAGCGCCACCACCACCACCAGTGCCTGAGGCCGATTTAGTGGGAGGAGGCGCCGCAGCCAGCTCACCGGCACATCCAGCGCCACCGCCAGCACCACCGCGCCGAACAGCACCAAGAGCACCCAGCGCAGCTCCCAGGCCAGCAGGCCGAGCACCACAAGGGCCAGTAGACCGATCAGCCCGCGAATCTGCATCACGTGAGCTGCTGGCGCCGCCAGGGATCGAGCACATCGTGGATCAACACCTCACGGATCACCACCTGAAGGCAAACCGCTAGGGGCAGAGCCAGCAGTAGGCCGAGCGGACCAAACAGCACGGTGAACACGAACTGAGCCGTGAGGGTGAGGCCGGGTAGCAACTTCACCTGGTGATGCATCACCGAGGGGGTGATCACGTAGCTCTCGAGGTGCTGCACCACCACATAGAGCCCCAAGACCGCCAGCGCCTTCCAAGGCGACACCAGCAGCGCCACCGACATCGGAAAGATGGTGCTCAGGGTGGGGCCGACGTTGGGAATGATGTTGAGCAATCCCGCCAGCAGGGCGTTGGCCACCACCAACTTCACCCCGAGCAGTGAGAGGCCAATGCCCGCCAGCACAGCCACGCAGAGGGAGCTGATCAGCACCCCACCCATCCAGCTGCTCAGCGCTTCTCCGCAGCCCAGCAGCACCTCGCGTGCCCGCCGCCGGTAAAACGACGGCACCAGCAGCACGGCCACTTCGCGATAGGCGGTGGGCTGCACCGCGATCATCAGCGCCACGGCCACCACAAACAGCCCCTGGATCAGGCCGCTGCCCACGTTCCCCGCGAGCCCCAGCAACCCCTGCAGGCTCTGGCCAACGGCTTCCCCACCGCTGCTGGAGCTACCCCAGTTCTGGCGAAGCCAGTTGAGCGCCTCTTTGCCGTAAAGCATCTGGCTGCTCTGATCCATGGCTTGCCGCAGCAGCGACAACGCTTTGGTGGCCGCTGCCGGCAGCTGCAGCAACAACTGCTCGAACTGCTGCACAAACGGGGGCACCACGGCGGCTAGGGCAACGGCCAGCAGGATCAGCAGCCCGAGCAGGCTCAGCAGCAAGGCCAGGGGACGGTTGCAGCGCAAGCGCTCGCGCACCACCCCCACCACGGTGCAGAGGGCCATCGCCAACACAATTGCGGCGAAGAGATGGATCACCACATCGCGCAGCGACCACAGCAGCAGCAGGGCCGCTGCCGTGGCGATCAGCCCCAGCCACTGGCCGAATTTCACGCCTCGTCGTTGCCGGCGTCGCTGTCGTTGTCGTCTTTCTGGGCGAACCCGAGGTCGTGGCTATCGGCGTAGCGCTGGGCAAAACGCATGAAGCGCTCGAAGTCTTCGGTGGTTTTCCAGGTGTAGGTGGCTTCCAGGGCAGCGGGTTTGCCGTTCACAAACTTGGCATTCACCTCGCGGGTGACCAGCTGGCCCTCCTCATCGACCATGTACATGCCGCCGATGTCGCCCATGCTCTCGGGGGCCAGGGCTTCGGGCTGATCGAACACAAAGATCGCCTGACCTGTGCGCCCATCCCGGGAGCGGGTCATGCGGATATCGGGCACTACCGGCTCGTCGACACCGCGGAAAAACTGAATGGCGGCCATCGAACGTGCCTGCAAAGCCCAATCCTAGGCAGCGCTCTGGCTGCAGGTTTCGATCAGCCGCTTGTGGATCAGCAGCGTTGCGGCCGCTTCAGCGCTGAGGCCCGCCAGATCCTCACGGCCCAGCAGGCGCTGCTGCTCGCTCTGGCCGTGCCGCTCCAGTTCGTGGTCGTAGCAGCGGTCGTAGTAATCGAGCATCTGGCGGGCGGCATCGGCCCAGCGGCTCTGCTCGATCGCTTCGAGGGCGGCGGCGGTGCGTTGAGGCCCGAGCCGGCGGGCGATGCGCTGGGTGGCCTCGTGAAGGGCCTGGGGCTCTTGAACGCCATAAACGCTCACCAGCTGTTCGAGCCGTTCCTCCAGGGGGCGCTGCACCTCCAGCAGCGGCGCCTGCTGCATCTGTTTCCAGAGGCCTGCAGGGATGCGGCATCGCCCCACCTGCACGCTTTCGGCCTCCAGCCAGATCTGATGGGCGTTGCGATAGCCGTGGAGCGCCATCGCGATCCGGTTCTCGTAGTGCTCGGTGCTCGGCTGGGGCGGCATACCAAGGTTGCCGAAGCTGCTGCCGCGGTGATGCGCCAGACCCTCCAGGTCGATCACGGCGGCGTCTTGTTCGGCCAGGGCCAGGAGCAGATCGGTTTTGCCACTGCCGGTGCGGCCGCCGAGCAGGTGAATGGGCCAGCTGGTCTCAAACAGCGCCAGAACCCAGCGCCGAAAGGCCTTGTATCCCCCCTCCAGCAGCAGCACCGGCAGATCCAGCTGCCCCGCAAGCCAGGCCACGCTTTCTGAGCGCATGCCCCCGCGCCAGCAGTGCAGGCGCAGCGGAGCGCCGCCCTCGGCTTCACCCGCCCAGGCTGTTAATTGGGCCGCCAGCTCCCCCAGGCGCGGCCCCACCAGCTCGAGCCCCAGCTGAACGGCGGCCTGTCTGCCCTGCTGTTTGTAGGTGGTGCCCACCGCCGCCCGTTGCTCATCGCTGAAGAGGGGCAGGTTGCGTGCCCCTGGCAGATGGCCCTGTTGGTACTCAGCCGGCGCCCGCACATCCACGATCGGGCCCCGGCCGCTCAGGAAGCGATCCACCGGTTCGCGAATCAGCTGAGCCCCCGCCATCAACGAATCCGCCCGACCCCGTCCATGCCTGACATAGTGGGCCAACGCTGGCCCCATGGCAGGTCTGTTCTCCCTTCATGCTTTCCGGACCCCCCGTAACGACGACGGTTAGCCCTGAGCAGCTGCTGGAGCGACTCATTGCAGCAGCCCCTCGACAACGGCGCAGCTTGCTCAGCCAGGTGCAACAGCGCTCTGATGAGTTGCGGCCGCTGATCCCAGAGCAGCTCGATCGCCTGGATGCCACAGGAGACGACTGGGTCGCAGGTCTGCTGATCCAACTGCTCGTCGCCCAGGACGACGCCCTCGCTCAGTCGTTCCGCCAGCGCTATGCCGACGGATGGCTGGCAGTGACCAGCGCCAGCAGCATCGATTACGCCCCGCTGCAGCGGGCCCTGGTGGAGCAGCAGTTCGAGGAGGCTGATCGTCTCACCAGCGAACACCTGCGTCAGCTGGCTGGTGAGGCAGCGGTGAAGCGTGGGTACGTGTATTACTCCGAGGTTCCGCCGATCGCCTCGGTCGACCTGGAAAGCATCGATCGCCTTTGGGTGGTGTACTCCCAGGGCCGCTTCGGTTTTTCGGTGCAGATCCGCCTGCTGCGCTCCCTCAATGGCCGCTGGGAGCAGCTTTGGCCCCGTTTGGGCTGGAAGCAGGGCGGCGTGTGGACCCGTTATCCCTCCGCCTTCACCTGGTCGCTGGAGGCGCCAGACGGGCACCTGCCCCTCGTGAATCAGCTGCGCGGCGTGCGCCTGATGGATGCGCTGCTCTCCCATCCCGGCCTGCAACAGCGCGTATCGGCCTGAAGGCCTGAGCCTGGCTGAGCGGTAGTTTCAAATCCATGCACGGCCCATCGGCCGGCGTGGCTTCGATGGCGTATCGCTGGGCCGATTTCATCACCCCCTCCACCCTGCAGTTGGCACCACTGCTGGAGGTGTTGCTGGAGCCGATCGCCTGCGCGCAGCAGATGGCCTCTCTGCAGCTGGGATTGCAGGAAGTGCTGGTGAATGCTGTGCGTCACGGCAACGGCAACGACCCCGCGAAATGCCTGCGGGTGCGCCGGATCGTGACGCCCCGCTGGTGGGTGTTTCAGGTGCAGGATGAGGGGGTTGGCCTGCCCGCCTCCTGCCGCAGCGGCTCCTTGCCTGATGCAGCTGATGCGATCTGCGGCCGCGGGCTTTACCTCATCCACAGCTGCTTCGATGACGTGCGCTGGAGCAGTCGCGGCAACCGGGTGCAGGTGGCGCTGCGGCGTCAGTGACCGTGGCTCGGGCAGCCAGGGTCTTTGCGTTCACCCCGCAGCCAGCCCAGGCCGTGCTCTAGCAGCTCGATTGATTGACGGCGCTGCTCCGTGGTGAGGGATGCGTTCGGCGGGTTGGCGGGATCGAGCAGGATCACCAGGGCCGCCGCCAGCTGTTCTGCGGCCCGTCGCTGCGGCTGGGCTTTGTAGGCATGCCAGTTGCGGTTATCGATTGTGAGCAACCGATGCAGGGCCTCCGCCGTATCGCGGCTCGCTTCAGGCCACTGCTGACTGGCTGACACTGGACGAAACTTCGGTTCGAGCGCCATCCTGACGCCATGCAGCAGCGTCCGCGTTCACCACACACTCCCATTCGTTGGCTGCATCAGCTGGCCAACCTGATGGCGCAGGTGTCGCGTGCAGAGCGCATCGGCTCAGTAGACGAGAGCCTTCAGGCCCGGCGGCTAAGGCAGCGTATGGCGTTGGCGCAGCGCTTGCTCGATCCACTGCCGGCGCCGCTCAGGCCCAACAACTGGCAGGAAACCTGCCTCTGGACAGGCCTGCGTTGGGGAGGGCTCGGGGTGGTGTTGTCCCTGTGGCTGCGTCGTTAGGCGGCTAAGCGGATCAGTGGTTCCAGGTCTGGACGCTCCAGTGGGGTGGGCTCCACCTCGGCGCTGGCGCCGCTCAATGGAGGTGCGACTGGGGCGGGCGGTAGGCGTTGCCCCCTGAGCCAGGCGTTGTGCAGGGCACGCCGGCGCTGGTCTTCCGCCAGCACCAGCCGATCTGCCGCCACGATCGGGCTTTCACCGGGAAGGAGCGGGGAGCGCAGACAGATCCCGAAGCCGTGGGCTTCCACCTGCACGCACCCCTCCATGAACACGGTCTGGAAGGTCCAGCCTGCCAACCAACGCACGCTGAACGGATTACTCATGCCCTATTCGCTCGTGTGCGGACCCTATGGCGCTCAGGCCCGCAGCACGGCTGTTTGTCAGGGCTTGGTGGCACTCCAGACGCGGGTCATCAGGTGCGAGGTGGCCCGAATCCCACTGAACCCTGCGGCCACTAAACGCGCATCGATGTCATCGCCGATGTAATCGCGGTAGTAGGGCTCGTGGAACACGCGCCGGAAGTTATCCATCGCGGTTTCAAATTGAGGTGAATCCGCCAGCTGCACGGAATCGGCCAACACCAGAACGCCACCGGGCTCCAGCACGCGGAAGCAATCGTTGATCACCGCCTGCCGAGCCTCGGCCGGTAGTTCGTGCATCAGAAACACACAGGTCACGCCCTGCATGCTGCCGCTGGCGAAGGGCATGGTTTCGGCATTGCCCTGCACCAACTGAGGGAGCTCGTTGGGGAGCTGGCTCAGCCAGCGGTTCGCCTGGCGTAGATACGCGGCTGAAAGATCCAGTCCCACCAGCTGTGCCTGGGGTAGCGCCGCCCGCACTTGCCGCAGGGTGCGACCCGTTCCTGTGGCCACATCCAGCACCCGCAGTTGGCTGGGGGAGCGATCGGCGAAGGCCCGCATACCCTGAATCAACGGTTTGATCACGCGGCGCCGCATCGGATCGGCCGTGCCGTTGAACAGGATCTCCACCTGCAGGTCGTAGAGCGAGGCCGAGTGATCGCTCAGGTAGCCGTCGGTCTGGTGGTGGAAGTTCTGGAGGTAGTAATCGGGGTAACTGGCGCTGTCCACATCCGTGGGCAGATCCGTCACGTTGCGTTCGCTGCGCCGATTCCAGGTGCTCGGCATGTCGAGCCACACCATCGGGTAGCGCGCGGCCCAATCCAGCCAGGGCGCATCAAACAGCAGGCTGGTGGGATAGAGCCCTTGCTCGGCCTCCTCCCAATCGAGCTCCATCAGCGCTGCGTTGGAGGCCTGCAGATCTCCCAGCATTTGAGGCGGGATCGGCAGGGTCTTCGGTGCGCCTTTCGGTGCCACCAGCTCCATCAGCTTGGTGCTCACTTCCTTATGGGCCACCCCCACCAGACTCTTGCCCTGCTGAAGGGCTTGATACGCGAGCTTGGTCAGTGGATCGGCCATGGAGTGGCGCACGGAGTCAGCGAGCACCCATTCCAGCGGATCCTGGGTTGGACTGCGATCGGCTCTGATCAGGCCTTGGAAGTGTGCCTGGCTGAACCCAGATCACGTTTCTTGGAGCGGCCTTTGCATTGGTAGCAACCGCTACAGAATGAAGCTATGAGATCCATGGGAGGGAGCTATGAGCAACACCCCTGAAAGCACTCGCCAAAGCGAGCCGCTCTATGTGGACTGGATGCGCAGCCGTCAGCAGGAGCAGCACCGCCATCAGCCTGTGCTGCGTCAACGGGAGGCCAAGGCTGATCAGAGCGAGGGCTCTGATGTGCACGCTCAGGAGATGGCCTGGGCCGAGCGCCATGCCCACGAGCGCAGGCTGCACGACAGCGCGATCGCCCAGTTGCGGCATCGCTGAGTCATAAAAAAGGCCCCGGGCCAGAAGCCCGGGGCAACCTGAAGAGCAGGAAACGTTCAGAAGAACGTTTCGAATCAGGCGTCGTAGTACATGGTGAATTCGTGGGGGTGGGGCCGCTGGCGCAGCTGCTGCACTTCCTCGTACTTCAGAGCGATCCAGTTGTCGATGAAGTCTTCGGTGAAGACGCCACCGGCCAGCAGGTACTCGTGGTCGGCCTTGAGGGCTTCCAGGGAGCCGTTCAGAGAAGCGGGAACCGTGGAGATCTTGGCGAGCTCTTCGGCGGAGAGTTCGAACAGGTCAACGTCGGTGCCGTCGCCCGGATCGATTTGGTTCTTGATGCCGTCGATGCCGGCCATCAGCATCGCCGCGAAGCCCAGATAGGGGTTGGAGAGGGCGTCGCCGGAGCGGAACTCGAGGCGCTTGGCCTTTGGGTTCATGCCGGTGAGCGGGATGCGCACGGCAGCAGAGCGGTTGCCTTGGGAGTACACCAGGTTCACCGGGGCTTCGAAGCCCGGCACCAGACGCTTGTAGCTGTTGGTGGTGGGGTTGGTGAACGCCAGGAAACTGGGGGCATGCTTCAGCAGGCCGCCGATGTACCAACGCGCGGTTTGGGAGAGGTTGGCGTAGGTGCCTTCACCCCAGAACAGGGGCTGGCCGCCTTTCCAGAGGCTCTGGTGCACGTGCATGCCGCTGCCGTTGTCGGCAAAGATCGGCTTGGGCATGAACGTGGCGGTTTTGCCGTACTTCTTGGCAACGTTGCGCACCACGTACTTGTAAATCATCACGTTGTCGGCCGCGCTGATCAGTTCGGCGAATTTGATGCCGAGCTCGTGCTGTGCGGTGGCCACCTCGTGGTGCTGCTTCTCGATCGGTACGCCAAGGGCGCCCATGGTGAGCAGCATTTCGCTGCGCATGTCCTGCAGGGTGTCGTTGGGGGCGACGGGGAAGTAACCCTCCTTCAGTTGGATCTTGTTGGCGAGGTTGCCGCCTTCCTCAACGCGATCGGTGTTCCAGGGGGCTTCGATCGAATCCACGCTGTAGAAGCTGGATCCGTTGGCGCTCTTGTAGCGAACGTCGTCGAAGATGAAGAACTCAGGCTCCGGACCGAAATAGGCGGTGTCGGCCAGGCCGGTGGTGCCGAGGTAATCGAGAGCCTTCTGCGCCAGAGCCCGGGGGCAGCGGGAATAGGGCTTGCCGCTGCGGGGCTCCTGGATCGAGCAGATCAGGCTGAGGGTTTTGTGGCTGTAGAAGGGGTCGATCCAGGCGGTGTTGGGGTCGGGCACCATCGCCATGTCCGACTCGTTGATCGCTTTCCAGCCGCGGATCGACGAACCGTCAAAGGCCACACCTTCAGTGAAGGCGGCTTCGTCGATCAGGTCTTCGCAGACCGTGAGGTGCTGCCACTTGCCGTGCAGATCAACGAACTTGAGGTCGATCAGTTCGATGCCCTCGTCCTTGATTTGACGGAGGACGTCCTGGGCGGTTTTGGCCATGACGTGAGCGCTTGAAGGCTGAAGGGGAGCCCGCCTGGAACCGGGCTCGCGGGAACGTAGGGAGCGGCCCCACCCTTGCTGTGTATCAGGTGTAACCAAACCTCGGACTGGGGTGCGCCCTGCGCTTGCGTAACCGTTTCTGTCAACTTGATCAGATCGCCGCACTGGCAAGGGATCTGGGGGTTTGCAGGTGCTACGTTCCGGCTCAGGTGCGTCGATCCTTCACGCCATGCGCGATGCCATCACCGGTCTGATCGGTCGTTACGACCAACTTGGCCGTTATTTCGATCGCGACGCTGTCGATCGCATCGCCAACTACTTCTCTGAGGCTGCGCTTCGCCTCGCGGCGGTTGAGTTGATCAATCGTGAGGCTGCTGAGATTGTGCGCGAGGCCAGCCAGCGTCTCTGGAAGTCTGATCCCGAACTGCTGCTCCCCGGCGGCAACGCCTACACCACCCGTCGCTGGGCGGCCTGTCTGCGCGACATGGACTACTTCCTGCGCTACGCCAGCTACGCCCTGGTGGCAGACGACAGCACGATCCTCAATGAGCGTGTGCTCAATGGATTGGACGACACTTATAAGAGCCTCGGCGTGCCCACCGGCCCCACGGTGCGCAGCATTGCCCTAATGGCCGATGTGGTGTGCGAGCAATTGCTCGATGGCGGTGTGGCCAGCGCTGAGCAGTTGAACGCTGTGGTGCGTGCTCCCTTTGAGCACCTCTGCCGCGGCCTCGCTGACAACAACGTTCGCGCCCGCTGAATCTCTACGAGTTCGTAGGCTCCCCACACAGACCCATCCAGGCCTTGGCAACCTCCACTCCCTCCGTGTCCGATCGGCACCGTCTGAACCTCGGCCCGATCGCCACACCGGATCGGTTGTTGCTGGGGCCAGGCCCCTCGAATGCTCACCCCACGGTGCTGCAGGCCCTGAGCCGCACACCGATCGGTCACCTGGACCCTCTCTACGTCGCCCTGATGGGCGAGGTTCAGGAACTGCTTCGCTACGTGTGGCAAACCGACAATCGCCTCACCTTGCCGATGAGCGGCACCGGCTCGGCGGCGATGGAGGCCACGATCGCCAACATGGTGGAGCCTGGCGACACCGTGCTAGTGGCCGTGAAGGGCTACTTCGGCCTGCGCCTGCAGGACATGGCCGGCCGCTACCGCGCCGATGTGCGCACGATTGAAAAGCCCTGGGGCGAAGCCTTCACGCTCGAGGAGATCGAAGCCGGTCTCAAGCAGCACCGCCCCAAGATCCTGGCGATGGTGCACGCCGAAACCTCCACCGGCGTCCGCCAGCCCATGGAGGGCATTGGTGATCTCTGCCGTCAGTACGACTGCCTGCTCCTGCTCGACACCGTGACCTCCCTCGGTGCGGTACCGCTCTACCTCGATGAGTGGAAGGTGGATCTGGCCTATAGCTGCAGCCAGAAAGGTCTGAGCTGCCCTCCCGGCCTCGGCCCCTTCACCATGGGTCCCCGCGCTGAGGAGAAGCTCGCCGCCCGCACCGGCAAGGTGCCCAACTGGTACCTGGACGTGAGCCTGCTCAATCAGTACTGGGGGAGCGACCGTGTGTATCACCACACCGCCCCGGTGAACATGAACTTCGGCATGCGCGAAGCCCTGCGCTTGATCGCCGAGGAAGGCCTTGAGAATGTGTGGGAGCGCCACCGCCTGAACGCCGAGCGCCTCTGGTCTGGCCTTGAGGCTCTGGGTCTTGAGTGTCACGTGTCGGCGGAGCTGCGGCTGCCCACCCTCACCACGGTTCGAATCCCTGAAGGTGTGGATGGCAAAGCCTTCACCCTTCACCTGCTCAACAATCACGGCATTGAGGTGGGCGGCGGCCTCGGCGCCCTGGCCGGCAAGGTGTGGCGGATCGGCCTGATGGGCTACAACAGCCGCGAAGACAACGTGGATCGCCTGCTTAACCTGATCGAGCAGGAATTGCCGGCGTTCCGCTCCGCTGCTCCCGCTGTTGCAGCCGCCGCTGCTTGAACCAGCCCTCCAGCTGAGCGGCACAGGCCTCAGCTTCCAGCCCACCCTGCACCTGCATGTGGTGGTGGGCACTGGGGTCTTGGCTCAGATCGAGAACACCACCCAGGCCACCTCGCTTGGGATCGGTGGCGCCAAACACCACTCGTCCAACCCGCGCCTGCACCAGGGCTCCGGCACACATCGGGCAGGGCTCGAGGGTCACGATCAAGGTGCAGTCGTTGAAGCGCCAGTCCTGGCGCAGCCGGGCGGCCTGCTGGAGCGCCATCAGCTCGGCATGGCCCAACGGGTGTTGATCGTGCTCCCGCCGGTTACTGCCCCAGCCCACGGCCAGGCCGCTGCCATCCAGCACCACTGCAGCCACGGGAATTTCACCCTCGGCCCCCACCGCCGCTGCGCGCCGCAGCAGGCGCCGCATCCACAGGCCCTCCACCGCGTGCCCCAGAACCCCACTCCAAGCTGTCTGAACAATGGCAGCGTCTGACCCCACCCCGCCATTCGAGACAATGGGGGACATCAGCGGCGCAGCTTTGGCTCCAGCCCAGCAGCACGAGCCCTCAGCAGCAGCGCGTCTGCCGGTGTTTCCGGATCCCAGGCAGCTGGATCCGGTTCTTTCCGATTTCCTGCATCAGGCCACCCAGCAGTTATGCCACTGGTGGGCTGACTCCGCCCAGCGCTCGCCGTTACCTCTCCTGAGCGTGCTGCCAGAGGTGGCGCCAGGAGTGGAGGGTTTGGCTCCATCCGCTCTGCTGGATGACCTCCAACTGGTGATGGATGGCGCCTTTAATCCGGTGCATCCGGGCTCGATGGCGCACCTGGATCCGCCGCCGCTCACAGCCTCTGTGGCTGCGGATCTGATCTGCGCTGGCCTCAACAACAATCTGCTCGCTGAGGAGCTCTCCCCCAGCCTGTCGCGCTTGGAGCGCAGCCTGTGCGGCTGGATGGCGTCGTCCCTGGGGCTTGGTGATCAGGCGGGGGGCGTTGCCGCCAGTGGCGGCAGCCTCAGCAATCTGATGGCCTTGGTGGTGGCGCGGCGGCAACGCGCTTTGGCGGGTGTGGATCAAGCGCTGGTGTTCTGCAGCGCCGATGCCCATGTGTCGATCGCCAAGGCGCTCGCGGTCATGGGCTTGCCCGCCAGTGCCCTGCGCCCGATTGCGGTGGATGCCCATGGCGCCCTGTGCCTGGATCGACTGGCGGATGCGCTCGATCAGGCGGATGCAGCGGGGACCCCTGTGCTGGCGGTGGTGGCCACGGCTGGCACCACCGTGCGCGGTGCCGTGGATCCCTTGGCGCCAATCGCCGCTCTGTGCAGGCCGCGCGGCATCTGGCTGCATGTGGATGGAGCCATTGGTGCGGTGTTTGGGCTGAGCAGCAGCCAGCCAGCGCTGGTGCCGGATCTGGGCGTGGCCGATTCGCTCACCGTGAATCCCCAGAAGCTGCTGGGCATCACCAAAACCTCATCTCTGCTCTTGTTGCGTGAGCCCGAAGCCCTGGCGAGCTGTTTCGCCACCGGTCTGCCCTACATGGAGCCGAGTTGGGCCGATGCCCATGGCGGTGAGTGTGGGCTGCAGGGCACCCGCCCGGCTGAAGTGCTCAAGCTCTGGCTTGGCCTTCGCCAGCTGGGGCTTAGAGGGATCGAGCAATTGCTCGAGGGAGCGGTGAGCCGCCGTGCTCAACTGCAGAGCCTGTTGGCTCCGCTCCCACTTGAGCTGAGCAGCGGCCCCCTGCATCTGCTGGCTTTCACACCGAACGAGCTCGATGCAGCCGCATCAGACCTTTGGTCGCAGCAAACCCGTCAGCGGCTGCTCGAGCGGCAGTTGATGCTCTCGCGCCCCCACTACCGCGGCCGCCACCACCTCAAGGCGGTGCTGGGCAACCCTTACACCGGCTTGGCAGAACTGGAGGCGGTTGCTGAGGTGGTGGCTGACTCCTTCTCGCTTGCACCCCTCGACTGATGAGCACTCCTCCGACCCGCGGCCGCTGGGTGGCCATCGTGACGGGCGCCATTTCCATCCTGATTGCAGCGGCCTACCTGGTGTTGATCACCGTGCTCGATGCGCGGGGCCCCCTGCAGCCACCTCCTCCTGAGGCGCTCGGGCTGGCGCCTAGCGCCCCCCAGGTTGGGGCGGCAGCCGCTCCTGCTTCTGCTGACGCTGCAACGGTTCCACAACGCGGTTGAAGGCCGCTGCCAGAAAAGCGCTCAGCGCGGAATCGCGGCGGTTGAGGTCGTATTGGCGCTGCACCACGTCCTGGATGCCGCCGTCGCCCCAATCCTGGTCCTGTTCGAAATAGGTGATGAAGCTGCGCCCGGCCACCCGGGTGAGCCAGCCCGCCCCCACCGCTTGAACCGCCCGGCTCAGCACCAGGGCGGGCACATTTAGGCTGAGGGCTGCGCTGATCAGTCCCATTCCCCCTTTGATCACGCCAAGGCTGGCGAGCGTGCGCCCCACCGACACCGCCAGCTCCTGGGCGGCCGGGCGACTCAAGCTGATGCCGTAGATCCGGCCGATCTCCACCACCATCTGGGCATTCATCGCCGCTGCACCCAGCAGGTCAACGCCTGGCAGCGGTGTGGCCGCAATCACCCCGGCGCTGATCCAGCTGTAGCGATCCACCACCGTGTTGGCATCTTGTTGGCGCTGCTCGTTGAGCAGCCTGCGCCCGGCCTCGCTGAGCCGGCGACTCTGCAACAGGATGTTGTCGGCGATCAGCTCCTCGCCGTCGCTGTGCAGCACTTGAGCGATGCGACGCAACAGCGCATCAATCTCAGGCTCGGGCTGTAAGGGCTTGCCACCGGGCATCGGCACCGATTGCGGTGCGGCGCTGGCGGGAATCACATCTTCAGCAGCAATTTTTCCCTGGCAGCGCCGGCGCAGCAACGCGAGCAGGCGCTGCTCCTCATCGCGGCCGCGCAGATCGCACTTGTTGAGCACCAGCAGCAGCCGTTTGCCCAATTGCGCGAGTGCGGCAAACACCTCCTGCTCCGCCGCCCGCAGATCGCCATCCACCACCAGCACCAGCAGGTCGGCATTGGCGGCTTCCGCGCGGGCCTGCTGTTCCCGCCGCTGCCCCTCACTGCCAGCTTCCAGGATCCCGGGTGTGTCCACCAGCTTGAGCCCACGGCTGAGGTTGCGCAGCCTCAGGCGGTAGCTCACGCAGGCATCCGTGGATCCCATCGCCGCGCCCACCTGCCCCACCACGTCCTTCAGCAGCGCGCGAATCAGCGAGGTTTTGCCGGCTGAGCCGGTGCCGAACACCACCACCAGTAGATCGCCGCGCTCTAGTTCGGCTGCGACCCGCTGCCGTTCCTGTTGCAGTGCTTCCCGTTGCACCTCATCGCGAATCCGCTCCAGGAGTTGATCCACGGCCTCGAGTTGCTGTTGCGCCGCCTCCTGGCGGTTACCCGGTGGTGGCGGCAGAGCAGAGCTTGCCGTTTTGGTGCTTCGGTTGGGCATCCGCCAGCCATTGCGGCGCCAGGCCTCCAGCCACGGCCAGGCCACCCGCGCCATCAGCAAGGTGGCGCCTCCGAACAGCAGGAGCGTGAACGGACCCACCAGCCAGGCCGGCAGCAGATAGCTCAGCTGCCAGATCAGGTTGTTCACGGCCTGCAGCACGGCGGTGATCACCACCAGCACCAGCAGCCCCCCGCCGAGCCAGAGCCAGAGCCGCGCAGGTGCTTTCACGGGATCAGGGCCTCAGCGCAGGGTGGTGCCGCGATCGAGGCTGCCTCGACCGGCTGAGCGGATGATCTCGCCCCAGAGCTCAGCCGCCAAGGCACTGCTCGCACCCGTGGGGCTGTTGTCGTCATTGCCGAGCCACACGCCTGCCACCCAGTGGCGGCTGGGTTCGTAGCCAATGAAGAGCAGATCCCGGCCGTCGTTGGTGGTGCCGGTTTTGCCGCCCTCCTCTCCGCCCAGCCGTGCAGCCCGGCCGGTGCCATGGCGCACCACGCTGCGCAGCAGGCCTTGCATCTGGCGCGCCTGCGCTTCGCTGAGCACCCGCCGCCCGGTCGTGAGGCGTTGCTCTGAGCCGTTGGATCCCGTGCGCTGTTGCTCCGCATCGGTCAGTTGCCGGATGGTGGTGGCTGGGTGCCAAATGCCGTTGTTGGCCACGGCGCCATAGGCCGCCGTGAGCTCGATCAACAGCACTTCCGCCTGGCCGAGGGCCAGGCCCGGCACCGGTTCGAGCGGGCTGGTGATGCCCAGCCGGCGGGCGGTCTCCACCAAGCGCTCCAGCCCGACGCGACGGGCCAGGCGCAGGGCTGCTGTGTTGCTCGAGCTGGCGAAGGCCGATTGCAGGCTCAGGCTGCCGCCGCAACCGCTCTCAAAGCGTTGCCCTCCCCATTCGAGCGGGCCACAGCCCACGGAATCGCTGGGTTGAATCCCCAGCTCCAGCGCCGCCAGATAGGCAAACAGCTTGAAGGTGCTTCCCGGTTGGCGCAGGGCCATGCTCGCCCGGTTGTATTGGCTCTGGCTGTAGTCCCGTCCACCAGCGATGGCCAGAACGCCGCCGCTGCGGCTGTCGAGCACCACCACCGCCCCCTGCTGAGGCCCAGCGCCGGAGTTGAGCAGGTTGCGCAGGCGCCGCTCCACCACCTGCTGCAGAACTGGATCGAGGTAGGTGCTCACCAGGAAGTTGCCCTCCGCGGCCACATCCGCCCCGAGTAACGCCTCGAGATCGCGCTTCACCTGATCGGTGTAGAAGGGCACCGGCTGCCCTGTTCCCGCGGCGTCGGCGCTGCAGGCTTGGGGTGCCAATCGCAGCGGTTGTCGCCGGGCCCGCCTGGCCTGCACTTGGCCCAGACGGCCGGCCTCCACCATCTTCAGCAGCACCCGGTTGCGTGCATTCAGCGCTCCCTGGGGGTTGCTGCAGGGGTCAAAGCCATGGGGTGAAGGGAGCAGGCCCACCAGGAGAGCGGCCTCCTCCAACTGCAGCTGGCGCGCTGGCTTGGCGAAATAGCGGCGCGAAGCGTCTTCGAATCCCCAGCCAACCCCGAGATACACCCGGTTGAGATAGCTGAGCAGCAGATCGCGTTTGCTGTGGCCGGCTTCGAGCTGCAGGGCAACCAGCAGTTCGCGCCATTTGCGCCCCAGGGTTTCACCGCGCCCCACCTGCTCGGGATAGAGGCTGCGGGCCAATTGTTGGGTGAGGGTGCTGCCGCCCTCCAGCACCCGTCCGCCGCTGAGGTTGGTGACCAACGCCCGTGCCGTGCCGATCGGGTCAATGCCTGGGTGCCACCAGAACCGGCTGTCTTCGCTGGCCAGCAGCGCGTCCACCAGCACCGCTGGATAGCCGTTCAGAGCGCGCTGTTCTTGATGCTGCTGGGAGTCCGCGGCGATTAACGGCCGATCCGCGCCGTCGAACAGCAACACCGGCCCACGGCTAGCGCCGAGACCCGCGCGAATCGGCACCTGCAGGCGCCCGAGGCCCAACAGCGCCAATCCGCTGATCGCCACCGCTGCCACAGCTGCGCTACCCCCAAGGCGCAACCGCTGCCAGAGGCGCCGCGCCGGTTGATGAAACTCCATCTCGGCACTGGCCTCATCGGCATCCGGGGCCAACTGGATCCGATCGCCGTCGCAGAGCAGCAGTTGTTGGATGCGGCGGCCCCGCCACCAGAGGCCATTGGTGGATTGGAGATCACTCAGCAGCCAGGCATCGCCCACCTGCTCGAGCAGGGCATGCTGCAAGCTCACGCCGGGGGCATCAAGGCGGATCTCCGCTGAGGGATCGCGGCCAATGCGGTAGGCCCCGCTCACCAAGGTGAGGCGTTGAGAAGAGGCGCCGCTGACGGACCAGCGAAGCTCAGCGGGCCGGGCGGTCATGGCGCCCATCCTGACGGCGGAGCAGATCGATCAGCAGGCAAAGCACCGCCAGGTTGATGGCGGTGTCGGCCAGGTTGAACACCGGGAAGCTGATCGGCACGAACTCGAGGAAATCCACCACGCTGCCGAGGCGCCAGCGATCTAGGCCGTTGCCGATCGCTCCGCCGAGCAGCAGCCCTAAGCCCAGGCTTTGCCAGCGGCTCAGAGAACCACTGGTTTGAATCCACCACACCAGCGCCAGCGCCACCACGGCGCTCACCAGACCGAGGCCAAAGGCATTGCCCTCGAGCATGCTGAAGGCGGCTCCGGTGTTGAACACCAGCCTCTGCTGCAGCAGCCCGGGGATCAACGGCTGAACCCCGCGCCCGCTGAGCTGGTGCAGGGCCCAGAGTTTGCTGAGCTGATCGCTCACCACCACCACCAGAGCGGTGAGATAGGCGCGGCGGATCATCACTCCAGCAGCAGCAGACGCCTGAGGGCTAGGGCGACAAGCCCCACGGCGCAGCAGAGCAACAACTGAGGCAGCAGTGGGCCAAAGCTGTAGTTGATCAACAACTGAGGCAACGCTCCGTTCCAGCGTCCTACCAGACCGCCCAACAGAAGATTGGTCAGCCCGCACAGCTGAAGCACCAGCAACCCGAGAACGGCAGCGCCTGTGAGGCTGAGGACGTTGTCCATCCCCGGCTGTTTGGCGATCCGACCACTCAGCCAGGCAGCTGGCAAAAAGCCGGCGATGTAGCCAAACCCTGGATCCAACAGGTAGTTGAGGCCGCCACCGGCCTGGAACACGGGCAGCTGAAACAGGCCCAGGCTGATGTAGGCCACACCGGCCAACATCGCCGAACGGGCCCCACACACCAAGGCGGTGAGCAGCAGGGCAGGCACCTGAAGGGTGATCGGTAGCGGGATCAGCGCAAAGCCGCTGGCGCCATAGCCAGGCAGGGCGGCCTGAACCAGCCCACCGCAGATGATCAGCAACAACCCGGCAACGGCACCGCTCCAGTTGGTGAGGGCTCGCACGACAGGCCTGTGTGATGACTCCCATCCTGCAGGAGAGTGGTTGCTTCGCAACCGTTCGTTGGTGGAATGACGGATCCTGCAGACGCCTCCCTGCCTTTCCCGATCGGATCCCAGGTGCGGCTGCGCAGCCTTCCGGCCTATCTCAAAACCGCTGACCCCATGCCGATGCTGCGGCCGCCGGATCTGGTGGATGCCGCTGAGGTGGGTGAAGTGGTGGGTCTTCGGGCGCTGGAGCAACTGGCGGTGCGGTTTCGCCGCGGCACCTTTCTGCTGGAGGCCCGTCAGCTCGAACCGGCCAGAGACTGAGGCTGCGAACGGCTCAGGCTGTGCCGCCGCCAGACGGCTTCGGCCTGCTCCAGGGCTGAGGCCGGTCCGCAGAGGCTGAGGCTGGGTGCCGCCAGGAGCGTGCGGGCTGCAGCCAGAAGATCGTCCGGGCGCAGCTGAGAGGCTTCCGCCAGGCTGCGGTCGGCAAAATCAAAGGGCAAGCCGTGACCCAACACCAGGGCATGGCGATCGGCAATTTGGCTGCTGGTCTGGCGGCCTAGGGCTTCCTGGCCGCGGAACTTCGCTAACGCCAGCTCCAGCTCCGCTTCGCTGATCGGTTGATCGAGCAGCCGTTGCCACTCCTGCAGGAGTTCTGTGGTGGCTTCAGCGGCACGCTCGCTGCTGCTGGAGAGGTGAAACACGAAGGGGGCATCGCCCAGGCGCGCTGGGAAGTGCACGCCCACGTCGTAGGCGAGGCCGTGTTCTTCCCGGAGTGCTACGAACAAGCGGCTCGACATGCCCACCCCCAGGTGGCAGTGCAGCAACCGCAGTGCCAGGGCCTGAGGCGCGCCCAAAGGCGTGGTGGTGGCACCAAGCATCAGCACCAGCTGTTCGGTGTCGTCGTTGCTG
This sequence comes from Cyanobacteriota bacterium, assembly GCA_046052125.1. Classification (GTDB taxonomy): domain Bacteria; phylum Cyanobacteriota; class Cyanobacteriia; order PCC-6307; family Cyanobiaceae; genus Vulcanococcus. Next base: position 79,723 of record JBJOMY010000001.1, read on the forward strand.
AGGGCAATGGCGGGTTGGTTCGCACCTTGCGGGCCACTGCTGCGCCGCGGGGGCTGGCACGGCCAGTGGGCATCGGTGACGCCGGCGAGCAGCAGCTCCTCCACGTTGGCGGGGATCTCACCGGCCAACACCATCACCGCTCCGCTTTGTCCATAGCTGGAGGCGAGCTGCTGGAGCTGATCGCGCGTAACGCTCCGCAGGTCAGCGTCCACACCCAGCGGATCATGGCCGTAGGGCCCTTCGCCGTAGAGCAGTTGACGCAGCTGATCGTGGGCTAGTTGGAAGGGGTCTTCCTTCTGGCGCTGCAGCGTTTGCAGGTTGAGTTGCCGCTCCAGATCGATCTGGTCGCTCACCAGCCAGGGTTGCTGGACCATCTGCAGCAGCAGCGGTAACAGCGATGGGGCATCGCTGCTCGCGCATTTGAGGCTGAGCAAGGTGCCGTCTTCTGCCGCTTCGCAGCGCAGCCCCGCCCCAGAGCCCTCCACGAGATCGGCCAGGGCATCGCCACTCAAGCTGCCGCAGCCGCGGCTGAGCACACCCGCCAGCAATTGCGCCGCACCGCGCTGACCGCTCGGGTCGGCGCTGCTGCCGCCGCGCATCCACAACTTCGCCGAGAGGATGCCCGCGCCTGGGCGCTCGATCAGCCAGAGCGGGCAGCCGCCGGGCAGCATGCGGGTCTGAATCAATCCAGCCGCGCTCATGAGGGCACCGCCTGCAGGCTGAAGGCCCGATCCGGATGCAGCAGAGGAATTACCTCACGGCTCAGCCGATCGCAGCTCCAGTCGTTGAGCCAGTCGAGCGGGCGCTGCAGGTTGTGGTGCCGGCCCCAGAGCTGGCTGTTGCCCACCATGGCGGCCACGGATCCCGCCACCTCCAGGCTGAAGCGATAGCCGTTGCCCACCAGGCGCTTGGCGCGCTCGAGCTCCGCCTCTGCGGGTGGTTGTTCGATCAGCTCGAACAACACACGCCGCACCTGCTGCTCCACCTCCTGCAGCTGCTCGGGCTCACACACCGCCTCCAGCAGCACCAGGCAGCCGGATTCGAGCACGTTGAGATCGAGATCAATGCTCTCCACCAGCCGCAGCCGCTCGCGCAGCTGCTCCACCAGCCGGCTGCGGCGCCCTTCCGCCAGCAGGGTGGTGAGCAGATCGCCACCCATCACCGTGTCTTGATCAGCGGCGCCGGGGAGTTGCCAGGCCATCAGCAGCCGGGCTGCCTCCAGGCGCTGCAGCTCAATGCGGGTGTGGCCTGGCTGCAGCTGCAACCTGGGGATCGCGGCCAAGGGCTCAGCCTTGGCCAGGCTGCTCAGAGGTGAATCGTTGAGCGCGGCATCGAGATCAAGACCCGCCAGCGGACCGGCTAGGGCCAGGCAACAGCGATCGGCTCGGTAGTGGCGCTGATGGAAGGCCGCCATCGCCTCGGGGCTGTGGGCCTCGAGCGCGTCCCGGCGGCCCAGGATCGGTAGTCCGTAGGCGTGGCTGCCGCAGGCCTGGCGCAGCAGCTCTTGAAACGCCACCTCTTCAGGTTGGTCTTCGCTCTGGGCGAGCTCCTCGAGCACCACCTGGCGTTCCATGGCGAAGTCGTCGCCATCGAGCCGCGGCTGCAGCACCAGATCGAGCAGCAGCTCGAGCGCCTGCGGCGCCGCTTCGGGCGGCATCAGCACGTGGTAGTGCACGTCGTCGAAGCCCGTGGCGGCATTGCTGTTGCCGCCCAGGGCCTCCACCTTCAGATCGAATTCACCGGCCTCGAGGCTTTGGCTGCCCTTGAACACCATGTGTTCAAGAAAGTGGGCCAGACCCGATTCATCGCTGCGTTCGCAGGCGCTGCCAGCTCGGCACCACAGATCGAGGCACACCACCGGAGCCTGCGGCAGATCGATCTGCACGAGATTCACGCCATTGCCGAGGGTGCGGCGCTGCGGCTCCGGCAACGGCTGGTGAATCAAACCGGGCGACGCGGGCAACGGATCGTGCGCTGTGTCTGAAGCCTCATTCTGCTGTCAGGATCGGCAGCCTGTCGCCGGGGAATCCCCCATGAGTTCTGCTGCCCTGGGCGTTCATCCGCTGGTGGATGCGCTGGCTGATCAGATCCGAGTCTCCTGGCAGGAGCTGCCCGAGCTGCAGCCTCTGGAGGTGGATCCCGAGCTCGAGGCGATCAGCGGCAGCCTCGATGGTGAAGCGCTGTTCATCCGTAATGAGCTGCGCCAGTGCCGTGGCCTGCGCAAGCTCCACCTGGAAACGGCGCGGCTGGGAGCCGGTCTGCAGATCCTGCACTGCGTGTTCTTCCCAGACCCCCGCTTTGATCTGCCGGTTTTCGGCGCCGACATCGTCGCCGGCAGAGGAGTGGTGTCCGCCGCGATCGTGGATCTCTCGCCGGTCACTGGCGCCCTGCCTGAGGCTGTGGCTACCCGGCTTGAAGCGTTGCCGGCGCGCAGCTTCAGCCAGGAGCGAGAGCTGCCTGAATGGGGCACGATTTTTTCGCCCTACGTGCGCTTTGTGCGGCCGGCGGATCCAGAGGAGGAGCAGCAGTTCATCTCCGTGGTGACGGATTTTCTGCGGGTGCTCGCCGCCGCTTGTGCGGAAGCCCAACCGCAACCGATCGATCACCCGGATACGGTGAAACGGCACGAGGGTCAGCTCTCCTATTGCCGGCAACAGAAACGCAACGACAAAACCCGCCGGGTGCTGGAGAAAGCCTTCAATCCGGACTGGGCCGATCGCTACATCGAGGAGCTGCTGTTCGACGACCCCTTGCCGCTCGACTGATGACTCGCCCCTGGCTCCTGGCCGGAGGTGGCTTGGTGCTGGTGATTGCGCTCCTGGCCGTGGGCCGCACGATCACCAAACCCGCTGCAGCTCCTCCAAAACCGGCTGTACTCAGCGCTCCGCGCGTTGAGGCCGTCTCGGCCCTGGGCACGCTCCAGCCTGGAGGTGACATCCGCAAACTGGCGGCACCCACCAGTGCCATGGGCGGAAGCCCGCGGCTGCTTTCGCTCCAGGTGGAAGAGGGGCAGCGGGTGCAGCAAGGGCAGCTGCTCGCCACCTTTGATAGCCGCCCGCGCTTGGTGGCGGACCTCGCTGCCGTGACTGCGCGGATCGACAGCCTGCAGGCTCAGATCCGGATGCAGCGGCGTGAAGTGGAGCGCTACCAGCGCGCCGCCAGCTCTGGCGCCGCCGCCCTGGTGCTGCTGGAGGAGAAGAAAGACGATCTCGTGAAGCTGGAGGGGCAGCTCCGCGAAGCGCTGGCCCAGCGCAAGGGCCTGCAGGTGGACCTGGCGGACAGTGAGTTGCGTGCACCTCTGGCTGGCACGGTGCTCAAGATCCACAGCCGCGTGGGTGAGCGCCCGGGCAACGACGGCGTGCTCGAACTGGGCGCCGGCGATCAGATGGAGGCCGTGGCGGAGGTGTACGAGAGCGACATCAACCGCGTGAAGCTCGGCCAACGCGTGAGCCTGGTGAGTGAAAACGGCGGCTTTAGCGGCAGCCTTGAAGCTCGGGTGATTCGTATCTCTCCTCAGGTGCGCCAACGCGCCGTTCTCTCCACCGATCCCACCGGTGATGCCGATGCGCGTGTGGTGGAGGTGCGTCTTGCCCTCGATCCCGCCGATGCCGCCAAGGTGCGTGATCGAGCGGGCCTGAAGCTGATCGCCCGCTTTAGCCCGTGAACCTCCAGCGCTGGCTGATGGGCCTGTGGCAGGGCCGTCGGATCCCCCTATCGCTGCTGCTGCTCACGCGTCAGCCGGTGCGGCTGGCGGTGGCTCTGGCTGGCATCAGCTTTGCCGGGATCCTGATGTTCATGCAGCTGGGCTTCCGCGATGGCCTCTTCGATGCCAGCGTCACGATTCATCGGCTGTTTGATGCCGATCTGGTGTTGATCAGTCCACGCTCCACCAGCTCGGTGAGCATGGCGGGCTTCCCGAAGCGCCGTCTGGTGCAGGCGATGGCGGCTTCGGAGGTGGAGGGGATCACGCCGGTGCACTGGAACCTGTTGCTCTGGCGCAATCCCGAAACCCGCGGCACCCGCTCGATCCTCACCCTGGGGTTTGAACCAAACGATCCGCTGTTCACCGATTCGAGCCTGGCCCCCAAAGCGCGGCTGCTCACCCAGAAGGGGCGGGTGCTGTTTGACGAGCAATCCAGGCCTGAGTTTGGGCCGGTGGCTCAATGGTTCAAGGCGGGTCGCACGGTGGAGAGCGAGATCGCCGGCAAGCGGGTGCGCGTGGCGGGGCTTGTGGGCTTGGGCACCTCCTTCGGCGCCGATGGCAATCTGCTCACCAGCAGTGAAACCTTCCTGGAACTGCTGCCCAACACCCCACCGGGCAGCATCGAAGTGGGCCTGATTCGCCTACGGCCTGGCAGTGATCCGGAGGCTATGGCCCAGAAGCTTCAAGCGCAGCTGCCTAGCGATGTGACCGTGCTCACCAAGCAGGGTTTCATCGATTTTGAGCAGAACTACTGGCGCACCAGCACCTCGATTGGCTTCATCTTCACGCTCGGCGCCGCCATGGGATTCGTGGTGGGCTGCGTGATCGTGTATCAGGTGCTCTATTCCGATGTGAGTGACCACCTACCGGAATACGCCACCTTGATGGCCATGGGCTACAAGCTGGTGAGCCTGCTTGGGGTGGTGGCGCGGGAGGGATTGTTGCTGGCGGCTTTCGGCTACCTGCCGGCCTACGCCGCCGGCCAGGGGCTCTATCTCCTGGTGCGCAGCGCCACGCAGCTGCCGGTGTTTATGGACACCACCCGCGCAGTGACCGTGTTCAGCATGATCCTGGTGATGTGCATGGCTTCGGCTGCCTTGGCCATGCGACGGCTGGCGGACGCAGACCCTGCGGAGATCTTCTGAGCGCCATGGCTGGATCCGCTGCGATTGAGCTCCAGCACCTTTGCCATTGGTATGGCAGCGGTTCGATGCGCCGCCAGGTGCTTCAGGGAGTGAACCTGCAGGTGGCGGCTGGTGAGGTGGTGCTGCTCACCGGTCCCTCCGGCTGCGGCAAAACCACGCTGCTCACCCTCGTGGGTGCGCTGCGGCAGGTGCAGGAGGGAGCCGTGCGGGTGCTTGGCCAGCAGCTCAATGGCGCCACTCGGCGGGAGCGGCAGGTGCTGCGGCGATCGATCGGAATGATCTTTCAGGGGCACAACCTGTTGCGCTGCCTCAGCGCTGAGCAGAACGTGCAGATGGGCTCTGATCTGTTGCCAGAGTTGAGCTACCGCGCCCGCCGCGATCAAGCCCGTGAATGGCTTCGGGCCGTGGGCCTGGGCGATGAATTGCACAAGCTTCCCCATGACCTCTCCGGCGGCCAGAAGCAGCGGGTGGCGATTGCGCGTGCGCTCGCGGCACGGCCTCGCTTGCTGCTGGCGGATGAACCCACGGCGGCGCTCGATTCGAAAACGGGCCGTGAAGTGGTGGAGCTGCTGCAGCGGCTGGCGCGGGAGCAGGGCTGTGCTGTGCTGATGGTGACCCACGACCCCCGCATCCTCGATATCGCTGATCGGCTGGTGCGGATGGAGGACGGCCTGCTGCTGGAAGCCGAACGGCCTCGGGAGACAGCCCAGGCCTGAACACCATTCAGTAGTGTGGTGTGTATCCCAAAGACCCAGCCGCCTCGATGGCCAAACGCCGCAACCTCAAGAAAGAAAAGCAGGAGCGCAATCGCGCCTACGCCCGCAAGTTCAAGAAGCGCAAGCTGCGTAACGACGGCCGTGGTGAAGGTGCTGGCAACGGTGTGACCGGAACGGCCAACAACGGCGGCGCCGCCGATTGATCGATCACCATCAAACGGTGAACTGGGGATCCTGCGGGGTCCCTCTTTTTTTGCTGATCTGCGTCACCTGAACGCGTCATGTTTCTCAGCGTCGTCATCCCCACCTACAACCGGTTGCCGATCCTGGAGAAGTGCCTGCGGGCCCTCGAGCGGCAGCACCTGCAGGCGCCGATCAGCAACTACGAGGTGGTGCTGGTGGACGACGGCTCCACCGACGACACGGTGCATTGGTTGCTGCGCAACAGCGCCCGATTCCCCCACGTGCGCCTGGTGCAGCAGGACCACGGCGGCCCGGCGGAGGGCCGCAACCGCGGCGTGGACCACGCCCGCGGCGACGTGATCGTGTTTATCGACAGCGATCTGGTGGTGACGGAGACCTTCCTGATCAGCCATGCCCGCCGGCTGGAGCAGAGCTGGGCGCAGCGCGGCGATCGCCTCTGTTTCACTTACGGAGCGGTGATCAACACCGCCAACTTCGACGATCCCACCAGCGAGCCCCACAAGCTGCGCGATCTCTCCTGGGCCTACTTCGCCACGGGCAACGTGGCGATCGATCGCCAGGTGCTGGAGCGCAGCGGCCTGTTCGACACCCGCTTTCGCCTGTATGGCTGGGAAGACCTTGAGCTCGGCGAGCGGCTGCGGCGCATGGGCGTGGTGCTGGTGCGCTGCCCCGAAGCGGTGGGGTACCACTGGCACCCGCCCCTGAGCCTGGAGCAGGTGCCGCGCCTGATCGCCGTGGAGGGCGAGCGCGCCAAAATGGGGTTGGTGTTTTACCGCAAACACCCCACGCGTCGTGTGCGGTTCATCATTCAGTTCACCCTGCTGCACCGGCTGCTCTGGGAGCTGCTCACCCTGGGCGGTGTGCTCAACGAGCGCAGCCTGCGGCCCGTGCTCGCCTGGCTGATCCGCCAGGGCAAGCCAGGCCTAGCGATGGAGTTGCTGCGCCTGCCTCTGAACCGCATCGGTGTTCAGGCTCTGTATCGCGAAGCACGCGCTGAGGGGCTGTCCTGAACCAGCCGCAGCCAGCTGAGTGCTGCACTGCGATTTGGTAAGGTGCCTGGGTTCATTCACACCGCACACCTGCATGTTTCGGGTGACCCGTTCGCGGAGTCCCTGGCAGGTGGAGGCGAACCCGAAACCCTCAACTCATGGCTGTTGTCACTCTCGCCGAAATGATGGAGGCGGGTGCCCACTTTGGGCACCAAACGCGCCGTTGGAACCCCAAGATGTCGCGCTACATCTATTGCGCGCGCAACGGTGTTCACATCATCGATCTCGTGCAGACCGCCGTCTGCATGAACAACGCCTACAAGTGGGTGCGTAGTGCTGCTCGCAGCGGCAAGCGCTTCCTGTTTGTGGGAACCAAAAAGCAGGCCTCCGAGGTGATCGCCCTCGAAGCCACCCGTTGTGGCGCCGCTTACGTGAACCAGCGTTGGCTGGGCGGCATGCTCACCAACTGGACCACGATGCGTGCCCGCATCGACCGCCTCAAGGACCTGGAGCGCATGGAGTCCTCCGGCGCTATTGCCATGCGTCCGAAGAAGGAAGCGGCTGTGCTGCGCCGTGAGCTCGAGCGTCTGCAGAAGTACCTGGGCGGCCTGAAGAACATGCGCCGTCTGCCCGACGTGGTGGTGCTGGTCGACCAGCGCCGTGAAACCAACGCCGTGCTCGAGGCCCGCAAGCTCGATATCCCCCTGGTGTCGATGCTCGACACCAACTGCGATCCCGATCTCTGCGACGTGCCCATCCCCTGCAACGACGACGCTGTGCGTTCGGTGCAGCTGGTGCTGGGTCGCCTCGCTGATGCGATCAACGAAGGTCGCCATGGCGCCAACGATCAGCGTGGTGGCTACGAGGACGAGGAAGGCTGAGCTCTTGCTCGCCGGGCTGCGCGTGTTGAAGCCGGCCTGAACCCCTCATCCGCAGCGGCTCTGGAGCTTCCCTGAGGGGGAGCTCCTGCCTTTTTGAGCCGACTCATCAATCTTTTTCCACTTCCCCTTTCATCCAGACCCATGGCTGAGATCTCCGCCAAGCTCGTCAAGGAACTGCGCGACGTCACCGGTGCCGGCATGATGGACTGCAAGAAGGCTCTTGCAGAGACCAACGGCGACAAGGACAAAGCTGTTGAGTGGCTGCGCCAGAAGGGCATCGCCTCCGCTGAGAAGAAGTCCGGCCGTACGGCTGCTGAAGGTGCCATCGGCAGCTATATCCACACCGGCGCCCGCGTGGGCGTGCTGGTGGAAGTGAACTGCGAAACCGATTTCGTGGCTCGCGGCGAGATCTTCCAGGAGCTGATCCGCAACGTAGCGATGCAGATCGCCGCTTGCCCCAGCGTCGACTTCGTGAAGGTCGACGACATCCCAGCTGAAGTGGCTGAGCGTGAGAAGCAGATCGAGATGGGTCGTGACGACCTGGCCGGTAAGAAGGAAGAGATGAAGGAGAAGATCGTGGCCGGCCGTATCGGCAAACGCCTCAAGGAAATGGCTCTGATGGATCAGGCCTACATCAAGGACAGCAACCTCACCGTCGACGAACTGGTGAAGCAGGTGTCCGGCAAGGTGGGCGAGAACATCCAGGTGCGTCGCTTCGTGCGCTTCAACCTGGGTGAAGGCATCGAAGTGGAGAAGATGGACTTCGCCGCTGAAGTGGCTGCCATGCAGGCTGCCTGATCCCGATGCGCGAGGAGGCTCAGCGCCAGATCGATCTGCTCCTGCAACAGCAGGACCAGCTGGCGCCTGAGCTCTATCGCGATCTGGCTCTTTACCTGCAAGTGCTGCGAGAAGGCCTGTTGCACGCTGTGCAGCAGGCCTGTTTTCATCTGGCCACGCAGGTGGTTCCCGAGCGCTACAACCAGCTTCCCGCCCAGCGGCGCCAGGCCTTCCAAGCCCGGCTCCAGGAGTTGGTGCAACGCACCAGCACCCTGCTCACCGTGGAGCAGATCATGGGCCTGGCGGCGCAGCAACAACGCCGCGAGCACCGGCGCCAGCGGGTGCAGCAACAGCGGCTGTTGGATGCCTTTCTGAATGGGGATGGGGCGGATCCTGAGGAACGCTCAGGGGAGGCCAGCGCCGAAAGCAGCGAATCCAACGCAGCTGAAGCCACTGGGCCAGGGAATCTGCCCAGTGGCTCCGTGAATCTGAGTCTCGATCTTCCGGTGTCGGCCGATCTGTTTGATCGGGGTTTGCCGGCCTTGGCGAGGCCTGCTCCGCCGGCCCTGGATCAAGCCAGTGAGTCCACCGCTGAACGCCCCAGCGAATCCCCCGAGCAACAGCTGCTGCAGTCGCTGTTTCAGATGGCAGCGGAGGGGCTGCAGGAGTCGTCCGGGGGCGGCGCTCAACAGGAGCCTCCGGCTGACGCGGACCAGGATCTCGATTCGGAGGCCAACATCAGCCTGGCTCCGCCTGCCGAACTCGATCCCCGGATTACGGCGCCCAGCGTTCCCAGAGATCCGGTGTTGCAGCTGCGCTGGTGGACCCATTTCGATCGGGCCCTGCGCCGCCGCCTGCGCAACCTCTCCCACGCCGTGAATGTGGAGATGCTGCGGGTGGGCTTGGCCCAGGGGCTGTTGCCGATGAACCTGCTCGATGCGGTGCTCGATGGTCAGGTGGAGGCTCTGCCGGCTCCGGCCAACCTGTTGCGGCTGCCGTTGCCGATGGGCCAGGTGATGGGAGCCGGTGCGCCCACGGAGGTGCTCACCCTGCTGCTGCGCAGCTCCGATCTGGACTACGAGCAGCCGAAGCTGCGCACCTGCCGCAAGCGCCTCGAGCAGCGGCGGCGTGCATTGCGCACAATGGCCAAGCGCTACCGCAGCTGGCAGCGCCGCTTGAGCGCCCTCGAAGCTGAGCATCAGTGGTTTCAGGACCATGCCCACCACCCAGCGAAGCCGGCGGCGGATCAGGACTGACGCTGCAGGCCTGGCTGCGGCCGTTGCAGCAGGGCTTGCAACTGGAGGCTGAGCGCGGCTTCGGCAATCTTCAGGGTCGCCGGGAGCCGTTTCAGGCGTTCCTGAGCCGCAGCCTGCGGCAGGTGCCGATTCCGCTCCCCGCCCATCAGCAGCAGCTGCTTGATCAGCTGGCGGAGCAGTTCGCTACCTACGAAGCGCTGAACCAGGCGCGCCGCCAAAGCCTGGTGCGGCGCACCCGCCAGGCCTTACACGAGTTGCAGCGGGCCCACGAGCCGGTGCGGCCGCCCGCGCCTCCGCGGCTGCGCCTGGTGCCTGATGCGCCGGGATCTGTGGGCTCACTCGGCCGGATCGATCCGGAGACGCCACTCTCGGAGATCAAAGGGGTTGGGCCCAAGAGTGCCGCCAAGCTCGCGGCGCTGGACCTGTGGGTGGCGCGGGATCTGGTGCGCTACTACCCCCGCGATTACCTCGACTACTCCAACCTGGTGCGGATCGCGGCCCTGGAGCCGGGCCGCACCGCCACGATCGTGGCCACGGTGCGCCGCAGCCATAGCTTCACCAGCCCACGCAACCCCAATCTTTCGATCTTGGAGCTGCAGCTGGCCGACATCACCGGTCGCATCCGCATCTCCAAGTTTTTTGCCGGCAAGCGCTTCAGCTCCCCTGCCTGGCTGAAGGCCCAGCAACGGCAGTTTCCCGCTGGCGCCACGGTGGCGGTGAGTGGTCTGGTGAAGGAGACCCCCTACGGCCCCGCCTTCCAGGATCCCCTGATGGAGGTGCTGGCCAGTCCGAATGCGCCGGTGCGGAGCGAGCAGATTGGCCGGTTGTTGCCGGTGTACGGGCTTACCGAAGGCTTGAGTGCTGATCGCCTGCGGGCACTCGTGCGCCCCCTGTTGGAGGCGGCGCGCGGCTGGGGGGATCCATTGCCGCAAGCACTGCAGCAGCAGGAGCAGCTGGTGGATCTGGGCACGGCGCTCACCCAGATTCATGCGCCCACCAATCAGCAGTGCCTCTCGAGTGCGCGTCGTCGGCTGGTGTTCGACGAATTTCTGATGTTGCAGCTGGGCTTGTTGCAGCGCCGGCGTCAGCTCACCAGCCGCCCCGCGCCTGCTCTCACCAGCCCCACGGGGTCGCTGCTGGAGGCCTTCCTTGCGCTCCTGCCCTTCCCGTTCACGGGTGCTCAGCAACGGGTATTGGCGGAGATCCGCGCTGATCTGGAGCGGGAGCAGCCGATGGCGCGGCTGGTGCAAGGCGATGTGGGCAGTGGCAAAACCGTGGTGGCGATCGCAGCCCTGCTCACCGCCATCGAGGCGGGCTGCCAGGGGGCGTTGATGGCCCCGACGGAAGTGTTGGCGGAGCAGCACTACCGGAAGCTCTGTGAATGGCTGCCGCAGCTGCATGTGAGCTGCGCCCTGCTCACCGGCTCCACACCGGCGCGTCGCCGCCGGGAGCTACTGGCCGATCTGGCCAACGGCACGCTCAAGATGCTTGTGGGTACCCACGCCTTGCTGGAAGACCCGGTGCAATTTGCGCGGCTGGGCCTTGTGGTGGTGGATGAGCAGCATCGTTTCGGTGTGCATCAGCGCAACCGTCTGCTCGACAAGGGTCTGCAGCCCCACCTGCTCACGATGACGGCCACCCCCATTCCCCGCACCCTGGCCCTCTCGCTCCATGGCGATCTGGAGGTGAGCCAGATCGATGAGCTGCCCCCCGGCCGCACCCCCATTCGCACCAGCTTGCTGGCTGGGTCTGAACGGGAGGAGGCCTATCGGCTGATCCGGGAGCAGGTGGCCCTAGGCCAGCGGGCCTATGTGGTGTTGCCGTTGGTGGAGGACTCGGAAAAGCTCGATCTGCGCTCGGCGGTGGAGGTGCACCAGCAGCTCAGTGAGCAGATCTTTCCTGATTTGCAGGTGGGCTTGCTGCATGGCCGCATGGCCAGCGCCGACAAGCAGGCGGCGATCGGAGCGTTTGCCAGTGGCGCCACCCAGGTGCTCGTGAGCACCACCGTGGTGGAGGTGGGTGTGGATGTGCCGGAGGCGAGCGTGATGGTGATCGAGCATGCGGATCGCTTCGGGTTGGCGCAGCTCCACCAATTGCGGGGCCGTGTGGGCCGCGGTGCAGCGGCTTCCTACTGCCAGCTGATCAACGACAGCCGCAATGCTCTGGCGCGGCAGCGCCTGGAGGTGCTGGTGCACTCCAGCGATGGCTTTGAAATCGCCGAGATGGACCTGCGCCTGCGTGGGCCGGGCCAGGTGCTCGGCACCCGCCAGAGCGGCCTTCCTGATCTGGCCCTCGCCAGCCTCACCGACGATGGCGATGTGTTGGAGCAGGCCCGACGTGTGGCCCAGCAGATCATGGAGAGCGATCCGGAGCTGGAGGCCCATGCCTCCTTGGCTCAGGCCCTGGCTGAGCAGCGCCGGCGCACGGCGGCACCCGCCCGTTTGAACTGATGGCCTTGCGTCCCTGGAGCCCGATCCCGATCGATGACTGCGGCGAGCCTTTGCTCCCCTTGCCGGCTGGGTTGTGGCGGCTGGAACCCCACCCCTATGCCGCCGTGGGTGCGCCCTATGGAGCTGATGCGTGCCCGTTTCGCCTGCGCCAGGGGGTGATTGAGCGCCTGCTTCAGGCCCAGCGCGCCCTTCAGAACGTGCAACCCAGCTTGCGACTGGCGATCTTTGATGCCTGGCGGCCGCTGGCGGTGCAGCGCTTCATGGTGGCCCATGCCATCGCTGAAGAATGCAGGGTTCGCGGCATCGATGCCTCCATCCCGAGTGAGGCTCGCGCTTCGGTGGAGCAGGAGGTGGGGCGTTTCTGGGCTCCACCCAGCAACGATCCCGCCACACCACCACCCCACAGCACCGGTGCGGCGGTGGATCTCACACTGGCGGATCCCGATGGCACGCCTCTGGATCTCGGCTCCCCCATCGATGCGATCGGCGCTGTTTCCGAACCCGATCACTTCCGAGGGGTGGCTGCTGACGCATCAGACGAAGCGCTACGCAGGCAGGCCCTGATCTGGCAGGAGCGCCGTGATCGGCTTGCGGAAGTGATGCTCGCGGCTGGTTTTGCCCAACACCCCAATGAGTGGTGGCACTTCAGCCACGGCGATCAACTCTGGGCCTGGCGCACGGGCCAGACCCAAGCGATTTATGGACGCTCCGGCTGTTGATGCAATCAGGCCGCTGAGGCCAGCAGGCTCTCCACCTTTTCGCGGCCCAGCTTCACCACGTAATCGCCGAAGGAGCGACGGCCGCCTGCGGCTTTCCATCCCTGCAGCAGCGGTTCGATCGTGGTTTCGAGCTTCTCGAGAGGCATCTTCTCGAGATACGGCTCAGCCAGGCGCGTGAGGTTGGGGGTGCCGCCGAGCCAGAGCTGGTATTGGTTCACGCCATCGCCCACCAGGCCAAGCTCGGCCATGTAGGGGCGGGCGCAGCCATTGGGGCAGCCGGTCATCCGCACCAGCATCGGCTTCTCGATCTCCAAGCGCCGCAGCTGGGCATCGAGGCGATCCAACACCTGGGGCAGGATCCGCTCGGCTTCCGTGACCGCCAGCCCGCAGAGGGGTAGGGCCGGGCAGGCAATGGCATGGCGTGCCAACAGCGCCGGGGCGTCGGGGGCATCGATCCCCAGCGCTGCCAGGGCATCGCGCACGCTGCCCCGTTGGGCGGTGCCGATGTTGCACAGCAGGAGGTCTTGGTTGGGGGTGAGGCGGATCTCCAGCTGGTAGGTCTCCACCAGCTGGCGCAGCCCACGCTTGAGCTCGCCCCCGAGGCGGCCGCAGAGCAGGGGGATGCCCACGAACCACTTGCCGGCGGTCTGGCGATGCCAGCCCAGGTAGTCCTCGAGCTTCACCTTCGGCTCAAGCCGCATCCCTTTGATCGGGTGCTGGAAATACTTCGCCTTCAGTTCCTGCTTGAACCAGGCAATGCCCTGATCGTGGATCAGGTATTTCATCCGCGCGTGGCGGCGGTTGTTGCGATCGCCGTAGTCGCGCTGCAGCGCCAGGATCGCCTGCACCAGATCAAGCACATGCTCGGCGTCCACATAGCCGAGGGGATCGGCGGTGCGGGCAAAGGTTTCTTCCTTGTTGTGGGTGCGGCCCATGCCACCACCCACATACACGTTGCAGCCGCGCAGGGCGCCATTGGCATCGGCGAAGGCCACCAGGCCGATGTCCTGGGTGAGCAGATCCACGGAGTTATCGCCGGGAACCGTCACCGCGCACTTGAATTTGCGGGGCAGGTAGGTGGGTCCGTAGAGCGGTTCTTGGCTGTCGCCGCTGAACACACCGCCCTCGTGCTGGCGCTCACGCACCTTGTTCACGGCGCGGCTGGGCTTGATCCGGTAGCTGAGTTCGCCATCCACCCACAGGTCGAGGTAGGCCCCTTCCGCGGCTTGCGGGCTGAGGGTGTCGGCGATGTCGTTCGCCAGTTGGCGAGCAGCGGGGTAGGCACCCTTTTCGAAGGGCGCTGCCGGGGCCATCACATTGCGGTTGATATCGCCGCAGGCGGCCAGGGTGGAGCCCATGCCCCGCACGATCGTGCCAATCACTTCGCGCAGGTTGTGCTTCCGGATGCCATGCATCTGGAACGCCTGGCGCGTGGTCACCCGCAGGGTGCCGTTGCCGAGGCGATCGGCCAGATCATCGAGGGCCAGATACAGCGAGGCAGGAATGCGACCGCCGGGGCTGCGCAGGCGCAGCATCATCTGCCAATCCTTCTCTTGGCCTTTTTGCCTGTTTTCGCGATTGTCCTGCTGATAGCTGCCGTGGAACTTGAGCAGCTGAACAGCGCCTTCGCTGAAGTTGGGACGTTCGTTCTCCAGCTCTTCGGCGAGGGGATCGCGCAGGTAGGCGCTATCGGCCTTCAGCTGCTCGAACTTGCTGCGATCGGCGCCGTTGGCGATGCAAGGTGAGAAACCGCGTTCATCAGGCCCTGCCGTCACGGTCACACGCTGATCAAAGTGTTGTGATGACCGTAGCGAAACGCCGGTGGCAACCCGCTCAGCGCAGACGCTGAAAGCGGCTCCGGCAGCTGCACTCCGCGCCCCAGATCGCCCGGTCTCTCTTCAATACAGTGGGCGGCTGTTGCGGGCTGCCCCTCGTGTCGACCTTTCTGCTGGAGATCGGGACCGAGGAACTGCCCGCTGATTTTGCACGGCTGGCGCTCCCCCAGCTCGAGCAGATGGTGAGCCGCGATCTCAGCGAAGCGCGTCTCGGTTATGGTGAGATCCGCTGCACCAGTACGCCGCGGCGCCTCGCGGTGGTGGTGGAGGGTGTGGAGGCTGCGGCCCCTGATCTTGAGGAAGAGCGCAAAGGCCCTCCTGCAGCGCAGGCGTTTAAAGACGGCGTGCCAACCCCGGCTGCAGAAGGCTTCGCCAAGCGCTGCGGCATCGACGCCTCGGCCCTGGAGGTGCGCGAGACCCCGAAGGGTCCGTTTGTGTTCGCCCGCGTGCTGGAGCGGGGGCGGCCTGCGCCTGAGCTGCTGGGCGAATGGATTCCCCAATGGATCAACAGCCTTCAGGGCCGGCGCTTCATGCGCTGGGGTTCGGGTGAGAGCCGCTTCTCACGGCCCGTGCGCTGGCTGGTGGCGATGCTTGATGGCCAGGTGGTGCCTGTGCGGCTCGAGGGCAGCGATCCGGAGGTGAGCAGCGGCAACAGCAGCCGGGGCCACCGTCTCAAGAGCGACGCCGTGAGCATTGCTAGTGCGTCTGGATACGCGGAAGCGTTGGCCGCTGCCGGTGTGCAGGTGGATCGCAGCGCCCGGGCCCAGTGGATCCGTGAGCAGGTGGCTGCGGCCGCTCAGGCGCTCGAGGCCACGCCAGACCTTCCCGATGAGTTGTTCGAGGAACTCACCGATCTGGTGGAGTCGCCCCTGCTGATCGAGGGCAGCGTGGCTGATCACTATTTGGCCTTACCGGCGGAGGTGCTCAGCACCGTGATGCGCGCCCACCAGCGCTATGTGCCCCTCTACCGCAAGGGTGCAGCCCACGACCCCCTCGCCCTCGATGCCCGGGCCAGCCTGCTGCCCCGCTTCCTGTGCATTGGCAACGGCTTGCCGGAGGCCTCTGAGCTGGTGCGCCGCGGCAATGAGCGGGTGCTCAAGGCCCGCTTGGCGGATGCGGAGTTTTTCGTGGATGCCGATCGGGCCGTGGCCAGCATTGATCGGCGCGATCAACTGGCGCGGGTCACCTTTGCTGCAGGCCTGGGCTCCTTGCTCGATCGGGTTGAGCGCCTGGAGTGGTGCACCGATGTGCTGCTGGAGCAGCTCGCTTTGAGTGAAGCCACGGCGAGCCATGCCCGCCGCGGCGCCCATCTCTGCAAGCACGATCTGGTGAGCCAGATGGTGGGTGAATTCCCTGAGCTTCAGGGGGTGATGGGCGGGAAATATCTCCTGGCCGAAGGCGAGCCGCGCGAAGTGGCTCTGGCTGTTCTCGAGCACTACCTCCCCCGCGGCGCAGGCGACGATCTGCCCGAATCCGATGCAGGTGCCGTGGTGGCTCTGGCCGAGCGGCTCGAGCTGTTGCTGAGCATTTACGCCAAGGGTGAGCGCCCCACTGGTTCGTCGGATCCCTATGCCCTGCGCCGGGCCGGCAATGGCCTGCTGCAGATTCTCTGGGCCAAGGGCTGGAGCCTGGATCTGCAGCGACTGCTGGAGCGGGCCACCGCCCATTGGGCTCAGCTGCTGCCCGAGTTCAAGGTGGACGCACCGGCCCTGGCTGCGGAGCTGGCTGAGTTTCTGCGTCAGAGGCTGCAGAGCCTGCTCGAAGAGGGCGGCACGGCTGTGGATCTGGTGCAGGCTGTGGCGGGGGATGGTGTGCCGATTGAGCGGGTGATCACCGATCCGGCTGATGCGCGCCAGCGGGCGGAGCTGCTGATGGCCCTGCGCTCCAGCGGTGAGCTGGCGGCGGTGCAGGCGGTGGTGACCCGCGCGGCCCGCTTGGCAGAAAAAGGCGATCTCGATGCCAGCGTGCTTTCCGCAGCAACGGTGGTGGATCCGGCACTGTTTGAGAAGAGCAGCGAAGCGGGGATGCTGGCGGTGATCGATCAGCTCGAGCCCATCGCCACCAGGGATAGCGCCGATCGCTACAGCCGCCTGGCCCAGGGCTTGATCGCGGGTGCCTCAGCGCTGGCGGCCTTCTTTGATGGGGACCAGAGCGTGATGGTGATGGCCGACGACGCAGCGGTCCGCGCCAACCGTCTGAATCTCCTGGGCGTGTTGCGCAATCAGGCCTCGGTGTTGGCCGATTTCAGCCGCATCACCGGCTGATCAGCTGCCGCCAGCGCACGCCCACTAGGGTGTGGATTGAGCAGGTGATGCAGCGCACCTGGTGATCAGGTTCGGCATTCACCTTGCAACACACTCAGCTCAAGAATCGCGGCGATTTTTCGCTGGCGCCCTTTCGTCGCTCCGACAACCTGCGGGCGCTCTGGCAGCTGCTCACCACGCTGGTTCCCACGGCCTTGCTTTGGGCAGCCTTGCCCTGGCTCTGGCAACCGCTGCGGCTTGAAACCCTGTTGATCGTGCCCGCGCTGGCGTTGCTGGTGCTGTTTTCAGCCCGTTGTTTTTCCCTGATGCATGACTGCGGGCACGGGTCATTGTTTCGCAGCAAACTTCTTAATCGCAGTGTTGGCTTTCTGCTGGGCGTTGTGAATGCGATTCCGCAGCATCCCTGGTCGCGGGGGCACGCCTTTCATCATCTGCATAACGGCAACTGGGAGCGATATCGCGGCCCTTCGGCTCTGCTCACGGTGGAGCAATTTCAGCAGCTCACGCCTCAGCAGCAACAACGCTATGGATGGTCGCGCCACCCCTTGATGCTTTTCCCGGGTGGCTTTTCTTATCTGGTGGTGCGTCCACGGCTGCAGTTGTTGCTTGGCCTCTGGGAGTGGGCGGGTGCGATGGCTGCTGCAGTGCGCCGGGATGGCTGGAGTGCGCTGTTCAGTTTGGTTCCCCGAACCTTGGCCTTCAAATCCAGCCACTGGTATACGGGCGGTGAATTCATCGATCTAGCGGCGAACAATCTCTGCGTGCTCTCGAGTTGGTGGTTGATGAGCCGTTGGCTAGGCGCTGGTTTGTTCTGGAGTTGCTATGCGATCGTGATGACCTGCTCGGCCGCGATCTTTATCTGCATCTTCTTTGTGCAGCACAACTTTCCGGATTCCTACGCCCACCGCACCAATGACTGGAGCTACTTCAAAGGGGCAATTGAGGGCAGCAGCAATTTGATTCTTCCGCGTTTGCTGCATTGGTTTTCGGCAGATATCGCCTTCCATAGCATTCACCACCTGTGTGAACGTATCCCTAACTACCGGCTGCGTGCTTGCCATGAGGCCAATCAACACTTGCTGGATGATTGCGCTTATCTGCGTCTCCGTGATCTACCGCGCTGCTTTAATCTGATCCTTTGGGATAGCGGCAAGCAGAAGCTTGTGTCGATGACTGAGGCCTGAACCTTTCCGCCTCTCGGAGAGTCAGTCCTGCACGTAATAGTGCAGGCACGACGCGATCAACCAGATCTGCACAAAAAAGCCGCCCCTCTCGGGACGGCTGATTTGTTGTGGCGGCAATTCAGCCGTTCAGGCTTCGTTTCAGCCTTTGCCAGCCAACACGGGCTCGCGCTCATCGGTTGCTGAATCGGAGGCCTTCGTTCCGTTAGAGCCAGCTTCCTTGGCCTTGCCCACGCGGATGCCACCTTTGATGGTGCTTACGGCAAGCATGGCGTTCACTTCGGCTTCGTCGCGAACGGCGCTGGCCACCGGTTTGTAGCCCTGCGGTGCCAGGGCGTTGCCGCGCAGCACCGAACCCAGGGTGAGAAGCGTGAGCTTGAGCTGCTGCCAGGGGTTCATCATCACCACGCGCTTATAGAGATAGCTGTCGAAGGTGAGACGCTGCACGTCCTTGTCATCGCACATCTCCACGAACGCTTCGCGGGCTGCATCGTTGCGGTAGAAGATGTTCTGGAGGATCTCCAGCACTTTGTAGGTGGCGCCGTACTGGCGATCCCACTTCTTCAGATACTTCTTGAGGTCGGCCTCGCTGGGCACCTTGGTGCCGCCCTGGCTGGATTCCACGATCTGCTCGGCGCACATGCGGCCGCTCTTGGCTGCGAAGTAGATGCCTTCGCCGGAGCTCTTGGTCACATAGCCGGCGGCATCGCCCACTAGAGCCATGCGGCCCACTACTCGGCGCGGACGGGGGTGCTCAGGGATCGGGTGCGCTTCCACCTTGATCACTTCGCCATTTACTAGGCGCTTCTTGGCGCGCTCGCGAATGCCTTCCTGCAGGCTCTTGATCAGGGCCTGGTTCTCCTGCATGGTGCCGGTGCCCACGGCCACGTGGTCGTATTTAGGGAACACCCAGGCGTAGAAGTCGGGCGACACATCGGTGCCCACGTACATCTCAGCGAGGCTCTCGTAGTACTTCATCTCTTCCGGGGGCAGCTTGATGCGCTCCTGGAAGGCGATCGCCACGTTGTAGTCGCCGGCATCCATGGCCTTGGCCACGCGGCTGTTGGCGCCATCGGCGCCAATGATCAGATCCACTTCGAGGGTCTGGGTGATGCCGGTGGCTTCACCCTCGCTGTAGTCGGAGTAGGTGAGGGTGTAGGGGCCCTGGCGGTTGGCACCTGTGTCGATCTTGGTGACGAGACCATTCACCAGATGGGCGCCCAGCTCGGCGGCACGGTTGCGCAGGAAGGCATCCATCACCTCGCGGCGGCACATGCCGATGTATTCGTTCTCGTTCTCGAGATTGATATCCACCTCACGGTTGGAGGGGGAGATCATCTTCATGTTGCGGACCTTGCGGTCGATGATCGACTCGGGCAGGTCGAACTCGGCCACCATGCACAGCGGAATCGCACCACCGCAGGGTTTGGCGTTATCCAGCTTGCGCTCGAAGATCCAGGTTTGAATGCCGGCCTTGGCAAGCACTTCTGCAGCACAGGATCCGCTCGGGCCGCCGCCCACCACCGCGACTCGCAACATCTTGAAACCCGCTCCGCCAGAAGGATGTTGGGGGGAAGCTAACACCGCTAAGCAGTGCGTTGCTGGCGTTGCCTTGGCACAGGCCTACCATCGGTCAACCCTGCCGCCATGGGAGACGTCGCTTGCCCAGCGCCAGTCGGCTGCCCACTGCGGCACGCAGCTCCAAGCGCTCCGGCGGCGACGACATCCCGCTCGCTAAACGCACGGTTTCACCGGCCCTGCAGCGCAAGCCCCGCTGGCGCCTTGCGCTCGTTGCCGCTGGTTCCAGTGTGCTTGCGGCGGCTGCGCTGGTGGTGGTGTTTCCGCAACCGATCAGACGCCTGCTCGCACCCCCGCCGGTGCAGGGCCTCAAGGCAAGGGTTGGCCTCGATGGTCGGCTCCTGGGGCACTTTCCCTACGGAGAAGCGGCGCCCGCTGATCTGGTGGCGATCGCGCCGGGTGTGGAGCTGCACCGCGATGCAGCCGAAGCGCTTGAACGATTGATGGCTTCGGCAGCGGCCGATGGCGTGGAGCTCAGGGTGCTCAGTGCCTACCGCTCCATTGATCTTCAGAAGACGATCTTTTTCGATGTGAAATCTGAGCGCAATCAGAGTGCACTGGAGCGGGCTCAGGTGAGTGCACCGCCGGGCTTCTCCGAGCACAGCACCGGTTACGCGGTGGATCTCGGTGATGGCCAAGCCCCGGGCACGGATCTCTCCCCCAGCTTCGAGTCCACCAAGGCGTTTGCCTGGCTGCAGGCCAATGCCAATCGCTATCACTTCACCTTGTCGTTTCCTCAGGGGAACCGCCAGGGCGTGAGCTACGAGCCCTGGCATTGGCGCTTTGAAGGCAGCGCGGATGCGCTCAAAACCTTTGAAGCCGCTGAGCGGCTTGGCCGCTGATGGCTGCCCTGCCTGAACTGCTCGCCCCGGCAGGTTGCTGGGAGTCGCTCAAGGCCGCCGTGGCCAATGGCGCCGATGCCGTGTATTTCGGTGTGGAGCAGTTCAACGCCAGGCTCCGCGCTGAGAACTTCTGCCTCTGCGATCTGCCGGAGGTGATGGAGTGGCTGCACCGCCGCGGTGTGAAGGGATTCCTCACCGTGAACGTGCTGATCTTTCCGGCGGAGCTGCAACAGGCAGCTGAGTTGCTGCTGGCGGCAGAAGCAGCTGGCGTGGATGCGCTGATCGTGCAAGACGTGGGCCTGGCGTTGCTGGCCCGGGAGCTCACACCGGAGTTGGCGGTGCATGGCTCCACGCAGATGTCGATCACCAGTGCCGCCGGTGTGGCGATCGCGGCTGAACTGGGTTGCACGCGGGTGGTGTTGGCCCGGGAACTCAGCCTGAAGGATCTGCAGCGCATCCAGGCTCAACTCCACCAGCGGGCTCTGGAGATGCCTCTGGAGGTGTTTGTGCACGGTGCCCTGTGCGTGGCCTACTCCGGCCAATGCCTCACCAGCGAAGCCCTCGGCCAGCGCAGCGCCAACCGAGGCGAATGCGCCCAGGCCTGCCGGCTTCCGTATCAATTGATCGTCGATGGTGAGGAGCGTGATCTCGGCGAGCAGCGCTATTTGATGTCGCCGCAGGATCTGGCGGCTTGGGATCTGTTGCCCCAGCTGGCGGCCTGCGGCATCGCCAGCCTCAAGATTGAGGGGCGGTTGAAGGAGTCCACCTACGTGGCTGCCGTCACCGATGCCTACCGCCAGGGACTTGATCAGTTGGCGGCGAAGGCGGATGAGAGCGACGCGCCTCTGCAGCCCACCGAGCAATTGCGCCGGCAGCTGGAGCTGAGCTTTTCCCGTGGTCTCAGTCACGGCTGGCTCGATGGGGTGAACCATCGCCAGCTGGTGAACGGGCGCTGGAGCAAAAAACGCGGTCCCTGGCTGGGGCGGCTGGAGCAGGCACCCGCCCAGGGCCGCCTGGTGCTGCGCACCCAGCAAGCCCTCAAGCCTGGCGATGGGGTGGTGCTCGAGGTGCCCAATTCCGATCCACTTCAGCCGCCCCGGGAGGTGGGGGGCCGGCTGATGCAGGTGGAGCCTCTGCCCGGCGGGCGCGTGGCCTTGAAGCTCGGGCCGGGGCGCATCGATTGTTCGGGGTTGCAGCCCGGCAGCCCCTGTTGGCTCACCAGTGATCCCCAGCTGGAACGGCAGCTGGAGCGCCTCGCTCAACGGGATTCGCAAGAACAACGCCAACCCCTGCAGCTGCGGGTGTGGGGCCGTGTCGATGAGCCGTTGCGCCTGGAAGTGGCCGCCATCCCAGGCCTGGCTGGCGGTCCTTGGCAGGTGGCCTCCAGCCAGCCGCTGCAACCCGCCCGCGGCGCCGCACTCGATCGGGATCGCCTGGAGCAGCAACTGGGCCGTCTGGGCGGCACCCCTTGGTGCCTGGGCGGGCTGGAGGCGCGCCTGGAGGGCGAGCTGTTCCTGCCGGTGGCGCAGCTCAACGAGCTGCGCCGGGCCTTGGTGGATCAGTTGGCTGAGGCCATGCCTGCCGTGAGTTCTGTGGCTTCCACCTCAGCCGGTGCGCCAGCGTTGGAGCGTTGGAGCGCTCTGCTGCCAGCGCCGCAAAGCGAGCCTTGCGAGCCAGGGGCGGTGGAGCTGAGCGTGTTGGTGCGCAGCCTTGAGCAACTGGAGGCGCTGCGCGAGCTGCCGGTGCACCGCGTGATCGTGGATCTGGAGCATCCGGCTCAGTTGCGGCAGGCCGTGCGCGCTGGGCGGGGTTGTTGGCCCGGGGGCATCTGGGCCGCAGGCGCCCGGATCTGCCGCCCTGATGAGGCTTGGACCCTGGAGCCGCTGCTCCGGGCGGAGCCGGATGGCTTTTTGGTGCGCAATGCCGATCAGCTTGAGCGGCTGACCCCGGTGGCCCCTTGCATCGGTGATTTCTCGTTGAATGTGGCCAACCCGCTCACGGCCCGCTGGTTTTTGGAGCGCTGGGGCCTGGAGGCGATCACCGCCAGCTACGACCTGGCCCTGGATCAGCTCCTGGCGCTGGTGGCCGGCACCGCCTCAGGCCGCGTGGAAATCACCCTGCACCAGCACATGCCGCTGTTCCACATGGAGCACTGCCTGTTCTGCGCCTTCCTCTCCGACGGTCACGACCACACCGATTGCGGTCGCCCCTGCGAAACCCACACGGTGCTGTTGCGCGATCGCAGCGGCGTTGAGCACCCCTTGCGGGCGGATCTGGGCTGCCGCAACACCTTGTTTAACGGCCGTGCGCAAACGGCAGCCGAGGCGATTCCCCAGTTGTTGCAAGCTGGTGTGCGTCGCCTCAGGCTGGAATTGCTCGACGACAGCCCGACCGATGCGCGCCGGCGGGTGGAGCTCTATCAGCAGGCCATCAGCGGGGAGCTCAGTGGGCGCACCGTGTGGCAGCGCGAGCAGCTGGAAAGCCGCCTTGGCGTGACCCGCGGCACCCTGGTGCAACGCCGCTGAGGGCCTTATCCCACTTCAGGCGCTGCGATAGATTCCCTTAACGCACCGTAGGGGTCATCGGTCTCAGCTTCCACTGCTGCTCAGCGTTGCTCGGCATCAGAACGGATCTGCAGGCCACGCTGCAAGAGATACCAGCTCCATTCACATCGCAATTTGCCGTGTGATCGGGCTCAGGGGTTTCAGCCACCGTTCCCACGCCAACGCCTGCGGCGTGCGCACTAGAGATCAACCGACACCATCGATTTATGAGCGGCGAGCATCCGGGAACCCCGATTCGCAATATTGCAATCATTGCCCACGTTGACCACGGCAAAACCACCCTGGTGGATGCGCTGCTGGCTCAATCGGGCATCTTCCGCGACAACGAAGCGGTGCCCACCTGCGTGATGGACTCCAACGACCTGGAGCGCGAGCGCGGCATCACGATCCTCTCCAAGAACACTGCGGTGGACTACGAGGGGATCCGCATCAACATCGTGGACACCCCCGGCCACGCCGACTTCGGTGGAGAGGTGGAGCGGGTGCTCGGAATGGTGGATGGCTGTCTGCTGATCGTGGACGCCAACGAGGGCCCGATGCCCCAGACGCGTTTCGTGCTCAAGAAGGCGCTGGAGAAGGGTCTTCGCCCGATCGTGTTCGTGAACAAGATCGACCGTGCCCGTGTTGATCCCGAGCAGGCTGTCGACAAGGTGCTCGACCTGTTCCTGGAGCTGGGCGCCGACGACGACCAGTGCGATTTCACCTATCTATTCGGCAGCGGCATGGGCGGTTACGCCAAGCCGGATATGAAGACCGAAAGCGACAACATGCGGCCGCTGTTCGAAGCGATCTTGCGTCATGTTCCGCCGCCGGTGGGTGATCCGGAGAAGCCCCTGCAGCTGCAGGTGACCACCCTCGACTACAGCGATTTCCTCGGCCGGATCATGATCGGCCGCATCCACAACGGCACGATCAGGGCTGGTCAACCCGTGGCGCTGCTCCGTGATGACGGCAGCGTGAAGCGCGGCCGCATCAGCAAGCTGCTCGGCTTCCAGGGCCTGCAGCGCGTGGAGATCGAGCAGGCCCGCGCCGGCGATCTCGTGGCCGTGGCCGGTTTCGATGAAGTGAACATCGGCGAAACCATCGCCTGCCCGGATGAGCCCAAGGCGCTGCCGCTGATCAAGGTGGATGAACCCACCCTGCAGATGACCTTCGTGGTCAACGACTCGCCCTTCGCCGGTAAGGAAGGCAAGTTCGTGACCAGCCGTCAGGTGCGCGATCGCCTCAACAAGGAACTGCTCACCAACGTGGCGCTGCGGGTGGAAGACACCGACTCCCCGGACCGCTGGTCCGTGAGCGGCCGCGGTGAGCTGCACCTGGGCATCCTGATCGAAACGATGCGCCGCGAGGGCTATGAGTTCCAGGTGAGCCAGCCTCAGGTGATCTTCCGCACCATCGACGGCACCCCCTCCGAGCCGTTCGAAACCCTGGTGCTGGATGTGCCCGAGGAAGCCGTTGGCGCCTGCATCGAGAAGCTCGGCATCCGCAAGGCCGAGATGCAGAACATGGAGAACACCAACGACGGCCGCACCCAGCTGGAGTTTGTGGTTCCCTCCCGCGGCCTGATCGGCTTCCGCGGTGAGTTCATCCGCGCCACCCGCGGCGAAGGGATCATGAGCCACTCCTTCCTTGATTACCGCCCGATGCAGGGTGAGTTCGAGACCCGCCGCAACGGTGTGCTGATCGCCTTCGAAGAGGGCACCGCCACCTTCTATGCCCTCAAGAACGCTGAAGATCGCGGCCAGTTCTTCATCAGCCCCGGCACCAAGGTGTACAAGGGCATGCTCGTGGGCGAAAACAACCGCCCTCAGGATCTCGAGATCAACGTCTGCAAAACCAAGCAGCTCACCAACATGCGCTCCGCCGGCGCTGAGGAACTCGACACCCTGCAGGCGCCGATGCAGATGACCCTCGAGCGCGCGCTCGAGTACATCGGTCCCGACGAGATGCTCGAGGTGACCCCCGAGTCGATCCGTCTGCGCAAGCTGCCGGCGAAGAAGCCCGCCCGTCGTTGAGCGAGCCCCTCTCAGAGGAACAGAGCCTGATGGCCGATCCCCGCTTCGGGGACGCCGTCAGGCTTTTTAATGCCGGTGAGTGGTACGCCTGCCACGACGGCTTCGAGGAGCTCTGGCATGAAACCCAGGCCCCCTGCCGCAAGGTGCTGCAGGGAATCCTTCAGATCGCCGTGGCGCACCTGCACTTGGAGCGCGGCAACCGTCGTGGCGCCACGGTGTTGCTGGGTGAGGGCCTCGGGCGCCTGCAGGGAGCAGGAGATGTGTGTTTTGGCCTCGATCTGACCCTGCTGCGCCAGCGCTCCCGCGATCGCTTGCTGGCCCTTCAGCAGGAGCAGGATCCCGATGCCTTGCCCTTGCCAGCGCTCAGCCCTGCAGCCTGAAAGGCCTGATGCGCCAGGCGAACTGAGCGATACGATACGGAAACTTCAAGAGCGGGGAGCGGGCTTGGCCGCAGCGCGCAGCATGCCCAGATCTCTCGCGCTCCTGGCCGCGGTTCTGGGGTTCACACCATCAGTGTTCGCCCAGGTGAGCGCGACGGGTGCCTCACTGATCCCCGCTGCGTCCTCGGCCACGCAGGCTGCCCCTGCGACTCCCGCCCAGCCAGCCCGTGTGAGCACTGGCTTGGTCACGATTGAATCGGATCTACAGCGCGCCGATCAGCTCACCGGTGTGGTGACCGCCACCGGCAATGTGCGCATCGTGTACCCAGATGAACGGGTGGTGGCCACCGCCCGCCAAGCCCAGTACTTCAGCAAAGAGAACCGGGTGGTGCTCAGCGGCGATGTCGACATCGTTCAGGAAGGCGGCAACCTGATCCGCGCTGAGCGGGTGGTGTATCTGGTGGATGGCGAGCGGCTGATCGCCATCCCGCCTGAAGGTCAGCAGGTGTTCAGTCGGCTGAAGATCCAACAGCAACAGACCCCTCCAACCACTGCAACTGCCCCTGCTGGTTCCTCGCCCGCTCCAACGACACCAGCGCCTGGCGGGCAGGTTTCGCCGACCGCGCAGCCATGAGTTTGGTGCTGGATCACGTGGCGCTCACGATTGCTGGGCGGCCGCTGGTGAAGCAGGTGAGCCTCAACCTCAATCCCGGTGAGGTGGTGGGGTTACTTGGGCCTAATGGCGCCGGCAAAACCACCACGTTCAACCTGGTGACCGGCCTGCTGCGCCCGGATTCGGGTCAGGTGCAGATGGATGGCCAGGCGGTGGCTGAACTGTCGATGCCGGAGCGGGCCCGCCTGGGGATTGGCTACCTGCCCCAAGAGGCCAGCGTGTTCCGCAACCTCAGCGTGCACGACAACCTGATGCTCGCCCTGCAGGAAAGCGGGGCGCCCAAGGCCCAGCGTCGCGAACGGGTGGAGCAGCTGGTGGACGATTTCCATCTGCGCCCCTTTGCCCAGCGCCGCGGTTTTCAGCTCTCCGGCGGTGAGCGGCGACGCTGCGAGGTGGCGCGGGCCCTGGCCGTGGGCGAGCAGGGGCCGCGCTACCTGCTGCTCGATGAACCCTTTGCCGGGGTGGATCCTCTGGCGGTGGCCGATCTCCAGGGCCTGATCGCCCGCCTGCGCGATCGCGGCATGGGGATCCTGATCACCGATCACAACGTGCGCGAAACCCTGGCGATCACGGATCGGGCCTACATCCTCACGGAGGGCAGCATCCTGGCCAGCGGTCCCTCGCGCGAGATGGCCAACGATCCGCTGGTGCGGCGCCACTACCTCGGGGAGGACTTTCGCCTGTGAGCGCCGCTTCCTCCCTGCTTCAACCGCTGCAGCGGCAGTGGCAACGGTTGATTCGCCAGTGGCAGCGCTTGCCGCTGATGGATCGCTGGCTCTCCTCAGAGCTCTTGGGACCTCTGTTGTTTGGCATCGCCGCGTTCACGGCGGTGTCGCTCTCGGTGGGGGTGGTGTTCGAGCTGGTGCGCAAGGTGGCCGAGGCCGGCCTGCCCCCACTGGTGGCCATGCAGGTGCTCGGCTTGCGCTTGCCGGGTTTCCTGGTGCTCTCCTTCCCGATGGCCACCTTGATGGCCACGTTGCTCGCCTTCAGCCGCCTGTCGAGCTCAAGCGAACTCACGGCGCTGCGCAGCATCGGTGTGCCCACCTGGCGGATGGTGGTTCCAGCCCTGGCCGTGGCCGCGCTGATGACCGTGCTCACGTTTGTGTTCAACGATGTGATCGTGCCGAGCGCCAACCTCGCTGCCGCCGACACCCTCGATTCAGCCCTGGGCCGCTCGATTGCCGCTGAACGGGGCGACAACGTGGTGTATTCCCGCTACGCGCAGATCACCACCACCGACGAAGACGGCAAAGAGCGCAGCAGCAACGATCTGGCGCAGCTGTTTTATTCGCGCCGCTTCCGCGAAGGAAAGATGTACGAGGTGACCCTGGTGGATTTCACCAAGGCTGGTCACCAGCAGCTGCTCATCGCCAAAACGGGTGTGTGGAATGAGCCGCGCAGCATGTGGGAGTTCCGCGATGGCCGCATCGTGGATATCGACAGCGCCAACAACCGCACCACCTCAGCGGATTTCGATCGCTACTTCTATCCCTTCACCAAGGCCCCCCTTGATGTGGGCAAGCTCCCCAGCGACGCGGCCCAGATGACGGTGGCCCAGGCCTGGCGGGCTGAGGCGTTGCTGCAGCAGGCCGGTGATCGCAAGGAAGCGCGGCGCCTGCGGGTGCGGATTCAGGAGAAATTCGCCTTCCCGGCGATCTGTCTGGTGTTCGGGTTGATCGGCAGCAGCCTGGGGGTGCGGCCCAATGCCCGCACCAGTCGCAGCCAGGGCTTCGGGATCAGCGTGCTGCTGATCTTTGGTTACTACTTGATGTCGTTCATCTTCAGCTCCCTGGGGATTAAAGGCACCCTGATGCCCTTCTTCGCCGCCTGGATGCCGGTGTTCATCGGCCTGGGCGGTGGTTTGGTGCTGTTGAGACAGGCCAGTCGGTAGCCCACACTTCACGGCAGACTGGCGAGCAACCTTTGCGTTCTTCGCCCCCCTTCGTGACCGATCCGGTTCTGGCCCTTGGCCTCGGCGCCTTTGCCTTGCTGTTGCTGGCGCTTCCTGTGGCGTTCTGGAGTGTGAGTGGCTCCGGCCAGGGCAGTCAGGCTGTGCGGCTGATGGTGGCGGCTGCCAACCTCGCCCTCACCGCCCAGCTGGTGTTGCGTTGGTGGCAGTCGGGCCACTTCCCGATCAGCAACCTCTACGAATCGCTCTGCTTCTTGGCCTGGGCCTGCACCCTCACCCAGCTGTTGGTGGAGCGCAGCTACCCCTCGCCAATCGTGGCGGCTGCGGCTACACCAATGGGCCTGGGCTGTGTGGCCTTCGCCAGCTTTGCCTTGCCTGATCAGCTGCAGCAGGCCGCACCGCTGGTGCCTGCCCTGCGCTCCAGCTGGCTGGTGATGCACGTGAGCGTGATCATGGTGAGTTACGCCGCCCTGTTGGTGGGCTCGCTGCTCTCCCTGGCGGTGCTGTTCACCGATCGCGGCCAGGAGTTGGAACTGCGCAGCAGCTCCATTGGCAGTGGCGCGTTCCGCCAGGCCAGCCTTGCGGTGGATGGCGGCTCCGCCGGCGGCCTGCAGCTCAGTAGCGCCAGCCTGTCGCTCAGCGAGCAACTCGACAGCCTCAGCTACCGCACGATCACCGTGGGCTTTCTGTTGCTCTCGATTGGCATCGTGAGTGGCGCCGTGTGGGCCAACGAGGCCTGGGGCACCTGGTGGAGCTGGGATCCCAAGGAAACCTGGGCCCTGATCTGCTGGTTGGTGTATGCCGCTTACTTGCACACGCGCCTGAGCCGCGGCTGGCAGGGGCGCCGCCCGGCGATGGTGGCCGTGGCCGGCCTGGTGGTGATTTGCGTTTGCTACATCGGCGTGAACCTCCTGGGCATCGGCCTGCACAGCTACGGCTGGTTCCTTAGCGCCTGATCGCCTGACAGGGCATCGACCGAATCAACCCTGAACAGCGAAAAACCCCGCTCTGTACAAGCCGTACAGAGCGGGGTTTTGTTCTGATTGCCCTTTCGCAAGTCCGCGGCAGGCCGGAAAGGCCCCCGCGAGACTGGATCTGGGCGCTGTTGTGATCAGGCCGCCACGGCCACGGGGCGCTTGCTGTTGCGGATGCCGGTGATGGCATCGGCGTAGCTGGGCTGGTTGAACACGCCCGAGCCGCTCACGATGGCATTGGCACCGGCTTCGATCACCTTCCAGGCGTTCTCGGCCTTGATGCCGCCATCCACTTCGATCCAGGGGTCGAGGCCGCGCTCATCGCACATGCGGCGCAGGTCGCGGATCTTCTGCACCTGGTTCTCGATGAAGCTCTGGCCGCCGAAACCGGGGTTCACGCTCATCACCAGCACCAGGTCGCACAGCTCAAGGCAGTACTCGAGGGTGTCGATCGGGGTGCCAGGGTTGAGTACGGCGCCGGCCATCTTGCCGAGGTCCTTGATCTGGGCCAGGTTGCGGTGCAGGTGGGTGCAGGCTTCCACTTGCACAGAAATGATGTCGGCGCCGGCCTTCGCAAAGTCGGCCACATATTTCTCGGGCTCCACGATCATCAGGTGCACATCCAGCGGCTTCTGGGTCACCGGGCGCAGGGCCTCAACGATCAGGGGGCCGATGGTGATGTTGGGCACGAAGCGGCCATCCATCACATCCACGTGAATCCAGTCGGCACCGGCCTGATCCACAGCGCGCACGTCTTCGCCGAGGCGGGAGAAATCGGCCGAAAGGATCGACGGCGAGATCACCAGGGGTTTGGTGCTCATGGCAGCGCTGCTGGCAGGGGAGATGGGCGATTGTAGGAATGCACCTTCCAAGGGCCTTGGATGGGCGCTTGCTGGTGCTCGAATCCCCTTTGGAAGCACTGATACAGTGAGCGGCGCTTCAAGCCTGAAAGGCCTTGGTGTTGCTGGCCGAACCGGCTGTTTACGCGGTTCCGGCGGTCACGATCCCAAGCACCTCCTGGCGTTGACCTCCCCTTCCCTTCGCTGCACCGCCTGTGGATCGCACCCTGATTCAAGAAATTCTCGAGGTTGTTGAGCAGGCAGGCATCGCTTCCGCCAAGCTCACCGGCATGGGCCTCAAGAACGAGGCTGACGCCGCCGCCGTGGAGGCGATGCGCGAGCGCATGTACAAGATCCAGATGCAGGGCCGCATCGTGATCGGCGAGGGCGAGCGCGACGAAGCGCCGATGCTCTACATCGGTGAGGAAGTGGGCAGCGGCACCGGCCCCGGCGTTGACTTCGCTGTGGACCCCTGCGAAGGCACCAACCTCTGCGCCAACAGCCAGCGCGGTTCGATGGCCGTGTTGGCCGCTTCCGACCGCGGTGGTCTGTTCAACGCCCCCGACTTCTACATGAAGAAGCTGGCTGCTCCCCCGGCCGCCAAGGGCAAGGTGGACATCCGCAAGTCGGCCACCGAGAACATCAAGATCCTGAGCGAGTGCCTCGGCCTCCCCGCTGAAGAGCTCGTGATCGTGGTGATGGACCGCGCCCGTCACAAGGATCTGATCAAGGAGATCCGCGCCACCGGCGCCCGCGTGCAGCCCATCTCCGATGGCGATGTGCAGGCCGCCATCGCCTGTGGTTTCACCGGCACCGGCACCCACTGCCTGATGGGCATCGGCGCCGCTCCCGAAGGCGTGATCTCCGCCGCCGCCCTGCGCGCCCTGGGTGCTCACTTCCAGGGTCAGCTGGTGTACGACCCGGCCGTGGCTCAGACCTCCGAATGGGAAGGTCTCACCAAGGAAGGCAACCTGGCCCGCCTGGCCGAGATGGGCATCACCGATCCCGACCGCGTCTACGAAGCTGAAGAGCTGGCCTGCGGCGAGAACGTGGTGTTCGCTGCCACCGGCATCACCGATGGTCTGCTGTTCGACGGCGTGAAGTTCGAGAAGGACTGCACTCGCACCAGCTCCCTGGTGATCAGCACCCTGGACAACACCGCACGCTTCACCACCACCGTGCACATCAAGGACGGCGCCCAGAGCATCGCTCTGCGCTGATCTCCCAAGCTCCGGCCGGGTTGCTCCTCAGCGGGGGCAACCCGGCTTCCGCTTTGTTCCGTCCTTCACAGACCAGTCCCGCCTCCATGCACATCGCCGTCGTCGGCCTCAGTCACCGCACGGCCCCGGTGGAGATCCGGGAACGGCTCAGCATTGCTGAGCAGGCCATGGAGGAGTCGCTGCAGCGCCTGCGCGCCAGCGACGATGTGCTCGAGGCCTCGATCCTCAGCACCTGCAATCGACTGGAGATCTACACCCTGCTGCGTCATCCCGAGCTGGGGGTGAACGCCGTGGGGACCTTCCTCAGCAATCACTCGGGGCTTGAGCTGGAGCAGCTCACTCCCCACCTGTTCACCTACCACCACGAAGAGGCGGTGGCGCACCTGATGCGAGTTGCCGCTGGCCTCGATTCGCTCGTATTGGGCGAGGGCCAGATCCTCTCCCAGGTGAAGAAGATGGTGCGCCTCGGCCAGGAGCACCGCTCCATCGGCCCGATCCTCAATCGGCTCCTCACCCAGGCGGTGAGCACCGGCAAACGGGTGCGCAGTGAAACCAACCTCGGCACCGGCGCGGTGTCGATCAGTTCGGCTGCTGTGGAGCTGGCCCAACTGAAGGTGGGCCAGGCCCGCGGTGTCGACGATCTGGTCCCCCTCGATCAGGAACAGATCGCCGTGGTGGGCGCCGGCCGCATGGCCCGGCTGCTGCTGCAACACCTGCAGGCCAAGGGGGCCCGGGGTGTGGTGCTGCTCAACCGCACGGTGGAGCGCGCTGAGCAGATGGCCACCGACTTTCCGGGGCTGCCTGTGCAATGCCGGCCGCTCACCGATCTCGATCACTGCCTGAGCACCTGCTCGCTGGTGTTCACCAGCACCGGCGCCGACGATCCGATCATCACGTCCGAACGGCTTGAGAAGCTCAACCGCCGCTCCTCGCTGATGCTGGTGGATATCGGCGTGCCCCGCAACATCGCCGCCGGTGTCGGCGAGCTCAGCGGCGTGGACTCCTACGACGTGGACGACCTCCAGGAGGTGGTGGCCCGCAACCAAGAGGCCCGTCGCGAGATTGCCGCAGAAGCCGAAGGCATGCTCCGCCAGGAGGGGCGCGACTTTCTTGATTGGTGGGATGGCCTTGAGGCTGTGCCCCTGGCCAATCGCCTGCGCACCCAGCTCGAGGAGATCCGCGAACAGGAGCTGCAGAAGGCCCTGAGCCGCATGGGCCCGGACCTCTCAGCCCGCGAGCGCAAGGTGGTGGAGGCCCTGAGCAAGGGCATCATCAACAAGATCCTGCACACCCCTGTGACCAACCTGCGGGCACCGCAGCCGCGGCAGCAAAGGCACCAAGCGATGAAGGTGCTCGAGGAGTTGTTCGAGCTGCAAGAGCCCCAGGAGTGAGCGGCTGAGGCTGCGCTTGTGACGCGGCCTTTCGGTTTTCAGCCAATCTGCTCAGAAGGCTTTCGGTCCGGCCATTGCTTCGCCTACCGTGCTGGCGCCCAAGGCACAAGGGATCAGGTATGAAGCGCGTTCTGGCGATCATTCTCGGCGGCGGAGCCGGCACGCGCCTCTACCCGCTCACCAAGATGCGCGCCAAGCCTGCCGTGCCTCTGGCTGGTAAATATCGATTGATTGATATTCCGATCAGTAATTGCATCAACTCAGGCATCAACAAGATGTATGTGTTGACGCAGTTCAATAGCGCCTCGCTCAACCGTCACCTCACCCAGAGCTACAACCTCTCCTCTGGGTTTGGTCAGGGTTTTGTGGAGGTGTTAGCAGCTCAGCAGACGCCCGATAGCCCCAGCTGGTTTGAAGGCACCGCCGATGCCGTTCGCAAATACCAGTGGTTGTTCCAGGAATGGGACGTGGACCACTACCTGATCCTCTCCGGTGACCAGCTCTACCGGATGGATTACTCCACCTTCGTAGACCATCACATCAAAACTGGCGCTGACGTGAGCATCGGCGCCCTGCCGGTGGATGCCGCCCAGGCCGAGGGCTTCGGCTTGATGCACACCAACGACCACGGCCGCATCCAGGAGTTCCGCGAGAAGCCCAAGGGTGAGGAACTCAAGGCGATGTGGGTGGATACCTCACGTCTCGGGTTGTCATCGGATGAGGCGCTGAAGCGGCCCTATCTGGCCTCGATGGGCATCTACGTGTTCAGCCGTGACACGCTGTTTGATCTGCTGGCCAAAAACCCCGGCGCCACCGACTTCGGTAAGGAGATCATTCCCGAATCCCTGAGGCGTGGCGACCATCTGCAGAGCTTCCTGTTCGACGACTACTGGGAAGACATCGGCACCATCGGCGCCTTCTACGAGGCCAACCTGGCGCTCACCGATCAACCGAACCCGGCCTTCTCCTTCTACGACGAACAGTTCCCGATCTACACCCGTCCCCGTTACCTGCCCCCCAGCAAACTGCTGGATGCGCAGGTGACCCAATCGATCATCGGCGAAGGCTCGATGCTCAAGGCCTGCAGCATTCACCACTGCGTGCTCGGCGTGCGTACTCGCGTGGAAGACGAAGCGGTGCTTCAGGACACCCTGGTAATGGGCAACGACTTCTTTGAATCCAGCGAAGAGCGCGCGGTGCTGCGGGAGCGCGGCGGCACTCCCCTGGGTGTCGGCCGCGGTACGACGGTGAAGCGGGCCATCCTCGATAAGAACGTGCGCATCGGGCGCGACGTGACGATCGTGAACAAGGACCGCGTGGAAGAGGCTGATCGCCCTGAGCTCGGCTTCTACATCCGCAACGGGATCGTGGTGGTGGAGAAGAACGCCACCATCGCCGACGGCACGGTCATCTGATCGGTGGATCTGCCACCTGTGATCTGATCCCCACACACACAGGTGGCAGTTGGCAACAGTGAGGCTGCACAAGGCTGCAGCCTCGCCACACTGAGCCAAACAGTGTCCGCAAGCGCGTCATGGACAAGGCCCATTTCGGTCTGATTGGTCTCGGTGTGATGGGCGAGAACCTTGTGCTCAATGCGGAGCGCAATGGCTTCTCCAGCGTGGTGTACAACCGCACCTACGCCAAGACAGAGGAGTTCCTCAACGGTCGTGGCGCCGGCAAGCAGATCATCGGCGCCACCAGCCTCGAAGATTTCGTTAGCAAGCTGCAGCGCCCCCGCCGCATCTTGATGATGATCAAGGCGGGCGATCCGATCGACGCCATGATTCAGCAGATCTCACCGCTGCTGGAGGAGGACGATCTGTTGATCGACGGCGGCAACTCCCTCTACACCGACACGGAGCGGCGCGTCGCCGAGCTTGAGAGCAAGAGCTTTGGCTACATCGGCATGGGCGTCTCCGGTGGCGCCAAAGGTGCTTTAGAGGGGCCGAGCATGATGCCCGGCGGCACCAAAGCGGCCTACGACGCGATCGAGAGCCTGGTGCGCAAGATGGCCGCCCAGGTCGACGATGGCCCCTGCGTTACCTACATCGGTCCTGGTGGTGCCGGCCACTTCGTGAAGACCGTGCACAACGGCATCGAATACGGGATCGAGCAGATCCTCGCTGAGGCCTACGACCTGATGAAACGCGGCGCCGGCATGAACGGCGAGGCGATGGCCGATGTGCTCAAGCAGTGGAACGCCACCGAAGAGTTGTCGTCGTTCCTGGTGGAGATCACGGAGATCTGCCTGCGCACCAAGGATCCCGCCGATGGCGGCGACCTGGTGGAGAAGATCGTGGATGCCGCTGGCCAGAAGGGCACGGGCCTCTGGACCGTGGAGAGCGCCCTGCAGATGGGTGTGCCCGTGCCCACTATTTACGCCGCGCTGAACGCCCGGGTGCTGAGCTCCATGCGCAAAGAGCGCATGGCTGCCGAATCCCAGCTGGCACCGCCGGCCTCTCGCACC
Source organism: Cyanobacteriota bacterium (assembly GCA_046052125.1). Taxonomy (GTDB): domain Bacteria; phylum Cyanobacteriota; class Cyanobacteriia; order PCC-6307; family Cyanobiaceae; genus Vulcanococcus. Next base: position 114,698 of record JBJOMY010000001.1, read on the forward strand.
ATGACCCTCGGCTCCCCCGCCGATGCCATGGCGCCGTTGATGGATGCCTGCGTGCTCGCCTGCATCGCCAGCTACGCCCAGGGCATGGCGCTGCTGCAGGAGGCCTCATCGCTGCACAACTACAACCTCGACATGTCGGCGATTGGGCAGATCTGGAAGGGGGGCTGCATCATTCGCGCCCGCCTGCTGCAGCGCATCCAGAACGCCTACACCGCCAAGTCTGATCTGCCCAACCTGATGGTGGATCCCTGGTTCGCCGATCAGATCCGTCGCCGTATCGGCGGCCTGCGCCAGGTGGTGGCGGGAGCCGCCCAGGCCGGCATCCCTGTGCCCTGCCTGAGCAGCTCGCTCGATTACATCGACAGCTACTTCACCGGCCGCTTGCCCCAGAACCTGGTGCAGGCGATGCGCGACTGCTTCGGCTCCCACACCTATGAGCGTGTGGATCAGCCGGGTGCCTTCCACACCGAGTGGATGTGAGCGGGGCCAAGCCGATGAGCCCCACCTACAAGCTGGAGGTGGTGAGCGATGCCACCCAGCTGGCCCAAAACTGCGCTGAGCGCATCGCCGCCCTGATCGATCTGGCGCTCGACGAGCGTGATCGCGCCCATATCGCCCTCTCCGGCGGCACCACGCCGGCGGCGGCCTACCGGGTGCTCAATCAGGAGCATCTGCCCTGGAATCGGGTGGATGTGGTGCTGGGTGATGAGCGCTGGGTTCCCCCCACCGATCCCGCCAGCAATGCCCGCATGCTCAGGGACACCTTGTTGGCAGGGGCTGGTCCTGGCGCTTCCGCGCGCTTCCATCCGGTGCCAACGGAGCTCGCGTCACCCGAGGCTTCGGTGGATGCCTTTGAAACCTATGTGCGCGAGCTCTGCCCAGGGGATCCGCCGATCTTCGATGTGATGCTCCTGGGATTGGGCGATGACGGCCATACGGCGTCGCTGTTTCCCGGCACCCCGGCCACCCGCGAACGGAACCGTCTGGTGACAATCGGTGCGGGCAAGGGGATGGAGCGGATCAGCCTCACTGCGCCGGTGCTCAGCGCCGCGCGGCAGGTGATCTTCTTGGTGAGTGGAGCGGCGAAGCGCCAGGCGCTCCAGCGCTTGCTTGATCCAGCGGAGCAGCCGGAGCGCACACCCGCCAAGCTGGTGCAACCCCAGGCACCGGTGTTGGTGCTGGCGGACACTGAGGCTGCACAAGGGATCTGATGCTCGCTCCACTGCCCATCGCCAGCGGCGATGGCTTCGCCGGTTGGCAGGCGCTCAACGACACGATCATGGGCGGCCGCAGCCGCGGCACCGTGCAGGCCACCTCGGAGGGTCTGGTGATGGACGCGTTTGTGGAGCCGGAAGGGGGCGGGTTTGTGAGCTGCCGTTCGCCGGTGTTTGATCCACCGCTGGATCTCTCCAGTTATGGAGCCTTGGAGCTGCAACTGGATGGCGATGGCCGCCGCTTCAAGCTGGCGCTGGCCTGCCGCGACGGGGTGGCGGGGCTCACGGAGTTGATTCCAGGCGGCCTGCGCTGGGTGTCTGAATTTTCCACCCGCAGCCAGGGCACTTCATCGGTGGTGATTCCCTTCAGTCGTCTCACCCCGAGTGTGCGTGCCACGCCGGTGGGCATGCCGGTGCGTTTTGATCCGGCCCGCATCACCCGCCTGCAGATCCTCCATTCCAAGTTCGGTGACATGGGCGGCCGCAACCCCGGCTTCCGGCCTGGTGAGCTGCGGCTCCTGATCCGCTCGATCTCCGCTGTGGTGTGAGCGCCGATGGACAGCTTCGACGCCAGCCCCTTTGAGCAGTTTCTGGCGGAGATCGCCAAGGCTGCTGATCTGTGTTTCAAGCCCTACCGCCACGGGCTGCGCTTCAGCGGCGAGCCGCCCACGAGCATCGGTGAGTGCAGCGATTGCGCCTTGCTGATCGAGGCGCGCGATGGTGATGGTGTGCGGCTCCCTGAGCGCGATCTCGAGCTGGAGATCTACCGCAGTGGAGCCGATCTCAACTTGATGCTGAGCTGGGTGAGCGATGAGCAGGCTCCAATGCTCTGGCACGGGAGCCATCCGGTGTGGATGCAGGCCTCCAGCGGCGAGCGCTGTGAGCGCCCCAGCGATGGGGCACCACTGGAAGCGCTCTGCCGTCGCCTCAGGGCGATCCTGGTGAGTGAGCCGATCAGCGATTCGCGCTGAGCTCGGCCTGGTCGGTCACGGCACCTTTGCTGCTGCTGCTCACCAGGCGGGCGTATTTGCCGAGTACACCGGTGCGGTAGCGGGGCTCGGGCTTGCTCCAGGCGGCGCGGCGCTGGGCGATCTCCTCCTCGCTCACGTTGAGCTGAATCAGCAGCTGATTGGCATCCACGGTGATGCTGTCGCCTTCCTGCACCAGGCCGATGGTGCCCCCCACGGCGGCTTCCGGGGCGATGTGGCCGATCACCAACCCGAACGATCCGCCGGAGAAGCGGCCATCGGTGATCAGAGCCACCGAATCGAGCAGGCCCTGGCCCACGATCGCGGCGGTGGGGCTGAGCATCTCGCGCATGCCGGGGCCGCCCACGGGACCCTCATTGCGCACCACAACCACATCGCCGGGGTTGATCTGCTTGTCGAGGATGGCGGCGAGGCAGGTTTCCTCGCTCTCGAACACGCGGGCGGGGCCGGTGATCACCGGATTCTTCACGCCGCTGATCTTGGCCACGGCGCCCTCTTCGGCCAGGTTGCCCTTGAGGATCGCCAGGTGGCCCTTGGCGTAGAGCGGGTTGCTCAGGGGACGGATCACGTCCTGCCCGGCGGGGGGCTCGGAGGGCACATCGGCCAACACCTGCTTGAGGGTTTTGCCCTCAATCGTTTTGCAGTCGCCGTGCAGAAGTCCGGCGTCGAGCAGGAGCTTCATCACCTGGGGGATGCCACCGGCTTGGTGGAGATCCACGGTCACGTAGCGGCCGCTGGGCTTGAGATCACAGATCACGGGCACGCGCTGGCGGATTGTCTCGAAGTCGTCGATCGAGAGATCCACGCCGGCGGTGCGGGCCACGGCGAGCAGGTGCAGCACCGAGTTGGTGGAGCCGCCCACGGCCATGATCACGCTGATGGCATTTTCAAACGCCTCGCGGGTCATCAGATCGCGGGGAAGGATGTTCGCCTTGATCGCATCGGCCAGCACCTCGGCGCTGCGGGCGGCGCTGTCGGCCTTCTCGGGATCTTCAGCCGCCATGGTGGAGCTGTAGGGCAGGCTCAGGCCGAGCACCTCGAAGGCGGCGCTCATCGTGTTGGCGGTGAACATGCCGCCGCAGCTGCCAGCGCCGGGGCAGGCGTTTTTCTCGATGGCGGTGAGCTCCTGCTCGTCGATCTTGCCGCCGCTGTACTGACCCACCGCCTCAAAGGCGCTCACCACGGTGAGGTCGCAGGCGCCGAGCTTGCCCGGTTTGATCGTGCCCCCGTAGACAAAGATCGAGGGGATGTTCATGCGGGCCATGGCGAGCATGGCGCCGGGCATGTTCTTGTCGCAGCCGCCGATCGCCAGCAGCGCATCCATGCTCTGACCGTTGACGGCCGTTTCGATCGAATCGGCGATCACCTCACGGCTCACCAGGGAGTACTTCATCCCCTCGGTGCCCATGGAGATGCCATCGCTCACCGTGATCGTGCCGAACATCTGCGGCATCGCCCCGGCGGCATGGGCTGATTCCTCCGCGCGGCGGGCAAGATCATTCAGCCCCAGGTTGCAGGGGGTGATGGTGCTGTAGCCGTTGGCGATGCCGATGATCGGCTTGGTGAAGTCAGCGTCTCCGAAGCCCACCGCCCGAAGCATGGCGCGGTTGGGGGAGCGCTGGATGCCTTGGGTGATCGCGGCTGAGCGGAGCATGGCTGCGGCGGTGGTGTAGCAGCAACCTACCGAGCGGCTGGGTCAGCGAGCCCAGCTCAGTTCTGGGTGCTCATGCTCTCGAGCTGGCGTCGCACGTCTTCGATTGCCTGGTTGAGCTCGTGCACCTTGTCTTGAAGCTCGGCTTCGCGCACCGGACGGTTGCTGGCCGTGGTGTCCAGCTCCTCGTCTTCATTCCAGGAGAGGCGATTGATGCGCAGGCTGCGCTCCTGGCGCTGGCTGGCGCGCCGGCGCTCCGCCTCAGAGAGCAGCCACCAGCCCAGGCCAGCGGCACCAATCAGGGCCCCGGCCAGCAGGGTTCCCAGAGACCCGGAACTGCTGTCGCGGTTGGCCATGGCGCCGTTGGCTTAGTGGAGCGACCTCAGCCTACGAAGTTCGTCTGGTCAAGGCCATAGAGGCGTTGATCGGCGTCACCAAATCCGGGAAGGATGCGCTGCTCGGGATCGAGCTCGGCGTCGATGCAACCGGTGTAGAGGGTGAGGTCTTCGTAGCGCTCCCCGAGCCGCTTCAAGCCCGGACTGGCGGTGAGGGCTGTGATCACCCGCACCCGAACGCCGCTGACGCCGCGCTGTTCCAGTTGTTCGAGCACGTGCAACAGGCTGCTGCCGCTGGCCACCTGGGGAGCGAACACCAACACACCCGCTCGGGCTGGAATCTGCTCTGGCAGCCCGTTGAACCAGGTGCCATCCCCGCCGGGGTTAACCCCGATGTGGGCCACGGCTGCGCTGGGCACGACGGGCCGCGCGCCTTCCCATAGAGACAGACCGCTGCGGAGCAGGGGCACCGCCAGCATCGGGACGGACCCATCCACCACCGTTCCTTCGGTGGCCGCCAGGGGCGTTTTCACCTGCACGCGCTGATAGGGGATCCAGTCGCGCAGGGCTTCGTAGGTGAGCCAGCGCCCCAGTTCCGCCATGGCGGTGTTGAACAGGGCAGCGGGGGTGTCTTGATCCCGCAGCAGGGTGAGCCAGTGGCCGATCAGTGGATGGGGCGGAACCACCACCCGCAGGGTCTTGCTCATCGATCGCGCTGCGGCGGCTGCCTGCAATAACTTGAGCGCCCCAACGTAGTGCTGTCGTGTTGTCTCTCCCTCGCCCACTGGTTGCCGCACTGCGGGCCTCCCTGGGTGTGGTGGTGGCACTGGCGTTGCCTCTGCTGCTCTGGTCGCAGCCGGCGGCGGCGATCACGGCGCCTGAACTGCGCAGCCAGCGCAGCCTTCAGGACCTGCAACCCGACATGCACGGCCGCAACCTGCAGCAGCAGGAATTCCTCAAGGCCAACCTCGAGGGCTTCAACCTCAGCGAAACGGATCTGCGCGGCGCCGTGTTTAACACCGCCAATCTGCAGGGGGCCAACCTGCACGCCGCTGATCTGGAAGATGCGGTGGCCTTTGCCAGCCGTTTCGACAACGCCGATCTCAGCGATGCGGTGTTGCGCAACGCGATGTTGATGAACAGCAAATTCGCTGGTGCTGAGATCGCTGGAGCGGACTTCACCGATGCGGTGTTGGATCTGCCGCAGCAGAAGGCTCTCTGCGGCCGGGCCGATGGCGTGAATTCCCGCACCGGCGTAGCCACCCGCGACAGCCTCAACTGCCGTTGATGGTCTTGCGGTCAGACCCCTTACATTGAGCCGATCGGTTCTTCGGGGGATCAGCCCGAAGAGGAAACGGGGAAAGTCCGGTGTGAATCCGGCGCTGTCCCGCAGCTGTGAACGGATCTGGCGTTCTCGCCCTGTTCCGCAGTCAGAACGCCCGCCGGTGATCCCCATTCCCCTCTGGCGCGGACCAGACCAAGACATGTTTCAACGCCTCATCCCGGCAGCGGGCCTTCTAGCCCTGCTCGCCGCCGGCCCCGCTTTGGCCCATCACCCGATGGAGGCCATGCACCTGGAGCCCACGGCGTTCACCGGCCTGATCAGTGGTCTCGCTCACCCGCTGTTGGGTGTCGACCATTTGCTGTTCCTGGTGGCCCTGGCCCTGGTGGGTGTGCAGCGCTCCGGTCGCTGGATGATCGCCATGCTGGCGGTGGGCTTGGGCGGTACGGCCCTTGGTCTGGCGTTGCCTGGCCTGCCCATGGCTGAGCTGCTGGTGGCGCTCACCCTGGTGGTGGAGGGTTTGGTGGTGGCCAAGCGCCTGCCCCAGGTGCTGCTGGTGCCTGCCTTCGCCCTGCACGGCTATGTGCTGAGCACCTCAGTGATCGGCTGGGAGAGCAGCCCGATCGCTGGCTACCTGCTCGGATTGCTGATCAGCCAGGGAGCACTCCTTTTGCTGGCGCTGGTGGGTCTGCGTCAGGCCGCTTCTCGTCTTGATGGGTCGGCCCGCACGTTGCTGGCCGGTGCCCTGATCGGCATTGGCGCGGCCTTCAGCTTCTCCGCGCTGCTCGCCTGAGATGAGCGCAAGAACTAGCCGTCTGCCGGTCACGGTGGTGACGGGCTTTCTTGGCGCCGGCAAATCCACGCTGTTGCGGCAGCTGTTGCTCAACAGCGGTCTGCGTTTGGCGGTGTTGGTGAATGAATTCGGCGAGGTGGGGATCGATGGCGATCTGATCCGCAGCTGCGGCTTCTGCCCGGAGGAGGAGCTCGATGGCCGTGTGGTGGAGCTGGCCAACGGCTGCCTTTGCTGCACGGTGCAGGACGAATTCCTGCCCACGATGCAGACCCTGCTGGAGCGGGCCGATCAGCTCGACGGGATCGTGGTGGAAACCAGTGGTTTGGCCCTGCCTGTGCCGCTGGTGCAGGCCTTCGGCTGGCCTGAAATCCGCACCCGCACTCGCGTGAGCGGCGTGGTGACGGTGGTGGATGGCGAGGCGCTGGCGGCGGGCAGCGTGGTGGGAGATCCAGCGGCCCTTGAGGCGCAGCGGCTGGCGGATCCCAACCTCGATCACCTGAGCGACATCCAGGATCTGTTCGAAGATCAGCTCGAGGCGGCGGATCTGGTGCTGCTCAGCCGAGCCGATTGCCTCAACGCCGATCAGATCGAGAGCCTGCGCGCTCAGATCACGGGGCTGACCCGCGAGGGGGTGTCGGTGATCCCGATGCAACGCGGTGAGGTGCCGGCGGCACTGCTGCTGGGCCTCGATCGCGCCGATTCGCACGATCACCCGGATTACGACCACGAGCACGCTCACGGCCATGGCCACGGGCACGACGACCACGACCACGACCACGACCACGATCACGATCACCACCACGACCACGACCACGACCATCACGACCACACCCACGTGGCGATGCAGTCGGCCGTGTTGCGTTGGCAGGGTGCCGTGGATCGCAGCGCGCTGGAGGCGCGCCTGCGGGAGCAGATCAGCGCTCAGAACCTGCTGAGGCTCAAGGGCCGCGCCTGGCTACCGGGTAAGCCCTTCCCGCTGCAGATCCAGGCGGTGGGCCCGCGGCTTGAGTGTTGGTTTGACACCAGTGCCCCTGGCCAGCGGCCCCTGGAGGATGGCGTTGAGCTGGTGGCCCTCGGCCTATCGGTGGATGGCGCGGCTCTCGAGTTGGCGTTGCGGGCCTGAAGGCTGGCCTAATCGAGGGGGAGATCCCCTTTGGCGCAAACGCCGTCCCAGCAGAGGGCCCGTTGGGCCGTCCACACCGGCTGCACTGACTTGCGGGCACCCGCCCGGTCGGTGAGGGTGACGCTGCCGCGGCCGTCGCTGCGGAAGTCGAGCCGGTGGGGGCCCACCTGCAACCACCAGTGCTCACCGAGCTCCTCGATCGTGAGCGTGCAGGGCTGCCAATCGCCCTGCTCCAGTTGGCATTCCACGGGCACGCTCAGGGCGTGTTGGGCCTGGGCGCGCTCGAGCAGCAGCTGCGGTGTGAGCAGCAATGCAGGGATCCAGAGCAGTCGGCTGGCAAGCACGGCGCGGCGGTGCGGCGGCTTTCTCCAACGTGACCACGGCGGCGGGGGTGCGTCAGCCGGCCTGCCAAGATTTAACAATCCTCGTGGAGTTCAGGTGCCGCTCTTCTCCGCCCGCGTGCTGGTGTCCCTCAGGCCGTCGGTGCTTGATCCCGCCGGTGAGGCCACCCGGGCAGCGGCGGCGCGCCTCGGCGTGGATGGCGTGAGCCGACTGCGCATCGGTAAGGCTGTGGAGGTGGAGCTGGAAGCACCCGACGCTCAAACCGCTCGCCAACAGCTGGAACTGCTCAGCGATCGCCTGCTCGCCAACCCCGTGATCGAGAACTGGACCCTCGAGCTCAAGGACGACAACAGCGCAGGAGCCTGACGATGACCCTCGGTGTTGTGGTGTTTCCCGGCTCCAACTGCGACCGGGATGTGCAGTGGGCTGCCGAGGGCTGCCTGGGCATCAAAACCCGTTTCCTCTGGCATGAGGAGCGCGATCTCAGCGGCCTCGACGCGGTGGTGATCCCGGGTGGATTCAGCTATGGCGATTACCTGCGCTGCGGCGCGATCGCCCGTTTTGCGCCGGTGCTCCAGGAAGTGGCGGCGTTTGCCGAACGGGGCGGCCGGGTGTTGGGCATCTGCAATGGCTTCCAGGTGCTCACCGAGATGGGTCTGCTCCCCGGAGCGCTCACCCGCAACCAGAAGCTGCACTTCATCTGCGAACCCACGGACCTTCGCGTCGAACCAGGCCAGTGCTCCTGGCTGCAGGGGTACAACCGCGGTGAGGTGGTGAATTTCCCAATCGCCCACGGCGAAGGCCGCTACCAGGCGGATCCGGAGCTGCTGCAACAGCTCGAGAGCAACGGCCAAGTGGTGCTGCGCTACTGCAGCAATCCCAACGGTTCAGTGGGGGATGTGGCTGGCCTCACCAATGCCCAGGGCAATGTGCTCGGCTTGATGCCGCACCCGGAACGGGCCTGTGATCCGGCCACCGGTGGTGTGGATGGACGCCGCTTGCTCGCCAGCCTGATCGGCTGAACCTGGAGTGAAGCGGCGCCGGCTGCTGCAGGCGGGGATGGCGCTTGGGGCGGGGGCCGCGCTCGAGGGCGTTGCGTTTGGTCTGCGCCGAACTGCGCTCGCCGCCCCGGCAACGCTCCAACCACCTCCTTTGCGGCCGGGTAGTCGCATCGCTGCTCTCGCCCCCGGCACCTGGCTGGATCCGAGCGATCCCCTGCTGGATCAGCTCAAGCGCCGCTGCACCGCCCAGGGTTGGCAGTTGATCCAGCCGCCGCAGTTGCGGCAGCGCTGGCGCTGGTTTGCCGGAACGGATCAGCAACGCAGCCAGGCCCTGCGCAGCGCCTGGCTGGATCCAGAGGTAGATGCGCTGTTTTATGTGGGGGCCGGCTGGGGCAGTGCCCGCGTGCTTGAGCAGGGCTGGACCCCGCCCAGTGCACCGCGCTGGTGCGTGGGCTTTTCCGATTGTTCGGCCCTGCTTCTGGCCCAGTGGGCTGCTGGCAGCGCCGGTGCGGTGCACGGCTGGTTTGGCGGGGATGAGGCGCAGTGGCAGCGGCTGGTGGCCTTGTTGCAACACCGGCCCACCAGCCCGCTCCAGGGGGTGGGCGTACAGGGCGGCAACGTGGAGGGACCGCTGGTGGTGAGCAATCTCACCATTGCCACCAGCCTCATCGGTACGCCCTGGCTGCCCAGCCTCAAGGGGGCGATCCTGGTGCTGGAAGACACGGGTGAGGCGCCCTACCGGATGGATCGTCAGCTCACCCAATGGCGCAGCGCCGGGTTGCTGAAGGGGCTGGCGGGTATTGGCCTGGGCCGCTTCAGCTGGGCGGAAGACGATGTGCTTCCAGGGGATTTCACGCTCGAGGAGATCCTGCTGGAGCGGCTGCGACCGCTGGGCATCCCGATCGTGCGGGCGCTGCCGGTGGGTCATGGCCGCCCCAACCTGGCGCTGCCGTTGGGGGTGCGGGCCCGGCTGGATGGTGCCAGTGGCGTGCTCAGTATCGCGCCATAAAAAAGGGCCCTTGCGGGCCCTGAATCGCTGGTTGAGCTGAGGCTCAGTTCACAGCGGCGAAGAACTCCTTGCTCTTCACGGGGTCGGGGTTCATGGTCTTCTCGCCGGGGGTCCAGTTGGCGGGGCAAACCTCGTCGGGGTTGTTGCGGATGTGCTGGAAGGCCTGCAGCAGACGCAGGGTTTCGTCAACGCTGCGACCCACGGGCAGGTTGTTGATCGTGCTCTGCATGATCACACCATCAGGATCGATGATGAACAGACCGCGCAGGGCCACACCGGCATCCTCATCGAGCACCTCGTAGGCGCGGGCGATGTCCTTCTTGAGGTCGGCGACCAGGGGGTAGGCGATGTCGCCGAGGCCGCCGTTCTTGCGGTCGGTTTGCACCCAGGCGAGGTGGGAGAACTGGCTATCCACCGACACGCCCAGCACTTCGCAGTTGCGGCTGGAGAAATCGCTGTAGCGATCGGAGAAAGCGGTGATCTCCGTGGGGCAGACGAAGGTGAAGTCGAGGGGATAGAAGAACAGCACCACGTACTTGCCGCGGTAGGAGGAGAGGGTCACCTCCTTGAATTCCTGATCCACCACAGCGGTGGCGGTGAAATCAGGAGCCTGCAGACCGACGAGCCTGGACATAGGTACGCAACAGTGTGTTTTGGACTTGGGAAGGCCCGCGCGGGTAAACCCGTACGCGGATCGACTTCCAGTTGTCGCTGTGACAAGTTATCACGCTTTCTGGTGGTTCTGGGCCCGCCTACGCTGCAGCTACTGAAGGAATGACCCGCTGATGAGCTGGGATCCGACCCTGTTGCGCAAATACAGCAGCACCAACCACTACAAGCTGCTCAACCAGGTGCGCAGCGATCTCAAGGAGCAACCGATCCAGCGCTCCAGCGGCCAGGGCAGCCGGCGTGGCAGTGGTGGAAGCACTGGCAGTGGCGGCTCCCGCCGCCGCAGCACACCGGTGCCCCAGCCCGTGCCGATCAGCTCTCAATCCACACCGGCCAACAGCTTCGATGCTTTCGTCACCGTGCCGGTGTTGATCGAATCCTTCGAGTGAGCGCCGGCGAGCGCTCGGCCTGCTTCAGGCCACGCTCACCCCGCGCCAGAAGGCCACCCGCCCTTTGATTTCAGCGGCAGCTTCCTTCGGCTCCGGATAAAACCAGGCGGCATTGCTGTTCACCTGGCCGTTCACCACCACGTCGTAGTAGTGAGCCACACCCTTCCAGCCGCAGGTGGTGCGGTGCTCTGACGGCTGGAAGTGCTCCATCTGGAGGCTGCTTTCCGGGAAGTAGGCGTTGCCTTCCACCGTCACGATGTCGTCGCTGCTGGCGATCACCGCTCCGTTCCAGCTGGCTTGCATGGGCTGCCTGCGAAAGTTCACATCATGGAGTCCCATCCCCCATGAGCTCCCCGGCTTCTGTTGCACCGCTCAATTCCACGGAGTGGAAGGTGGTGCGCCTTCCCTCCGCCCTTGATGCTGCCCGCTCCACCGAGCGACGCCGGCCCTGGCTGAGCCGCAGCGAGGAGCAGGCCAAGCAGGAGGAGCGGATTGCGCGAGTACGGCGGGAGAACGGCATTCCAGCGCCAGACGAATGGATGTGGTGAGCGGCCGCGATCGGCACTGATGATGCTCAGCAATTGATCAGCCGTTCATGCGCCGCCTGCTCGCCGCCCTGGCCCTGTCTCTCTCTGCCGCTTCCCCTGCTCTGGCCCAGGGCAACGGAGCCGAGGCGATCGCTGAGCAGCAGCAGCTGATGCAGAACCTGCTCAATAACGCCATCGTGGCGATCGAAAACAACAACCAGCCCCAGGCCTGTGCGCTGCGCCGCCAAGCCGCCGGCATCCTCTCCGCCAATTTCCAGGCCTTTGAGGCGGTGTACCCCGCCAACAACTGGAGCGATCTGCAGACCTCCCTGCAGGGCAGCTTGAACAGCTGCGCTGCCAAGGGCTACTGAGCGATCAGGGGTCGGCCTTCACGAGTCCTTGATGTTTTGGTGTCAGGGTGAAGCAGAGGCTGGGAGCTCTGGTCATTCACAGGACTTGGCGTTGGTGGGTGGCCCTGCTCTGGGCTGCCGCGCTGGTGTTGTTGTTCACCCACCTGGGTGATCTGCCGCTGCGCGACTGGGATGAATCCCTGGTGGCGCGCGTGGCTGAAGAAATCAGCCTGCGGCCGTTCCCAGAGAACCTGCTCCCTACCCTTTGGGGTAAGCCCTATCTGAACAAGCCACCGCTGCTGCATGGGCTGATCGCTGCCGTGATCGGCCTCTGGCATGCGGGTTCTGGCTCTGAACTCGGCCGCCAGCTTCCGCCGGAATGGCTCGTGCGAGCGGTGCCTGCGGCCTGCTCAAGCTTGATCGTGCCGCTGGTGGCGATGGTGCAGTGGCGTCTCAGGCCAGGGGATCGGCTTGCGGCGGTGTGTAGTGCTGCGGTGGCGCTCACGCTGTTGCCGCTGATGCGTCACGGCCGCCTGGCCATGCTCGATGGCACGTTGATCAGCGCGATGGCGCTGCAGTGGTGGGCCCTGTTGAGCCTTCCTCGCCAACTGAGGCCATTGGCTCAGCGCCGCTGGGGCGTGATCGCTGGTCTGGCGGGCTCCGCGATCCTGCTGTTGAAGGCTCCCGCAAGCCTGCCGTTGCTCGTCGGGGCGTGTCTGCTGCTGGCATTGGAACAGCGCTGGCGATTGCGCCAGTGGCTGCCGTTGTTCGGCTGGATTGCCGTGGGCCTTTTGCCCGGTGTGCTCTGGCATGGCTGGCATTTGTTGGAACGGGGCCCGGACGCGCTCACGATGTGGAGCGGCCAGGGCATGGCCCGGGTGGTGAGTGAAATCGAGGGCCATAGCGGTGGCCTGCTCGTGCCTGTGGTGGAGGTGTTGGAAGGAGGCTGGCCCTGGCTGGCCTTGTGGCCGTTGGCGATGGTTTGGGCTGCAGCTGCGCGGCGGGAGCGCTGGGGTTTTTGGGCCCTTGGGTTCACTGCACTCACGGCTGCAGCGGTGTTGCCGCTGCGCACCCAGCTGCCCTGGTACAGCCATCTGCTCTGGCCGGCATTTGTGTTGGCCGTAGGGCCAGTGCTGGCTGAATTGATCGAGCGGAAAGGCGTGGAGCCGCTCTGGTGGAACCGCTGCCTGCGCTTGGTGCCCTGTTTCTGGCTCCTGGGCGGCGCCTCGATCTTGATCCTGCAGGGGCAGCTGGGCGTGCCAGCCACCATCACCATCCCTGCTGCCCTGGCACTGCTGGTGGGTGGCTGGTTGTTGCTGGCTAGGGAGCAGCGGCTGCGGCGCCTGGGGGCGTTGGCGTTGGTGGGGTTGCTCTGGTTGGCCCTGCTCAATTTGTTGTCCAGCCGTGCGTGGCTGTGGGAACTGAATGAAACCTGGGCCGTTCAGCCCGTGGCTGCTTCGATCAACGCTTTGCCGGAGACGTCCAAAGCGTCTCGGGTGCTGTGGCTGGGGGATGAGCGCCCGAGCCTTGATTGGTACCTCGGCCAGGAACTGATCAGCGGTCGCCAGGCACGCAGGGAGTTACGTCGGAGTGACCACGCGTTTCTGATCCTCAGCTTCAAGGATCCATCCACTCCGACCCGTGATTGCACGCGCTTACAACCCGGCTCCTCAGGCCAAACAGAATCACCGCAGTTGTTCCGTTGCGAGCAACGCTGATCAAGCGGCGAGGGTTGGGTAGTCGATGTACCCCGCTGGTCCAGCGGTGTAGAAGGTGCTCGGGTCGGCCTCGTTGAGCGGGGCACCTCGGCGTAGACGCTCCGGCAGATCGGGATTCGCCAGGAAGGCTCTGCCGAAGGCCACTGCATCCACGGCGCCGGAGCGGATGGCGGCGTTGGCGTCGTCGGCTTCGTAGCCCAGGTTGGCCACCAGCACACCCTTGAATCGCTCCCGGGTGGGGGTCAACACGTCACCGAACTGCTGGCCGAGTAGATCGGCGCGCATCAGATGCAGGTAGGCGAGGGGAACCTGGTTGAGCTGCTCGGCCAGCCAGCTGTAGAGCCCGATGGGATCGGAATCGCGCATCGCGTTGTAGCTGTTGAGTGGCGACAGGCGAAGACCCATCAGGGATGTCTCCTGAGACACCGCCTCCAGCACCTCCATCAACAGCCGGGCGCGGTTCTCGCGTGAGCCGCCGTAGGGGCCCTGGCGTTGATTGCTGCCATCGCGCAGAAACGAATCCAACAGATAGCCGTTGGCACCATGCACTTCCACGCCATCAAAGCCAGCGGCCATGGCATGGCGGGCGGCAAGACGGAACCCCTCCACGATCGCCGGCAGTTCCTGATCTGAGAGTTCCCGCGGCGTCACGTAGGGCTTCTTGCCCTCCGGCGTATGCACCTCATCCCCGGTGACCGCCAGGGGGCTGGGGCCAACGGGTTGACGCCCGCCATTGAGCAGCGGATGGCAGGCGCGTCCGCCATGCCAGATCTGCAGCACGATGCGACCACCAGCGCGATGCACGGCGTCGGTGGTGAGGCGCCAGCCCTCGACCTGGGCTTGGTTGTAGATCCCTGGTTCGTGCCAGAAGGCGGAGTTGCCTTCGATCACCATCGTGGCTTCGGCCACGATCAGCCCTGCGCTGGCGCGTTGGCTGTAGTACTGCGCCATCAGCGCACCGGGCACATGCTCGCCTTCGGTGCGGCAGCGCGTGAGTGGAGCCATCCAGATGCGATTTGGCAGCTCCAGGGCTCCCAGGCGCAGAGGGGAGAACAGATCAGCCATCCCTCGATTCTGGCGAGCTCCTCTAGCTCTGCACGCGCTTGAGCTCAGGTCATCGGTTCTTCTTCTCTGCGTCCACCCAGCAGTTGTTCAACAAACAACTTGAGCAAAAGCGACACAATGCCAACACCACCCAGGATCAACGCCGCGCCGTAAGCCAGCTCGGTGTCGTACTGCTTGTAGGCATCTTCCACAAACAGGGGCAAGGTTTGCGTCTGGCCAGCGATGTTGCCGCTCACCACTGCTACCGCACCGAACTCACCCAGTGCGCGGGCGGTGGTGAGAATCAAGCCGTACACCACGGCCCAACGCACAGAGGGAAGCGTGACCTTCCAGAACACCTGCCAGTTGCTGGCACCGAGGGTGCGCGCGGCTTCTTCCTGATCCCAGCCCTCCTCCTCCAGCAGCGGAATCACCTCGCGAGCCATGAAGGGGAAAGTGACAATGATCGTGGCCAGGGCCATCCCCGGCCAGGAGAAAATGATCTTCCAGCCCAAGCTGCTCACAATGCCGCCCAAGAGGCCATTGGTGGGGCTGTAGAGCAGCACCAGCATCAGGCCCACCACCACCGGTGAGATCGAGAAGGGCAGGTCGATCACGCTGAGAAGGAGGGCTTTGCCAGGGAACTGACGCCGGGCAATGGCCGTGGCAGCAGCCAGACCAAAGATCGTGTTGGCCGGTACGGCGATCAGGGTGCAACGCAAGGTGAGCATCACAGCCGAGCGCAATTCCTCGGATTGCAAGTTCTCAATGAAGGGCGTCAGTCCTTTGGCAAAGGCTCCTGCCACCACCACCAGAGCCGGCAACAGAATGATCACCACCACATACAGGCAGGCGATCAGGGGAATCAACACAGAGGCGCTTGGACGGGGAAGCGCCTTGACGGCAGAACGCAACAGGGATGGCATGGAATCAGCGGCTCAAGGTGATGACGAAAAGCGTGGATTGGCCTTGATGGATCAGGCGCTCTGTACCGGATTGGCTTCCCAGTTGCGGCCCCATACCTGCAGGCCGTTGATCACCAGCAGACTCAGCAACGAGAAGAGCAACATCACCATGCCGATCACCGTGGCGGAGGCGAAGTCGTATTCCTCCAGCTTCTGAATGATCAGTGTGGGAGCGATCAGATCCTTGAACGGCACGTTCGAAGAAATCATCACCACCGAGCCGTATTCACCCACCGCGCGGCTGTAGCCCTGGGCCACGCCCGCAAGGATCGCTGGCATCAGCTGCGGGAGCACCACTTTCGTGAGGGTTTGCCGTGGGCTGGCCCCCAGGCACCAGGCCGCTTCCTCCTGATCACGCTCCAACGCCTCAAGCACGGGTTCAACGCTGCGCACCACAAACGGCAGGGAGATGAACACCATCGCGATGGCGACACCCAGCCAGGTGAAGGACACTTTCAGGCCGAACAAGGCATACACCGGTGCGCCCAGCCAGCCATTGGTGCTGTAGATCGCCGCCAGAGCCAGGCCAGCAACGGCGGTGGGCAAGGCGAAGGGCAGATCGATCAGGGCATCGAGCAGGCGCCGGCCGGGAAAGCTGCAGCGCACCAGCGCCCAGGCGATCACCACCCCGAACACACCGTTGAGCAGCGCCGCGGCCAGTGCCAACCCGAAGCTGACCCGATAGGTGGCCAACGCTTCAGGAGTGGTGGCGAGTTCCCAGAACTGCGATGGGCCCACAGCTGCCGCTTTGAGCGCCATCGCTCCGAGGGGCAGAAACAGCACCAGGGCCAGATAAATCCAGGTGATGCGCCAGGGCCAACTCAGCTGCAGCCAGGCCGGCCAGGAGAAACCCCGGCGCCGAGCCGGTTGTGCAGACGCCATGGGTCTACGGATCGAGATCGGCGGACCGTATCACCGCTTGGCGCTTTATACAACGGTTCGCCGGTGGAGAACTGCGTGTATGGGCTAGTCTCATCTGCACTCGTTCTCGTCGCGGTCGTCATGGGGATCCGTGTTGCTGGCGTCACCAAGGAATTCGGGGCCTTCAAGGCGGTCGATGACGTGAACCTCGACATCGACAGCGGCTCGCTGGTTGCCCTACTCGGCCCTTCGGGCTCGGGCAAGAGCACGTTGTTGCGCCTGATCGCCGGCCTCGAAGAATCCGATGCCGGTCGCATCTGGATCACCGGTGAAGAGGCCACCACTCGCTCCGTTCAGGAACGGGAGGTGGGTTTTGTGTTTCAGCACTTCGCGCTGTTCAAGCACCGCACCGTTCGCCAGAACGTGGGTTTTGGTCTGGAGTTGCGCGGCTGGAAACACGACGCCATTCGCCGGCGTGTGGATGAGCTGCTTGAGCTGGTGCAGTTGAGGGGATTTGGCAACCGCTATCCCTCCCAGTTATCGGGTGGACAACGGCAGCGGGTGGCCTTGGCTCGGGCCCTGGCCGTGCAACCCAGGGTGTTGCTCCTCGATGAACCGTTCAGTGCTCTCGATGCCCAGGTGCGCAAGGAGCTGCGGGCGTGGCTGCGCAACCTGCACGACGAGATGCACGTCACCACGGTGATCGTGACCCACGACCAGGAGGAGGCCATGGAGGTGGCGGATCGAATCGTGGTGATGAACCAGGGGCGGATCGAGCAGATCGGAACGCCAGCGGAGATTTACGACCACCCCGCCACCCCGTTCGTGATGAGTTTTGTGGGTGCGGTGAATGTGTTGCCGTCCCATGTTCCGCTCGCCAGTCCAGATCAAGAGGGCGACATCTTCATCCGCCCCCACGATCTGGAACTGCACCGCACCGCCCAGCCGGGCAGTGTGCCCGCGGTCTTGCGTCGTTTAACCCATATGGGTCGCGATATTCAGGCGGAACTCACCCTGGCGAGCGGTGATGTGGTGATGGCCCAACTGCCGCGTGAGCGCATCGATTACCACGATTTGAAAGCTGGTGATGCTTTGCATATCACCAGCCGTGAAGCACGCACGTTCGTTCCAGACTTTGTGATCTGAGAACCTCGTGACCCCTCGATCAGGTGTTCACAGCGACATCGAACGGCTGGACATCTGAGCGCGTTCACACACAAACTGAATGCTTCATTTCTGCAAACCAACATGACTCTGCAACTGGGCGACACCGTCCCCGATTTCACCCAGAACTCCCAGCTGGGTCCGATCAATCTCTACGACTTCGCTGGTGACAGCTGGGTGGTGCTCTTCTCCCACCCCGCCGACTACACCCCCGTGTGCACCACCGAGCTGGGTGAGGTGTCGCGCCTGCGCAGTGAGTGGGAGAAGCGCAACGTCAAGACCATCGCCCTGAGCGTGGACTCCGCCGAGAGCCATGGCGGCTGGATCTGCGACATCAACGAAACGCAGAACACCACGGTCGACTACCCGATCCTCGCCGATGAGGACAAGAAGGTGAGCGATCTCTACGGGATGATCCACCCGAACTCGCTCAACAACCTCACGGTGCGTTCGGTGTTCATCATCGACCCGAACAAAAAGCTGCGCCTGCAGATCACCTATCCCGCCAGCACCGGCCGGAACTTCCAGGAAATCCTGAGGGTGATCGACTCCCTGCAGCTCACCGACTACCACCAGGTGGCCACCCCGGTGAACTGGAAAGACGGCGACGACTGCGTCGTGGTGCCCTCGATCCCCACCGACGAAGCCCGCAACAAGTTCCCCAAGGGCGTGACTGAGATCAAGCCCTACCTGCGCATGACCCCGCAGCCCAACAAGTGAGCCACTGAGGCTCGCCTCAACCCTCAGGCCCCCGGAGAATGCCCGGGGGCTTTTTTTGTGGCCATGCGGGTGTTGGGTCTGATGAGCGGCACCAGCGCCGATGGCGTGGATGCCGTGTTTGTACACATCAAGCAGGGATTGAAAGCAAGGGTAACTGTGTAATATCGGGCAGCGAATCTATCTTGCACTCAGCATCAAAGTTCGTTATCAACGCTTCAACCACTGGATTCCGATTGCTCTCGCTAGCGCCCACATGATAAAAATGGTCTTTTGTGAGGATGGAATATTTAGACCAAAGCGCATCAATAAACTCATTGGAGCGATAATCGTTATGGTGCCATGTACTCAGAACGAACTTGCTAGGGATGGCGCCAAGCAAGTCAAATAACTTCTTCTCGCAGCTGGCATCCCAGCTATTGAAATAATCTACGTGCCTACCTATGTAAGGTGGGTCACAATACACAATGTCGTCTTCGCCTGCAGTCTTTAGTGTCTGTTCAAAGTCTTGACAAATAAATGTATAGTTTCCTTTCTCAATAACCGCTGATACCCATTCAATCTGATTGACAATCTTGGTTACGTAAGCCTTCGCGAATCTGGCGGGCTTTTTGCAGAATGGAATATTGAATCGACCTTTGCGATTAAATCTTATCATTCCATTAAAGCCGGCTCTATTCAGAAAAAGAAAATCAAGTGGCGCATGGCAATCATTAAATCTGTCTCGTACATAGTAATAATGATCTTCCCCTTTGCTCAGCAGGAGCTCGCCTTCTTGTATTAGATATGCTTTTGCAATAGTCGGAGTAATCTGCTTTGTGGAAATCTGAGTATAGAAGTTGATGAGATGAGGATTTGTATCGCAGAGAAGCGCCGAAGACGGGGCGACATTAAATGCAACTACTCCAGTTCCCGTAAAAGGTTCAATCCACTTGACGTTAGAGTCAGATGGGAGAACACTCTTAATCCATGGAACCAGCTTGGTTTTGATTCCTTGTGACTTGATGGGTGGTACTTTTATCAGACTACTCATCAGTTTGCGCCTCTTCTTCTGCAAGCTTGGCTAATGCTTCTGGTGACAGATCGATCCTGTCCATAAATCTGTTCTTGTACTCAAGGTATGAGGTTAGGTTTTTATATGGCCGAGGAACATCATCTTTCTTTGCCATGTCTTCCGTCAGGTAATACATCCAGTAATCATCAAAGACATCTTCACCTAGCGCGTGAAAAGGCCCGGATCCTGTCTTAAGCTGCTGTATATTTGTGCAGCTACCAATATTCTTTGTATTGCCGCTTCCAGGGCTGCCAGTCGCAATTCGGTATTTAGGCTGAACGAAGAAGTCAAAGTCATAGATCACCGAGCTAATGCTACTGAGCTCTTCAAGCTTGAAGGACTTCCTCTCGTCAGACGCATCTTTGTTCTGACTATAGATTACGCCAAGCACAAAGTGGCCAGAATAATCACTGTATGGATATGTTATATTCTTTTCGGATGCTTGTGAGCCATTTCTGTTTCTAAAATAGCCGGTAAAAGCACCAAGAGTCATCATGTTGACAGTGGTAGCCGTTTTCCGGATGGTCGACTTTATGTCAAGAGCAAACTTCTTGCCATCCCTAGTGATAAATGTTGCATCGGGATAGTGGTTCTGGTATTTGGGAAGTTCTAGAGTTAGGTTGTGTTTGTCAGCAAAAGCTTCTAGTTGTGGATAAAGCAGTATCTCAAGGACTTTTGATACTACTTTGGTGTCAACTGTAATTGTATAGACACGGTGGAAGACATCTATGAACCCTTTGATGATCCAATCACCTTCCTGCGTGGCAATAGTCTGCTTGAAGTTTTCTAACTCTGACTGCAGGCAAGCCTGAAACTCTTGGTTTATCAAGTTTCCCCGAGGCGCACTATACGCATCTTACCATGGAAACGAAGCATTGCCCCCAGTGTTATCACTGTCTGTCAAGAGTCTTTGAAGAGTTTTGGCAAATGTTCTATCGGTTGCATCCTCTAAGAACTTGAAGCTACAGCCTCATTCGCCTGAGCTAGCCAATATTACTCAATTTATACAATTACCTTCTGTCAGAAACAGATTGGTGGTCAAGTAGCGCTCACCTGAGTCCGGAAGAATGACCACGATGGTTTTGCCGGCAAAGTCCGCTTCTCGGGCCACGCGAACAGCCGCTGCGACGGCAGCGCCGCAGGAGATGCCAGCCAGAATGCCTTCCTCTTGGGCGAGGCGTCTGGCCATCGTGATGGCATCTTGATCACTCACCCGTTCCACTCTGTCGAGCAAGGAAAGATCAAGGTTGGTGGGCACAAAGCCTGCACCAATGCCTTGAATGCGATGGGGGCCGGGTTGGATGGCTTCACCAGCCAGGGTTTGGCTGATCACCGGGCTCTGCTCCGGCTCCACAGCCACCGCGATCAATGGTTGACCCAGGGTGCATTTGATGTAACGGCTCACCCCACTGATGGTGCCGCCGGTTCCCACTCCAGCCACAACAGCGTCCACCTGAGCCTCGGTGTCGGCCCAGATTTCAGGACCGGTGGTGTCGTGATGGATCTGCGGATTGGCTGGATTGGCGAACTGCTGCAGCAACACATAACGATCGGGCTCACTGATCGTCATCGATTCGGCCATCGCGATCGCTCCGGGCATGCCGTGGCGCCCTTCGGTGAGCACCAGGCGAGCTCCATAGGCAAGGAGCAATTTGCGCCGCTCTTCACTCATCGTGTCGGGCATCGTCAAGGTAAGCGGAACGCCTCGGGAGGCGGCTACAAACGCCAACGCGATGCCCGTGTTGCCGCTGGTGGGTTCAATCAGTTCTTTCCCCGGCCCCAATAGGCCATCGCGCTCAGCCTGAGCCACCATCGCCGCGCCGATGCGGCATTTCACTGAAAAGGCGGGATTGCGCGCTTCGATCTTGGCCAGGATGCGGGCGTTGCAACCTGCGCTGACCCGCTGCAGCTGCACCAGTGGTGTTCCGCCTGTGGTGAGGCTGTTGTTGGCAAAAATCGCAGGCATGGTGGAAGTTGTTCAAGGCAAAGGCCTCCCTGTGTGAGCACAAGGAGGCCCGGGGTTATGGATGGGAGCAAGACGGGGTTCGCTTGCGCCGTAGGCGAGGTCCGCTCGCAGGTAGAGGCTTTGGCTGCTGCGGGAGAGCCGATGCCATCGCTGGTTCGTGAGCCGCGAGTCTCTCGATCACGTCGTGGCGATCGCTCCAGGCGAGCTCACCATCACTGCCCCAGTGCAGGCACCAGGGAGGAGGGGCCGTCGTCATCGCTCCCGCGGAATCAACAGATCGCTCTCGCCAACGGTGAGCAGAACGCCGTCGTGCCGGAAACGACTCAGCAACTTGGTCACGGTGACCCGCGTGAGACCGCACAAATCAGCGAGACCGCGATGGGTGAGGTTCAGCTCGGCCAGGGAGAGCCTGCAACCATGACGGTTGATCTGACCAAAGGAGCTCGCGATCCAGGTGAGTAGCGCGAGCAGGCGCCGCTCACCGGAGCGCATGCGCTGGATGGCATGCAACTCGGCCAACATCTGCCGTTCCCGGCGGATGTGTTGGAGCTGGGTGTCGTCATCCAGCTCCAGATGTTCCACCACAACCGTGGTGAGGCACTGCAATTCCAGTGGATGCAGAACCGGATCTTCCGAACTGATCACATCACCGGGGCCCCACAGTCCCAGGGTGATCGACTCGCCATCGTCATCCATGGTGGCTGAGCGCACATACCCCTCGTGCAATCGCCAGCTCATGTGCTCAGGCAGCACATCCTGAGGATGAAGCGTGAGTCGCAAGGGCCGTTTCAGGTGTGAGGTGGTCATGGCGTTGGCGGGCGATGGGGCGGGTCATCGAGGGTGGAGAGCAATCGGAGGCGGGGCATTCGCGCACAACAGGCCATGGGCGTCAGGCATCTGGCGGCAGTATGCACTAATCCCGATAGGGGTACCGGTATTTCAAGGCACACGGAAGGCCGTTTCCGCGGTGATCAGATGTAGAACATCGGCTGGGGCTGCTTCATCTGGTCGCGCTTCTGAAGCAGTTGCGCCAGGGTCGTTTCGCTGAGAATCGCGGCCCTGGCTTGCTCAAGGCGATTGCCCAGCTCGCTTAACGCCAGAAATTCGGGGTCCTGTCGTTCACCCTTGCGGGCAGGCGACACCTCACCTTCAAGACAGGACTCCACATCGATGATGCGGATCTGTTCGGGGGGACGCGCCAGCAGAAAACCGCCCCGCGGGCCGCGCACGCTCTTGAGAAACCCTCCTTTGCGTAGAGCCGTGAGCATTTGCTCGAGGTAGCGCTCTGGGATGGCATGGCGCCTGCAGATCTCTCCCGTCTGCACCAGATCGCCCGTGGCATGGGCCGTTGCCAGGTCCATCAGAGCGACCAGTCCGTATTCCGTCTTGGCGCTGAACGGCATGGCTCCACTTGCACAGCGTTCATTGTGTCAGGCAAAGCACGGCTACTGGGTAGGAAATCAGGGCTCCTACCCGTGTGGTTTGAAGCACATCGGGTCGGCGGCGAGGACCGATAAGTTCCCGTCGTTCCCGACCGAAGAACCGTGGTACCTCCTCTCACTGGGCGCTCCGAGCTGCGCCGCCAAGTGCTGATCACGGGCCTGGCTGTTCTGCCGTTGGCGGCCGCCGCGGCCGCAACCCTGAACGCACCGATCGTTCAGGCCCAGCAACCCGCCAAACCCCAAACCCTCACGGTGGTGTCTTACGCCGTGACCAAAACCGCCTACGACCAGCTCTTCAAGCTGTTTGCCGCTGACTGGAAGAAGAAGACAGGTCAAACCGTGAGCTTCAAGGGCAGCTATGGAGGCTCCGGCTCTCAGACACGCGCCGTGATCGATGGCCTCGAGGCCGATGTGGTGAGCCTGGCCATGGCTGCCGATGTGACCAAGATTCAGCAGGCAGGCCTGATCAAGCCCGGTTGGGAGCGGGAAAACCCCTACAACTCCACGCCGATCAACTCAACCGTGGCCGTGTTCGTCCGTCCCGGTAACCCCAAAAAGATCAACAGCTGGAAGGACCTCGACAACAAAGACGTGGATGTGGTGCTCGCCAACCCCAAAACCTCAGGTGGGGCCCGCTGGAACTTTTTGGCGCTCTGGGGTGCGATCACCCGTAGCGGTGGCACCGAAGCCCAGGCCCGCAGCTTTATCACCGGTGTTTACAAGAACGCCGATGTGCTGCCGAAGGATGCTCGTGAAGCGACTGATCTCTTCGTGAAACGGCGCCAGGGCGATGTGCTGCTGAACTGGGAAACCGAGGCGATCCTGGCCCGTCGCAAAGGCGAGTGGACTACGCCTTACAAGCTCTTTAGCCCCAACGTGCTCACCGAGCAGCCCGTCACCGTGGTGGACAAGGTGGTGGACCGCCGCGGCACCCGAAAGGTGGCCGAAGCATTTGTGCGTTACCTGTATTCCCCAGCGGCTCAGAAGGTCTTCGCCGACAATGGCTTCCGCCCCACCACACCCGAGGGCAAGGCCTATGCGAAAGGGAAATTCCAGAACTTGAGCTTCTTCAAGGTGAGCGACTTCGGGGGCTGGGCCGGAGTGGACAAGAAGTTCTTCGGTAAAGGCGGGCTCTGGGATCAGATTTTTGCCCGCACGCGCTGACCACCACGCCACCAGCCGCTGAACGCAACCCTGCTTCTGCAGCAAGACCCCGGTTCAGAGCCGGGGTTTTTTCATGGCGTGCTTCCGCCGTCAGCACTGAAGAGCGGAAAGACGACCGAGCTACCGCTGTATGCTTTGCGCATATTCCCGATCGACTCACGTGACAATGCGCCAACTCCTCTCCCGCGGTTCGCTTCTGGCGCTGAGCAGCTCGATCATGCTCACGGCATGCGGCACCGCCTCGGGCCCCTCGGCTGAGGGCGGCAAGGGCGAGGGCAAGCAGGAGCTGCTGCTCGTGAGCTACGCCGTGACCAAAGGTGCCTACGACAAGATCCTTCCCAAGTTCGCCGCTGATTGGAAGGCCAAGACCGGCCAGGAGATCAAGATCCGCACCAGCTACGGCGGATCAGGCACCCAAACCCGGGCGGTGATCGATGGCCTGGATGCCGATGTCACCACCCTGGCCCTCTCGGCCGATGTGCTCAAGCTGCAGGACGCCGGTCTGATCCAGCCGGGCTGGGAGAAGGAGCTGCCCAGCGAGAGCATCATCACCAACTCAGCGGTGGCCTTCCTGACCCGCGCCGGCAATCCCAAGGGTGTGCGCACCTGGAAGGATCTGGTGAAGCCTGGGGTGACGGTGGTGACCGCCAACCCCAAGACCTCCGGTGGTGCACGCTGGAACTTCCTTGGGCTCTGGGGCTCGGTGAGCCAGACCGGTGGTGATCAGAAGCAGGCGGAGGCCTACGTCACCAACGTGTACAAGAACGTCGACAACCTGCCGAAGGATGCCCGTGAAGCATCCGACGTGTTCCTGAAGCGCGATCAGGGCGACGTGCTGTTGAACTACGAGAATGAGGCGATCCTGGCCACCCGCACGGGTGATCTCAAGGCGCCGTTCGTGGTACCCGAGGTGAACATCCGCATCGAGGGCCCTGTGGCGGTGGTGGACAAGGTGGTGGATCGCAAGGGCACCCGCAAAGCCGCTGAAGCCCTGGCCGCCTACCTCTTCACCGAAGAGGCCCAACAGATCTTTGCCGAGGAAGGTTTCCGACCCACGAACCCAACGGTGTGGCAACGCGTGAAGGATCGCTTCGCTCCGGTGAAGACCTTCTTCTCGGTGAAGGACTTTGGTGGCTGGGAGGCTGTCAACAAAACCTTCTTTGACAACGGCGGTCTCTGGGATCGCCTGTTCGCCCAATCGCGCTGACGCCTGTGTGTGAACTGCTTGCCCTCAACGCCAACACGCCCACCGACATGGCGTTCTCCTTCCGCGGCCTCAGCCGCCGCGGCGGGGCCGTTGGTGAACATGCCGATGGCTGGGGGCTCGCCAGTTTCACGCCGGATGGCTCAGGTCTCGATCTGATTCGAGAAGACGCACCAGCGGCCTTTTCCCAGCTGGCTGATCAGCTGGCGGAGCGCTCGCCCAAAGCGTTGGTGTCGATTGCCCACATCCGCAAGGCCACCCAGGGGCTGGTGGCGCTGGAGAACTGCCATCCCTTTGCCCGCAGCTGGAAGGGGCAGACCTGGGTGTTTGCCCACAACGGCAACCTCGATGGAGCGATACCCAGCGGGGACACCTACCGCCCGTTTGGTTCCACCGACAGCGAAGCAGCCTTCTGCTGGATCCTTGAGCAACTCGAGCAGGAGGGCGTGGATCCCGAGAATCCCGAGCAGATCTCAACCCAGCTGCACGCCTACGCCACGGAACTGGCCCGCATGGGCACCTTTAACGCCCTGATCTCTAACGGCCAGTGGCTGTTCGCCACCGCCACAACCCGCCTGCATTGGCTCACGCGACGGGCACCGTTCACCACGGCCACCCTTGCCGATCCGCCCCTGCAGATCGATTTCGCGCCGCTCACCTCCAGCTCCGATGTGGTGACGATCCTGAGCACCGAACCGCTCACCACCGATGAAGCCTGGACAGCGGTGGAGTCCGGCTCCTCAATGCTCTGGATGAACGGCGAGTGCCTGCACCTGCACCACAAGCCATGACCACCACGACGCAGCCGGTGACCCTGGCGGAGGCCTCGCGCTTTTGGTTCAAGCTCGGCTGGGTGAGCTTCGGTGGGCCAGCCGGGCAGATCGCCTTGTTGCAGCGCGAGTTGGTGGAGCGGCGCCGATGGCTCTCGGAGCGTCGCTATCTGCATGCCCTCAACTACTGCATGTTGTTGCCCGGGCCGGAGGCCATGCAACTGGCCACCTATCTGGGCTGGCTGATGCATGGGGTGCCAGGTGGACTGATCGCTGGTGGGTTGTTTGTCATCCCCTCGGTGTTCGTGCTCACGGCGCTTTCGAGTGTCTACGCCCTTTGGGGGCAGCTGCCCGTTCTGGCCTCTGTGTTTGCCGTGCTCAAGCCGGCCGTGTTGGCGATCGTGTTGATGGCGGCCTGGCGCATCGGGCGCCGCACCCTGCGGACTCCGTTGCTGGTGGCTTTAGCCGTGGCCGGATTCCTGGCCATGGTGCTGTTGAACCTTCCTTATCCGCTCGTGGTGATCACCGCCGGGGTGATCGGCCTGGTGGTGGCCCGTTGGCGCCCGGCTCTCTTGGTGTCTGGCGCCCATGGAGCTGGTTCTGCCCCAGGCAGTGCGGATCTGCCTGAAGCGTTGCACGACGATCACACCGCCAGCCCAGAGCACGCCCGTTTCTCGAAGCGCAAGTTGGCGCTCACCTTGTTGATCTGGGCGTTGGCGTTGGTGGTTCCCCTGACTGCTGTGGTGGCGATCGGCGGTTGGAACGGCACCTTGGCCGTGATGGCCCGCTTCTTCACGCGGGTGGCGCTGCTCAGCTTTGGCGGCGCCTATGCCGTGTTGCCCTACGTGGCCCAGGGGGCGGTGGAGCAGTTCGGTTGGCTGTCGGCGGGTCAGATGCTCGATGGCTTGGCCCTGGGGGAAACCACGCCCGGCCCGCTGATCATGGTGGTGGCCTTCGTGGGCTTCATGGGCGGCTGGAATCAGGCCCTGGCGGCAGCACTCTCGCCCTGGCCGCTGGCTCTTGCGGCGGTGGCTGTCACCGTGTGGTTCACCTTCCTGCCCTCCTTTGGCTTCATCCTGGCGGGTGCGCCGTTGGTGGAGGCCTCACGAGGCGATCTGCGTTTTGGTGCCCCGCTCAGCGCCATCACTGCTGTGGTGGTGGGGGTGATCGCCAGCCTGGCGCTGTTCTTTGCCGGACCGGTGCTGTTCAGCGATGGTGCGTTTCAGCCCTTGGCTGCCCTCGTGGTGATCGCGGCCTTGATTGCGCAACTGAAGTGGCGTTGGAGTGTGCTCCGCGTGATCGGCGTTGCAGCGGTTGTTGGCGTGGCGGCCGGTTTGCTCGTGCGTTGACCCCCGATCCCATTCCTAGGCTCAGCTCTCGCTCCCGGGCTGTGATGCAGCGCAAGAGTTGGTATGAGGACGTCTCACGACTCACGGCGCGGCTGGCGGGAAAAGCGGCCACCTTCACCCTGGCCTGCTCAGTGGTGCTGCTCTGGTTGCTGACCGGCCCGCTCTTTGGCTACAGCGACACCTGGCAACTGGCCATCAACACCGCCACCACCATCGTGACGTTTCTGATGGTGTTTCTGATCCAGCACACCCAGAACGTGGATACCGAAGCGCTGCAGATCAAGCTCGATGAATTGATCCGCGCCACCCAGGGGGCGCACAACGCCCTGCTCGATCTGGAGGAGATGACCGACCGCCAGCTCGATCAATTCCGCGATCGCTACGAAGCCTTGGCCCAGGCGGCGCGACAACGCCTCGGATCCGATGAGATCACCCTGGGCACCCCAGCGATCACCCTCGACGACAACGACTAGCGCTGGCTGGCTTCTTCGCTGGTGTCCGAGCCGTTCTGGTGACCGTTGAGGTGCTTCTCGCAGGCGGAGGCGTTCAGACCACTCAGCAGAGCCGCTGAGGCGAGAACAAACAGCAGCAGGCGCTTCATCGAGATGCCACAACTGGGCGAAGCCTATGCATGGCCAAGCGGCTTTGCAGCTCGGATTTCTATTTCGTGGTGTTCTCCAGTTGTTCCAGGCCCTTGCGCAGTAACTGCTGGCCCCCCTCGATCAGCCGTTGTTGATCCGCTTTGAACTGGCAGCTGGCGGTGCGGTACTGAATGGTTTTGCTCATCGGTACGTACCAGAGCGCATCGATTTTGCAGAAGTTGCGGCCCTTCTTGGCGGGCTGATCCTGCAGGAGTTCGCCGTTGAGGCAGCGGTAACCGCTGCGCTCTTTGCCTTCGCGCAGGCAGCTGCCGAGGTTGCGCACGAAGATCGCTTCACCGTTGCGCTTGAACACCTGGTTGGCGTATCCGGCAAACGACACCGGGTCGTAGCTGAACGGTGCGGCTTGGGCGCTGCCTGCCAGCGCAGCCAACAGCAGAAGCGGGTGGAAACGACGAAACACCGGTGGAACGTGAAACCAGACACCCATCATCAAAGCTGGCCGAAGCCTGCAGTTCTGTAAGGATCGAGTCATCCGTTGCCTCTGGCGCGTTGTCGATCGCAAAGCTGCGGGCTGCTGTGATCGGGCTGATCCTGGCGGGGGCGCCCGCTCAGGCTGCTCCCGTGTTGCGGGTGGGCGTGGCCGATGGTGCCCAACCCTGCAGCTACCGGCAACAGGGCAGCTGGAGCGGGATGGCCGTGGAGCTCTGGCAGCGCGTGGCCGATGAGGAACAGCTTCCTTATGTATTGGTGCCGGGGCAGAGCGCCGCAACGCTCTTGGCCGCCACCCAGCGCGGTGACCTGGATGTGGCGATCGGCTGCATCACCGTGTCGCCGGAGCGGTTGCGCAGCAATCGCTTCTCGCTGCCCTTCCAGGAAACGGGCCTCGGCGTGATGACGCGGCGCACCCGCTTGGATCTGGGGGTGTCGCTGTTGCAGTCGCTGCTGTCGCCCGATCTGATTCGGCTGCTTCTGGCTTATGTGGGCCTGATCGGGGTGTTGAGCGTGGCGGTGTGGCGGGTGGAGCGCGCCGGCAGCAAACCGGCGGAGTGGCCGGTGGGCAAGCGTCGCGGCTTCGCTTTGATCTTCCAGGTGCTTGCCACAGGGCCTGGCACCAACACGGTGGTGGTGACCTCGCGGGGCCATTCCCTGGTGTTTCTGGCCTACCTGGTGCGCATCGTGAGCGCGTCGCTGTTGGTGAGCTTCGTGACGATCAACGTGGTGCGCGGCAGCGAGGACGCCTCCGGCAACGCCCTGCGCAGCCTGCGCGATCTGGCAGGACATCGGGTGGGTGTGCGGCAGGGCAGCGTGAGCGAACAGCTGCTGCAGCGCTTGAACCAAGGCGGGCTGAAGCCCACGATTCGGCTGCGGGAGCTGAAACAGGTGCTTGATGCCGATGAACTGCTCAGCGCCGGCGCCGTGGATGCGGTGATGGCCGATGAGATCCAGTTCGAATATCTGATGCATCAGCTGGCCGATCCCCGCTATGGCCTAGCGCTGCGCAACCTGCACCCCCAATCGCAGGCGTTTGCCTTCTCGCCAACCCTGGATGAGGCCACCGCCAACAAGATCGATATGGCCCTGGGCCGGCTCAAGCGCGATGGGGTGGTGAGCCAGCTGCGCCGGCAGGCGATCTACGGGCCGCCGGATCAAGGGCAGGTTGAGTGATCCATCAGCGCCTTGCTCTGCTGCTCGTTCCAGCCCTCACCCCGCAGCGGTGCTGCCAGGGCCTCGCTCACAGCGCTCACCAAGAGCAGCACCGGGAACAGCTGTGGATCGCCTTGCAGCGTGAACACGAACACCGCACAGAAGATCGGTGTTCCATTGGCGCCGGCAAACAGGGCCGTCGCTCCCACGGCCGCCAGTTGAGCCAGGGCAGCACCAGACAACTGCGCCAGCGGCGGTAGCCACGCCAGGGCGCCTGGCAGGAGGGAGCCAAGGGTCATCACGTCGTGCATCAGGCCACCGGGTGCCCCTGCCGCGATGCTCAACAGAGAGGCCAGCCATCGCCAGAGCAAGGTGAACGGCGGGCCGCCACTGCTCCCTTGCAGGGCAGCGCCAAGCGAGAGGCTTCCGTCGTTGAGGCTCAAGCCCCCGCTGATCAGTGCCAACAGGCTCAAGCACGTTGCGATCGCGAGCGTGACCGCAACCCGGCGCCGTTTGATTCCGCGCTGCACGACGGCGGCCAGGGCAATCAGCAGCCGCACGAACACCCCGCCGAGCACGGCGCCAATCAGCGTGATCACCACGATCCAGGGCCAGAGCGTCGCTTCTATGGAGCCAAGCTGAAGGCCTGGTAAGCGAGCTGGCTGACCCAATCGGCTGTTCACCAGGGCACCGGTTCCCGCCATCAACAACGCCGGCACCACCAGCGGTAGCCCGGAGCGCCGGCCTAATTCCTCAACGCCATACACCACACCCAGCAACGGCGAGCGAAAGGCTGCACCAAGACCGGCGGCACCACCAATCACCCCCACCAGGGGCAGGGGCATCGCTGCCAGGGGAGACCACTGAGGCCAGCGCCGCCGGATCGCCAACAACACGCTGGCGCCCAGCGCCGCCGATGGTGATTCCACGCCAACGCTTAGGCCACCGAGATGGGTGAGCACCACGAGCGGCAAGCGGATGAGCTGGCTGCGCAGGCTGAGCTTTCCGAGCCATTGCGTTTCACGGCTCTCCTCCAGCGCAGCAGCACTGCGATCCAGAGCGATCACCGGCGCGACACCGCCACCACGGCCAGGTGACAGCGGCCCCCATGCCAGGACGAGACACGCAACGGTGGATGCGAAGACAACGACAACGCCACGCCATGGCGACGTGTCTTGTGCTGTTGCCACCCCAGGCAGAGGCCAGAGAGCCCGTTGGAGCGCAAAGCCCAGCTCAGAGAGGGCCTGGTACGGCCACTCCACCAGCCCGATCAACAGGCCGAACGACAACAACCACAGCAGATTTACTCGGCTCAAGCGGGTGTAGATCGCGTAGGGACATTTCCAGCACCATCCATAGGCGGAACTATGTAATTAAGGATTGGGTTGTGCGCTGAGGCGATCGGCTAACGCCAGACAGTGGTCCATTTCCTCCCACAACAACTGGCGCCGTTCGGCTGTCACCGAAAAGGAGCGGTGATGGAGATCGCGGCCCAGGTAGCGCAGGGCATCACAGATGCGTCGCCAATCTTCGGGGCTGAGTGGTTCGGTGCTGAGAGTCATGGCGCAATCCTGCCTGGGCTGCCGCTCCTGCGCATGATGGGGTGACCAAGCCCTCGTTCTGATGCCAGCGGCCGCGATGGGCCCAGCACTGTTGTTCGTGATCACGAGCGAATCGGCTCTGCCGGATCACCCCTGCAGCCTTGAGGAGCTGCGTGATGCACAACAACTCGGGCCCCATTCGGGGTTTGCACTGCGCTTGTTCAGCTCTGGTCCGCAGGCCATGGAGGAGTTATCCACCTTCCCGCTGGATGGACGACTGACCGGCGCCGGGAAGCGGATGCCGGATGGTCCTCAACTGATCTGTGACGCGTTGCTGCCTCGCTACGAGCCGGAGCGCCATTGGCTCGGCGTCTACGCCGCGGATTCAGTCGATGCATCGACCTTCACCTGCCTTGATCGCTTTGCCCTCAAGGACGCCAACAATGAGACCTGCTGGTTTTATCCCACCCACGACGGCACCTTTCTGAGCTGGGAGCGGGATCTCCAACTCGCCCTACAGCCTGGATCTGTTGTTGATCCTTCACTCGAGCTGCTGAGCGCGCCTTACGAGCGCGGGCGCATCTCCCTGCTCTGGAGCCTGCTGAAAGACGACGACAGCCTCACCAGCGTTGGGATCACCTATGGCGGGCAACGGTTGGAATGGCAACCGCAGATCCTTAAGGCCGAACCGCAAGCCGCCTGGAGCTGCTTTCAGGTGGATAGCTCAAGCACACCCAGCCTTGTGGTGGCTGCCAGTGAGGTTGTTCGAGAAGCGATCGATCCCTGAGTGAAGACGCCCTTGATGAATTCCACCGTGGTTGATCAGGTGCTCAGGCCTCGACAGGGGCCGATGCTGTGGTTGAATCAATGCACTGCAGAAGATGACACCTGCACGCAGGAGGGGGTCTGAGGAGGCCTCCTTTTTTGTGTAAAGCAAATCTTCCATGCGATCTAGCGATCATCACCAGCAAGCGTTACGCTCGCAATAGATTTCCACTCACTACATGCTCACAGGTTCTGAATTGCTCGCCAAGGTGAAAGACCTCGGCGATGTTTCCAAATCTGATCTGGTGCGCAGCTGCGGCTACGTGAGCACCAAAAAAGATGGTGGCGAACGGCTGAACTTCACCGCCTTCTACGAAGCCCTGTTGGAGGCCAAAGGCCTGAGCCTGGGCAATGACGGTGCGGGTCGCGGCAAGGCGGGCCGCAAACTCAGCTATGTGGCCACCGTGCAAGGCAACGGCAATCTCCTGGTGGGCAAGGCCTACACCGCCATGCTCGATCTCAAGCCTGGCGATGAGTTTGAAATCAAGCTGGGCCGCAAGCAGGTGCGGCTGATTCCGGTGGGCGGTGTGGACGAAGAGGAGTGAGGCTGGGCGCTCGATCCGAGTGCTGGCTTCCCGCTGAACCAACCCCTGCTGAGGCCGGGGTTTTTTAGTGGCGCAGAGTATTCGTCACTGGATCAGCAACAGGAACGCGCCTTCAACACAGAGAGTGTGAGCCGCGAGATCGAGACCATCACCGATCTGGGATCAGAGAAACGCGCTGCATTGCTGCGTGTTTGCAGCAGTACGGGAACAGGAACCTCCAAGCACTCATCACTGAGCGCCAATCGGCGTAACTTGAAATTGAGGGAAGGGACGGGAGCAAACCCAACCTTCACCCCCAACAGAGTCCGGCCAGGGATCACCCGAGCCGGTGCGCACAACGGAGGTGCGCTCGATATGCGTGAAACCCACGGTGAACTCGGTGATGTGGCGAGCACATCACCCCGTAGCCGCAACAGCGATACGCCACTGCGAATCCCACGATTGTTGATCCCCCGGGCTGCATAACCCGGGCCGCGATCACCACTGATGAGGTCAAGCCCCGAGCATCTCTCACCAGAGCCGTGATCGTTCTCCTTGCCTGCCAGGCCCCAGACAGGTGAATCGTGATTCCACCAGACACCCGACCAAGTCGACCGCAAAATGCCAGCGGTGAACCTTGCAACCGGTGCTAAGGCGCCCCACACGGGGCGCCTTGTTTTGAGGCGGCTTCGGCCTGATGGTGCTCAATCGGCTGTGTCGCGATCCCAACGATCAGCCGCCATGATCGGCATTCGAAAGGTCTGATTTTGCTTTCACCCCATCACCCGCGTGGCAACACCTTCTGGAAATCGCGATGAGCAGTGAACCCGCTCAGCCGCTGAAGGTGCTGATCGCCGACGACGAGGACAACATTCGCCGGGTCCTGGAGACCCGCCTCAAGTTGCATGGCTATGCAGTGGCTGGAGCGGAGAACGGTGTGAAGGCGATGGAGCTCTTCCATGCCTTTCGCCCCGACCTCGCGGTGCTCGACGTGATGATGCCCGGGCTGGATGGCTTTGCGGTGACGGAGCAGATCCGCGCTCAGTCGGAGATCCCGATCATCCTGCTAACGGCGCTGAGCGATTTAGCCAATCGAATCACCGGTCTGCAGCTCGGCGCCGATGACTACATGGTGAAGCCCTTCAGCCCCAAGGAGTTGGAGGCGAGGATCCGCAGCGTCATGCGCCGCGTCGAGCATGGATCAGGGCACAGCCCTGGGGCACCTGGCCTGGGCGGCGTGTTGCAGGTGGGTGAGCTCTCGATCGATTTCAACCGCCGGGCGGTGTTCAGGGGTGAGGCGCGCGTTCGCCTCACGGGCATGGAATTCAGCATGCTCGAACTGCTGGTGCGCCGTTCAGGCGAAGCGATTTCGCGCCTGGAGTTGCTGGAGGCCGTGTGGGGCTACCGGCCGGAACGTGCCAGCGACAGCCGGGTGGTGGATGTGCACGTGTCCCGCTTACGTTCCAAGCTGGAGGACGACGCCGATCAACCGAGCCTGATCCTCACGGCCCGGGGAACCGGCTACATGTTTGCGCGGCTATCAGCCCCCGAAGAGAAAAGGGTGGGCTTCACGCCTTAAAGCATTCGCGGGATTGAAGTCTCACGCTCAGACCTGAGAGACCT
Organism: Cyanobacteriota bacterium; assembly: GCA_046052125.1. Classification (GTDB taxonomy): domain Bacteria; phylum Cyanobacteriota; class Cyanobacteriia; order PCC-6307; family Cyanobiaceae; genus Vulcanococcus. The sequence continues at coordinate 148,549 of JBJOMY010000001.1, forward strand.
TTGCAATTCGTAAGACGTTCCTCGAGGCGGGCTCCGGCTTGCCTTTTTTTATGTCCAATCGAGGAGTCGGTCGCCCAACGGAGCGGCAGAACCTTTAGACAATCTGTATCTCCAAACGGCGCTCACCTTGCTGAAGAGTTTGTCGTTGCTCGCGGGGTGTTCACTCCTCGGCTTCGCCTTGATCCAGCTCACTTTCACCTGGCTCACCTGAGGCGCCCAAGGCCTCAGTAATAGAACGCACCATCGGTTGGATTGCGCCGCACGGCAGCACAGCGCGTCGCGATCCGCCACAGGGCTTGATGAATGGGCGTGGCGTCGTAGCGAATCAGATCCGGGTAGCGCTGCCGCAGCAGGGCAGTGCCCCGCCAGGCGTTGTAGTGGGGGATGCGTGCATTGATGTGATGGCACACGTGGGTGGAGCCGATGCCGTGGTGCAGCCAATTGAGCAGCGGTCCGTAGGGGCGGTCAACGGTTTGGAGGGCACCTTTGGCCCAGGTCCATTGGTCGGATGCGAAATGCGGAATAGTCAGATCGGAGTGCTGCAGCCAGGTGTAGGTGATCAACCAGACATTCACCACGAGGTAGGGGAGCCCATACACGCACAGCACCCTCGCCAGTGAGAACTGAACAGCGAGAGCTCCGAGCACCAGCAGAACAACCAGAATGCCGACGTTTGAGCGCAGCATCCGGCGGCGGAATGCTCTCGGGAAGAGGGATCGTTTTCCCCTGTCGTAGAAGTCGCCGTTCCAGAAGTGGGAGGTTGGGCGGCCGTAGTCTTCACCACCGGTGGCGCCAACGAAGAGATAAAGAGGCCAGCCCAGGATCAGGTGGCTGAAGAGCGACACCCAACCAAACAAGCGCAAGCCAAGGCGCTGGCGCAACTGCTCCGTGATCCGCCCAGAAACCGAATCCTCTCTTGGCGGTACGTGCGTTTCACCCTGTTCGAGGTGATTGCAATGGGCGTGGTGCACCGCATGGCTGCGGGCCCAGCTGTGATATGGAACCAGCATCAGGCTGTGGAGCATGAAGCCCACACAGCTCTCGATCCGGCGGTTCGGGTGAAAGGCGCGGTGGCCACATTCGTGCGCAATCACCCAACAGCCCATGGCCACAGTGCCTGTGATCACTCCATAGAGAAGCCACAGCGGCGCAGCCCACAACTCGAGCGGAATCGGAGTGCCGGCGGCATAGGCCATCAGCGACAACCCCAAAGACATGCCAAGGCTTCCCCAAGCCTTGAGCGGGTTGAACTGCGTTAACGCATGGGGCAGAGCCTGCAGCAGCTCTGCTTTGTTGGGATAGATGCGTTGGCTGGTGGGTTGAGGGGGACTGATCGGGCGCGCGATGAGGCAGACAGGAGGGGTCAAACGCTGCACCGCATCAAGTCAACCTTTCAGTTTTAGGAATGCTTAAGACTCTATCGGTCGCTGGGCTGAGGCGGCTCGTGTGAAGCGCTTGAAGACCCAGACCGGCGAGTGCCTGGTTGGGTTCATCACTAGAAGTGATCAATGATCTGGAGGTTCAAGGCAGCCAGCCATTCCAGATCCACGGGCAGGAGCAGGATGTGCCTGCGTTGCTCAACGCAAGGTTGTATTGGAAAGGGATTAAGGCTTCACCTCAGCGCCCTGATTCATCCAGCTGTGAGCCCCATCAAGACGGCGCTTGAACGGATCACGAACGACGCCGATCACCGTGCGTTTGCCTCGCCGATCTGCGTGGCTGACCGCCCGGGCAGCTCTACCAGCGACTGCTACAGATCAGTGACCAGCAGGGCCGCTCCCTCTCGAATCTGGCCTGCCACTGGCTCGAGAGGCAGTCAGCCGACGGCTAAGCACATCCACTCTTGTGGTGGGTGTCCGGGCTGGTTTAGAGCGAACTTGGACCAGCGTTGAACCGGAGGGCTCCATGAGCATCAGGGACGAACGGAGAGCCGAGCCCCGAACCGAGTTGCATCGGCTCTGGACGGTCAGCGTTGAATCCGATCGGTTGGGCCAGCGCCGCGCTCAGGTGCTGGATTACAGCGCATCAGGGATCAAGCTCGCTCTTGATGGAGTCTGCGATCTACGCCCTGGGGCCTCGCTGGAGATTCACTACCCCGGCACGGGCTGGTCGTATCAAGCAACGATCGCCTGGACAAAGCAAGACGACACAGAGACCATCCTTGGCGCTCGGCTTTTAGAAGCGGCTTGTTCGTTGCGTCAGGCCTGTTAGCGGCCAGCGAGGCCTGTCTTTGCTGGCGATTCGGCCAGTACAACAGTGAATCGTTTGAACGTGGAGTGGTCTGGACAGTTTCGGCCTCAACAGTTTCGGCCTCAACCGCCGATGACTGATGGATCACTCACAATCTCGTGAATGACGTAACTGACGTGGGCCTCTAGCAATCGGATTGAAAAGCCAGGAGCACAGAATGATGACCATTGCCTCTGAGTAGAACGTTCATTCACTTCTACGAGTCGGGGGCCACGTTTGCCGCAGCAGCAATGAAGAAGCAGATGGGCTGACCATCGGCAGGTCTGGATGGCCATGGATAGATTATCGATGGTTTACCGCAACCCTGGGCGCCACATTGGGAAACTGCGAGTCATGTCTGCATTACTCGCCGCCTGTCGGCCCCCAGGGTCTCTGCACGGTTTGGCAAAAGAGCATGACAGCAGCAGAAGCTGCGATCCACACCTGTCCGATGTGGGAGAAGCGTCGGCGACCCACGTCAACCGATGAAGTCTTCACACGAAGAAAATGAGCCAATAGTCTGCGCATCGCAGGGCATTGGCATCATTTGCTGGTTTTTCCGTTTGGTCACCATGCGTTGTTGAATGACACCCATCCCGAACTTAAGCACGAGGCTCAGTATGGGTTCAGGTTGAAGAACTGAACGTTGCAAACACAACAACCAAAAACCCCCGAGCAGCGCCCGAGGGTCATGGGTCAATCACGAACACTCCAATGGCTTGTGGTCGTTGAAGCTGCTGGCGTTGGCACCTTGAGCCGAACGTTCCAGGTGTGGGTTGGTTGGTTCTCCTGGGGCACCTGAGGCGGTGCAAACGGAGTGTCGATCAGTCAGGCGCACGAGGTGAGAACAAGCTCAAGGGCTGTTCTCTTGCCCGGCTGAACGACCCGCCCACGGTTGGGTGAAGACTGTTGGAGCAGGGGCCTGCAGTCAGCGATGCTTCTCGATCTGCTGCTCGGGTGGGGTATCAGCCATCGGTGGCGCCTCCCTGGGTTGGTGATCACAGATTCGCTCCGGCGAGCGCGCTGAGCAATCCGTTTTTTCACGCATTGCCTTGCCCGCAGAACAGGAGCAGCGTGGTTGGTTTGGCCTTGTTGTTCAGCGCCAAAGCACCATCCGCGGCGGCTGTGGTGGCTGCCATTGCGGGGCGCACGGTCTCCAGCCCTCAGCCCTGCATTGCCGCCACAGCTCAACGGCCTTCTCGCGGCTGAGCCGCTGGCGCCGCTTGAGTAACGGTGCTGTTTGGTCCCTCAGCCACTCACCACTGGTCACCTCCAACTCCTGCTGCGAACGCCGCCAGATCACCGGCTTGAAATGGAGCACCTTGCGGCCATCACTGAGCCAGGCTTCCGCTGGACGTGCAGATCGAGTTGTCAGCGATGCATCCACAGTGATCAGACCAGTGTCATCTCAGATCGACTTGATCTCAGCCAAGGCCGAAAGTTGCGCCTGCTGCAAGCACACCAGCTACAGGAGCCCTGGGGGCTGGACATGAAACAGTTCAGCAGATGAGAGCGCTCCACCCGCATCTGCTCCACCAGCGATCAGAACCGTGCCGTTCTGCAACGGTGTGGCGGTGTGGCGATAGCGCGGGGTGTTCATCGACCCAACCTCCTGAAAGGTTTGGCGGGCGATGTTGTAGATCTCGGCCGAAGCAAGAGGCACCACTCCGTCATAGCCACCGGCCATCAGCATGGTGTTGCGGTTCAGGTTGGTGGCTGTATGACGGGCTCTCGCCGCATGCATTGTGCCGGCCTTCAGAAAACGTCCGGCTCCCGTCAGCCATGACCAACCGCTGCGCACGAAGCGTTCGCTGGAACGCTGAACATCACCAGTTGCTGTAGCAAAGCCCCCAGCCATCAAGACACTTCCATCTGGCAACAGGCTCGCTGTTGGATAGCGCCTTGGCGTTGACATCTCCGCTGCAGAGCTAAAGCTGTTCGATTTCGGGTTGAAGAGCTCGGGTGAATTGACAGCCTCACCGTTGTATCCCCCTGCTACCAGAACAGTGCCATCTCGTAGCAATGTGGCCGTTGCGTTCCGGCGCGCCGTCTGCATCGAACCCGCCTCCACAAAACGACCGGCCTTGGGTTTGTAGATCTCTGCAGAAGCCAGGGGGGTGCCATGGCTTGTGCCTTCATAGCCCCCAGCCACAAGCACTCGTCCATTGCCGAGCAGGGTGACGGTTGGGTTGATCCGAGCCGTGAGCAACGAACCAGTCGGTGAGAAGGTTCCGGTGATCGGGTCAAACAGCTCCACTGAGGCAAGGGCATTGCCGCTGGCGTCTTGTCCCCCCACCATCAGAATCTTCCCGTTGCGGAGCTGCGTGGCTTCCGCCGCTACACGAGCTGCGCCCATGGATCCAGTCGGGGTAAACAGACCGGTAAACGGGTCGTAAATCTCAGCCGACGCCAGCGTCGCCAGCGTTGTGTCGTAGCCCCCAGCGATCAATACATCCCCATTGGCCAGTTCAGTTGCTGTGTGCAACGATCGAGCGCTGCTCATCTCTCCAGTGGGGGTGAAATACCCCTTCCCCGTGGTTGCTGAAGCGGCCATAGGGGATCAAAGAAGTCGATTGCCTGTATGGGAGCAGGCCACTACGGACTCACCGTAGGTGCCTGATTTGCTCTGTCATCTGGGCGGGCTGAGTTCCTATCCCTGAATCCAGACATCTCAGCCCGCCTCCGGCGCCCAACCCCGCTTGCGGGCCATGTCATCAGTCCAGCCCTGACAGCGGTTCAACAGGTGATCGCCCTGGGCAATCAGTCCCTGGTGCAGCTGGCAGGTGAGCAAAGGAATGCACTGCGGCCCGGCGTGATGGCGAAACCAGTGGCAGGTCATGCAGACCTTGCGGCTACGGCTGGGGCGCAACAGGTCGCCATCGAGATAGGGCCAGGCCTCGCAGTCGCCTGCGGCCTCATCCGCAGCCGTCATTGAGCGGGCTGACCTTGAACGGGAGAGCGCCATCACCAAACCCTTGCATGCGTACACCCGTACTAGCAGGGATTGGGTGGGTTGGCGCGGTCGCTGAGCAGCGCCTTTCACAAAAGAACCCCGGGCCATGGGCGCCCGGGGCCTTTGAGCCAGCGGGACCTTGGCTGCCCGCTTCTCCATGGTTATGGCTCACTATTGATGCCAAGCGCAAGCGACGAGCGGTCTCGGTTGGGCGTGTTGCTGAAGGCTCCACCTCCGTTTGTTGTTGCCGGCGCTGATCGGATCGCTCCTTCGTGCAGCCATGGCTGTGGGATTCAGCTGGCTGCATGGGTTATCAGAGCTCTATCTGCAGAGGTGGCGCTGAGGCTCTCCTCCGCGAGTAGCCAGTCCTAGGTTGAATCCATTGGCAGGTCAGCGATGACAAAGAAACAAACCTGGTTGGTGATTGGACTTTCAGCGGTCCTCTCAGCTGCAGCAACTCCTCTGATGGCCAGTGCCGCGCCTGGCAACCGCGTGGGCTCTTGTTCAGAAGCAACGGTGGTCGAGCGTCATTACGGCCCAACCCAGCCCTCTGGCTCCGGCGCCGCTGTGAAAGAGGTGTACCTGAGCCTCAGTGATGGGGAACATCTCGACGGTCCAGCCGAGCTGGGCACCACCGGCTTCTTCTGGGACTACACCCCGGGCAACAAGGTGGGTGTCTGTGTGGAAGCCCTCCACCCCAGCCGCCTGCGCGTCGATGACCGCATGACGGGCGCCAGTTTTGTGGCACATCCGAGCTCTGCCGCACCGGCAGGTAGCTGATCCGGTCGCTGCGCCACCAGCCCAGCCTGATCTAGCGGCTGCGGACGCTAGTTCTTGACAGCTGCATCACCTGAGGGCTGCGGCGATGCTCCTGTTGCTGGCTACGACGCGGAGCAGCTCGCCTGCCGTGCCTTGATCAGCGCATCGGCCTGGCGAGCCAGACGGGCGCCGTCAGTGGTGAGAAAAGGAAAGCCGGCGCTGTTCCGGTAGAGCACAGGACGGGTGGCTGTGAGCTGCATCTCGGCCTGCTCGCGGCAGAGGATGTAGGCGCCGTAATCGAGCTGTTCTGGCGGCTCCGCGCTCGAGTCGTTGGTCTTGCCGTCTGCTGTGGCGAGAGCCTCCAGCCGCGGGCAGACCCTTTGGCGCTCAGCGTGCACCAAGACCAACTCAGCTGCCATGGCACGGCGCGCCAGCTGATCACGCTGCTCGTGCAGTTGCCGGCAATCCACGGCCCAGCTGGGGTCAACGAATCCAAACGCCAGTGGGAGCGCCAGCGCCCTGCGAACACATGTATACATTCGCTGTGACATCAGCGATCGCTCAGTGGCCACCAAGCGTTGCACCTCAAGCCGGGACGGCAAGGTGTTGCTCTCCTGCTGGATCACGCCCGAGTTGCGGATGGAGCTCGATCGGGTCTGGGCAGCCAAGGGATACCGCCCCCACGGCCGAACCCAACAGGGCATGAACGAGATGATCGCCGCCTACCTGGCGGCTCAGGCGGAGGGCTGGCGATGAGCGCTGGACACGACCATCACCACGGCCACGACCATGGGCAGCGCACAGCCGGTGCAGCCTTCCGCTTGAGCATCGCGCTCAACAGCGGCCTCACCGCTCTGCAGCTGGCGATTGGTTTTGGCTTTGGCTCCCTGGCCCTGATCGGGGATGCCCTCCACAACCTCGGCGATGTGATCGGCCTGGTGCTCGGCTGGGGCGCTGAACGCCTCAGCCTGCGGCCGCCAAAGGGCCGTTTCACCTATGGCTACGGGCGCAGCACCCAGATGGCCTCGCTGATCAACGGGCTGTTGATCTTCTCCGCCGGAGTTGTGGTGGTGGTGGAAGCCATTCAACGGCTTGCCAACCCCGTGCCCCTGATTGCCGGGCCTGTGGTCTGGGCTGCTGCTGCGGGCATCGTGATCAACTTGCTCTCAGCTCGGTTGTTCGGGCACGACCACCACCACGACCTGAACCAACGGGCGGCGGTGCTGCATCTGCTCACGGATGCAGCGGTTTCGGTGGCGGTGTTAATCAGCGCAGTGGTTGTTGGCCTCACCGGCTGGCTCTGGCTCGATGCCCTCACTGCGATCGGTGTCGGCGCCGCAGTGATCTGGAGCGCAACGGGACTGCTGCGTGAGGCGATTGCGCTCAATCTCGATGCGGCACCACGCGGTGTGGATCTGGGCGCTGTTGAATCCCTGCTCCAACAACTACCTGGCGTGGCAGCTGTGGAGGAGCTGCATGTCTGGGGGATCAGTACTTCGAGAACGGCGCTGACCGCTCACCTACAGATCAACTCGGATCAGTTGAGCAGCCATGGGTGGAGCCGGGAACAGCTGCTGACAGAGGCGAGGGAGCACCTGGCACGGCTCGGCATTCGCAAGTGCACGATCGAGCTCACAGCGATTTGAGTTGCCTCCTGAATGCCCCCATTTGGGGGCATCAGTCCGGTATCCGCGGGAGGAAACTGAACCCAACGAGAGATCGGAGGGCCCGATGACGCACTCCACCAAGACCACCACGATTCCTGCTGTCGACGCCAGTGCCTGCTTGGGCCGCACCTGCCTGAAGTGGCGGGCCGATGGCGAGCTCACCGAACTCGACCTCAGCCTTGTGCTGGCACGCCTGGCTTTGGTCGATCAGCAACTAAGCGACCCAGCTCCGCAGCACTCCGCCTGATTCGCGCTGATACCGGGTATCTGCAGGGTGAGTGGGACGGATCGATTGCGTCGCACACAAGTGAATGCTGAATTGGCCGAACGGATTCACCAATAACGATTCCAGCCAGTTCTGCTCGCAGGCAGTTTCACAGGGCTGATCGCTCTGCCATCATTGCCCAGCACACAAAACAAGTTGCACGCCAGCAAGACCGAGCAAAGCGGTCATGGCAAAAAGAGAGGCCGAACGCAGCGCAGCTCGCACGTTGTCTCTCCGGAGAGCCGTTGATTGTTGATCTTGTGCCAGTACAGCGCTACCACCAAATGGCGGCATTGACCTTGCGCGGGTGCAAGCTGGGGTCCACCGCAAGAGCCAGAAGTGCCTGGAAGCAGATTTACGACAGATGCTCAGCTAATAAATGACCGAGGCCAAAACCGACGCTTCAGCGGGCACAGTCCGATACATTCCCCAGCATCTGGATCGACATGGTCGATCGCCAGCTTGGCCTGAGCTGTTGTAACGCCGGGGAAGATCTCCACAAATTCATGCGATGAAATGCTGCCCCGGAGGTTCTCAAACAGCGCCGTTTCCGGAACACGCGTGTCGCGGAACAGCCAAACGCCGCTGAGGCGCTTGGGATCTCGTTCGACAGCAGGCCAATCAACCCAGTTGATCGAGGTTGAGCAACCGTTGCTGGGTTTTCAGGCCCAGTTTTCATAGAGCAAACCATCGACCCGCTCAAATTCCCGCAGGTTGTTGCTGACCAGAGTGAGCCCTTCACTGCGCGCCTGGGCAGCGATGTGCAGGTCATTCACACCAATCGGTGTTCGGCGTCGCTTGAGGGCACTGAGGATCTGCCCGTAATGCTGAGCTGCTTTGGCTCCATAATCGAGCACATCGAGCCGGCTGCAGAAATCCTCCACAACAGAAAGTGTGCGTTGTGGTTGCGAACATTTCTCAGCCCCGTGCAGTAGTTCTCCCAATGTGATGGCAGAGATCGCGAGGTGAGAGGCATTCTCGTTGAAGCGATCCAGGAGTGCCTCAGGCCTGCGCTTAATCACGTCAATGTAGATATTGGTATCCAGCAGATAACTCAACATCACTACACTCAGAACGATTCGCGCTCGGGCTGCTCCTGGCTGGATCGTTCGACCATGAAGTCATCTGGTACCGCCGGGCTGTCATGGAAAAAGCTGTCCCAGCGTTGGCCAACGGAAGAGATGATCCGCTCCTGGCCGCAGGCACGCACCTCAACAGATTTGACGGAATCAGGTAGGCGCAGGTGAGCAGGGATCCGTACCGCCTGGCTGCGATTGCTCAGAAACAGCTTGGTGAAGCTGGGCACAGCAAACCCCTCAAGGGATATACCGGCCGTCTATCCCGCTCAGGTGCGAACGGCTCGTGCCTCCAGTGCATCGAGATCATCAGCTTTCAGCAGTGGGCACGCTGGGAGGGTCCACGCCGCTTCCATGGCACGCGCCGCCGCGGCTGTGTGGTGAGCCGAGCGCTAGTGCGGACCATCAGGGGAGGGGATCGAGGCCGGCGGGTGTGAGCGGATCTCCAGAGGGATGACGACAGTGCAGCCAGAAGCCGCGATGATGGGCAGATGGTTCCGGCATCGCCACCAACTCTGGACGAGCTTCGCCGGTTGGCTCCGGCGCTGCACAGCCTCACGGCGGCTCATGGTGCCCTAGAGCTGCAGGTGTTCGGCTCAGTGGTCTGGGGTTCCGCGCGGCCGGGCAGTGACCTGGATCTGCTGAGCGTTCCCGTAGACCTGCTGACCCGCCGAGGTCTGCGGGCTGAGCTGCGTCAACGGATTGAAGAGGAGGCCATCCCTCTTGCATGAGCACCTGCTTGGTGCGGCACCAACGGTAGGATTTCGTGCAGAGAGAATTCGATGTACAGCCATGGCTGCAGCGGTCCATCCACCTGCTCTCAAGCTTGTTGGCAGCAACGGGCAGATCTCACTGGGTAAGCAATACGCCGGCCGCCACGTGCTGGTGGAAGAGAGCGAGCCGGGTGTCTGGATTGTGCGCACCGCCACCGTGATTCCCGACAATGAGCGCTGGCTCCATGAACCAGGAGCAGCCGCAGACCTTCAGGCTGCGATGAGCTGGTCTGCAAGCCATCCACCCACCGATGCCGAGGTTGTAGACACCCTCAAGCGCCTGGGTGATGACGCAGCCTGAGCCAACGATCAGGTTGGATCTGAACAACCCGGTGTTTCAGGAGCAATTGCTGACGCTGCAGAAGCCTGAGCGCCATGCAGCACTCGACACCCTCAACAAAATCCGGCAGCTGACCTGGAATCAGCTCTACCGAGATCCAGGGCTCAAGTGGGAAAAGATCACGAGCGTCAGACCGCCCGTTGGGATCGACGCTGTGTATTCCCTGAGGATCAGCCGATCACGTCGCGCTACGGCCCACCGTGATGGCGAGTTCATGCGGTTGCTGACCATCGCACCGGATCACGACGCTACCTACGGGAAGAAATAAGCGCACCACCAGGTGTTACATCAGCACCCCGCCAGAAGCACCCCACCAGCTCAAGACGCACCGCAAGATGTGCCGCGCCGGGCACCTCCAGGATCGCCCCTTGACTGGCGGATATGGCTACTCATGTTTGGGATATGGCCCCGAGGATCCCGTTGGTCTGGTGGAGTCCTGCTAGGGGGCTGCGGAGTGGATCCTTGCCACCCACGCCGCCAAGGGTGTCTTAATCCCGAGGCCTTGGATCGATCACCCCTATGGGGAGGAAGAGATCACCCTGCTCGAGGAGGAGCTGTTGCCAGCGATGGCGGTGTTCCTCGCCCGGGTTGATGCGATTGATCGGGCGATTGAGGCCGATCAGGAGCTGGAGGTGGCTGCCCATCAGGTCCGCTGAGGGCCAGGCCGGCGCTGGCCGGCCTTTTCTGCTGCTCCCGTTGGGCGCGTTAGGGAATACGGAGCTCGCAGTAATCCCCGGGCGCCAGATCAGCCACCACATCCACCACCTGATCGGCTGCTGCTTTGATCCGCGGCCAGCTGGTGGTGGAGAGCACCAGGATTGCGATGGTGCGGGATTGCAGATTCTGCTGATAGCGCAGGTTGGTGTCGGTGGTGATCAGCAGTTCGTAGCCCTGTTGCTCAGCCAGGCGAATCAGATCGCCGTTGGTCACGGTTGACCAGCCCTGCTCGTAAGCGGTGCTGACCTGATGGGCACTCAGCCATCGCCGCAGAGGAGCTGGTGTCCCCTGATCAAACAGGATGCGCACTACGCCAGGGCCACGGCCGTACTTCTGGCGGCGTGCTCGAGCACTTGGCGAGCCTGTGCTGCGCTCACCCCAGGGAAGAGTTCTACGAACTCCACCAGGGAAACGCCGTCCTCCAGGTTCTCGAACAGCGCCGCCACGGGAATCCGGGTGCCGCGGAACACCCAGGCGCCGCTGACGCGCTGCGGATCTTGTTCCACAGCCGGGCAATCGGCCCAATCCAGATGGCTTGGTGTCGGCATGGCAGAAACCCTGTCGCCATGCCAACAGTAGGCAGATTCCATGGATCAGGCGGAAGCCGCCTCCTCCAGGAAGCCTTCAATCCAGCGCTGATGGCGGCTAGTGGTGATCAACCCCGCCAGGGATGGCACGGCATCGGGCACCTGGAAGGCAGCGCGAAAGCCCTTCGAGAAGGCCTCGAGTTGAACAGGGGGCAGTGCCTTGATCTGCTCCTGTAGCCGGGTGATGGCAACGGGCTGGAGAGGAGCATCGGCTATCCCAGAACTGGGATGGTTGGCTCCGTTGGCTACGGGTGCCGGGGTGGTGGCAGCAGCTGCGCTGCTCACCTGGCGTTGCTGCTTGTCGTAGAGCGCCAGGCCAAAGGGATTCCCGAAGGTCATCAGCGCCCGCTTGGTGGCATCGGTTTCGGCTTCCTTGAGCGCCGATTCATGGGCAAGGCCGAGATCGGCATCGATGCCATGGCCGGCGCCGGAGCCCTCACGGATCAGGGTGCGATTGCCGGCGGTGATCGTGATGCGCACGCGGGCGATGTAGGTCACGCCCCAGCCGCTTTTGCGATCACGGCCCGCGCCCTTGGCGCCGATCTGGCGCTCGTGTTCGGCCACGCAGCGGCTGATCAAGGTGGAGCGTTCCCAGCCGTCAAAACCAAAGATGCGGTTGGCTTCTGCAATCACCTGCCAGCCCTCGAGGTAGCTCACGCGGCTGCGGCCCTGTTCCCGTTGGCGCACATTGGCGCGATCGAGGGGAGCAGAAAGAGCTGTGATCTGTCGGGCAGTGAATCCAGCTACGGAGCACAAGGCGCCGTCGTCGTTGGGCGTTGTTTGTGGAGGCGAAGGTGGAGCAGCGGCCTGCTCCTGGCTCAGGGTTTCCCTGAGCAGCTGAAGCGTGGAAGGTGGCCGATTGGATGCGCTGCGTCGAACCACCGGGGTGGCGTGATTGGTGGCTGTTGCTGTGGATGTGATGGCCATGGTGAGGAAAAAGAGTGTGTGTGGAGTGAGAAGGACGTGGGGCCCGCCACTGCAAAACCCCCTATCGAGGCCCCCTGTGGGGGCTAGGTGATTGACCAGTGGCGGCGTTTGATGAGGCGTGCACCGGGGACGGCGGTTGAGGAGAGGGAGAAGGCGAGGTGAGCGGCTTCTGCTTTGGGGAGGCCTGAGGTGGCGGTAGAGATCAAGGAGCGAATGCGGGCCTTGATGGAGGTTTTGTTGGGCGTGGTGGTCGTTTGGGTGGTCAGCAGATCTGGGGGGAGAAGATCGGGGTCATCGATCTCGATGGCTTCTGTGCTGCGGGAGGAGAGGTGGTGATCGGTGAGGTGATGGGACGTGGCGGATGGATCGAGGCGGGAGAGCAGGTGGATGAGGGTGGATTCGAGGGCGTCAGCGCGGTTGTCTTCTCGCTTGGCCAGGGCTGAGAAGCGCTTGGATTGCGAGGAGTGGTAATTGGCTTCTGCGCGGAGGCGCTCAATTACCCAGCAGGTGGCATCGGCCTTGCGGATGAAGGCCTCACGTTTGTTGTCTTCCAGGGCCAGAGATTCCTCGAGATCGGCGATGGCGAGGGCACGTTCGTCGTCGTCCTCGGTATCGAGGCGTTCGGAGAGGCAAGCAATCCAATGGGTTTCGGCCTGGAGATCAGTGCCGAGCTCCCAGAGAGTGGGCAACTGCGGGGTGGAATCCGGGGCGGTGGTGACAGGAATGGCAACAGACATGGTTGTGCGGAGGATGAGTGGATTGGAAGGTGGGGCCCCGGCGAGCGAGCAGAGCCCCATCGCAAGCGGCTACGCCGCTGCCGCTGCCGCGATCTCGATCACTTCGATCGGGATGGCTGAACGCCGGCTGAGGCGGCGGGCCTGATCCACCAGGGAGGCGGTGCCGCGAGAACCGGGGAAGGCGACAACGAGCAGGCCAGCGCCCAGGGGGAGAGCAGCGGTGAGATCGAGGGAGCGCTCGAGCATCTGGCGATTGCGGATTGGGCCTGCGGCGCGGCCGTGCTGCTGCCAGGCCGCGGGGCAGGCGATCTGCGGCCAGCCGAGCTGATCGGCAGCTGAGGCAATGGCCTGATCAGCCCCGCGGGCGCCGCCATGGAAGAGCGATTGCACCAAGCGGCCATGGGAGGCGCTCAGCAAGTGGGCGGCGATCAGCTCGGAGGGCCAAGTGAGATCACGGCCACCACCGGCCACGATCACCAGCTGGCCACTGCCAGGGAGAAACAGCGAGCTGAATAAAGAAGCAGCAGGCGGCGCCAATGCGGCGGCCTGGGTGAGTGAAAGCATGGAAAGAAAAAAGAGCGCAGAAGGATTTCTTTCAAGGGCTCCGGCAACAGCGGAGGCCATCCCTTGATCACCTCTTCATTGTATCAGTACGGACGTACTATGCCCAGGTGAGACGGCGCCATGGGCGCCCTCTTCTTGAATCTTTACGGCGCTAGTTCTGGGTGCCTGTGGTATCAGCAGTGCGGCAACTCTTCTAAGTGCCGAGCTTTCATTGAGTGCCCGTAACGCAGCTACCACAGCCGCTTCCAGGAGCTTGCGGCAGGCCCCAAAGCGCTGGGCCACCGCGGCCGCGGGAGGACGCTGTGCGTAACGAACCAACGCCACACTTCCCGGCGGCGGCAAGGACACAAGAGATCACGCGAGCGCCAGGGCCGGTGTCCGCGCAGCGGCTACACCGGCTCGCGAAGCCCTGGCGCCGTGTGACATCCTGAATTCCCTGCCGCCGGGTGGCGACTTAACCACAACGCATCGCCCGATCAACTCAGTCAGCAATCACCGACAGTGATCAGAACAAGACGGTCTGTGTGAGAAGGTCGCACTAACGGTGCTCTCCTGACTTGCCTGCCCTTGTTGCTTCCGCCGCGTGGCCATTGCAGTTCTTTGCACTGTTTATCGTGCTCACGATCTATGGCGCCATGTGGAAAGGCGCTCAAGACCAAGGGCAACGCGGTTGGGTGGTTGCTCTGATCTGGGCCGTTGCTTTCCAGCTCGGGCTACAAGCCCTGAAAGAACTCAATCTCCTGCTCTATCACAGCCACTAAGAGCAGAACGATTTGATTCCGGCAAAGATCATGAAGAAGCCTGTAGCCAGGCTGCTGCACTCCGCTGCAGATCAGCCACGGCGGTAAGGGCTTGATTGATACCACTCGCGACGAAGCACCGAGCTCAACTAGCAACGGGGCAATGAGTCTTGCCAAGACAGCCCTAAGACAGCGAGGCATGAGTGGTCGGTGAACCTCAAAAGAGTGATCAAGGAGGACTAGCGCACCCCCCCCCGGCGACTTAATAATTTCTTCTCCTTTTGCGAGTGTCCCTTGAACAGCACTCCCTCGTTCCCTGCAGACCGGCAGAGCGCAACGCCAAGGCCATGCACACGGCGCCCGCAACGCATCACGATCACTGTCCCCTGGCAGCTGTACCAACGCCTTGTGGAGATCAGTGATCAGCAGGGCCGCTCCCTCTCGAATCTCGCCTGCTACTGGCTGGAGCGGCAGTCAGGGAATAGCTGATTCGACAGAAGCAGCCAGAAGCGAAGCGTTGAGCAAGGCCGATTTCTTTGCTCAACGCTCGCTTACTGGAGGCAACGCAGATCGTTCAGAAGTGTCCGCATGAGCGCCTATGGCTGCCTGGCCCCACTCCAACAACTGCCATGCAATCACTGAACATGAAAAAGCAGGGCTGCCGGCCCTGCCTGATCTCCCATGGAGCCATGACCCTCGATCACAGGCTATCGAGATCTTGTGCATCGAACATCCAGACGAACATGTCCTGTAAGAATCTTCAGGCCAGGTGTCGGATGATGACGCAAAACTGAAGAAACGTCCCGCATCCAAAAGCAATCTAGATTCCGCATCAGACTGAAGCCAGAGAGGAGCATCCAATGCTTCACTTGGCTCATCACCTCCATCCACTCGAGACCTTCGACGAACATCGGATTGTTCTCAGTGTCATCCATTACTTCTCTGAACACTTCTCCGCACCAATCACGATCCCTTCCCTGAGCGGGCAGTTGGGGATTTCGTTACTGCATATCGAGACCGCCTTTGATCTCTACAAAGGCACGACCGCCAACGAAGCTCTTCTGGAATACCGCCTCAATCGCTTATGTGATGTGATGTCTAGGGATCCATCACGGGAGATCGGCAAGCAGATCAACGAGTGTGGCCTGGCATTTGGCTCCGCTCCCGCCCGGATAGCGTTTTGCCGTACCAACCAGCAATTCATTGATCACTTTGGGATCGACCTTGTCGAGTATCACCAGCAATGCTTCCTGGCAGAAGCTGCTCGCTTGAGCAGGCAGTCAGTGCCAGGGGATGAGGCACTGAACTCAGAAGTCTTTGGAGACGATCCCCGCAGGAATGTGCATCCCACTCGATTTCACAGGCAACACTGAACGGCGTACAGCCCCAAGACAACCTCCAGCAGTTCATCGGGCACTACCGCCACGCGCTGCAACTCAGGCACTCAGCTGCGCCCCTCCGCGATGGCGTGCTCAGGGTCCATCGCCCGCACGGGCTGAATTCTGCAGCGCTCCTGATCGCAGAAGAACATGGAAAACGCTGCCATGCCTGGGCTCTAGAGGAGAAATGGGGTGGGCTGCGGTGTGAGGAGTGCAGCCCAGTGCATCGCTGTGATGACGGCCAGGGGGTGATGACCTCTCCTGACGCGTGAAGCGAGCACCGCTCGGTCATGGCCCAGGTGGCGGGTCAAGCGCAAGAGCGATCAGAGCATCAGTGCTGCTCAATCGGGCTGATCGGCTCGAGCACCTCCAACAGCGCCTGCAATTCCGCCTGAGGATCACGCTGCAAAAGCGCGACCACATCCGGTCCGGGCTCTACGGCTTGTGCGATGGCCCCGCCCACAGGTCCCGGTAGTTCCCCCACCAGCTGCAACGCCATCGAGGCAATGGAGCCATCCACGGCCATCAGCGCCAGGCTGCTCAGCCACTCCAACGCCAAACGGCACGCGGGATCCTGCAGGGCGAGGCAGCCGAGCAGGTCACGGCACTCGGGTGCATGAATGAACAACCGCAGGGCACGGCGCTCGGCCCGTTGCTGAGCGCTCGCATCACTCGGCACAAACACATCTGCGGCCGTGATGCATTGACGCTCAGCTGGTGTTCCGGGCTTGCCCTGCAAGGCCTGCTCCAGCCGTTGTTCTGCTGAGCGCCGCAACACGCCTTCAGGCAGCTGCTCGAGCAAGGCATAACCCTCGAGCTCCACCGCTTGCAAGGTCTCGAGCGCGGGCGAACCGGCAGTGATCAGGAGCGGAGCTACTAGACGCTCCAACCGCCATTCCAGCCAATGCCGAGCTGAGGTGATCAAACCCTCCACAGCCGTTGGCCCCTGAGCCCGGAGCAAGCCGTCGGCGTCCTGGCCCTCTGGCAACTGCACCACCGAGGCACTCAACCCACCGGCCACCAGCTGTGGCTGCAACTGTTCAAGCAGCTTCTCCGTAGCGGCCTGCCCCGCGCCATCGCCGTCGAGGGCAATCAACAGGTGCTTCATCCCATGGCGCCTGAGGAGCTGGAGCTGCAGTTCCGACACGCTCGTGCCCAGGCAGGCCACCGCATGGGTGAAACCAGCCTGGTGAAGCTGGATCACATCCAGCGGGCCTTCCACCAGCAACGCTGTGCCTTGCTTGCGGATCGCCTCTGCGGCTTGATCCAGGCCAAACACCAACCCATTGCGTTGGAACAGCAGGTCTCCTGAGCTGTTGCGGTATTTGGGTACCTGGTTGCCCATAGCCCGGCCGCAAAAGCCCACGGTCTGGCCGGATGGATCGTTCAGTGGGATCGTCAGCCGGCCGCCGGCAAATCCCAGTTGCCACGTGCGCGCCGTCTCTGGGCTGATGCCACGGGTCTGGAGGTAATCCGCTCCCTCGCCGCCTTGCTCCAGTTCCTGCATCAGAGCCTGATGAAACTGCTGACGCTGCTCCGTGCGCTGCGCCATCAACTGGCGTCGTTCGCGCCACTCCTGCTCAAAGCGCGCCTGCGCCTCGGGATCACCCTCCGCCACGCTCACGCCGGTGCGGCGCGCCAGCTCGAGCACCGCTTCTTGAAAGCTCAGGCCCTGCCGGTCCTGCAGCCAGCCGATGGCGTCGGTGCCCTTTCCGCACACAAAGCAATGCACGCGGTTACGCATTGGGCTGACGGATAGCGACGGATGGCGATCGTCATGCCAGGGGCAACGGGCCACAAACTCCCGCCCCGCCTTTTTGAGCTCCGAGGGCCCAAAGAGATCCGTGATCTGGGCCCGCTCGCGCACGCTCTCGAGCACCGCCGGCGTGAGCAGCCCAGCCGGGCGCCCCGAAGGGTGCCCACTGGGTGTGCGGTGGGTCGCGCCAGCAAACACCCGATGAAAAGCGGCCGTGCCGCTGGCTTTGCCGTTGCTCATAGGCACTCCACCCCCGGATAGAGATCGCTGCCGATGAACAACTTGCGGGCGTTATCGGCCTCCAAGTAGCAGTGGCCGCGGTCCATGCGGATCATGGTCTTGCTGAAGTCGTTCTCGCCGGTGGTCTGGCCGTGACGACATTTGCCGTGGTGCACCTCCAACACGCCGGGTTGGGGTTGGCTGAATTCATCCACCTTGGGCCTATCGATCAGCCACACCGCTGAGGCATAACGCTCGAGCTCAGAGGTCCCCGCCAGGTGGGAGACATCCGGGCCGGTGGGATTGCCGTAGGCACCGCGGTTGAGCTGCGCGATGACGAACACGTCGAGTTCACAGCAGCCGGCGATGGCTTTGATGGCTGTGGCCCGGGCGGCCAGCTCTGCGGTGGTGTTACTCCCGAAACCCGCGGTGGGCCCCATGGCGTGGAAGTGATCCAGAAACACCGCCGAGAGGTTGGGGTTGGCGCTCTTGCAGTCCTCCACCATCGCCGCCAGCTCTTCCACCGTGGCGGCGAATTGGCTCTCGTAGAGCACCTTGCCCATGCGCTCGCCATTGGGGGCAATGCCGGCGGAGAACTGCGCCTCAAGCTGCTGGAGACGCTCCAGATCACGGCCCTCGATCACCTCACCACGGCCCTCCAGTTCGTTAGCGGAGTAACGGGATGAGAACACCCCACTGGCCTTGCGGCAGTAATTAGCGAGCAGCCGTGCACCGATCGCTCGGCGGCTCAATTCGCACGACAGCACAAGCACCGAGGCGCCGTTAAAGGCCAGGCCCATCGCCGCTGCAATGCCCACGGTGGTTTTGCCCACACCCGATCGAGCGGCCAACACCCAGGTGCTGTCGCCAGTCCCAGGGATCACGCCACCGCGCATGTCGATATCCAGCGAGGGAATCCCCGTTGAGATCGGCTTGGGGCGTTGGTCGGCGGGCAGAGAAGCCAGCGCGAGGCATTCGCGGCCGGCATCGCTCGCCGTGCACACCTGGAAGCTCCGGCGGTGTCGGCCGGCCGTGATCGCCGTGGCCTCGTTCAACAGTTGGCGGCAGCTCTCGAGTTCGCCATCGATGCCGCAGTCGATCTGCTCGCGCGCCAGGAGCTTGCGCAGCCCTGGATAGAACAGCGCCCTGGCCTTGGCGCTCTGAAAAAGACGGCAGGCGATTTTGAAGTCCAGCTCCGGGTGGATCAGCCCGTCATCTCCCCAGGCGATCACCTCAGACAGCGCCTCCTCCATCTGGAGAAGTGAGCCGCGGAAGCGTCCCTCAAAGGCACGCTGGCGCAGATCCTCACGGATGGCGTTGGCGTTGAGCACATCAATGTCACGCCGGCCGCGGAACAACTCATCGATTTCCAACGCGAGAGCGCGCAGGCCCGGCTGGGTCCAGATCGAGCCCGGCACCACCTCGTCGAAGCGCAGGCCGATGGCGCGGCGGAATGTTCCCCAGCGTTCGCGTTGATCGTCGGTGCCCACCAGGACGGCAGCCAGGAGGTTCTTCTCGTGCTCGGCGAGTGAGTGATCAGCAGGCACCGTTGGCACCTCAGCCGCCATCAGTCCTGCTGCGGTCTCGATGAACAGCCCCTGATCGATCATCCGCTGGATCAGCGCCGGGTCAAACGCGCCGGGGATGGTGGTCTTGAGCTCCTCGTTGCCGGGGTCGTTGTTGCCGGCACCGGTATTGGCGTTGGGGTTGGTGGTCATGGCCTGAACAGCGATGGGACGTGTGGGCCCTGGATTCAGCGCCTGGCCTCCTGGGCGAACTGCTCAGCGGCGCGGCCTGGCTCGCCGAGTCCGGCGGCTTCCAGAAGTTCCGCCAGCCGTTGCTTCTCAGATGTGGGGAGGTCAAAGGCCTCCATGCCCTGACAACGCCAGGCGTGATCCCCCCAGACCAGGAGCTTGCGAGCGCGAACAAAGTCCGGGTGGTGGATGGCAGCCAGGTGGCCGCTGCCCACGTTTGGAGTGTTCCCCCCGATGCCGCCGTTGAGCCGCCCGGTGTATGGCGCCGTTGCAACAGACGTCTGGCTCTGGCTGCCCCAACAGAAGACATGCCAGAACTCCGCCCCCAGGCCCGCGGCTTTGCGATCAGCGCTCAGCAGTGCCATGGCGCAATCAGCGCCGCTGCGGCCCTGGGGATACTTGTCGCGCCAGAACTCAGGCATCGAGCGCAGTGCCTGGATCAACACCGACCAGAACGACTCAGCGCTACCGGCGTGGCGGATCGCGTTGTTTAACCGCCCTGCGAGGGCCGTACCCGTGGGCTTGTAGCCAGGCCAGCTCTGCGGTTTGTGCTGGTTGTAGGTGGCAGTGAACTGGGCAATCAATGGGCTCTGCACCGGCGCACGCTTGGGCTCTGCTGAGGGTTCCGACACCACCTCGGCAATCGCTCGCGGCTGGACAACGGCGTTGGCTGGCTCGAGGGACCTGCTCGGGATTGGCTCAACAGAGCTGTCATCCACGGCCTCGAGATCAGCGCGCTCATGGCTTGGCTCCAGGCGCTCACCCGGTTCATTCAGGCGAATGGAGAGCCCCAGCGGGCCACTCGTGTAGCTCAACCAACCGATGGCTTCTAGATCCTGCAGATCAGCCCTGAGTTCACGGGTTTGCACATGCCAGGCATTGGCCAGATCACGGCAACTCAGCTGGATGGTGTGTCCATCACGGGCCCGACATTGCAGATGCCCGTAGAGCGTGGCCACCCGCAAAGCACGGCTTGCACGGCCTGAACCCTTACGCCCCTGATCGAGTTTCTGCAGGGCTTGATGGGTGAGCTCAATGGCCTCAGTGCGTACGGCGTAAAAGCGCATGGGCGATGCAGTTCGACTGCGCTCGGTGGTGATTAGAGGCTATGGACCCTGCCCCTGACACCAGTGCTGGCCTTGGTTTGCTCCGCTCAGCTGCTCAATTGCTTGCCTTCTCCCATCCATCCACACCCCAGAGGGCCTGGCTTTGGCTGTTGTTTTTGGTGTTCTTCTCTAAGACTTTTTAGAGATATAGATGGTGGTGCAATACGCCCTCACCCCTGAGTGCAAGTTGCCCTCACCCCTGAGGTCAATACGCCCTCACCCGTGGGTGCAAAACGTCTTCACCCGTGAGTGCAAGTTGCCCTCACCCAGTACGGGACTCGAGGCCGAGGTGAGGGCAACTTGCACCCACCTCACGGCAACCATTCAGGAACAACCGTCCGAGGCACCGCCATAACCCAGTTCGATCGGTCGGCGCAACCGTGGAAACCCGGGGAATGCTCGCGGCAGTTGCGCCATTCCCCATGCCCCCTCGTCATGCTCCCGTTGCTTCCACCGTTCACACCTGGCTGAACACCAGCTCGGCCCATCGCCCCTTGTGCGAGCGCACGGTGATGGAACTCTCCCGCCGCATTCAGCGCTGGCAAACGCATCCCGATGGTCCGGCCCATGCCCCCAAACCCATCCGCCGCAGTGCCCTGCGGGCCCGGGAGCAGCTGGTGCGCCACAACCTCGGCCTGGTGGCTCTCACCTGGAATCGCCATCGGTGCAGCCTCCCGGCTCATGACGACACCACCGCCGATGCCCTGCAGGAAGGAGCACTGAATCTGATGCGCGCCGCCGAGAAATTTGATGCCAGCAAGGGCTATTGCTTCTCCACCTACGCCGTGTTCTGGGTGCGGCGCGGCTTTGCGGAGTTCGAGCAACGCTTTAAGCGCGCGATTCGTTTCCCGGCGGAGAAAGCAGCGGTGGTGATCAAGGCGCTGCGCCTCAGCCAGGAGCATCTAGCCAACACAGGGGCCGAGCCTGATCTGGAGTGGCTGGCAGCGCAGCTGACGTTCAAGCGCAAACCACTCAGCCCCGAGAAGTTGGCGGAGTTCATCCGTCAGTGGGAGGCCACCCGCACCGGTTCTCTGGAGAGCGCCAACGACCACCAAGACGGGCCCTGCAGCATCAATCGCCTGGATCAGGCCTCACTGCGCCAGGCAGAAGAACAACAACAAACAGAAACGGCCGATCCACAACACGCCGCCCTGCCGCAGTTGATGGACTGCCTGGAGGAGCGTGAATACCGCCTGATTCGCAACCGTTACCTGCGCCGGCCGCCTCTGAGCCCCTCTCAGCTCAGCCGCTCCATGGGCGGCATGACACCGGAGCAACTCATGCAGCTGGAAGCACAGGCCCTCGAGAAGATGCGTTTGGCCGCCGATCAGCTCGGCGACGAGTTCGCGGCCTGAATCATCACCAGCGCACTCAGCCCAACACAACGCCCAGGGGCAACTCACCTCTGAGCGTTTGTGCTGTTGTGGTGCAACTCGTCTGCGCGTTGCTACAGCGAGGAAGCGCCGATTCGCGGCATGACACCCAACGAGATCCGCACCACGCTGCTCAGCCAGAAGCAGCGAGTTGCCGAGGCCTGCCAGGGCTGGACGGTGGTGAGCTGCAGTCCCGACAACGAACTCACGGCGATGGCGGCACTGCTGGTGCCCAACTGCAGCCTGGCCAGTGGATCCATTGCAGAACTGCTCGCGGAATTACCCCAGGAGCTCGAGCAGCTCTTGGTGATTTGCGATGACGCACTCCCCGATGGGGGCGTGGTGGAGCTGATGCGCCAACTCAGAGAAGCCCGGCCTCAAGCCACCTGCCGGTTTCTGGTCTATCTCCCCAAAAGCACGGCCCAGCCAAGGCTCGAGCAACTGCTGGCCCATGGAGCCGATGCGCTCTGTTGCCGCAGCAGCGGCGGAAGTGGCGCGGTACTCAGCGCCTTAGTGCAAGCCCTCAATGGCATGCAGAGCGTGGATGGAGCCTTCCGGCAACGCCTGAAACGATCACACCGTTGCACGGAACAGCCAGCGCTCAGCTCTAAGGAACTGGAGCTCATTCACCTACTGGCAAGGGGCCACAACGGCCCCCAGATCGCTGCCCTGCGGCGCAAGCGCTGCGACAGCATTCGCCATCAGCTCAGCCTGATCTACCGAAAGACTGGTGTGAAGGGGCAACGCGGACTGATCGCCTGGGCCCTCGCCCATGGTGTGATCAGGCCGCTGGATCTTGAGCCATCAGCTCCTGGACAGGAGCCAGGCGAACAGCTCTCCGCGGCAGGTGGCAGGAAGCACCGGAACCAGCCAACACATCACTGAGTCGTTCTGCGCCCAGGAGTGCATCGAGCTCAACGATCTGCACCGCCTCCCGCTGACGGGGCAGCCAACCGGCGAGCAAGCGCCGATCACCCAGGGGCAGTGGCTGGGGCAGCTCGAGCCGGTGGCCAAGGAACGGCAACCAACGCCCGATGCCATCGCTCTCGCGCCAGGGCTCAAAGCTGGCCACCTCCACCAGCTGCGTGAGGGTGGTTTCGCCGTAGCTGAGGGAGGTGAGATACATCACGTCCTTGAGTTGCTCGGCCTCGAGCGGCAGCGGCATCCAGAAGCCGCGGTCGGCGGCGTTCACGATGGCGTCACGGTGGTGGTGGGTGAGCAGAACCTTGGTGGTCATGGCGGTGAGGAATCACTGCACCGTTTCTGGCTTTGAGGACCCCGCTGGCACCACCCACAGATGTGGGCTCACCTACCCCACAGGTGTGGGATCAACGCGCCACGGGTGTGGGCTTCTTCCCACGGCCAGGATCTCGGATTCGTAGTGCCGTTAGTGATTCCACGGCCGCCGTTAGGTACGGCTCGCCTCAATCCCTCACCCTTTCTTCCAGCACCAAACCGTCCAACGCAGCCCCAATCCCACCGAAAAGGGGGCTCTGCCCCCCCTCGGAACCCTTTGGGGAGTTGCCTGACATTCATGTCTGATGTTGTTCGTGCTGGAGCCATCGGCGCTCTGATGGCGGTGGCCGTGCAGGCGTGTGGGCCGACACCGATTGGAGCGGTGATGCGCGCGGCGGTTGAGGTTCCGGTTTATGCCGCCAAATCGATCGCGGCAACGAGGATTCAGAGCAACGCCGGTAGCCTCCCGCACCTGCAAAACACTGCATGCCAAGATGCTGCCTGCGGCGGCCGATGACGAGTGCTCAGCGGGCGTTTGCCTGCGAGCACCTGGGCCTGGCGCATCAACAGGCGCACCGCTTTGCCCGCCGTTGGTCGATGGCGGTTGATGACTTGATCGGCCCTGCCTACGAGGGCCTGTGCAAAGGAGCGATTGGCTTTGATCCAACGCTGGGTCATCGCCCGTCCAGCTATCTCGTCCCGAAGGTGAAGGGCGAATTGCTGCACCACCTGCGCGATACGGGCTTCTCGCTGCGCATCAGCCACCGGCTGCGGGAGCTGTGGATCAAAGCCCGCAGATACGTCGCTCAGGGATTAACCGATCAGCAGATCTCAGAAGCGCTCGAAGTACCGCTGGAGCGCTGGCTGGATTGTCGCCGCGCCTGCGGACAACGGCCACTGCCATTGCACGAAGTCGAGCGCGATTGAGCGCAGACGGTGTTGTCCATGTCGGAACCCTTAGGGGTCCAAACAATCACCGCCCAGTTTTCACAGGCACCGCCAGTAGCCTCCCGCACCTGCACTGTTTTATGGGTTCAGCCAAACACCGCCAGCCACCATCCCGCCATCTCCCCGGCCGGGGGCACGTACCGGCTACGAACAACGACCAAGACCGCGAACTGCTGCAGTTCAATGTGCGTCTGGCGAAGGCCCGCCAGGCCCAGGCCGACACCAACCGGATTGAGCGCAAGGCCTTCCGCGAGCACGCCCGCGTGGAGAACGCCGTTGCCGCCTACACCCGCGAGCTGTGTTCCCTCCTGGATCAGCGCGGCTTTACCCGAGGCGTCACCCTCAGCCGGATCCCGGAGGGTGGTGATTCGGTGTTGATCGTGCAGCTCAGTGATCTGCACTTTAACGAGCGTGTTGAACTCCCCTCGAACCGCTACGACTTCACCGTTGCCTCGCAACGGTTGCGCAAGCTCGCTCAGCGCGTGAAGCAACTGGGGCAGAGCTACGGCGCCCGCAAGGTGGTGGTGGCCTGTCTGGGGGATTTCCTCAACAGCGATCGCCGCCTCGATGAGCTGCTCAGCAACAGCACCAATCGCTCGCAAGCCACGCTTCTGGCAGTGGACATCATGAGAGCGTTTCTGCTTGATCTGCGGGAGCAGTTTGAGGTTGAGGTCTACGGCATCACCGGTAATGAAAGCCGCGTGAACAAAGAGCTCGGCTGGAGCGATGAACTCGCCACCGACAGCTACGACCTGATGATCTACGAGATCCTCAAGCGCGGCTTTGCCGGCACAGGTGGCATCGCCTTCTGCGGCTTCCGGGCCAATGAACTGCTCTTTGAGGTGATGGGCCGCACCTTCCTGTGTCTGCACGGCCACCAAATCGGCTCGAAGGTGCAGAAGTCGGTGCAGGAAATCGCCGGGAAGTACGCCGCCCAGGGCATCACGGTGGACTACACCCTTTTTGGCCACCTGCACGCCAGCGAAGTGGGCGACTACCACGCCCGTAATGCCTCCCTGGTGGGCAGCAACGCCTACTCAGAAGCAGGGCTCAACTTCTGCAGCAAGGCCGCTCAGAACGTCCACATCGTCTCTGGCGCCAAGGGGGCCGGAACGATTGATGGGCTCAAGGTCGACCTACAGGACGTGAGCGGCATCGAGCCCTACGCGTTCAACCGCGAATGGGAGGCCTACAGCCCCAAGAGCGAACGCAAACTCCACACCACCTCTGTCGTTTATCAGGTTGTTGTCTGATGTGTCTTTCCACTCCCAGCTGCAGCGCCCAGCAGAGCGCTGAGATCCAAACCGCGCTGCTCCAAGCGATTACTGGGCTCACTCAACTGGTGAGTCAGCTGGCGACGCAGTTCCCCACCAAACCAGCCGCCGCGGATGCAGAGCCCTGGATGGAAGAGCGCGAACCCGAAGTGGCTCAAAGCACGGCCGCGACCTGCACGCCCAACCTCACCACCCTCTGGGATGAGCTCTCGGTGAAAGAACTGCGGTCCTTCCTGCGCAGCTTCCCGATTGATCGCAGTTCCCTGCCCGCCGCCATCGAGCGCCTACGCCGCTCCGAGCTGATCGAAGCCCTCAACCAAATCCAAGCCCTGGACCGCTGAGGCGCCAGCCGCCTTGGCACAGCAAACCCAATCACTCCCGCCTATGACCACAACCGTCACCACCACCAATCCCACCGCCCTTGGCGAACCCACCCCCGGATCCCCGGAAGCCCTTTTGCTCCTGGCCAACGCTGGAGTGCTCCCCGCCAGTGCCGGCACAGAAGACCCACGCTTCTCCGCTGACGCCATCACAAGCTGCGTCTCCCGCCTGCTCGAGGTGAAGCAACAACAGGAGCTGCTGGCCAATGAGCAGAAGGAACTGAACGAACAGCTGCGCCTCGCTCACCTACGCGGTGATCTGCTGTCCCTCCTGCATGCCGGTAAAGACGGCAACGGCTACCAGATCACTCCGGATCTCGTACTCAACCGGCGCCCTGGCCGTAAGCAGTGGACCTATTCGATCGACTGCAAAGAGATCGAATGCCAGCTCAAGTCACGCCAGAGCTATGAGCAGCAGAGCGGTGTGGCCAGCTACAGCGTGGGTGCGGCGTTCTGGGAGGTGCGGACTGGGAAGGGCTGACGCCCGCTGAAGAAGGAATCAACGAGCATCCCTGGGTCACGGCCCGGGGCTTTTTGCTGCAAGCCAACAGCGAGAGGTCGTTGATGACCTGGTCGATGGCTACGACCCGGAAAGCAACTCAATTGCAATGGGCCTGCTCTACGAACTGATCGTCGACACCGAGGCCGGTACCACCACCGTTCAACTCGAAGCCAACAGCAAGCAAGAAGCTCTCGAGAGTGCTCAGGAGCTTTATCCCGGTTGCCGATTGGCGCTGGTGAGCCCGGAGCCGGGAGAGCAGAAGGGCTGAGCAATCACCGCCCAACCAAAACCCCCCGAGCAGAGCCCGAGGGTGATGGATCAATCACGCTGCAAGTCCATGGACTGAAGCGGCTGGCGTTGGCGCCTGGGGTCACGTCACCTCAGCGAGCTAAGGCCCATCCCTGGTGAAACAACGACTCACAAAGGGGGATGTCATGGCTCGCAACAGGGCGCTGTAGCTGAGCTGGTAGCGCTGTTCATCACCTACCTGTGGCTTCACGCCCAGGCATCCCACGACCAGATGATCACTGGAGGCGCCGCGGATAACGACACCATTTGGTGGGCTTAACCCTTGTGGATCAACATCTTGTTCACCCAGCGCTAGCAGCACTCGATATTCAGAACCTGGCGCGGTTGAGGTTGGCTGTGGCTCTGGCTTTGGGATTGCTGAGGCAAAGCTTGTGCGTTGGCGCTCTCCCCAGGGTTGGCTTGGTTTCAACTTGGCCTCGATCACTTCAGCCACCAACGTGATGGCATTGGTGAATAGGCCAGGGATAGCTGTGCGCCTCAGGGGCTCTCGGCCGAGCAGTAGGGCCTCCCCCAAGCGCAAGTGATTGAGGCGCCCGGGCTCTCCTCCGGCGGCCAACCAGGGCAAATTTGCAGAATTCCCGCCAGAGCACCAAGGCAAACGCACACCAAAGCGACGCTCCAAGGCGTTCGTAAGCCGTGAGAGCTCAGCCATGTTCAGCGCATCGGGGACAACCCCGTGCTGACAGCCCAGATTGGCGCCGATTCCCATCAAGCGCAGATTGGGGAGGGCCAGGGTTTGTTGCGCCAGCGCCTCGAGATCCATTGCCAGGATTCCTTCACGCAAGTCGCCCAGCTCCACCATCAACAACACCCCATGGCAAATTCCTTGCCGCTGGGCCGCTGCAGACAATGCCCGCAACACACTCAGTTCGCTGTTGCAGCTGATGGCTGCGTGGGTAACCACGCGTTCAACCTGAGTGAGCATTGGGGAGCGAATCAAGAGCATGGGTACGCCAACCCCAGCCGCTGCAAGGGCTTCGATGCTCTCGATTCGGGATTCACCGATCGAGGCCACCCCGGCATCCACCCAGGTGTGCACGATTTCGGGAAGGCCCAGCGTCGCCTTGCTCACACCCGTCACGGCAATCCCCTGCAGGGCCAGACGTCCCACAAGGGTTTTGGCGTTGTGGTGCAGTCGCCCGAGGTGGATCTCGAGCCGCGGTGCACTCACGTGCTCAGGAGTCGTTCAACGCTGAGTTCCGGGAAGGCACGCACCACCATCGCCACCAGGCTTGATCCGGGGCGGCTGACTGCATCGGTGACCGGAATGTCGAGCTCGGCCTCGTAGAGGGCGATGGCAGCCGTGAGCTCAGCATCATTCATCCCTTCATGGTTGATGGTCAGACCGATCACACGGGTGGGCGCAAAGGCCTCAATGAGCCGAATTTCACTGGCTGGCGAGGGCATCGGCAGAAAGGGAAAATCACTGAGACAGCGTCGAGCCGGCGCATGCTGCAGGATCACGGCCTGCGGCTGGCAGCCGCGCAGGATGAAACTTGAGGAGAGATAGGCGGGGTGGCTGAGGGCACCCTGGCCTTCGATCACGATCACGTCGGGCTGCTCACTCTCGTAGGCCTCCACAACCGCCGCCTCAACTTCGCCAGAGCAAAACTGCGATGGGATGGCATCCAGGGGAACGCCAAAGCGCCCACCCTGGATCAGCCCTGTCTGGCCTGTGTTCACAAGCACCGCCTTGATGCCGTGGGCCTGAAGCGCCTGCACCAGCAGGGTTGCAGTGGTTCGTTTCCCGATCGCTCCATCAGTACCCAGCACAGCGATGCGCAGGCAGCGCGCCCGGCTGATTGATCCATCGAACAGCTTCAGATCCTTGAGGGGGGCCGGTCGTCGCACATCGCGGATCGTGACCTGATGGCGGGCAGCCACTGCCAAGAATTCCGGATCGTCAGTCAGAAATTCGCGCATGCCACTCACGAGATTGAGGCCTGCGGCCATCGCATGTCGCAACACCTGCCGGTCCTCCACACGGAAGAGACCATCGGCAGGGGCCATCCCGTAAATGAAGGTGTCTGGAACGGCGCCGGGCAGATCTTTGCCTTCTTCCAGGCTACAGACAATTGGAATGCCCCTGAATACGCCATCAAGCACCATGCCGGCATCCATACCGGCGCACTCACTGTCAATCACAGCGCTGATTGTGTAGGCCTCACAGTGACGAACCAACCCGTGAGCTGTTTTACCGTCGGGACCAGCGAAATGACCTTCGCAGTAAACAATGGCCGTTGATCGCACGGTTGGAATCAACCGGTGCATGGCGGCGGAATTCAGATCAATGATCTGAGTTGGAAATGACAAAAAAGCCAGGCCAATCCCGCAGCACAGTTGTGGCGGCTGGGTGACATGGGTGCCTTCACTCTAGGCAGGGTTGGCCACAGAAGGGGGTGTCGATCAGTCAGGCGCACGAGGTGAGAACAAGCTGAAGGGCTGATCTCTTGCCCCGCTGAACGACCCCGCCCACGGTTGAGTGAAGACTGTTGGAGCAGGGGCCTGCAGTCAGCGGTGCTTCTAGATCTGCTGCTGGGGTGGGGTATCTGCCATGGGTGGCGCCTCCCTGGGTTGGTGATCACAGATTCGCTCCGGCCAGTGCGCTGAGCAATCCGTTTTTTCACGCATTGCCTTGCCCGCAGAACAGGAGCAGCGTGGTTGGTTTGGCCTTGTTGTTCAGCGCCAAAGCACCATCCGCGGGGGCTGGGGTGGATGCCATTGCGGGGCGCAGGGTGCCCAGCCGTCAGCCCTGCGTTGACGCCACAACTCAATGGCCTTCTCACGGCTGAGTCGTTGGCGCCGCTTGAGCAACGGCGCGGTTTGGTCGCTCAGCCACTCACCACTGGTGACCTCGAGCTCCTGCTGCGAACGTCTCCAGATCACCGGCTTGAAATGGAGCACCTGGCGGCCGTCACTCAACCAGGCCTCAGCCGGGTTGGAAGGGATTCGCTGCCCTTGATCTTGTTGGGCATTGGGCACCCACACGCGTCAGCCCACCTCCGGCGCCCAACCCCGCTGGCGGGTCATGTCGTCGGTCCAGCCCTGGCAGCGGCTCAGGAGGTGATCACCATGAGCAATCAGGCCCTGATGCAGCTGGCAAGTGAGCAGCGGAATGCACTGCGCTCCGGCGTGGTGCCTGAACCAATGGCAGGTCATGCAGACCTTGCGACTACGACTGGCTACCAGCACGTCGCCATCGAGGTAAGGCCAGCCCTCGCAGTCGGCTGCGGCCTCAACCGCAGCCGTCACTGAGCGGACTGACCTTGGACGGGAGAGCGCCATCACCAAACTCCTGCAGTCGTACACCTGTACTAGCAGGGATTGGGTGAGTTGGCTCGGTCGCTGAGCAGCGCCTTTCACAAAAGAACCCCGGGCCATGGGCGCCCGGGGCCTTTGAGCCAGCGGGTCCTTGGCTGCCCGCTTCTCCACGGTCATGGCTTAGGCGAATGCTCCATGGCAAGGGGTGTCGGAACCCTTTGAGGCCTCACGCCAACTCCTTTGCTCGCCTTCTTTCAACGCATCACTTCCTTCATCCGTTCGCTGGTCCAGCGGGAGGCCAATTGCTCCTCAGATCTCCGCGGCCTGCCCTACCAACAGGACCATGCCCTGGCTGCCTTTGAGCAGGGTGACTGGCTCGCTGAACTGGAGCTTCTCCAGCTCGCCAACGCCCTGCAGCGCAGCGCGATCAGCCGTGGCGGCTATGACGGCCGCGCGTTTGATCTGATGGTCGCCATCGCCGATGCTCTCGAGGCTGATCACGGCTGGAGTTTTGAGCAAGCCGATGGCTGGCTCGAGCGAATGGGGCTCTGGGACGAGGAGTTCTGAGCGCACCGGATGCCAAATGGAGCGACCATTTCGTCCGGTTTGATCCGCACCCTGCTCTACGCGCCCCTGGCGCGTTTCACCAGGTCATGCTGAGAGCACTAATGCTTCAGCAGTGGGATGATCTTTGCGAAACAAGCGATCATCGGCTGCGCGTCGGCAGGTCCGCATGAACAGTGGCATCTCAATGCCAAACGCCTGCTCAAAAAGAGCTACAACGCCTGCGGTCTGGCTCAGGCCACAGGCCGCAATGGCATGCCCGAGCCCCTGCCGGGGCTGATCGGTGAGTGCGGCAAACAGCTTGTTGAGGCGGTGCTCCTGCAGGGCTTGCGTCAGGCTGATGCCACGCACTTGCTCAAAACTGAGATCAAGGCATTGTTTGCTGATGCCTAACAGAGCGGGCAGTTGACCGAGATCGATCGACTCTTGAAAGTGGAGCGCAAAGTACTGACGCACTGCTGCAATAATCTGCATTGGGCTCTCGCAAGCCAGGGGAACTACAGATGCACCTTGGCCTAAAGATCGCTCAATGATCATTCACGTCTCCTGCACCGCAGGGAGCGATGCGACCGAAGCCCATGCTGATGAGCTGGATATCAAGACGCTAAGCCATTGTTGAAATCGCCGCATTCCTCATCACAAGTTCATCTAGCGACATCTTGCGACACATACCAACCCAAACACGGTAAATCTGTGGTGATTCAGTGCGTTACTGGCTGCAGATCCCTACACCACCATGATGGCCTTGGTCGCCTGCGGCTTCTGTTGGGCGTACCGAGGGGCATGAGGCGTCGCCAAAGCGACGCTTTTTTCGTGACCGGTTTCCAACCCAACGAGTGGCCTCCGCTCAGGCCGGTGGACGATCCAGTAGGCGTCCACCCGCTGGTGTAGAGTGAATTCGATTCAACGACCTCTCTCAGGCGGGTTTCTCTTTCAAGCGGCGAGTCTCTCGAGCTTCTGGCTTCGGTATTTCTCCACTCGACCAGTCACTTTCTTCAGGGCTATCAGCGAATCGGCTACATAATTCTGCTTATTGAATGACAATTTACGTTGGCAACCTCTCCTTCGATGCCGAAGTGGAGGACCTTCAACACCTCTTTGCTGAGTACGGCTCCGTCAGCAAGTGCAGTCTGCCGCTCGATCGCGAAACAGGTCGCAAGCGTGGCTTCGCCTTTGTCGACATGGCCGACGCCAACGCGGAAAGCAAAGCCATTGCTGACCTTCAGGACGTGGAGTGGATGGGCCGCTCGATCCGGGTCAATAAGGCCGAGCCTCGCCCCGCACCTGCATTCGCCAACAGCCGCTGGTGAACTCGTTCCCAACAGCTGCAGCGCTGTTGCGCTCCAATGGCCGGCCCTGCGGGTTCGCTGTGTGGAGCTCAGCCAGGGATGTCAGCGGTGGCAATGCCCAGCCTGAGGACAACACAACACCGATGGGCGAACCGTCACCGGCGCCCTCAGGACATGACCCTCAATGGATTCCAACACTCTGAACAACACATGACTCAATCTTCCGGACGCTTTGGTTTTGTTGAATTCGCAGAAACCTGGAATGGCCGCCTCGCCATGCTCGGTTTCGTGATCGGCCTCGGCACTGAGCTGCTCACTGGCCAGGGAATCCTGTCCCAGATCGGCCTCGGCTGAAGCGGCGAG
Organism: Cyanobacteriota bacterium; assembly: GCA_046052125.1. Taxonomy (GTDB): domain Bacteria; phylum Cyanobacteriota; class Cyanobacteriia; order PCC-6307; family Cyanobiaceae; genus Vulcanococcus. The sequence continues at coordinate 180,596 of JBJOMY010000001.1, forward strand.
CAACTCTCCCCCCGAAGAGGTGTTCAAGAGCGTTGAGCTCTTGAACGCGTGCGTTTGCGACCGGACGATCTCCGGGATTTGAATCTTCAGACCCCTGGGCATTGCTCAGGGGTTTTGTTTTGGTTGTTTTGGTGGCATGGCTTGCTTCAACCAAGGCCTGCTGCCTTGAGCTTCATCGCCATCTCCAGCAGTTCCGGTGTGATGCCTTCCGGTAGCGCAGGAGGTGTCGAGAACACAGACGGAGCCTGCTCAAAGGGCTGTATCCGGTTCGCAGCAACGCCACCACCGCTCCGACGCCGCTGCAGCGACTCCTTCCGGCGGCTTGAGCTCAGCCAGCGCAGGTAAATCCGGCGGTGCACATCGAGCCCATGGCCCATCCAACAGGCCATGTCGTCGTCGAAGGCATCAGCGGTTTCAGATGAGGTGGCGCAGCGAATCGCATAGGCGTGCCTGAGGTCATAAGGACGCACCCAGTCCATGCCGTCACCGTCCGCCACTGGGGCCCAAAGCTTCTGCAGGCCCTTCCGCTGAAACTCCTTGTAGAGGGAGTTGGAGACAGCCACGTTGTTCACGGCGATCTTCACGCCGGACACTTCCGCAAAGCGCACCTTCCAGCGGGCATTGAGCTGACCGTGGAACTGCTCCCAGTTCGCCCGCAGGCCATAGCGCTCCACCCAGTCGTCCGGAACGGCCGGTGCGAAGTGCTCGCCGGTCTTGGTCTTCATGTCACCGGGGATGCTGATCCAGCCCTGGCTGTCGATCCCCTCGGCATGCCACAGCTCATGAGGCCTGAGGCCATAGGTGGCGATGCAGCCAAACACCCACTGGTGAAACGGCTCTAGGCGGTCGAGCCAGTGCTGGAGATCCTCGTCGGATGGAATGACGCGTACCCGCATCGAGGAGGCCTTGCGGATCTTCTCGGCCGCCCCTTTCGGGCGCATGTCGCGCAAGCGTTGCAGTACAGCGGTGAGATCCATCAGGCCGCTGCGATGGATCTGGGAAAGGGTCTCGATCCGCCGGTTGAAGCTCTTGAGCTGAAGGCGTGGATCGTGCTCCAGGACCCATGCCTGCAGCTTCTTCGGATCCACAGGCCCTCGGAACCGGGCGATCCGTTTGTTCAGGTCGTTAATCACGTGGGCACGACTGCCCTCCTTGCAGATCCTGAGCTTGATGTCGCCGATACAGGCTTCGGCAAGGGCAGACCAGTCGCTGCCTGGAAGAGCCGGTTGCTCTGATGGCGCAGCAGGCCAGCGTCCCTGGCGGTGGCCGTGGATGCATAGGTCCCGCGCCTCCTCGATGTCATCCCGATTGCACCAACGCATCGGTTTGAGCGAAAACTCACCGAGCTTTCTGCCTTCCTCCATCTCGCGCACGTAGATGAACGGGCTACCTGGATGGCGCCTGATCCGAAATCGGGAGTGCCGGACTTTGAGCTCATGCACACACTGGTCCCAGAACGGCAGGCTTGGAGGACGGCTCTCAGGCATGGGATCCGTGCGACGCAGGACCCAGTGAGTGTTCCCCAAAAACGTGCAAAGTGCTTTGCACGTTTTGGCTACAAGCAGCCTCAAGTCGTCACAAGTGGCTCACACTGGTCCCGGCTTTGGAATCCCTGAAAACCCAGGCCCAGACAGCAAAAAGCCCCGCCGAAGCAGGGCACAGAGCAATGGCTCGGGGGAGACTTGAACTCCCGACCTTGGGGTTATGAATCCCACGCTCTAACCAGCTGAGCTACCGAGCCGCGGTGTTTTGATTGTAGAGGATCGTGCCCACGGATCCCTGTGTTGCTGCGGGTTCAGGCACGAGCCGGTAGGAACTGGAGCGGGTTCACTGCACCGCGACCGGCCGGGCGAATCTCGAAGTGGAGATGCGGGCCGGTGCTACGGCCGGTGCTGCCCATCTGAGAGATAGGTGTGCCCTGGGCCACCTGCTGCCCGACGCGCACCAAGATGCGGCTGTTGTGGGCGTACCGACTGATGGAGCCATCGACATGGCGCAGCTCCACCAGATAGCCGTAGCCGCCGTCGTTCCAACCAGCAGACACCACGACGCCCGCACGAGCTGCGTGAATGGGCGTGCCTACGTTGTTGGCGATGTCGATGCCTTGGTGCATCCGGCCCCAACGCCAGCCATAACCGGAGGAGAAAATCCCTTTGGTGGGCCAAATCCAACCGGTATCGGAAAACTCAGCCGCGGGATCGCTACCGCCCAGGCCGAAATCAGGCTGATCAGGCCAGCTCAGACCGCCGGAGGCAGAAGGCTTGAGGCCCAACACCATGCGACTGCGGCCTGGGGTGGAATTGGCCACGTGGATCTGGGTGCCAACCACCAGGCGGGCGGCCTGCAGACCGGGGTTCAGGCGTAGGAGCTCGCCAATGCTCAGGTTGTAGCGAGAGGCGATCTTGGCGAGGCTGTCGCCGAAGCGAATCCGAGGCGCTTCCTGGGGCTCCGGAGGAGCCGCCAGGGGTGGAGTGCGGCGCAGATCGCTGGTGTCGATCGCGGCGAGCTGCTTCACTTTCTTGCTGCTCTGGCTGGGCAGCACCAGCCAGTCACCGCTGGTGAATTGGTGGTCTTCGTTGACGTCGTTGAGGTTGGCGAGCTTGGTTTCGTCTTGGGCAAGCTTCTCGGCCAGCTCTTCGATGCTGATCGGGGTGCGCACCTTCACCCAGAGGCGATCGGTGGTGGCAGGCAGGGCTGCGATTAGGAGCTGATCAGAGCCGGGGAGTTCAGAAAAGGAGGAAGCCGAATACTGGGGGCGCGAATCAGCCAGTGACGGGATGACAACACTGCCAGCGACGCCAATGGCGCTAGTACTGGCAATGGTGGTCAATAAGAACTGATAAGGCTTCATGCAAATTGGCCAGAGGTCAAAGCCCGTCGGAGAAGCCAACATCCGGGAGCTGCGGGGAGAGTAACGGCTCGAACACAACGGCGCAAGTGCGCGTGGTCACTCTTTTGGTTGACCAAAGGATAAAAAGCTGTGCTAGCGGGGGATCTCAGCCCTCTCCGTTCAACTGACGCAGGGCCTCAAACAGCACCACGCCGGCGGCCGTGGCGAGGTTGAGGCTGCGTACGCCGCCGCCGTGCTCAATTGAGCCGGGCATCGGGATCGCTAGGCAGCCATCCGCCTCAGCCACCACCTCAGCGGGCAAACCGCTGGTTTCACGGCCGAACAGGAGCCAGTCGTCGCTGCGGTAGCGCAGTTGCGTGTAGGGATGGCTGCCGTTGCGGCTCAGGGCCAGTAAACGGCCGCCATGGGCCAGCTGATGGGCGCGAAAGGCGTCCCAGTCCGGGTGACGATGCAATTGCACCCAAGGCCAGTAGTCGAGCCCGGCGCGCTTGAGGGTGCGATCGCTGATTTCGAAGCCCAGCGGTTCAATTAAATGCAACTCCGTGCAGGTGGCGGCGCAGGTGCGGGCCACATTGCCGGTGTTGGGCGGTATTTCGGGCTGGTAGAGCACCAGGCGGGGCATCGCTAGCTGGGGGGAACGGGAAGGCTGTGCTCCATCAGATTGAGCGCCCGCCCCGCCACCACCAGCCAGGCGCTGTGGCAGTGCTGCATGAGCACCTGTTGCAGGGATCCGAGCCGATCGCGGAACAAGCCGCCCACGGCGGTGGCAGGCACCACGCCCCAGCCGGTCTCCTCCACCACGAGCACCACAGGTGCGCGCTGAGCGAGCAAGCCCTGGATCAAGTGGTCACAGCGCTCCTTCCATTGCTCAGTGGTGTCGTCGAGATGCCAGGCCAGCCAGGTGCCGAGCGAATCGATCAAGAGCAAGGGCGCCGAAGCGGACTCAGCCGCCAAGGCCTGCAGCTGCTCGCTGAGTTCAGCTCCCACCTCCAGAGCCCGCCAGCCATCCGGCCGCCGCTGTTGATGCAGGGCCACCCGCTCACTCCAGCCGGGATCACTGCCAGCGGCGGGCCCAGTGGCGAGGTACAGCACCGGACCCTGCCAGCGTTGGGCCAGATGCTCGGCCCAGGCGCTTTTGCCGCCCCGGCTGGGGCCGCTCACCAGCATCAGTCCGCGCTCAGGCAGCTCAAGCCGGGGCTCAACCACCATCCATGCCACGCAGGGTGGCAACGGCAGAAGGCGAAACGCGGTTGAGGTAGCGGAAGATCCAGTACTTGAAGATCGTGGCGAGCACCACCGGGAAGGTGGCAATGAACAGCAGGATGAAGTTCTCCTCCGCCGGCAAGCCCAGGTGGTGGGCGATGCCATCCAGGAGCACCGTCCAGCCCTCGGGGCTGTGGAAGCCCACGAAGATGTCGGTGAACAGGATGATCGCGAAGGCTTTGGCGCTGTCGCTCAGGCCGTACACCGCCTCATCGAGGAAGCCGCGCAGCACCTGCAGGTCGCGCTGACCGAACACACACACCAGGGTGAAGCCCACCAGAGCTGCCAGGTCGGCGAGCACGTTTTTGGTGGCTTCGAGGCTTTCACCATCGGCCTCTTCCTTGAGCTCGCTCGCCCGGCTCATCAGGGCCGTCTGGATTTCTTCGCGCGTTGGTGGTGTCTTGCCCTCGAGCAGCGCCTCAAATTCCAGCTCCTGCTGGTAGATCCGCAGCTTGTTCACCGCCTTCTCTTGAAGGTGCGGCTTGGTGTAGCTGAGGAAGGGGATGTCGGGCGCGAACTGATCCAACAGCGGTGAGATCACCAGGCTGCGGGAGGTTTGCTGCACGATCAACGGCACCAGGATCAACAGCAAGAAGATCCGCAGCGACACCAGCGTGGAGCTGCGCCGGCGCCGGAATCCCTCGAGCATCGCCGTTTCGGCGTCGGGATCGAGCTGGCGGCGCACGCCGTCGAACACTCCCAGGAGGCTGCGGGGCAGCAGCTCAGGGCTGCGGGAGAGGCTGGTGCTGCCGCTGCGGCGCTCGTAGCGCGACAACACCGATTGGATTAGCTGCAGCTGGCGCAGCTCCTGGCTGTCGAGTTCGCTGCGGTGGCTCTGCAGGCCGGGAATCACCTCCTGGCACACCTGCAACGCCGCCCGGAAGCGGCGCAGCATCTGGGCCTGCGCCTGCTTGGGGATGCTCAGCTGCAGCTCAGGCCGCACCGGCCGGTCGTTGTAGTACTCGAGCTCAAGGCTCTGGATCAACAGCGCGGCTTCATAGGCGCGCTCGAGATTCAGGCTCAGGTCGCTAGTGCTGGCGCGATCGAAGGCGCCCATCCAGTCGGTCAACCCCATGGCCGGTTCAGCGGGAGAAGACCCACCAAGTGATCATCGGCACCAGTGTGCCAACCACGAGCAACACCACAACCCACATGAAGGCATTGCTGGACTGCGTTTCCTCACGGGTGGGGATATTCGTTTCCAGCGGCAGGCGTTCGGCCAGCTGGGGCGGACCGGGATCTTCGCCGCCATCGAGGACCACCGCTAGGCGATCGAGGGCATCGAGGCTGGCCTGGCGGTAGCGGGCGCCTTCACGCAGGGGCAGCCCCATGGTGCTGATGGCGGTGCTCGAGAGCAGCTCCGAAGGCAGCTGGCCGCTCAGATCCGCTGAGGCCACCACAGCGGCGCTGTTGTTCTGCGATTCGATCAACAGCAGCAACAGGCCGCTGTCGCCCTGTTGCGCGCTCCAACGCTCCAGTAGCTGTTCGCCGAGGGCATCAAGGCTGAGGCCGTAATCGAGGCGGCGCAGCGTGACCAGGCGGGCATCGATGTGATCACCGCCGAACTCCTGCAGGCGGCGATCGAGTTCGGTATCGGCCGCGCGGCTGAGCAGATCGGCCTGATCGAGCACGTGGCTGGCGGGCAGCTCGGCGGGGAACTCAGCCAGACCAGAGGCCCAGGCAGCTGCCGGCAGGGTGAGGCCGGCCACCAACAGCACGGCACTCATCAGAGCAGCCCACAGACGAGCGCGAATCACGGGCCCCACAGAATCGTCGATCGGATCGCCACAGTCTGCCGTCAGCTGGCCAGGCTGTCGCGGTTGAGGATGGCCACCACCTCAACAATCACGCGGGCCCGCTCCGGCTCCACGGCCAGTGCGTCGCTGAGGGTGTGCAGGAAGGTCACCTCTGCGCTGGATTCCACGTGGTCGGCCTGGGTGAGGGCGGCGGCCACCGCCAGGGCGGTTTCGGCCTGTTGGGTGTTGAGCAGCGGTGCGGCCTGGGCCACCAGCGCTTCCCAGCCCTGCAGGCGCAGGAGCTGAAGCAAGTGGTCGAGCAAGGCACCCATGGCCTGGTCACCCAGCTCACAGAAGGGCTGGCGGTATTCCAGCTGTTGGCGCAGGCTGCGCGCTTCGAGGGTGGAGAGCTCGCCATCGCAGGCCACGGCCGCCAGAGCCACGGCGGCAAAGGCCTGGGCCGCTGTGCTGATCGGGGTCGGATCCGGATGGCCCATGGAACGGTTTGCGCTCGGCGATGCCTCCATTGCAGCGTCCATTGCCCCCGGCGCCAACGCGGGATCCGGCGGTTGTGAGAGGGTGCACACCAGCTCAGCTGTTGCCGCAATGGGTCTCGCTGCCCGCCTCTGCCTGGGTGCCGGGATCACCGGCCTCGGCCTGTGTGTGGTCAACCAGCTCACGGCGCCGGAGCTCACGCCCGCCCTGGAGCGCGCCGGCGTGTTGGCCAGTTTTCTGGCGGTGGGCTTGATGCTCGTGTCGATCCTCTGGACCCGGGCCACTCCGGTGGCGCCGGAACGGGTGGCCTTGGGGGGCGAGCAGGGCCTGCAGATGGCGGACGATCTGCCGGAGTCCCTGCGCCAGGAATTGGCCTGGGGAAGTCAGATGCTGCTCACCGCCACCCCAGCGGCCACGGTGCTGCTCTTCTGGCGCGGGCGCACCGTGCTGCAACGCGGTGTGCTCGGCCCGGGAGGCTTTGTGCCAGGTGCGATCACCGAGCGGGCCTGGACTACCGAGAAGGCGATCGGGTTGGTGAACCTGAAGCTCTATCCCGGCCGGGATGAATTCAAGGCCCTACCCGAAGGCATCCCGGCACTGATCGTGCAGCCGATCGGTCGCGAAGGGGTGATGCTGTTGGCGGGATGGTCGCCGCGCTGCTTCAGCCGCAGCGATGAGGCCTGGCTGGAGGGCTGGAGCCTCAAGCTCAGAAGCGCACTGCAGGGGTGGAGCGAGCCGGCTTCGGCTGACCCTTCTGTTTCGGCGGCAGGGTGAACTGGGAGTTCACGCGCGAGCCAGGAGCGGTGAACACCGCTGTCCCGTCGTTGCCGATCGTGCCCCGCAGCTGACTGGCGCGGGTGATCTGTTTGTAACTCTTGCGGCGCAGCTCCACGTTGCCCTGGGCTTCAAAGCGACCCGTGGGCCAGTTCCATTGGCAGCGCTCGGCGTTGAGCTGTTCACCCGGCTGGCGCAGGGCGCAGCCCTGGGGGATGAATACGGTGCTGGTGGCGAGATTCACGCTGAAACGCTCACCCTGCCCCTGCATCTTCTTGAACGCCCCCTGGAACGGTTGATCGCTGCTGAGCCGTTGGTCGTTGATCAGCCAGCGGGTTTGCTGGGCGTTGAGCCAGCCGCTCCGCTTGGGATCACGCACCTGCACCGGTGCGAGCAGGTCCACAAAGCCAGCGCGCAGGTTGCCCTGCAGGGCTTTGGCCGTGAGGTTCATCAGCGAACCCTTCTCGCGGCGCGTTCCGCGCACCAGCTCGGGCGCCCTGAGATCGCCCTGCTCTGGCCGCCAATCCACGGCGGCAGTTTGGACCCGCAGCGGCGCTGAACCTGGCGTGCGCTTCCTGGCGCCCTTGCCATCCCACTGCTCCAACAGCGGCTGGCCGCGCAGTTCCACCAGATCGCGGTCGAGGTAGTAGGTGGCGAGCTGGGCGCTGAGGCGTGAGCGGCGATCCAGGGCAACGGGTTGCCGATCGATCAGCATCAGCGAGCGCGAGGGGATCCAGCGGGCCTGTTGGCCCGTGATCCGCACCGGGTTCTTGCCGAGCAGCGTGATCAACACATCGCCCTCCAGCTGGATCGCCTGGCCATCGCCGATCACCGTGGCGCTGCGGGCGCTCACGGTGATGTTGGCCTTGCCACGCTTGAAGATTGTTCCTCGGGGCTCACGCGCCTGAGCAACTTGGCGGCTGATGTCGTAGCGGGCTTCCGGACTGCGCAGTTCCCAGGCGGCACGGCCCTTGGCGTCCTGCTGTTCCAGATCCAGCGACTTGAACACAAACGGCTCCGCCGGAGGCGGAACACGCGTCTTGCTCGCACAGCCCACCAACAACAGCGCCGCCGCTGCGGCGGGCGCCACACGCTTCACCAAGCCGTTGCTCACAGGGGATCGTCCAGCTCGAGCCGCGCCATCACGGGCGATGGTTCCGGCAACACTGCCCCGGCCTCAAGCCCGCCCCAGGCGAGTTGCTGCAGCCAGGCGCCATCCACCGCTGCATCGGCGCCCGACTGAGGAACGTTCTGGCCCAGTTGCACGAGCATCCGCTCACTGAGATCCGGAAGCAGGGGCGCCATCAGCAACGCCACGATCCGGGCGGCTTCGAGCACGGCGTAGAGATCATCCGCCACCTGCTCACGCGTGCCCTCCTGCTTCATGCGGCTCCAGGGCGCCTGCTCATTGAGGAAGCCATTGGCGGCGATCGCTAGCTGCAGCGTGGCCTCGGCGGCGGAGCGGAATTCCAGCTGCTCCAGGGCCGAAAGCACCGTGCTGCGGGCTGTCTCAGCCGCCTGGGCGAGCGGATGGGACCCATCACGGGCGGTGCTGGCCGGCGGCACGCAATCCTCAAACCATCGGCGCGCCATCGAGCTCGTGCGGTTGAGCAGGTTGCCGATCGTGTTGGCCAGATCGTTGTTCACCAGATCGGTGAAGCGTTGCTGCTGGAAGTCGCCGTCGTCGCCGAAGGGGATATCGCGCAGCAGATACCAACGCACCGCATCGCGGCCGCAACGCTCAAGCAGCTCCCCTGGATCGAGCACGTTGCCCAGGGATTTGCCCATCTTCTGGCCCTCGCGTGTGAGGAAGCCATGGCCAAACACCTTGGCCGGCAAGGGAAGCCCGGCGGACAGCAACATCGCCGGCCAGTACACGGCGTGGAAGCGCAGGATGTCCTTGCCGATCACGTGCACCGAAGCGGGCCAGCCCCGGCTGAGGGCGGTGTCGAGATCCGGTGCGTCGCTTGCCTCGAGCAAGGCGGTGATGTAGCCGAGCAGCGCGTCGAACCACACATAAAAAGTGTGGCCCTCATGGCCGGGCACGGGGATCCCCCAGGGGAGATTCACGCGGGAGATCGAGAAATCACGCAGCCCCTGCTTCACGAAGTTCTCCACCTCGTTGCGGCGGCTGGCGGGCTGGATGAAGCCCGGCTGGGTGATCAGCGCCTCGATCTGCTCCTGATAGCGCGAGAGCCGGAAGAACAGGTTCAGCTCATCGCGCCATTCCAGCGGCCGCCGGTGGGTGGGGCATTCAGGGTCCTGCGCTTCGTGGGGGTCGTCTTTGAACTCCTCGCAGGCCACGCAGTACCAGCCCTGCTGGCGCCCTTCGACGATGTCGCCGTTGGCCTCCACCCGCGCGAAGAACTGCTCCACGATCTGGCGGTGGCGCGGATCGGTGGTGCGGATCAGGCGGTTGTTGCTGATCTGCCAGCGCTGCCACAGCTCGCGGTATTGGGCGCTGACGCCATCGCAGTGGGCCTGAGGGCTGAGCCCAGCCGCTTCAGCGGTGCGTTGAATCTTCTGACCGTGCTCATCGCAACCGGTGATGAACAGCACCGGTTCACCCTTCAGCCGCTGAAACCGCGCCAAGGCATCGCAGGCCAGCGTGGTGTAAGCGCTGCCCAGATGCGGCTTGTCGTTGACGTAGTAGAGCGGGGTGGTGAGGGTGTAAGTCATCGGCGGGATCCTACGGAGCTGCACCGATGGCGTCAGCGCCGCTGGGCTGGCAGGCTCGGCTCCACTCCTGAACGCTGCGATCCATGACCCCAGCCATCGATGCGGTGGATGTGTTGGTGTGGGGCGGCGGCGCCGGCGGTGTGGCCGCCGCGATTCAGGCCGCCCGCAGCGGAGCCTCAACCCTTCTGCTCACACCGGGCTCCTGGCTCGGTGGCATGGTGAGCGCCGCCGGGGTGTGCTGCCCCGATGGCAATGAACTCACCCCCTGGCAAACGGGCCTCTGGGGCTCCTTCCTGCGGGCTCTAGAACAGGCGGAACCCACGGGGCTCGATCACAACTGGGTGAGCTGTTTCGGCTATCGGCCAGCCACGGCCGAGGCGATCCTGCAGGGCTGGGTGCAGGAGTTGCCAACCCTGCAGTGGTGGCCGCGTTGCCGCTTGCTGGAGGTGGATCGCCAGGGGAGCCGGATCAAATCGGTGCGCGTGGAGGCCGCTGGCGCGGTGCATCAGGTGCGCTGCAGCGTGGTGATTGATGGCAGTGATCGCGGCGAATTGTTGCCGCTGGCAGGTGCGGCGTATCGGCTGGGCTGGGAACCCCAGGAGCAGTGGGGGGAACCGAGCGCTCCAGCTCAGGCACGCCTGGAGAGCGAGGCGTTCTTCCAGCAGCAACCGGTGCAGTCGCCCACCTGGGTGGTGATGGCGCAACTGCAGAGCGATCGGTTCGCTCCGGAGCCAAGCCGTGGGATCGATCCCTCGGCTCCCACTCCATTGGCAACGCCCTTTGAGCGGGCTTGCGAGGCCTTTGGCCTTGAGCGCACGATCACCTATGGGCGATTGCCCGGTGGCCTGGTGATGCTCAATTGGCCGCTGCACGGCAACGACTGGGATCACGGCCTGGAGCGTGCCTTCAGCGCTGATACCCAAGAGCAAGAGGCTCTGGCATCTGATATGCAGGCCCACAGCCTCCGATTCGCCGAGGCAATGAAGGAGGCCAGCGGTGGTTGGCTGCAGTTGGGAGAGGCTTTTCCTACTGCTGCCAGCACCCCGGCGCCCTGGCTGGCGGCGATGCCCTACTGGCGTGAAGGCCGGCGGATGCTCGGTCGCCACACCGTGATCGAGCAGGAGCTGTTGCCGGTGGGCAGCGGTGAGTCAGTGGGTCCGCTGCCGCTGGATGGCGCAGGCGCGCTGCAATCGATCGCAGTGGGCAACTACGCCAACGACCACCACTACCCAGGCCCCGACTGGCCCCTGGCACCGAAGAGCATCCGCTGGGGCGGGCGTTGGAGCGGCACCCCCTTTTGCATTCCCTACGGCGCGTTGGTGAGCGCCGAGATAGACAACCTGTTGGCGGCGGATAAGGCCTTCAGCACCAGCCACATGGCCAATGGGGCAACCCGCCTGCAGCCGCTGATCCTGAATGTGGGCCAGGCCGCCGGTGCCGCCGCCGCTCTCGCCGTGCGCAGCGGCGTTCCGCCGGCGGAGCTACCGGTGCGTGCGCTGCAGGAGTGTCTGATCAACGACGAACGCGCGCCCTCCGCCGTGGCTCCGCTCTGGGACGTGCCCTGGCATCACCCCCAGTGGCGCGAGCGGCAGCTGGCCGCCCTCAACGCACCAGCCACCATCCACCAGTCGACGCCCGTCAGCCCCGACGCCATCTCCATTCATCAAGAACCGCACGAGCGGGTGTTCAGCGGCAGGCTCACGCCTGATGGCAACGGGGCCTTCCAGCTCTCAATGGCCACCGGTGAGGTGTGGCCTGTGATCACCCTCGAGCCCAGCCTGCATCGCTGGCTGGCGCAGCTGGATCAAGCCAGGGAGGTGGAGCTGATTGGCTGCGCCAACCCCTGGGGGCCGTGGTTGCGGGTGTCGCGCTTAGCTGGCTGAAGCCACCAGCCGCAGCTGATCGCGCAGCGAATCCACCTGTTGCACACGCAGCAGCAACGCTTCACCGGGCTGGGCGTTCTGGGGGCATTCGGCAGCCAGATCCATCGCCAACTCATCCACCCGCAGCAGTCCGAGCCGGTCCTGGGGCCGCAGCCAGCGCAGGAATTCGGCCTGCCACTGGCCACTCTTGTGGGCTTCGAACCACACCTGCTGCCAGTGGCGCTGGTCTTCGCGGGAGATGCCGATGCCCTCGCGCACGGCGGAATCGAAGCTGTTGAGCAACTCCTGCAGATCGTCTTCGCTCAGGCTGGGAGCGCCGCTGAGCTGGGCGTGAATCTGGCGTTGCACCACCAGGTCGCCGTAGCGGCGGATCGGTGAGGTGGCCTGCACATAGGCCGGTAGGCCCAGGCTGAAGTGGGCGGCGGGTTGGGTGCCCATCAAACCGCGGCTGAGGCAGCGTTTGATCGCCGCAAAGCGCACCGCTCCATCGGGCAGGGCGTCGAGTTCCGCCTGAGGTGGCAGCTCCGCCGGCAACTGACTGCGGAAGGGCAGGGCGAGGCCGTGCTCCACGCCAAAGTGGGCCGCCACGGCGCCAGCCAAGATCATCGCCTCGGCCACCATCGAGCGGGAGGGGCCGGACTCACTCACCTCAAGCACCGGTTCGCCGTCGCGGCTGCGGATCCGCCCTTCGGGCAGATCCATCTGCAAGGCGCCCTGGCGCAAGCGCCACTGGCGGCGCCGATCCAAGAGCTTGTCGAGGTCAGCCAGATCGGCTTCCTCAGGCGGGGCCAGATCGATCAGATCGTCCGCATCGCTGTAGCTGAGCCGGTAGGTGGGCTTCACCCAGCTGCGCTCGATGCCGTAGGCCGCGATCTCGCCCTCGCCATCGAGATCCACCCAGGTGCTCCAGGCGGCGCTGCGCACACCGGCCCGCAGGCTGAAGGGGCCCGTGGTGAGCTCCAGCGGGAACATCGGCAGGTTGCCGCTGGCGAGATAGAGGCTGCTGCCGCGGCGGCGCGCTTCCAGATCCAACAGGGAATCCGGCTCCACCAGTCGGCCGGGATCGGCCACGTGGATCCACAGCCGCAGGCTGCCGTCGGCGCGGCGCTCCAGCGCCAAGCCGTCGTCGATGTCGCGGGTGTCGTCGTCGTCGATCGTCACGCAGCGCTGGGAAGTGAGATCGACTCGCGCGCTGTCGCCAGGAAGCTCCTGGGCGCTGAGCTCCAGCAATCGTTCGGCCTCGCGCTGATGCTCGGCGCTGAAGCCGGTGCTCCAGGTGGTGCCCCCCATGGAGGCCAGCTGGTGGGGGTCCCACTGCCCCAGATCCACCAGTAGATGGCGTAGATCGCCGCGGTCGTGGCCGAGGTGCAGCGCTGAAAGGCTCTGGCGCAGATCCGGTTGCAGCTGCTCCAGTTCGATGCGGCCGGCGGCCAGCTGTTTGAGCTGCTCCAAGCGCTGCTGATGATCCTCAGGAAGCTCTGCAGCGGTGATGGGCTCCCGTGCCCTGAGCAGCTGCTGCCAGCGTTGCTCACGCTGTTCATGTAATTGCTTGAGGCGCCGTTCACGGCGCAGGGGCTTGAGCTCAGCGGCGCTGCGCGGCTGGATTACGCCCTGCTTGAAGCGGAACCACAGCTGCGAACCCACCAGCTCCAGCCAACAGGCGGCTAACTGCGCCGGCGCAGTGCCACCGCAAACGAGATCCGCGAAATCAGCGATCTCGACGGTCTCATCAGACTCCAACAGGAGAATCCAGGCCGCGCCCCAAGCGCGACGGCTGGGACCAGCTTGTTGAAGCTGTTCGGGCTTGAGTGCCCAAGGCAAAGCCCCCAGCCGATTCGGTGCATCAGCACCGGATGGCAGGGGGCAAATCAACTCCAGCTGACGCTGGGGCAACACAACGGGTTTGGCGTCGAAGCCAACCTTCAGGCGCGCTTTGCTGCCCTGGATGGCTTCGACAACAGCGAGCTGGGCTCCACGCGACTCCTGGACACCGACTAGATCGCCGGGATGGAGCGTTGCAGAGGCCAGGAGATCAGCCCTCGGGATTCACGAAGGGCAGCAGAGCCACGATGCGGGCGCGCTTCACGGCGTTGGTGAGGTCGCGCTGCTGCTTGGCGGTGAGGCCCGTCAGACGACGGGGCAGGATCTTGCCGCGCTCGGTGATGAACTTCTTGAGCAGATCGACATCCTTGTAGTCGATCGGATCGCCGGGTTTGATCGGCGAAAGACGCTTCTTGAAGAAGGAACTAGCCATGGCTGAACGGTGAAGAAGGGGTGCAGAAGACTGGGGTTACACAGCGGAGATCACTTGATCTCTTTGTGGACCGTCGACTTGTTGCAGTGCGGGCAGAACTTCTTCAGTTCGATCCGTTCAGTGGTGTTGCGGCGGTTCTTCTGGGTGGTGTAACGGGACACACCAGGAGACCGCTTGGCGGGGTTGGACCGGCATTCGGTGCACTCGAGAGTGATCACGATCCGGACGCCCTTGTTCTTAGCCATAAAGGACGTTGCCTCGCTTTGGCGATGCGTGTTGGACAGCGATCAACCATACCTTGTCGCCTGACCTGAACCTCCAGGCCCAGTCTTTAGAGTCGGCCGATTGCGAACGGTTCTGACATGCGGGTCTCGCTCCAATGGCTGCGGGAGCTGGTGGCCTGTGATCTGCCCGCCGAGGAGCTGGGCGAGCGCTTGTCAGTGGCCGGCTTTGAAGTGGAGGAAATCGAGGATCTCGCCGCCCGTGCCGCCGGTGTGGTGGTGGGCCACGTGGAAACCCGCGAGCAACACCCAAACGCCGACAAATTGAGCGTCTGCACGGTGCAGATCGGCGACGCAGAACCGCTTCAGATCGTCTGCGGTGCCAAGAACGTCCGCGCCGGCATCCACGTGGCGGTGGCCACGGTGGGTGCGTATCTCCCGGCGGTGGATCTCACGATCAAGCCGGCCGAGCTGCGCGGTGTGGCCAGCAGCGGCATGATCTGCTCCCTCTCCGAGCTCGGCCTGGCCGATAGCTCTGACGGGATCGTGATCCTTGATGAGGCCCTGGAGAGCGTGCCGCCGCTGGGTAGCCCCGTGGGTCCCCTGTTTGGCCTGGACGACCAGGTGCTGGAGCTGGCGATCACCGCCAACCGCCCCGATGGCCTCTCCATGCAGGGCATCGCCCGCGAGGTGGCCGCCCTCAGCGGTGCAGCCCTCACCCTGGCGGCCACCCCGCCAGCCGTAAAGGCCGAGCCTCTGCCCGTGGCAGCGCCAGTGCATGAGCGGATCGAAGCCGGTGGCCTGTTCAGCCTCACCAGCCTGAGCGGGATCCGTGTGGCCCCCTCGCCCCAATGGCTGCAAAGCCGCCTGGAGCGCGCCGGTCTGCGGCCCGTTAACAACGTGGTCGACATCACCAATCTGGTGATGCTCGAATTCGGCCAGCCCCTGCACGCCTTCGACGCCAACAAGCTCGCGGCCCTCAGCGGCGGATCCCTGGATCCGGCTCAGCTGGATCTGCGCGCTGGCCGCAGTGATGAGGCCTTTGTGTCGCTCGATGGCAGCGAGCACACCCTCAGCCCTGAAGCCTGGGTGGTGAGTTACGCCGATCAGGCGATTGCCCTGGCCGGTGTGATCGGCGGCAATAACAGCTGTGTGGATGAGACCACCACGGCGATCTGGCTCGAGGCGGCGATGTTCGCCCCGCAAACCGTGCGCCGCAGTGCCCGCAGCGTTGGCCTGCGCACCGATGCCAGCAGCCGTTTTGAAAAAGGCTTACCCCGTGAGGTCACCCTCACGGCGGCCGATCGCGCCGTGCAGCTGTTCCAGGAGCTCTGCGGCGCCAGCCTCGAGGGGCGCTGGTGCCACGAGCACAGCCAAGAACCCCGCCCGGCCCTGAATCTGCGCCGCGACGCCCTCCACAACTTGCTCGGCCCGGTGATCACGGCCGATGGCGATGAAACCGATCTCGAGGATGCCGAGATCGAGCAGATCCTCACCGCCCTGGGCTGCAGCCTCAGTCCGGACGACGAGGGCTGGCAGGTGCAGGTGCCACCCTCCCGCGCCATGGATCTGGTGCGTGAGGTGGATCTGATTGAAGAAGTGGCGCGCTTGGTGGGCTACGACCGCTTCGCCAGCCATCTACCTGATCCGATTGAGCCCGGCGGCCTCAACGCCGAACAGGAGGCGGAGCGTCGCCTGCGCCGGATCCTCGCGGCCAGCGGCTTGCAAGAAACCTGCAGCCTCTCGCTGGGGCCAGCGGTGTCTGAGCGCCCCGGCGCTGATCCGGCCCGGCGGGTTGCTCTGGCCAACCCCTTGTTGGCGGACTACAGCCATCTGCGCGACAGCCTGGTGGACGAGCTGTTGCTGGCGGCGCAGCGGAATCTTCAGGCGGGCCGCAGCGGCTTCTGGGCCTTTGAACTGGGCAACGTCTTCGATGCCACGGCGAAAGACGGTGGCCAGCGCCTGCAGCTGGCAGGCGTGATCTGCGGGGCTCGCCAGGCGGAGCTGTGGAGCAGCGGCGGCAAACCCCAAGCGCTCGATTACTTCCAGGCCCGCGGTCTGTTGCAACAGGCGCTGCTGAGTCTCAAGTTGCCCGTGGAGGATCGCCGGCTCACCAGCGAACCGATGCTGCATCCGGGCCGGGCCGCTCAGGTGGTGGTGGAAGGCCGCCCCGCCGGCTGTTTCGGCCAGGTGCATCCCGAGCTGGCCGAGCGCTACGACCTACCCGCCGCCACCTATCTGTTCCAACTGGAGGTGCCGCAGCTCCTGAGCGCCGCCACGCGCCGGAACCGCTGGCAGCCGGCGTTTGGCGCCTTCCCCACGGTTCCGGCCTCCGAACGCGATCTGGCGCTGGTGGTGCCCAGCAGCACCGCCAGCGGTGATCTGCTCCAGGCGATCCGCAAAGCCGGCAAACCCCTGCTCGAGCAGGCCGAACTGGTGGATCGTTACGAGGGTGAGCAGGTGGCCGCCGGCAGCTGCAGCCAAGCCTTCCGCCTGCGCTACCGCGACGCCAAGCGCACCCTCACCGATGCGGAAGTGGATAGCGCCCACCAGGCCATTCGCGCCGCCCTGGAGAAACAATTCGGCGCTCAACTGCGCGCCTGAAGCCAGCGGAATCAGTCCCGCTGCAGCAGGGCCACGCTC
The DNA here is from genome assembly GCA_046052125.1 of Cyanobacteriota bacterium. Taxonomy (GTDB): domain Bacteria; phylum Cyanobacteriota; class Cyanobacteriia; order PCC-6307; family Cyanobiaceae; genus Vulcanococcus. The sequence goes on from JBJOMY010000001.1 coordinate 197,395, forward strand.
TCCACGTGGCTGGTTTGGGGGAAGAAGTCCACGGGCTGCACCGGCCGCAACCGGTAACCAGCCTCTTCAGTGAGCCGACCCAGGTCTCGGGCGAGGGTGGCTGGGTTGCAGCTGATGTAGGCGATGCGCTTGGGCGGAGCCTGCAGGATGGCCTCCATCACTTCGGGGGTGAGGCCCTTGCGCGGTGGATCCACCAGCAGGGATGACGCCCAGGTGAGGTGTTCGGCCAGGGAGGCCGCCACATCGGCCTGCTCAAAGCGGGCGTTCGGCAGCTGATTGCGCTCCGCATTGGCACGGGCCTGCTGCACCGAGCCCTCGTGAAGCTCCAGCCCCAACACATTCAGGCCGGCCGCCGCCAGGGGCAGTGAGAACGTGCCAATGCCGGAGTAGGCCTCGAGCACCTGGCTGGTGGCATCCTCCAAAAAGAAGTTCACCAGCAGAGGCACCACCCGCTCCGCCTGGGCAGTGTTCACCTGAAAAAAGGTGTCGGCGGCGATGCGCAGGGCGTGACCGGCAAAGCGTTCCTCCAGCCAGGAGCGGCCGCAGATCTGCAGGGTGTCGGCCCCGAGAACCACGTTGTTGGCCTTGGGTTGCAGGTTCAGATTCACGCCCACCACCTCGGGCCAGCGCTGCATCCACTGATTGGCCAGAGCCTCCAGACCCGGCAGGTTGTTGTGGCTGCTCACCAGGGTGATCAACACCTCGCCGCTGTGGTGACCCACACGAAGGGCGAGATGTCGCAGGCCGCCGCCGGCGCTGAGGTTGACATCGACGGGCCAGCGCGTGGCCTCCAGATCAGCCTTGATCGGTGCAATCAGGCCATCGATGCGTGGATCCAGCACTGGGCAGCGATTCATGTTCACGATCTTGTGGCTGCCGCGGCGGTAGTAGCCAGCGCGCAGCTGCCCCTCCGGGCTGAACTCGAGCGGAATCAGCGCCCGATTGCGATAGCCGAGCGGCGTTTCCGCACTCCAGATCGGCAACACCTCCACCTGGAGATGGCCCACGCGCTGCAGCGCCTGACGCACCAGATCGGTTTTCAGCTCTGCCTGGGCTGCATCGGCGCAGTGCTGCAGGGAGCAGCCGCCGCAGCGGTCCGCAAGGATGCACGGAGCCTTCCGCCGCTGCTCCGAAGGCTCCTCCACACCCACCAGGTCCGCTTCCAGGTGACGTTTGGCACTGCGCCTGAGCCGAGCTACAACGCGTTCCTGGGGCAAAGCGCCGGGAACAAACACCGCCAGGTCCTGATAACGGCCAACGCCCTGGCCCTCGTGGCCGAGCCCGTCGATGCTCAATTCAAAGGTCTGCCCCAACTTGAGGTCGCTCGCCACACCCATCTGTTCGCCTTTTCTGATCCTTCGACCCTATCGGTGCGTAAACACCTGGCCTTTCAAGCGAAGTTGAGGCCTTCAGTCTCGATAGAGTGCCTGGGCAACAGGTGGTTTCGATGAGCGTCGTACGCGATCTGATCCTGCAGGCAGACGATCAGCTCCGCTATCCCACCGGCGGTGAGCTCCGCTCGATGGTCGAGTTCCTCTCGACCGGCGCCAGCCGCATGTCGGTTGTGCGGGCCCTCACCGAAAACGAGAAAAAGATCGTCGACGAGGCCGCCAAGCAGCTGTTCAGCCGCAAGCCTGAATACGTGGCCCCCGGCGGCAACGCCTACGGCCAGAAGCAGCGGGCTCAGTGCCTGCGCGACTTCGGCTGGTACCTCCGCCTGGTGACCTACGGCGTTCTTGCCGGCAGCACCGAAATGATCCAGAAGATCGGTCTGGAAGGTGCCCGTGAGATGTACAACAGCCTCGGCGTTCCGATGCCCGGCATGGTCGAGTCGATGCGCTGCCTGAAGGAAGCCTCCCTCGTGCTGCTCAATGGTGACGACGCTGCGCTCGCCGCTCCTTACTTCGACTTCCTGATTCAGGGGATGCAGACCCCCTGCTGATCAGCGCAAGCAACCTGATATTCAAAACCGGTGGTTTCTGACCACCGGTTTTTTTGTATCCGTCAGGAGCCAACGCACTCGACCCCGACAATCAGACGAAGGGTTACGAGCCGCAGAAGTCTCATGCGCATCCGAGTCTGCGCCTCATGCCCAGTCTCATACGGGACTATCGAGCCTGCTTGCGGGTCGTCTTGAGCCGGTAAACAAACCATCGAGCGATCTCGGCTTGATGCGAGGGATCTCGTGCTCAGCACCTGTCACTGGATCGATACCCGCACTCGATCAACACGTGATTGATGCACGCATCAACAGGTGCGTGCTGCTGCATTGCTCTCTTTGAGCCGATGACAAAACGAGGCCAGTACATCCCGGATGCGTCTCATTCCTGGTCTAGAGGCTGTGAGCTGGCTAGACGTCCGGGATCGCTTTTTTATCGATCAGGGCTGCATTCGGCAGGGACCAAGGCACGCCAAAACCTTTACTCGACTTCCGCAATTCGCGGTCACAGCATCGCCCATCGAGCACGAGCACGAGCACGAGCACGAGCACGAGATCATGCACGGGCCATCCCCTGCTCAACCAATACCTTCCTGAACCTGGAAGCAAGAAGCCTGCATGCCCCAAAAGCCTGCGTACCTGTGTCTACAGCAGGTACGCGCTGAGCCGAGCTTCGACACCGGAACGGGTTTCAGCTTGGCCAAGAGTCCTGGACACAGACCGGGAAGCCATGGACAAGGAACAGTGGAGCGGATCCGTCAGAAAGCAGCCGCGAAGGAGTGGGATCGAGAAGTAACCACTGACGGGTGGAACACAGACAGTTTTGACGAAAAAAAAGAACTTGATACCAACCCAGCGATCCGAGGCGGGCATGCGACAAGGTCCTCGCAACGAACAGCCAAGCAGAAACTCGCTGGTCCCAATCAGCATGCGTATCTGGACTGGGACTGCGTCACAGATGAGATGCCTGATTAGGCTGCGCGGCGATAGCGCTCCTTCAGGAACTGATAGGCCTCATTGAGTCGTCGCATGGCATCCGCTGAGCCGCCCGCATCGGGGTGATGGCTCTGGGCTTGCTCGCGGTAGGCATCGCGCACTTCCTTCAGCGTGTACGGACGATCCGCGACGGTCGGTAACTGCAACAAACGAAGCGCACCATGCACCGTCATCGATTGATCAATCGCCTCGAACGAAGTGGTGCGTTTGTTGCGGCTGCGATGCCGTTGAACAAAGCGTGTGATCAACGTGGGGACACGAACCGCCAGGCTGTTGCCGCCGAACGGGTCCTCCAGAATTCCGGCAGCAGTCACCACCCGCTCAAGACTGGGCTCGGCAACGATCCAGCTGGGAGCGAGTGACAGGATCACTTGCTGGGCCAGATTCCAGCTGAAGGGCCTGCCATCGCTGTGATCCGACTGGGGCCAGATGTCGCGGGCCAGCCAACTCAGGGCTGCGTCCACCACGGCGTCACTCGGAGCTTGGCCATAGATCTCGAGCCAGTGCTGCTGGGCGCGAAGCAGCGCATCTTGCATGGCGTCCTGGGAGACCAACGCCAATGCAGCGGGGCGATCGTCACCCAGGGGCAACGCCGGCTCCTGAAGACTGCGTTTCACTGCACGGGCTTGCCGCCGCACAAACCCAGGTAATTGAATGCCGCCGCTTTCATCGGCGGCCACTGATCCGAAACCTCGGCGAGAGGACGCGAACAGACTCTCATTCGCACCGGATGCGTCTCGCTCCTGGTCCCCAACTGCGACAAGGGCGGAACCGATGAGAACGATGGCGGCTGACTCGTCGAGCTCTCCGGGACCCATCCGTTCAGCTGAATCCGCCTGCTCGTCGGCAACGGCGATCTCCTCGCTGGCGTCGGGCTCCTCGTTCTCTGTGAGCACTTCGCGCAGCAGCTGCTCCACCATCGGCCCACGGCTGCGAAATCCCATTCGGGATTTCATGCCATCGATCAAACCGAGCAGCTCTTCGCTGAGCTCAAGGGTGATGCGCCGTTTGTCGGATCCGCTCTCCGCCACGCCCGGACGCTGATGTCCCCCTGAGGTTATCGGCCCATCAGCGAATTCATCAGCTGTTGCTGTGCCTGAACCGCTTGCTGGTAGCGCTCCATCAAGCTCTGGCTCATCCGCGTTGGTGTGATCACCGCAGGGGTCAGACCAGGCAAGGTGGGAACGGGCGGCAGAGGATGCACCCAGCCGGGAGCGACCACCACCGCAGGAGCAGAGGGTTTCGGCTTCGGTTTGGACGCTGGACGGGGCTGGGCCACAGCCACCAGCGGTTCACGGGCCTCGGGTGTCTCCACCTGCACCGCTGGCACCGCTGGCACCGCTGGAGCGGGCTTCGGTTGGCTGGCCGCCTTTTGAGCCGCGATCAAGAGCTCTTCGCGCTGCCGCAGCTGGGCGAGCTGCGAATCAGGAACAACGCTCAACAGGTGACCGGGCGTGGCATCCGCCGGGTACACCATGCTCACCTTCACCTTGTTGACCTGGCCCGGCTTCAGGTTCAGCGAGGCAATCGGCAGGCTCTGACCGGAGCGCAAGCCCACGTGCACCTCGCGGTAGCCCTCATCGCTCTCAATGCCGATCGAGCCGCGGAAGGCGGTGAAGGCTTTGCCATTGGGGGTGGGATGGCTGATCACCAGCTGATGGGGTCCGGCGCCCTGCAGGTTGAGCTGCACGTCGAAGCGGACCCCGTAGGTGCCCACGTTGTCGAGGGAGGAATCCACCATCCGGCTCGCCAGCTGATTCACCTGCACTTCATTGGTGCCGAAGTGATGGCGATTGGTGCTCGTGAAGGGAACGTGCAATGCCCCCTGGCTCAGATCGTGATTGACGCTGGCGGTGTAGACATCGCCGAGGGCCACGCCGGCGACCCGGGAAAAGACCGTGCCATCCTGAATCTGCCGCACGCGGCTCAGGTAGATCCGCCCTGGCGCCAGGCGACGACTATCGAGCACGGCCAGGATGTCGGCGTCGCTTTGGGGGTTCTTGGCGGCCACCACAGCCATCTGGAAGGGACCATCACTGCGGCCCCGCAGCAAGCCGTTGGCAATTCCCAAGGCCGGAAGGGCCGTGCTGAACAACACGATCCGGCTGTAGGCGGGGATCGTGATCTCATCTTCGAGCCGGCGATCCAGTTGCCCCCGCAACATCTGCACGGCCGTGGCATCGCCAGGGCCCGTGTTCCAGGGGCGGGGCCCGAGGGGTTTCACCCCCATCAGGTTGTTGGCCAGGTAGGGGGCTTCAAAGCTGTTGCGAACAGCGCCGTTCTTGAAATAGAGATGAACAGGCTTCGGCCCCGGGTTGATCAGGATCGTGGCGAGGGTCAGCTCACCTCTGCGACCGCCGCCGCTGCGCAGCTGACTGCGGTCTTCGGGGAAATATTTGTGGTGAACGTGGAGGCCGAATTCGCCGTTGAAGGTATAGGTGGCATTGGCAAGCGGTTGGTTGGTCTCCGCGGCGATCGCTGAACCGGGCTGGGTATCCACCAGGATCCCGGGGCCGAGCACCTCCTCCGGTTGGTTCGAGTGCAACACCGGCACGTTGTTGAAGGAGCCCTGCAAGGGCCTGGCGCTCTGCCCCGCCATCAGGGCTACGTACGCGTGAGCGGGTACCGGCGCCACGAGCACGCCAGCCACCAGTGACAGCAACAACGGCTTCATCTGACTCGTGGGACCAACTTCTCTCACCGTGCGATCAAACAAGAGGCAGGGTCGCTGGGGTTCCGTTTTGCTTTCGTTCTGCCGGCATAAAAATCAGTGAAAGCCAGGGCTTTAACCCCCGTGGAGGAGGGTGCGATGCGCTCTGGAACCATTCCCGCGGTCGGCCGTTGTCGACCGCTAGAACATCAACTGGTGTCTATTTTCCCATGTTCCCGCCATTCTTTGGCTGCGGAGACAACTCCAACCCCCAGCAGCTCCGCCGCCGCCACCAGGAGCGCAAGCTGCACACCCTCACCTTCTGGCGCGATGGGCTGGAGCGTCAGCTGGCTGCGATCAACGCCGCCATCAGCACGCTTGAGCGGCAGATGCAGGACTCAACAGACGCCTGAGTTCCGCCAGGGCCTGATGCAGCCGGCGGTGCACCGTGGCGGCACTGCTTCCCTCCCGTGCCGCCACCGCCCGCAGACTCAGGCCCTGAAACACCACCGCCTCCACCACCTGCCGCTGGCGATCACTTAATTGCTGCAGCGCGCTCAGGGCGGACTCGCTCTCCTCCTCTCGCTCGGCCGCATCAGCTGCAAAGGCCTGAAGCTGCTCATCAGCCTCGTTGAGCTGCCGAATCGACAGGCCGCCTGCGTCACAGCTGAGACCAGCCAACTCCAGCTGGTCCCACTGGCGATCGCTCAGGCCCAGCTGGCTGCACAGTTCTGCAGGCGTGGCCTCATGCCCTGATCCACTCGCCAAGGCCTGCCGGCATTGCCGCAAGGCGTAGCAACGTTCCTGCAAACGGCGCGACACCCGCACCATCGGCGCCACATCCCGCAGGTAGTGGAGCACCGCACCACGAATGTGCGGGCGGGCGAAGGCAGCAAACGGCACGTTGCTGCGGCTGTCGTAACGCTCGGCGGCGCGGATCAGTCCGATCACCGCCACCTGATGCAAGTCATCGCGCAGTTCAGCGCTGCGGGCTGCGTAGTGCCCCGCCACGCTGTTCACCAGCGCCAGATGGTTCTGCACCCGCTGATTGCGGCTGCGGATGCGCCGTGAAGGCTGGGATCGCTTGGCTGACGTGGACACGGACTGAGAACTGATCTGGCTCTCTCAGCCAAGACGGGCTGTGACGGCCCACGCATCCGTGCTGCCACGGAACTCACTGCGGTGGTGCCTGGGCTACAGCCTCCAGCAAGGCCAGGGGACCGTGCTGTTGCAGCCAGTCGGTGTCGGATTCCGGCGTAACCAAAAGACAGCCGGCAAACCCCAAGGCATTGATGCTCATGCCGCTCCAATGCTCCTGGGTGCGAACCACGGTCATGAACCACTGCGGATCGAGCAGGAGGTTGTACGGCTGCAGAGGCTGCACCTGATGGGCCGGTTCCCCGAGGCCGAGCTCAAGCTGGTGGCGGCGGTACAGCTCAAACAGTTCAGCGGATGCATCGGGCGTGCCAAAACAAAGGCGCCGGCTGAGGCGGTACTGCCAGGGCCAGGCCGGTTGCGTTCCCTCCAGCTGCGCCATGCAGGAGGCCGCCAGTGGGCAGCTCACCTCCTGCGGGGATCGGGGCAACAGCTGGAGATGGCGGTGCGGCTGGCTGGCGCCGGCGGCGGCGCAGCTGTTGAAGAACCACAACCCAGCGGTGTCGGCCTCAACGGCGGCCAGAGCCTGCCAATCGCTGCGCTGCAGCCAGCCCGCCTGGGGCTGCCAGCTCTGGGTGATCAACAACACGTGCCCGCGCTGCACCGGGAATTTGTTGAGGATCAGCACGTGCTCCGCACTGAGCCGCTCCACTTCCAGCTCGGGATCCCAGGGCAGGAAGGGATTCGGCTTGGGGCCCGCGCTCCGCAGGTGTTTCGGCGTGTCCGAGAGCAGGCGGCGCAACACAAACGGTTCACAGCCCGCCAGCTCCACCCGTTCGGTGTGCAGCGGCACCAGTGCTCCGGAGTGCTCGGCGGCTTCGCTGCGCGCCAGGGCTGCCTGGAGCAAACGACCCATCAACCCTGGCCCTGACGCAAGCGTGCCAGGGATGCTCCCCGGTAGTAATGGCCAAGGATCTGGTTGTAGCGCTGGCCGCTGCTCGCCATGGCCTGGGCACCGTGCTGACTCATCGACGCCCCCAAATGGCCATGGGCTTCCATGCTGATCTCGCTGGTGGCGGCGTACAGGCTTTCCACAATGCCGCCCTGGTAGCTGAGGATCAGGCCGCTAGTGAGGGCTGCCGCTTCGCGGGTGCGCGCCGTACTGCTGGCCAAGCCCCGATAGGCCTGCCAGCGGGTGGTGTTGCCCAGATGCCAATGGCGGCTGGCGGGCCGCGCCATGTGGGCCAGGGCATAGGAGCGAGCTGCCACCGCCTGGGCTTTGAGCGCTTCCATCGACCAGGAACTGGGCATCTCCGCTCCCACCACCGAGGCCACATAGGCCTCCAGAGGCAGGTGGTTGACGGCCAACAAGCCATCGCTGTCGCTCAGCACCCGCAGGCGGCCGTCGTAGGCTTGGCCATTAACGCTCACCGCGTGGCCGGCGCTGGTTTCCAGCCAGATCTCCGCCGGCAGCCCATCGGCGGCACTGAGGCTGAGGGCCGAGCCGGCCGCCCCCTGACGCAACACCGATCCATCGGCACCCCGCAGCCACCAGGGCCCGCTGGCCGAGAGCTGCAGCTGCGAGGCAGCACGAACCACAGCCACACGGATCTCCAAGGCGAGCGGCGTGCCGCGGGCCGGCTCCGCCAGGGCCAGGCCTCCGCCCTTGCCAGCCATGCGTTCTGCCGCCAAACCGCGCAGGTCATCACCTGCCGACGACTGAGGCACCGCGTGGGGTGGCGGGCTCGCCAACATCGCCTCCAACAGCGGCCCGTCGAGCGTTGAGCCGTTGGGCATCACCGCCTGAGCCCAGAACCCCAGCCCCAGTGCCCCCAGTCCCATCGGGGCGCCGAGCATCAGGCTGCGCCAATTCACAGCCTCACGGACTGCTGCCAGTCGTCTGGATCGCAGCCAGAGCCTGAGGCGTTGATCTGTCCGTCCCATAGGAGCTGACCGGCACCTGTCAGACGAACCAGGCCTGATCCGGCGTCGTCGCAGAGCATTCCACCACGCCGGGGCGATGGTTGCCAGCCGCGCACCTGGGACCGTTGCAACCGTTCCATCCACCAGGGGGCCACCAGGGCGTGGGCCGAGCCGGTGACCGGATCCTCATCAATGCCGAGCCCTGGCGCGAAGAAGCGCAGTTGGTAGTCGCAGGAGCCGTCCATCAGCTCAGGGCCAGCGGTTGGGAGGGCTTGCATCAGCACCAGGCCCATGCGGTCCTGGCCCTGCAATCGGGGCGCGGGATTGTCCATCGCTGCCAACGCTGCATCTTCCGGCAACAGCGCCACGCGGTAGCCCAGGGCCGAACCCCAGTAGGCCTCAATCGCTGTACCCAGCAGTGTTTCCAGGGCATTGGGCACAGGCAGCGGTTCAAGCCCCCCACCTGGCAACACCAAACTGGCGCTCCCTGGCCAGCGCGCTTCGAGGCCCACCGCCAAAGCACCGCTGCGGCTGGCGAGCTGCAGGGTGGTGCCCGGTTGCAGACGGCCCCAGTGGGCCAGGGCCAGCGTGGCCGCCAGGGTGGCGTGACCGCAGAGCGGCACTTCGCAGCTGGGGGTGAACCAACGCAGGCGCCATTGCCCCTGATCGCTGCAATGCAGAAACGCCGTTTCCGACTGTTTGAAACTGCCCGCGAGGCGCTGCATCCAGGCCGCTGATGCGGGCTGCTCCAGCAGCACCACCGCGGCGCCATTGCCGTGCAGCGGTTCACTACTGAACGCCTCCACCAACACAGCGGGCAGGCGCTGCTGCATCACGCGAAGGCCAGCTCCTCAGGCTTGAGGCCGCGCCCCATCAGCAGCCGAACCGCCGCCGCCGGCTCCAGCTCACCCGCCATCAGCGCTCCCACCTGCTCACAAATTGGCAAATGCCAGCCATGGCGTTCGCCCAGGGCCAACACCGCCAAAGCGGTCTGCGCCCCTTCCACCGTGGCGCCTACCCGCTCCAGGGCGGCATCGCGATCCAATCCCTCCGCCAGGGCCAGGCCAAAGCGGTAATTGCGGCTGAGGTTGCTATTGGCCGTGGCCAGCAGATCCCCCAGCCCCGCCAGGCCATAAAGGCTGGGAGCATCGCCCCCCAGGCCCTGGATCACCAGGCCCATCTCCACGAGTCCTCGGCACAGGAGCGAGGCCTTGGCATTGGCACCCAGCGCCAGGCCGTCACACACACCAGCCGCGATCGCCATCACGTTCTTGAGAGCGCCGGCCACCTCGGTGCCCACCGGGTCGTTGTTGGTGTACAGCCGCAGGCGCTCGCTGCTCAGGGCCTGTTGCAACTCAGCGGCGAGCGATTGGTTGTCGCTGGCCAACACGCTGGCAGCCGGCAACCCCTCGGCCAGTTCGGTCGCCAGATTCGGGCCGCTGAGCACCACCACCGGCAGGTCGGGCAGCTCCCGGCGCCATAGCTGGCTGGGGGTGCATTGCAGCTCGAGATCGATGCCTTTGCTGCAGCTCAAGAGCGGAACGCCAGCGGGCCACTCGGGCGCCAGCTGCGGCACCAGGCTGCGCACACCATGGAGCGAGGCGGCCATCACCACCAAGTCGGCCTTCGCTAGCGCCTGTTGAGGGGATCCTCCCTGGCGCCGGCTCCAGCCCTGCACCTGATGCCCCTGTTCCTCGAACAGCGCAGCGAGGGTGGAACCCCAGGCTCCCAGACCGATGACCGCGATGCGCAGGCTCATGGCGCCATCATGCGCCAGCGGCAGCGTGTTGTTGCAGCACCTCCAGGGGGATCACCGCCAGGGTGCTCTGCTCGCAGGCTTCGAGACGCACGGGCGGGGCCATGCCGTCCTCGTAGGCCTCGAGCCAGCGGCCGGCGCACACGCACCAGTGATCACCGGGTTTGAGGCCAGGGAAGCCGTAGTGCGGGGCAGGGGTGCTGAGGTCGTTGCCCTGGGCGCGCGAATAGGAGAGGAAGCGCTCATCCACCACACAACACACCGTGTGGCGGCCGAGATCCGTGCCATCGGTGCGGCAGCTGCCATCGCGGTACCAACCGGTCATCGGATCGCAGCCGCAAACCGCCAGGGGCTCGCCGAGCACGTTCAGGGCTGGGGTGTCGTTGGGGCTCACAGGGGCGAACAACGCTCTGGTGAACGGCAGTCTGACGACGGAGTGGCACAAATCGCGATCAGACAGTTGACGGACCCTGGGGGGCAGGCGTTAAAGGTCATTCAGCAGACCCCCCTACATGAGCTGGGACTTCACCGAAGACGGCGCCTTCCTGGCCCTGTGCGATGCCTTCAAGGAAAGCGGCGAGAGCTCGGCGATCGAGTTCCTGGCCAACGGTGAAGGTGCCTTCCATTTCCAGGAGCTGGCTCAGAACGCCGCCGGTGAGGGCATCGATCTCTCCGACTCCACCGATCTCGAGGAGTTCCAGCAGGAAGTGATCGAAACCCTCGAAGACCTCTGCGGCTGATTGCTCAACCGACCGGGAGGACCCCAGAGCGCTGGCAGCAGGGCCTCTCGATCCACAAAGGAGATCTCGGCCTCAGGCGCCGTAGAAGAAAGCGATCTCCTTGTCCTTCAGACCCTCCCAGCCAGCGGCCTTGAGGCGCGCATCGAGGGTTTGCTGGTCGAAATGCTTTGAGCCGGTTTTCACGATGCGGTTGCGCATCGATTTCTTCACGCCACTGCGGGCGCGCTGGCTCTCCAGATCCATCACCTCCTTGTAGAGGCTGATCATCTCCGCAGGGATCGGGGTGCCATCGAGGTCGAGGCCTGCAGCGATGGCGTCGTCGACGCCGCCGGGTCCGGCAATGGCCATGCAGGGGAGGGGTTCAGGGCGAGTCGACCCTAGGGCCGGCCCCATCCAGAACGGTTCTCAGGCGGAGAAGTAACGGGCCTGGCTGTGCAGGGCCACCAGGGCCGTGGTGCTCTGCTCGGGCTCGAGCTGATCGCTCTCATCCATCGACAGACCGATGCGATCCGTGTGCAGCCAGGCCAGCTGCTGGCGCGAATCGCCCACGTTGGGGCAGGCGGGGTAGCCGAAGGAGTAACGGCTGCCGCGGTAGCGCTGGGCGAGCACGTCCCGCAGCGGCATGTCGGCGGGATCGGCGAAGCCCAGCTCGCTGCGGATGCGGGCATGCACCCACTCGGCGAGGGCCTCGGCCATCTGCACTCCAAGGCCGTGGAAATAGAGGTAGTCGCTGTACTGGTCGCCCTTGAACAGCCGCTGGGCAAAGGCCGTGGCCTTCTCGCCCATGGTCACCGCCTGCATCGGCAGCACATCGGTGGGCTGGCCGCCGGCGAGGTCTTGATAGAAGTCGGCGATGCAGTAGCGGTTGCCGGAGCGTTGGCGCGGCAGGGCGAAACGGCCGAGCTCAATGCTGCGCTCACCGGCACCGCTGTGCTGCTGGGGATCGAAGACCACAACGCTGTTGCCCTCACGACCGCAGGGGAAGTAGCCGTAGGCCACCCGCGGCGTGAGCAGTTGCTCGTCAAGGCAGCGCGCCATCCACTGCTGCAGCACGGGCTCAGCCTTCTCGGCGAGCAACGCTTCGTAGTCCTCACGCGATTGGCCCTGGGCCTTGCGCAGCTGCCATTGGCCAGCAAACAAGGCGTTGCGATCCAGGTAGGCAAACACCTGCTCCAGCGGGATCTCCTTCTCGGTGAGCACTTGGCTGCCCCAGAAGGGAGGCGTGAGCGCCGGTTCAGCGGGCACCGCCTCGGAGCGGTGGTCGTTGGGTTCGGCGGGGGCCGTAGCGGCCGATTCGTTGGCGGCAGCGGCCTCGGGAGCTGTTCCGGCGGCATCACCGGCCGGTTCAGCCGCAGCCTCGGCCTCTACGGCCGTCTCGAGCCCCAGGCCCTCAGGGGCACCGGCGAGAAAGCCACGCCCGTTGTCCCACTGCTCGGCATCGCGGGCCGCCACGTAGGCATCCATGAAGCGCAGGTCGGCGAAGGCATCGCGGCCGTAGATCACCTGGCCCTGGTACACCTCGCGGCAGTCCTTGTTCACAAAGCGCGGGGTGAGGGCCGCACCGCCGAGGATCACGGGCACATCGATGCCCGCCTCGTTGAAGGCCGCGAGGTTGTCCTTCATGAACGCGGTGGACTTCACCAGCAGGCCGCTCATGGCGATGCAGTCGGCCTGGTGCTTCTGCTGCGCCTCGATAATCGCTTCCACCGGCTGCTTGATGCCGAGGTTGATCACCTCGTAGCCGTTGTTGGTGAGGATGATGTCGACCAGGTTTTTGCCGATGTCGTGCACATCGCCCTTCACGGTGGCGATCAGGAACTTGGCCTTGGCGGAGCTCTCGCCCTCCACCTTGTCCATCAGCGGCTCGAGGAAGGCCACGGCCGATTTCATCGTTTCGGCGCTCTGCAGCACGAAGGGCAGCTGCATCTGGCCGGAGCCGAACAGCTCACCCACCACCTTCATGCCATCGAGCAGGAAGGTGTTGATGATCTCCAGCGGCTTGTAGCGCTCCAGCGCAATCTTGAGCGCGTCTTCCAGGCCGATGCGCTCGCCATCGATGATGTGCTGCTTGAGGCGCTCCTCGATCGGCAGGTCACTGAGCTGCGGGCCTGAGGCGCGGGCTTCCTTGGCGCTCACCCCCTCGAACAGCTTGGTGAGTTCGGTGAGCGGGTCGTAGATGCACACGCCGTTGTCGAAACGGCGGTTGTCGTTGATCAGATCACGGCACACCTGCTGGTGTTCCTCGCTGATCTTCACCAGCGGCAGGATCTTGGCCGGGCTCACAATTGCTGCATCCATGCCGGCTTCGCAGCAGTCGTGCAGGAACACGGAATTGAGCACGATCCGCGCCGCCGGCGACAGACCGAAGCTCACGTTGCTCACGCCGAGCACCACGTGCACCCCGGGCAGGTTCTGGCGGATCATCCGGATCGCCTCCACCGTGGCCAGGCCGTTCTCGCGGTCTTCCTCGATGCCGGTGGAGATGGGCAGGGCGAGGGGGTCGTAGAAGATTTCGTGGGCGGGAATGCCGTATTCGAGGGCATCGCGGTAGGCGCGCTGGGCGATCACGAACTTGCGCTCCGCCGTGCGGGCCATCCCCTCTTCATCGATGGTGCCCACCACCACACCGGCGCCGTAATCGCGGGCCAGCTCCAGCACCTTGAAGAAGCGCTCGTCGCCGTCTTCGTAGTTGGTGGAGTTGAGGATGCACTTGCCGCCGGCCATCTTCAGGCCGGCCTCCATCTTTTGCCACTCGGTGGAATCGAGCATCAGCGGCAGGTTCACGTTCGTGACCAGCCGGCTCACCAGCTCGCGCATGTCGCGCTCGCCATCGCGCCCCACGTAGTCGACGTTCACGTCGAGCACGTGCGCGTTTTCCTTCACCTGGCCGCGGGCCACAGCCACCAGGCCATCCCAATCTTCAACGGCGAGAAGATCGCGCACCTTCTTGGAGCCGCTGGCATTGAGACGCTCGCCAATGATCAGGAAGGAGTTGTCCTGCAGGTAGGGCGTGGTGCCGTAGAGCGAGGCGGCCGCCGGCTCGTAGCTAAAGGCCGGGCGGGGATCTTCAGCGCTTTGGCGCAGCTCGGGGGTGCGCACAGGGCGCGGGGCGGGTTTGAGCTCCGCCGCCAGTTCCGCCAGGGCACCGATGTGGGCCGGTGTGGTGCCGCAGCAGCCGCCGATCACCTGCACGCCGAGGTCTTCGACGAAGTGCATCAGCTGCATCTTCATCTCCACCGGTGTGAGCCGGTAGTGGGCCACGCCACCGATGTTTTCCGGCAGGCCGGCGTTGGGGATGCAGCTCACCACGAAGGGGCTGTGCTCGCTCAGATAGCGCACGTGCTCCTTCATCTGCTCCGGACCGGTGGCGCAGTTGAGCCCGAGCACATCGATCGGGAATGGCTCCAGAATCGACACCACGGCGGCGATATCGGAGCCCACCAGCATCGTGCCGGTGGTTTCCATCGTCACGCTCACCATCAACGGCCGGCGCTGGCCGGTTTTGCTGAAGGCCTGCTCAATCCCTTGAAGCGCTGCCTTGATCTGCAAGACGTCTTGGCAGGTTTCGACGATGAACAGATCCACATCGCCGGCGATCAGCCCCTCGGCCTGCTCGGCGAAGGCATCGCGCAGTTCATCGAAGCCGATATGGCCCAGGGTGGGCAGCTTGGTGGTGGGGCCCATGGAGCCCGCCACGAAACGGGGTTTCTCCGGCGTGCTGTAGGCATCGGCCATCTCGCGCGCTAATTCAGCGGCGCGCTTGTTGAGCGCAAAGGCCTGATCCTGCAGGTCGTATTCCGCGAGCACGGTGGAGGCCGCACCGAAGGTGTCGGTCTCGATCACATCGCAGCCCACCTCGAGGAACTGCCGGTGCACCGCTTGGACGGCATCGGGGCGGGTGAAGACCAGGTTCTCGTTGCAGCCCTCCAGGGCGGCGCCGCCGAAGTCTTCGGCGGTGAGATCCATCTGTTGCAGCGAGGTACCCGTCGCGCCGTCAAACACCAGCACAGGGTGCTCCGGGCTATGCAGGCGCTCGAGGAAACCGATCCGTTGGGTGGCCAGCATCAACCGTTCAGACGCACACGGGTGACCCAGTGATCGAAGGCCGGATCGCGGCCTTCAGTGATCGCGGTGAGGCGATCGCGGATGGCATCCATCACGGGGCGATTGGCGCTCAGATCGGTGTTCTCCACGCGGCGCACCGGCGTGACCTTGGCGGCAGTGCCGCTGAGGAACACCTCATCGGCGATGAACAGCTCGCTCTTGTCCACCGGGCGCTCCAAGGTGGGGATGCCCATGGTCTTAGCGAGTTCGAGCACGCTGGCGCGGGTGATGCCCTCGAGGATGTCCTGATCCACGCCAGGGGTGATCAGCACGCCATCGCGCACCAGGAACAGGTTCATGCCGCTGGCCTCGCTCACCTTGCCGCGGCTGTTGAGCAGCAGGGCTTCATCGAAGCCGCTCTTCACGGCTTCGGTTTTGGCCAGGGAGCTGGTGATGTAGGCGCCGCTGATCTTGCCGCGCAGGGGCAGGGAGCGATCTTCCTGGCGGGTCCAGGAGCTGATGCGGCAGCTCACGCCCTCGGGGGAGAGGTAGTCGCCCAGCTCGAGGCCGTAGATCAGGAAATCGGTCTCGATGTTGTGCAGCCGCGGCGCAATCCCCAGATCGCTGGTGTAGACGAAAGGCCGCAGATACACCGGGCAGGTGGGCTTGTTCGCTTGCAGGAATTGGTGAATGGCGCTGTGGATCGTGTCTTCGCTCAGCTCGGTGAGCAGCAGCCGGGCGCTCTGGCTCAGGCGGCGGGCATGGCGATCAGCCCGGAACAGCAGGATCTCGTTGGCATCGGCCGGGTTCGGCAAAGCGCGCATGCCGCCGAAGGCACCGGTGCCGTAGTGCAGCGCATGGGTTGCCACCGACAGCGTGGCTTCGGCGAAGGGCACGCACTTGCCACCGAACCAGGCGTAGGGCAGAAACTGATGCATTGGGTCGGTGGGGCTGCGCGGCCGCTGCTGCAGGTGATCTTCTCACCGGCCGGGTCCTGACTGTGAGCCCAGCGGCCCCGGCAGGATGGGGCCATGCATCGCCTCGCCGCCGTTCCAGGCAGCAGCAGCCCTGGCGACGGGGTTCTGTTCATCGAACAACCAGCCGCTACCGCGGTGCTGCTCACCAGTGCGGACACCGATCTCACGGCGCTGGCGGGTCAGCTCGATCGCGATCCATCCCCCCTGGGCCCCGGCCGAAGCCTCGGCGGCCTAAACCTGGCGGCCCTCCAACACCCGGCGGTACTCGACCACTACATCCGCACCAGCCTTGCGCGGAGCGAGCTGGTGATCGTGCGGCTGCTGGGGGGACGCGGCCACTTCAGCTATGGACTGGAGCAACTGAGGGGCTGGGCCGAGGCACAACCCCAGCGGCAGTTGATGGTGCTCTCGGGCACCGCCGAGGAGGAAGCCAGCCTGGTGGAGCTGGGCACCGTTCCCCCTGGCCTGGCCCTGGCCTGCAGTCGCTGCCTGCGTGAGGGCGGCCCCGCGAACTGGCACGCCGTGCTGGAGAGCCTCAGGGCTCACCTCAATCGAGAGCAGCTCCAGCTGCCTGAGCCGCAGGCCTTGGCGGATCCACAAACGCACGACTGGCGGGATGAGCCCGGGTCGCGGGTGGGCGTGGTGCTCTACCGGGCCTTGCTGCAGGCGGGGGATCTCCGTCTTGCGGAGGTGTTGCTGGAAACCATGCGCCAGGCGGGCCTGGCACCGCGTGCTCTCTGGATCAGCAGCCTGCGCGATCCGGCCGTGCAGCAGGGGGTGGCGGATCTGTTCGAGCGGGAGCAGGTGCAGGCGGTGCTCTGCACCACCTCCTTCGCCTCGGTGCAGTTCAGCGAAGCCGGGCTTGGCGCACCGCTATGGGAACGGCTGGGGGTACCCGTGCTTCAACTGCTCTGCAGCACCCAGAGCCGCGAGAGCTGGAAGGAGAGCAGCGTGGGCTTGGCGCCCCTGGATCTCACGCTGCAGATCGCGTTGCCGGAGCTGGATGGACGCATCACCACCCGGGTGGGCGCCTTCAAGGAGGCCCAACGGGCCGATGCGCGGCTCTCCACGGCGCTGCTCAGCTACGAGCCCGATCGAGAACGTCTGGCCTGGGTCTGCCAGCTGATCGCCCGCTGGTGCGAGCTGCGGGTCACGCCAGCGCCGCAACGGCGTCTGGCCCTGGTGCTCGCCAATTACCCCACCCGCAACAGCCGCCTCGCCAATGGCGTCGGGCTCGACACGCCGGCCAGCGCCGCATCGATGTTGCACTGGCTGGCGGAGGCCGGCTACAGGCTTGGCGATGGCGAACTGCCCGCCGATGGCGATGCGTTGATCCAGCTGCTGCTGGCGGGCCGCAGCAACGATCCCGAAAGCCTGCATCGGCCTGCCCTGGCCAACCTGCCCCTGGCGGATTACGAGGCCTGGTACGCCGAACTGCCCCTGGAAGGGCGTGAACGCCTGGAAGCGCGCTGGGGGCCTCCAGGCTCCGATCCGCAGCTGGAAGCGGCGGGATTTCCGATCCAGGCCCTGCGTTTCGGCCAGGTGATCGTGCTGATCCAGCCCGAGCGCGGCTACGACCGCGACCCCAGCCTCAGTTACCACTCACCTGATCTGCCACCACCCCACGCTTACCTGGCCCAGTACCTCTGGCTGCGGCAGGTGGCTGGCGTGCAGCTGATTTGCCATGTGGGCAAACATGGCAACCTCGAGTGGCTGCCTGGCAAGGGGCTTGGCCTGTCGAGCAGCTGTTACCCGGAGTGGGCGCTGGGGCCCATGCCGCACATCTATCCCTTCATCGTTAACGACCCCGGCGAAGGCTCCCAGGCCAAGCGTCGATCCCAGGCGGTGATCCTCGATCACCTCACACCGCCCCTCGGTCGCGCCGGGCTACACGGCGATCTGCGCGAGCTGGAAGCCCTGATCGACGAGTACTGGGAGGCGATGCAGCTCGGCAGTGCCCGCAGCGAGCCACTGCGGGGCCAGGTGCTGCAGCGGCTGGCGGTGTTGCAGCTCCCGGATCTCCTGACAGGCGTGGAGGGCGGCGACCCCCTCGATGCCGCCGATGGCTACCTGTGCGAGCTCAAGGAAGCGCAGGTGCGCACGGGCCTGCACCGCTTCGGAGTGCTGCCGGAGCCGGCGGCGTTGGCTGAACTGCTCAGCTGCCTGGCGCGCCCTCCCCAGGATCAGGGTCTCGGCCTCACCCAGGCCATCGCCCGCGATCTCGAGCTCGAGCTGGATCCCTGGGCTGAACCGGAGGAAGCACCGCTCAGCGAGACCGACACCCAGCGACTCCAGACCCTCGGTGTGATGCTCCCGCGCCACGCCGGCGATGCGGTGGAGTGGCTGGAGGCCCAGGCAGCCGACCTGTGCAGCGAGCTGATCGCCGGTCGGCGCCCCACCAAAACAGCGGGAGCTGAAACCGAACGCGTTCTGGATCGGTTGCAAAACGGCCTGCTCCCCAACTTGCTCCGCTGCGGCACCGCCGAGCAGCAGGCCTTCCTCACGGCTGTGGCCGGAGGCCGCATTGCCGCCGGCCCCTCCGGGGCTCCCACCCGCGGGCGGCCGGATCTGTTGCCCACGGGGCGCAACTTCTACAGCGTGGATCTGCGGGCCCTGCCCACCGAAGCGGCCTGGGATTTGGGGCGCCGAAGCGCGGAGCTGCTGCTCGATCAACACCTGATGCAGGAGGGCGAGCCCCTGCGCCATCTCGCCCTCTCGGTGTGGGGCACCAGCACCATGCGCAACGGCGGCGAAGACATCGCCCAGGCCTTGGCGCTGCTGGGGGTTCGCCCTCTTTGGGATGGTCCGAGCCGGCGTCTGGTGGACCTGGAACTGATCCCGCTGCTGCATCTGGGCCGCCCACGCGTGGATGTGACGGTGCGGATCTCGGGCCTGTTCCGCGATGCCTTCCCGCAGCTCGTGGCCTGGCTCAATCGCGCTACGGCTCTGGTGGCGGCGGCTGACGAACCCGAGGCGGACAACCCTCTGGCGGCGGCAGCCCGGCGCGATGGGCATGCGTGGCGCGTCTATGGCTCGGCGCCCGGGGCCTACGGGGCCGGCCTGCAAGGGCTGATCGACAGCGGCGAGTGGGAAACCCGCGCCGACCTGGCGGCCGCCTACCTCAACTGGAGCAGCTGGCGCTACGAGGGTCTCGGCGGCGCTGATGGCAGCAGCATGCGCCTCGAGATCCAGGCGGATCGCCAGGGGTTTGAGCAGCGGCTGGGGTCGGTGCAGGTGGTGCTCCACAACCAGGACAACCGCGAACACGACCTGTTCGATTCCGACGACTACTACCAGTTCCAGGGCGGCCTCTCCGCTGCCGTGGAGGCCGTGTCTGGCCAGGCGCCACAACTGTGGTTCGGCGATCACTCCCGCCATCAGCGACCCCGGATGCACCGACTCGAGCGGGAGTTCGACAAGGTGCTGCGCTCCCGCGTGCTCAATCCACGCTGGATCGAGGGGATGCAACAACACGGCTACAAGGGCGGCTTCGAGATGGCCGCCAGCCTCGACTACCTGTTCGCCTACGACGCCAGCACCGGCCGCGTGCCCGACTGGAGCTATGGCGCCATCACCGAGCAGTGGCTGGGGGATGAACAGGTGCTCACCTTCCTCAAGCAGGCCAACCCCTGGGCCCTGCGCGACATGGCCGAGCGCCTGCTGGAGGCCCACAACCGCGGCCTCTGGAGCGGAGCACAAAAAAACCAGCTGGAGCAGTTGCGCCAGCTGGTGCTTGAGGCTGAACAGCTTGTGGAGGGTTAACCCCTCAGCTGATTCAGAGGTCCTTCACCCAGCCCTTGAAGCCGTCGATGTCGCCGGGCTTGCTGGGCTGTTGGCTGCTGATCTGAGGCTGGGCTTCGCTGCTGGCGGCCTTGCGGGGAGCCACGCCGGGGGCGTTGGTGGCCACGGCCGAGCCCTTCTTGCGCTGCTCCAGCTCTGCCTTGCTCATCTGCTCGGCGAAGGTCTTCTTCACGGGCTTGGGGATACCGCCGGTGAGATTGATCTCGGTTTCCTTCTCCACAGCACCACCGAGGCCAGGGGTGGCCTTCTCGCGGCGCATCTCCATGGAGGCCACCTCTTCGATGAGCTCCTTGTCGCCAGGGCTGCTGGCCGTACCCGGGAAGGTGTGGCGGATGGTGTTGGAGCGGCGCATGAACTCCACGTTGCCCATGCTGCTGGAGGAATCCGCGTCCAGGAAGAAGGCGTCTTCCTTTTTGGCGGGCTTCTTTGCCTCAGCGGTGCCGGTCACCGACTTGTTGCCACCGAGCAGACGATCGAACAGGCCCATCGGCAGGGATGAATGCTTGGGGAACCCTAGCGGCCACAGAGCTCTAGGCCATGGGTATCGGTTCCGCAACTTCGCAGAAGTGCGTGATCGTCGAGCAATCGGGCGATCGCATCACACACCACCGGGGTGGGTTGCCAGTGGGGTTGCAGGTCGTAGTCGTAGTAGGCCTCCGCACCGTCAAAGCCCAGGGCGGCAGCAGCCGGAATCAGCCGTTGAAAGCTGAGCCGGTAGCGGCCTGGATGGGCCAGAACCGCCAGGCCGCCGGCGTCATGGATGCGGCGCACCACTTCGCGGGCCTGGAGCGGCTCCCCCACGGGAGCCTGTCCCTGGCGATAGGGATCGAGGGCGCTGTGCCCCGGTTCGAAACCGAGGGCCAACACGTGCACCAGGCAGCTCTCCAGAAGGCAGCTGATCTCCACGCCGCTCCACAGGGTGGGAACCACTGCCCCGGCATCGGCCTGCTCAGCAAACCAGCGCTGCAGGGGGGCAAACGCCTGCGTGGAGTGGTGGTCGGTCACCGCGAGGTGCTGCAAACCGACGATCAACGCCTGTTCGCCCAGCTGCTGCGGCCGCAGGCTGCCATCGCTGTGGATGGTGTGACAGTGGAAGTTCAGGGTGCTGGGGCAGCTGCCCGGTTGCACCTGCTCGAGCACCGCCCGCAGCGGGTGAGCCATGGCGATCCTTAAGCCGCGCCTGAGGCAGCTTCTCGTTCAGCCCGGAGACGGCGCCAGCGGGCATAGAACTGAATCGAAGCGGCCATGAACACCACCAGGGCCACGATGAACCAGGTGGCGGCGCCGGTGGGGAACTGGTTCTTAAACACCACCAGCATCACCACGATCACCAGCAGGAGCGTGGGCAGCTCGTTCAGGGCCCGCAGCTGCTTCGGGCTCCACCCGCAGGTTCCCGCCTGGAGCTGCCCCATCAGCCGATAGCAAAAGAAGTGATAGGCCAGCAGCGCCGCCACAAAGCCGAGCTTGGCGTGCATCCAGCCCTGCTGCAACCAGGCCGGGTTGCTCACCAACAGGCCCACGGCCATGGTCACCGCCACCACCATGCCAGGGGTGGTGATGATGTTGGCCAAGCGTTTCTCCATCAGGCCGTATTGGGCCTGAAAGGGCTCCCGCAGTGCCGGCTCCAGCTCTTCGGCTTCGCGGTGATAGATGAACAGCCGCACAAGATAGAAGAGCCCGGCAAACCACACCACCACGCCCACGATGTGGAGCGTTTTGAACCAGAGGTAGGCCTCAGGGGGCAGGGCTGCCAGGGCGATCACAGTCCGGTGCCGAACAGGCCATCAAGGTAAAGCTCGCGCACTTCAGGGCGTGCACCGCCCTGTTGCACCAGGAACTGAGCCAGGGCGGTCTGCAGCAGGCGGCCTGGATCGAGATTTGGGCGCTGAGCCACATAGCCCTCCACAGCACGAGCCAGATCGATCGGTAGCTCCACATCCAGGGCCCGCACCTCAGCGCCATCTGCACTAGGGGTAGTGGGGTCCTGGCTCATCGTTCTAGATGTGGTGGCAGGCAAAGGATCCGCCGCGAGGATGCCCCTGTCAAGCAACCGTTGCAACCATTGCGTGGGCAGCCATCTCGCAACGATGGCGCTCCGCGGCAGCGCGGATCAGCTCCAGTTCCTCAGCGGGCAGCTTCTCCAGCTGCTTCATCACCAGGCCCATGCGGGGATTGCGGCGCAGGCTCTCCTGATGCAGCGCCAGGAAATCCCAGTAGAGGCTGTTGAACGGGCAGGCCCGCTCGCCGTGGCGCTGTTTCACGTCGTAGCGGCAGCTCTGGCAGTAGCTGCTCATCCGCTTGATGTAGTTGCCACTGGCGGCGTAGGGCTTGCTGGCAAGCCGGCCGCCGTCGGCGAACACACCCATTCCGATCACGTTGGTCTGCATCACCCAGTCGTGGCCGTCGATGAACATGCGGTGGAACCAGGCGGTGAGGGCCTGGGGGTTCAAGCCGGCGATCAGGCCGTAATTGGCCAGCACCATCAGGCGTTGGATGTGGTGGGCGTAGCCGCTGCTGCGCAACTCAGCGAACACCGTGTCGAGGCAGCGCAGCCCACTGCCCCCCAACTGCTCAAAACTCGCCGGCAGGGGTTGATCGGCCTCGAAGTGATTTAGGGCGGGATAGTCGGGTCCAAACCACTGGTAGAGACCGTGGGTGTACTCCCGCCAGCCCAGGATCTGGCGAATCACCCCCTCCAGCCCAGCCAGCGGTACCTGCTGCTCCAACCCGGCCTGCTCCAACCGGCGGACCACCTCCAGCGGATGCAGTAACCCCAGGTTGAGATAGGGCGAGAGCAGCGCATGCCAGAGCGTGGGCTCCCCCGTCACCATCGCGTCCTGGTAGGGCCCGAAACCGGCCAGGCGCGTAGCAATGAAATGCTCCAGCACCTCCAGCGCCTGCGCCCGGGTGACGGCCCAGCGGAACGGCTCAAGATCCCCAGGCAAGGCGGCGTGCCCATCCGCCTCGCGCTGCGCATCCAGCTGGCGCACCTTGTCGATCACTGCCTGGGTGATCGCATCCGGTTCAAACCACAACGGCTGCGGACCTTTGAGGCCCTTCGGCGGCGGTTTGCGGTTATCGGCATCGAAATTCCACTGCCCACCGAGCGGCTGGGCGGCCTTGCCCGAGCCCTCCATCAACACGCCGAAGCGGCGGCGACTCTCCCGGTAAAACAGCTCCAGGCGCAGTTGCTTGTAGCCCGCGGCCCAAGCGGCGAAGTCGCGGCGGCTCCAGAGGAAGGCGTTGCTCGGCACCCACACCAGCGGCACAGGCAGTTGCAACCGCTCGATGGCGGCGCGGAACCCGCGATCGGCCGGTTCCATCACTCGCAGTTCGCGAATGCCGTTCGCCTCGATCCAAGCGCTCACGGCCTCGGAAAAGCGCTCGGTTTCGAGGTGATCCACCGTCCAGCCCTGCTCCTTGAGCTCGGCGGCGAAGTGGCGCATCGCGCTCCACACCAGCACCAGCTTCTGGCGGTGGTAGGCCCGCTGCTGAAGCACGGAGCTGCTTTCCACCAGCAACACCCTCGCCTGATCAGGGGCCAGTCCTGCGAGGGCCGCTTGTTCGCCGTTGAGCTGATCGCCCAGGACCCAGATTCCGATCGTCATCGCAGTCCCCCGGCTCAAGCCGCCGCTTCGCCCGCCAGCCGGCAGGCCTTGCGAGCCAGGGCTGCGGCATATCCCCGCTCCACCAGGCCGGCGGCCGGGCTGAGGGAACCGGTGCGGCAGTCAACGGTGAGGCGTTCGCGGTGACCGAGTTGATCGCTCACCCGCATGCGCAGCTGGAAGTGGTGCTTGGCGCTGCGGGTGATCTCATCACCGCAGATCGGCCCCACGCACAGGCCCGGTGCGGCAAACACCGGTGCTGCGATCCCCAGAGCCATGCACAGAACAAGCAACAGCCCTGGTAGTCCGGAGCGGATCCTCTTCAACCGGCCAGCTCCAGCGGAGCTTCATTCTCCAGCGCCGCCTCCAGCTCCGGTGCTTCGGCGCTGGCATCGGGGTGGAAGTAGTCCCACACCGCCTGGGCCAGGGCAGGCCCCATGCCCGGAGCGGCCGCCAAGCTCTCCACGCTGGCCAGCTGGATCGCATCGATCGAGCGGAAATGGGCCAGCAACTCCTTAATCCGCTTCGGCCCTAAACCGGCGATATCAGAAAGCCTGGAGCGCTTCATCCGCTCACCGCGCTGCTGGCGGTGGAAGCTCACCGCAAAGCGGTGGGCCTCATCCCGCAGCCGCCGCAGCAATTGCACCCCCAACTGCTCCGGTTCGCTCTCCAGCGGTTGCTTGGCACCGGGCACAAACACCTCCTCGCGCTGCTTGGCGAGGGAGCACACCACCAGCTCCTCATCAAGATTGAGCTCCCGCAGGGCCTCCATCACGGCGGAGAGCTGGCCCTTACCGCCGTCGATCATCACCACATCGGGCCAGTCGTTGAGCCCGCCGGTGTGGAGTGCGCTGCCGGCGGAACGGCGCAGTTCGCGCAGGTCCGCCCCTTCCGCCTTGGCCTGCGACCAGCGGCGAAACCGACGGCGCATGATCTCCGCCATCGCCATGAAGTCGTCGGAGTGACCGGAGCGGATCGAGCTGCTCTGGATCTTGTATTTGCGGTAGTGCTGCTTGGCCGGCAAGCCATCGATAAACACCACCTGGGAGGCCACCGCATCGCTGCCCTGGATGTGGCTGATGTCGTACCCCTCAATTCGTCGCGGCGGCGTAGGCAGCTCCAGCAACTGGGCCAGGTCCTCCGTGGCCAGCAGGTTCTGCTCACTAGCCCGGCGGGCCCGCTCCAGCTCATAGCTGGCATTGCGCGTCACCAGCTCGATCAGATCCGCCTTCTGGGAGCGCTGCGGCACGGCGAGTTTCACCTTGCGGCCCCGCAGTTCGCTCAACCACTCTTCAATCAGCTGTTGCTGGGGCAATGGCACCTGCAGCAGCAGCTCCGGCGGAATCTCCACCGGCTCCACCTGGCTGTAGTGCTCCTCGATCACCGTTTGCAGGATGCGGCCGAGGGCCTCTGCGCGCTGCGGCGATGGGGGCAGATCGCCGCCGGCCCCTTCCTCCTGGGCGGGCATGCCAATCGCATCGGCGGTGAAGCCAAGCCGACCCACCAACTTGCCGGCGCGCATCTGAAACAGCTGCACCGCCGCCACCCGTTCATCCGCCGCCAGGGCGAGCACGTCGCGGCTCACGGAGCTGTCGCCCAGGCTCATCTTTTGATCGGCCGTGAGCGTGTCGATCCCCTGCAGCTGATCGCGCACCCGGGCTGCACTCTCGAAATCAAGGCGCTCGGCGTAGCGCTCCATCTGCTCATGCAGCAGCTGCAGCAATTCGTCGTTGCGGCCCTGGAACACCATCGCCACCTGGCGCAGGGTCCGGTGGTAGTCGTCCGAGCTGATCTTTTCCTGGCAGACGCCCGGGCAGCGGCCGATGTCGTAGTTGAGGCAAGTGCGGTCCTTATGCAGCGGCAGAGGCCGCTGACGCAGCGGGAACACCCGCTTCACCAAACCGAGGGTGCGGCGCAGCAGGCCCACATCCACATAGGGCCCGTAGAACCGATCCAGAGGGGAACGAAACCGTCGACGCCGCGTGATGAAGATGCGCGGGTAGGCCTCACTCCAGGTGATGCAGAGATACGGATATTTCTTGTCGTCCTTCAACAGCACATTGAAATGCGGCTGGTGGTTTTTAATCAGGTTCGATTCCAGCGCCAGCGCTTCGGCTTCGCTGTCGGTGACGATGAACTCGATCTCACACACCTGCCGCACCATCAGGGCGATGCGGGGGGAGTGGCCGTGGCCGCTGCCGCTCTGGAAATAGCTGCGCACGCGGTTGCGCAGCACCTTGGCTTTGCCGATGTAGAGGATGCGGTCCTCGCCATCGCGCATCAGATAACACCCCGGTTCAGCGGGCACCTCCTTCAGGCGTGCCCGCAACCGCTCCTTGTCCTGGAGAAGAGGCTGAGTGGTGCTCAAGAGGCGCAGCTCAGCCGCCGTACTGCCAGCCGGTGCTGCTCAACTCGAGGGCGGCGCCATCGCGGTGCAGCACGGCGCTCTTCACCTCACCCACGAACACGGTGTGATCGCCATGGGCCACCTGACCCACCAGTTCGCACTCCACTGCGCCCAGGGCATCGTTCAGCAGGGGCAGGCCCAGCTCACCCAGTTGATAGGGGGCCGCATCAAAGCGGCCACCGATGCCCTTCTGGGGCTTGAAGAACACCGCGGCGAGATCCTTCTGATCGGCCGCGAGCACGTTGAGGGAGAAGCGACCGGTGCGCTGGATCATGCCGTTGCTGGTGCTGTCGGCGCGCACGGCCATCACCACCAGGGGGGGCTCAAAGGACCCCTGGGTCACCCAGCTGGCGGTGAAGCCATTCACCTCATCCCCCTCGGCCACACCGCAGATGAACACGCCGTGGGGAATCTTGCGCAGCAGCGTCTTCTTGGCGTCGGCATTGAGGGCCATGGGCGGCAACGGGAGACTGGGAAAGGATCTCCACCAACTCTAGAAACGGCTGATCAACCGCCGTCTGATCCATAGGATCGGCCCCATGCAGGCCCTCTATCCCGGCAGCTTCGATCCCCTCACCCTCGGCCACCTGGATGTGATCGAGCGGGGCTCAAACCTGTTCAACCAACTGGTGGTGGCGGTGCTGCGCAACCCCAGCAAAAACCCCTGCTTCAGCGTGGAGGAGCGCCTCGAGCAGATCCGCCGCGCCACTTGCCATCTGCCGAACGTGCAGGTGGCCGCCTTCGACGGCCTGACCGTGGATTTCGCCCAGGCCTGCGGCGCCGGCGTGATCTTGCGGGGTCTGCGCGCCCTCAGCGACTTCGAATACGAACTGCAGATCGCCCACACCAACAAAAGCCTGGCCCCGCAGCTGGAAACGTTGTTCCTCGCCACCGCCACCACCCACAGCTTTCTGAGCAGTTCGGTGGTGAAGGAGGTGGCGCGCTTCGGCGGCAACGTTGGTCACATGGTGCCCACAGGAGTGGCAGAAGACCTGGCCAGGCTTTTTAATCAGTCATCCCCTTGATCCTCCGTGATGGCTGAGGCGCAGCTCACTTCCGTGCTCGACCAGCTCGATCAACTGGAGGAGATCGTGTTGGACGGCACCCGCGTGCCCTTCAGCGGCGGTCGCCTGGTGAATGAACAGGATGCGATCGAGTTGATGGATGCGGTGCGTGAGGCACTGCCACCGCAGCTGGCCCAAGCCGAAGAGCTGGTGGCCAAGCGGGACGACTTCATCAACCAGGCCCGCCAACAGGCCGAAGAACTCCTGAATCAAGCCCGCCAACAGCGGGAGCAACTGATCAACAGCCAGAGCATCCGCCAGGAAGCGGAACGCCAGGGCGCTGAGCTGCGTGAGCAGGGCCGCCAACAGGGTGAACAGATGCTCGCCCAGGCCCGGCAGCAACTGGCCAAGACCGAGCAGGAGCACCAAGGGCGCCTGGCTCAAATGGAGCAGCAATACAGCCAGCGCCGCCAACAGCTGGAACAGGAGGCGCTGCAACGCCGCCAACAGCTCGATCAGGAAGCGCTTGAACTCAAGCGTCAACTGGGCGAACAACACGAGCAGCTGCGCCAGCAGAGCCTGGCCGAGCTGGAGAAGATCCGCCAGGAGGCCCTGCGCCTGCAGCAGAGCAGCCAGGCCGAAGCGGAGCGTCTGCAGGCCGATGCGCTGCAGTTCCGCCAACAAACCCAACAGCAGTGCGAGGCTTTGATCAGCCGCACCCGCCAGGAAGCCGCCACGATCCAGGAGGGTGCCAACCGCTACGCCGAGCAGGTGCTCAGCGAGCTGGAGGGCCGCCTCAAGGAGATGGGACAGGTGGTGGTGGCCGGCCGCCGCGAGCTGGTGCGGCTGCAGGCGGTGGATCCCACAACCCTGGTGCAGCAGGGCCGCTCAGCAGAAGAGCAGGCCGTGCCGATCAGCCGTGCCCGGCGCGCCGCCGAGCGGCTCAAGCGCGCCGCCGGCCAGGGCTAAAGCGCTGGGCAGAGTCCGGCCACCCGGCTCTGCCGCAGGATCTCCCCGATCGTGCTGTTCGGGGAGCCAGCCCCGTTCGACACCATGCTCAGGTAGCGGACCCCATCGGGGGTTTCGAGCACGCCACTGATCGAGCGCACACCGCTGATCGTGCCCGTTTTGCCGCGGAAGCGGCCATCCAGCTCCGTACCCCGCCAGAGGCTGCGCAGAGTGCCCCGCTGTCCGGCGATCGCCATCGAGGCCATGTAGTCGTTGGCGTAGGGGTGCTCAGCCATCCGCAGCAACAGTCCCGCAAGCAGGCGACTGGTCACGCGATTGCTGCGATCCAGGCCGCTGCCGTCCACCACATTCACGCCGGCCATCGGCAGCCCTTGTGCGGAGAGCCACTGCATGGCTCGCTGGCGGGCCTGGCTGAGCTCCCAGCTGCCGGTTCCCTGGCGCAGGAGCACTTCAGCGGTGAAGTTGTGGCTGTCAGTGTTGGCCAGGCTGAGCAGGCCATGCATGCCCACCGAACGCTCTTCATGGAGCAGCGTGGCGGTATCGGTGTTGGCGGCCGTTACCGGCACCAGGCGAATGGCAGCACTACCCCCCTGGCGCTTGATTTCCTGGCCGAGCAGGGTTTGCATCCGCGCCGGCGGATTGCTCACCGCCATGTCGAGCGCATTGCTGGTGAGCGCCAGGCGGGTGATCGGAGCGCCATAGGCCTCGGCCCGATCGGTCCAGTGCCAGCCCTGGGGCCACCAGCGCTGCTGTGGCTCCTCCAGCAGCTGGATGCTCACGGAGCCTCCGGGCTCACCACTGCTCCCTCCGGAGCCCAGGGCGAGCTTGGCGAAGCGCTTCAGCTGCGCGAGATCAAAATCCGGATCACCCTCTCCGGTGATCTGCAGGGTGCCATCGGGCTGGCGCCAGAGCCGCGTCGTCAGCCTGTAGTCGGGGCCGAGCCGATCGAGGGCGATGGCCGTGCTGATCAGCTTTTGGTTGGAGGCAGGAATGCGCGGGCGGGTGCCGTTGATGTCGGCCAATAGACGGCCATTGGCATCCGCCACCGACACGCTCCAAACCGCCTCTTCAGCGCCGACGGCCGCACGAACCCGCTGTTGCAGAGCCGGGCAGCTCACCTGCTGCTGCAACTGAGGCAGACCAACCGGCGGCGGTGTCGCCGGCAACGAACTGGCTGCCACGGTGGGCACCTCTGGCCCCAGCTCCAGGGCCTGGAGCGGCAGGCTGAGGCTCAGGGGCAGCGCCGCAGCTGCCAGCAACAGGCGTTTCGCCATCTCAGGAGCGACCCACCTGCAGGCCGGTCACCGAGCCGATCACCCGGAAGTTGCTGCCTTCCAGTTCCACAGGGGCCCCGATCTTGAGGTTCTGGTTGCCAAACACCACGCCGTCGGCACCCTTGCGGCCCTCGCCCTGGAGCACGAAGCGGGCATCCAGGGTGGGGAAGGTGCTCTGGTTGGGATCAGGGGCGCTCACCACCTTGCCGTCGGGCAATACAGCCGAGAGGCGGCGCTGCAGCGGAATCACCTGATTCACCGCCACGCTGCCGTGGGGTTGATTGCGAATCACGATGGCCACCTTGCCCGCCTCACGGGCGGCATTGATCACGCTGTCCGCATTGGCCACAGCGATGCCGCGCACGTCCACCATCACCGTGACGGGCACAAGGCCGCCGGTGGCCCGAGCGACTGCTCCGCTCAACTTGGGACTCCAGATCACCCCCGCGGCCGCCAGTAGCACCGCCGCAGCGGCTCCCGCATCCACCAGCGAGAAACGACGGGAGGATTCAGCCATGGAGCAACAGCAGACACCGAACTGTAAGGAGCGTGTTCGGTGCAGACAAGCTCAGGCGGCCGCCTCTTCCAGGGCCTCCAACTGCTGCTCCCGATCGGGCCGGCTCTCAAAGCTGCAGATGTTGCGATAGCCATCGGGATCGCGCCGATAGAACTGCCAGTCCTCGGGGAACACCCGGCGCAACGCGCCTTCGGCGGTGGGGATCAAGCCGTAGGCGGCCTGCCACTCCGCCAGGAAGCCCTTGCGCCGTTCACGGGCCACGGTGCCGATGCCGATGGCGGCGTCTTCGAGGCGGCCGTTGATCATCACCAGCGGGCCGCGGTGCTGGGCGCAGAGGTTTTCCACCTCTTCGTAATCGGCTGGTGTGGGAGCGGCGAGCAAAACAAGCCCGTCGCTGCCGCCATCGGCCTGCTGCAGCCGCAACAGATCACCAAGCCCGAGCAACTGGGCTGCCTGCTCGGGAGCATCGCGCTTGGCAAGTGCGGTGGCACCGGCATCCGGGAACAACAGCCGCGCCTCGGGCCGCTGCGGCGTGAGCGCGGCCAGCAGCCGCAGGGCCACCGGCAGGATGCGCAGCCCCTCAAAGCGAAACTCCACAGTCCAAAGACCCTTGGCCTGGCTGACCAGGGCCGCCTGCACGGCTGCGAGGGCCTCAGTTTCGGCGCTGCGCAGGTCGGCGGGGAGCATCGGTGAGGGGCGAATCGGGCGACCTTAAAGCGCTGCACGGGCCCGTTCGAGGGCGGGGGGCAGTTGCTCGAGCAGCTCGCTGCTGTGCCAGGGGCCAAGACTGACGCGCAAGCCGGCGCCGGCAGGCCCGTTGGCGTAGCCCATTGCTGTGAGCACGGGGCTGGCTCCGGCCAGGCCGCTGCTGCAGGCCGAGCCCGAACTGCAGGCGAAGCCCTCACGCCAGAGCGCTTGTACCAGGCGCCTCCCCTGCACCCAGGCACCATTGCGGTCCTGCACCACCACACTGAGGTGATGCGGCAGCCGCTGGGGATGGCTGGGCTCGCTGGGATCCGGGCCGCTGAGCTCCACACCCGGCAAGACCAGAACTCGGTGCAGCAAGGCATCCCGCAGCGGTGCCACGGGATCGCGGCCGCCGTGTGCCGCCAACCGCTGCGTGCAGAGCTGCAACGCCGCTTCAAAACCGGCCACCAATGCCACCGGTTCAGTACCGGAGCGCATCCCGCCTTCCTGGCCGCCGCCACCGATGCAGGGCTGCACCTCCACACCGTTGCGGATCACCAGGGCGCCTACCCCGCGGGGACCCTGGATCTTGTGGGCCGCCAGGCTGAGAAGATCCACCGGCAACTGGGCCAGGGCAACCGGCTGATGGCCGATCACCTGCACCGCATCCACATGCAGCAGCACCCCGGCCTGGCGGCAAAGATTTCCAATCGCCTCCAGGGGCTGAATCGTGCCCACCTCGCTCTGGCCCCACACCAGCGACACGAACCGGGTGGGAGGCACCAGCCAATGCTCGAGCGCCTGCAGATCCACAGCGCCAACGCGATCCACTGGCAGCTCCTGCACTTGCCATCCGCGGCGTTGCAACGCCTCAGCCGCCGCACGGGTGGCCGGGTGCTCCACCGCTGAGATCAACAGCCTGGGGGCTTCGGCTCCAGCGGCCTGCTCCAGCGGAGCAGCCGCACCCAGCAGCGCCAGATGAATCGATTCACTGCCGCCCGACGTAAACACCAACTGCTCTGCCTCGATGCCAAGCAACGAGGCGATCCCCTGCCTGGAGCGCTCGAGCTGCTCAGCTGCTGCCAAGCCAAAGCCGTGGAGGCTGGAAGGATTCGCCCAGGCTTCCACCTGAGCCGCCGCCATCGCCGCAGCCACCTCGGGCGCCAACGGTGTGGTGGCGCAGCAATCGAGGTAGCGGCTCTGCGGCAGCGAGGCCATGGCGATCAGCCGCCGAGGCCGCTATCCCGCTCGAAGCGCGCGCGGGTGCGGGATTCAAGGGTGTTGGTGGCCAGGGTCACCAGATCATCGAGGGAGCTGCCGCTCAACAGAGCCGCCACCCGAGCCCGCGCTTCTGCACTCGGGCAGTTGTCGGGGCGAATGCAGCCGTTGGTGCACACGCTGGCGCAATCGATCTCAGGAGCTGCGGCAACGGCGGGCGCGGCTGCAGGCGCCGCTGCCGGAACTGCGGTCGGCGCGGTCGCGCTGGCTGGGGCGCTTCCAAACGCGTCCGACCCTTCAGCCGCCAGGCGGCGTGCCTCGGCCACAGCGCGCGGATCGGGAATCAACGCATCGAACACGTGCTCGGCCGGTCCGTCCATAAACACCTTGCCGCTCTCGGCGTCCCAATGGATCTGCAGCGGACCACCCGGCAGATCCACCCGAGCCCGGCGATCGCAGAGGCCCAGGCTGTGGCTGGCCACCAGCGTGGCGCAGGCGCCCGTGCCGCAGGCCAGGGTGGGGCCAGCGCCCCGCTCCCACACGCGCATCACCAGGTGATCGGGGGCCAGCACCTCCACGAAATGCACGTTTGTCTTGGCGGGGAAGGCGGGATGCAGCTCGAACTGGCTGCCAAAGCGATCCAGATCGATCTCTTCCACCGCAGGCACCGGGATCACCACATGGGGGTTGCCCATGCCGGCGGCCGCCACGGCAAAGCGCTCTCCATCCACCTCCAATTCACCCTGGGGCAGGCCCGCTTCTCCCACCGGCAGGGTGGTGGGCACCTGCTCGCTCTGCAGGAAGGGAGCGCCCATGTCCACGCGGATCGTGCCATCGGGCAGCAGCTCCGGCACGATCCGGCCCGCCAGGGTGTCGATCTGCCAGGTGCGGCCGGGGCCATCGCCATCGCGGTCCGCCAGGAAGCGGGCCAGGCAACGGATGCCGTTGCCGCACATTTCCGGCTCGCTGCCATCGGCGTTGAAGATGCGCATCCGCAGCTCGCCACCGTTGTTGGGGGGCAGGGCGAGGATCACGCCATCGCCACCCACACCGAAGCGCCGGTCGCACAGCTCCACCACCAACTCGGGCGTCAGACCGAAGACAAACTCCGAATCAGCGGCACCACGGCCATCGAGCATCAGGAAGTCGTTGCCCAACCCCTGGTATTTGCTGAAGCTCAGCTCAGCGGCCAGGGTGCTGAACAGGCTCTTGCTGGGGGTCGACACGCGCGGCAGCCTGCCTGTGCAGGCATGAGGTTGAGGCCGATCCTATGGGGAGCAGCACGGACAACAGAGCCCCCCAGTTCGACACCTCCCAGCCGGGAATCCGGCAGTTCCAGAGCTGGATCCGGGAGCGCACCCCCCTGGCGATCCAGCTGCTGGATGGCTCCGGTGTGAATGGTGTGCCCCGCTGGGTGGATGCGGAGTACCTGGGGCTCGAGCCGGCCAATGGCGGCGAGCTGATCCTGGTGGCCCGTCAGGCCATGGCCCTGATCCGCCCCTTGCTGTAGCTGGGCTGTGGGAGCATCGGCCCATCGCAATCCAGCCGTCCGTGAGCGAGAGCAGCCGCTACCAACCCCAGGCGATCGAGACCGGCTGGCAACGGGCCTGGCGAGAGAACGGCCTGCATGACACGCCGGAGCTGAAGCCCGGCGACGACGCTTTTTACGCCCTGTCGATGTTCCCCTATCCCTCGGGGAACCTGCACATGGGCCATGTGCGCAACTACGTGATCACCGATGTGGTGGCGCGGGTGCAGCGGCTGCGCGGCAAACAGGTGTTGCATCCGATGGGCTGGGACGCTTTCGGCCTGCCGGCGGAGAACGCGGCGATCGAGCGCGGTGTCGACCCCGGCGCCTGGACCGACCAAAACATCGCCTCGATGCGCGAGCAGCTCAACCAGCTGGGGCTCTCCATCGATTGGGATCGCGAGGTGGCCACCTGCCACGGCGATTACTACCGCTGGACCCAGTGGCTGTTCCTGCAGTTCCTGGAGTCAGGGCTGGCGTATCAGAAGGACGCCACGGTCAACTGGGATCCGATCGATCAGACCGTGCTCGCCAATGAGCAGGTGGATAGCGAGGGGCGCTCCTGGCGCTCCGGCGCCCTGGTGGAGAAACGCAAGCTGCGCCAGTGGTTCCTAAAGATCACCGACTACGCCCAGCAACTGCTCGACGACCTGAGCAAGCTCGAGGGCTGGCCGGAGCGGGTGCGCACGATGCAGGCCAACTGGATCGGCCGCAGCACCGGCGCCGAACTGCAGTTCACCGTGGTCGACGCAGCCGGCAACGACACAGCCGAGCGCATCACCGTGTTCACCACCCGGCCGGACACGATCTTTGGCGCCTCCTATGTGGTGCTGGCACCGGAGCATCCGCTGGTGGCGCAGCTCACCACGGCTGACCAGGAGATTGCGGTGGAGGCGTTCTGCGATCTGGTGTCGCGCCAGAGCGAGCAGGAGCGCACCGCGGAGGACAAGCCCAAGCGCGGCGTTGCCATCGGCGCCCAGGTGCGCAACCCCGCCAACGGCGAGCTGATTCCGATCTGGATCGCCGACTACGTGCTCGCCGACTACGGCACCGGCGCCGTGATGGGGGTTCCCGCCCACGACCAGCGCGATTTTCTGTTCGCCCGCCAGTACGAGTTGCCGGTGCAGCAGGTGATCATTCCGGAGGGCAGCGATGAGCACGCCTTTGAAGGCGGCGCCTGGACCGAAGCCGGTGTGCTGGTCCACTCCGGCCGCTTCGATGGGCTCCCCAGCGGCGAGGCCAAGCAGGCGATCACCGCCGCCGCAGAAGCCGAGGGCTGGGGCCGCGAGAAGGTGCAGTTCCGTCTGCGCGACTGGCTGATCTCGCGCCAGCGCTACTGGGGCTGCCCGATCCCGGTGATCCACTGCGATAGCTGCGGCGTGGTGCCCGTGCCCGCCGATCAGCTGCCGGTGGAACTGCCCCGCGATGTGGCGTTCAGCGGCAAAGGCGGTTCACCCCTGGCACAGCTGGAGAGCTGGGTGACTGTGAACTGCCCCTGCTGCGGCAAGCCCGCCAAGCGGGAGACCGACACCATGGACACGTTCATGTGCTCCAGCTGGTACTACCTGCGCTATAGCGACGCCAGCAACACCAGCTTGCCCTTCAGCAAGGAGGCGGTGAACAACTGGCTTCCTGTGGATCAATACGTGGGCGGCATTGAGCACGCGATCCTGCACCTGCTCTACTCGCGCTTCTTCACCAAGGTGCTGCGCGATCGCGGGCTGCTCAGCTTCGACGAACCCTTCACCCGTCTGCTCACCCAGGGGATGGTGCAGGGCATCACCTACAAGAACCCCCACACCGGTAAATACATCGCTCCGGCGGATGTCGCCGACCCCACCGATCCGCACGATCCAGCCACTGGCGACGTGCTGGAGACGTTCTACGAAAAGATGTCGAAGTCGAAATACAACGGCGTGGATCCCGCCGTTGTGATCGACAAGTACGGCGCCGACACGGCCCGGATGTTCATCCTGTTCAAGGCCCCCCCGGAAAAGGATCTCGAGTGGGACGACGCGGATGTGGAAGGCCAATTTCGCTTCCTGCAGCGGATCTGGCGCCTGGTGGATAGCGCCAGTGAACGCGGCCTAAGCTTGGCCGCGGGAACCGGTGGACCCGAGGCGGTGGCCCAGGCCCTGGCCGCCGGATCGCTGAACCCTGCCGAACAGGAGCTGCGCCGGGCGGTGCACACGGCCATCACCGAGATCAGCGACGACCTCGATGGCGACTACCAGTTCAATACCGCCGTGTCGGAGCTGATGAAGCTCAGCAACGCCATGGGCACGCATCTCGAGGGCAGCGCTGATGTGTTCGCCTGCGAAGCCCTGCGCACACTGCTGATCCTGCTCGCCCCATTTGCTCCGCACCTGGCGGAGGAGCTCTGGCTGAAACTCGGCGGCCGCAACGCCGGCGATGCCCTGGCCGGCAGCAGCATCCACGCCCAGCGCTGGCCCAGCGCCGATGCCACGGCCCTGGTGCGCGACACCGTGCCGCTGGTGATTCAGATCAAGGGCAAGGTGCGCGGAAACCTTGAAGTGCCCGCCGATGCCGACAAGGCCACCCTGGAAAAGTTGGCTCTCGAGAGCGACATCGCCGCCAAGTGGCTGGAGGGCAAAGCCCCCAGCCGCGTGATCGTGGTGCCGGGCAAGCTCGTGAACCTGGTGCCCTGAGGCAGGGCCTCAGTCGTGGGTGAACACCAGCGATTCGGGCTTGCCCCAATCGCCGCGCGCATCAATGTGGCGGCGGTTGGCGCAGAGGTGGCGCAGGATCCAATAGAGCGGCTCGGCTGACGGCAGGCCCATCAACTCCTGCAGCTCCGCCAGGGTGTGCTCACGTTTGTGCCCCATCGCCTGCTCGAGGCGGGCCTGCAGATCGAGCAGGGCAGCGGCGGCTTTCTTGCCAGCCTCCACGCCGGGCTGGTGGTAGGCATTCACGTTCACCAGCTCGCCGTAGTAGCCCACGGCGCGCTCAAACAAGGCGATCAAGGCGCCGAGGCTGCGGGCGTCCAACTTCTGCATCGTGATGCTGAGGTTGAATCGGCCTTCGTCGGTAAGGGCTGAGCGGGTGCCCTGCAGGAAGCCATCGAGGAAGTCACCAGGGTTCTCGCCTTCCAAAGGCGGGATATCGCCGGGGTCTTCGAGCACCTCGATGAAGGTCACGAAGTAGTTGTCCACGCCATCGCGCAGTTGTTGCACGTAGGCGTGCTGGTCAGTGGAGCCCTTGTTGCCGTACACGGCAATGCCCTGGTGCACCAGGTTGCCGTCGCGATCGAGCTTCTTGCCGAGGCTCTCCATCACCAGCTGCTGGAGGTAGCGGCTGAACACCTCGAGGCGATCCCGGTAGGGGAGCACCACCATGTCGCGCTGGCCTTTGCCACCACCAGCGTTGTACCAGGCGGCTGCCAGTAGGGCGGCCGGGTTGCTGTCGAGGGTTGTCGCCGAGCGGGTCACCTGATCCATCTCGCCGGCACCGGCCAGGAAGGCGCGGATGTCGGAGCCGATCAACACGCCGGGGAGCAGGCCAACGGCGCTGGTGATGCTGGTGCGGCCGCCCACCCAATCGAACATGTCGAAGCGGGCCAGCCAGTCGCCCTGCTGGGCATCCGTGTCGAGGCGGCTACCGAGCATGGTCACGGCCACGGCCTGTTTGATCCAGGTGCCACCGGCGGCCTCCACAGCGCGGCGGGCCTGAAGCATGCCGATGTGAGGCTCCGGTGTACCGCCGGACTTGCTCACCACGATCACAAGAGTGGTTTTGAGCCGCTCACCCAGGGAGGCGAGGGTGCGGCGCATGCCGTCGGGGTCGACGTTGTCGAAAAAGTGGAAGGGCAGGCCGGCACCGGGATCCTGCAGGGCGCGGATCATCAGCAGGGGGCCCAGACCAGAGCCGCCGATGCCGATCCAGAGCACGTCGGTGAAGCGGGTACCGCTGGAGGGCCCGATCGAGCCGTTCAGCACATCGCGGCCGAAGGATTCGATGCGATCAATCTCCGCCTGGATGTGCGCACCGCTGGCCGGATCTGGCGCCAGCTGGGGATTGCGCAGCCAGTAATGGCCCACCTGACGCTGTTCATCGGCGTTCGCGATGGCACCGGCTTCCAGATCGGCCATGGCCTTGAAGGCCTTCTCGAAGCGTGGCCGCAGGCTGCTGAGCACCGACTCATCGAGCCCCATCCGACTGACGTCGAGCCAAAAGCCGAGACTGGAGTCGTGCCAGAGCAGAGAACAGAACCGCTGCCACTGGCTGTTGGCGTCAACGCCGGGAGCGGAAGCGGTGGGAGTCATCAGGAGGCCAGATCGAGCGGGCGCAAAGCGAACCTATCTGTGAAATCCCAGTTGGCAAAGCCTTTTTGAGGTCGAGCCCGAGAAATCGCAAGACTGATGCGCGACTGTGTGGACAAGAACACAGCTGCACCCTGATCCATCCTTCGAATTGAGCAAGCTTCGTAAGATTTGGTTAATCCGGTGACACCCCTGGGTCGCGCCACCAGCTACCGCAGCTCTCGCACGGCACTCTGGGCTGGTGTAGTGGGGCTCGGCCTGCTTGCCCTTGGGGGGATCGACTGGTCACACCTGGATCAGGGTCGCTCGAGAGCCCAGGCCAATTTTTCGGGCCGAGCCGAACCCGATCCCACCACCTTCACGGCCAGCGAACTTCAGGAGCTCCAGCGGCGCTTCGGAGTACATGGCCCGCAACCCAAGCTCGCGCAGCTGTTCACCCGTGGGGTGGATCAGCTCTCGCCGCTGCGCAACCACACGGTGACCCGGCTCGAATCGCTGCGCCCGGCGGTGCTTCGCGAAAGCCGCCGCACCGGCATCAACCCCATGCTCTTGGCGGCGATTCTCTTTGATGAGATGCAGCACGCCAAACCGGGAGAGGACCTCCCCCTGGCGGCCCACTCCGGCCTGTTCAGCACCCATGGCCCCGCCCAGCTCGGCCTGAGCGAAATGGTGAAGCAGGGTTTGCTGCGGGACGATGCCACCCCCGAAGAATTGGCCGAGGCGCGCAATCAGCTCCTGGATCCCGAGCGCAATGTGCAGCTCCTCGCCGGAAAGATGGCACGCATCCTGAAGGTGCTCGAGCAGTCGCCGGCGTCAACCTTCAACGTGAGCCAGAGCCGCAGCCGCGCCAAAACCGTGGCCACCCTGGCCTATTTACACAACGGCAAGCTCGACTACCCCGCCCGGATCCTGCGCTACATGCAAGACCCTGAGCTGCATGGCTTGCTGTATGGCGTCCCCAGCAAACCCAGGCTGTCGTTCATCTGAGCGCCGCGCTCAGCGATCAGCACAAAGCCCCGAGCGCAGCCAGCCGCACCTGCAGGGCCTGCCAATCGAAACTGCGGGGATCCGCCCGCGCAGCACCCAGATCGATGTGGCGGTGGGTGGTGATGTGATTGAAGGGAATGCGGTAACGCTTCATCCAATCGGCGAGCACCACGGCAAGCCCGTCGTATTGCTGCGCTGAATAGCCGCTATGGCCCGCCTCAGCATCCTCACCATCGAGGGGGGTTTCAAGGCTCACATGCAAGGCGAAATTGTTCACCGAACCGGACATCTGCGGGTTGGTTACCACCCAGCGACCATCAAACGCTGAATAGCCGGCACCGAAGGCACGCTTGCTGGGATCGAGGGTCTGCACCAGCTGGCCCCGCTCGCCAATCAACAGGTGGTAGCTCGCCTGGTCGTCGTCGTGGGGATGGTGGGTGGTGAAGGTGTTGATGGCCGATCCGATGCCGTACACGGTTTCGTGCAACACCACCAGCGACGGCGTGGTGTCGAGTGAATTGCCGAACGCATCGCGCCGAATGCGCTCGCCGTAATTGCTGGGATCGATCGTCACCTTCTGCAGCTGAGCCGGCAACGAACGCCGCAGCTTCTGCAGTCGATCCACCAGGGCACGGTCATTCACGGAGCATTGCGGCGAGAGCGGACTCTCCCAGGCGGCTTGATCCGGTGGGGCCGGAGTCTGTGGTCGTTGCGGCAGCCCGGGGATCGTCAGCGTGAGCGGTTCGCGGCCACTGTGCAGGGCCACGGCGGTGAGCGCCACCGAGGCAACGGCTCCCAACAGCGCGCCAGGCCACCAAGCGTGCCGCTCAGCTCCGGAACCAAAGAACGGCCGCACCATCAGGCCACGCCCGCCGGCTGCTGCTGCAGCCAGAGCCGCTGGCGCTCGAGCAGCGCAGGGCTGACAGCAGGGTTGCGCTTGAGCAGGTAGCGCTCCACCTGCGGAGGAGCGCAGGAGAGGTTGAGGCGGCGCAGCTGGGAGCGGCGGCTGATCAGCAACTCCTGGGAGCCATCGGCGCGCAGCACAGTCTGGAGATCCTCAGGGCGCCGCAACCGCTGACCATCAATGGCCAGCAGCTCATCGCCCACCATCAGGCCCGCCTGCTCCGCCGGTCCGCCACGCACCACCCGATACGCCATGAGCAGCCCCGCTTCTGCGCGTGCGCTCAGCCCCGCCCATGGCGCCGTGGCCATCTCCGCCTCCAACTGCAAACCGATACCCGATAAGTAGCTATCGAGATCGGGATCGTCGAGCTCCTGCAACCA
Source organism: Cyanobacteriota bacterium (assembly GCA_046052125.1). Lineage (GTDB taxonomy): Bacteria > Cyanobacteriota > Cyanobacteriia > PCC-6307 > Cyanobiaceae > Vulcanococcus. The sequence continues at coordinate 237,076 of JBJOMY010000001.1, forward strand.
ACGGGGCAGCAATAACTCCAGATCAGCAGCCTCGCTGGCAAACGCCTGCACCAGATCCGCTTCGCTGTAACCCCGGCCCCACTGGCCATGGCTACCCCATAGCCCGCGCAGCACCTGCATCAGCGAGCTGCCCTGTTGGCGCAGGTGCAGATCCAGACACAGCGCCACCACCGCCCCCTTGAGGTAATAGCTCACCTGGCTATCTGGCGCGTAGGCATCGGCTTTGTAGAGCTTCACCCAGGCCTCCTGGCTGCTGTCGCGCAGGCTCTGCACGTGGCGGCCAGGCGTGAGCCGGTAGCGGCTGAGGTCTTCGCCCAGATCGCTCAGCAAATCGTCGGGCTCACTGAGGCCGGCGCTCAGCGGCAGGAATTGATCGAGATAGCTGGTGACCCCCTCGGCAAACCAGAGGCTCGGCACCACCGGCGGGCGGTGGTAGTCGATCGGCGTGAGTTCAGCGGGCCGCAGCCGGCGCACATTCCACTGATGCAGGTATTCATGGGCCACCAGCTGCAGGAAGCGGCGGTAGCCGTTGGCCTTCTCGAGATTGCGCCGTCCGTAGACGAGCACCGTGCTGTCGTCGTGCTCCAGGCCGCCGTAGGCCTCATCCAACAAATGCAGCACCACCAGATAGTTCGAGGAGGCGGGTCGCTCCACGCCCATCAGCTGGCAACAGGCCTCACACACCTTCCGCAGATCGTCGAGCAGCTGGGGATGGCGCTGCAGCAACCAGGCCTCATCGCCCGGCGTCCCCGCCCAGATCACCAGGCGATGGGGCACACCGAGCACGCTGAAGTCGAGCGCGCGGTGTGGGCCCGCCTCAAACGGAGAGTCGAGAAGCTGATCAAAATTCCTGGCTTGCCAGGCATCGCCAGAGCGCGGCAGGGGAACAAAGGCCTGCCAACCCGCCGGCAGGGTGCAGCGGAGCTGATGAGGCGCCCAACGCTCCCCCTCCAGCTCCAGCACCACGGCCGCCAGAGCCAGAAAGCCATGGTCTTGATCGAGATGGCAGGTGCGCACCGAGAGTTCGGTGGCATGCACCCGGTAACGGATCAGCAGGGAGGCGCCGCCCGGGTCGCAGCTCACCTGCCAGGCGGCGGGCGCCACGCGGGTCAACGCCAGTGGCTCGCTGCCCTGCGTCACCTGCAGGGATTCCAGCTGGCGCACGTAGTCGCGCATCAGGTACGACCCCGGCGTCCAGCCAGGCAAGACCAGGCGCATCGATGGCAGCCGCGGCTGCACCCGGATCTCAACCGCCACCAGGTGCTGCTGCGGATCGCTCAGATCAAGGTGGACCTGAACCACAGAGATCAGGGCTGAAGGCCCGAAGCGAGCTCAGCCGAAACCATCGGCAAATCAGTGGCGAGAGCACGCAAGGCCTGGTGGGCCGCGTAGCGCCGGGTGATCTCACCGATCAGTTGCTGCAGGGAGTGGGAGCGCCCGAGCCGCTGCAGATCGCCCACGAGCGCCAGCTGGCCACTGGCTTCGCGGCGCCAGCCCAGCCAGGTGCCTTCCGGCAGCTGGGCCCGCAGGCTCACCGCCTCACGCTGATCAGCAAAACCCCTGAGATAACCACCACGCTTAACCGTCAGGGACAGGTCCTCAAGCGCCTGAACCAACACCTCTTCCTCGCGGAGCACGGTTGGCAGGATGGAGAGATGGGACATGGCCCTACACCCGATGTGCTCAACCCTAGCGAGCACAACCTGGCGATCCAGTGGCCATTGCCACAGGATTTCAGCCCTGGCGAGCGCCGCCTGCTGCGTCTGGGAGTGTTGGCCTCCGGCTCAGGCAGCAACTTCGAGGCCTTGGCTCTGGCCTGCCAGCGCGGCGAGCTCGCAGCGGACCTGAGCCTGCTGGTGGTGAACAACCCCGGCTGCGGCGCCCAGCAGCGGGCCGAGCGGCTTGGGATCTCCGTGACGCTGCACGACCACCGGAGCTACGAAAGCCGAGAGGCCCTGGATCAGGCCCTGATCAACAGCTTCCGCCAGGCCGATGTGGATCTGGTGGTGATGGCGGGCTGGATGAGGATCGTCACCCAGGAGCTCATCGATGCCTTCCCCGAACGGCTGCTGAACATTCACCCCTCGCTCCTGCCCAGCTTCCGCGGTGCTCGGGCGATCGAGCAGGCGCTTGCGGCGGGCGTCACGCTCACCGGCTGCACGGCCCACCTGGTGAGCCTCGAGGTGGACACAGGACCGATCCTGATTCAGGCCGCTGTGCCTGTGCTGGCCAGCGACAGCGTGGAGAGCCTGGCCGGCCGCATCCACCGCCAGGAACACCGCATCCTTCCCCAGGCCGTGCAGTTAGCTGCACAGCGCCTGGGGCTGCTCCACCGCGATCAGGGATAGAAGGGCAGCAGCGGCAGGCCGGTTTCAGCCGGAAGCCCGGCCATCAGGTTCAGGCACTGCACGCCCTGGCCGGCCTGACCCTTGACCATGTTGTCGATCGCGCTCATCACGATCAGCTGGCCGGTGCGGCCATCCACCTGCACCGACAGCAGCGCCCGATTGGTCTGGCGCACCCACTTAGTGGAGGGATAGGTACCCACGGGCAGCACCTGCACGCAGGGGGCATGGCGATAGGCGGCCTCCAGCAGGGTGGTGATGTCTTCAGCGGTGAGGCCGGGATCGCGCAGGCGGCCGTACACCGTGGCCAGCAAGCCGCGCACCATCGGGATGAGATGGGGCGTGAACTGCAACTGAATCGCGCGCCCCGAAGCGCGGCTGCAGAGCTGTTCGATCTCGCTGGTGTGGCGGTGGCCCACCACGCCGTAGGGCATCACACCTTCTGAGGCCTCGGCCAGAAGCAGGTGTTCCTTGGCCGCACGGCCACCGCCGCTGGTGCCGGTTTTCGCATCGATCACGATGCCACTGGTTTCGATCAGGCCCTGCTTGAGCAGGGGCGTGAGCGCCAGCAGGCTGGCGGTGGGGAAACAGCCGGGGGCTGCCACCAGCCTGGCCGCCGCGATCCGCTCCGCCTCCCACTCCACCAGGCCATACACCGCCTCAGCGCAGAGATCGGCATCCGTGCGGGGGAAGGAGCGCGCCTCGGAGGCGTACACCTCTTTCCACTGGTCGAGGGAGCTGTAGCGGTAGTCGGCGGAGAGATCCACCACCTTCACGCCGCGCTCCAGCAGCGGAGGCACGAGGGTGGAAGCCAGTCCATTGGGCAGACTCAGCACCGCCAGATCAGCCGCCGCCGCAATCGCTTCGGGATCGGGGCTCTGCACCACCGGATCACCGGGCAGGGGCAGGAAGGGGGTGAGTTCGCTCCAGCGCTTGCCGCTGCTGCGCTCACCCCCGAGGAAGGACACCTCGAGTTCGGGATGCCCCTGGAGCAGGCGCAGGGTCTGCAATCCGCCGTACCCAGAGGCGCCGATCACCGCAACGCGCTTGCTGGCCATGGCGGAACTACCGGAACGCCAGATCGTACCGGGCTCTATAAAAGTGTCTGCCACCGAGGCCTTGAGGCCAGCCGCCCCTGAAGCAAGCCGCATTTCAGTTCGACACCATCGCCGATGGCCTGGCGGCGATCCGCAACGGCGAGATGGTGGTGGTGGTGGACGATGAAAACCGGGAGAACGAAGGCGATCTGATCTGCGCGGCTCAGTTCGCCACACCTGAGCAGATCAACTTCATGGCCACCGAGGCTCGGGGCCTCATTTGCCTGGCGATGGAGGGGGAGCGCCTCGACGCCCTCGATCTGCCCCTGATGGTGGATCGCAACACCGACAGCAACCAGACCGCCTTCACCGTGAGCGTGGATGCTGGGCCTGAAAACGGGGTGAGCACCGGGATCTCCGCCGAAGATCGCGCACGCACGATTCAGGTGGCGATCCACCCGGCCACGCGCCCGGCGGATCTGCGGCGCCCCGGCCACATCTTTCCGCTGCGCGCCAAGCAGGGCGGTGTGCTCAAACGCGCTGGCCATACCGAGGCCGCCGTTGATCTGGCCCGGCTCTCCGGCTTGTACCCGGCCGGTGTGATCTGCGAGATCCAGAACACCGATGGCTCGATGGCGCGGCTGACTCAGCTGGTGGAGTACGCCCGCCTGCACGGCTTGCGGCTGATCAACATCGCCGATCTGATCCGCTACCGGCTCGATACCGAGCGCTTCGTGCGCCGCCAGGCGGAAGCGGAGTTGCCCAGTGCCTTCGGCACGTTCCGGGCCATTGGCTACCGCAACGAGCTCGATGGCAGCGAGCACGTGGCGATCGTGAAGGGCCACCCCGAGAGTTCGGAAGGCCCGGTGCTGGTGCGCGTGCATAGCGAATGCCTCACGGGCGATGCCTTCGGTTCGCTGCGCTGCGACTGCCGGCCGCAGCTGGAGGCGGCCCTGCGCATGATCGAAGCCGCCGGCGAGGGTCTGGTGGTGTATCTGCGCCAGGAGGGCCGTGGCATCGGCCTGATCAACAAGCTGCGGGCCTATTCCCTTCAGGACGGCGGCCTCGACACGGTGGAAGCCAATGAACGGCTCGGCTTCCCGGCCGATCTGCGCAACTACGGCGTTGGCGCCCAGATCCTCAGCGACCTGGGGGTGCATCGCCTGCGCCTGATCACCAACAACCCCCGCAAGATCGCCGGCCTCGGCGGCTACGGCCTGCAGGTGGAGGATCGGGTGCCCCTGGTGATGGACCCAAGCCAGCACAACGCCGCCTATTTGCAAACCAAGCAGGCGAAGCTCGGCCATCTGATGGATGCACCGCCCGGCCAGGGCCCAGCCGCCGTGCTCGCCTGGACCAGCAGTGCCGAGCAGGAGCTCAGCAGCGAAACCAAGGCCGCACAGTTCCAGGAGCTCCGCGACTGGTGCAGCAGCCACAACCTGGAGCTGGAACTGGAGGAGCATTCGCGGGTGCTGGCGTTGCTCAACCAGCCCGACCTGGCCGTGCTCGTGCCCAGTGGCGATCAACAACAGCTGGCCCAGGCGCTGCACACCATGGCCGCCTGGCCCCAGACCGGCAGTGTGAGCCTGCTGCTGGCGCCGGACACGCAGCGAACGGTGCACCCCAGCAACACCCTGGAGGCGCAACGCAGGCCGCTGGTGGAGCTACAGGCGGATCGCCCGCAGCTCCAGATCGATGCAGGCATGCTGATGCGCTGGAGTTAGGCGCTCAGCAAAGCCTGCCCAGTCCACAGGCTGATCAGTCCTGGATGGTGACGGTGTTGATGCGGCTGCCGTTCTTGAGCGCCATCACCACATCCATGTTGCCGGTGTGACCGAACACGGTGTGCACGCCATCGAGGTGAGGCTGGGCCTCATGGCAGATATAGAACTGTGAGCCACCGGTGTTGCGGCCAGCGTGGGCCATGGCGAGGGTGCCGGCCTGGTGCTTCTGGCTGTTGATCTCACAGTCGATCTGGTAGCCGGGGCCACCGGTTCCTGCCATGCCGCGGGCACCTTCGCGGCTGTTGGGGCAACCGCCCTGGGCCATGAAGCCGGGAATCACACGGTGGAAGGCCAGGCCGTCATAAAAGCCGTCCTTGGCCAGTTTCACGAAGTTGGCCACGGTGTTGGGCGCATCGGCCTCAAACAGCTCGAGCTCGATCGTGCCGGCGTCGGTCACCATCACGGCTTTGGTCACGGCAAAAGAAAATACGAACGATCTCAGTATGGGCGCTCCGGTAAAAGGGTTGCAGGCGCAGTACGTCCATGGCTTCCTCCCCAGCTTTGAACCTCTCCCAGGCACGTCTGGGGGTGCTCGGCGGTAGCGGCCTCTACGCCATGGAGGGGCTGGAGAACGTTCAGGAACTCACGGTTGACACGCCCTTTGGCCCCACCTCGGACAGCCTGCGGCTGGGCACCCTCGGTGGCATGGAGGTGGTGTTCTTGGCGCGTCACGGCCGTCATCACACTTTTTTGCCCACGGAGGTGCCCTATCGCGCCAACATCTGGGCGATGCGCTCCCTGGGGGTGCGCTGGATCCTCTCGCCATCGGCCGTGGGCTCCCTGCAGGAGTCGGTGAAGCCGCTCGACATGGTGGTGCCGGATCAGTTCATCGATCGCACCCATCAGCGGCCGATCAGCTTCTTCGGTGAAGGCGCCGTGGCCCACGTGGCCCTGGCTGATCCCTTCTGCCCCAATCTCAGCCGGCTGCTCGCTGATGTGGCCGACAGCCTGATGCCGGAGGGACGCAGCCTGCATCGCGGCGGCACCTACCTCTGCATGGAGGGACCGGCCTTCTCCACCCGCGCCGAATCGAATCTCTACCGCAGCTGGGGCTGCACGGTGATCGGCATGACCAACCACACCGAGGCCCGCCTCGCCCGTGAAGCGGAGATCGCCTACGCCACCCTCGCCATGGCCACCGATTACGACTGCTGGTACGCCGACCACGACAGCGTCACGGTGGAGATGGTGATCGGCAACCTGCGGGCCAACGCTGCCCTGGCCACCCAGATCGTGCGCACCACCGCCGAGCGCATCGCCGCCCAACGGCCGATCAGCGCGGCCCATAGCGCCCTGCGCGATGCCCTGATGACACCCCCCGATCAGGTGCCGGCGGCCACCCGTCGCAAGCTGGATCTGTTCACCCAGCCCTACTGGGGTTCAGTGGAGGGCTGAGCGCAGCTGGCCGCCGCAGGCATCGAGGCGGCTGCGGGCTTCCGCAGCCGAGAGCTCCTGCTGCGCCATCAGCAACGCCAACTTCACCGAACCATCGCTGGCGGCCAGTAGCTCGCGGCCCCGTTCGCGCTCCACAGCGGCGATATCCGCCAGGATCCGCAGGGCACGGTCCTCGAGCTTGGCGTTGGTCACCGCCACGTCCACCATGCGGTTGCCGTAGACCTTGCCCAGGCGCACCATCACGCCGGTGCTGAGGATGTTGAGCGCCATCTTGGTGGCCGTTCCCGCCTTCAGGCGAGTGGAACCGGTGAGCACCTCAGGGCCGGTGAGCAAGCGGATGTCGATGTCGCAGGGCATCGGCACCTGCTCGGCTGGAACACAGGCCATGGCAATCGCCAGGGCACCGAGGCTGCGGGCGTGGCTCAAGCCTCCGTGCACATAGGGCGTGGTGCCGCCGGCAGCGATGCCCACTAAGGCATCGGCGGCGCTGAAGCCCCGAGCCTGCAGGTCGTCCGCACCGGCCTCAAACAGATCCTCGAGTCCCTCCGAGCTGCGCAGGAGAGCTGGGGCACCACCGGCAAGCACGCCCTGCACCATCTCGGGGTCGCTGCAGAAGGTGGGCGGACACTCCGCCGCATCGAGCACCCCCAGGCGACCGGAGGTGCCTGCTCCCAGATAAAACAACCGCCCTCCTTGCCGCAGGCGCGCCGCAATCGCATCGATGGCCTGCGCCAAGGCGGGAGCGGCTTGCGCCAGCGCCTGCTGGGGCTTGAGGTCTTCCGCTACAAACACATCCACCAGCTCGGCGGTGCTCAGGGCATCGAGCTCACTGCTGCGGGGATTGGCCTGCTCCGTGAGCAGATGGCCCCGACTCACATCGGCAAAACCAGGGCTCACAGCAACCCCTCGAGCCGGCGGCGGAAGTCTTCCAGCTCGGCATCCCCGGTGCTAATCGGCTCCTCCGCCAGATCCACACCGCCGGCCGGCTCGGGCTCCTCCTGATCCTTCCAGGAGGTCACATCCATGTTCTTCTCTGGCGGAGCAATCAGCAGACGGTCCTCTGCGGTTTGAGGCAGGAAGCCAGCGGGCACAAAACGAGCCTCATAACCCGCGCTGCTGCAGAACTCCTCCATCTCGTGCCGATCGATCGCCTCCACCGTGGGAGCCGGAAAATCCTGGGCCTCGAGCAAGCCGGCGTAGCGCTCGGCGTCATCGCGATCCTCGAACAGCAGCACCACCGTGGTGCCATTGAGTTCGAGGGAGTGAATGCCCTCGTTGTCGCTGCCGGCATCGAACAGCAGGACGTGGACCGACATCTGGGTGCGATTGCTCGGCTTCAGTGTCTCACCGATAGGCCGGCTGTGCTCAGCCCCGTTCACCATCGAGCTCTGCCGCCAGTTGCTGCAGGCGGGCATAGAGCGCTTCTTCGGCTTCCGTGAGACCCGCGGGCACCACCAGCCGGATCTCCACCAGCTGATCCCCGCGCTGATTGCCTTGTTGCAAACCCCTTCCCCGCAGGCGCAGCAGCCGGCCGCTGGAGGACCCCGGCGGCACCCGCAGCTGCACGGGACCCTCGAGGGTGGGCACCACCACGGAGCAGCCGAGGGCGCCATCGGCCGGAGAGAGATCGAGTTGATAGAGCACCCGCAATCCGTCGATGCGTAACCCCTCGGCGGTGCGCACCCGCAACTGCAGGAAGTGGTCAGCCCCTCCCGGTGCCACGCCGGCCAGGCGCAAACGCCAACCATCCCCCGCCATCGCCGGGGTCCACACCTCCACGCAGGTGCCATCGGGGAGATCGAGCTCCACCCGTTCGCCGTTGAGCGCTTGCTCTGGAGAGAGCTCCACGATGGATTCGCAATCGCTGCTCGCCACCACCGGTGCTGGCGGCGGCGGTGCGGTGGTGACCTCAGCGCGCGTTGACTCCTCAACCCGACGTTCCTCAACCGGCCTGCGCCGTGGCATGCCGAACAGCTCCTCCACGTAGTCGTGGAAGTCGGGGAAGCCATGGGCAAAGGGATCCAGGCCTGCGGCAGCGGCCTGGCTGCTGTCGAGCCCTTGCTCCCATTGCTGCCGGCGCTGCGGATCACTGAGAACGGCGTAGGCCTCGTTCACAGCCTTGAACTGCTCTTCGGCGTGGGGATCGTTGCCGTTGAGGTCGGGATGCCAGCGCCGGGCCTGCTGACGGAAGGCGCGCTTAAGCGCCTGGGGATCGGCGCCGGGATCGAGGCCGAGCACCGCCCAATGGTTGATCACGGTCTTCGACGAAGCGACCACCGGGCTCAATCCTCAGCCCAGGGATCACCCTCGAACGGTGTCGGCTTGGCAGGGGCGGTGCGCGATGCGGCAGGGCGTGGCTCCCACTGCCGCTGAGATGGCACGTCCGCCTCGAAACGATCCGCATCGTCATCACGCTCGTCGTAGCCACGCTCGGTGTAACTACGGTCGTCGTACCTGGGAGGGCTGTAGCTCGGTTCGCTGTAGCGGGGTGCCGGATCAGCAGCATCGTCAAAGCGGGAGCGCTCGTCGTAGCTCGAACGTTCTGCGTAGCTGGAGCGCTCGTCGTAGCGGGAGCGATCGTCGTAACCGGCGCGGGCAAACCGCGAATCCTCGTAGTTCCGGTCGCTGGTGCGGGTGTCGCGATAGGGCGCAGCCGGCGGCTGGTTCCAGGAATCGGCCCCCCAGGCACTGCGGCCCGCAGACCAGGACGGCTCCGCCCAGGGATCACGGCTACGCCCGCGGTTATCCCAGTCATCCCAGTCGTCGTCGGCGAACAGCTCATCCTTGAGGGAGCCGAGCGTGTTTTTGAGACCCTGCAGGGGGCTGGTGTCCTGTTTGCGCTCGCTCGCCAAACGGCGGTTGAGGCCATACAGCGCTTCCTGCAGCTGGCTCACCGCCAGGTCCAGATCGCCAAGGTCGCCGGAGGCGAGCTGATCCTGCACATCGCGCACGGCGATCTCCACCGCCCGCTGCTGCCGCTCGGCGCCATAGGGGCCCAATTCCAGGGCGGCATCCCGCAGCCGGCGTTCCGCCTGCGCCACCAGGGTTTGCGCCCGATTGCGGCGATCGATCTCGGCCTTGCGGCGGCGGTCTTCGCTTGCTTTCTGCTCGGCCTCCTCGATCAGGGTCTTGATTTCGTCCTCGCTGAGGTTCGAACCGCCCTGGATGCTCACGCTCTGCTGGCGGCCGGTGGTGCGGTCGGTGGCCGACACCTGCAGCAGTCCATTGGCATCGATATCGAACGACACCTGCACCTGGGGCACACCCCGAGGCGCCGGTGGAATGCCCGACAAGCGAAAGCGACCCAGGCTCTTGTTGCCCTCGGCCATCTGCCGCTCGCCCTGGAGCACGTGGATCTCCACGGAGCTCTGGTTGGCTTCGGAGGTGCTGAACACATCGCTCTTGCGCACCGGGATCGAGGTGTTGCGCGGGATCAGCACCTTCATCACCCCGCCGATCGTTTCCAGTCCGAGCGAGAGCGGTGTGACGTCGTTGAGCATCAAATCGCGCAGCTCACCGGTGAGGATCCCGGCCTGCACGGCGGCACCGATCGCCACCACCTCATCGGGATTCACCGACTGGCAGGGCTCCAGCGGGATCAGGGTGCGCACCATCTGCTGCACCATCGGCATCCGGGTGGAGCCGCCCACCAGCACCACATCGTCGATGTCTTCAGCGGCTAGGCCTGAATCCCGCAGCGCCCGCTGCACCGGCCGCAGCAGCCGATCGAGCAGATCAGGGCAGAGCCCTTCAAAGGTGCTGCGCTCGAGCGTGGTTTCGATGTGGAGCGGGCCCGCATCACCGGTGGCGATGAAGGGCAGGGAAATCGGTGTGCTCTGCACACCACTCAATTCGATCTTGGCCTTCTCCGCCGCTTCGGTGAGCCGTTGCAGCGCCTGGCGGTCGCGGCGCAGATCGATGCCGTGCTCGTTCTGGAAGCGATCCGCCAGCCAATCCACGATGCGGCGATCCCAGTCATTGCCGCCCAGCTGGGTGTCACCGCTGGTGGCCTTCACATCGAACACCCCCTGGGCGATGCGCAGCACTGACACGTCAAAGGTGCCGCCGCCCAGGTCGAACACCAGCACCCGCTTCACGGTGCTGCGATCGAAGCCGTAAGCCAGCGCCGCAGCGGTGGGTTCGTTGAGGATGCGCTCCACGCTGATGCCCGCCAGCCGGCCCGCATCGCGGGTGGCCTGGCGCTGCGCGTCGTTGAAATAGGCGGGAACGGTGATCACCGCCGCCTCAACGGGCTCACCTAAATAGGTACTGGCGTCGTCCACCAGCTTGCGCAGGATGCTCGCCACGAGCTCCTCAGGCGCGTATTCCCGCTCCGTGGCCGGGCACACGACGCGCACGTTGCCCTGATCGTTGGCGCGCACGGTGTACGGCACCGACAGACTGTTGTCTTCGAGTTCGTCCCACTGGCGCCCCACGAAGCGCTTGAGGTTGGCAAAGGTGTTGCGTGGGTTGAGCACCAACTGGCGACGCGCCAGCTGGCCCACCAGCAGCTCTGAGTCTTTGCTGAAGCCCACCACCGATGGCGTGGTGCGACCGCCCTCAGCGCTGGCAATCACCTGCGGGCGACCACCCTCCAGCACCGCCACCACCGAGTTGGTGGTGCCCAGGTCGATGCCAACGATCCGTGCCAACTGACTGAGAGCGCCCCAGGGATTGTGACCTAAGGATCCAACGCTAACGGCCTTATGTCAGACCTTTAGATTTGGGTCAGGTAATGATCCCCATGGCAGCGGGTACGCGCCCCGAACTCTTCACGCAGCGGCGGCGGCCCCTCTGGGAACTGCTGATCGACAGGGGCTTTCAGAAACTGGTGGTGCTGCTCGCCTCAGTGGTGGGCTTGGTGCTGGTGGGCATTTTGTTCACTGTGTTGGGGGGATCCACAGAAGCGATTGGCCGCTTCGGGCTCGGTTTTCTCACCACCTCCAACTGGGATCCGATCGCTGAGCAGTACGGGGCCTTCACCGCCATCTACGGCACGGTGGTGAGCTCGCTCCTGGCCCTGCTGATCGCCGTTCCCCTCGGCGTGGGAACGGCCATTTTTCTCACCGAAAACATCATTCCCCTGCCGATTCGCCAGGTGCTCGGCGTGATGGTGGAACTGCTGGCAGCGATTCCTTCGGTGGTGCTGGGTCTCTGGGGCATCTTTGTGATGGAGCCCTTCCTGCGCCCGGGACTCACCGGCCTGCATCAGCTCCTCGGCTGGCTGCCCTTCTTCTCCACCACCCCTCAAGGCCCGGGGATGGCACCGGCGGTGCTGATTCTGGTGGTGATGATCCTGCCGATCATCACGGCGATCTCCCGCGATTCTCTGCAGCAGGTGCCGCTCGCCCTCCGCCAAGCCGCCTATGGCGTGGGCACCACCCGTTGGGGCGCCATTGCCCACGTGATCCTTCCAGCGGCCATTTCCGGCATCACCGGGGGCGTGATGCTTGCCCTGGGCCGGGCGATGGGCGAAACCATGGCCGTCACGATGTTGATCGGCAATTCCAACAACTTCAGCCTCAGCCTCCTGGCTCCGGCCAACACCATCTCGTCGATGTTGGCCAACCAGTTCGGTGAAGCCGATGGGCTGCAGGTGTCGGCCTTGATGTACGCCGCCCTGGTGTTGATGCTGCTCACCCTGCTGGTGAACCTGCTCGCCCAGAAGATCGTGCGCCGCCTGAGCCTGAAGTACTGAGCGCGATGACCTCCTCTTACGCCCGCGGCTCCCTCACCCTTCAGCGCTCGCTGGCCCGCAACCGCTGGAACCAGCTGCTCACCGTGATCGCTGGGCTGTTCACCGCCCTGGCGGTGCTGCCACTGATCGTCGTGATCGCCTATGTGCTGATTAAGGGCGGCTCGCTGCTCAACCTGCAGCTGCTCTCCTCGCTGCCACCACCGCCCGGCCTCGATGGCGGTGGAATCGGCAACGCGATTGTGGGCACCTTGATCGTGACACTGATCGCTGCCCTGATCGCCGTGCCCGTGGGCGTGGGAGCAGGCGTCTATCTCGCGGAATTTGCCGCCGCAGGCTGGTTTGCCCGTTTCGTGCGCTTTGGCACGAACGTGCTGGCCGGGGTGCCCTCGATCATCTGCGGGGTGTTTGTGTATGGCCTGATCGTGAGCACCCGCGTGTTCTTCGGTCAGAGCTACAGCGCCATGGCCGGGGGCATCGCCCTGGCGGTGCTGATGCTGCCCACGGTGATCAAAACCACCGATGAGGCCCTGAAGCTCGTGCCTCAGGAGTTGCGTTGGGGGGCGATGGGCATCGGCGCCTCCCGCTTCATCACCATCAGCCGCGTCACCCTGCCCGCGGCCTTCTCCTCGATCGCCACCGGTGTGGTGCTGGCCATTGCCAGGGCTGCCGGAGAAACAGCCCCGTTGATTTTCACGGCCCTCTTTTCACCCTTCTGGCCGGAGGGATTGTTCAACCCGATCGCGTCGATGTCGGTGTTGATCTACAACTTCGCGATCATGCCCTACGAGGCCCAGATCGCCCTGGCCTGGGCCTCCTCCTTCGTGTTGGTGGTGATGATCCTGCTGGCCAACCTGCTCGCCCGCTGGCTCGGGCGATTGAGCAGCACCTGAGCATCACTTTCTGTTGTTTGTCAGTCCTCCAGCCAGCCCCTTGACCATGCCTGCCACCGCCACCAACACCTGCCTCGCGCTCGAAAACGTGAGCATCAGCTACGGCGGCCAGCTGGCGGTGAGCGGGGTATTCATGGAGATCCCGCGCGGCAAGGTCACCGCCTTCATCGGGCCGTCCGGTTGCGGCAAGAGCACCGTGCTGCGGGCGCTCAACCGCATGAACGATCTGATCGAAGGCTGCAGCCTCAGTGGGCGGGTGATTTTTGACGGTCAGGATCTCTACGACCGCCAAGTGGATCCGGTGGAAGTGAGACGGCTGATCGGCATGGTGTTTCAGAAGCCGAATCCCTTCCCAAAAAGCATCTACGACAACATCGCCTTCGGCGCCAGGATCAATGGCTTCCGCGGCGATATGGATGAGCTAGTGGAGCGCTCCCTGCGCAAAGCGGCCCTCTGGGATGAAACCAAGGACAAACTCAAAGAGAGCGGCTACGCCCTTTCCGGCGGCCAGCAGCAGCGCCTGTGCATCGCCCGCGCGATTGCGATTGAGCCGGAAGTGATCCTGATGGATGAACCCTGCTCAGCCTTGGATCCGATCTCCACCTTGAAGATCGAGGAGATGATGCATGAGCTCAAAAAGAGCTACACGATCGTGATCGTGACTCACAACATGCAGCAAGCAGTGCGGGTGAGCGATCTCACGGGTTTCTTCAACGTGAGTGCCCAACCCGGCAGTGACCGCAAGGTGGGTGTCCTGGTGGAATTCGCCGAAACCGGGATGATCTTCAACTCACCGCAGCAACAGGCCACGCTCGATTACGTGAGCGGCCGCTTCGGCTGATCGGCAACCCACCCGATCGTTGCCGGCTTTGCAAGGCATAAAAAAACCGCCCGTTGGGCGGTTGGTCTTTGGAATCTGAAAATCAGGTTCGTTGACCTTGATAACGGAGAGGGAGGGATTCGAACCCTCGATAGAGTTGCCCCTATACAGCATTTCCAGTGCTGCGCCTTCGACCACTCGGCCACCTCTCCGCGGGAGGGGGGCTTTTTGCTGCATTCAGCCTGAAACTCGTAGAGCAACAGAGATGAACGCGGCTGCGCGGGGCAACATTGAGAATGTAGCAGTCACCACGCCCTTCGCTGGTTGCGGCCATGCGCACTTATCCGATCACGGTCCACTGGAGGCAGGAGAACCGCACGATCCAGCTGGATGTGCCGGAGGGGGAGTACATCCTGCGCAGTTTTGAGCAGCAGGGGGAGCCGTTGCCCTTCAGCTGCCGCAATGGTTGCTGCACCGCCTGTGCGGTGCGGGTACTCGACGGTGCTATCGATCAACGCGAAGCCCTGGGCCTCTCCCGCGAGGTGCGCGGCCAGGGCTACGGCCTGCTCTGCGTGGCACGGGCCACCGGCCCCCTGGAGGTGGAAACCCAGGATGAGGATGAGGTGTACGACCTGCAGTTCGGTCGGTTCTTCGGTCGCGGCACGGTGCGCGCCGGTCTGCCCCTTGATGAGGAATGAGCAGCGTGAGCGTGGGGCGTCTGTCGGATCAGAGCCGGGATCAATCGGGCTTGAGCGCAGCCGAGCTGGAGCGCTTGGCAGCGGTGGCCAGGCATGCCGCCCAGGCCGGCGCTGAGCAGCTGTTAAAGCATTTCGGCCAGCTGGAGCGGATCCGAGAAAAAGGCCGCGCCGGCGATTTGGTGACCGAAGCCGATGTGGCCGCGGAACAGGCCGTGCTTGCGGTGCTCGAGCGACACACGCCAGAGCTCGGAGTGCTGGCGGAGGAGAGCGGCCGCCGGGCCGGGCAGGGATCAGAACTCGAGTGGTGCGTGGATCCCCTCGATGGCACCACCAACTACGCCCATCGCTACCCCTTCTTTGGCACCTCGATCGGTCTCACCTGGCGGGGCCAACCGCTCCTCGGAGCCCTGGCGGTGCCTGCCCTTGAGCAGCTCTACTGGGCAGCCCCCGGCCTCGGAGCCTGGTGCAACCACAGCCCCATCCGCGTCAGTGAATGCGAAGGCCTGGCCAGCTCCCTGCTGGTGACCGGTTTCGCCTACGACCGCCACGAACGCCTCGATAACAACTACGCCGAGTTCGCCTGGTTCACCCACCGCACCCGCGGGGTACGGCGCGGCGGTGCAGCGGCGGTGGATCTGGCCTTCGTGGCCGAAGGGCGCCTCGATGGCTACTGGGAGCGGGGCCTCTCTCCCTGGGATCTGGCCGCCGGCGTGGTGCTGGTGGAGCAGGCCGGCGGGGTGGTGTGCGCTTACGACGGCGGACCGGCCCGGCTGACCGAAGGCCGCTTGATCGCCTGCACGCCGGGGGTACGTCAGGCCCTGATCGATGGGCTGGCGGCCTGCCGGCCCCTGAGCGGCGCCAGCTTCGGCGCTCCCGAGCTCGACAAGCCCGCTCCATAGGATCGGCGGCAATTCGCGTTTACCTCCTCCATGGCCCTGCAACCCGCTGCCGGCGCCAGGGACCTCAACCCCCGTGAGGTGGATGGAAACCGCTGGCTCTGTGATCAGCTGGCCGAGGTGTATCGGCGCTGGGGCTACGCCGAGGTGGCCCCACCGCTGGTGGAGCGCCTCGAAACCCTTGAAGCTGGTGGCGGCATCAGCGACCAGGAGCTGGTGCGGCTGGCCTCCGATGAACCGCTGGGGCTGCGGCCGGAGATGACCGCCTCGATCGCCCGTGCCGCCTGCACCCGGCTGGCGGGCCGGCCCCGCCCGCTGCGCCTCTGGAGCAGTGGCGCTGTGTTCCGTAGTGCCGTGAGCGACTCAGGCCAACACCGCCTGGAGGAACGGCTGCAGAGCGGCGTGGAGTTGCTGGGTGCCGATTGCAGCCAAGCGCTTGTGGCCGACGCTGAACTGCTCCGCCTGCTGCTGGCCTGCCTGCGGCAGCTGCAGGTGAGCGCTGAGCACCAACCCACCCTGCTGCTCGGGCACCACGGACTGCTCACGGCCCTGCTCGATCAGGTGCCCGCCGAGCAGCGGCTGGCCACGCGCCAGGCCCTGATCAACTTTGATCCGCTGGCCCTGGCGGCCCTGGAGCTTCCGGCCCACCAGCGCCAGGGCCTGCAGCAGTTGATGCGTCTTCGGGGCGATGCCAAAGCGGTGCTCTATCAACTGGAGCAGCTGCTCGGCCCCTCAGCGCTGCTCGATCAGCTGGCCGGAACCCTCAACAGCGTGGCCGCCGTGGCTGCAGAGCAGGGAGTGCGAATCCAGCTCGATCCGAGCTTCCAACCCCACTTCGATCTCTACGACGGTCTGGTGCTGAAGCTGGTGTGCCAGGGGGCCGTAGCGCCGGTGGCCATCGCCAGTGGCGGCCGCTACGACGCGTTGGTGGCCCGCTTCGGCGGAGCGGCCGGCGGCATGGGCTTCAGCTTCGACATCGAAGCGATCCGCGATCTCCTGGGCACCGAGAGCACCGCCCCGCAGCGGCCCGAGATCACGCTTGTGGCCTACGGCAGTGCAGCCCAGCTCACCAGCGCCCTCGATCAGCTGGAGAGCCTGCACCGCTCCGGTGCGCGGGCCGAGCTGCTGCAAACCCCCTGCCCCTCTGAGGCCGAGGCCGAGGCGATCGCCAGCCAGCGCGGTTGCGCCGCCTGCCACTGGATCGGTTCTTAGGATCCCGTCAACTGCGTTGCTGCCCAATGGCCCACACGATCGTCACCGACGTCTGCGAAGGGGTGGCCGATTGCGTGGATGCCTGCCCGGTGGCCTGCATCAACCCCGGCAGCGGTGCCAACACAAAGGGCACGGCTTTTTATTGGATTGATTTCGATACCTGCATCGACTGCGGCATCTGCCTGCAGGTCTGCCCAGTCGAGGGAGCCATCCTTCCTGAGGAAAAACCCGAGCTGCAGCGGGCGAGCTGAAGCCGATGTCCAGCCAATGGGACAACTTTCTGCAGAACCTCGGCGAGTGGCGCGGCAGCTTCTCCAGCCTTGATGCCACTGGCGCAGTGGTGGAGTCGACCCCGTCGATCCTCACTCTGGAGCGCGGAGCGGAAGAGCGCCTGGTGCACTTCCGCCTGCGCCGCTTCGCCGGGGGCGACCTGAACGGCGAGCCCAGCCGGGATATGAGCGAGGACTACCGCAACCTCGGCAAGCAGGTGGTGTTCTTCGACAGCGGCACCTTCTGCAAGGGACGCTTGCAGGTGGCACCGGGCACGCCGTTTGGCGGTGAATTCGGCTTCATCCAGGGCGATCGCCGCCACCGCCTGGTGCAGCTGCATAACGACGACGGCGACTTCAGCCAACTGGTGCTGATCCGCGAATTCCGTGCCGGCAGTGATGCCCAAGAAGTTCCCGCGCTGACGTTGGATCAGCTGCAGGGCCACTGGAGCGGCAGCGCCTCCACCATCAGCGCCGACTGGCCCGAACCCGACCGCGCTGACTGTCGCTTTGAGGTGAGCGGCGAAGGCACCAACACCCTGCGCATCGACACCCAAACCGGCAGCAGCAGCGAAAGCGTTGCAGCAGGCAGCGCCGATCCTTCTCGCCAGCTCACCTGGATGGCCGATGGCGGCTACCACCTCACGCCGCGCCATGTGGATCACCGCAGTGCCTTTGCGGTGGAGGCGGGCTGGCTCACCGCACCGAATCGGCTGGAACGCCTGATCCGCCGTTACGACGCCAGCGGCGCCTGGATCTCCGCCACCCAGATCATCGCCAGCCGTGTCTGAGGCCACCGGTCAGGAACGCCTGCAGCAGCTGGGGCGGTTTGGGTTACGGGCGCTGCGCATCGCCGCCAGCACCGTGTCGTTGATCGAGCTGTTGCGCTCGGAGTGGACGGGCGGCATCGCCGCCGGCGTGGCCTGGTTGGTGTTCGTTCAGGTAGAGCGGCGCTTGCCGCCCAAGCAGGACCAGGCCCCACCGCCCTGAAGCCAGCCGAGGGGTCGGTTTCCTGCCCATGGCGGCCCCTTGGCGGGCTGGCCTGCCCCGGGTGAGTCTGGAGCCACGTTGCTTTTTCACGCTGTGGTGCTGCAGGCGGAACAGGGCCAGATCCAGATCCACACCGAGAACATCTTCCCGATCATCAAAAAGGCCGTGTACAGCGGCCATGAGGTGTTCCTGCGGGAGCTGGTGAGCAATGGGGTGGATGCCATCAGCAAGCGCCGCATGGCCGCCATGGCGGGCGATTGCAGCGAAGGGAGCGAAGGCAAGATCTCGATCCGCATCGACCGCGAAGCCAAAACCCTCACCATTTCCGACAACGGCATCGGCATGACCGCCGATGAGGTGAAGCGCTACATCAACCAGGTGGCCTTCTCCAGCGCCGAAGACTTCCTGGAGAAGTACAAACAGGAGAACGACGCGATCATCGGCCACTTCGGCCTGGGCTTCTACTCCAGCTTCATGGTGGCGAAGCAGGTGGAGCTGGTGACCCGCTCCGCGCGCGAGGGCAGCGAAGCGGTGCGCTGGAGCTGCGATGGCTCCCCCAACTTCAGCCTGGAGGCGGCCGATCGCAGCGAAGCCGGCACCGATGTGATCCTCCACCTGATGGAGGAAGAAGAGGAGTACATCGAGCCGGCGCGCATCCGCACCCTGATCACCACCTACTGCGACTTCATGCCGGTGGAGGTGCAGCTCGAAGGTGAAACCGTGAACAAGCGGGAAGCACCCTGGCGCAAGAGCCCCCGCGATCTCACCGACAACGACTACATCGAGCTCTACCGCTACCTCTATCCCTTCCAGGGCGATCCGCTGCTCTGGGTGCACCTCAACACCGACTATCCCTACAACCTGCAGGGCATCCTCTACTTCCCCAAATCCACGGGCCGCGCCGACTGGGAGAAGGGCGAGATCAAGCTCTACTGCAACCAGGTGTTCGTGAGCGATTCGATCAAGGAGGTGGTGCCCCGCTACCTGCTGCCCCTGCGCGGCGTGATCGATTCGCCCGATATCCCCCTGAACGTGAGCCGTTCCGCTCTGCAGACCGACCGGCGCGTGCGCTCGATCGGTGGCTTCGTGGCCAAGAAAGTGGCCGATCGGCTCAAGGAACTGCATCGCGATGAGCCGAAGCGCTACGCCGAGATCTGGGAATCCCTGGCGCCGTTCATCAAGATTGGGGCAATGGAGGATGAGAAGTTCGCCGATCAGGTGGCCGAGCTGGTGCTGTTCGGCACCACCGCTGCGGCGGGCGAGGGCGAGAACGCCGACCCGATCCCCGGCGAGAACAACAAAACCTTCACCACCCTCTCGGGCTATCGCTCCCGCCTGAGCGCTGACAACGACAAGCGGATCCTCTACTGCACCGATGAAGCCGGCCAGGCCGGTGCCCTCGCCCTCTGGAAGAGCCAGGGCGCTGAGGTGTTGCTGGCTGACACCTTCATCGACACCCAGTTCATCCCCTGGCTGGAATACCGCCACGAGGAGCTGAAGTTCCAGCGCGTTGACAGTGAACTCGACGACTCCCTGCAGGAGAAAGAGAGCGAACTGAGCGATGCCGACGGCAAAGACAGCTCCGAAAAGGTGCGCGATCTGTTCAAGAACGCGCTCAACAACGACAAGGTGACCATCCAGGTGCAGGCCCTCAAGGGCGACAACACCCCCGCCGCCCTGATCCTGTTGCCGGAGCAGATGCGCCGCATCAACGACATGGGTGCCCTGATGGAGCAGCGTCTGCCCGGCCTGCCCGATCACCACGTGCTGCTGGTGAACCGTAAGCACCGCCTGGTGGAAGGCCTGCTCAAGCTCTCCGCCGGCTCGGTGATCACGGGCGGCAGCGGCAGTTCCCCCAGCCAACAGTTGGCGGACGATCTCAGCCGCCATGTGTATGAAATGGCCCGCCTGGCAGTGGGTGGTCTGGAGCCGAACCAACTGGCCGGCTTCCAGCAGCGCAGCTGCGATCTGATGGGCAAGCTGATGGAGCGCGGCCTCTAGACCCGTTTCCGCTTCGTTGATCCCCTCACGGGCGCTGCGGCGCTGGGCCCTGCTGCTGGTTGCCCTGATGGGCAGCCTCAGCCTGGGCCTGTGGGTACTGGCGACTGAGCGTGTAGAGCCGGTGTCGGTGTTGATGCCGGCTCCGTTCGCTGATGCCACGGCGGAGTTGGTGAGCGCCTTCAACCGCAGCCATCCGCGCATTGCCCTGAGCGTCACCCGGGGGCCGCTGGAAACGGAGGCCGTGTCGGATCTGGCGATCAGCAGCCTGTTGCTGGGGGAGAGCCCCTACGACCTACTGCTGATGGATGTGTCGTGGACGCCGAAATACGCCGCCGCCGGTTGGCTTGAACCACTGGATGCATGGCTGGGGCCGGATGCTCTGGCAGACCTGGCTCCTGGCGCGGATCTGGGCAATGCCTTCGGCGGTCAGCTCTGGCGGTTTCCGCTACTGGCGGACATGGGCCTGCTCTACTGGCGCACCGATCTGATGGAGGCGCCGCCGCGAACACCGGCGGAGCTGGTGGCGATCAGCCGGCGGTTGCAACGGGACGGCCGGGTGCCCTGGGGCTACGTGTGGCAGGGCAAGCAATACGAGGGCCTGAGCTGCGTGGTTCTGGAGCTGCTGCGCGGCTTCGGCGGCCACTGGCTCGTGAACAACGAACCGGAGCTGGATTCCCCAGAGGCCATTGCCGCCACGGGCTGGCTGCAGGATCTTGTGCGCCAGGGCATCACCCCTGCGGCGGTGGCCAACATGGGCGAACCGGAGGCGCTGCAGCTGTTTGAAGCCGGCGATGCCGCCTTCATGCGCAACTGGCCCTACGCCTGGGCGGAGCTCAACAAGCCGGGCTCTCCGCTGCGCGGCAAGGTGGCCTTCACCACAATGGTGAGCCAAGAGGGCGAGCCCCACGCCGCCACCCAGGGCAGCTGGGGCTTCTCGCTGCTCGCGGGCTCCAAGCACAAGGCAGCCGCGGTGGAGGTGCTGCGCTTTCTCACCAGCGCAGACGCCCAGAAACAGCTCAACCTGCGCTGGGGCTACACACCCACGCGGCTGAGCGTGTTTGAAGATCCGGAGCTTCTCGCCGCCAACCCGGCCCTGGCTGATCTGCAACAGGCGCTGGCCGCTGCAGTGCTGCGCCCATTGAGCCCGGTGTATGCCCAACTCAGCGATCTGCTCTACCGCGAGGTGAACACGGCCATCACAGGTGATCAGCCCGCCTCAACGGCGATGCGGGAGTTGCAGAACAACAGTGAACGGCTCCTGCGCAGTAGTGGAGGCGAGGGCTAATGCGCTGGCGCCTGTGGCTGTTGATGGCGCCGGCCCTGGCGCTGTTGCTGGCGATCTTCGCGGCGCCGTTGCTGCATTACCTCTGGCTCAGCACCCAGGCCCAGAGCGTGCTCACCGGCCTACATCCGGAGCCGATCGGCGCGCAGCAATGGCTGCGGCTTTGGAACGATGGCCGCTTCTGGCAGGACACCTGGCAGACCCTGCGCTTCAGCGCCGTCTCAGTGAGCCTGGAAATGCTGTTGGGGGTGGCGGTGGCCCTGCTGCTGGATCAACCGCTGCGGGGGCGCGGCGTGCTGCGCACCATCAGCCTCTTGCCCTGGGCCCTGCCCACCACGGTGATGGCCCTGGGCTGGCGCTGGATCTTCAACGACCCCTACGGACCGATCAATCACGTACTGGCAGGGCTTGGGCTACCAGCCATCCCATTTCTCTCCAATCCGGCGATCACCTGGATGGCCACCGTGGGCGCCGACACCTGGAAAACCACCCCGTTTGTGGCCCTGCTGCTGTTGGCGGGTCTGCAAACGATCCCCGCGGATCTCTACGAAGCAGCAGCCCTGGAAGGAGCCACCCCCTGGCAGACCCTGCGGCGCATCACCCTGCCCCTGCTCACGCCGTATCTGCTGATCGCGTTGCTGTTCCGCCTGGCCCAGGCGCTGGGGGTGTTCGATCTGATCCAGGTGCTCACCGGTGGCGGTCCGGCCGGGAGCACCGAAAGCCTGGCGCTCTACGCCTACCTCAACGCCATGCGCTTTCTCGATTTCGGCTACAGCGCCACCCTGCTGCTTGGGTCCTTCGCGATCCTGTTGCTCCTCTGCGGGATGGTGGCGCTGGTGTGGCGCTGGGGCTCCCGCCTGCAGGGGGAGCTGCGCTGATGGCCCGACTGCTCTTGCTGCTCTGGAGCCTGGGGCCGATGCTCTGGCAGCTCTATTCCTCCCTGCGGCCCAGCGAGGCCCTGAGTGGCACGGGGGCTGGCGGCTGGACCCTGGAGCACTACCGCCAGCTGTTGCAGGGCGATCCCCCCTTTCTCACCTATCTGCTCAACAGCGCGGTGGTGGGCATCTGCAGCACCGCTCTCACCCTGGCGCTGGCGGTGCCCTGCGCCTATGCCCTCACGCGATTGGGGCGCGGGCAAGCCCGAACGCTCACCCTGCTGGTGGCGGCGGCCGCTGCTTTTCCGGCGGTGTTGCTGTTTCTGGCCCTGCTCGAGCTGGCGCGCGACTGGCATCTGGCCAACCAGCTGCTGGCCTTGAGCCTTCCCTATGCGGGCCTGTGCCTGCCCCTGGCGATCCTGTTGCTGCAGGCGGCCTTTGCCGACATCCCGATCGAACTGGAGGAGGCGGCATTGATCGAGGGCATGGGCCTCTGGCAACGGCTGCGCTGGGTGTTGCTGCCGCTGATGGCACCGGCCATGGCCAGTAGCGCCCTGCTGGTGTTCCTGTTCAGCTGGAACGAATATCCGATCGCCCTCACCTGGTTGAGCCGCACCGATCTGCTCACCCTGGCGCCGGCCATGGCCCGCATCGCCGGTTCATCCGTGTACACGATTCCCTATGGCGCCTTCGCTGCCGCCACGGTGCTCGGCAGCGCCCCGCTGATCCTGTTGATGCTCCTGTTTCAGAAGCAGATCATCAGTGGGCTCACCCAGGGAGCCATTAAGGGATGAACCACTCCGGGTCTGCGGGTTTCAACGGCTTGGAGCTGCGAGCGCTCAGCCGCATGGTGGGCATCCACACGCTGGTGGATCAGCTCAGCCTCCAGGTGGGCCCCGGCGAAATCCTGGCGCTGCTCGGCCCCAGCGGCTGCGGCAAGAGCAGCACCCTGCGGCTGATCGCTGGGCTTGATCCAGCCAGCTCCGGTGAGATCCGCCTGGGAGGGCGCAGCATCACAGGGCTGCCGCCAGCCGAGCGGCAGGTGGCGATGGTGTTTCAGAGCTATGCCCTGTTTCCCCACCTGAGCGTGGAGCGCAACCTCAGCCTCGGCATGGAGCTGCGGGGCATGGGCAGGGCCGACATCCAGCGTGAGCTGGAGCAGGTGCTCGCCCTGATGCAGCTGGAGGGGTTGCGTCAGCGCAAACCGGCCGAGCTCTCGGGCGGGCAGCGTCAACGTGTGGCCCTGGCACGGGCGCTGATCCGCCGGCCGGCCCTGTTTTTGCTGGATGAGCCAATGAGCAACCTCGATGCCCAGCTGCGCGACAACCTGCGCGCCGAGTTGCGCACCCTCTTGCGCAGCACGGGCGTTCCCGTGGTGTACGTGACCCACGACCAGCACGAGGCCATGGGGCTGGCCGATCGGATCGCCGTGTTGCGCGAGGGGCGGCTGCAGCAACTGGGCACAGCAGAAACGCTCTACCGCGATCCCGCCAATCGTTTCGTGGCCCGCTTCCTGGGCAGCCCCTCGATCAACCTGATCGAGCGAGGCGAGGAGCAGCTGGGCTTACGGCCGGAACGGCTGGTGCTTGTGGAGGCGGGCAGCCCGGTGCCAGAGGGATGGGAGGCCCTGGAAGGACAGCTCAGCCACCGCGAGTGGCTGGGGGATCGGGTGATCAGCCATCTCACGTGCCCTGGGCAAGGCACCCTCAAGGTGCTGAGCAACACCCCCACGAGCGGGGACGTGCTCCAGGTGCGCTGGCGCCAAGCGGATGCGTTGCGCTTTGAAGCCCGCAGCGGCGAGCGGCTGCCAGGCTCAAGCCCCAGCCAACCCTCCTGATGTAGCCCCATGGCGATGCCAGGACCCACCGCCGCCTTGCTCCCAGCGTTGCTCACCCTTGTGGGGGGAGGCCTGCTTGGGCTGCTGGTGGCGCGGCTGGTGCAGCGGGTCTTAAGCCGGATCACGCGCCGCACCGCCTCCACCACCGACGATTTCGTGGTGACGGTGCTGGTGGACACGATTCCACCGGTGGCCTGGGTGCTGAGCGCCAGCCTGGCCTGGCAGATCCTGCCCACGGATGCGGCCAGCGATCGGCTGGTCTACGGCCTGGCCAAGCTGATCCTGGTGGTTCTGATCGTGCGGCTGGTGAACCGCATCGGTTTGCGGCTGCTGCAGCGCTGGGCCAACCGCGCCGGCGACCTGCAGGTGGCGAACCTGATTCGCTCACTGGCCCCGATGCTGAAGGCCCTGGTGTGGTGCCTGGGGACGGTGTTCTACCTGCAGAACATCGGCGTGCAGATGGCGGCCATCTGGGCCCTGCTCAGCGCCGGTGGCATCGGCGCAGGCCTGGCCTTGAAGGAGCCGGTGTCGCAATTTTTTGAATACATCACGATCCTGCTGGATAAACCGTTTCAGCCCGGTCAGCTGATCCATGTGGGCCAGGTGTGGGGCACCGTGGAAAAGGTGGGTGTGCGCAGCACCCGGCTGCGCAGCATCAACGGCGAAGCGATCGTGATGAGCAACAGCTCGCTCACCGGGGCTGTGGTGGCCAACTTCGGCGAAATGCAGCGGCGGCGGCTCACGCTGCGGCTGGGCTTGAAGCTCGACACGCCGGTGGAGCAGCTGCAACGGCTGCCGCAGCTACTCGCTGAGGTGGTGAAAAGCGAGGGCACGGCAGAGTTTGAGCGCTGCCATTTCGTGAGCCTGGAACACAACAGCCTCGATTTCGAGCTCGTGTATTACGTGCCGAGCAATGAGTTCAAGCAGGCGCTCGATGTGCAACAGCGCATCAATCTCACAATCCTGCGCCGATTCGCTGAGGAGGGCCTGGAACTGGCAGCCTCCAGCTGAAGAGAGAAACGCCCGGCTGATAAGCTTTTGCCTTGGCTCCAAGCGGAGTCGAGTCGTCAACATCCTTTGAACGGTCGGTCATGTCCCGGGTCTGCCAACTCACCGGCAAGCGCGCCAACAACGGCATGGCCGTGTCCCACTCCCACGTGCGGACCAAGAAGCTCCAGCAGGTGAACCTCCAGGAGCGCCGTCTGTGGTGGGCCGAGGGCAACCGCTTCGTGAAGCTGCGCGTGTCCACCCGCGCCCTCAAGACCATCCAGAAGAAGGGCCTGGGCGCTTACGCCAAGGAACTGGGCATCAACCTGGCCAAGATCTGAACGCCTTCACGATGCAGCGCCGCCAGCTTCTGAGCGGGCTCTCCATCGCCGCATTGGGCCTGCTGGGGTTACCCCGGCAGGCCCTTTGCCTTGGTGGGGTTCTGCCCGAAACCGATCAGCCCGCGCCCGCGTTCCAGCTCCAGGGCGTGGTGCCCGGCAGTAGTGGTGAAGCGGAAGCTGCCGAGCGCAGCCTCAGCGATTTCGCCGGCCGCTGGCTGGTGCTCTACTTCTATCCACGCGATTTCACCGAGGGCTGCACGATCGAGGCGCGGGGCTTCCAGCGGGATCTGCAGGCCTTCCACCAGGCGGGCGCCGAGGTGGTGGGCATCAGCGCTGACAGCGCCGAATCTCACGCCGAGTTCTGCGGCAGTGAAGCCCTGGCCTACCCACTGCTCTCCGACCCGGGCGGACGGGTGAGCAAGGCCTATGGCAGCTGGATTTCACCCTTTTCGCAGCGGCACACCTTCTTGATTGATCCCGAGGGGGTGCTGCGCCAGGTGTGGGTGGCGGTGCGGCCGAGCGGTCACAGCCAGGAGGTGCTCGCCAGCCTCAAGCAGCTGGCGGCAAACCATCCGAGCGCCTGAAGGTCATTAACCAACCGCTACCGGGTCCTTCCACCTCCCAGCGAGGCAACCAGTGACGCCAGCTGTACACCACGTTGTGACCGCCTGAGCCCACGCGCACGTAGCCGCCATTGATGTTGTCGAGCTCGCCGTAGGGGTCGTTGAAGATGCCGGCGCCGGGCTCGAAACCCACCGCCAGGATCCAGTGACCGCCACCGCGCGGGGCAGACGAGGGCCCGTGGTGCAGAAAGCCGGTGCCCACGGGATAGCCGGCCTTGAGCTCAGCTTCCAACAGGGACCGATCCCCGTTGGTGCGATACCTGGCGATCACCCCGTAGTCGGCGCAGGCCTGAATCTGCGCCTGGGC
This sequence comes from Cyanobacteriota bacterium, assembly GCA_046052125.1. Lineage (GTDB taxonomy): Bacteria > Cyanobacteriota > Cyanobacteriia > PCC-6307 > Cyanobiaceae > Vulcanococcus. Next base: position 263,363 of record JBJOMY010000001.1, read on the forward strand.
TGAGGTGGTATCGCCGTAGCGGCGCAGGGTGTGCAGGTAGGTGTCGTCGGCGTTGGAGCCCTTCAGGGCAGCAGGCCGCAGATACTTCACCGCCATGGCGCAGGTACTGGAAAAGCACATGCGGTAGGCCTGGCCGGGAATGCGGCTGTCGGTTTGGACGTAGTACTGATGCACGGGCAGCAGGAGCCGCTGCCCGGTGGTGGTGGTCATTGGCCTTCAGGCCGCTTCCCTCCTGGTAGCACGCTCCATCCGATTGAGGTGTGCCATGCCCACATGCAGGCTGTCGCAGTAGAGGCAGGTGCCTTGAAAGCACACCTGGAACAGCTCGCCTTCCCTGGAGTGGAGCTGATGGATCGTGCCGCCTTCCGCACCGATCATCACGGGTTCTGAGGCCATGCCACAAGCCTGAACGTCGGCCAGAGCGTGGCGCGTCAGCCGAGCGCTCACCATCGGTAGAAATACCGCTGAGCAAACGCGGTGATCGCTGGCAACGGCTCAGGCCCAGCCGCTCAGCACCACCTTGCCAACGCTGCTGCCGCTCTCGAGGCGGCGATGGGCTTCGCGCAGGTTGGCCGCATTGATCGCACCCAATGGCTGGGTGAGGGTGGAGCAGATCCTGCCCGCATCCACCAGTGCGGCCAGCTCCTCCAACAGTGCCCCCTGGCGTGCCATATCAGGCGTTTGGTAGAGCGATCGGGTGAACATCAGCTCCCAGTGCAGCGACAAGCTTTTGCGCTTGAGGGCCAGCACATCGATCGATTGGGCCGGTGGATCGTCGATCAGGGCCAGGGCGCCCTGGGGTTCGAGCACCTCTACCAGCTGGGCGAAATGATCGCCGCTGTGGGTGAGCGAGATGGCGGAACGCAGGGGCGGCAGCTCCAGGCGGGCGAGCTGCTGCGCGAAGGGCTCGTGGTGGTTTATCACATGCTCCACCCCAACCTGATGCAGCCAGGCCACGCTTTCGGTGCGTGAGGCTGTGGCCACCAAGCTGAGATCGGTGAGCTCCCGCACCAGCTGCACCAGGATCGAGCCCACACCACCAGCCGCACCCACCACCAGCAGGGTCTGGGGCTCCTGGGTAGTGCCACGGAGGGGTAGCCGCAAGCGATCAAACAGCAGCTCCCAGGCCGTGATCGCGGTGAGCGGCAGGGCGGCAGCCTCAGCGGCGCTGAGGCTGGCTGGGGCATGGCCCACCAGGCGGTGATCCACGGCGTGCAACGCGCTGTTGCAACCAGGTCGCTGCAGCGCTCCGGCATACCAGACGCGATCACCAGGCTGGAAGCCCTGCACCGCTTCGCCGCAGGTGAGCACAGTGCCCACCGCATCCCAACCCAGCACTCGCCATTGATCAGCTGCCGGTTGCTCTCGGCGACGCACCTTGGTGTCCACCGGATTCACGCTCACCGCCTCCACCGCCACGAGCAGATCGTTGGGCTCGTGAGAGGAATCCGGAAGCTCCACGTCAACCAAACAGTCGGCATCGTCGCTGGATCGCGAGCCGCTGTAGCCGATGGCCTTCATTCAGCGCACTCCAGGCTGTTGAGCAACTCGCGGTGGACGGCCGTGGCCTGGTTCATCGCCGCCAGGGCAGCACTGCTGGGGGGATGCTCCAGCGCATCAGCCCAGATGCTCATCAGATCAGAAGCCGCCGGCGCCGGATCGGCCAGATCGATGCAGCCGCAACCAAGCTCGGTGGCACAGGCCTGCACCTTGGGGTCGTAGCTGAGGGCACTCACGGGGCTGCCGGAGAGGGCCGCCAGGATCAAGGCGTGCAGGCGCATCGCCAACACCAGAGAGGCGCTACGGAACAGGGCCATCGCCTCAGCTGGCGTGGTGGCCTCCACCACCCGGCTACGCCGCAACAGCGCCTCACCCACCAGCCCCTGCTGGTGAAGCTGGTCCAAGAGTGGGCCGTCCTGATCCCGGTGGAACGGCAGCCAGATCACCTCGCGATCGCTGCGTTCCGCCAACAGCTCTAGGGCGGTGAGGTAGGGCCTCCAGGCTTCGCCCTGCAGATGGGGGGTGGGCCGCCAACACACCACGATCGGTCCGCCGAGCCCGAGCCAGTGCTGCCGGGGCAGGCTCCACACCGCATCGGTGCCGTGGGGTGCAGCCACGCCGAGTTGGCGGGCCAGGCGGGCAGAGGCGGGATCACGCCAGCTGATCCCCGTGGCCAGCGGCAACAGCAAGCGCACCAGGGCGCGGCTGCGCCGGCGGCGCAACGGCCCCAGGCCCTGGGCCCAGAGCAGCACCGGTTTGCCCTGCAGGCGCGCGGCGCTGATCAGGGCGGCGTAATAGAGGAGGCTTCGGAAACTGGTGGCGTCCTGGAGCAGGCTGCCGCCGCCGAGCACCAGGGCTCGGCTCTTGGCGAGGGCGGCGAGCACGGCCTTGAGGCTGCGCCGCTGCACGGTGCTCACGCCGTGGCGCTGCTCCACCTCCTGCTGATCGAAGGCGGTCACCAAAGCCGATGCACCCGTGGGCAACTGGGCTAAGAGTGCCTGCAGGAGTGCATCGTCACCGAGGTTGTGCTCGCCGTAGTAACCGCACAACAGCACGGGGTCAGACACACCACGGGTTCCAAGTGGGCCCCAGCTTCGCATCGGAGCCCGGGATCAGGCAGCCGCCGCGAGGCGTTGGCGCAGCAGCTGAATCTGCTCGTCGATCAGCACCCGAGCGGCGCTGAGGCTGGAGGCGCGTCCGAGCACGGCGCCACTGCTGTGTTCAATCAGATAGGCCCCCTCACAGCGCGGGTAGCCCACCAACTGAATGCGACAGCCGCGATGCAGCCAGCAGGGGGGTGGAGCGGTTGCAGACATCACTCATGCAGCACCTGAACCACTGGAACGCAGGCCATGGTTGAAGCAATGGGGCATGTGCCCATTGCTCAGGTGGTTATCACCAAGGCCATGGATCGTGATTAACGCTGACCAAGAAGATCAACCCAACTGAGAGCAGAGCTTGTGGCCTGATCAGACGAGAGGCCCCGGCAGGGAATCGTGATCAACCAATCCGTTGCGAGCGGCGCTGTGGGATCAACGATCGCTGGGCAACCTTCAGCCGTGACAACAACCGGCATCGGCGCCTTGGAGCTTGGCTGCATCGGCAAGACAGCAACACGTCAATGCTGATGGAGCCGTTCCAAAGCAATGGCGATCTACAACGCAGAGGGATGTGCTGCAGCACACCGCGCGCATAAAAAACAGCCCTGAGGGGCTGTGTGAGGAGGCTTCGGCATCAGCAAAGCGGCTGCATCTGCAGGCAGCCATGGGGATCAATACTCAGCTGCCATGCACGCTGGCGGTGACATCCGCCATCGGCTTGCTCGGGCTGCCCCAGCTGCCTGGAGGCATCAGCACCGGAGCACCAGGAGCGGGCTTCACCGCTGATCCGGCTGCAAAGGCGCGGTTGGTCCACTCCACGATCATGGGGGCGAGCACGCCGCCATCCGCGGAGCGACCAGGCCGCAGGTTGAAGTGATCACCGCCCTGCACCAACACCAACTGGTTGCCCTTGGCGGGCGCATGTAGGAAAGGACCCACCGCTTCCGGATCCGGGGGCACCACCCAATCGTGGGTACCGCTCACCAGGAGCACCCGGGCCTGCATCTGCTGCGACGATCCGCGCGGGAACAGCAACGACAGCGGCGGGCTCACCGCGGCCACAGCGATCACTCGGGGATCGTCAATCGCCGCCTGGTTCACGCCGCTGATCCAGCTGCACTGCAGGGTCCAGCTGAGGTTGCGATCGGGATCGTTCACGTTGTCGCAGCGGGCCTGCAAGGCGCTGTCCTGCGGGCGCAGGCCCGCCAGTTGCAGGGCCGTGGTGGCGCCCCAGGAATGGCCGATCACCACCACCCGGTTGGCATCCACCGCTGAACCGCTCATAAGGGTGCCGTTGGCGATGGCGTCGTTGATGGCACTCACATCGCGGGCCCGCAGGCCAAGCTCGGAGGCAGACGGTGGGGCGGCCTTGCCGGTGAGCACCTCGTGCTGCTGTTGCTGATCGCTACCGGGATGGCGGGGCAGCACCACGGTGTAGCCCTGGGCGGCGAGCTGGTTCCCCCAGCCTTCAAAGTTTTCAGGCCGATCCCAAAGGCCATGGGAGATCACCACCAGGTGGCCGTTGGCTCCGCTCTGGGGCTGAATCACAAGCAAATCGAGCGGTTCGCTGCGATGGCTCACCGGCAGCTGCACCGCCTTGGCGGCAGCCGGAGCCTCCGATGCGCTGGGAACCGCCACGGGAGCCAGGGCCGCCTTGGCCATCAGGCGCTCTGCTTGGAGCCGCTGGCGCATCATCCGGCCCAACACCACCTGGGCGCGGCTGAGGTTGAGGCGCACCCGCTCCCCGGGAATCGCCAGCATCAGCTGCAGCAAGGTGGGCTGCCCATCCGGTGAGGCGGCCGAGGCTTTCTCCAGGGCGTGCTTGAGGGTTTCGCCGCTGAGGTCGGGGCTGCGGCCCTCCACGGTGCCGAACGACGACACCATCAGCAGGGTCTGCTCGAGCAGGGGTGAGCCCACAGAACTCTCCGCCAGCTGGCGGAAGCTCACGGGCAGCGGGTGGTTGAGCAGCTTGAGCAGGGAGCGGCCGAGCTGGCCGTCGCTGGCGCGATCGAGCTCGGCGAGGTCGCTGTCGCCAGCCATCAGGGCACTGGGATTGCTCAGCTCCCGGAGGTTCACCTTGAGGGTGCTCTCCACCAGCGGCAACTCAACGATCACCTCCTCGATCGCCTGAGCCGGCGGGCAGAGCGGCAGTAAGCCCGCCAGCACCAGCGCAGCGGTGTGCGGTGCGGTGCGGCTCCAGGAGGGCATCAACAGCTGGTGAGGGAGCGAAAGGCTAAGCGGGGTCGATCGCCTCGATCCGGTAGTACTCGCGATCGTCGGAGCAGCAAAGATCGGCGTAGTAGCGCTCGAGCACGGCGTAGGCCTCGTCGTAGCTGCTGAAGCATTGGCCGGCGATCTGGTCGCGCTGGCCGTCGTCGCGCTCGATTCGGTAGTGGCGGGTCATCGCAGCGGAGCCGGATCAACAGCCGGCCCTTTCGGCTGGCTCTGGCTAGGGCCTTGAAGTGTGATGCATTTGTGTGAGGAGACGGCTCAGGCGGAAGTCGAAACAAGGACAGACGCTCCGCCTGATCCGACCAGCCCCGCTTTCGCGGGGCTTTTTTATGCCTCAGCAGCGAGCTGCACCAGTGCATCCGCGAGCTGCTCGCGGATGAGCCCCTCGCCCTGAGCCCGCAGCAACGGCTGCAGCCCGATCGATTGCCGCTCCGCGTGAAAGCGTTGACGCGGCACCAGCCAGAACAGCCACTGGGCTGGATCCTGCGGATCAGCTACCGCCTCGCCGGGCTCGAGCAAACAGAGCAACAGGGCAGTGGCTGTCGAGCTGCCGAGGTTGAACACGGTGGGCCGATCCGGCTGCACCCGGGCGGAGCTGATCAACAGCGAGAGGCCGTTCCACGTGAGCGGGCTCACCGGGCCACGGGCCGGTGGCGGGACCGCCGCGGGATCGATCGCCAGGGCCTCGAGCACCTGCCAGATGGCCGCGCAATGCAGGAGTCGCTCTTCGAGCAGATCGGGGTGGCTCCAGCGCAGGAAGGTGTCCATCAGGGTTGGGCAGCGGCTAGCGAAGCAGCAGCCAAAGCAAGGCCACCACCAGCAAAGCCGCCCCTGCCGCAGCGAGGGTTGCGGCGATCACCAGCAGGCGCCGGGTGGTGGCGGGCCACCAGAGCAGGCCGCACCAGATCGGCACCAACAGCCAGAAGGGAGGCAGCAGCAGCGAGATCACCAGGAGCACCAGCAGCACGCGGCGCCGCTCGGAGCGGCGTTGCTGCTCCGCCAGCCGATGGGCGCGCTCGTCGTCGCTGAGCCAGCGGCCCTCCTGGCGGGCCTGCTCCAGCTCGGCCTGCAGGCGCTGCTGTTGCGTGCGGCGCGGATCGGCCAGTTCCCCCACCGCATCGAGCACGCCCGCACTGGCCTCCCGCAGCAGCGAGGCCCCGATCAGCACCGAGCGCCGCACGCCCTCACGCAGCCGACTCATGACTCAAGCCGTGGCAGAAGGATGCAAAAGCGAGGCATGGGCCTGTGCGCAGGAACACAGCTGCGCCTAGAAGGGCCGTGCTGAGCTGATGGCGTTGCGGAACCAGTTGTGATTCCAGCGGGTTTTCTGATTCTGGCGAAGTTGTTGCCCTGGGTTGGTGCCTGCACGGTGTTGGCCGCCGCCACGGCCTTGGCCATTGAAACGGCGATGCTCACGCTGCACTCCTAAAAAGTCGCATGGCACCTGCGGTGTGAAGAGATCCGAAGCCAGGCCGTCCTTCCGATCCAGAACAAGACAAACGAGGCTTACGTCGCTTAAGGTTGTCTCAAGGTTTGAAACCGATTGGTGAACGAGAACAATCCTGTGCTTCACGCCATGCGCCAGGAGCTGCAGGAACTGAAGGGGCGCTACTGCCGTCAGCCCAGCGATTTCAATCGCTATCAGCTGGTGCGTCATGAGCAGCGCCTGGCCCAGTGGGTACCCTCTGAGCTTCTGAGCGCCTGAGATTCAATGAGGGCCCTGCCCATTCACCTCGAGGCCGGAGCCGATCTGCGCGGCAGCCTTGAGGACTTGGCCCTCGAGCAACAAGCCAGCGGCTTTGTGCTGAGTGTGGTGGGCAACATGAGCCAGGCCTGCTTCGCCTGCCCTGGCCAACCGGAACCCACGGTGCTGCGTGGCGAGCTGGAAATCATCACCCTGCAGGGCACGGTGTCACCCTCGGGGGTGCACCTGCACCTGAGTTTTTCCGATCCCGGCTGTCAGGTGTGGGGCGGCCACCTTGAACACGGCAGCCTCGTGCTCAAGGGCGCCGATCTGCTGGTGGGTGTGTTGCAGGAAGCACCGCAACCGCCCGCAGCGATGGCAGCCCCGTTGCAGGCGCGCGTGCAGGTGGCCCTGGCTCCAGGCTGTGCCTGGTCGCGCCGCACCGAGCGGCTGCTGCAGGGGCTGGGCGTGGCCTATGCGCCAATGGATCCGGAACCTGGTGCCCTGCCCCAGATCCGCATCGATGGTCAGCTGATCGGCGGCTATCCGGAACTGGCGGCACTGCACAGCAGCGGATCGCTGCAGGCCCTGCTCCGTGGCTGAGTGCCGGCTCGACACGCTCGCCGGCTGCGAGCTGGTGATCGCCGGCTATCCCCGCTTCAGCTACAACGCCCTCGGCGGCTGCGCGCCCGGGCAGTGCAACACCAACGCGGCCGGTGAGCTGGAGCTGCAGTTCGCGAGCGAGCGCACGGCGATTCCGCCGCTCAACTGGCGCAGCACGCGGTTTCTGGGCCTACCCCTGCCCCCAGGGCTCTCGATCACCATCCAACCGGAAGCCCTGAGCGGCCGCGTGGACCCGCGCAGCGGGGAGGTGTGGCTGCAGTTCCGCTCCCGCTTCCGCTTTCAGCTGGGTGCAGGCGAAAACCTGCGCTATCAGGCGTCGGATCTGGTGGTGGACACGCAGCTCACCACCGAAGCGATCAGCAGCCAGCGCCACCAGCGCCAGGGCCGCCGCCTTGATCAGCACAACCGCGCCGTACTCGTGGGAACGGCGCTGATCCAACCCTGCGGCGAAGCCTGGCTGGATCGCTTTCTCGGCCTGCCCGATGAAGCGCTCGCCGTGCTCGAGTGCTGCCTCGCCCTGCCATGAGCCAGAGCCTCGGCCAACGCCTCGACCAGAGCCTGGCGCGCCTGGGCACCAACCTGCTGATCCCACCGCTGATCCTGCTGATCCCCTGGGGCCAGGAGCTGATCGATCAACTGCTGTTCCGCGGTGGCTGGAACCTGCCGATGGTGCCGGGGGGCTCATTTCTGGGGGTGCTCACCGCCCCCTTCAGCCACAGCGGCTTCGGCCATCTGCTGGCCAACAGCCTCACCTTTCTGCCGCTCTCCTGGCTGGTGCTCACGAAGGGCCGGCGCGACTACCTGGCGGTGTGGCTCGGTGTGTATGCCATGGCGATTCCGGTGTGGTTGTTCTGGCCCACCGCCAGCCATGGACTCTCAGGAGTGGTGTACGGGCTGCTCGGCTACCTGCTGCTGATCGGCTGGCTGGAGAAACGGCCGCTCTCCCTGCTGCTCTCCGTGGTGTGCCTGATCGCCTACGGCGGCGTGTTGCCCAGCCTGATCCCCCTGTTTTCTCCGGCGGGGGTGAGCTGGATCGGCCACGCCAGCGGCTTCGCCGGCGGGATGCTCGCCGCCCGCTGGATGCGACAGCGCTGATCAGCCCTGGCAGCATGGCGCCCATGCAGATCCTTGCTGGGCGCGTGGCACGGGGAGCGGCCACGGCAATCCTGGCCGCGGCGCTGATGCCGCTCGCCGCGCTGGCGCAGCCCTGGGCACCGGGGCAGGGCCCTCCGCCTGGCTTGCAATTGCCCTCAGCGGAAGAGGCGAAGCAAATGGAGCAGCTGCGCCAGCAAGGGGAAGCCGAGGGGCTGCGCCAGCGCTATCTGCGCAGCGCCCACCAACTGCTGCATCGCTTCTGGAACAGCCGCGAGCAGCCGAAGCTGCTGTTCGCCGGCGACAAGGCCGAGGGCTGCGGCGTGAAGCAGGTGGCCCATCCAATGGCCTACTACTGCCCGCCCAGCAAGGAGCTGGCCATGGCCCTGAACCTGCGGCGCAGCGTGAGCAGCGCCAAGGGCAAGGGCGATCGCGAGCTGTTGCTACTGGACCTGGCGGTGCTCGCCCACGAGTGGGGCCACCACGTGAACCAGGAGCAGGGGCGCGGCCCCTTCAAAGGGGGCCTGAGCCTCACCGTGAAGCAGGAGGAGCTGGCGGCTGATTGGCGCACGGGCGTGTTTCTCGGCTGGCTGCTCAACAACGGCGGCATTGGGGTCGACGACTTCACCCAGACCGCGAATCTGATGTTTGAGATGGGCGACTACGAACGTCTCGCCGCCCAACATCACGGCTACCCCAAAGATCGCTTTGAAGCCCTCACACGGGGCCTGGCCAGCCAGCTCACCGCAGGCCAGAAGCTCGGCGATTGGAGTATGGATACCCAGGAAACCTTCAGCCGGCCCTTACCCGCCACCAGCGAAGACCAGCTGCTCGGGCGCCGCCGCTACGAGGTGCGCCGCTTCGAGATCGACCGCGGCCAACAGATCGCCACCAACCTGCTCGGCGGCTTACTCGGTGCGGCGAGCTGCATCTGGGGCAACCAGCAGCAGTGCATCGGCATGGCCACCCAACAGGGCAAGGGACGGGCTGCAGGCGCCTACACCCAGCGCACGCTCACGCTCCATTGCGCCAACAGCAGCTTCGATGTGAGCGACGACGAGTTCGAACCCCAACCGATCAGCCGCGACGGCAAAGGCCAGGCGGCGGTGCTGCTCAAGCGCGACTGCCCGAAGGGTTGATCGGCGTGTGGCGGGCCTCCAGCACCGCCTTGAAGAAGCGGCGCCGCTGGAAGCGGATCCACACATCGGCCGCTGAAAAAGCCGGACGTTGCTGCATGCGCTGCCACCAACCCTGCAGATCCGGGCGGCTGAGCAGAGCGATCTCACCGGCCATCTCCAGGCGGGCGCAGAGCACCGCGAGCACCACATCGGCGCTGCTCACCTGGCGGCCGAACAACCAACCGCCCGCCACCACCGGCGGCAGTGAGGCCAGATAGGCCGCCACCTGCTCTCGCTGCTCGCTGAGCACCTGCTGGATCGGGGCCTGGGTGAACACCGCCAGGCGCTCACGGTTCTGGGCCGCCTTGGCCAGCAACGGCTCCGCCTGCTCCGGGCAGCGCTTGGCCTGGCGCTCCAGGCTGCGGATCACACCGCTGAGCACCTTGTTCACCACCGCTTTGAACCAGGGGCGGCTGCTCAGCAGCTTGCTGAAGGTGAGGGTTTCGATCGAGATGCGGTAGTGGCCCTGCACCGCCTCAGCGATGCCTGCCTGGCGGGCTGGATCGGCATCGGCCCATTGCGCGCCGGCCTGCTGGGCCGCGAAGGCCAGGATCTCGGAGCTGTCGGTGAGCAGCAGATCGGGGCCCCGCAGGCTGGGCACGGTCATGTGGGGATTGAGCTGGCGGTAGGCCGGGCTGAGCTGCTGCTTGGCAAGGTGGATATCGAGCAGCCGGCTCACCGTGCTCACCCCGGCCTCGGCCAGGGCGAGGCGGGCCACCATCGAGTAGTAGGAGGGCGCGGCGTGGAAGAGTTCGGGCATCAGCCAGGCCTAGTGCAGGTGGAGCAGCAACTCGAGCTGCAGCTTCTCCGCCAGGGAGGCATCGATCGATCGGAATTGAGCCAAAGCCTTGCGGCGCTGCTGCGGCTGCAGGCGGCGTAGATCCGCCAGGGCCAGCTCCAGGCAGCGTTGATCGAGCTCGCGATTCACAGGGTGCTCTCAGCGCTCGGATCACATCAGGGCGCCGCAGCGGCAGCCAGTGGCGGGGGCCAGATCACGAGCCTGCCTGCAGCGGCTTGCGGGCGATTTTTTGCTACGAGCTGTGTCCACCCCCTCCGCAAAGGGGGCGCCATCTCCTAACAACGAGCTTGCCGCAGTCCGGCGGATGGGCTTCTTCGTTCAACTCACCGAAGCCATCGCCGAGCGCCAGTCGCTCCTGGTGACCGGGCTCGACCCGAACCCGGAGATGCTGCAGAGCTGGGCCCTGCGCCACGGCATGGGCAACCGCTCGTTTCTCAGCCAGGCGCGGCACTGGATCAAGGCGGTGGTGGAGGCCACCAGCCCGCATGTGTGCGCGATCAAGGCCAGCCTCGGTTTTTATCAAGCCCTGGGGCCGTTGGGCCTGGAGCTGCTGCTGGAGGTGCGGGATCTGGTGCCTCGGGATCTACCGCTGATCATCGATGCCAAGCACGGCGATCTGAATTCCTCCACGGCCCTGGCCCACTACCTGTTCAAGGATTTGGGGGTGGATGCGGTGACCCTCTCGCCCCTGGCCGGGCAAGACATCGCTGCGCCGTTTCTGCTCTACGCCGATAAGGCGGTGGTGATCACCTGCCGCAGCTCCAACCCGGCGGCCAAACGCATCCAGTACCACCCGAGCGAGGCCGATCCGCTGTTCCTGCAGATCGTGCGCGAAAGCCAGCTGTGGGGCACGCCCGATCAGCTGCTGCTCGAGGTGGGCACCAGTGATCCAAAGGTGTTGGCGCAGGTGCGCCAGGCGGCGCCGGAGCGGGTGTTGATGCTGCGCAGCATCTGGAGCGAAGAGGAACGGCTTGATGGATTACTGGAGGCGGGGCTCAACCAGGCGGCCGATGGCCTGCTGCTGCCCCTGCCCCAGAACCTGCTGGTGGAAGACGATCTGAGCGAGCAGGCCGAAGCGCTCAAGGGCCTGATCAACCGCCGCCGCCAACGCTGGCTCGAGCAGCAACCCACCGAAGGCAACACCAGCTGCGACGTGTGGCTGGCACCGCCCACGGAAAAGCCCAACGATCAGGACCCACTGGCCGAGCTGATCCTCGATCTGTTCGACATCGGCTGCCTGCTGTTTGGGGAGTACGTGCAGGCGTCAGGAGCGGTGTTCAACTACTACATCGACCTGCGCCAGATCATCTCCGACCCAAACCTGTTCCATCGGGTGCTGCATGGCTACAGCGGCTTGCTGGAGCAGCTGGAGTTCGATCGCATCGCCGGCATTCCCTACGGCTCGCTCCCCACGGCCACAGGGCTTTCGCTGGCGCTGCACAAGCCGCTGATCTATCCGCGCAAGGAGGTGAAGGCCCACGGCGCCCGGCGCCTGATCGAGGGCGACTTCAACGAAGGCGATCGGGTGGTGGTGGTGGACGACATCCTGATCACCGGCGGCAGCGTGCTCGAGGGCATCGCCAAGCTGGAGAGTTCAGGCCTGGTGGTGAACGACGTGGTGGTGTTCATCGACCACGGCGGCCGCAAAGACCGCAAGGCGCGCGAACGGCTGGAGAGCCAGGGCTACCGGGTGCATGCGGTGCTCGACATCGAGCGCATCACCCAGGTGCTCTTGCAAGCCGGGCGCCTCACGCCGGAGCAGGCGGCGGTGCTGGGCTGAGGATGATGGTGGCCATGACCCACCGGCTCAAGCCGCTGCTGCTGGCCGCCCTGGCCCTCAGCCTCAGCGCCTGCGCACCGAAACCCCAGCCCCCGGCGCAACCGGCCAAGGATGCCGCGCAACCCATTACACCGAAATCAACCCCGAACGCTGCAGCCACCACACCGCAGCTGCAGGAGGCGGTGCAGGCGGCCACCGATCTGTTCAACCGCGGCGAAAACGACCTGGCCTGTGAGCAGGTGAAGCGCGCCGAGGGGCTGAAGGGCTCCAGCGCATCCGCCGATGCCGCGCTCACCCAGCAACTGAACGACTACCGCCAGGCCTGCGAGCCCACCCCATGAGCGCGCCGATCGTGCTCGCCGATGGGCTGAGCAAGAGCTTCCGCGTGGCCGATAAACAACCGGGCCTCTCGGGCACGATGCGCCACCTGCTGCGGCGCAGCTACCGCGAGGTGGAGGCGGTGCGGGATCTCCAGTTCACGATCCAGCCCGGTGAGGTGGTGGGCTTTCTCGGGCCCAACGGCGCCGGCAAAACCACCACGCTGAAGATGCTCAGCGGCCTGATCCATCCCAGCGCCGGGCGGGTGGAGGTGGCGGGCTGCCTGCCGCAACGGCGGCAGGAGCGTTTCCTACAGCAGATCACCCTGGTGATGGGGAATCGGCAGCAGCTGATCTGGGATCTGCCGCCGCTCGATTCACTGCGGGTGAATGCGGCGGTGTATGGCATCGATCCGATCGAGGCCAAGCGGCGCATCCACGAGCTGGCGGAGATGCTCGAGCTGGGGGAGGAGCTGCAACGCCCGGTGCGCAAGCTCTCGCTGGGCCAGCGCATGAAGGCGGAGCTGCTGGCGGCGCTGTTGCACCAGCCCTCGGTGCTGTTTCTCGATGAACCCACGCTGGGGCTGGATGTGAATGCCCAGGCGCGGGTGCGCGATTTCCTCGCCGACTACAACCGCCGCACCGGCGCCACCGTGCTGCTCACCAGCCACTACATGGGCGACATCACGGCGCTATGCGAACGGGTGCTGCTGATCCACCAGGGCCGGCTGTTTCACGATGGCTCCCTCGACGCGCTCACCAGTCGGCTGGCGCCCTGCCGCGAGGTGCGGCTGGAGCTGCGGCAGGTGCATCCGCGCGAGGCGTTTGAGGGTTTCGGCACGATCGAGGTGCATCAAGGCCACCAGGTGCGGTTGCTGATCCCGCGCGAACAGCTCACCCAGCAGGTGGGTTTGCTGCTCTCACGCTTTGAGGTGGTGGATCTGGAGGTGAGCGATCCGCCGATTGAGGAGCTGATCGGCGGCCTGTTCCGGCAGCAGGGCTGAGATGGCACGCCGCAACGCGCTCAAGCCACTGCAACGCGCTCTGCGAATCGCCGCTGCGCTCCTCTCGAGCCAGTACGCATACATGCTCGAATACCGCGCCGAGATCGCCCTCTGGGCCCTCTCGGGTGTATTGCCGCTGATCATGCTGGCGGTGTGGCAGGGCTCCAGTGGAGCCGCAGCCGCAGGGTTCACGCCGCAGGCCTTAGGGCGCTATTTCCTGGCTGCGTTTGTGGTGCGCCAGTTCAGCGTGGTGTGGCTGATCCACGTGTTTGAGGAAGACGCGCTCCAGGGCAAGCTCTCGCCGCAGTTGCTGCAACCGCTTCAGCCGCTCTGGCGCTACCTGGCGGCCCATGTGGCGGAGCAGGCCACGCGCGTGCCGTTTGTGGCGCTGATGTTGGCGGCGGTGTTTGTGCTCAAGCCGGGCTTGCTGTGGGTGCCCTCACCCGGGCAACTGCTGCTTGGGATCGTGGCGATTCAGGCGGCGTTTGTGTTGCGCTTCCTGCTGCAAACGCTGGTGGCGATGCTCTGCTTCTGGACTGAGCGGGCCGCCGCCCTGGATCGGCTGCTGCTGATTCCCTACCTGTTTCTCTCTGGGCTGGTGGCGCCGCTGGAGTCGTTCCCGCCGGCGGTGCGGCAGCTGGCGTTGTGGACGCCATTTCCGGCGATGGTGTCGTTCCCCGCGAAGCTGCTGGCGGGCGAGAGCGTGGATATAGGCGCTGGATTTCTCAACCTCGCCCTCTGGTGCGCCGTGCTGTTCCCATTGAGCCGGCTGCTCTGGCGGGCAGGTGTACGCCGCTATTCGGCGATGGGGGCGTGATGGCTGGGCGCCTTCGCCGTTACTGGCGCAGCCTGCTCTGCTTCTGGGCCACCTCCCTGGAGGCGGAGCTGGAATACCAGCTGAACCTGGTGATCGAACTGCTGGCGGTGCTCGGCAACCTGGCGGGCAGCCTGTTTGTGCTGGTGCTGCTGGCTGGGCCCAGCGGGGAACTGGGGGGCTGGAGTTGGAACAGCGCCCTGGTGGTGCTGGGGATCTACACGCTGCTCGATGGCTTCACGAGCTGCGTGCTCCAGCCGAACTTGAGCAAGATCGTGAGCCACGTGCAGAACGGCACCCTCGATTTCGTGCTGCTCAAACCGATCGATAGTCAGTTCTGGCTGTCAACCCGCAGCTTCTCCCCCTGGGGGCTGCCGGGTGTGATCGCGGGCCTGGTGCTGATCGGCTGGGCCCTGGTGCAGAACGGGCAGCCGCTGAGCGCCGGGGGCTTCACCCTGGCGGTGGCACTGCTGCTGGCCGGAGGCCTGATCCTCTACAGCCTCTGGTTTCTGTTGGCGGGCCTCTCGATCTGGTTCGTGAAGGTGTGGAACGCCACCGAGGTGCTGCGCTACACGCTGGTGGCCGGCCGCTACCCGATCGGCGCCTACCCGCCGGCGCTGCGGGTGGTGTTCACGCTGGTGCTGCCGGTGGCGTTTCTCACCACGGTGCCGGCGGAGGCGCTGCTGGGGCGGGCATCAGCGGCCTGGGCGTTGGGATCACTTGCAGCGGCGGCAATCAGCCTGGTGGGCACGCGACTGTTCTGGCAGTTCGCGCTGCGGCATTACACGTCGGCGTCGAGTTGAGGTGGGCCTTCAGGAATCTCATCAAGGCGACGACCAATGCAAACCTCTACCGCGACTACCGAGCGGATCGAGGCAATCAAGAACCCCTTGCAGACTCCGCCTGAACATCTCCAGATGTCTGTTCAACGGATAGGCGGGTGAAGCGATCTTGTTCAGGCTGAGCAGCAATCCGGCACAACCGGTTGATCTGCTCCGCTTCTTCGATCGTGTTAGCCAGGCCGCTCGTTAATCCGGGGGAGCCCACCACGATCGACAGGCATTGAGCCCGACTGATCGCCACATTCAGGCGGTTTGGTGAGAGCAGAAAGCCGAGGCCTCTGGGTGCGTCATCGCCACTGCTCGCCGTGAGCGACAGGATCGCAACCGGTGCCTCCTGTCCTTGGAACTTGTCCACAGTGCCAACTCTGGCTTTGCCGTCCAAGCGCTGGCGCAGGCGGTTGACCTGCACGTTGTAAGGAGCGATCACGAGGATCTCTTCTGAGGTCAGCCTGCCGCTGCCCTTGGCATGGCTGTAGGAGCCACCAAGAAGTGCAGACACGATCTGATCGATCCGCTCGATCTCGGCCTCACTGGTCACGCTGCAGCCGCTGTGGTGCACCGGTTCAAACACCAAGCCTCGATCTGGCAGGGCACTCCCCGAGGCAGACAGGCAAGGTCTGGCCCACTGAATGGTGTTCACAGCGTTGGCCGGGCTGGCCTGCAGGCGCCCGTCATAGAAGAGCTCGGAGACCACCGCCGTGATCGAGGGCTCCATCCGCCAGCTGGTGGAGAGAAACACGCCCTGATCCGCAGGCACCACATGGGCGCCCTGCATCAGGTAGTCGAGGCAGGAATCCCCAGAGGAGCCGGGGTGATCAGCCTGGGAGGGCTGAGCCAGCTGCTGCTGATCACCCACCAAAAGAATGGAGCGGGCGCAGCGAGCCATCACCAGCAGATTCGCCAGTGACATCTGTCCGGCCTCATCCACCACCAGCAGATCGAACTGATCAGCCAACGCCTCACGGCAGAACATCCAGGCGGTCCCGCCCACCACGGCCATCGCAGGGGTGTTGCCATCGGGATGCACACACGGAATCCCTTTACCAGTGAGTGCCTCCTCCTGTTTGCTGCCACTGCACTTCACCACCGCGCCGCTGAGTCCGCGCTCCGCGCAGGTGGCCTTGGCCTTAGTCAGCAGATTGTTGATGGCTGCGTGGCTATTGGAGCTGATCGCCACCCGCTTGCCCCGCGCCACGAGATCTGCGATCACCTGGCCTGTCACGGTGGTCTTGCCGGTGCCAGGCGGGCCTTGCAGCGCAATGGTGCAGCCGCTGCGGTTCGCAAGGAAATCAGCCAAGCGTGCAGACACACAGGCCGGATCGGCCGCCACGGCGTCATTCAGCGGCTTGAGCTCCGGAAGGGTTTGGCGTTCGAGCAGCTGCACCATCGCCTGAGGAATCGGTGACGCACCGCTCAGCCAGGCATTGGCCTGCTCAAGCAGGCTGTCGCGCAACTTCTCGGTGATGTCGGCAGGAACAGCGATCAGGCTGCAGAGCTGTTCGGGAATGCCATCGCCGATGCCCTCAGCGCGCCTTTGATCCCGTTTGCTCCAGGGCAGCTTCAGGGTGACTTGGCCCCGTTCGGCGTCGAGCGCATCAATATCGAGTTTGAGGCCCGTGTCTGCAATTTCGAGCTGCGGGGCGCGATCGGGATCCCGCGCTCCGATCTTCAGGGGTTGGGATGGATCAAAGGAAAAGGTGTGATAGTCCGCGCCGGTGCGCTGGCTCTCGCGGGGCTGAACGCTGCGCCAGCGCGCTTCCGCGATGGATTCGCCGTCATCGATCAGATCAGCGGGGCTGAGTTCGGCCTTGTTGCGTCGATCGAAGTAGGCCCACCAGGCCACCTTGGCCTCACGGTGGTGAAAGGGCAGGAGCTGGGCGAGAAGCCTCTGAACACGCCAACTCAGTCCGCGTGGTCCGCACTCCTCTTGCGCCAACAGCAACGCTTCAGAGGCATTAGCCGCTGGATCGCTCTGCAGAGCCTCAGGAAGCTCGCCGATGAAATCCTCGCTCAGACGCTCCAGTGGCCAGGGTTCCTTTGCAGGCTGTTCTGCTTTGTCCTGCTCAAGTGGTTGCTCCGGTAGGCCTTGCCCACGCCGCAGATCGAGCAGCCAGTCGTGCAGAAAAACCGTGGACTCGCAGTCTTCCCGGTTGTAGTTCTCGATACCCAGAAGTAACGGGCTGCCTTCAGGTGCTTCACCCGGCAGGCGAGATTCGCCTGAGTTCTGCCAGTTGAGGTAGGCCACCAGCGAATCGCCGGCATTAGTCACCTCAGCCGCGCGCTGCTCCATGTAGAGGTGCTCCACCTTCTTGATCGAGTAGCTGGGCTCACCGAGCACGATCGAGCCGGTCACCGCCGGCAGCAGATCAACAAGCAGGCCTGAGCGCAGCCACTCATCGATCACCGCTTCTCGGGTGGAGTGTTGCTGCGCCAGCCGGCGCATGGCCGTTTTCTCGTAGCTGGCGTAGTGGTAGATCCTCAGGCCCGGATAGCGGCTTCGGCGTTCTTCCACCCAGTCCACCCAGGCTTCAAAGGCTTTCTTTTCTTCTGCTGGGGTGTGAGCCCACCAGGCCTTGAATTGAGGCGCGCTATCGGGAACCTCACGAAAGCAGGCACCGAAGAGGTACTCGAGCTTGGTGCCGGCCACCGCATCCTGAATCCCTTCCATGTCGAACCAGATGTCACCGGCATCGGCGGCTGGCAAAGCAGCCAGACCTTTGCCTGGGACAACCGGCCGCAGGCGATAGGCGGGACGGCCGTTGGCATCAGGGGGAGTGATCTGCAGCTGAGCCTGTTGGCGTAGCTCGTGCAGGGCTTCTGGATTCAGCCCAGGGACGGCGGTTCCTGCCGGTACAGCCGCCAGTTCTTCGATGGTGGTGACGCCCGCAGCGCGGAGCTTGAGGCGCTGGTTCTGGCGCATGTTCGCCACCAGCATCAGGTCACGTTGATCAGCCAGTCGTTGCTCAATCCACGCCGTCCAGCCGCCGTGATCTCCGGGCATGTCCTCAGGAACCTTCTGCGGATCAAACGCCTCTCGAAAGGCGCGGTAGCGCTGCCTCAGCGACTGATACCAGGCCCAGAACTGGTCGCTTCGGTAGCGCTGAAAGCGACCGCCGCCGAGGTAGAGCTCGAAGTGATCAGGCCGCTTGCCAAGAACTGGGGTGAGTAGTTCGCAGTAGGCCGAGGCCTGCACCAAGAAGGTCGTCTTGGGCTTTGAGGCGAGCTTGCACTCGATCGGGATGTAGCTCCACGCGCCTAAATCCGATGGCTCGTCGATGCGTCGTAGCAAGTCAGCGGAACCGCGCATCTCCTCGTTGCAGAGCGAGGCCTGATGGATGAAATCAAACCCCTCCGCCATCGCTGCTTTGGTGGCGGCATAGTCGGCTTGGTTTTGCTTCCCAGGTAGGCGAGCAACGCGATAGCCCTGGGCTTCGAGCTTGTCGAGCAACACCCGCTCGTGGCGGATGCCGTCATCGAACAGTTGCTGATCGAGGGCACTGACTTCGGGCTTGACACCCGCAAATACTCCGCGAGCTTCGAGCTCCTCCCACCAAGCACCGATCACTGGGCTGCGGGAGAAGAGGGAGAGCTTGCTGGGGGTAATGAGAGGCTTGCGGACTTCCATGTCTCACAGATCCCAGATGCCCTTCAAAAGTGATACGTATTCACTCTGATTCTTGCGAACAACATCTGGGGTCCAGCGATCTCCTGCGTTGAGAACTTTCGTTACCGAGGGGAAGGCTGCAACTTTACCGGTTTCATCTTTTCCGGCTTCATCTTTTCCGGCTTCATCGTCGTTGGCGTTCTTTCGCGACCGGCCCGTAAAATATACCTCTTTCTTTGTTTTAAAGTCATAGTTTTGCGCTTGCGAGTTCTTCCGCCTGGAAAGCAGCACAAGGTTCCCTATCTTATTCTTTAACTCATCATGATCGTATTCATTCCACTCGGCTTTCCAGTCCCGACTGAGCGTCTGCGGTGCAACGTGCTCAATCGACGCACGGCGGTGAGAAAGGCTAACGCTAATCCCTCCATCCGCGAGAGCAGAATCAAGCCTTAGCATCACATAGAAAGCATGGGGTTCACCATAAAGACTTCCACTAATTATTTCCAGAACTTGTTCTGCATCTTTCTGATTAATAGACTGGTGGAGTGCGGTCAAAGCCTCCTGCTGGCTTCCGTCAACGGCGGTTAGTGCGGTCAGTATTGGGCCATACCGCCTAGCTCGCTGATTAACATTCTCGCCCAAGATCAGCGAAACAGCAGCCGTGCGCTCCAGTAGCCTGAAAAAGTCATGAACACCACCCATTTGATAGCGATTTCGACTTAAGAACGAGATAGCGGCGGGTTGCCAGTCTGAATTCCCAATATTCTCAAGAAGTGGTAAGTAAAGGCGATTAACCTTCTCCCTCCCATCCGGGTTGGGAGTCTCAATGGCCCTCTTTAGAATCAACTCATAGGCATCCGAACTCTCGACCAGCACGCTTTCAACGAATTCTTTTGCCACGGCTGGCGTCAAGCTACCGCGGCCTTGGCTTCCGATTTGCAAAACGTCTTTCTTAAAATCGTCAAAGAGATTCTTGGTGGAGCGTCGCTTAGACTTGATTCGGTGTATGTGCGAGAAGAGAAGCTCGAAATATCGCCTCGACTCTGTGGGGTCATCAGATCCCGATGAAGCAAGCCTCGTGAGATCCGCTTCTTCTTGCTCCCAAATCTGATTTATATACTCGCGCTCTGTATCGTCGCCAAACTGCTCTAGTATCAAAGCTTTGATTAGGTCTGAGACTCCCAAAGAGAGCCCTCTATTATTCATCGTCGAAAAAATACGATAAGCACTTTCGAAGTCGGTGCTTGCAACTATTACAAGGCATGCCTTGTGCTTGACGAAGCCCAGAAAATCTCTGAGTCGGCATGTATCAATCCTGTCTTCAGAGGTAAACTCTTTTTGGATTTCATCCCGCATCAATAGCGCATTTGAGCGCATGCATTTCTGGCTAGAGGGGAGAACCGCCTCCATCTGGCCTAGAGAGTCAAACTCCTCTGCGCTCCGAATGAACTTATTGAAGAACCAATCGTCAGAGTTCTTGCCAGTAGATCTGAGCCTGAGGCCAGCGTACCTGCTGTTCGCAGATTCGCTGATTAAAAGAGCAGAAAGGTCAGGCCGATCTTTAACGTCCACGAGGCTTCGAATAGCGGCTAAGAGTATCGACAGGGTCGTCAGCCTTTGCTGGCCATCAACCACTTCTGCTTCGACTGACGACGAACTTCGCTTGACAACAACAATGCTTCCCAGAAAATACTCTTGCTCTGGAGATTCCTCGAAAGCATCAAGAAGATCTTGAACAAGAGACTTTGCCTGCTCTTTCCCCCAGGCGTAAGGCCTTTGGTAAGCAGGAATAACAAACTGATAATGGCTTGGGCTCAGAATCTCATAGATCTTCTTATGCGCAGCCGAGATTGACATAAATAGCTTTGGTGTTGGATGAAGGCTAGATCGAAAGCGTCAGGGCTGCGAGTTTTCCACTAACAAACGCACCTGTATCAATTCCTATCCGATAGGGGTAGCGAGCCACTGAGTAATCGCTCCGGTAGGTGTGCCCATGCACAACGGTGAACGGCAGACCGTGATCACCCTTCAGAAACGGGCTGCGTATCCAGAGGAGATCTTCAGGCCGTTGAGCGGTCAGAGGCACGCCAGGACGGACACCCGCATGAACAAACAGGTAGGAACCGCGCTGCGTGACCAGCGGCAGGCGCTGCAGCCAATCACGGTGGTCTCGGGCTACGGGCAGGAACGCCACATCTCCACCGTTCCATTCCCAAAGCTCCGTGGCTTCGCCTGGGGTGTCCTCCGCAAGTGCGTCAAGCAGCATCTGCTCGTGGTTGCCCCGCAGCACCGTGACTCCTGCCAGCCCATAGGCCGCAGCGTTGTCCTGGAGCTCGCGCACGAGCTCAATCACCTCCAAGTCACCATTCGGCTCAGGGGAACGGTCGATCAGATCACCGAGCAGGATCAGCTCTGCTCCGCTCCCGAGGTGTGGCCAGAGCGCCTCGCGCAGCAACGTCGCGCAGCCATGCACATCCCCGATCGCCACCACTGGGGTGTTGGTCTCAGTCGTTGTCATCAACCGCCTCCCACACGCTGAGGCTGGAGCGCAGCGATTCACGGCGCAGGCGCTTACGGCTGAGGTTGCGGTCCTGCTGCATCAGCGCACGTTTCTCGGCCAGGAGTTGCCGTTCGCGCTGGATCGCCGCGCTCTGAGGGAGGTCCGCGAGCCGTTCATCCATGGAGGCAAGGCTGAATAGCGCGCCCTGGAGATCGCCTTGATCCAGGGCCTCGATGGCCTGGCGGCGTTCACGGTTGGCCTGGAGCAGGGCGAATTGCTCAGCCACAACTGGATCGCACTCCAGATCCAACAGTTCAGCCTTCGGTTGCACCGGCAGGGTGAGGTGCTCCACCAGGCTCTGGCGACCCTGTTGCTCAGGGCTATCCCAGGCCAGGCGCACGCTGGCGATCTCCTGATTCGCGGCCCAGGCTGGAAGCTCCAGGCGCACACCCACGTGCAGCTCCTGGCCATGGCGCAGGTTGGGGAGCTGGAAGTTCCCGGCCACGGTCTGCGGCAGATCATTGAGCACATCGACCAGCTCGGCGCCGTGTTTGGCGCGGATGCCGAGGCTCACCTTGCGGCCGATCGTGCTCGCCAACCCCTGGAGCTCGCTGGCGTAGAGATCGGCAAGCTGCCTGGGGGATTCGATCTGCGCGAGGGTCCCGTCACCTGCGGCGGCGATCGCACCCATCAGGTCTTCATCGAACCCGCTGCCCAGGCCAAAGGCGCTGGTGCTGATCCCCCGCTGCGTCAGCCCCTCCACCTTGGCGGCGATGGCGCCTGCCTCGGTGAGGCCTTCGTTGGCCTGACCATCGGAGAGCAGCATCACCCGGTTGAGCGCTGTTGGATCCAGCTGCTGCGCCACCTGGGTGGCACCGGCCAGCCATCCGTCGAACAGGGCCGTGCATCCACCAGCGTCGATCGTGTTGATTGCACTGATGAAGGTCAGCGGATCGCGCACCGGTTGCGAGGGCACCAGCACGTTCACCTCATCGTCAAAGGTGACGATCGCCAGCCGGTCACGCGCCGTGAGCTCACCGGCCAGGAAGCGGGCCGCTTTGCGGGCATAGCTGAGCTTGCTCCCGGCCATAGAGCCGGAGCGATCGATCACCAGCGCCAGATTCAGCGGTGGCCGCGGGCGGGTGGACAGCTCTGGCGGCAACGGCGGAGCGCTGATCTGGATCAGCAGATCCAGGGTGGTGGCGCCATCAGCCGCCACCGCCGGCCGCAGCGGCCGGAAGTACAGGGAGGGTTGCATGATTTTGGTTGAGAAAAACGTTGGGTGATCGGTTCTGCTCGGCCGATCAGAGGAGGAATTCAGTCCTGGTGATCGAGTTGCTCGCGCAGGCGGTCGATCAGTCGATTGAGCCAGGCCTCACGGCGGGAGCCCGCTGGCGGGATCGAGGCCGATTCGCTGAGGTGCAGCTCCACACCCGGCGCCAGGGAGAAGCGATGCCAGCGGCTCGAGGACGCACTGCTGCGGCCTGACATCCGGCTGGCCCGCAGCGAGGGCGAGCGACTGCTCAGCGGTGAGCCGAGCAGTGGCAACAGCGACGCTGATGCCTCGCTCTCGCCACTCGGGTCCGCCTGCAAGTTCTGCAGATAGGCCAGGGCATCGTTGCTGGGCTCCACGGATGAGGCGAGCTGAGCGCTCTCATCGAGTTGGCTCCACTGCTGCTGAAGTTCAGCGTCACTGCCCACCACCAGGGGGGCAATGGCCGAGAGGCTCAATCCGCGCCGGGCCAGGGTGCGAACCAAGAGCAACTGCAGCAGATGGCGCTGGCTGTAGAGCGCACGGCGCCCGTCTTTGCCGGGTCGATCGATCAGACCCTCTGTGGCATAGAGGCGCACCGTGCGCGGCGTGATCTCCTCTCCCAGCCGTTCTCCCGCCAGCTCGAGCAACTGGTCGAGGCCATAAGCAGCCTCATCAGCGCCGTGAGCGGAAGCAGAACCGGAGGGGAGCCTCGCCATGCCCGAATGATTACACGCTTGCACTGCAACTGTCAACATCCTGAGTAGGATGGGTGTCTCCACTCGTCTTCCATGCCTCCCCTTCTTGCTTCCCTGGCCGCTGCTGCTCTGCTCGCGCAGGCCAACCCCCTGATGATCCCCGCCAAAAACGGCAACACCTGCCCGGGCGGCACCAGCTACGCCGGTGCGGGCTACTGCAAGGTGCGCGGCAATGTTCAGTACTTTCCTGCCAAGAACGGCACGACCTGCCCGGGCGGTAGTTCCTATGCCGGCGCTGGCTATTGCAAGGTGCGCCAGTGAGCGCCTCAACCCCGGTGATCAGCGCCCGCTACGGAGAGGCCCTGCTCTGGGCAGAAGCGATCCACCGCGACCAGCGCCGTAAGGGCAAAGCCGTGCCCTACATCTCCCACCTGATCAGCGTCAGCGCCCAGGTATGGGAAGACGGCGGCACGGAAGATCAGGCCATCGCCGCCTTGCTGCACGACGCCATTGAGGACGCCGGCCAGAGCCATGCCTCCATTGCAGAACGCTTTGGAGAAGCCGTGGCCGACATCGTGCGCGATTGCACCGACACCAGCGACAACGCACCACCGGGCGAGAAGGAGCCGTGGCTGCTACGCAAAACCCGCTACATCGCCTCCCTCGAGCACAAGCCCGAGGCCTCTCTGTTGGTGACAGCAGCCGCCAAGGCCCACAACGCCGGCGACATGGTGCTCGACGCCAGGCGCGATCCAGCGATGTGGAGCAAGTTCAACGCTGGGCTCGAGGGATCGGCTTGGTATCTGCTGCGGATCCACCAGCAGTTGAAACGCCAGCTGCCTCAGAGCCGTTCGGTGGAACGGCTCGGGGAAGCCGTGAGTGAAATCCTCGTGATGGACAGCTACAAACGCCTCGTGCCAGAGGGGTTCGCACCGGCTGTATGGGCAGCGGGATATGCGGAGCGACTAGGGGCGCAGGAGTGATTCCCCTGTTCTTGCCTCTAGCAGCCGTTGCCCTACTGGCCCAAACCCGCACCGCCACCGTGCTCTCCATCGGTGATGGAGACACCCTGCGGGTGCGCGAGGGCAGCCGCGTCCTGAACGTGCGCCTGGCCTGCATCGATGCGCCGGAAACCAGTCAGGCACCCCATGGCGCCAGCGCCCGAACGCAGTTGCAGGTTCTTGCACCGGTTGGGTCAGCCGTTGAGCTGCGGATCAAAGCCACCGATCGCTACGGCCGCTCTGTGGCAGAGCTGAGCAGGAGCGGCCGCAACCTGAACCAGGCCCTGGTGGCAACCGGTGCAGCGTTTGTGTATTGGCATTACATCCAAGGCTGCGACCGCCAGACCTACAGCCGCCTGGAAACCGAGGCGCGGCTCAAAGGGCTGGGGGTGTGGTCCGTAAAGGGTGGAGTCCTGAGGCCATGGGACTACCGCTCGAAACAACGCCAACCCAGCAGCAATTCCTCTATCCCCTCAGGTCAGAAGTACACCTGTAGCCAGATCGGCTCGTACGACCGAGCACAGGTGCTGTTGCAACAGGGCCACAGCTATCTCGATCGCGATGGCGACGGCGTGGCTTGCGAGGGCTTACGGGGATAGGGGAGACCCGCCAGAGGGCATCCATCAGCTGAGCTCTTGGTTGGCCACCTTCTCCCGGATCGCACGCAGCAACCGCCGCACCGCAGGTTCAACGTCCGCTAGTCCGCCACTATGACGATCACGGCGGGCTTCAAAGAACAGGACGCAGCGCAGCTCCGTCAGGGATATCGCTGGGCCTGCATTGGCTAGATCCGCGCAGGCCTCGAAACTGCCTGCCACCTCATAGCCATTGATGGTGTGGGCAAAGGATGGCCAGTCGCTGAAGTCACCCTCGGGGTCAGGGATCAGCTCCAGCTTGAGCTGGTTATTGGGAATCGTGCGCATCGTTGAGCAGCGTGTCTTGATCCAAGGGT
Organism: Cyanobacteriota bacterium; assembly: GCA_046052125.1. Classification (GTDB taxonomy): domain Bacteria; phylum Cyanobacteriota; class Cyanobacteriia; order PCC-6307; family Cyanobiaceae; genus Vulcanococcus. Next base: position 288,336 of record JBJOMY010000001.1, read on the forward strand.
TGCGACCGCCCCCAGAACTAGAACCTTCGGGAGCTCCCTGCAGCCTGACAACACAAGCCAGCTGGATTAATCCCCTAAGTGGGGGATAGAACAAGCGTGTCAACCCAGGAGAATTCGCCTAGAACGCAGCAAGGGGCATCTCCTTGATGGGCCACAGAGTTTTTCGGCAATTGCTCGCAGGAATTTGGCTCGCAGGAGCCGCGCTGCAGGTGCCGCTACCAGCTCGCTCAGCGGACGATTGCAAGAACCCCGCTCGGCTGGATCCCCAGGAACGCACACGCTGCTCTCTGCAAGACGGTGATGGCGGAGGGAAGAAGGCGGTGGATGGTGGCACTGGTCTCCAGGTCATCGAGCTCACCACTGACCTGGACTGGAAGAACGCCAACAAGGCCTCCATCCCCTGGTCAAAGGTCGTCAAGATCCGCTCCGCCCTCGATGGCACCTACGAGCTGGCGGTGTTTGATCGCGATTACACCTCCGACTTCAGTTCAGGCGCTAAGGAAGGGGTCGCAACCAAGTGGACCGTCGACACCCTCAAAGGTGTGGTGTTCACAGCAGGTGGCTGCGGCTTTTGGACCTGCACCTACGGCCGCGGAACGGTGGCTGACCTGCCAGATGTCGTGGAACTGCACACCAGTGGCAAGAGCTATCGGCTCTATGGCTCGAGCGGTGAATTCCCCATCCCGCAGGCCTTCATCGATGACCTGCTCGCAGCAGGTGCCGGGGCCTCGCTCAATCTGAAGCTGATCCGCGGATCCACTGGCGGCTCAGTGGTGCCCGTTGGCAAAGGAACGGTGGCGGCTCTCCAGCAGCTGTACAGCAAAGCCATTCAGACATGGGAGAAACCGGCCATTGCTTTGACGCCTCAAAACGTGAGCGGTCAGCCGCTACTGGTGGAGACCGTCGCAACCAGCTCCCTTCCCTCGGTTGTGATGCTCAAGAACGATCGAAGCATTGGCAGTGGCTTCGTGATCGCAGCCAATGGCCTGATCCTCACCAACCGCCATGTCACAGCCGGCGGTAGCCGTCGTTTCCAGATCAGCGCCGAAGGTGGTCTGAAAACAGAGGGCGAGGTGATTTATGTGGATCGCAAGCTTGACTTCGCCTTGGTGCGGGCGGATGGGCTCAGTCGCCTTAAGCCATTACCGCTTTGCTATGCGAGCTATCCCAAACCAGGCCAGGCTGTGGTGGCGCTGGGATCACCGTTGGGGCTAGCCGGAACGGTGACCCAAGGGATCGTCAGCGCCGTGCGCGCCCCGAGCGGTGACCTCAAAGACACGGCTCCCAACTACGTCACCCTGATCCAAACGGACGCCTCGATCAGCCCCGGTAACAGCGGTGGGCCGTTGCTCAACAGCAGCGGCGAGGTGGTGGGCGTCAACACCTGGGCGCTGCGCGGTGATGACGGCCGCGCCCAAAACGTGAACTTCGCGATCTCCATCGTCGACGTGCTCAAGTCGCTGGAAGCACGCAGCCCTGGCCTGATCAAGGGCGCCAACGCCTGCGGCAATCAGATCGCCTCTAAGTGAGCAAGTCCCCCGATCAGGGGATGAAGAGCACCAGCCGTTCCGGCAACGCTGTATCCAGGCACGAACAAGCCATGACCAACAGTTCAGCAACACGATTCCCGATCAGCCCCAGCGATGAGCAACTCCGGGACACCCACAACGCGATGCGCTCTGCCCTGATCAGCGTGAACATCTCCCGCGGGATCTTCCGGAGCCAGAGCGAGAAGCGCGGCGTGGTGATCACCGAGCTGCAGCGGGAGCTCCAGGAGCTGGAGGCTGCCCTCGGCAATGAGGCCAGGGCCAAAGCACGGCTGCATGCCATGAACAGCCGCCTTGTGGAGGTGATCCGAGAGCTGGAAGCCACCGGTGACGCCATTGCCGAAGCGGTTGAGGAAAGCCAGCAGCAGAGCGGCTTCTGGCTGGTGCGGATGTTTCAACAGCTCGTACAGCTGGCACGCCAGTGGCGATCGGTGAAGGCCAAGGCCGCTGCGATCGCGAGTGAGACCGGCCAGATCGAACCCGAGGGGTGATCGATGACCAGCCCCTCAATCGCGGATCTACTCGAAGCAACTAGCCGCGAGCTCGCCGGCACCGATGCCCGTGTCTACCGGCGGGTCGGTGAGCACCTGCAGCGCACCGCTAAGGCCATCGAAGAGCTGAGCGCACCCGCGGAGCCAAGTCCTAGGGCACTGGCCTTGCTGGGGAAGGGAAGCTTCCTGCAGCAGAGCGTGGCCACCCTCAAATCGCTCTGCAAACAACACGGGATACCGGGCTACAGCAAGTTGAAGAAGGCTGACCTGGCAAGGGTTTTGGAGCAGCATGGGCTCGAGCCACCGCCTCGGCCATTGGAAAGCTTCAGCAAGAAAGAGCTGATTGGGTTGGTGAAGCAGCTTCTCAACCAAGAACGTCGATGACCGCAGCCGTGCTCGAAACAAAGAGAGAATCAATCACCCCACCACAAGACAACTGGAGGACCGAGCTTGGAGGGCTAAGAGATGGAAAATCAGAGCAATATGGACCGAAGGCATATCAGGTACGTCACTTAGAGATTTCAACCTCGACAAATACATGAGACTAGTCAGAAATACCGGCCAAGACCGCGTCGCCGAGATAGTCCGGCGATCGCTTCAAAAGAGCGTGGGATTAAGCGTGGTCAGCGAGAGCCTATCCATATTTGGTTTTGCCGACCTCCTCGCTGAACTCAATAGCGTGGACTCTTGTCAGCTCATACTGCCACCAAAGGAAACGGATCTTGAAATACTGGGAACCACAGCAGATAGACCTGCACGGAACCGCCTTCAGAGTCGCTGGCTAGCAAGTCGTCTCCTGCAATGGATAACAGAGAAAGGGAATATTCGACGTGCGGCAACAAAAGTTCCTCAAGGTGCAATCGTTGTTCGGGATGGCGACCTTCAGCCAGTGCAGGCATTGATCGGCGCTCTCTCCTTGAGCAGCCACGGACTGGGCCTCACACCAGGCAATCCACTGAGCTTGATTCAGGCTTCAGAGAACAAAGAGGAAGCTCAGTTAATCGATAGTTGGCTGAATGCACAATGGAACTTGCTCGCAGAAGATGAACAAGCTAAGGCCTCACTGCTAGACCACCTACGTCCCATAACAGAGCACCGTGCGCCCATACTGATTTATGCGCTGATTCTTGAAAAGCTTTTTAGCGGTCAAGAAGGTCAGTTAGACGAAGATCAGATCGTTAATGCCGCGACAGGAATCCGCAAGACCGTCGTCTGGAACAAGCTTTACAAATTCCAGCGTGATGGCGTGATCGGCGCAATCGACAAACTCAACAGGTTTGGAGGATGCATCATTGCCGATAGCGTTGGGCTCGGCAAGACATTCGAGGCACTGGCCATCATCAAGTACCAGGAATTGCGCAATGACCGCGTTTTGGTGCTCTGCCCTAAGCGACTTCGCGACAACTGGACGCTCTACACAGCCAACGATCGTCGGAATGTCCTTGCTGCGGATCGCTTCAACTATGACGTTTTGAACCACACGGACCTCTCACGCGATGCTGGGCTCTCGGGCGATATTGACCTTGCCCATGTGAACTGGGGCAATTACGACCTCGTCGTCATCGACGAATCACATAACTTCCGAAACAAGAAGACGCCCCAAGCGGAAGGTGAGACCCGCTACGACCGGTTGATGCGCAAGATCATTCACGAGGGGGTGAAGACACGGGTGCTCATGTTGTCTGCTACCCCGGTTAACAATCGCCTTGCTGATCTGCGCAACCAAATTTCATTCGCGACGGAAGGTGACGACAGAGCCCTGATCGACCATGGCATCAACAGCATCGACGCCACCACTCGCTTAGCGCAGAAGCAATTCAACCGTTGGCTCGATCTGGAGGAGGCGGACCGTACGCCGTCTCTTTTGGTCGAGATGCTGGGCTTCGACTACTTCACGCTGCTTGACCATCTAACGATCGCGAGATCCAGGCGCCACATCGAGAAGTACTACGGCACTGCCGAAACCGGCCGTTTCCCCGACCGACTCAAGCCAATCAATATCAAGGCAGATGTGGACAGTGCAGGGGCTTTCCCGCCCATTGCCGACATCAATCGAGAGATCCGCCGATTGAACCTGGCTTCCTATGCACCATTGCGCTATGTGCTCCCACACAAGCAGGCGGCCTATGACCGCAAGTACAGCACCGAGGTCAAGGGCGGGAGCGGGTTCTTTCGCCAGGCAGACCGCGAGGAAAGCCTGATCCATCTTCTGCGCGTCAACGTTCTCAAGCGAATGGAGAGCGCTGTTTCCTCCTTTGCGCTGACGTTGCAACGCCAGCTCTCTGACGTAGAAGCCACTCTCGCTCGCATCGAGGCACAAGCTGATGAGCTCGAGGAAGTTGATATCGAGAATGTGGACCTTGACGATCCAACTTTTGAGAGCCTTCTCGTGGGCCGCAAGATCAAGGTCCTGCTAAAGGATGTCGATCTTGTTCGTTGGAAGCAGGACCTGAGCGAAGACCGCGACAGGCTGGTCAAGCTTGTCGCAGCTGCCCAAGACGTTGAGCCAGAGCGGGACGCCAAGCTCCAGGCCTTGCGCGAGCTGATTGCTCAAAAATGCCAACAGCCAATCAATCCCGGCAACCGCAAGCTGATTGTCTTCACAGCGTTTGCCGATACCGCCAGGTATCTCTACGAGCAGCTTGCTCCGTGGGCGAACAAGACGCTTAGTCTCCATGCGGCATTGGTCACAGGCACCGGTAGCAACCAAGCCACGTTGCCGCTTCTGCGAAAGGACCTGGCGTCGATCCTGTCTGCTTTTGCGCCACGCGCAAAGGAACGGCCTGCGGATCTTGCGAGCGAGGGTGAACTGGAACTGCTCATCGCCACCGACTGCATCTCTGAGGGGCAGAACCTGCAGGACTGCGATTGGCTGATCAACTACGACATCCATTGGAATCCAGTACGGATCATCCAGCGTTTCGGTCGTATCGACCGCCTTGGCTCACCAAACGAGCGGATTCAGCTGGTCAACTTCTGGCCAAACATGGAACTTGAGGAATACATCAACTTGGAACAGCGCGTCAGCGGGCGCATGGTCTTGCTCGACATCTCCGCCACAGGCGAGGAGAACCTGATCGAGCAGCAGTCGGGCAACCCGATGAATGACCTTGAGTACCGGCGTAAGCAGCTCCTGAAGCTCCAAGACGCGGTCATCGATCTCGAGGACCTCTCTACTGGCGTTTCCATCGCCGACCTGACGCTGAGCGACTTCCGCATCGACCTCGCTGAGTACAGGCGGGCACACCCCGAGGCGCTGGACTCGTTACAGCTGGGCACGATGGCTGTCACGACAACGGCTGAGGCCGATCTTCCCCCCGGCATCATCTTCTGTCTTCGTTCGGAGAGCGAGGCTGCCAAGCAGGCGTTCGAGCCTGGATACCCCATGGCACCCCATTACCTCGTGCATATGGGCGATGACGGTGCCGTGCTGCTGCCCTTTACCCAAACCAAACGCATCCTTGACCGGCTGAAGCGTCTATGCGGGGGACGGGACCAACCCGACCAAGCGGCTTGTGCTCGCTTTGACAAAGCCTCGAAGCAAGGCGCGGACATGCGTCACGCGCAGCGCTTGCTGGCAGCAGCAGTGGGTTCCGTTGTCGGCAAGACGGAGCAACGTGCCGTCGCCAGCTTGTTCGCCCCGGGTGGCACGCACATATTGGCTGGCGAGTTTGCCGGGATCGATGACTTTGAGGTGATTGCCTTCCTCGTCATCCTTCCGGAGGCGGCGCAATGAATGCCACAGACCTGATCGCCGCGTTAGATCTACCGGCCAACTCACGGGTGGACCGGCGCGTGCCCAAGACGTTGCTGTTGGAGCATGGAGCTCCCACGGCTTCGGACAAGCGCCGCATCAGGGATGGCATTGAAGAGGTGCAGTGGGTAGCGACGCTCAAGCCCACGACTATCGGTGTGCCTGCTTTCCGTGATGCAGCGCGCGAATACCCGGAGATTTCAGTTCTGACGGTGGCCTTGCGAGCGGGCGCCAAAGCCGAGAGGCTGTCAGAGCTGCTGCACCGTGCCGTGCCCTACCCGCTGTTCCTGCTCTTGGACGTGGGCACAGGGCTCACCCTCTCACTGGCCCACAAGCGCTGGTCGCAGGGCGAGGCGGGTGCCACTGTGCTGGATGGAGACCTGGTTGCGGCGTCTGTAGCTCCGGCCAGCTCCACCCAGGTGACCACGTCGTTCCTCGAAGCGCTCTCGCTGAGCGCACAGCCGCGAGCTGACCTGTTCAAGCTTTACCAGGGCTGGATCGATGCGGTGCTAGCCCTGCTTGCGGCTCAGCTAACAGGGCGCTTCAGCCTGCCAGGGTCGCTGGCACATGCCAATGCCAGACGGGAGGCGTTGCGCGAATCCGCCCAGCTGGAGGCCGAGATCACCCGCCTGCGGGCTGCCGCTGCCAAGGAGAAGCAGGTGTCCCGCCGGGTAGAACTGAACATGGCACTGAAGCACGCAGAGGCGGCCCGAGCCTCCGCGCTGACACGCCTCTGAGGCCTAAGACACGATGAAGAAACTGACTGCCGGCGATCCCGAGACCATGAGCCCAGACCTGGTCGCGGCGAATCTCGAGCGGCTCAAGGCACAGTTTCCAGAACTGGTCACGGAAGGGCCGAATGGTTCTGCCGTGAATGTGGATGTCCTGAAGGCGCTGGTCGGCGATAAAACCGTGACGGATGCTGACGAGAAATACGGCCTCAACTGGCATGGAAAACGTCAGGCCCGGCAACTGGCGCTCATGCCCTCGACTGGCACATTGCGTCCCTGCCCGGAAGAGAGCGTGGACTGGGACACCACGCAGAACCTGATGATCGAAGGGGACAACCTGGAGGTGCTCAAGCTCCTGCAGAAGAGCTACGCGGGAAAAGTTAAACTCATATATATTGACCCTCCATACAATACCGGCAATGATTTCGTCTACCCGGACGACTATGTTGACTCAATAAAAAACTATCACGAGCTAACAGGCCAAGTCGAGGGCGGAGCAAGAGTATCAACAAATACAGAGGCGTCTGGCCGTTTCCATACTGAATGGCTAAACATGATGCTACCCAGACTTCAGCTTGCAAGCCAATTGCTGAGCAAAGACGAAGGGGTGCTCATGGTATCTATTGGCGACCACGAAGTTCATCACACAAGACTGCTTATTGACACGGTACTTGGCATGGAGAACTTCATTGGAAGCTTTGTATGGCAAGGAGGCAGAAAGAATGATGCCAGGCTAATTTCCAATAGCCATGACTATATCCTGGTTTACGCAAAAAATCTTGCCGCTATCCGGAGCGCAGACTCTCGCTGGCGAGAGAAGAAAGATGGACTCGATCCCGTCTATGAAAAAGTCGCGGAACTGCGCTTGCTACACGGGGAAGACTTTGCAGCCATGCACAGCGAGATGCTTCGATGGTTTCGGGAGCTTCCCGAAGGGCATCCTTCAAAGCCACACGCTCATTTTAATTATATTGATAGCAGAGGAGTCTTCTTTCCTGATAATCTTCGCAGCCCCAACCCAAGGCCAAATCTTGTTTTCGACTGGAAAGGATACCAGCCACACCCGAATGGGTGGGCATACAGCAGAGAGAAGATGGAACGCCTCGATGCAGAAGACAGGCTTGTTTATCCAGCATCTAAAACGCAAAGGGTTAAAATTAAGTCCTATCTTCATGAACACGAAGAGTGGGCTCCAGGGTCCGTCTTTTACAAGGACAGAAGAGCTGCTTCAAAAGCCCTGACCAGCTTAATGGGGGAAGAAGTATTTAGCTATCCCAAGGACATTGATGTTCTTGCAAGGTTCATCTCCGCAATCACAAAAGATGGCGATATAGTGATGGACTTCTTCGCGGGTTCGGGCGCGACGGGGCATGCTGTTATGAAGGCCGAATCGCAACGACCTCTTAAGAGACGCTATATACTTGTCCAGCTCCCTGAGCAGCTAGAAATCAGTAATAGCGAGCAAGAGAAGGCAGCAAGATTTTGCATTGATATCGGCAAGCCGTGCACCATTGCAGAGCTCACAAAAGAGGGGCTTCGCCGTGCAGGCCAGTCTGTTCAAGGTTACAACCCGCTGTTGGCAGGCGATCTTGGCTTTCGGGTCTTCAAACTCGATTCCAGCAACATCCGCGCATGGGAGCCAGATCCTAACAATCTTGACCAGACAGTCCTTGATTACACGAACCATATCAAGGATGGTCGCACCGAGCAGGACATTCTCTACGAACTGCTTCTCAAGCTGGGACTTGAGTTGTGCGTGCCGATCGAACAAAAAGACATTGCTGGCAAAACCGTGCACAGCATTGGCGGCGGTGTCCTGATGGCCTGCCTTGCGCCTGAGATTGCAAGTGAAAATGTGGAGCATCTTGCACAAGGACTGGTGGCCTGGCATCAGGTCCTTGCTCCAGCAGGCGACACCACCTGTGTGTTTCGCGACAGCGCTTTTGCTGATGATGTGGCCAAAATCAATCTCGCAGCCATTTTGAATCAGCACGGTCTAATGAACGTGCGGAGCTTGTGACATCGCGATGATGAAGCTCCATTTCGAACCTGATCTCGACTATCAGCTCACAGCGATCGAATCTGTCTGTGATCTATTTCGTGGTCAGGAGACCTGCCGTACCGAATTTACCGTCACCAAGAGTGCACTTGGTGGGGCGTTCATACCCGGTCTTGAGAGTGATCTAGGCGTCGGCAACCGCCTGACGCTGCTTGAAGACGAGCTGCTCAAAAACCTCAGCGGCATCCAACTCCGTCATGGCCTACCACCTTCTGTTGAGCTCACCTCACGCGACTTCACTGTGGAGATGGAGACTGGGACCGGTAAAACCTACGTCTACTTGCGCACCATCTTCGAGCTGAATAAGCGCTATGGCTTCAACAAGTTTGTCATCGTGGTCCCTTCAGTGGCGATCAAAGAGGGGGTCTATAAATCACTGCAGATCACTGAGCAGCACTTCAAGGGCCTCTACGCAGGAGTTCATTGCGACTACTTTCTCTACGACTCAAACAAGCTTGGCCAGGTTCGCAATTTCGCAACCAGCGCCAGCATCCAAATCATGGTGGTCACCGTTGGGGCTATCAATAAGAGGGACGTCAATAACCTCTACAAGGAGAGCGAAAAGACAGGTGGCGAAAAGCCGATTGACTTGATCAAGGCAACAAGACCCATTGTGATTGTTGATGAGCCTCAGAGCGTCGATGGTGGCCTGCAAGGGAGTGGGAAAAGAGCGCTTGAGGCAATGAGTCCACTTTGCACATTGCGCTACTCCGCCACCCATGTGGATCGCCATCACATGGTCTATCGCCTAGATGCGGTCGATGCCTATGAGAAGCGACTTGTCAAGCAAATCGAAGTGGCCTCAGCCACCGTAGAAGATGCTCACAACAAGCCCTATGTGCGGCTCTTGTCGGTGAAGAACCAGCGAGGAATGATTAGCGCTCAGGTTGAGCTTGATTTGCAGACAGCCACGGGTGGTGTTCGACGTCAGACAGTCACCGTGCAAGATGGTGACGATCTCGCGCAGACCACTGGTCGCACTATCTATGCCAACTGCCGAATCGGAGAGATACGAGTCGCCAAAGGCGGTGAATATTTAGAACTACGCGTTCCCGGCGCGGACCAATATCTGCAGATCGGACAAGCCTGGGGCGATGTTGACTTGCTAGCTGTTCAACGTGAGATGATTCGCCGCACGATCCGTGAGCATCTCGACAAGGAAAAGCGGCTGCGTCCACAGGGCATCAAAGTTCTCTCTCTCTTCTTCATTGATGAGGTGGCGAAATACCGCTCCTATGACAGTGAGGGTAATGCCGTTAAAGGCGACTACGCGCGCATCTTTGAAGAGGAGTATCGGCGTGCAGCGGCACTGCCTGACTACCACACACTGTTTCAAGAAGTTGATCTTTCGCATGCAGCCGAAGATGTCCACAACGGCTACTTCTCGATTGACAGGGCTGGGGGCTGGACAAATACCGCCGAAAACAATCAGACGAACCGTGACAACGCAGAACGCGCCTACAACCTGATCATGAAGGAGAAGGAGAAGTTGTTGTCATTGCAAACTCCTTTGAAATTCATTTTCTCGCACTCAGCCTTGAAAGAAGGCTGGGACAGTCCCAATGTGTTCCAAATCTGTACCCTGCGCGATATTTCAACTGAACGTGAGCGTCGACAAACCATTGGCCGTGGTCTCCGCCTGTGTGTAAACCAGCAAGGCGAGCGCCGCCGCGGTTTTGACGTCAATACCTTGACCGTCATTGCGATGGAGAGCTACGAGCAATTTGCTGAACGCTTGCAGAAGGAAATTGAAGAAGACACTGGCATTCGCTTTGGTGTCGTGGAATCTCATGAGTTCGCAAGCATCGCGGTCGTCAGTTCTGACGGCAGCATTGCTCCGCTGGGGGTTGAACAGTCCAGAGTTTTGTGGGATCACTTCAAGGCAGAAGGCCATCTGGATAACCGCGGCAAAGTTCAGGATTCGCTCAGGGATGCCCTGAAGAGCGGCTCACTCACCGTGCCTCAGCCATTCGAGGCGCAGCGTGACCAAATCACGGCCGTTCTCAAAAAGCTGGCAGGACGTCTTGAGATCAAGAATGCCGATGAGCGCCGTCAGGTGCGTACCCGACAGGCGGTGCTGCACAGCCCTGAGTTCAAGGCGTTATGGGATCGCATCAAGCACAAGACCACCTACAGGGTGGAATTTGACAACGAACGGCTGATTGAGACCTGTATCCGTGCTGTGCAGGCAGCGCCGCCGATTCCGAAAACCCGCCTGCAATGGCGCAAGGCTGACCTCGCCATCGGACAGGCGGGTGTCGAGGCTATAGAGCGTGAGGGAGCAGCCACAGTGGTGCTTGACGAAAGAGACATCCAGCTTCCCGATCTACTCACAGATCTCCAGGACCGCACACAGCTCACCAGACGCAGCCTGCAGCGCATTCTGAGCGGCAGCCTGCGGCTCGATGATTTCAAGAGCAATCCGCAAGCCTTCATTGTGCTCACCGCCGAGGCGATCAATCGGTGCAAACGCCTTGTTGTAGTAGATGGGATTAAATATCAGCGCCTTGGCGATGAACACTATTACGCTCAGGAACTCTTCGAGAAAGAGGAGTTGACAGGCTATCTAAGAAATCTTCTGGATACCACCAAGGCTGTCTATGAGCAGGTGGTTTACGACTCGGAGATTGAACGAAGCTTTGGAGACCAGCTCGAGAAGAACAGTGCGGTCAAGGTCTATGCGAAATTGCCAGACTGGTTCACTGTGCCGACACCGTTAGGCGGCTACAACCCAGATTGGGCCGTCCTCATTGAGAAGGACGGAACTGAGAGGCTCTATTTCGTGGTGGAAACAAAAAGCAGTCTTTTTACAGATGACCTGCGAGACAAGGAGCGAGCAAAGATTGAATGCGGCAAGGCTCACTTCAATGCTCTGAGACAGGGCGAAACATCCGCCACTTACTTGGTCGCGAGAACTCTTGAAGAAGTCCTTGGGGATTAGCGCTTCTGGCCCTGGAGAGAAGGCTTGGCTTTATCCAAAGCATTATACATCCCCTGCACTGGAGTCTTTTCAGTATGGTTCTTGAGCGCCACGGGGTTGAATCTCTACCTCATTCAGCACTCAGACATCTCAACCTCTGACACCCAAATCAAAAACAAAGCAAAGAAAAAGCCCGTTTGTTCGACGACTAAATAGCGCGACCCCCGCTCAGCGCTCCTGCAGAACCACCCCAGACCTGAGCACGGAGACACGATCCACCGCTAGGTCCTCCGCCGCTGGGTGACTGCGCCGGAGTTCCTGCAGCAGGAGCGACTCAAGCTGCTCTCCTTCCAGCCAGGCGGGGACCCATTGGGTTCGGCTCATGGACAGCCAAGCCGGCCACCGCTCGGTCACGGTGTCACCGGCGGTGGTTCCCGCCACCCAGACCGTGGCGGTCTCGCCCTGCTGCAGAACGCGGTAGTGCACCCTCAGCTTGTTGTGGGGAAGGGCTGAGTTCATCCCTGGGCCGCCTGCTCCTGTTCCCGCTGCTCCTCCTGCCACGCACGCTGCAGATCGATCCGCGTGATCCGGTAACCGAGGCGCCGTGCCGCAAGGATCAGCTCCTTACGGGAGCGGCAGTGCTTGAGCGCCCGTTGGAGGGCGCTATCGGCCTCCACGTCGTCCACAAAACGCTCCAGCTCGGACCAGCTCATCGGAGGGAAAGCCCTGGATCTCTCACCATGCCAAGGGTGTCTGAGCTGCGCCAGGTTCCGTGGATCACACTCCTCCAGACCCCGCGTCAGCACTGAGGAAACCGGCCGGAACACCGGCCGGCGGGAGGTTCAAAAGATCGAGCCGTGGTCCCTTTGTTCCCGGCTCAGTCCGCAGAGCTTGAACCATCCCAATTGGAGCTGTGCTTGATCACAGCGGTGCAGAAATTCAACAACTCCCGGGGGGTCATGTCGTGCTTGGCGTCATTGGTGCGCCAAGCGCAGATCACGAAGTCCGGTTCCGGTTGGTTGGTGCGGTGATCAATGGTGGGGAGCATCGCGTAGCGCTTCTTGTGCTCGCCTTTGCCCTCGGCGGCTTCACGATTGTCGTAAGTGCCGATCAGCTCCCACTCGAGCCACTCGCCGGTCCAGTGGTCGAACCCCTGGGAAGCCAGCACCGCTTCATGGATCGCCAGCCGGTACTGCTGCACATTGCCAACGCCGCCACGTTTCTGATCTCGCTTGGACAACGTCACCGCCTTGCGCTGCACCCAGCCGGGGTAGGTGGCTTTGGAGACGTCCGGCATCCAGTCAGGGGCGGGGGTGTTCATCGAGATGGGGTGCTCCGGAAGAAAGATCGTTTCACTGCGTGCTCAAGCCAGCCCCAACCCCTCAATCCCCTGCCAACCCAGATAGAGCCCGAGAGCAACGCCCACCAGACCTACCAGCAGATCGCCTTTGGCGAACAACCACTGCTTCCCGCGCTCCAGGATCGCCAGCACGCGCTCAGGGCCGGCCAACACCAGAGCCAGCAGTGGGATTAGCAACAGGCTTGCGCTCACCAGGCTGAACACGCCTGTGGCCAGGAGTTCGCTGGCAGTGCCAAGGCCTGACGCCAGCAACGTGCCGGCCGTCTTGGTGAACAAAAACAGCGCGTCGGGTCGCACCACCTCCAGGGCCGCACTGATCGCGAGGAGCAGCGGAAGCGGCATGGCGCAGAACTGATCGAGCTTGCGGGTCCAACCCGGTGGCTCTGCGCTGCCATCCCCTTTGTTGAGAAGTTCCTTCAGGCCCAGCCCCAACAGCACGCCGGCGGCCACCAGATCCAGGCCGGTGCGGTGGCTGCTGCCCTTGTCCATGCTCAGAAACAGCCCATGGCCCACGGTGGTGAGCAGCGTCACCGCAACAGCGGCGGTGATCAGCCAACCGGCCACAAACCAACCCCCGCGGTGCAGAGGCTTCGGCCCGAGCAGGATCAGCAGCAGCAGGCCGATGTGCAGCGGCGAGAGCCCAATCGCCAACCCAAAGGCGGCCAGCTCACCAAGCAGGGAACCAAGGCCCTGGCTTGCGGCCACGGGATCAGCCATGGGAAGGATCAGTGATGCAGTGGATCTTCCCCCCATGGACCGGAATCGGGAAGGTGTAGCGCTTGCGCATCAGCCCGATTCGAAGCTGCTGGACAATGCCATCCATGGCACAAACCTCTCCCCGTCAACCCCAGCTCTTGCGCCTGCTCCACGGCGCGATGGTGGTGTTGGTGCCTTTGGCCTGGCTGAGTGGTGCAGTGGTGTTCTCCAATCACGACGGGCGCTGGCTGCGCCTACCCGTGCAGGTGCCTGGCAACTGGATCGACATCCACGGAACGATCGGCGTGCTGCTCTGGCCGCTGGCCGCCCTGTTTTTGATCTATGCCCTGAGCGTGGGGCGCTTCCGCTTGCGCCAGGGCGCCAATGCCGCCGCCCTGATCGCTCTGGTGCTGGCGGTGGGCAGCGGCAAGTTCATGCAGGAAGACTGGCTGCGCAACGGCGATCTGAATCACGTCGTGTATCACCTGCACGTGCTGGCCTGGCTGTTGATCGCAGGAGCCGTGGCCTGGCACATCGCGGGTGTGTTCTCCCGTGGTGGCGTGCCGTTGGCGAGCTCGATGTTTCGGCTCAACACGGTCAAAGGCTCGTCGAAGTGAGCTGATAGGCGATGCGCAACCTCACTTGGGACGAGTTTGAGCTGGCGGTGAACCGCATCGCGGAGCACTGCCGTGATGGCCAATTCAGCGGGGTGTACGGCATTCCCCGAGGCGGCCTGGTGCTCGCAGTGACGCTCAGCCATCGGCTGAATCTGCCCCTCCTGCCCAGCGCCCAACCCGGTTGCCTGCTGGTGGACGACGTGTACGAAACCGGGCTCACCCTCGAGCGCTATCGACAGCTCGAGCACTGCACGGCGATGGTGTGGGTGAGCAAGGCCGAGCCGCAGTGGTGGCAGGCGGTGGAGGTGGTGCAATCCAGCGAATGGATCGTGTTTCCGTGGGAAAGCGCCGCTGCCGCCGCCGCGGATGAACAGGCCTATCGAGCCTCCCGGCCATGACGCGTCCCACCCTTTATCTGGCCTCCCCCTACGGCTTCTCTCCCCACTGGCGTGAGCGGCTGCTTCCCGATTTCGTTCAAGCCCTCGAGGCTCTCGGGCTGGAGGTGTGGGAGCCGTTCACACGCAACGGCCAGGTGGATCTGGCAGAACCAGGCTGGGCCTGGCGGGTGGCCCAGGCCGACCTGCAGGACATGCGTGATGCCGATGCGCTGCTCGCCATCGTGAACGGAACGCCTCCTGATGAGGGCGTGATGCTCGAACTGGGCGCGGCGATCGCGCTCGGCAAACCCGTGTTTCTCTACCGCGACGACTTCCGCCGTTGCAGTGATTCTGAGGACTATCCCCTCAACTTGATGGTGTTCAGCGGCCTGCCGCAACAGGGCTGGCAGGAGTGGCTTTACGGCTCGATCCACGAGCTCAGTGATCCCGGCAAGGCCCTGGTGCGCTGGATCCAGGGCACCGCAGAGCAGCAGTGAAGGCCTGCCATGGCTGAAGCGGCTGTGCGCGTAAAAATCTGCGGCGTGCGCCGCCCGGAGGATGCCCGCCTAGCGGCCCACCTTGGCGCCGATGCGGTTGGCGTGCTGGTGGGCCAGAGCCATCCCAGCGGCGACTTCATCGAACCGTCCACCGCATCCGCAATCCTGCGGGAGCTGCCAAAGCAGGTGACCGGAATGCTGGTGAGCCACCTCGAGGATCCAGCCGCCCTGTTGGAGCTGATCGATCTACTCCACCCAGGGGCCCTGCAACTGCACAGCGCCATTCATCCAGAGGCCGTTCGACAGATCCGCCAGGCCAGACCGGATCTGCTGCTCACCAAGGCCGTGCACGGCAACGCCGGCAATCCGCTGGAGACGATCCGGCAGTACGGCCAGCTGGTGGATGGCTTCGTGGCCGACAGCTGCAATCCCGCCACGGGCCAGGTAGGCGGCACAGGCCTCACCCACGATTGGGCCATCAGCGCCGATCTCGTGCGGCAAGCCCCCGTGCCGCTCTGGCTAGCGGGGGGCCTGACACCACACAACGTGGCGGTGGCAATCGCGCAGGTGCAGCCCTGGGGCGTGGATGTGAACAGCGGCGTGAAGGGCCCCGATGGCTTCAAGTGCCCGCAGCTGCTGCAGGCATTCATCCAAGCCGCCAAGGGGAACGCCAGTTCAAGCCCCCGCTCGCCAGGATGAGCCCAGGCCACCCTGAAGCCGGATCTGCCGTGTCGACCACCACCTTCGCGGAGTTCGCGCAACGGGCCGACTATTCGCTGCTGGAGACGCTGCAGCCGGATCCCAAGGCCACCAGCGATGGCCAGGACCATCAGCCGCGCCAGGTGTTCTCGGGGCACTACGTGCCGGTCAAGCCCACGCCGATTCCGGCGCCGGAATACGTGGCCCACAGCCGCATCTTGTTTGCCGAGCTGGGGCTGAGCGACTCACTCGTACACGACGACGCGTTCCAGCGGCTGTTCTCCGGCGACAGCAGCGTGGCCACCGGGCCGATGCGGCCGTTTGGCTGGGCCACCGGTTACGCCCTCTCGATCTACGGCACCGAATACATCCAGCAGTGCCCCTTCGGCACGGGCAACGGCTATGGCGACGGCCGGGCCATCTCGATCTTTGAAGGACTGTTTGAAGGCCAACGCTGGGAACTGCAGCTCAAAGGAGGTGGCCCCACCCCCTACTGCCGCGGCGCCGATGGCCGCGCTGTGCTGCGCTCCAGCGTGCGCGAGTTTCTGGCCCAGGAGTTCATGCACGCCCTGGGGGTTCCCAGCTCCCGCTCGCTCACGCTCTACATGTCGCGCGCCGAAGCGGTGCGGCGGCCCTGGTATTCGCCCAACTCCCGCTCGTTCGATCCCGATGTGATGGTCGACAACCCAGCGGCGATCACCACACGGGTGGCGCCCTCGTTCCTGCGGGTGGGGCAGCTGGAGTTGTTTGCACGCCGGGCCCGCAGCAATGGCCATGCCGCCGCCTTGCGCGAGCTGCAGATGATCACGGCCCATCTGATCGAGCGCAACTACCGCTCGCAGATCAATGCGTCTCTGCCCTTCCACGAGCAGGTGCTGGAGCTGGCCCGCTTGTTCCGCGAGCGGCTCACCACTCTGGTGGCGAACTGGATGCGCGTGGGCTACTGCCAGGGCAACTTCAACAGCGACAACTGCGCCGCCGGTGGCTACACCCTCGATTACGGCCCCTTCGGCTTCTGCGAGCTGTTCGACCCACGCTTCCAGCCCTGGACCGGTGGCGGGGAGCACTTCTGCTTCTTCAACCAACCGGCGGCCGCTGAGGTGAATTACGGGATGTTCGTGAAATCGCTGCGGCCCCTGCTGGAAGGCGACAGCGAGGCCATGGCCGAACTGGATGCGATCCAAAGCGGCTTTGCCGAAGCCATGGCACAGGCGATGGAGACGATGTGGGCCAGCAAGCTCGGACTACCCCGCTACGACGGCGAGCTGATGCAGGAGTTTCTGCAGCTGCTGGTGAATTCCAGGGCTGATTACACGATCTTCTTCCGCCGCCTGTCAGAGATCCCCGAGCAGCTGGAACCCCTCAAGGAGAGCTTCTATCTGCCCAGCTCAGAGGAGCTCGATGCGCAGTGGAGCAGCTGGCTGGTGCGCTGGAGGGAGGCGATCAAGTCGAACGGCAACCTTGAGGAGACATCCGCTGCGATGAAGCGGGTGAACCCCGCAATCACCTGGCGCGAATGGCTGATCGCTCCCGCCTACGAACGAGCGGCCCAGGGCGACACCCAGCTGATCCAGGAACTGCAGGCGCTGTTCAGCGATCCCTACAGCGACTGCCCCCCAGAGCTGGCCGCCAAATACGACCGGCTCAAACCCCGCGAGTTCTTCAACGCAGGAGGCGTGTCGCACTACAGCTGTTCGTCGTGAAGCATCAACCGAGCATGCGCATTCGCACAAGTGAATCCCACAAACGCGTGGGCATGAGCCGCTGCACGAGCACCGCCTCAGATTCGCTGCCGCAGCGGTAGCGGGGATTGGGATCGCTGGCCTGTAGAGCAGCTGCGATGGTGCGAGCCACCACCTCAGGCTCTGAGCCCCTGCGGAATCCATCGGCCCAGCCGGCGGCAACCCGCCGCATCATCGAACCCCAAACAGGGTCGAGCCCTTCGCGCTGCATGGCATCAGCCGTAACGCCCTCAAAGCCGGTGCGGATCAAGCCGGGCTCCACCAGCACCACGTGAACGCCGAACTGGTGCAGCTCCAGGCGCAGGGCATCACTGATCGCCTCCACGGCGTGCTTGCTCGCGCCATACCAACCGGCCCCGGGTGTCACGAAGCGGCCGGCGATGGAGGAGAGGTTCACGATGCAGCCGCGGCGCCGTTCGCGCATCGCCGGCAGCAGCAGCTGGGTGAGGCCCACCAGGCCGAACACATTCACTTCAAACATGGCTCGGGCCCGATCGAGAGCCATTGTTTCCACCGGGCCCACATCGCCATAGCCGGCGTTGTTCACCAACGCATCGAGCGCGCCGACGCGTTCGCTAATGGCATGAGCAAGCGCATCGCGTGAGCTCGGGTCGACCAAATCCAGGGGGAAGATCTCAGCGCCGCGGCTGCGCAGCGGCTCCATCGCTTCAACCCGGCGCGCTGCAGCCAACACGCGCCAGCCCTGATCGATCAGGCGATGGGCCGTGGCCAAGCCAATGCCGCTGGAGGCACCGGTGATCAACACACTGCGGCGGGCGTCAGCCATCGGATTCCAAGCGACGGTTGCACTGTGGCGGATGAAGACTGCAGCTAGGGTCAAAAACGAGGCAACCCCTGCGCGACAGAGCCTGTGAACAGCAATCAGGGCTGTCTTCTGCTGGTGGGCCTGGTGGTGGGGTTGCCGATCCTGATGGCGCTCTGGCCGCTTGTGGTTGTGGTGGGCGTGTTGGGCCTGGTGGTGTGGGTCGTGCAGATCTACAGCCAACAAGTCACCGCGCTGGAATTGAAGAACTGGAATTCCAGGCACGGGCAGGCCATCTGCCGCTGGAAGAACCAGCACGGTGTGATTCAGGAGCTAGTGGGCAGCCAACAGATCCTGGAACTGAAGGTGTCGCTGCTCGATCAAGACAGCGGCCGCGCCATGTTGGTCGACGAGCAGATCAAGCTGGCACCTGCGCCTGGAGCAGGGTTATGTTCGGCCCGAGACATCACAACACGCCTCGAGCGAACCGGCATTGAACTGATCGGCGAGCTTTCGGTGGAAGCCAAAGCGATGCGAACTGCCCTGCAGTGTGTTGAGGAAATTCTCTGGAGCAGCCATGCCCTCGAGGATTTGCAGCAAATGGGGCGAGACGCAGAGCACACGATCACGATCGCGCCGGGAAATGAACTGCTGGAGCCAGCCATTCCACAGCTGCTGAAAGCCAAAGCGAATGTGGAACGTGAAATCGAGCTGATTCAGAACGCCGTTCGCGAGAGCAGCGCGATGTTGAACGACCTGGGGGAGTTTCTTTCCGTGCCTGCGAGCATCAGACCTGTACTCAACTTCGACCCCACAACGAGGCACCGGCCCGAGCGGCTGCAGGAATTACAAGCCTCGTTCGAGGAGGTGGTGCTACTGAATCAGGTGTATCGCGAGCTATCCGAAAACAAGCTGATCTGAAGCAGGCTCATGACTATCTTGAAACGTTGGATACTGATTCTTTTGGGGGTTGCAGGCGCCAGCAGCCTTGCCCTCATGGCGGTCTTTCCAGGGCCTAGAAGCATGATCGCGTTCACTCTGCTTACAGGAATTGGACGCGACCAGTTCCAAGCCATCATCGACGAACTGGAAAACAATGCTATTCAGAACAAGGAACCGACGAAGCATCAACGCGAATTCTTAGAACACTTTTACTGGACCCTCGCCGAAGGAGGAAAGCTGAGTGGCTTCGCACGACAGTCTGGCGAGCTGATGAGCCACTACCTCAACAGAAGCGGCGTTGATTTCAAGCTCAACAGAACGATATTTACCGACAATTCCAACGTGATGCTTCAGGCCCACCTGATCAAGGGAAAGATTAGTGCTGCGCAGTGCCCCAATAATCAGGTGTTCAAAACAGATGAGTTCTACATGCCACACCCGTCCAGCCCCGACAGCGTATTTGGCCTGTATTACGGCACATTGGAGGCACGCACCCATCGAGCAGGCTCTGATTGCGAAATCCACTGGAGAGCAGAAGTTCCCTGGATCTGGCCCAGTTACACAGACATCACGAAGAAAACAGGAACACCCCATGGCGAGAGCTTCCCACTTCCGAGCCTTCGCTCCATCCTACTAGGAATCGACCATTCTCTCTATGTCGACAACGGCCTTGGTCGCTATATTGAAGACCACGGACTAGCAAAAAGATTTGTCGCATATGGCGAATGGCATGACAAGGAAAGCCTCCAGGAACTGCCACAGCCTGGCAACTAAGCAGCCAGCGCACGATGAAAGCTACTGGGGCAAGCACCTGAAAACGCTCCTCAGCCGCATCAACCGACCCTATCCCAAAACACAATTTCCCGAATCTTTAAGCATTCTCCAGAAAAGACGCCTTGGCTGCTCCATCGCGATATTTCAAGCTGGAGAAGCTGGGGAGGGACGCCTAGCACGAGAAATCAACGGATTCAAGACTCCCTACATCGACGAGACCTATCGAGAGGCGTGTCGACTCTTTGTTGCGGAAGAAGGAAGACATGGAAGGATTCTTGATGACATGCTCAAGGAATTAGATACGACGAGAAAGCGTGACAGCCGAACAGAACATTTATTTATCCATGCCAGGAGGCTTGCTGGCATTCGCATCAAGCTTCTTGTTCTACTTCTAGCGGAACTGGTGGGATTTTCTTACTATTCGGCACTCGTCAATCTACTGGATGAGTGCCCAGCGAAAGGCGCCTTATCCGAGATACGGGACGACGAGCACGACCATTTGCGATTTCATCTGGACTTTTTTAGGTGCATGAGCAGGCACAGCGGCATAGCCGGTGCGCTTAGCGCGCTTCTTTGCTTAGTCATTGGATTGAGCAGCTTTGCTTTAGTTGCAGCGGAACATCGAGCAGCACTGGCCTGTATGGGTGGTAATGCGTGGGGTTTTGCTTTAGAAGGCTGGCGGCGCGTAGTCTCCTTAAGCTTTTTAATTCTCCCAATATCAAGCACTCATTCCATGGCTGGCGAGAAATGGTTGGAGTCCATTCAGACATCCAACACCAACCCTTAACCCAATACCATCAGATCAGAAATGGATGCCTGGCATCTGAAAACTGAATTGTTATTGGGATGGGGACCCATCAGTGATCCACCACAGACAACAGCTCAACAGTGGCAATCTTTCCTGTTCTGGTGATCGTGCATGCCCTGGCGGCCACGGTGTGGACCGGCGGGCACCTGGTGCTGGATCTGCGGGTGTTGCCCAGAGCACTCAAGGAGCAGAGCGCCCAGGCCATCCGTGACTTCGAAGAGCTGTTTGAACCCCTCGCCCTCACGGCCTTGGCGATTCAGGTGATTACGGGCCTGTGGATGGGCTCGATGTACCTCCCTGACTAACAGGGCTTGTTCCACCCAGCAACCCAATCGTGATCATTATCGGTACCAAGCTCGTGCTGCTCGGCGGCACCGCAGTATTAGCCGTGCATGCGCATCTGTGCTTGATCCCCCAGCTTAGCGACAGCAAAATCAGCGGGCTGGTCTGGCATAACCACGCAATCACGGCATTGGCGATTGCGTTTGTGGTTGTGGGTGGGCTGATCCGAGTGGGTTGAGAGAGGCGAATTAGCTCTGCACCAGTACGGGAAGAGGAAGCTCAACGCGCTAACACAGGGCCAATCGTGGGATTACAGAGAAGGGAAGTGAGCACCCCCACCTTCACCCAGAGGGAGATGCGCCGACGATGCGTGAACCCCACAGTGAACTCGGTGATGTGGCGCAGACATCGCCCCGTAGCCGCAAGAGCAAGACGCCGCCTTGGATACCTTGATTGATGATCCACAGGGCTGCATAACCCTGACTGAGATAACAACTGCTGCGCTCAAGCCTCGAGCATCTCTCAGCAGAGACGTGAACGCTTTCCTTGCCTGCCAGGTCCTAAATAGGTGAATCGTGAAACCGACCGACACCAGAGCAAGTCGACCACGAGATGCCAGCGGTGAACACTTGCAACCGGTGCCAAGGCGCTCATTAAGGGCGCCTTGTTTGATAATGGGCATCCAGTGGTGGGTTGATGCCTTCTCTTCTTTCCACCATCACCGCAGCAGCTCTATTGGCGCCAGCCAATCCACTGATGATCCCCGCCAAAAACGGCAACACCTGCCCTGGCGGCACCAGCTACGCCGGTGCGGGCTATTGCAAAGTGCGCTATCGAGCGAGTCAATCCCGGTGATCAGCGATCGCTATAGCGGGGCCTTGCGCGGGACAGAGGAGCTCCACCGCGACCAGCGCCGCAAGTGCAAAGGTGTGCCTTACATCTCCCACCAGATCAGCATCAGCGCCCTGGTATGCGAAGACAGCGGCACAAAAGATCAGCCATCGCCGCCTGGCTGCGCATCGCCATTGAGGACGCCTGCCAGAGCTCTGGCTCTATTGCCGAACGCTTCGGAGAAGCCGTGGCCGATATTGTGCGCGAATGCACTGACACCAGCGACAACGCACCACCGGGCGAGAAGGAACCGTGGCTACTGCGTAATACACTCAACATCGTCTCACTCGAGCACAAGCCCGAGGCCTTGCTGTTGGTGAAGGCCGCCGACAAGGCCCACAACGCCGGCGACATGGTGCTCGAGGCGCGGCGCGATCCCGCTTTGTAGAGCAAGTTCAACGCCGGGATTGGGGGATCGCCCAGGTATCTGCTGCGGATCTACCAACAACTTCAACACCAGCTGCCTCAGAGCCGTTCGGTGGGACGGCTGGGAGAAGCCGTGAGTGGAATCCTCTCGATGGGCGGCTTCAAGAAGGGCCTAGTGCCAAAGAGGTTCGCCCCAGCTGTGTGGGCAGCGGGGTACGCAGACCGCATCGGGACGCAGGAGTGATTCCCCTGTCATTAGCTCTGGCAGCCGCTGCCCTAGTGGCCCAAACCCATCCCCGCCACCGTGGTGTCCATCGGCGACGGCGACACCCTGCGCGTGCGCGAAGGCAACCGCACCCTGAATGTGCGCCTGGCCTGCATCGATGCCCCCGAAACCAGCCAGGCGCCCCATGGCGCCAATGCCCGAACCCAACTTCAGGCCCTGGCCCCGCTCGGCTCCAGCGTGGAGCTGCGCATCCAAGCCACCGACCGCTACGGCCGCTCCGTCGCCGAACTGAGCCGCAACGGCCGCAACCTCAACCAAGCCCTGGTGGCCTCGGGCGCCTCCTTTGTGTACTGGCAGTACATCGCCGGCTGCGACCGCCAGACCTACAGCCGCCTCGAATCCCAGGCCCGCCTGCGGGGACTCGGGGTATGGAGCGTGCCCGGCGGGGTGCGTCGGCCGTGGGATTTCAGGGCAGGGAACCGGCGCCCGAAGACCACCGGTGTTGCTCAGTGACTCAAACAATCCACCCTGCCAACGGCCAGTCCAGATAAATTTGAAAAGCCGTGGTTGTGAGTGCTCGTGACCACCATTGAGATCACCCTCCCAGACGCTCTCGCTGAAGAAGCCAAAGGTGCCGGCCTTCTCTCTGCCGAGGCCATCGAAGATCTCCTGCACACCAAGCTGATGGAAGACCGATTGACACGTCTTCAGCAGGCGCGAGATCTGCTTTCAGCTCAGCCAGTGGAGGCGATGACCCAGCAGGAGATCAACGCCGAGATCAAGGCGTACCGCCAGGAACAGCGGTTTGCGGCTCGTTCTTGACACCAACACTGCACTGTCAGGCCTGATCTGGCACGGTTCAACTGCTTTCCTCTGTGCCTTTGTTGGCGGAGCTAGAGGGAGTGCTGCAACGGCCAAAGTTTCGAGAGGCGATTCAGCGGCGTGGCGTAAAGGTGAGCGATCTCTTTGATGGCTATGCCGCGCTCGTGCGTTGTGTGGAACCGGCTGAATTGCCCAACCCCGTATGCCGTGATTCCGATGACGATCAGGTGCTGGCTGCAGCCATCAGCGGCAAGGCCGACCTGATCGTGTCTGGCGATGATGATCTCCTCGCGCTGCGCAGCTTTCAGGGGATTGAGATCGTGTCAGCAAGGCATGCCCTGACGCTGCTTGGTCTGGCCCAAAGCTGATCCATTGACTGCAAGCGGTGGCCATAGGGGCCACGACGGCCAACGAGGGGAAAACAGCCTGGGAAAGATCTGATCCCTGGCCCGCAGCGTTGGCCAGTTGCGATGAGATTTCGTCCAACAGGCCCAGGCATGTCTCGACGCAGATGCGCATGAGGGAGTGTGCGAGCTGCAGCGTGGTTTGTCGGCCCGGCCCTCAGACAGGCGAAGTTGTGAAGCACGCCAGCTGGCCCAGAATGAGTCGATGGCCATCGTGAAAAACACACCGATCGAACAGCGCCTCGCGCAGATGGCGAGCGGGATCCAGCAGTTGATCCCAGCTGCTGAGGTTCGGCTTTTCGGCTCCCGGGCCCGCGGCGATGCACGCCCCGATTCCGATGTCGACCTGTTGATCACCGCCCCAGACGCTTGGCTTGCAAGTCGGGATCGCTTTGCTCTGCTGAGTGATCTCTGGGGGGCGGTTGCCCAACCCGATCTTTCGGTGGACCTGGTGCTGCATTCCACCAGCGAAGCGGCCCGCCGCGCGAAGGAACCGGGATCCCTAGTTCATGAGGCCATCCACGAAGGCGTTTTGCTCCATGGCAGCCCCTGAAGCCGAGCGATTGCTGCGAGTAGCTCTCCGCGACCTGAAGATGGCCCGCCACCTGCTGGATCCCGAGGTGGATGAGGCCAGCTGGGGCTGGGCAACGCAACAGTGCCTTGAGAAAACTCTCAAAGCCTGGCTTCACGTCGTTGGGATCAAACCACCCCAAACCCACGATCTGGCGCGTCTTCTGATGCTGCTGGAAGAGGCCAACGTCGACATCTCCACTCTTCTGCCGCTTCGGGCTTTCACCGCCTTCGCAGTGCAGTTCCGCTACGACGACGAACCTGAGCTGCTCGGTTTGGAGCGCTCCGTTTGGACCGACCGCGCACAAGCCCTGATTGAAAACGTTCAGAGCCTGATCAGCTGAAGCTTGAATCTCTACGGGCCTCCATGTGAATCCCGGTGAACACCAGTTGCCGGTGGCCCGCGGCCGATCGAGCCTGCTGGTGTCAGCCCGCCCGGTGGGAAGCCATGCACAGCGCAGAGGCGTTACGCGATCGCTACCTCAAGCGAGAGAGCAGCCCCGGAGAGATCAACGCCATCGCCCGCACCTATGCGGCGCTGCGCTCGATCCCCTTCCAGCAGGCGCTCGAGGAGGTGCACGACGGCATCGGGTTCGAACTCAGTGATGCCTCCCAGCAACCCTTCCCCTGGGGGGAGGTGAGCCGGTCGCTGGTGCCGCTGGGGCGCCAGTGGATCAACGGCGTTTGAGTTCGCGTACGGTGAGGCCACCGCAATGACGGGCAGGCCTCCGATGAGCGACAGCCAAGGACTCACCATCGCTGAATTGGAGGCCAAATACTTTCTGTACCGCAAGGCCCTCAAGCAGTTGCTTCTGGAGGGCAGGCCCCCCGCCAACATCGAAAAAACGCTCTGTTGGAGCCGGCTCGAAACCCTCCACAACTGCCTGCCACGCCAATACAAATCCCCTGATCACATCCGCCATCAGTTGCGGCGGGAAATCGAGCGGGAACAGGGCGAAAGCCTCGAGCGCAGCACCGTGGCGCGCTGATACCAGCGGACGTTCTGGCCTCCAGCGGAGGCCCGCTGCTGCGGGCCGGTGTCAGCGTGAGACCTGGCTGCGACCCGCCCGTTGGCTCAACGATCCGATGCTGAGCTGATCGCGATCGCCGAAGCCTTCCACGGGCCTGGCTCGGTGTGCTCCGTTGCACCCCTGGGCAACGGCAATGTGAATGACACCTATCTGGTGCGCACCCAGGGCGAACCAGCCGTGTTGCAGCGGCTGAACACGCGGGTGTTCAACCAGCCGAAGCTGGTGCTTCAAAACCTGCAGGTGCTCGGCGAGCACATCCAGCAGAAGCTCGAGGGCTCAGAACGCCATCCCGTGCTGAGTGGCCGCCGCTGGCAATTGCCCCAGCTCGTGTGCACCGTCGATCAGCAGCAAAGCTGGCACTGCTGCGAGGCCGGCGAGATCTGGCGCACGATCACCTACGTGCCTGACGCCGACTGCGTGGATGTGGTGGAGGGTCCGGCCCAGGCGCGGGAGCTGGGCATCGGCCTCGGACTGTTTCACCAGCTGATCAGCGATCTGCCCCCAACCGCTCTGGCCGACACGCTGGAGGGCTTCCACATCACGCCCCTTTATTTGGAGGCGTATCACAAGGCGCTGGTGAACACCGAGCAGCAACCCTGTGAAGCCAGCGAGCGTTGCATCGCCTTCATTCGCGAGCGCGAACAGCTCTGCGATCTGCTTGAGCGGGCCAAGGAGCGCGGTGAGCTGCCCCTGCGCCCGATCCACGGCGATCCGAAGATCAACAACGTGCTGCTCGATCGCGAGTCCGGCCAGGCGGTGGCGCTGATCGATCTCGACACCGTGAAGCCCGGCCTGGTGCATTACGACATCGGTGATTGCCTGCGCTCTTGCTGCAATCGCCTCGGCGAGGAAACCCTCGACTTCGACGCCGTGCACTTCGATCTGGAGCTGGCCGAGGCGATCCTTGAGGGCTACCTGGGCGTGGCCGGAAGCTTCCTCAGCGAATCCGAGCTGCGCTACATCCCCGATGCGGCCCGGCTGATCAGCTTCGAGCTGGGGCTGCGCTTCTTCAGCGATTACCTCTGCGGCAGCACCTACTTCAAGGCCGATCGCCCCCGCCACAACCTCGATCGGGCCCTGGTGCAGTTCGCGCTCACCGCCAGCATCGAAGCGCAATTGCCGGCACTGCGGCAGCTGGTGGAGCGCCTCGCCGCCCAACCAATCGCCAGCCGCAGCTGATGGAGGCGTTGCACCCGTTCGAGCCACAGCCATGGCTCACAGGCACCGAGCTCAAAGCATCTGCCAAGTGGTTGCCAGGGCAGCTCGAGGTGAGCTTCGCGCTGCACACACCGGCCGAATCGCTGGTGCGCCCTCGAGCCTGCGCGCAACTCCAGCGGCGCGATGAGCTCTGGCAGAGCACCTGCTTTGAAGCGTTTTTCGCCGAGCCCGGCCAGGAGCGCTACTGGGAGATCAACCTCGCTCCCAACGGCCACTGGAACGTGTATCGCCTCGATCGCTACCGCCAGGGCCTGCGCCCCGAACCGCTGGTGAGCGGGCTCACCTACGCCCTGCGCCGGAGCGCCACGGAGCTACAGCTCAGCTTCAGCCTCAACCTGCAACCACTGCTCGCTGAGAGCGCTGGCCTGGAGTGCTCACTCACCGCTGTGCTCGATCACCCGCAGCATGGCTGCAGCTTCTGGGCTCTGCACCACAGCGGCGATCAGGCGGACTTCCATTGCCGCGACAGCTTCAGGCCGCTCCTGCCCGCCCAAGGCTGAACACCACGGCTGTAAGGCGCTGATCTCAAGCTTCAGACCTTGATCCCAAAGCGGAAATGAAACCGTGCATTTCGGCAGACTTGATTGAGATCCGTAGCGTGCGATACATCCAGAGCAAAGTCCTTGCACGTCACCCACTGCGGCGAAGAGCATCTGCTTCAGCTCAGCAGCGCTGAAGCATCAACCCTGGTGGATGCCTGCGCGCTGCTGCTGCTGGCCTCGAGAAGCGCTCCGGGCTGCGCCCTCAACCACGACATGAGCGCCCTGCTGCAAACCCTGTTCGAACAGTTCAGCAGCCACAGCGTGTAGAACCGAGGGCATGCATGCCCTCACGCTGCCCACCTGGTGGATTCATGTGGCCTCGGTGATCGAGTGGGGCCTGGCGATGCTCGCGATTCAACGCTTCGGGCAACAGCGGCACGAGCCTGAATGGAATTGGCTGGCCCTAGCGATGCTGCCGGCCTTCGTGAGCGCCATGGCCGCCTGCACCTGGCACCTGTTTGACAACGCCGCAG
Source organism: Cyanobacteriota bacterium (assembly GCA_046052125.1). Classification (GTDB taxonomy): domain Bacteria; phylum Cyanobacteriota; class Cyanobacteriia; order PCC-6307; family Cyanobiaceae; genus Vulcanococcus. The sequence continues at coordinate 315,938 of JBJOMY010000001.1, forward strand.
AACTGCACGGTCTGGTGGTGCTCCAGGCCGCCTGCACCACTCTCGGCAACACCGCCATGGCAGGCGCCGCCTGGAATCTGGCCCGACGCAGCCCATGAGTGCGCTTGATCCAGCGGGTTGGCTGCAGGCCCTGGGCGGGATTGATCCGGCTCCCTTCTTCGGGCTGTCGTTGTTGCCCTATCTGGCCTTTCTCTGGTGGAGCTGGAAATCGGGCCGCATGCCACGGCTGGCCCTCTGGGGCTTTGCCCTCACCCTGCTGTTTGTGGCCATCACCATCGCCGCAGCCCTGATCGCGGAGGGTGTGTACGGGAAGCAGCTGGCAGATGTAGATCCGCTCCATGGCGGAGCTGAACTCTTTCTCACCCTCAGCAATGTGTTGGTGCTGCTCGGATTCAGCCGCGCCAAATCCGATGCGCAGCAGTGAATAAGTCTTAAGCGGCGCGTGTCAAAGCGCGGTGGCACTCGGAAGATGAAGCGTCGCCCGAGAATTCGATGCTCGCCTCCCTGCTGGCTATCGCCCCCGCATCTGTGTCCTGGTCGCCCAAGGTGGGCCTGGTGATGATCGTTGCCAACGTGATCGCCATCGGCATCGGCAAGGCCACCATCAAGTACCCCAACGAAGGCGCTCAGCTCCCCAACGCCGCGATGTTCGGCGGCATGAGCCACGCCTCCCTGCTGGCCACCACCTCCTTCGGCCACGTGCTCGGCATGGGCGCCATCCTCGGCCTGGCTGCCCGCGGCGTGATCTGAGCCCAGCTCAGCGCCAGCCCAGCAGATAGGGCAACGCTTTGAAGCCATAGCGCTCAAAGCGGTAATCGAACAGCAGCGCCGAGAGATCCTCGGCGCTGCGTTCCGCTTCCAAACCGTGCAGCAACCGCTGCAACCGGTTGTCTCCCCGCTCCCCGTGCAGGCTCAGCCAGGTGCGCCGGGCTAGACGACCACTGAGTGACCAGCGCCAGCCCAGCCGCCGCCGCAGCTTGGGGGCATAGCTCCGCAGCAGTTGGGGCTTGCCGGCCAGAGCTTCAAGCAACAGCGGCGCGAGCACCTCACTGCTGGCCATCGCGTGGCGAATGCCTTCGCCGCCCAGCAAGTTGCCGGTGCTCACCGCATCGCCAAGGCCAAGCAAACATCCGCGCTGATGGGGCTCCCGCCGGCGGATCGTGCTCCGGATCAAGCCCCCATGGCGATCGAGCACCACCGCATCGCTGAGATCAAGCCGTTGCTGCAACCCGCGCAGCAGTCCGTGCAATGGCGGTTGAGCACGCGCAGCGTCGTGCAAGCGGCACACGCCCAGCTTCAACTGGCCTGGCGCCATCGGAAACACCCAGCCGTAGCCCTGGGGCACCCAGCCGCTGCCGAGACTGAAGCTGAGCTGGTGCGCCCAGGCCTGCCAGCTGGCCTGCGGCACCTGCAGCAACCACTCCACCCCCTCACCACTCACCAGCTCTCCCGCCGCTGCGGGCGGCTCACCGATCAGCGCCCGCCGCTGGCCCGTGGCATCCACAAGCCAACGGCATCGAATCTCGCGCCGATCACCACCCGGGCCTCGCAGCGAGGCCATCGCACCACCAGCGGCGCCGGGCTGCCACCGCTGCACGCTCCAGCCGAGCTGCACCCTCACGCACTGGCCAACGGCTCGCTCCGCCAGCCACTGGCGCAGGCTGCCGAAATCCAGCACCGCCCCCAGAACGTGATCGGCCTGCCACTGGCGCCGCTGATCATCCGGGCCGAACAACTGCCAGCTGCGCCACTGCGCCGCCTGCACCTGCGCAGGCAACTCGAACTCCTGCACGGCCTCCATCGGCAGGGCCGCACTACTGAACGCGCTGTGGCGCAGATCCAAGAGCGGATCCACCACCTGCACCGAGGCCCCGGCCTGAGCGAGCAAGCGGGCCAGATGCAGCCCGGCCGGCCCGGCGCCGGCAATCAGAACATCAACGCTCTGCGGATCAGACACCCACAGCCTGACGGCGCAGGGAGCCGAAGCGCTTGAGGATGCTGTCCGCCATCTGGGTGGGGGTAAGGCCGAGGGCCTGCTTGCTCTGATCCGGGGTGGCGTGATCCACGAGCACATCGGGGATACCGATGCGGTGCACCGGCACGAGCACGTCGTGGTCGTTGAGGGTTTCCACCACGGCGGCACCGAAGCCACCGGCGAGGCAACCTTCTTCCAGGGTCACCACCCGGCCGATGCGCTTGGCCATCGGCAGGATCAGCGCTTCATCCAGGGGCCGCAAGAAGCGGGCGTTGATCACGGCGGCCCGAACACCCTGCTCCTGGAGAAGTCCGGCGGTGGCCATGGCCGGATACACCATGGCGCCGTAGGCCACGATCAGCAGATCGTCGCCGTCGGCGAGCAGTTCGCCGCGCCCGATCTCCAGGGGCTCCCAGCCCTCTTCCATCAGGGCAGCGCCTTCGCCTTCGCCGCGGGGGATCCGCAGTGCGGTAGGGCCGTTGTGCTGCAGGCAGGTCACCATCATCCGCTGCAGTTCCGCCTCATCCTTCGGTGCCATCACCGTGAAGTTGGGCACGCAGCGCAGATAGCTGATGTCGTACTGACCCTGGTGCGTGGGGCCATCGGCGCCCACCACGCCAGCGCGATCGAGCACGAAAGTCACGGGCAGGTTCTGAATGCCAACGTCGTGGATCAGTTGGTCGTAAGCGCGCTGCAGGAAGGTGCTGTAGATCGCGCACACCGGCCGCAGGCCTTCGCAGGCCATACCGGCGGCCATGGTCACGGCGTGCTGCTCGGCGATGCCCACATCGAAATATTGATGGGGCCGGGCCTTCTCCAGCAGATCGAGCCCCGTACCGGTGGCCATGGCGGCGGTGATGCCCACCACACGCGGGTTCTGCTCACACAGCTTCACCAACGTTTGGCCAAACACCTTGCTGTAGCTAGGGGGTTTGGGCTTGCTGGAGGGGTAGGCCTTACCGGTGGCCAGATCGAAGGCGCTCTGGGCGTGGTAGCCCACTTGGTCTTCCTCGGCGTAGGCATAGCCCTTGCCCTTGGTGGTGGCCACATGCACCAGCACCGGCCCCTCGTGGGCGTGGGCCTGCTGGAACACCTGGATCATCCCGGCCATGTCGTGGCCATCCACCGGGCCCATGTAGGTAAAGCCCAGCTCCTCAAACACGGCGCCCACCTTGGGCACCGCCAGGCGCTTCATGCTCTCTTTGAGGTTCTTCAGCTCGGTGGGCAGCTCACCGTGCATGAAGGGCAGATGCTTGATCGCCTCTTCGGCGTTGTCCTGCAGAAACTGCAGCGGCTTGCTGTGCCGCATGCGGTTGAGGTGGGTGCTCAGCGCGCCCACGGGCGGGCTGATCGACATGTCGTTGTCGTTGAGCACCACCAGCAGGCGGGTGTGCGGCAGGTGGCCGGCGTGGTTGATCGCCTCCAGGGCCATGCCGCCGGTGAGCGAGCCATCGCCGATCACCGCCACACATTTGAAGTCTTCACCGCGCTGATCGCGGGCCAGGGCCATGCCCAGGGCAGCTGAGATCGAGGTGCTGGCGTGGCCGGCGCCGAAATGGTCAAAGCTGCTCTCGCAGCGCTTCAAGTAACCCGCCACGCCGTTTTGTTGGCGCAGCGTGTGGAAATCGTTGTAGCGGCCGGTGATCAGCTTGTGGGGATAGGCCTGGTGGCCCACATCCCACACCACCCGATCGTGGTCGAGATCGAGGGTTTGGTACAGCGCGAGGGTGAGTTCCACCACCCCGAGGCCGGGGCCGAGGTGTCCACCGCTGGTGCTCACCACTTCCAGATGCCGCTCACGGATCTGGCGGGCGATGCCCTCGAGCTCGGCGATGCTCAGGCCATGCAGCTGATTCGGATGCGTCAGCTCGCTGAGATGCATGCCCTGGGCCTTGATTGGGGTTCAGCCTACGGTCTCAACTCAGGCCGTTGGTGCCTCCTGGCACGAATCGCGGATCGATGTCAGAGGCTTGTCACACTGGGGAGGTGAGTCAGGGGCGATGAGCGACACCAACACCGTGCCCATGCTGCTGCGCATCCTGCGGGCCCGCGTGTACGACGTGGCGATCGAATCGCCGCTCGACCCCGCCCCCAACCTCTCGCGGCGCCTCAACAACACGGTGCTGCTCAAGCGAGAAGACCTGCAGCCGGTGTTCAGCTTCAAGCTGCGCGGCGCCTACAACAAGATGGCGGGCCTCAGCCGCGAGGAGCTGGAGCGCGGCGTGATCGCCGCCAGCGCCGGCAACCACGCCCAGGGCGTGGCCCTTGGTGCCCAGAAACTCGGCTGCCGCGCCGTGATCGTGATGCCGGTCACCACACCGGAGATGAAGGTGCGGGCCGTTGCCGCCCGCGGGGCGGAGGTGGTGCTCCATGGCGACAACTACGACGCCGCCTGCAGCGAGGCCTACCGGCTGGCGGCTGAGCGCGGCCTCACCTTTATTCATCCCTTTGACGACCCGGATGTGATCGCCGGCCAGGGCACCATCGCCCTGGAAATCCTGCGCCAATGCTCCGAGCCGCCCGATGCCATCTACGTGGCCGTGGGCGGCGGCGGCCTGATCGCCGGCATCGCCTCCTATGTGAAATCCCTCTGGCCCCAGGTGGAAGTAATCGGGGTGGAGCCGGTGGATGCCGATGCGATGACACGCTCGCTGGCCCTCGGCGAGCGGGTGAAGCTCGAGCAGGTGGGCCTGTTCGCCGATGGCGTGGCCGTGCGGGAGGTGGGCGAGCAAACCTTTGAGCTGGCCCGACGCCATGTGGACGCGATGGTGACGGTGGACACCGATGCCATCTGCGCAGCCATCAAAGACGTGTTCGAAGACACGCGTTCGATCCTTGAGCCCGCCGGCGCCCTGGCCGTGGCTGGCATGAAGGCGGATGTGGCACGCCGCAACCTGAGCGGCCGCACCCTGGTGGCGGTGGCCTGCGGCGCCAACATGAATTTCGATCGGCTGCGCTTCGTGGCCGAACGCACCGAGATCAGCGAAGACCGCGAGGCGATGCTGGCGGTGGAGATCCCGGAGCGGGCCGGCAGCCTCAGGGAGTTCTGCACGCTGCTCGGCGATCGCAACCTCACTGAATTCAGCTACCGGCTCGCCGATCCTTCCCGCGCCCACATCTTTGTGGGGGTGCAAACCAGCGGCAGCCGCGATGAACAGGAGCTGATCGATCAGCTCAATGCCGCCGGCTTCCCCTGCCTCGATCTCTCGAACGACGAGCTCTCAAAGCTGCACCTGCGCCACATGGTTGGCGGGCGCATGCCGGCAGCCGCGGCTGAAGCCTGCAGCCACACCCGTGAACTGCTTTATCGCTTCGAGTTTCCGGAGCGGCCGGGGGCGCTGATGCGCTTCCTCAGCAGCCTGCATCCCAACTGGAACATCAGCATCTTTCACTACCGCAACCACGGCGCCGACGTGGGCCGCATCGTGGTGGGCGTGCAGGTGCCGCCTGAGGAACTCGGGGAATGGCAGAGCTTCCTCGATGGCCTCGGCTATCAATACGTGGACGAAACCGACAACCCGGCCTATCGCCTCTTCCTGGGCGAGGTGGCCGGCGCCGTGGGGGTGGGATAACTTGCGCCTGAAGCTGGGGACGTGATGGACGACACAACCCAGAACGCGTCGATCGAAGAGGAGCTCCAGCGAGAGCCCCCCGCAGCGGAGCTGTCGCTGCCAGCCAGGCTCGAGGCGATCCTCTATTTGAAGGGTCGCTCCATGACCCTTGGCGAGCTGGCCGAGATCAGCAGCGTGAGCCGTGAGCAGGTAGAGCTGGGCCTGATCACCCTGATGGCCGATTACGCCCACCGCGATACCGCCCTCGAAATCCGCCAGGAAGGCCAGCGCTACAGCCTGCAGCTGCGCGATGGCCTCGGCGAACTGGTGCAGAACCTGCTGCCGGTGGATCTCTCCACCGCCGCCCTGCGCACCCTGGCCACCATCGCCCTGAAGAAACGGATCCTGCAATCGGATCTGGTGGAGCTGCGCGGCTCCGGCGCCTACGACCACATCAAGGAACTGCTGGCCCAGAACTTCATCGAGCGCAAACGCCAGAGCGAGGGCCGCTCCTACTGGCTCACCCTGAGCGAGAAGTTCCACCGCACCTTCTCGATCAAAACCGAGGAGCTCAAACCGCGCCGCGCCGCCGCAGCCGAACCGGCTGTCGAACCGTTGCCCGAGCCAGTGCTCACCAGCAGCGCTGCGCTCAGCGACGACGACTGGGAGCAAGCGGCCTGAAGCGCCAGGCTCCGGCACCGCTCCATAAACTCACTGCAAGCAGAGATCTCACATGTCCCCACTGGTTGGCGATCTGATCGGCGTTCTGCGCAGACCATCTCGATCTACACGCTGATCCTGCTGGTGCGGGTGCTGCTCAGCTGGTTCCCCAATCTCGACTGGGGCAATCCGGTGCTCTCCACCGTGAGCGCCGTAACCGATCCTTATCTCAACGCCTTCCGCGGCCTGATCCCGCCCCTGGGGGGCCTGGATCTCTCTGCGATCATCGCCTTCCTCGCCCTGCAGCTGATCCAGTCGCTGCTGGAGCAGAGCCGCGGCTTCTTCTATCAGGGCATCTACTGAACAGCTCTAAGGAGCGTCCGCGACGGCCTGCTCCAGCGGAAGCAGGTCATCGAACTCACCAGCCCGGGTGCGCACAGGGGCGCTGAAGCCGCGCGCTTTCACGTTGGAGAAGGTGAACGGCCCAGGTGTGCCAGCGGGCACCGCCAGCCTCAGAGCAAAGCTCGAATCACCGGGGGGCACATCGCCGATCGATCCCACCCGCGCACGGTTCTGCAACACCGGCTCGCCGCTGGCATCCAGGATCTGAGCGAACACATCGGTATCCACCACGGGCTTACGGCCTGGATTGCTCACCGTGCCGCGCAGCACAAAGCAGCTGGCTCCGCTGGGGCGGCGCAGCTGAGGCTGAGCGCCGATGTCGTCGCTGGGGCAGGGATCGAGGCTCACCTCGCTCACGCTGAGGTTGGCTGCCAGGGCAGGAGCTGCCCAAGGGCCCGCGAGCACCAGGCCCAGCACCAGGGCTGCAGCGAACAGCGAGCGGAGTGGCCGGAGCAGCACGGGCATCACAACAACGGATCCGGCAGCACAGCGCTCAGCGATGGTCACCGCTGCCTGAGATCACGTTACGGGCGGCGCGGCTGGCCAACTTGTTGAGGTTGGCCTCGGCGATCTCCGAAAGCTCAAAGCCCAGTTCGCTGGAGAGCTGGGCCACGTACCAGAGCACATCGCCCAGCTCCAGCTTCAGCGCCTCGCGCACCTCCGGCGAAAAGGTGCCGCCCTGATCACGCAGCACCTTCTTCACCTTGTCGGCCACCTCACCGGCCTCTCCGCAGAGGCCGAGGGTGGGATAAATCGGGTTGGCGCCCACATCCGGGTAGCGGGCCGTGCTGCGTGCACCCTGCTGATAGACGTTGAGATCCATTGGCAGAGCAGGGCTGGCGGGCTCCGATGATAGGGTCGGCCTCAACTTTGGCCCTGCCGAATGGCCCTGCCCGATCTCACGCGTCGCACCAAGATCGTGGCCACCATCGGCCCTGCTACCGAATCTCCCGAACAGCTGCGTCTGCTGATCGAAGCCGGTGCCACCACGTTCCGGCTGAATTTCTCCCACGGCGACCACAGCGAGCACGCCGCCCGCATCCGCACCATCCGCCAGGTGGCCGAGGAGATGCGCGTGCACATCGGCATCCTCCAAGACCTCCAGGGCCCCAAGATCCGCCTCGGCCGCTTCAGCGGGGGCCCGATCACCGTGGCCAAGGGTGATGCCTTCACCCTCACCTCCCGGGATGTGGCCTGCACCCAGGAGATCGCCACCGTCACCTACGACAAGCTGGCCGATGAAGTGGTGGCCGGCAGCCGCATCCTTCTCGATGACGGCCGCGTGGAAATGGTGGTGGATCGCGTCGATAAGAGCGATCAAACCCTCTATTGCACCGTCACCGTGGGCGGGGTGCTCTCCAACAACAAAGGGGTGAATTTCCCCGATGTGCAGCTCTCGATCCGCGCCCTCACCGACAAGGACCGCACCGATCTGGCCTTCGGCCTGCAGCAGGGCGTGGATTGGGTGGCCCTCAGCTTTGTGCGCAATCCCTCCGACATGGAGGAGATCAAGGCCCTGATCGCCTCCCATGGCCACAACACCCCGGTGGTGGCCAAGATCGAGAAATTCGAAGCGATCGATCAGATCGACGCGATCCTGCCCCTCTGCGATGGGGTGATGGTGGCCCGTGGCGACCTGGGTGTGGAGATGCCGGCGGAGGAAGTGCCGCTGCTGCAGAAGGAGCTGATCCGCAAGTGCAACGGCCTCGGCATCCCGGTGATCACCGCCACCCAGATGCTCGATTCGATGGTGAGTTGCCCGCGCCCCACCCGCGCTGAGGTGAGCGATGTGGCCAACGCCATCCTCGATGGCACCGATGCCGTGATGCTCTCCAACGAGAGCGCCGTGGGCGACTTCCCCGTGGAAGCGGTGGCCACCATGAGCCAGATCGCCCGGCGCATCGAGCGGGATTACCCCCGCCGCGAAAACGACAGCCAGCTGGCCTCCACCATCCCCAACGCCATCAGCCACGCGGTGAGTTCCATCGCCCGTCAGCTCGAAGCGGCGGCGATCCTCCCCCTCACCAAGAGCGGCGCCACAGCGCGCAACGTGAGCAAGTTCCGGCCCAGCACACCGATCCTGGCGATCACCAGCGAGAAGAAGGTGGCCTCCCAGCTGCAACTCGTGTGGGGCGTGCACCCGTTGCTAGTCGTGGATGCCGACAGCGCCACCGCCAGCTTCAACCGCGCCATGGAGATGGCCACCGATGAAGCGCTGTTGCGCGAGGGCGATCTGGTGATCCAAACCGCCGGCACCGTGGCCGATGTGAGCGGCTCCACCGACCTGGTGAAGGTGAGCATCGTGGGCAAGGGCACGGTGCTCGATCCCACCATCATTTGATCCAGGCCTGCAGCATGTAGGCCCGCCCATTCGCCAGAGGCCATGGCCCTAAAACTCGCCATGGGTGAAACCGTGGGGATGGCTTTGGCCACCCTGCGGGCCAACCGCCTGAGATCACTGCTCACGATGCTGGGCATCGTGATCGGCAATGCCTCGGTGATCACCCTAGTGGGGGTGGGTCGCGGCGCCCAAAACCTGGCGGAGGGTCAGCTCAACACCCTCGGCGCCAACGTGCTGTTTGTGGTGCCCGGCAACAACGACAGCCGCCGCCAGGGCATCGACTTTCCGAAAACCCTGGTGCTCGAGGACGCCGAAGCGATCGCCGAGCAGGTGCCGAGCGTGAAACGGGTGGTGCCCCAGATCACCTTGAGCGCGGTGCTGCAGGCCGGGGCCAAGAGTTCAAGCGCCACGGTGTCGGGAATCACGCCTGAATTCCTGAGCGTGCGCCGCTTTGAGGTGGCCCAGGGGCGCTTCATCGATCAGCGCGACCTCGAGGGCGCCCGCAACGTGGTGGTGATCGGCCCCGACCTGCGCGAAAAACTGCTGCCCCTGGGCTCCGCCATCGGCAAGCAACTGCGCATTCGCGATCAGAGCTTTGAGGTGATCGGTGTGATGGCGCCGAAAGGCGCGGTGTTCGGTCAGAACCAGGACGAGGCCGCCTACATCCCGCTCTCCACCATGGTGAGCAAGCTGTCGGGCCGGGATCCCACCTATGGGGTGAGCCTCAACTTCATCAGCGTGGAAGCGCGGGATGAAGCGAGCACCAGCGCCGCCAAATTCCAGATCACCAACCTGCTGCGCCAGCGGCACAACATCCTTCGGGAAGACGATTTCGCCGTGCGCTCTCAAAAGGATGCGCTTTCCATCGTGGGTACGATCACCGGCGGTCTCACGCTGATGCTCGGGGCGATCGGCGCCATCTCCCTGCTGGTGGGGGGCATCGGGATCATGAACATCATGTTGGTGTCGGTGAGTGAGCGCACCTCCGAGATCGGCCTGCGCAAAGCGATCGGCGCCCGCAGCAGCGATGTGCTCGCTCAGTTCCTGGTGGAAGCGCTGGTGCTCTCCAGCCTGGGGGGCGTGATCGGCAGCGCCCTCGGCCTCTCAGCCGTTACAGCCGTGGCTGCCTTCACGCCGCTCCCCGCCGCGATCGGTGGCGTGAGCGTGCTGATCACGGTGGGGCTGTCCGGAACGATCGGCCTGGTGTTCGGCGTGCTGCCAGCCCGGCGCGCCGCGCGGCTCGATCCGATCACGGCCCTGCGCAGCCTGTAAGCCCGGCGCCGTCTCTGAACCCTTGGGCCGGGGTCGCTTCAGCCACCGAAATAGCGGCGCCCAAAAAGAAAGAAAAGCCGAAGAAAGAAAAAGCGTCGCCAAACAGCATCAACTGCGACCATTCGCGCGGCCGCTGGATGGCTTGATAAGGCTTCGATTCGGCAAGCCTTCCCTTGGCGCAGCTCACCTGTGGCTATCGCAACAGCAGCGATCGGATGGTGATCGTGCGTTGCATCGGGCCCCAAGAGTTCTTTCTGGAGCGCGTGGTGTTCCCGTTTGAGCTGCTGAGTTTCCTGGCACCGGCCGAGAGCGTGGTGCAGATCTGGACCCATGGCCTCGGCGGACCGGAGCTGCGCGAAACCATCAAGGTGGAGGAGCTCGGCGTGGAAGCAGCTGATCTTCTGGAGGCTCGCCAGCCAATCAGCAGCATTGGTGAAGCGGCTTCGAACTGGCAGCAGGCCTCCTGAATGAGAGAGCGATTGCCCCAACAATCCCGATCCTGCGGGGGCTCGCTTTACACTTGTTAAACATCAAGACCTACTTGAGCGGCCATGAATCAGCGCTGGCGCACCATTGCCCTCTGGGTGCTCCCTATCGGCGTCGCCCTGTTCCTGGGTTGGCAGGTGCTCGGTAACGGTGGCGGCCGGATGGCAGCCCCGAGCGGCCCCACCGTGGCTCCTCGCAATGCAGCAGTGGCCCGCATGAGCTACGGCCGCTTCCTCGACTACGTGGATGCCGGCCGCGTCACCGCCGTTGACATCTTTGATGGTGGCCGCACTGCCGTGGTGGAAGCGGTCGACCCCGACCTCGACAACCGCGTGCAACGCCTGCGCGTGGATCTGCCCGGTCTGGCGCCTGAGCTGGTGAACAACCTCAAAGACCAGGGCATCAGCTTCGACATTCACCCGCCCCGCCAGGCTCCTCCGGCCCTCGGCCTGCTGGGCAACCTGCTCTTCCCGCTGCTGCTGATCGGCGTCCTGGTGTTTCTGTCGCGCCGCGGCAATGGCATGCCCGGCGGCCCCGGCCAGGCGATGCAGTTCGGCAAGACCAAGGCGCGCTTCGCGATGGAAGCCGAAACCGGCGTCAAGTTTGACGACGTGGCCGGTGTGGAAGAAGCCAAGCAAGACCTCCAGGAGGTGGTCACCTTCCTGAAAACCCCTGAGCGCTTCACCTCCGTGGGCGCCAAGATTCCCAAAGGCGTGCTGCTGGTGGGCCCTCCCGGCACCGGTAAAACCCTTCTGGCCAAGGCGATCGCCGGCGAAGCCGGTGTGCCCTTCTTCTCCCTCTCCGGTTCGGAGTTTGTCGAGATGTTCGTGGGCGTTGGCGCCAGCCGTGTGCGCGATCTGTTCAAGCGCGCCAAGGAAAACAGCCCCTGCCTGATCTTTATCGACGAGATCGATGCGGTGGGTCGTCAGCGCGGCGCCGGTGTGGGCGGCGGCAACGACGAGCGAGAGCAGACCCTCAACCAGCTCCTCACCGAGATGGACGGCTTCGAGGGCAACAGCGGCATCATCATCATTGCCGCCACCAACCGGGCCGACGTGCTCGATTCGGCGCTGCTGCGTCCCGGTCGATTCGACCGCCAGGTGCAGGTGGACGTGCCCGACATCAAGGGCCGTCTTTCCGTTCTGAAGGTGCACTCCCGCGATAAGAAGCTCGCCGACGACGTGAGCCTCGAGGCGATTGCCCGCCGCACCCCTGGCTTCTCCGGTGCCGACCTGGCCAACCTCCTTAACGAAGCGGCGATCCTCACGGCCCGCCGCCGTAAGGACGCCACCAGCCTCGCCGAGATCGACGACGCTGTTGATCGCATCATCGCCGGCATGGAGGGCAAACCCCTCACCGATGGTCGCAGTAAGCGCCTGATCGCCTACCACGAAGTGGGCCATGCCCTGGTGGGCACCCTGGTGAAGGCCCACGATCCTGTGCAGAAGGTCACCCTGATTCCCCGCGGTCAGGCCCAGGGCCTCACCTGGTTCTCCCCCGATGAAGAACAGATGCTGGTGAGCCGCGCCCAGCTGCGCGCCCGCATCATGGGCGCCCTCGGCGGCCGCGCTGCTGAGGATGTGGTGTTTGGCTACGCCGAAGTCACCACCGGCGCCGGCGGTGATATCCAGCAGGTGGCCTCGATCGCGCGCCAGATGGTCACCCGCTTCGGCATGAGTGAAGTAGGCCAGCTCTCCCTGGAAGCCGGCAACCAGGAGGTGTTCCTGGGCCGCGATCTGATGACCCGCAGCGATGGCTCCGATGCCACCGCCGCCCGCGTCGACCTGGCCGTGCGCCAGATCGTGCACAACTGCTACCAGGAAACCGTGAAGCTCGTGGCCGAAAACCGCGCCTGCATGGACCGCGTGGTGGAAGTGCTGATCGAGAAGGAAAGCCTTGATGGCGATGAATTCCGCGCCCTGGTGAGCGAGTTCACCTCCATTCCCGAGAAGGAGCGCTTCTCTCCGTTCCTGAGTGACAGCGACACCAGCAAGGAAGCTGAGCCCGCTGCCGAACCGGCCCAGGCCTGATCCACCTTCCAGCGATCCCCTTCCAGAGCCCGCACCCAGGTGCGGGCTTTTTTTTAGCGCCGCTTACGGCAGCGGTCGGAGCAGTAGATCACTTCCTCCCATACCGTGGCCCACTTTTTGCGCCATAAAAAAGGCCTGCCGCATACAGGGCAGACCTTGCTAGGGCGCTCTGAAGGAGGGCGCCCTTTGCCCATCGGCCGCTGCTTAGACGGCACGCACTGGACGCTTATCGATCACCTTGTCGATCAGGCCGTATTCAGCGGCTTCAACGGGGGACATGAAGAAGTCGCGGTCGGTGTCTTCCTCGATGCGGCTGAGGGGCTGACCGGTGCGATCGGAGAGCTCCTGGTTGAGCTTCTTCTTGAGATAGAGAATCTCGTCTGCCTGAATGCGGATGTCGCTGGCCTGACCGCGGGCACCACCCAAGGGCTGGTGGATCATGATCCGCGAGTGGGTGAGGCTGCTGCGCTTGCCCTTGGCACCGGCGCAGAGCAGGAAGGCACCCATCGAGGCAGCGAGGCCCACGCACACGGTGTGAACATCGGGCTTGATGTGCTGCATCGTGTCGAAGATGCCGAGGCCGTCGTAGACGGAGCCGCCTGGGGAGTTGATGTAGAGGTAGATGTCCTTCTCAGGATCCTCAGCCTCCAGGAACAGCAGCTGAGCCACGATCCGGTTGGCGGATTCCGAGGTGACCGGCTCACCCAAGAAGATGATCCGCTCGCGCAGCAGACGGGAATAGATATCGAACGCGCGCTCGCCCCGGCCCGACTCTTCGATCACGATCGGGATCATCGACACAGGGTGCTCAACAGCTGGCGGGATCCTACTGAGCTTCAACCGAGTTCAGCGTTGCTCGCGAGCTAGGGTCCACGCACCTTGAACCATCTGGACGTGGGCGCCAGCCAGACCGTTGCCGACAGCAAGCGTGTTTTCCATAGCGCCTTTCCTTATGTGATTGCCCCGATCCACCGCCGCTTGGTGGATGAACTGCTGGTGGAGCTACACCTGCTCAGCCACCAGAAGGGGTTTCAGGCCGATGGCCTCTTCGCGGTGGGCCTCACCCAGGTGTTCGACAGCTTCTCCAACGGCTATCGCCCCGAATCGCAGCGGGAGCCGCTGTTCCAGGCCCTCTGCAGCGCCAATGGCTTTGATGCCGTGGCCCTGCGTGCCAAGGCTGATGAGGCCCGCAAGAGCGTGGGCGTGCACAGCGTGGACGAGGTGAAGGGTTGGCTCTCCAGCAAGGGCGAAGGCGCACCCGCGTTGCTCTCCAGCCTCCTCAACGAGGTGCAGCGCCCCAACTTCCACTACTCACGCCTGGTGGCCGTGGGTCTGCTCAGCCTGCTGCAGAGCGCCCAGGGCGCCGATGCCATGGATCCGCAGGCCCTTCGCAGCGCTGCCCATGAGGTGGGCGAGGCCATGGGCCTGATCAAAGACCGCGTGGATAAAGACCTCAGCCTCTACGCCAGCAACATCGAGAAGATGAGCCAGGCGGTGGAATTGATGGAGGAAACCCTCGCCGCTGAGCGCCGCCGCCGCGAGCGGGCCGAGAGCAGCGCTACCTGAGTTGGAGGCGGCCCGCCAGGGCGCTCTGCCCTGATCCTCGGCCCTGCAGCACCAGCTGGGCCGAGCGCCGCACCACCAGCGGTAATCCCGGAGGCAGCAGCTGCTGGGCCTCCAGGAGTGACGGCTGGATCAACAGCTGCCAATCGGCACCAGCAGGAGCCTCGAGCGGCAACGCCTGGGTGGGGCTGGGGCCAAGGAACAACAGGAGCTGATCGGCGCCCAGCCAGCGCCAGCCACCAACGGTTTCACCGTCTTCACGGCTCCAGAGCGAGAGCGCCGCAGCGGGCTGGGAGCGGCTGAGGCCCTGGCTCTCGAGGGTGCGGCTCAGGTCTTGTAGCCAGCGATCCCACAGCTCCCGCTCGCCGGGCAGCCGCACCAGCAATTGCAACCCTGCCCGGTAAGGCCCCTTGGGCTGGGAGGCCAGGCGCAGCGCAAATGGTGCCGCCTGAAGCCGCCTCACCTGTTCGCTGCCGAGGCCGTAGCGCTCGGCAAGCGTGTTACGGAGCAGGGCAGTGCTGAGAAGGCCGCGCAGCAGTAGCTCCATCCGCAGCCCACGCAGCTCCAACAACTGCGAAGGCGGAGGTGGTGCGCCCAAGGAAGGAACCCCCAGGCGATCGGGGGCCGCCTGCATCGCATCGGGGCTGGCATCCGCCTCACCCTGCCAAACCAGTGCAGAGCCCTCGCTGCGCAGGACCAGGCAGCCCTGCTGGAGCGTCATCGCAAGGGGCGCCAGCGGGCCGAGCATCTGGGCCAGAGCGGCTGGATTCCAGTGCACTGCTTCGCGTTGGAGCAGATCCTGGCTGCAGCGTTGATCCAAGCCGCGGGGCGGGCGGCGGCGCAGCTTGAGCTGTTCCTGCAGCAGTTGCCGGGCCAGGGGGCTGGGAGCCACCACGATCAGATCATCCACCCGCAGGCCATTGGCCGGGAGAGGCTCGGAGGCGTTGGCGGGAAACACCAGGTAAGCGCCGGCATCGCCGTGGGGGCCCCAGAACTGCCACCAGAAGCGACGCTGCAAACGCCAGTGGCGTTCGGCCTCCTGGGGGCCGAGGCGCTGCTGCCACAGGGCTGGGGGAGGTTGGGCCGGACGGGCGGCGAAGCTCTGGAGCAGGGCCGCATCGGGCATCAACCGATCCAGGCCGCTGGCCAGCTTGCGGGGCAACAGCAACAGCAACGCGGCTGGAGCCACCAGCAGAGCGGCGGTGGTGAGGGCCGTGACCCGCAGCGGAAAGTCCTTCAGACGCACGCCGGCACAGCGCTGTAGAGCGTGGTGCGCTGACGCACGGGGCGCTGCAGCGAACGGGCGGCAGCCTCCAGGGCATCGGCGCTCTGGGCCGTTCCGCCGAGGGCTCCGGCCGCACTGGTGATGCTCTCTTCCATCAACGTGCCCCCCAGATCGTTGCAGCCCCAACGCAGCGCCTCGGTGGCGCCAGCGAGGGTGAGCTTCACCCAGCTGGGCTGGTGATTGACGAACCAGCGGCCGAGCAGCAGCCGAGCCTGGGCCGTGAGGGCGAGCATGTCGGTGCGGTCAGGCTGATCGCGGCCCACCCGCTGACGCAGGGGGGCAGGAGCGTGCGCGCCGATAAAGGGGAGCAACACAAACTCGCTGAACCCGGCGTGTTGATGCTGCCAGGCCACCTGCTGCAAAGCCACCAGGGTGAGCAGATGGGCGGCGCGATGCGCCGTGGTTTCGAGATGACCAGCCATCAGCGTGGCCGTGCTCGGCAGCCCGCTGCGATGCACCTGCAGCACCACGGCGCACCACTCACGAGCCGTGAGCTTCTCAGGGCAGAGGCGCGCGCGCACCGATTCCTCCAGCACCTCCGCGGCAGTGCCCGGAATCGAGCCAAGCCCGGAGGCCATCAGTGCATCGATCACCGCTTGAAGCGGAATCTGGTCCTGCTCGGCGATAAACAGGAGCTCCTGGGGAGAGAAGGCATGCAGGTGCAGCCCAGGCGCCGCCTGCAGCAAAGCCTCCAGCAGCGCCTGGTAGTAGCGCAAGGATGAACCATCCAGCCGGGCCTCAGGATTCAGCCCACCCTGAATACACAGCTCTGTAGCCCCGAGCCCGTGGGCCTCGGCGGCCCGCTCCTGAAGCAGCTCAAAGCCATGCCAGTAGGCCCCTTCGGCGCCCGGGTCACGCCGGAAAGCGCAGAAGCTGCAGTGCTGCAGGCAGTGGTTGGTGAAATTGAGGTTGCGGTTCACCACATAGGTGACCGTGTCTCCCGCCAGCTCAGCACGCAGCTGGTCGGCCTGAAGGCGCAGAGCCTCGCTGGCCGGCTGCCGCAACAGCTGTTCAGCCAAGGCCACGGCATCAGGGCCGGTGGGGCAGTGATCCAGCTGTTCCGCGAGCTGGCTCTGGAGCGCTTCGCCCCAGCCGTTGGACCCAGCAGCATCAAGCGCGGGCGGCACTTGGGCCAACACGGCTTCAGAGGTCAGCCAGGCCCAGGGGTCAAACGACTCCCAAAGCTGGCTCACCGCAGCGCCTTGGCTTTGGAGCGAGGACGCACCGGAGTGGGTTGCTGGCGGCGGCGACGATCACGCCATTCCACCGTGGAGAGGTAGATCACACCACCGCTCACAAACACCAGCAACAACGCCGCAAGGATGGCCAGCACGTTGTTGAGCGTGAGGCCACCGACAACAACGTCGCTCACGCTCAGAAGTTGATGGAGCCGTCGCCGTTACGGCCCCAGACCACCATGGCGATCGAGAAGGTGAAGACGGCGCACAGGGCGGCCCAACCCACGGTGACCAGCATGGAGCTGTTGCAAATGTGCCAGGAGTGTAGCCAGCGCTGGGGGCCAGACTGAAGCCCCCAAGCGGCTTGTGATCAGATGGCACAACAGGCGGTGAAGGAGCGGCAGCGGGTGCAAGTCCCCTACCCCAATGGCCGCGTGATCGTGCTCGATGACGACCACAACACCTTTCAACACGTGGTGGATGTGCTCGTGCGCTACATCCCGGGCATGCATCCGGACCGAGCCTGGGAGCTGGCCCACCAGATCGATGGCGAGGGATCAGCGGTGGTGTGGAGCGGTCCCCTGGAGCAGGCGGAGCTCTATCACCAGCAGCTCGGCGCCGAGGGGCTCACGATGGCTCCGGTGGAACGCTGTTAGGAAACAACAGGCAGCCGCGCGCTCAACCGCGGCTGTGCAGCAGCAGGTTGAACAACGGCCGCGTGCTCAGCCGCCTCGACTGGGCATCGAGTACGTAGCTGAGGATCCGGCCCGAACACACGGCCAAGCCCCGCACCCGCTCTTCCCCGTGTTGCTCAAGGGAGATCAGCTGTGTGTGAGATCCCAGTTGGCGCAGCAGCTCCCGCCGAACGAGCTCATGCCTCTCAGGATGTGCCCGGGCTGCCATGGGGGCTGATCAGGGATCAAAGGTTTAGCAGCAATGCCTAGGGTTGACGACCACTTGCAGCAGCCATGGGCCGGCTGGTGATCACCCACAGCACCTACCTGGAGGGTCTGATCCCGCTGCTCAAGCGGCTGGTGCGTGATCCGGCGATCGACACGATCACTCCAGCCGTGATTGCGCGGGTGAAGGGCCGCGCGCCGGAACTGCGGCTGCGGGTCTCCACTCCAATCACCGGCGGCTGGAAGCTCGTGGCCCGCCGCGGCAGCAGCGCCCAGGAGGTGTTCATCGTGACCGGCCTCGAGGCCCCCGAACTTGAGCAGCGCATTGAGCAGGCCCTCAGCCGCTGAAACGATCAGCCACTGAACCGCTCGCTCCAGATCGGAAACTCCGGCAGCAACGCCTGTAACTGCTGATTGGGCCCCCGATAGAAGGTTTCGAGGTGCTGTTTCACCTCCACCGGGATCTCGGCTTTGGCCCGGCCCACGTTCTCTGCAGCTGAAGCTAGAGGCAGCGGCTTGGGATCCAGACCCAGAAAACGCTGCACCTGCGCGTAGGCCTCTTCCGGATCAGCGAAAAAGTCTTCACTGCGCAACACGAGCAACTGCTCCCGCGGATAAAACCGCAGCACCTGCTGGATCTGCTCCGCGTATAGCCCACGCCGTTTGTAGTGATTGGGCTTGCCCTGGCCCGATGGTTCGGAGCTCATCAAGGCCTCAGCCGGGGAGTGCTGTTCCACGCCGCGTTGCACCTGATGGCCGTGGTGGATGTGTGGGGTGATGGCATCAACAAGCTGGCCACGCTGGCGGTGACCAACTTCGCGGTTTACGACAACCTGTTTGGAACCTGAGCCGGCCACGGGCTGAGCGCACACCATGGCCCCAGTTGTGGCTGACGTTGTGCGCTCCTCTTTAGCTCTGGCGGTGACCAGCGTGCTCGCCTTAAGCGGCGCAACGACAGCACAGGCGGTCAGCCTTGATCAGGCCTGCCAAACATTCGCCAGCAAACTCAGCGCAGCCCAAGCCTCTGGCGACAAGGACAAAGCGCAAAAGACTTACACGCAGGGCAGCAAACGCATCGCCAGCAAATTCAATGGCGCCACGTGCCCGAACGTGAAAGCGCCCTGAACGAGATTTGGGTGAACCGCTGTGCCGTTCTGCCCCAGATTCCGACCTGGATAAACCAGAAGGGGAGTCAAAGCGAAGATTCGTTTCCGGCTACGAGGCCGGTCTACGGCACTGTCGCGACAGACGCCCCAAGTCGAAAAGGGAGTCAGATCAGAAAACTGTAGAAGGCAGTCACCAACACAGCAGTCCGCAGAAATCCTAGACCGCCTGAGCGGGTGGCAACGGCCAGATCTGCCGCACTTGATCGAGGCGTTGCATCGCCTCCTGGCGGCGTGCTTCAGGCTCGCTTTGGCGCAGCAGCACGGTCACGTGGCCCAGCTTGCGACCCACAGATGAGCCGGCCTTCCCATACCAATGCAGATGGGCATCCGCCAGGTTGCTGAGGGCCTGGCGCTGATCCTGATACTCAGCCGCAGGGTCATCGCCGTTGCGCTCCTCAAACCCCAGCAGATTCACCATCAAGGCTCCCGGTGCCACCAAGGCGGGTTCAGCAACACGCTCACCGGCCACACAGGTGAGCTGCAGATCGAACTGGCTCTGGGTGCAGGCCTCAATCGAATAGTGGCCGGAGTTGTGGGTGCGAGGCGCCAGCTCATTGATCATCAAGCCGCGGGGGCCGTAGAAAAACTCGATCGAGAGCACCCCCACGTAATTGAGCGAGGTGAGCAGCGAGGCGGCCATGTTGCGCACGGATTGCTGCAAAGCGTGGCTCGCTTCAAAAGGGGCGAGAACCCAATCGCACACCTGCTGATGTTGATGGGTCTGCACCACCGGCAGACACACCACATCCCCCGATTGATCGCGGGCGGCCACCACCGCCAGCTCCAGCTCGAAGCTCACGAACTCCTCAACGATCCAGTTCAGAGGATCGACGCGTTGCAGCAGATCCTCGAGGTCGGCATCGCTGCGCAGCACCGCCGTGCCCTTGCCGTCGTAACCGCCACTGGCGGCCTTGGCCATCAGGGGGTAGGCAAACCCCTGGGGAAGAAGCGATGGCTCCTCGGCTTTGGCTTGTGCCTGGTGATCCGCCTGATGGTGCTCATCGGCGGAGGGATCCTCCGGCTCATTCACCTGTTGCAGAGGGAACCAGGCCGGCGAAGGGAGGTTGAAGCGATTCAGCAATTCACGCTGGCTGCGCTTGCAAACCAGCGGAGCGAGGGCATTGAGATCGGGCAGAAAGCACACCCCATCGGAGGCCAGCGGCGCCAGCCCCTTGAGGTCCACCCATTCGTTTTCAAAACTGATGGCGCTGCAACGGCTGGCCAGCTCCCGGGTGGCCTGCACATCGCGCACATCGGCCTGCACCACACTGGTGGCCAAGGCCACAGCAGGGTCGTGGACGCCGGGGGTCTGCACATGCAGCTCCACGCCGCGGCGACGGGCAGCCTCAGCCAGCATCCAGGCCAGTTGACCGCCGCCCACGATTCCAACTGATCTGGCAGCGCCCATGCGCATGAGTGCTCAATGGCTCAATGTCGCATCCGCGGGGGCTGGGCGGAAGCGGGCGGGCTCAGCTGAAACCTTTATCGCCGGCAAAGGCAAAGCGCACCAGGCTGAGCAGCAGCACGATCACAAACAGCGCCAGGCCCACCGTGCAGGCGTAGCTGATCTCCAACTCGGCGAAGGCCTGGTCGTAGACGTAATACACCAGGGTTTTGGTGGCATCAGCAGGACCGCCCTGGGTCATCAGATACACCTCCTCAAACACCTTGGTGGCCGCGATCGCTGAGATCACCGCCACCAAAGTCACGTAGGGGCGCAGCAGCGGCAGGGTGATGTCGAGGTGTTTGCGCCATCCCTCACTGCCATCCAGCTCGGCCGCTTCATAGAGATCAGCGCTGATCCCCTGCAGGCCAGCCAGGAAGATCACCATGTAGTAGCCGAGTCCCTTCCAGAGGGTCACCACCATCACCGAGGGCAGCGCCAGCACGGGGTTGGTGAGGAAGCCGATGGGCTCAAAGCCATTGGGCAGGAGCGCGCTGAGCCAACCGTTAATCAGCCCGGTTTCGGCATAGAGCCAGCGGAAGGCGATGGCGGCCACCACGATCGACACCAGTACCGGCGTGTAGAAGGCGGCGCGGAACCAGTGGATCCCCGGCAGCGAGCGGTTCACCAGCACAGCCAGAGCAAGGGAGCCGAGCACCACCGGCGGCACCACACCCACGAGATAAAGAAGCGTGGTGCCCAGCACCTTGAAGAACATCGGATCGGCCAAGAGCCGCCGGATGTTGGCCAGACCCACAAACCGCAGCGGCTCGCTCACATCCAGGCCGCTCTGGGTGAAGCTCATCACCAGAGCCATCGCCGCGGGAATCAACACCGAGAGGGCGATCAGCGCCAGCCCCGGAGCGAGGAAGCCCCAGGCCGTTGCGGTTGCGTTGCCGGTGCGAGGGGAAGGCTCAGACATGCAGCCAGCCGTGATCGCGCCATTGTGGGAGATCCTTCTCGATCAGCCAGTCGCCTGATGTCGATCACCCCGACTGCGGACATCGCCGATCCGCTCGAGGTGCTGCAACGGGTGTTCGGCTACGCCAGCTTCCGCGGGCCCCAGGAGGCGATCGTGCGGCACGTGATCGACGGTGGCTCGGGGCTGGTGCTGATGCCCACCGGCGGAGGCAAATCCCTTTGCTATCAGGTGCCGGCGCTGTGCAGGCCAGGCCTGGCGGTGGTGATCTCGCCGCTGATCGCCCTGATGCAAGACCAGGTGGAGGCGCTGCAGCAACTGGGCATTGCAGCGGCGGCGTTGCATTCCGGCCTGGAGGCTGAGGAGGCGAGTGCGGTCTGGCACCAGTTGAAGGGCGGTGCGCTGGACCTGCTCTATGTGTCGCCGGAGCGTCTGCTCAATGGCGATCTGCTGGAGCGCCTGGGATCAGCGCAGCCGGCGATCGCGCTATTCGCCATCGATGAGGCCCACTGCGTCTCCCAATGGGGCCACGACTTCCGCCCTGAATACCGCCAGCTCGATCAGCTGGCTGATCGCTTCCCGCAGGTGCCGCGCCTGGCGCTCACCGCCACCGCCGATCCGCGCACCCAGGCCGATATCCGCGAGCGCCTCGGGCTGCAGCAAGGCGAGGTGTTCCTGGCCAGCTTCGATCGGCCCAACATCCGCTACCTGCTGCGCCACAAGCAAAGCGGCAGCCAACAGCTGCTGCAGTTCCTGGCGGAGCACCGCGGCGAATCGGGGATCGTGTACGCCCGCTCCCGCAGCCGCGTGGATCGCCTGGCCGCTGAGCTCAAGGCCGCCGGATACGACGCCATCGGCTACCACGCCGGCATGGAGGCGGAGCAACGGCGCAAGGCCCTGCAGCGCTTCCGGCTGGGCAGCGGCGTGGTGGTGGTGGCCACCATCGCCTTCGGCATGGGCATCGACAAGCCCGATGTGCGCTTCGTGGCCCACGTGGATCTGCCCAAGAGCCTGGAGGCCTATTACCAGGAAACGGGCCGAGCCGGCCGCGATGGCCTGCCGGCAGTGGCCTGGATGGCCCACAGCCCCGGCGACATCCCCCAACTGCGCCGCTTCATCGACGACTCCAGCGCGCCTGAGGAGCAGAAGCGGATTGAGCACGGCAAGCTCGAGGCCCTGATCGCCTACAGCGAAGCCAGCGATTGCCGCCGCCAGGTGCTGCTGCGCCACTTCGGCGAAACACTGCCGGAACCCTGCGGCAACTGCGACGGCTGCCTTGAGCCCAAACAGCGGAGCGACTGCCGCGTGGCTGCCCAGAAGGCGCTCTCAGCGGTCTATCGAACGGGGCAACGCTTCGGAGCGGCCCATGTGGTGGATGTGCTGCTCGGCGGCAACACCGAACGGATCCGCAGCCAACACCACGACCAATTGAGTGTGTATGGCATCGGCAAGGAGCTCGATCGCGGCCAGTGGCGGGCGCTGCTGCGGCAGCTGATGAGCCTGGGAGCGCTGCAGTCACCGGCGGAAGCAAAAGGTGGCCTCTGCTTTGGCGCCCCCGACGTGGTGCAGCCGCTGCTGCGGGGCGAGCAAGCTCTGGAGCTGGTGTTGCCGCCACCGGCCAAGGAGCAGCGGTCACGCACCAGAGGCTCTGGAACCAACAGCGCCGCGGCAACGCTCGAGCCTGACGATCCCCTGCTGGCGGCTCTGAAAACCTGGCGGCGGGAGCAGGCCAGCCGCCAGGGCGTTCCCCCCTACGTGGTGTTCCACGACCGAACCCTGATCGACCTGGCGGCCGCACGGCCCAGCTCCCTGGAGGAACTGAGTGGTGTGAGCGGCATCGGCAGCGCCAAGCTGGAGCGCTACGGCGAGGCGCTACTAGGGGTGCTCCTGGCGGGCTGAACGGCCGATAGCCTCAGGCGACACCAGCGTTGTTCCATGAGCGCCACGGCCGCCGCGATCCGCACCATCGAGGTGGCACTCAGCGCCAACCCCTACCCGGTGCTGATCGGGCGCGGTGCGCTGAACAGCCTCGGCGAGCAGATCCGTGCCCAGGGAATCAAGGCCGGCACCAAAGTGCTGGTGGTGACCAACCCCGTGGTGAACGATCACTACGGCGCCACCGCCATGGCCAGCCTGGAGGCGGCCGGCTTCAGCGCCAGCCTGCTGGTGATCGAAGCGGGTGAAGACCAAAAAACCCCGGCCACCGTGGCCCAGATCCACGACGCCGCCTTTGCGCGCAAACTCGAGCGCGGCTCCCTGATCGTGGCCCTCGGTGGCGGTGTGGTGGGTGACATGGCGGGGTTTGCCGCCGCCACCTGGCTGCGCGGCATCGCCGTGGTGCAGGTGCCCACCACCCTGCTGGCCATGGTGGATGCCTCGATCGGCGGCAAAACCGGGGTGAATCACCCGGGGGGCAAAAACCTGATCGGCGCCTTCCATCAGCCGCGCCTGGTGCTGATCGATCCAGACACGCTCAAAACCCTGCCGGAACGGGAGTTCCGCGCGGGGATGGCCGAGGTGATCAAGTACGGCGTGATCGGCGACGCCGAGCTGTTCCGAGAGCTAGAGGCTGCTGGCGAGCGACTGGCCTCCATGCAAACCCTGCCCTCCGAGCTGCTGCAAAGCGTGCTCGAGCGGTCCGCTGCCGCCAAGGCGAAGGTGGTGGCCGCCGACGAACGGGAGGGCGGCCTGCGGGCGATCCTCAACTACGGCCACACGCTCGGCCACGTGGTGGAAGCCCTCTGCGGCTATGGCACCTATCTGCACGGCGAAGCTGTGGCGATCGGCATGGTGGCCGCCGGTGAACTGGCCCTGGAGCTGGGCCTGTGGAGCGCTGAAGAACAACGCCGCCAGCGGGACGTGATTGCGGCGGCCGGCTTGCCGCTCACCTGGCCGGATCTGGAGCCGGCAGCCGTGCTCGAGTGCCTCCAGGGCGATAAGAAAGTGCGCGATGGCTGCGTGCGCTTCGTGCTGCCCACGGCTCTCGGCCAGGTGGAGATCCGCAGCGACGTGACGGGTGATCAGGTGCTCGCCGCTCTGGAGCGCTGCCGCTAAGGGCCGCAGCGATCAAGCGATCGAGCTCACCGCTCGAGCGATCAACACCGTGAGGATCAGGATCGCCAGCAACACCTGCAGCGCCATCACCAGCTTGGCGGGCCTGGAGATCAGCGCCTCACTGGTGGGGCCGTAGGTGGAATTCACATTGAGCGAGATAAACAAATAGTCAATTAAGTGAGGGAAAGGCGGTGCTTCGCCTTCACGACTGGGCCAGACGAAAGCCCCACCAGGTGTGCTCACATCAAGGAATACATAAATGAACATGAACACCAGCACGCTCTCCATGTACACCGCACCCACATCCCAGAGGCTGGCCAACCCACCCCCTTTGTGATGGCCGGCAGTGAAAATCATCGCGAACACATTGGCGATCACCTGCAGCACGGAAAAGCACAGATACACAAGCCCCCAGCGAAACAGGGGCTTGCGATGGCCCCGTAGTAAGGCCACCACAAGCCCCAGGGTGACCACCACAAACAACACCGTGCCGGCGCGCTCCACGTTGGCCACCAGTCCCTTGAACGACGGCGCAATCACCTGATCCTGTTCGAGGTGATGGGCCAGCAGCAGATCCATGATCCACACGGTGGTGGTGGCCACAATCACCGCGATCCGCCCGCGGCCGTGGGTGAGCCGCTCCCGCAGCAGATCAGCAGGAGAAGCGTTCCTCTGATCCATGGAGATCACGCTGTGAGCCGCACCCCCGCAGGATGCAGCGCTCAGCCCAGCGGTGGATCATTCAGAAACAAAGCGCTGTTGATCGGTGCGGCGGTGCCGTCGTCCCTTGCAAAAGCCACCCAACGGAAATCACCGAGGGTGTGGGGGTCCACCAGCCGCAGCAAAGCCTCACGGCGCGCCAACAGATTCGCCAGTTCGCCCGCAGGCTGCTGCTGCAACGCATGCAGCCGTTGAGCCAAACCGAGCGCCAGCAGGGCTTCCCCCTGACGCCGCTGCCCGAGGGGCTGCCAGCCATGGGCGGCCGCCGCCGCTTCCAGGCTCTCTAAGCAGAGGTGGGCCGTGAGATCCCAGTGGCCCGGCTCCTGCAGCGGATCGTCGCTGGCCTGTTGGCGCCGGTAGGCCATCAGGGTGCCGTTGCTGCGCTGCGGGGCGTAGTAGCGCCACGCCTCGTGGGCGTAATCGATCACCAGCAACACGCCCGAGCGCAACCCAGCTGCTGCCTGCTGCAGCCAGAGACCAAGCTCCGGATGCAGTTCTGTGCACCAGCCCGGGGGCCGCTGAGAGCCTGCAGGGGAAAGGCCCAAAGGCGCGAGTTGCGCGTTGGCTTCGGGGTCCAGGGGCTCGCCGGGCTCGAGCCGCAGCGAGGGCCCAGCGGCCGGATCCTCGTGTAGGGCCACCCGTTGGCTGCGCCAGAGAGCCCCGTCCCACTCGATGCGCTCCACCGCCAAGGCATCGAGCACTTCATGGGCCAGCAGCACACCAGCCACCGGCTGAGCAGCCAACGCCTCGGCGCTGAGCCAGCGGCAGGGCAGTGGTGCCTCCGCCAAGCGACGCCGCTGCCGCTCGGCCATGCCGGCATTGGGCTCGATCAACACCAGCGTGGTGCGAGCAGCCAGATGGGGCCAGCCCGCCGCCAGCTGCTCCGCAAGCTGCAGGGCCAGATCCCCCTCGCCAGGACCGGCCTCCACCAGAGCCAAGGGCTGATCCGCTGGTTGCTTCTCCAGCCATTGGGCAATCTGTGGCGCCAGCAGGGCAGCGAAATCGGGCCCGAGGGATGGGGAGGTGGCGAAATCGCCACGGGGGCCCACCTGCAGGCGGCCACTGCCGTAGGCGCCGTGTTGGGGGTCGTGCAGGGCCCACTGCATGTAGATACGAAAGGGCACTGAGCCACCAGCGGCCTGCAGGCGCTCCGCCAGCCAGGGCGGAGCGGGATGGGAGCGCGCGGCGCTGGAGGTCACAACGGGATGCAGGGCTCAGGGAGAATGCCCGCCACTGAAGCAGGCGCCATGAAGAGAGTGATGAGCTGGCTTGCGGGAGCAGCCCTCAGCCTGGCGCTGCTGCTGGGGTTCGGCGCCGGCCCGGCCCTGGCCTATGACAACCCCGACCTGCTGCCCGATCACCCCACCCCGGTGATCGATCTGGCCAAGATCCTCACCGACACCCAGCGCACGGCGCTGGAAGCCGAGCTCAACGATTTCGAAGCGGTAAGCGGCTGGAAGCTGCGGGTACTCACCCAGTACGACCGGACGCCCGGCCTCGCCGTCAAAGACTTCTGGGGCCTGGATGAGCGCAGCCTGCTGCTGATCGCCGATGAGCGCGGCGGCAACCTGCTCAACTTCAACGTGGGCGATGCGCTGTTTGCTCTGATGCCGCGCACGTACTGGGTGGAGCTGCAGACGCGCTTCGGCAACGTGTATTACGTGCGCGATCACGGCCAAGACGCCGCGATCATTGATTCGCTGCACACGGTGAAGGGGTGCCTCGAGATCGGCGGCTGCCAAGTGGTGCCAGGCCTGCCCCAGGAGCAGTGGCTGCTGACGCTGGCCACCTCGATACTGGGAGGCCTGATTGTGGGGTTTGCCGCCTACCCGCGCAAGCCGGAACACACGGTGGAGTGGGCCTGGGTGCTGCTGCTCTCACCGCTCTGGGTGATTCTGTTCGGCGTGTTCGGCGTGGCCCCGATCATCACCCGGACCCCCGACATCCTGCCGCTGGTGCGTAATGCTCTTGGTTTCGTTGGCGCTATTGCCGTGGCGTATCTGATTGCCCAGAACACCGTGGGCAAGCAACGCCTCAAGGACAGCGAAACCTGAGGGTCAGAGCTTTTGGGCGAGGCTGCGGGGCCCAACCCGCTCCAAGCGCTCGAGACGGCAGCGCAGTGAATCCGCCGGCTCGCAGCTGGGCTGCTGCGCCACTGCCGTAGCGACACCGGCGAGGGCCCGCAGCTCCTGCAGGTTGGCCTCATAGAAGGCCTTCAGCGCCGCGTAGCGCTTCACCGGCTGGCCGTAGTAGCTCTGACCAGCAAGGGTGGGGAATGAGGCCCATTCCGGTGCCAACTTGGCGGCCAGATGGGGAGTGAACAGTCCCTGATCGGCCAACTGCAGCGCGCCACGGCGCTGAATCAGAAACAGGGCCGCCTGATCCTGAACCTCAGGACCAAACCCCTGGAGCTGCAGGCTGCGGCTGGCCAGAGCCCAGGTGAAGGGCATGAACTGGTAGGCACCAGCAGCCGCACTGGCGTAACGGCCAGTGGAAATCACACGATCGGGATGGCGATCGAGGCCAGGCATCAGGCCTCCACCAAACATGATTCGGTAGCCCAAGTCTTCACCGCGAGCCCAGGTGCCCTCGGCGTAGCGGATCGTGTTGAGCAAGGCGCGCCGCTCAGGGGTGAGCGCGTAACGGAAGACCCCCTCGAGGGAAGAAAGACCGTCGGTGCCGTTGAGCAAGGCCAGCTGTGAGCGGGGCCGTACGGAATCTCCGAAGCCCGTGGGGCGCGATGCCAACACCGGTGACTGCACAGCCATCTGCATCGGTGCCGACATCCGCAGCGGCTCGATCAGGCTTGCCGCTGATGCCTCAGCTCGGACAGGCGCTTGAAAGAGGCAGGCCGATGCTGCCGCCCCAAGACCCGCCATCAGAGCAGGAGAGCAATGGGTGCGCAGAGATAGACCGTTCGCTAACAAACCGATTCAAATGGCAAACAACAACCCTCAAGCCATCGAAGAGATGGCTATCAAGAAACTTCAGCTACTAAGTCTCTGGTCAACGCCCAGAAAGGCTCACTGCAACAAAGGAGAGAGGGCAGCGAAGCAACAAGAACTTGAAGGACAGACGCTTCTTAAACAGAAACGCAGAGGGCATTAAAGATCAGTTGCGAAGAGTTTGACTCACAAACTCGCGCAAGGGAAATGCACTAGTGCCACCGCATTAACCGTCCACAGTCATCAAAAACTGTCTTGACGCATTCAGATCACCGACCTCAACAGGGTTTAGTGATCAGGAGCAGCGTTACTGTTAGCGATGCTTTTGGCCACATCTTTGCCGCGGGCTGTAGCAATCAGCACAGCTGCTGCCTGATCAGCGCCATCACACGGCAGCGGCTCAGCGAGGGGAGGCAACAACGGCTGATCCAGCTGCCAATCGCCATGCTCCAGTTGAACGCGACTGAGAAAGCGATGCCAACCATGGCGCTGCAACGCTTGCTCCAGCACGGGCGCCTCCGCAAATCCCTCACGCCGCACCAAGTGAATGCCGAGACCAGCCGTCAGGGCTTCACAGAAGGTGCTGTAACCCGGTTTGGTGATGATCCGGCTGCAGAGCGGCATCAGCTCCAAGGGGCGCAACTCCGGTGGAATCAAAGTGGCATTGCTGGCGGCCTGGGCTACGGCGGCATCACTCACCAGAAAGTGGTGGTCTGGCCAATTCCGCAACAGCTCCGGCGCCAGGCTGAGGCCCAAGCCACCAAATCCCACCAGAACGGTGTGCTCCGGTGCGGCGCTGAGTTGCAGCTGCTCCCGCAACCGCTCAGGCCGATGTCGCGGGCGACCCGCGGTGAGCCCCACAGCGGTGGCCGGCACCCCCCAATCCATGGGCATCGACAAGGGGCATCGAATCAGGGCCGTTCCCTGGCGATAGGCGCTCAGGGCCCGATCAGCCCAGGGCTGGAACGCGGCTCCCATGGGCCCATAGATGGCATCCCAGCCAAAATTGGCGAGCCAAACCAGCGGGGCTCCGGCCGCTGAGGCCAAGGCCGCCGCAGCCGGTGCCACATCCCCCAGCACGAGCACCGATTGGCGTTGAGCAGCCAACCAGCGAGCCTCCTGCTCGATCTGGGCCGGCAGCTGCTGCTCGAGCTGCGTGAGCGCGGCCAGGGTGGCATCAGCATCAGCGCCAAGGGCATCGGCCTGAATCACGCCCACATCCCAGCGGCAGGGGCGCTGCTCAAACGGCACCGCACCGAAGGCGAGCTGCAGAAAGGCTGGAGCGATCGGGGTGGAGAGCACGATCCGCCAGCTGGGTTGCTGCGCATGGAGCGTCGAGAGCACTGCGGCCACCCGAGAGCCATGGCCAAAGCCATGGCCGCTCACGCAGGCGTAAATCAGCACGGCTGAAGCTCAGCCGCCCGCAACAGCGTGTGGCGATAGCGAAGGGTGCCATCAGGTCCGTACCAGCGATGGCTGATTTCAGTGAGCTCGCCGTCGCGCAGCTCCACCCAGCTGAAGTGGCGCAGGGCCATACCCTGCTCGTCGTGGCTGTGGCGGGGAACGAAGGCGGTATTGAGATAGGCGGTGCCGGCGCGATCACGGCAAAAGCTGAGCCGTTCCCCCTGGCCTCGCTTGAGCTGGTGATGCATGTGGCCGAACACCACCAGCGGCAGCGGGCGGTGCTGGCGGATCTGATCGATGGCAAGGGCGAGATCCTGATCGCCCCAGTCGCAGGCGGGAGGTTTCCAATCCCGGCCGCAGGGATCCGAGGCATGACTGCCCAGGCCACTGGGACCGCAGTGCGCCAGCAGGATCAACGGCAGGGCTGGATCGGCCTTGAGCGCAGCGGCACTGATGCGTGCCGCCGACTCCTGCAAGGTGACCGGCCCGAACGCCGCTAGGGCCGCCTGGTTGAGGTGAAAGCCGCCGCCGGCACTGGCGGGCCTACCGCCCACCACAGCCAGCCCCGGGGGATGGAGCTCCCTGAGCCCCCAGCCGCAATGGCGCTCACCCAGGGCATCGAGCTGACGCTGCAGTGTGCGGCCGCTGGCGTCACGGCCGGTGTCGTGGTTACCGAGCACGCAGGCCAGCGGCAAGGAAAGCCGCGCGAGCCGGGCGGGAATCCGGGGCTGACCATCGCTGAGGTCTCCCACCACCAGCAACGCATCGGGCGACAACAGCTCGAGAAGCTGCTCATCAACGCTGTCCCATTGCCCGTGCAGATCTCCGGCGATGGCGATGCGGAGCTCTGCCAAACGGGTGCCTAGGCTGCCGCCATCCTGCACCAGGTAAGGCCAGACCTTTGGTTTTCGCGGCTGCCCAGAACACCAGCGACGGTTGTCCGCCCCACGCGCAACTGCCGGCTGCGATTGCTGAGCTCAAGCGCCAGCGCAAGGCCGTGATCCTGGCGCACTACTACCAGGAGCCCGAGATCCAAGACATCGCTGATTTCATCGGTGATTCCCTTGAGCTCTCCCGCAAGGCCGCCGCCACCGACGCCGAGGTGATCGTGTTCTGCGGGGTGCACTTCATGGCCGAGGTGGCCAAGATCCTGAGCCCGGGAAAAACCGTGTTGCTGCCGGATCTCGAGGCCGGCTGCACCCTCGCCGATGCCTGCCCGGCTGATGCCTTCGCGGCCTTCCGGGCCAGTCACCCCGAACACCTGGTGGTGAGCTACATCAATTGTTCAGCGGCGGTGAAGGCCCAGAGCGATCTGATCTGCACCAGCAGCAACGCCGTGGATCTGGTGAAGCAGCTGCCCGCGGATCGACCGATCCTGTTTGCGCCGGATCAAAACCTCGGCCGCTGGGTGCAGCGCCAGAGCGGCCGCGAGCTCACCCTCTGGCCCGGCAGCTGCATCGTGCACGAAACCTTCAGCGAGCAGGCGCTGTTGCAGCTCAAGCTCGAGCACCCGGGCGCTGAGGTGCTGGCCCATCCGGAATGCCAGCAACACCTGCTCGATCACGCCGATTTCATCGGTTCCACCAGCGCATTGCTGCGCCGCGCCGAAGCCAGTGAGGCCAGCGGTTTCATCGTGCTCACCGAGCCCGGGATCCTGCACCAGATGCGCAAAGCGGTGCCCGGCAAGGAGTTCTTTGAGGTGCCAGGTGCCGATGGCTGCAGCTGCAACGCCTGCCCCTACATGCGCCTCAACACGCTCGAGAAGCTGTGGCAGTGCCTAAACGACATGGCCCCAGCAATCGAACTCGATGAGGCGATGCGGCAGCGGGCCCTGGCACCGATCCAGAAGATGCTGGAGATGAGCCGCTAGTAGCTGTAGTTGGCCACGAACAGGCTGGTGTCATCCGATGGCTCCGAGCCGGGCTCATAAGCCCCACGGCTGGCGGCCCCGTTGGCGCGGGCCCGAGCCATCAACGCCGCCTGCCCCGCGGCCAAGTCATTGCCGCCCCAGTGCTTGATGCAGGAGTGCTGCAAAGCGCGGCCGTAGGAGAAGCCGAGGTGCCACGGGGCAAAGCCCTGGGCAGCCACCTGGTTGATGGCGTTCAGGCAGAGGCTGGCGTCCTCCTCGCTCAGGCCGCCGCTGAGAAAGAGGATCGCCGGCACCGCAGCGGGAACCGTGCGGCTGAGGGTGCGCACCGTGAATTCCCCCACCTCCTCGGCACTGGCCTGCTGGGGGCAGGCGGCTCCGGCGCAGGTCATAGAAGGTTTGAGCAGGCTGCCCTCCAGAAACACACCGTTGATCGCCAGGGCTTCGTAGGTGGTGCGCAGCACCCATTCCTGCACCGAAGCGGTGGTGGTGATGTCGTGGTCGCCATCCATCAGGATCTCGGGCTCCACGATCGGCACCAGGCCCTGCTCCTGCACCGTGCGGGCATAGCGGGCCAGGCCCCAGGCGTTCTCACGCACCGCCAACTCTGAGGGCGCCCCGTTGCCGCTGATTTGCAACACCGCCCGCCATTTGGCAAACCGGGCGCCACGGGCGTAGTAGCGCGCGGCCCGCTCCGCCAGCCCCTTCAGGCCGGTGCACCAGCTCTCCCCGGTCACACCACCGGCAAGAGGTTCCACCCCCTGATCCACCTTGATGCCGGGAACGATGCCCTGCCTCTGGAACAGCTCAACGATCGGGGCGCTCCCGGCCTCGGCCGTGCTGTCTTGAAACAGGGTTTCCTCGTAGAGGATCACCCCGGAGATGTGCTCGCTTAGGCCGTCTGTGGTGGCCAGCAGGCTGCGGTAAGCACGCCGGTGCTCCTCGGTGTTCTCCAGGCCGATGGCCTCGAAGCGCTTGCCGATCGTGCCGGTGGATTCATCCGCCGCCAGCAACCCCGTGCCCGGCGCCGCCAGAGCCGCTGCGGTGGCGGCGAGCTCATCGCGGAAATCGTTCAACGCCATGGCCAACAGCCGGAAGAATCACCCCCTGGCTAGAAACGGCTCAGGCGTGCGTCAACGGAGTGACGCAGAGCTGCAACGCGGCTGGTCATGATTCAGCGCTAACCACGCTCCACAAGCCCCACCGCCGATGCCCCTCGCCCCAGGCGGCCTGCTGCAGCTCAGCCCCGAGGGGCTCTACTGCCCAGCGGCGCGGGCCTGGATCGATCCCTGGCGCCCCGTGCCGCGGGCGCTGATCACCCACGCCCATGCCGATCACGCCCGGCCGGGCTGCGGCGAGTACTGGGCGATTGGCGCCAGTGAGGGGATCCTGCGGGAACGGCTCGGCGCGGAGATCAAGCTGCTGCCGGTGGAGTACGGCCAGCTGCACCGGATCGGCGATGCGCGCGTGTCGTTCCATTCGGCGGGTCATGTGTTGGGCAGCGCCCAGATCCGGCTGGAGGCCGGCGGCGAAAGCTGGCTGGTGAGCGGCGACTACAAACGCTGCGCCGATCCCAGCTGTGCCCCTTTCGAACCGGTACAGGCGGATGTGCTGATCAGCGAAGCCACCTTCGGGCTGCCGATCTACCGCTGGAAGAGCGGTGCCGAGATCGCAGCGGAGATCCTGGAGTGGTGGCGCAGCGCTCCGGATCGCCCCTCGGTGCTGTTCGCCTATGCCTTCGGCAAGGCACAGCGGGTTCTGGCAGAGCTTCATCGCCTCGAGGTGAGCGACGAGGTGCTGCTGCATGGCGCCGTGGAGCGGCTGATGGCGCCTTACCGGCAGGCGGGCGTGGCGATGCCTCCCACCCGGCCATTGGCTGAGCTGGAACGCGGCGCCGATCTGAGCGGCCGGCTGCTGATCGCTCCACCGGCGGCCCATCGCAGCCGCGGGCTGGGGCGCTTCGCCAAGGCCCAGAACGGCTTCGTGAGCGGCTGGATGGCCGTGCGCGGCGCCCGCCGACGACGCGGCTACGGACGCGGTTTCGTGATGAGCGACCACGCCGACTGGGCCGGACTGCTGCAGAGCGTTCGGGAAAGCCAGGCCCAACAGGTGTATGTGACCCACGGCCAGAGCAACGTGTTGGCGCGCTACCTGCAGGAGGTGGAGGGGATCAGCGCCGCGCCGCTGGAGGGGCACTTCGAGGCCGAACGCTTCGACGACGACACACCGGCAGACAGCGACGGTGCCGCAACCGCGGCGAGCTCTGCAGAGAACTGATGCAAGCCTTCGCTGCCCTCTTCCGTCAGCTGGATGGCACCAGCAGCACCAGCGCCAAACTCGCGGCCCTGGAGGCCTATTTCCGGAGCGTGCCTCCCGCTGATGCGGCCTGGGCCCTGGCGCTGCTGCTAGGCAAACGGCGCAAGCGCTTGATCACCGGGCGGCGGCTAAGGGAGATCTGCCTGGCCTCCACAGGCCTGCCGGAATGGTTGTTTGAGGCCTGCCATGCCCAGGTGGGTGATTCAGCCGAAACGGTGGCCTTGGTGTGGCAGCAACGCCCGGATCACCAAAGCCATCCCCAATCCAGCCGCTCTGGCCTTGAGCAACCTCTGGCCCAGTGGATGGATGAGCGACTCCCCGCCCTCGCCGCCCTTCAGGGAGATGAACAAGCCCAAGCGGTGCAGGCCTGTTGGCGCAGCCTGCCGGCTGATGAACTGCTGCTGGTGAACAAGCTGCTCAGCGGCGGCTTTCGCGTGGGCGTCTCCACCGGGCTGGTCACCCGGGCGCTGGCCCGCAGCGCAGAGCTCGATGAGGCGTTGGTGGCGCACCGGCTGATGGGTGGGTTCAGCCCAAGTGCAGAAGCCTTCGCCGCGCTCACCGCCGCAGCCGGCCATGGCGAGGATTGCTCCGCCCGGCCCTATCCCTTTTTCCTGGCCAGCCCGCTGGAGCCTGGCCAGCTGGAGCACACGTCTCCCGAAAGCTGGCAGCTGGAGTGGAAATGGGATGGGATCCGCGGTCAGTTGATTCACCGCGCCGGCGGTTGCAGCCTCTGGAGCCGCGGCGAAGAACTAATCAATGAGGCCTTCCCCGAGCTCATCGCCCTGGCGGAGGAATTGCCCCAGGGAACGGCGCTGGATGGGGAGGTGATCGTCTGGCATGGCGACGCCGAAACGCCGGAATCCTTCGCCAGCCTGCAGCGGCGGCTTGGGCGCAAGACACCGAGCCGCAGCCTGCAGCGCGACTGTCCCGCAGCATTTGTGGCCTACGACCTGCTCGAGCATCAGGGCATTGATCTGCGTCAGCAGCCCTTGCAGCAGCGGCGCGAGCTATTGGAGCAGCTGCATCAGAGCTGGCGGCAGCAACCCGAAACCGCAACCACAGGGCGCCTTCGCCTCTCGGCCACGCAAACCCTCCAACGCTGGAGCGAGCTAGATGCGGTGCGCGACCAAGCACGTGCAAAGCGAGCTGAAGGGCTGATGCTCAAAGCCCTCGACTCGCCCTATCTGGTGGGGCGCAAACGCGGCCACTGGTGGAAGCACAAGCTCGAGCCACTGCGGCTGGATGCCGTGCTGCTCTACGCCCAGGCCGGTAGCGGTAAGCGCGCCAACCTCTACACCGATTACAGCTTCGGCCTCTGGAACGACGACGGCGAGTTGGTGACCTTCGCCAAGGCCTACTCCGGACTCGACGATGGTGAAATCCGTCAGCTGGACCGCTGGATTCGCGCCCACACCACCGAGCGCTTCGGGCCGGTGCGAGCCGTAGAGCCGCTGCAGGTGTTTGAGCTGGCCTTTGAGGGCATTCAGGCCTCGAAACGCCACAAGTCCGGCTTCGCGGTGCGCTTCCCGCGCATCAGCCGCTGGCGCAGCGACAAACCGGCCAGCGAAGCCGACAGCCTGGCCAGCGCCCGGGCGCTGATGGAGCAGTTGGCATGAGCACTCCACTCGCACCGATCGAGGCCTGGTTCGCCGAGCAGGGCTGGAGCCCGATGGCATTCCAGCGGCAGTGCTGGCAGGCCTATCTGGCGGGCGAAAGCGGACTGCTGCAGGTGCCCACCGGCTCCGGCAAGACCTACGCCGCCGTGATGGGCCCGATCGCGGAAATGCTGGCGGCGCAGCAAAACGACCCAAAAACCCGCGGCCTGCGGCTGCTGGTGATCACACCGCTGCGGGCCCTCAGCCGCGATCTGGCCCTGGCGATTGAGCAACCGATCACCGCCATGGGCTGGCCACTGCGGGTGGCGATCCGCAATGGCGATACGGCCACCTATGAGCGCAGCAAGCAACTACGCACCCCGCCCGAGATCCTGATCACCACCCCCGAATCGCTGAGCGTGCTGCTGGCCAACGCCAAGGCACCCGAGCTGTTCGCCCAGCTGCAGGCGGTGGTGCTCGATGAATGGCACGAGCTCATGGGCAGTAAGCGCGGCAGCCAAACGGAGCTCTGCCTCAGCTGGTTGCGGCGGCTGCGGCCCCAGCTGCGCACCTGGGCGATCAGCGCAACCATCGGCAACCTTGAAGAAGCCGCACGAGCCGCCCTCGGGATGGCCGCGGGCACGCCGCGGATTGTCACCTCCGAGATCCAGCGAGCCACAGCGATCCGCAGCCTGCTGCCCGAGAGCATCGACGGCTTCCCCTGGGGCGGTCACCTGGGGCTGCGCATGTATGAGGAGCTGGTGGCCGGACTGGATCCGGCGGTGAGCACGCTGCTGTTCACCAACACCCGCAACCAGGCCGAACGCTGGCATCAGTGTTTGCGCTTTGCCTGCCCGGAGATGGAGGACGCCCTGGCGCTCCACCACAGCGCCATCGACCGCGCCGAACGCGAAGCGATTGAAGCGCGGGTGAAGGCTGGCGAGTTGCGCTGGGTGGTGTGCACCAGCTCCCTGGATCTGGGAGTCGACTTCCAACCCGTGGAGCGGGTGGTGCAAATCGGCAGCGCCAAAAACCTGGCGCGCCTGCTGCAGCGGGCCGGCCGCAGCGCCCACTGCCCGGGGGGCACCTCCCAGGTGCTGTTCATGCCCACCAATGCCCTCGAGCTCCTGGAGGTGAGCGCCATGCGCCGCGGGCTGGAGAACGGACTGGTGGAACACCGGCGGCCGCCGCAGCTCCCGCTCGATGTGCTGTTGCAACACCTCACCAGCCTCGCCTGCGGACCGGGCCTGCATCCGGAGCAGGAGCTGGAGACGGTGCGCAGCTGCTGGAGTTTCCGCCAACTCACGGACGCCCAGTGGCAGTGGTGCCTCACCTTTCTGGAGCATGGCGGCGAGTGTCTGGGCGCCTATCCCCGCTATCACAAGCTCGTACGCGACGGCGATGTCTACCGAGTGGTCGACAAAACGATCGCCCGTCTGCATCGCTTCAACATCGGCACGATCACGGCCGATCGATCCGTAACCGTGCGGTTTGTACGCGGCGCCGTGATTGGCCACGTGGAGGAAGCCTTCATCGGCCGGCTCAAACCCGGTGATGTGTTCTTCTTCGCCGGCCGGCAGCTGGAGTTCGTGCGGCTGCGCGAGATGACAGCCCAGGTGAAAGCCACCAGCAAGAAGAGCTCCACTGTGCCGGCCTGGGCCGGGGGGCAGATGGCGCTTTCGGACCTGCTCAGCCGCCATCTGCGCGATGAGGTGGATCGCTGCGCCCGCGCCATCGATGGCGAATCCAGGCTGGATACACCGGAGCTCCAGGCCCTGGAGCCGCTGCTGCAACGGCAAGCGAATCTTTCCGGCCTCCCCCGCAGCGATCAATTGCTGGTGGAGATCTGCCGCAGCCGCGAAGGCAGCCATCTATTTGTTTATCCCTTGGAAGGGCGCTTTGTGCATGAGGGCATCGGCTTCCTCTGGGCCTGGCGCCTGGCCCGCCATCGCGCCAGCACGATCACGGTGTCAGTGAACGACTACGGCTTTGAGCTGTTGGCGCCAAAGACTTACCCGTTTGAGGAGCTGCTCGATCTCCATGGCGATGATCTCTTGGAGATCAACAACCTGGCGAGCGATCTGGAGCAGGCCCTCAACTTCTCCGAGCTCTGCCGGCGCCGGTTCCGCGCCATTGCCCAGGTGAGCGGCCTGATCAGCCAGGCGATGCCCGGACAAAACAAAACAGGCGGCCAGCTGCAGATCAGCGCCGCTCTGCTGTTTGACGTATTCCAAAAACACGAACCTGGCAGCTTGCTGCTGGAGCAGGCCCGGCGCGAGGTGTTAGAGGAGCAGCTGGAGTGCGAACGACTGCAGGCCGCGCTCGAGCGCATGCAAGGGTGCACCTGGAGAGTGGAACGGATTGCCCGTCCGGGTCCGCTGGCGTTCCCACTGCTCGTGGAGCGCCTGAACAATCGGCTCAGCAATGAATCGCTGCTGGATCGTGTGCAGCGGCTGATCAACGAAGCGCAACGGGCTGAAGCCCTGTGAACGCCATCGGCATCAGAGTGACCAGATGGTGAGCGCACTTCTCAACATCCTCTGGGTGGTGCTCGGCGGCCTGGTGATGGCCCTGGGCTGGTGGCTGGCAGGACTGGTGTGCGCGCTCACGATCGTGGGCTTACCCTGGGCGCGCTCCTGCTTCGTGATCGGGGCCTTTTCGCTCTGGCCCTTCGGTCAGGAGGCGGTGAATCGGCGAGAGTTGCACGGCCGCGGCGACCTGGGTACCGGCAGCCTCGGTCTGCTGGGCAACGTGATCTGGTTTCTGTTGGCGGGTTGGTGGCTGGCGATCGGCCACCTCACCTCGGCGCTGGCCTGTTTCATCACGATCATCGGCATTCCCTTCGGGATTCAGCACATCAAGCTGGCCCTGATTGCTCTGGCACCTGTCGGGATGACGGTGGTGCCGATCCGCCGCTGATCGCAGGAATCAGCCGAGCTCCAGGCAAGCGAGCCCGTACACATCCAGCAACGACACCTTCGGCGGCTCACCGCGGTACATCCGAATCGTGTGACTGATGGAGCCGAACCCCAGCCGCTCCAGCAATCGCGCCGCTGCAGGATTGGCGGCAGGTGCATCGATCAGCACCACACCCGGGTGGCGAAGCAGCAAGGCGCGCAGCAACAGCTCAGCCGCTTCCTCGCTCTCCGCCATCAGCGGGCCGATTCGCCATCCTTCGCCGCGCGCCAACAGGCACGGCCGGATCCGCCCGAAGCCATGACAGACGCCCTCGGCATCAATCAGCGCCAGGACTGAACCCGCGGGATGGTTCAACCACTGCGCCAGAAAATGCGGGCGTGGACTCGGCTCGCGCTGTGCATCAAAGCGTTGAACAGCCATCTGAGGAATGGCGGAGTCGGCCAGCAACTGCCACGGCTCAGGTAGGGCAGGAGATTGCGGTGATTCACCATCACTGATCGTTTGCCAGCGCACCGTGGCGGAGGCAGGAGCAAATCCCCAGGAGCTATACACCTCCACCAACTCGGGTGCTGCCTCAAGTCCGATGCAGGGAAGATCGCTGAGGTGGTCCATGGCATGGCGCCAGAGCTCCTGGCCGTAGCCCTGTCCTCGCCAGGGCGAAGCCACTAGATAGAGGCCGATGAAGCCGTAAGCAGCGTTGTAGCGGACGCCTGTTATGCAGCCAATCGGCTCACTCCCCAGCCAGCCGAGCCAGATGCCCTGGCGGTCGGTCTGCCGGTAGATCGACACATCACCGCGGCCCGGAGCGAAACCCTCACGCCGGGCCCATTCCGTGATGCAGGGAATTTCACTAGCCGCCAAGGGCTCAATGCGCAGAAAAGAGGCCATGGCACGAGGCAACAGCTTCAGGCTGGCAAGAGCAGCTCAAAACTGTTGCTGCATGAAGTTTCCGCAGAAATCCCAGCTGCAGCAGCTGGCTGAGTAAGGCTTGCCACATGAGCGTCATGCACTGCCCCCTCTGCATCGGTTTGGCTGTTCTCTCGATCGGCCGGGCCATGGCCCACCTGAACCTGGTCGCGCTGATGGTGTTGCCGAACTGGCATGCCAATCGCGAATCAAGCGGAATGGTGATTCCAACAACGCTGCACTCACTCTGATCGCGGCTAGCGAGGCAGCAGGGGCCACTCCAGCTCCTGACTGAAGCGAACGAAGAACAAGGCATTCCGCATAACGCACAGCGAAGCGCAAGCAGATGCCACCAGTGCCGGAGTGACGAAAACCGCACGCAAAACACCGGTCAAATTGGAAGCGAGGGGATGCAGCAGCACGGGCTGAGCGTTATTGTTCCGGGGATTCAATCCCTTTCCATGCTCACCGGTTCTGAACTGCTGGCCAAAGTCAAGGAACTTGGCGACGTCTCCAAATCCGACCTGGTTCGTAGCTGCGGCTATGTGAGCACCAAGAAAGATGGTGGTGAGCGACTGAATTTCACCGCCTTCTATGAAGCGCTGCTGGAAGCCAAAGGTCTAAGCCTGGGCAACGACGGTGTTGGCCGCGGCAAAGGTGGCCGCAAGCTGAGCTACACCGCCACCGTGCAAGGCAATGGCAACCTGCTGATCGGCAAGGCGTACACCGCCATGCTGGATCTCAAGCCCGGCGATGAATTTGAAATCAAACTGGGCCGCAAACAGATCAAGCTGATCCCCGCAGGCGGCACCGAAGAGGAGTGATCGGCTCGGCCATCACGCCTTCCATTCACACGGATCTCCCCTCAACCCCGGCCGACGCCGGGGTTTTTTCATGCCCACCACAGCAGAGCCGCCCAGCACTTAACGTGTTGTTACATTCCGATCCGCCGTGGAACAACCCTCTCTCAGTCGCCAATTTGCGATCGCGATGCACGAGCGTTCGATTGACAGCTGCGATGACATCGAGCAGCTGCGCGAGGTGGCCAAAACCCTGCTGCGCGCCTGGCAACTCCAAGCCTCATTCGCCGAAGAGTACGCAGGGCAACTGATGGGCATTACGCCACTAAAAAACCGCCCCTGAAGGGCGGTTCAAGCCGCGATCCGGAGATCGCGACCGTCAGAGGATTACCAGCGGTTGCCGCCGCCGCCACCACCGCCACCGGCGGGACGCGGCTCAGCTTTGTTCACACGGATCATGCGGCCCATCCACTCCACGTTCTGGAGGTCGTCGATCGCTTTCTGCTCATCGGCTTCGCTGGCCATCTCAACAAAAGCGAAACCACGCTTGCGGCCAGTGTCGCGATCGAGGGGCAGGCTGCACTTACGCACAGCGCCGTACTCGGCGAACAGGCTCTGAAGGTCCTCTACTTCGGCATCGAAGGAGAGGTTACCCACGTAGATAGTCATGTAATGCGTGAAAGGTATGAACCCGATTCGTTGAATGCCCTGAAGAAAGTTGCTGGCCGAGTGGTGAAATCCTTAGAACCCGCCGCCTGGAGAAGAAACCTGCTGAAGAGTGGTCGTTGAATCAGCACCACCCTACTGCACCCCTGCAGTGGCCATGGGGACACTCCCAGGGTGAATGTTCAAAAAACCCTGAGAGCAGCAACTCCCCAGAGCACTCCCTCATCACGGCATGCTCAATCCGTTCATAGCCACCCCGAACCCATCGGCCAACCCGATGGAGGGAAGGCTTGGTCTTCAAGCGTTGGACACGGGCACAGCGCTAGTCGCGGCATCCCGGTTCTGGGGCGTGACCAGGGCGGAGACAAGCCCGGCATCAAAGGAAAAGCGACCGGGCCCCACCAGCAGGATTGCGAGGCTGCCCCCCAGATAGAGGACCACCAGCTCCAACACATACATGGTGAGACCCGCAGTAAGGATGTGCTGCAACGCCGCCATCGCCATGGTGCTCGTCAGCGCTAAAGCGCTGAAGGGGGTCAGTAAGCCCAGCACCACCAACCAGCTGCCGATGAGCTCGGAGAAACCGGCCACGTAGGCAAAAAACAGGAGCATCCCCACCGATGCGAGCAAACCAGGGCGCTGCAGATAGGCCAGCAGCGGCGGGGCCAACGGCTGGAAGCGATCCGTGAAACCAGTGCTCAACCGCGGCAGGCTGCGGGTGAGGAAAAACAGAGCCAACAAGGCGCACAGAAAGGCGGTCAGCAGCTCGACAGGGTTGTCGAAATGCATGGGGGCCTAGCACTGGAGCGATCCCGCCGGTTTTTCTGAAGAAACGTGAAGCACCTCTCATTCGCCGAAAATGCAGCCCTGAAAACCGCGGGCGCGATCAAGAGGGGTCCCGAGATCCGCCCCAGGACTAACCGCAACCGCGCAACGCAACGATCCTGTTACACGCCTCCCATGGCCGTTGGCGAGCTCTTCCTCGGTTCATTCACACCAGGCGTGTCACGCCAGCTGAAATGGATTGGCTGATCACACGGCACGACTGCTGCACGCGCGAGGAGCAAGCCACCCTGCAGCGGCTCGGTCGCTTACTGGATGACGGAACCATCCACCTCGGATGCCGGCTTGCTCCCTGAGCTTCCTGACCTTGGCTGAACCTGCTCCAGCTCAACACCCCGTTCATCCACCAGTCGATAAATCCGCCCGGTGATCTGGGCTTTGGCACGAGCCGTAAGAACGGCGTGAACCCGGCTCCGCCTCCTCACCTCACAGATCCATACCGTTTCATCCACGCCGCGGCTCTGAATCACGATGGGCACGGCGCAGGAGCGTTAGGGCTTGCCCTTCACTGTCATCACGGCACTGAGATTCCGGTGAGATCAGCAGACAAGCTTCGGGATCAACGGCCAAAGGCTCAGATCATTTTCTCAACTACTCACCAGGACACTGAACGGGCGAAACCGCAGCTCAAGGGGTGCAGGGCCCATTGGCTGTGATCACCACCTCATCACCCAGCTTTACGGTGTTGAGCACGGCCTGCAGTGCTGGCTGGGCCAGGTTGATGCAGCCGCCTGTCACCTTCTGGCCGATGCGTTGGTCGTTGTTGCTGCCGTGAAGGGCAAAGCTGTACCAGCGAAAGGTGCCGTCGTAGCGATTGAAGGCAAACGGCTGCTTCACGCTGATCACAGGGGCCAGGCTTACATAGCCAATCCCGTATTCACCAGCTTCTCCATCGCCGCTGAAGTCGATGGAGTTCATGTTCTTGAACAGGGTTGATCTGAGCTCCGCTTCTGTTTTGCCCGACTGAGCAAGCAGCGCCGGCTGCATCTCAAAGCGCGTCTGCGTGAGGATCGCATTCACCTTGAAGCGTCCCAGAGGGGTGTAGCCCTCTTCAAAGCGCGTTCCAGGGCAGGTGACGCCAAGGCGTCCATAGCCCACTTTGAACAGCTGGCGCTGATCGTCTTCGCGGAGCACCGCAAAACTCTTGGCGGGATCCTTCAGATCAAGCTCGATCCGGATCGATTCAGAACCCCCTGATGCCAAGGGCGTGGCCTTCTGGCCATGGCCGCAACCGGCCAGGGCCAGCGTGATCCCCACAAGGGTGAGCGCGGAACAACGGCGCATCGCTCGTTAAAGCTGTCGCCTCATGATGCCGAGGATGACGGCTCATGGCTGTAAGCGTCGATAAACAAGTTGGTGACTGCATCGAACAACCAGGGCGGGACCTCGAAGCCACAGCCATCGACATAGCGCATCAGGGCCTGATCCAGATCCCGATGCAAGGCAATGCACTGGGCCGCCGAAAGAGCTAGGGCGCGTTGATAAACCGCCGAATCTGTTTTGCCGAGGTGAAACAATCGACAGCCTTCATCGATCACTGCTTGCAACGCAGGATCACGCAAGTCCACAGTCTCTCCTCCAACCAGTGGCAAAAGGCGGTTGCGGATGACAGCACGCACAATGTCGAAGGAACGCTTGGCTTGCTCAGGTCCCACGCGCAGAAGATCCTCGCGCTGCTCGCGAATCTGGATCAAGGCATTCATCAGTTCCGCCGCCTTAAATAGGGCTAAACTCTGCCTCTGATCAGCACTCAATGCTTCGAGCTTGTCGAGGAACATGCCCACCTCGGCCAAAAAGGTTTGCTCCTTGTCTTGCAGAGCAAGGCAGCGGCGCCAGGGATGATCAGGTGGGGCCATGTAATAAAACCAAGACGCTCAAAAGATGCCGAGCGTTTTCTTCTTGCAATATCCGGCACCAATGTTCATCCAACCCGAGGGGCAGGGTTGCCCGTTGGTGGGTTGCACCTCGTAGTTGATCGGTGAAACGCAATGCTGCTTGAGGTCATTCACATAACCCAGCGGACAGTCGTTGTAGCCGGGCAGTTTCGGGATCCTGGTCTGCGCAGACACCGGCTGGATCGATAGCAGCCATGGCACCACGCCCACACCGGCGGCCAAAGCGATCGGAAGACTCCTCACCCACATACGGATCAGCTGCGAAAAGATTAGATCTGAACTGCGGCGATGGGAGGATTGGTCTGCGTCTTCGGGATTGCACGCCACCGTCCTGCCATGACTTACATCGTGAACAGCCACGACGCCTGGGGCACCGCCGCGGTGGGGGAGTTTCAGTCGCTCGAGCAGGCGCGTGAGGTATTCAACGCTCTCCGCAACGACCGCTGGTTTATCGCTGATGGCGGCGTGAAGGGTCTATCGATCGTGGATAGCAGCCTCGAAGGCGGGCGCACCATCGAGAGGTTCAGCTTCCAGCAAGGTTGAAGATTCCCGAAGCGATGCTGAAAAGAGTGTGAGCGAACACCGCCCAACAGGCCGCGCGCTGATCAGGATGGCCACTCGAGTGGATGGATGCGGGGATGGCACTGCAACGGATTTATCGCCTGATCGATGCCTGCTGCGAACCCCATCAGCACCTCGACGATTGCTACAGCAGCCTGGATGAGGCGATCACCGATGCGGTGGCCTGGCTGGAGCAGATCACCGC
This sequence comes from Cyanobacteriota bacterium, assembly GCA_046052125.1. GTDB lineage: Bacteria > Cyanobacteriota > Cyanobacteriia > PCC-6307 > Cyanobiaceae > Vulcanococcus. The sequence continues at coordinate 359,805 of JBJOMY010000001.1, forward strand.
TGAGCCCCAGCAGCAATGGATCGGTGTGGAAGTGTGCGCCGCCAACGGCGACTGGCGCACCTACCGGCTGCCGATGCCCCTGCTTTGCGCTCTACCGGGCTGATCCAGCTCAGTCGGCTTCGCCCTTGGTCCAGTAGCGATACAGCCAAACGCCTGCACCGCCCCAGAGCAGGGTCCAGAGCGCAAAGGTGATGCCGGTGCCGATCTGGCCCGTCTCCAGGGAATACACGCCGGCATTGATCAGCCCGGCGTCGATCAGAGAGCCGCCGATTCCCCAACCGAGCACCCAGGTGAACAGGAAGCCGATCGCCTGAAGGTTTCCGGTCATGCGGCTGCGCTAAAACGTGCGTTCACTTCGTTCCAGTTCACCAGATCCCACCAGGCGCTGATGTAGTCGGGCCGGCGGTTTTGATAGTTGAGGTAGTAGGCGTGCTCCCAAACGTCGAGGCCAAGCAGGGGTGTGCCGCGCTCGATCTCCGGCAGATCCATCAGGGGGTTGTCCTGGTTGGCGGTGCTGGTGATCGCCAGGCTTCCGTCGGTGGTTCGGATCAACCAGGCCCACCCCGAGCCGAAGCGGGCTGCTGCCGCCTGGCTGAACTGGGTTTGCATCGCCTCAAGCGAGCCAAAGCTGCCGTTGATTGCTTGCAACAGATCCGGCGAGGGCTCACCGCCCTGGCCTGGTGGCGCCATCACCGCCCAGAACTGGCTGTGATTCCAGTGGCCGCCGCCGTTGTTGCGCACCGCCACCGGAAAGCGCGAGATCTGCCCCTGCAACGCATCAAGACTGAGCTTCGCCAACGACGGGTTGGCCTTGATCTGCCCATTGAGGTTGGCCACGTAGGCAGCGTGATGCCTGTCGTGGTGGATGGTCATGGTGGTGGCGTCAATCGCCGGCTCCAAAGCATCGGGCGCGTAGGGCAGCGGCGGCAGCACAAATTCAGCCCACACGGGCAGCGCACCAGCCAGAAGCAGCACCACCGCCGCAGCCGCGCTGCACAGCACTCTCAACATCCATTCATTCGCTGTTGATCCCAGCCTGACGGATTCACCGGCGGGGTGGGCGAGACCACGCAGCCGCCGCCTGACTCCGACAGAGTGATCGAGCAGCAGTCAGGGCCATGCTCCTTCTCAATCCGTTGTGTCCGATCAGCGCCGCGAAGATCGCCGGTCTGAAGGCCACGGTGATGCTTCTGCTGGTGCTGTTGATCAAGTCGAAACTGCTGCGCGTGAAGATGTCGCTGCTCGGCTCGTTGCTAGGGCTACTGATGCTCACCGGCTTTCTGATCAGCACGGGACTCCTGAGCGTGGTGGCCGGCGGTGCCGTGCTCTACGCCGTGAACCAAAAACGCCCATGACCGCGCCCACTCCCACCCGCGAGCAGGTGCTCGCAGCATCCGCCGGCTGGGTGGCGGCACTGCTCAATGTTGTGCCTGGCCTTGGGGCGGGCTACCTCTACCAACGCCGCTGGAAGGCCTACTGGATCACCTCATTCCTGGCGACCACCTGGTTTGTGGCCGGAGCGGTTCTCGGACAGAACGCTGATCCCAGCACCGAAAGCCAAAACCAACTGGTGGGCCTGATCGGTCTGCTGCTCCTTGCCGCGGTGAGCTCGACAGAAGCAGCACTGGCGGTGAAGCGGGTGCGCAAGGCGCTCTGAGCTTGAACCCTCCCAGGGGCTGAAGCTGACCAAAGTGGAAGGCCGCGCATAGAGCGTCACCCATGGCCTTGATTCCCCGCTGGCAGTACATGACCGACGAGGCCAAAGCCCTCACCAAACGGGTGGCGGTATCGGCTTTGGTAGTGCTGGGCGCGATCGTTCTGCTGCGCAGCTTGCTGCCCTGGGTGGTTGTGGCCGTTGTGGCCTGGTGGATCTGGAGAGCACTGCGGCGTTAGGCACCAAACGCGGCCAGCGGCGCTAGAGCGGGGCTTGATGCTGACTGCTGTGCTTCCCCCGATCGCTGGCCGGGAGGCCGAGTTGCTCTCCTTGATGCAGCAGAGGCCCCCCTCCCATCAAGGGCATCACCGAAGAGATCTCGAGCAGATCCAATCCTGTTTTGCCTGTGCGCTGCACATGCATCAGCCCACGATTCCAGCGGGAGCTGGCGGTGAGCTGATCTCTCATCTCCAATTCATGCTGGAGCATCCAGGCGAGGGGGATCACCACAACGCCGAACCGTTCGCGCACTGCTACCGGCGCATGGCGGACCTGATTCCGCAGCTGATCGCCGAGGGCTGCGATCCGCGGATCATGCTCGATTACTCCGGCACGCTGCTCTGGGGTTTTGAGCAGATGGGCCGCAGCGACATCCTCGATGCCCTGCGCTTTTTGGCCTGCGATCCAACGATGCACCCCCACGTGGAGTGGCTCGGCAGCTTCTGGGGGCATGCCGTGGCGCCATCCACGCCGATTCCCGATCTGAAGTTGCAGATTCAGGCCTGGCAACACCACTTCTCGGCCCTGTTCGGAGGGGATGCCCTGCAGCGCGTCCGGGGCTTCTCGCCGCCGGAGATGCATCTGCCCAACCATCCCGACACCCTGTTCGCCTTCGTGAAGGCGCTCAAAGAATGCGGGTATCGCTGGCTCCTGGTGCAAGAGCACAGCGTGGAAAACCTCGATGGTTCGGGGCTGAGCGACGAACAGCGCTACGTGCCCAATCGCCTTGTGGCCCGCAACTCCACAGGCGAAACGGTGAGCATCACGGCCTTGATCAAAACCCAGGGGTCCGATACCAAACTCGTGGGCCAGATGCAGCCCTGCTACGAGGCGCTCGGCTTGGGCCGGCAACGGTTGGGTGAGCGCAGCATCCCAGCGCTGGTGAGCCAGATCGCCGATGGCGAAAACGGCGGCGTAATGATGAATGAATTCCCATCGGCCTACATCCAGGCCTTTCAGAAGCTGCGGGAGCACACCGGCACCGTGGCCATGAATGGCACGGAATACCTTGAGCGGCTGGAGGCCGCTGGCGTGCGGGAGGGGGATGTCCCCGCCATCCAAGCGGTGCAGCAGCATCGCCTCTGGCAACAGCTGGGCAGCGGCAGCGGGCCTGCCGCGCTCGACGCCGCCATCGCCAGCTTGAAGGCGAGCGATCCCGGCTTCTCGATGGCAGGAGCCTCATGGACCAACAACCTGAGCTGGGTGGAGGGCTACGACAACGTGCTGGAGCCGATGCAACAGCTCAGCGCTCACTTCCATCAGCGGTTTGATCCCCTGGTGTCCCAAGACCCATCGATCACCCAGACAGCGGCCTATCAAGAAGCGTTGCTGCACCTTCTCCTGCTCGAGACGAGCTGTTTCCGCTACTGGGGTCAGGGCACCTGGACCGAGTACGCCCGCGAGCTGCATCGCCGTGGCGAAATGGCGATCAGCGCTGCTTGCTGATCACAGATCCTCAATCTCGGCGAAGCAACAAGCTGTTGCAAGCAACTGCAGAGATCAATCGGGCTGAATACGGTCCCTTCGGCCTGAAGAGTGGTGCAACGCAGCATGAGCGAACTCGGCAAGTGCCCCTTCAGCGGCCATTCAGCAGCAACCCTGCCCGTGGCTGGTGGCGGCCCAACACCGCGGGATTGGTGGCCGCAGCAGGTCAATCTGGCGATCCTGCACCAGCACAGTCCAGCCTCCAATCCACTCGGCAGCGATTTCAGCTATCGGGAAGCCTTCCAGCAACTCGACTACCAGGGCCTAAAACAGGATCTGCTGGCCCTGATGACCGATTCACAGGAGTGGTGGCCCGCCGACTGGGGCCATTACGGCGGCCTGTTCATCCGTATGGCCTGGCACAGCGCCGGCACCTATCGCACTGCGGATGGCCGAGGTGGCGGCGGCACTGGCAATCAGCGATTCGCACCCATCAACAGCTGGCCCGACAACGACAATCTTGATAAAGCCCGCCGTTTGCTCTGGCCGATCAAGCAGAACTATGGCAACCGCATCTCCTGGGCAGATCTGATCATCCTGGCTGGCACCTGCGCCCTGGAATCAATGGGCTTGCGCACCTTTGGCTTCGCCGGTGGCCGCGCCGACATCTGGCAGCCGGAGGAAGACATTTACTGGGGCAACGAGACCACCTGGCTCGGCGATGAGCGCTACAGCGGTGATCGTCAACTGGAAAACCCATTGGCAGCTGTGCAGATGGGCTTGATCTATGTGAATCCTGAGGGTCCTAATGGCGTGCCGGATCCAATCGCCTCAGGACGAGATGTGCGCGAAACGTTCGCCCGCATGGCGATGAACGATGAGGAAACCGTAGCCCTCACCGCCGGCGGCCACACCTTTGGCAAAGCCCATGGCGCCGCCAGCGCCGAAATGGTGGGCCCAGCTCCAGAGGGAGCGCCAATGGAGGAGATGGGCCTTGGCTGGCGTAATCGTCACGGCAGGGGCAATGGCTCAGATACGACCACCAGCGGTATTGAGGGCGCCTGGAAGCCGAACCCCACCCGCTGGGATATGGGCTACTTCGACATGCTCTTCGGCTACGAATGGGAGCTGATCAAAAGCCCAGCGGGTGCCTGGCAGTGGCAGGCCCAAAACTGCCGTGAGGAGCACATGATCCCCGATGCCCACCGCCCTGGCATCAAACACCCGCCAATGATGACCACGGCGGATCTATCGCTGCGCTTCGATCCGATCTACGAGCCGATCTCCCGGCACTTCCACCAGAACCCCGAGGTCTTCGCTGAGGCTTTCTCACGGGCCTGGTTCAAGCTCACCCACCGCGACATGGGTCCCCGCAGTCTCTATTTGGGGCCCGAAGCACCCACTGAGGAATTGATCTGGCAGGACCCAATCCCTGCCCTCGATCATCCGGTGGTTGATGACGCCGCCATCGCTGATCTCAAACAACGCATCCTTGGCACCGACCTGAGCGTTTCGGAACTGGTAGCCACCGCCTGGGCCTCCGCCTCAACCTTCCGCTGTTCCGACAAACGCGGTGGAGCCAATGGTGCACGGGTGCGGCTGGCCCCCCAGAACCGATGGGCTGTGAACCAACCGCAGCAGTTGCAGAGGGTGGTCGGCTACCTGGAAAGCATCCAGCAGGCATTTAACGGCTGCCGCAAAGGCGGCATGCGGGTATCTCTCGCTGATCTGATCGTGCTGGCCGGCGGCGTTGGCATTGAACAGGCTGCGGCCGCCGCTGGGCACCCAATCTCGGTGCCCTTCCTGCCCGGCCGGATGGATGCCAGCCAGGAGCAAACGGATGTGTCTTCCTTTGCGGTGATGGAACCCCAGGCCGATGGGTTCCGCAACTGGCAGAAGGGACCGATGAGCGTAAGCGCGGAACACCTACTGATTGATCGTGCTCAGCTCCTGGGCCTGAGTGCGCCCGAGATGACCGTGCTCGTCGGCGGGTTGCGGGTGCTCGGGGCCAACACCGACGGTGTGCGCCATGGCGCTTTGACCCAGCGCTTGGGTGTGCTGAGCAATGACTTTTTCATCAACCTGCTCAACATGGCCACCACCTGGTCACCAATGGACGACAGCGGTGAGCTGTTTGAAGGGCGGGATCGCACAACCGGTGAACGGCGCTGGACGGCGACACGGGCCGATCTCGTCTTCGGTTCCAATTCCCAGCTGAGGGCGATTGCCGAGGTGTACGCCCAACGCGATGGGGCAGGCAAATTTGTGAGTGATTTCGTGTCCGCCTGGGTGAAAGTGATGAATGCTGATCGCTTTGATCGTCTGCCCTGCTAATTCAGCCGAACTAGAGCCAAGCCTGTCGGCTCAGAGGAGCTGATCAACGCACGATGACGAGTGCGCCACAACCAATCGTGGAAGCATCCTCTACTGCTGGCAGGCGGGCCTGTAGTGCTCGAGAACACAGACTGAAGGTAGGTGGCCAATGGATGGAAACACCGTTCGGGGTGTGGCTGCCGCAGGTCACGATCGTGCACTGCCGGCGGCTGGATCAGGCCCAGATAGCCGTTGAGGCTGTGCGGGCCCGCCATTGTGTGGTGCTGCAACTGGAGGGTGCCGAGCCAGCCGAAGCGCAGCGGATTGTTGACTTTCTCTCCGGCGCCACCACTGCCCTCGATGGCTCCATGGACCGGATCGATGAAGCCACCTTCCTCTGCGCACCCCTGGGCGTAAGCGTGCAGCAGGGCTGAGCCGACCGGAACCATGGCTGGCGGTGATCGCGATTGCTTGGGCAGCTGGCTGGACTGATCAGCAGCCCTGAAGAGCGAATCCATCCGCAGGCCAGCAAGGCTTTCCCACACTTTTTCCCCAGGCCGGGGAGCCCAGAAGCCCCTAGGGCGCAGAACAATGACCCGGCCTTCAGGAAAACGCTCTTCCCCTTGACAGAGCTGGCGAAGGGAAGAGACCGATTCAGACCCGCTCATCAGTTCCCTGCAGAACCGCTCCGGCGCAAAGGGTCTTGCACTGGGATCAACGCGCCAACGTCCCGAACAGCACTTTTGACCGCAGGGCCCTACCCGTGCGCTGATGGGTGGGCAAACGCCAGAGGTGAGGTTGGAGCAGGTTCCGGATGCGATGAAGGCCCACGTCAGTGTGGAAAACCAGTTCCCTGCAGACCTGTTCGACTCGATGGTGGGCTTCATCGAGCAACACCCCCAGTGGGACCAATACCGCCTGATGCAGTCCGCCCTGGCGGGCTTCCTCTTCCAGCAGGGCTGCCAGGACAGGCCGGTGGTGCGCCACTACCTCGACGGGCTGTTCCACAAACCCGAAGCGGCACCGCGCTGATCACCGCCGCCGAGACGTTCCTTAACAAGCGCGCAATCTTTCGTTACAGTGCATCTACGCCTGTTTCGCTTCTGTGGTCGCCACCATCGCCATCGACCTAGCGAGCCTGATGTTCGGCCTGCCGCTGCGTCAGCTGGCCACCGGCGTGTCTCTGCTGAGCGGACTCTTCGCCCTACCGCGCCTGCCTCAGGCCGCGATCGAAGGCTGGCAATAAAGGACGATCAGCCAGATCGAGCCAATGATCGGGATCAGGGCAATGAACAACCACTGCCAGGCCTTGCCTGCGTCCCGCAAGCGCCGCACCGCCAACGGCACACCCACCACAAGGCTTGCCAGGGTGTAAAGCCCCTGAAGCCGTGAGATCAGCACCGCCACAAGGGCACTCACGATCAAGTTGGCAAGCACAAACCACCAGAACTCCGCACGGGTGGAGCGGCCTTCGTAATCAAAGGCTCTGGTCCAGGCGGAGGTGTAAGCCTCAATCAGTGGCATGCGCGATCAAGCAATGTCCACGTTCTAGTCATGCCTCACCGATGAGTCATTGACCACAGACCGCGCTCACCTCTCGCAAACCAGTGATGAGATCGCTCTGGCTCGATGACTGGAACGCCGCGGCGATCATCACGGCTTCTGCCCCCAGCAGTGCCGTGTAGCAACGCCAGAGCTTGCGGCCTTCGGCCCAGCTCTTGAGCCGATGTGATTGCTCAAGGGCAGCCCTGCAGAGCGGCGCCGATCCGGATGTTCCGCAGCGCTGCGCTTGAAGCGTGAAGGCCGAAAGGTCCTGGGCTGCTGCCCCAAGGGGCAGTGGCAAGAGCAGTGCCAGGGCGATCGCAACGCGCATGCTCGACATCAAGGGAGGATCATCTCCAGCAGGTGGCGTCATCCCTACAACACAGCCGGCTTGAACACAACAAAGCCCGGAGCATGAGCCCCGGGCTTTGCCTGCTCGGCTGATCTGCCCGCGGATCGGGGCCAGCGTTGCAATCGTGATGCTTGAGAACACCCCAGATCATGGGATCAGGGTTTTCGCTCTTCAGTTGTAGGGCGGAGCTGCCGGCGCTGGCACCTGGGGCCAGGTGTCTAGGGAGACGTCCCGCTGGGTCCGGGGCACCTCAGGCGGTGCGGTGAACGGCGCGAATGGTTCGCGCACGGGGGACATCTGAGATCCGTTGAGAGTGTTGGAGCAGGGGCCGGATCGTCAGCGCGCTCCTGTCAGCTGCTCAGGGGGGGTGTCGTCCATCAATGGAGCCTCCGAATCCCGTTGTCATCACGATGCACCCGCCGGTGGTCACTGGCAATCGCTGCAGCACGATCGACACCGCTCTTCACCCAGCGCAATCGCCCTTCATGAAGCCCCGTTCACGAAGGGCTGTGGCGGAGTTGGTAGACGTCATCGCGGCGCTGAATGCTGGTGGGGATCGCTCGGCGCGCTGTCGCCACCTGGCTGAGATCGAGAACCGCGTGCAACACCTGCTCGCCCTCGCCGGCTTCAGCGATCACGGCACCCCAGGGATCCACCACCAACGAGTGGCCGTAGCTGGGATAGCCGTTGCCCTCGGGCCTGGCACTGGAGCAGGCCAACAGGAAGCACTGGGTGTCCATGGCCCGGGCCCGCATCACCAGATGCCAGTGGCGTGGGCCGGTGGTGGTGTTGAACGCAGCGGGGCAAGCCAACAGGCTGCAGCCGTGGCGTTGCTGCATCAACAGCGCCAGTTCCGGGAAGCGGATGTCGTAACAGATCAGCAGGCCGAGATTGGGCGGCTCCGCCAGGCCGGTGGCCAGGGGATCCTGTTCGCCGCTGAGCACGGTGAGGGCGTCGCCGGCGCTGAGGCTGTCGGATTCACGGAAGCAGATGCCCCCTGGCACATCCACATCAAACAGATGCAGCTTGCGGTGCTTAGCCAGCAGCACGCCATCTGGATTGATCACCGTGGCCGTGTTGTAAGTGCGTCCATCCCTGCCCTGCTCTGGGATCGAACCAGCGATCACCGCCACCCCATGGCGACGGGCAAACCGCGCCACCATCGCCAGAGCCTCAGAGGGCCCCTCAGCAAGCTGAACACCCGGCTCAGGGACGGGCTCCGCGAAGGCTGCAAAGCGATCAGCGGCGTAGGGCGCGCTCCACACCTCCGGCAGCATCAGCAAACGCGGCTTCTCCACCCCTGAGGGCACCCGCATGGCCTGCTCCAGCCAGTCCTCGGCATGGCAGCGATTCGCCGCCGGATCCTCACCGGCGCAGAGCTGCACCAACGCCACCGGCAAGGTGTTCGCCGTGATCACAGGCCCTCCAACAGATTCTTCAGAAAGGTGCTGAGCCGAAACGGCGGCTCCGAGGCGTAGATGATGTCAGCGATTCGCCAACCAGCTGCGCCATCAGGGCTCAGCACATAGCGCAGCTGCTGGGGAGGTTCCGCTGTGCGTCCTGGCAAGCCGGCCTGCACAGCTACCAGGGCCACCACAGCCTCAGCTTTTGCGGGTTCACAGCCGAGCACAGCAGCGCTGAAGGTGCTCACCTGCGTGCCACTGAAGAGGTCGAAGTCAACAAAGCGACCATCAGCCGGCGTGAGCGCATCGGCCCGCTCCAACAGCCGATAGAGCTGCGGGGTGAACCGCTGCCGCTGCGTGGCGATCGCCACGGATCCGGGTTGTTCCTGCCGCTGCAGCTGCCAGCGATAGAGGGCATCGATCTGCTCACGCAGCGAGGGCGGGCAATCCACCAGGGGTGCGGCCTGCAGCGGCGCCACCACGAGCAGAGCCATCAGAGCGGCGCCACAGCCTGCAAGGCCGCGGCCCATAGTGAGTTGGAGTGTTCTGCAGCCCGTGAAAGAGATCAGCCTGATGGAACTGGCGCTGCGCATCGGCGCCCGCGTTGCTGCCGTATCGGGTGTGATCGCCCTGGTGGTGTGGCTCACCTGGGTGATGCTCGATTTCAAGAGCATGCAGTCGGGTTTCACCCTGCCGTATTGAGTCATGAAGAAGGGGGCGTGGTGTGCGCCCCCTTGCCCCTGAGACCTCGTTGGATGAGCGGTCTCGTCGGGTCTGAACCTGTCTTAACGGCCTCCGTTGCGGCCGTGCATGCGCAAATGTGCTCAGTTCCCGAAGGGCAGCGATGAGTGGTGCAACACGATCCGGGTTGAACCGTCGGGCTCCTTCATGAACGACCAGGTCTTATCCACCGTGGTGGTTTTGCCGGAGGCATCAACAAAACGAACGTTGCCCATGGTGGTGGCATAGCCCCCATTGAGCTGAATCACCTGATTGATCACCTCGCAAGAACGCCAAGGCTTGAGAGCAAAGCCCTTGTCGTTCGGGAAGGTGGGGTTGCCACCAACGAAATAGGCCAGAGCACCGGCACGGATGGGGCGGAAGGTCTCCGATCCAGAGGCCAGGGTGGGCTTGAACGCCACCGGTCCGTACTGATAGGCGTAGGCCTGATCAATCACCGCTTCAGCTGTGGCCTTGGCCTTGCTGAAACCACCACTGGCGTAGGCGGCACTGCTCACAATCTGCGCACAAAACCCAACCCCGACCACCCAAAGACAAAGCACCCTCACGAAACAAGCGCTAGTACATTTGACCTAGCGCACGAGGTGGGTTGGTGGGCCTGTGAATGAACCCCGGTTTCTGGCGGTAAGGGTCGGCGATCTCGTGGCCGTGCAGGCCCCGTCCGACTGGTGGGTGGGGCAGGTGATCCACGCCGAAGGCGGGGCGCGCTGCAACGCCAACTCCCTCTTTCAGATCGCCTGCATCGACAGCGGTGTGATCCGCACCGTGAATGCCGATGCGGTGCTGGACATTCTCTGCAGTCAGGCCCAGGAACGATCAGGAACGCTCGAGGCGACGCACAATCACAGCCATCAGGCCAAGCGAACCAGCCAGAGCAATCAGGAGGGCAATCGTCATGGAGCAGGCCGGCAAGGGCGCTGATTCTGACGTGCTGCTGTTGGTGTACGGCAGCCTCAAGCGCGGCATGGCCCATCACGGGCAACTGCAGAACGCCGATTGGCTCGGAGACGCCCGGCTGCAGGGGCTGGCGCTCTACGACCTGGGACCGTTCCCGATGGCCGTGGCGAGCGAAAACAACGACGACGCCATCGAGGGGGAGCTGTTCCGCGTTGCAGCTCACCAACTGGCGGCACTCGATCGTTTTGAGGGTGCGCCACGGCTTTACCAACGCCGCCGTTGGCCGCTGACGGACGGCCGCTGGGCATGGGTGTATCTGGGCGAGGCGCGGCAGGTGCGTCACGTGGCCCGGATCAGCTCAGGTTGTTGGCAGGGCCCGGATCCAGGCTTCAGGAGAACGGGACCGCCACCAGCCAACGTCCGGCCCCAGCCAGCACCAGCGCCAGAGCCGAGGCGCTAACCCAGGCCAGGCGGGAATTCGCGAGCTGCCTGCGCAGCAGCACCCAGGCCCAAGCCAATCCCAACAGCACCGCCGCGCTCTGACAGAAAGCGATCACGTGGGGGTCGGCCTGCCAGCTCGGCGCCGAGCGCCAGCCAGACACGGGCAAGAGCTGGCCGGCTTCAGCCATGCCGATCGGCAGATGCCGGGCCAGCAGCAACGCCCAAACCAATGGGAGCAAGCCATAGAGCGTGCGGGTGAGCCGCTCAAGCGAAAACCACAAACGCGCCAGCAGAAACAGCGCCGATGGCAGGGCCAGCGCCAACAGGGCCGCAGCGAGCCGCGGCAGCCAGGGGCCTTCCACAAGGCTTGCCGGCGCCAGGGCACTCCACCCCAAGAGGCGCTGCCAGTGATGCAGGCACACATCACCTGCCAGCACGAGCAACAAGGCGGGCTCGGCCACAGGCAGGCTCATCTCCCGCTGGATGTCCGCAGCAGGCGGCCGCAGCGATAGCTGTACGGAGCGATGCGGGCAGGCCTGCACGCAGGTGAGACACAACACACAGTTGCGGTTATCGCTCAGGTGCGCCGGATGGGTGCCGAGCGGACAACCGGCTGTGGCCAAGCCTTCACCATCCGCCGGGCCGCCCTTGAAGCAGGCATAGGTGCTGCAACTGCCGCTGCAGGTGCCCACCTGCGCCCGCAGCTCCAGCACCGAGAGCTTGGCGAACAAACCATTCATGCCGCCCACCGGGCAGAGGTAACGGCACCAGAAGCGCTTCTCAAACCGCAGCGATCCGATCACCGCGCCGGCCGTAATCAGCAGCAGCAAGCAACTGCTCAGCCAGGCGGTGTTCTGCAAATTGCAGAGCTCCTCCCAGAGCAGGATCAAGGCAAAGCCCGCCGCCAGCAAGGGCGATGCCCAGGCATCGCTATCGCCCCTGGGCCAGCGCTGGGGCTGCCAACCGAGGCGCCGGGCCAGGCGCTGGGTGATCTCCCCCCACACCATGAACGGGCATATCGAGCACCACAGGCGACCCACCAACGGAAAACCGAGCAGGATCAGCGGCCACCACCAGGCCCAGAACAGGTTGAGGGCGCCGTTGTGGCTGCGCTCCTGCGGCCCAAGCCACAGCCAAAGATTCACCAGCACAAACAGCCAGCTCACCAGACCAAACAGCACGCCGTTCCAGAGCCATGGCGCGCGCATCCACTCCCTCAGCTGAGGCTTCCAGCGCCAGATGTCGAACCGGAAGCGCTGCTGCCGTGGCGCCGTCCAAAACACGTCATCTGGCAACACCGCCGGCCAGGACATCTCCTGGGGGGCTGCCCCCTGTTCCTGACGGCGCACCTGCTGGAGTGCGCGGTAAATCAGCGTTTCCAGCTCCCGCAGGTTGTTGGGGAAGTCGTAGCTCTGCAGGCGCTTCACCACCGCCTCAGGCACCTGCGGTGGGCTCGGCCAGCCGAGTTTGCGGCTGCGCTGACGCACGCCGTAGCGCACCCACTCCCCCAGATCCTGGCGCCGCACCCTCAAGGGAGGCACGCGGATCAGGCTGCAGCAGCGATCAAAGGCAGGAACGCTCGCCTCAGCGGTGAAGAACACGCGGCCCGGGAAGTGTCGAGCCGGCGTTGATGGGTCATCAGCAGCCACAGCCGCAGGCCACCAACTGCCGCTCTGGGCCAAGGCCAACAAACGCTGCTGCAGGAGCGAAGGCACCTGATCCAACTTGTCGATCAGGAGGGAGCCTTCGCCCAGCAGCTCCAGAAGGGCCGGCTCGCTGCCATCGGATGCACTGCCGAATAGGTCAGCGCCATCGGCTTTGAGTAGCGCACCATCGAGGCGGAGCATCAGCTGCTGGCGCAGCGGCGAGCCGTAATGGATCAGCGCGGCAATGTTGTCCTTCTCCAGCCCGGGTTCACCGCTGATCAGCACGGGCCGGCGCTGGGGGTCTTCAGCGGCGAGCCGGATTGCATCACGCAACTTGCGGGCGTAGCGACTGCTGCCGACCACCCCACGGCGGGCCTGCCCCACCAGAAATGGCGCAAGACGCAGCAGAGCCGCGTTGTCACGGGACGACGACGGCGGCAGGGACGACGACACAGGCACCACTGAGGGCTCAACACCAGTGTGATGCCATTGATGCCCAGGCGCCGCGGCCTGGCCTCACACAGCTGATACTGACCGGCTGAGTTGCGAACGCAACGGATCGATGGCTCTCACCCTCTACGGCGGCGCCCGCTCCCGCGCCTCCATGCCCCGCTGGTACATGGAGGAGAAAGGCATCCCCTATCAGTGGCAACTGCTGGACATGGAGGCCGGCGAACACCGCGCTGAGCCCTTCCTGCAGATCAACCCCTTTGGCAAGGTCCCGGCACTGGTGGATGACGATGCCGCCCTGCCCGGCGGCCGTCTGCAGCTGTTTGAAAGCGGCGCGATCCTGCTGTATCTGGCGGAGCGCTACGGCGGCGAATGCGGCACTGCCGCCGAGCGCGCCCTGGCGCAGCAATGGGTGCTGTTCGCCAACGCCACCCTGGCTACCGCCCTGTTTGTGCCCTCCAACCGCGAGCGGGAGTTCCCCAGGCTGATGGCGGTGCTCGACACGCGGCTGGCCGAGGGACCGCTGATGGGTGATCGCTGGAGCGTGGCCGATTGCGCCGTACACGCCTATCTGGCCTACCTGCCGATCTTCTTTCCCCAGATCGACCTGAGCCCCTACCCCCACGTGCAGGCCACGATCGCCGCCACCCAGCAGCGAGCGGCTTATCAAACAGTGATGGGCCAGCGTTGACCCCCAAGCACGGGCGCCTGAGCTGGCAGGGCAGCGAACTGGAGTTGCTGCCGCAGCGGGCCCTGTGGCAGGCCGATACCGGCCTGCTGCTGGTGGCCGATCTGCATCTCGGCAAGGCTGAAAGTTTCCAGGCCAGCGGCATCCCCCTGCCGAGTGATGGCGACCTGAGCAACCTCAACGCCCTGCTGGAGCTCGCAACCCAACTGCGGCCCCAGCGGGTGGTGGTGCTGGGCGATCTGATCCATAGCCGCTTCGGGCTGACCGCAGAACTGCGCGAGAAGATCAGGGCTCTGCCCGAGTTGCTGGGTTGTCCGCTCGAGCTGATCGGAGGCAACCACGACCAGGGCAGCTGGTTTGAGGGACTGCCGGCAAAGCCCGCCTGCCGCTACGGCCCGCTCTGGCTAAGCCATGAACCCTGCACCCCTGCCGATCCAGCGCTGCTGAATGTGGCCGGCCATGTGCATCCAGTGGCGGTGCTGGGCCATGGCAGCGATCGGCTCCGGCTGCCCTGCTTTGCGTTGCACAAACCGCAGCGGCAACTGTTGCTGCCGGCCTTCGGCAGCCTCACCGGCGGCTATGCCGTATCGGCCGATCACCAGCGCTGGGTGATCGCAGAGCAGAGCGTTTTGGCCTTGCCCTGAGGCCAAACCAGCCAGCGCATTGCCCGTAGATTTGCATCAACGGGCCCGCCGCCACCTGGACACAGCACCGCCGCCACCCTCCACCGCCCGGCGGGCGGATCCCAGGCCGCAGTGGCAGCGCAAGCGCTGGCTCACCATCGGAGTTCCCCTGGCGGGCCTGGCCTTTCTGGTGGCGATTGCTCCGCCCCTGCCGGAGCAGCGCACGGGGCTGGAGCTGATTCAGCCGGCTGCCAGCGGCGAGGCCTTTCGCTACCTCCCCAACGACGAGGTTTACGCCCTCGATTTCGACCCCCGCCAGGTGCAGCTTGATCTGCTGGAGGGCTGGGACCGAGAACAGGATGCCTTCGAAGACAGCGCCGCTCTGGCCTACGTGTCAGGGCCGATGTACGAGCGGCACGTCAACAACAGCGGCCAGGAGATCACTGTTCCCCTGGGTGATATCAAGCTGGGCCAAAGGGTCTGGCGGGGCCGGAATCGCACCGCGGCCAGGCAGCGGGCCTTCATCGGCATCCGCCATAACGGCCAGGCGGAATTCGGCTACGGCGAACTCACCCCCGAGCGGGCTGCCCGCTACGACAGCTTCATTGGCGGCCTGCACAGCGTTTACAACGATCTGGAGAAACCTCCCGCTAGCTACCGCGGTGCTTACAGCATTTCGATGGGGCAGCAGATCCGCTATTACCTTCCCCGCATCCGCATGGTGATGGGCCTCAGGCCCGATGGGCGGGTGGAGGTGTTGATGAGCCGAGATGGCCTCACCCTCGAACAAACCAAAGACCTCGCCCGCAGACGCGGCCTGCGGGCCGCTTACCTGCCGGACCATGCCTCAAAGAGCCGGCTGATCATTCCCGGGGTCAAGGGCTTCAGCCAGGACGACGCCAACTGGATCAGCGGCGGCGCCACCAGCTTTGTGCACGTGCCCTACCTGCTGCGACTCAGTCGGCGGGCCGTTCCCCTGCAGGGGAACCTGATGGAGACCTTCGCCAGGCAAACGGCCAGCAGCAGCTGCTCCAATCCTCTGGACTGCGGTCAATCGCTGGGCACCCAGATCTTCGATCGGGCGTTGGCCGGCTTCAACCGGCTGATGGAGCAGGGCGTTGAACCGCTCGCCCGCCTGATCTGGGAACCGAAGGGCCAGCGATCCCCGAAACGGGAGGGTTTGCGCTCGCCCCTGCGGGAGCCACCGATCACCGCCGACCCGATGGCCCTGCGCGAGCTGCAGCTCAGCGAGGAAGCCGCGGCCAGCAGCGAAGAAGCGGCACCGCTGGCCCCGGATCTACCGCCGCCGCTGCTGCTGCAGGAAGGGCAGGATCTGCCAGCCAACCCAGACGCCACCAGCGCCGACCCTGGCCTGGAGCCAGCACTGCCTCAGGCCGATGCTGTGGTTCCAGGCATCAATCAACAGCCTGGGTCGATACCAAAAGGTGCACCGGCGCCACCACCGTTGCTGCCACCACTCACACCGCCACCGCTGCCGTAAGGCAGCACTCAGGCGCTGGCCAGGGCGCGCACCACATCACCGCGGGTGAGCACGCCAACGGGCTGCTTGGATGCATCGAGCACAAACAGGCGCTGGGTGCTGCGCTCGTGGAGCAACTTGGCCGCTGCGGGAAGCGAGAGATCGGCATCGCAGTGGTGAGGGGTTTTGCTCATCACCTCACCCACGGTGCTGCCGAGCACCTGATGCACTTCCTTATCCCAGTTGAGCGGGTTACGGAGATAGATCACCGCATCCAGGAGCATCACGTAGGGGCCGGCATCGAAGCCGCTCTCGCGCACCATCAGGTCCTGCTCGGTGAGTTCACCCACTAGCGCACCATTGGCATCCACCACCGGCAGCCCGCTGATGTGGTGCTCACTCATCAGCTGCACCGCCTCCTGCAGAGGTGTGGTGGTGGAGACACTGCGCACCGGGGTGGTCATCACTTCGGAAACGCGGCGTTCGACGACCATGGCAGGCTCAGGACTGGCGCCATTGTGACCCGCCATGAAGCTGCAACGACGCCTCGCCGATGGCCTCACCGTGGGGCGGGCGGTGATTGGTCTTCCTCTGATCGTGGCGCTCAGTGGCGGCCACGCCGGCCTGGCCTGGTGGCTGCTGCTGCTGGGCGGCCTCAGTGACGCTGCCGACGGCTGGCTGGCGCGGCGCGCCGGCGGAGGTTCCGTATGGGGGGCACGCCTCGATCCCCTCACCGACAAGATCCTGATCCTGGCGCCCCTGCTTTGGCTAGGGGCCCAGCAGAGCCTGCCCCTCTGGGCGATCTGGCTACTGCTGGGCCGGGAGCTGCTGATCTCTGGCTGGCGCGCCGGCCAAGGCAGTGGTGGCCCCGCCTCCAAGAGCGGCAAGGCCAAAACGATCCTGCAGTTCGCCTCCTTGCTGCTGTTGCTCTGGCCGAGCAGCTGGGGGCCAGCGATCGCCGGGGGCCTGCACAACCTGGGGTTCTGGCTGTTCTGGCCCTCGCTGCTGCTCGCCCTGAGTTCCGCCTGGGGCTACATGCGCAAGGATTGATCCGGCTCAGCCGATCAAGGCCTCATCGCTGCTGAAATCAGGGCTGGTGGGCATCCGCTGGGCGTAGTCGTTGGCGTAGCTGTCGGCCATGGCCTGCTCAACGCTGAAGGCCGGCGTCCAGGCCAGCTCCCGCTGCACGCGGGTCACATCCGTGAGGAAGTGGGCCAAACGGAGCGGAAACGCCTTGCGCGCTTTTTTATCGAGCCCGGAAGGATCGAAGCTGCGGATCTCCACCGCGGCGGGATCCTTTCCGCAGGCCCGTGCCGCAGCCGCCACCAAACCCTTAAAGGTGATGCCCTGCACGCTGCTGCAGTTGTAGATGCGGTTGGCGGCGGCATCCACCCCAATGCTCAGGGCCATGGCAGTGGCCAGATCGTTCACATGCCCCAGCTGGGTGATCGTGCTGCCATCACCGGGCAGCGGTACCGGCCGGCCATGCACAATCCGATCGAAGAACCAGCTCTCGACAGGGTTGTAGTTGCCGGCGCCCACGATGTAAGTGGGACGGAAGCTGGTGAACGGGATCTTCTCGGCGCTGAGCCAAGCCTCCGTATCCAGCTTGCCGCTGTGGCGGCTCTGGGGATCCGTGGGGGAGTGCTCGCTAAGGGGCCAGAGCTCGCTGTCGGCGTACACGCCTGCAGAGCTCACATACACAAATCGATGGCTGGGGGCGCCGGTGCGCTCAATCACGGCGCGGCTGTCATCGAGCGTGCGGCCTGAGCTGTCCACGATCACGTCAAAACTCCGGCTCTGCAGCGCTGCCAGGCCGTCGGCAGTGCTGCGGTCGCCGCAGAGATGCTCCACCCCGGCCGGCACGGGGTTCTTGCCGCGGGTGAAGAGCGTGAGCGCGTGCCCCTCGGCCAGCAGCTGCGCCACCAGGGGCTTACCCACGAAGCGGGTTCCGCCCATCACGAGGATCTTCACGCCAACGCCAATCGAACTGGCGGCCATTCAAGCGTTGTCGCAGCACACTGGGGCCCTGCAAACCGAGGCCGAATGGGACGCTTCAACGAGGTGCTGCGGGCGCTCAACAACCTGAAGCTGCTGGCAGCGATCGGCCGCAGCGGCGGCGATCTGAGCAGCGTGGCCGATCTGGTGGACAGCTTCATCGACAGCCCGCAGATGGGCGACTGCATTCGACGCTTCCGCGCCGTACCCGGCGGAGCGGCACTGATGGACGAGCGCTACCCACCACTGCAACCCGATCTCGACCAGCTGAGCCGATTGCCTGAGGGCAGCCTCGGCGAGCGCTATGCCCGCTTGATCACCAAGCTCGGCTACGACCCTGAGTTCTTCCGCCCCCGTGCGATCGCCACAGAAGCCCAGTGGCTCACTCAACGGGTCGCCACCACGCACGACATCCATCATGTGATTTGTGGTTTCGGCACGGAACCCGAAGGCGAAAGCGGGGTATTGGCCGTCACGGCTGCCCAGATCGGCTTCCCCGCTTATGTGCTGCTCACCAGCGCCAGCCAGCTGGCCAGCTTCCGCTTGCAGCTGGAGCGGTTCGAGGGCATCAGCCGCGCCGTGAGCCATGGCCACGCCATCGCCCGGCAGGCCCGTTGCCTGGTGACGGCGCGCTGGGAAGAGGGCTGGGAGAAGCCCGTGAGCCAATGGCGCAGCGAACTGGGCATCAGCGACCCAGCGGATCAGGAGCCCTACGGCCTGGCGGGGCAGCTGTGAAGTTGCCGCAACGCTGGACAGCCCAGCCCGCCAGCTGCGGACGAACCCAGGGCTATCGCCATTTTCAGCTACTTGGGGAGCAGGGAAAAGGCGCTGATCGCGCCGTGCGCCTCGAGGCCGTGCTCGATCGCAGCTATCGCCTGCTGGTCCGCCTGCAGGAGCTCCGCGATCGCAGCCTCTGGCAGCCTGGCTGGCAGTCGTTGAGCCGGCCGGCCGCCATGCAGATCATTCCCGCCATCGACCTGCTCGATGGCCACTGCGTGCGCCTGCACCAGGGCGACTACGACCAGGTGACGCGCTTCAACGACGACCCGGTGGCTCAGGCCCTCGAGTGGCAGCGCCAGGGCGCCCAGCGGCTGCACCTGGTGGATCTCGATGGCGCCAAAACCGGCCAGCCGATCAACGACCAGGCCGTGAAGGCGATCACCGCCGCCCTCTCGATTCCAGTGCAGCTCGGCGGAGGTGTGCGCAGCGCCGAGCGTGCTGAAGAACTGCTGGCCTGCGGTCTGGATCGCGTGATCCTCGGCACCGTGGCGATCGAGAAGCCTGAGCTGGTGAAGGAGCTAGCCTCGCGCCATCCCGGCAAGGTGGTGGTGGGCATCGATGCCAAAGACGGCCTGGTGGCCACCCGCGGCTGGATCGAAACGAGCACCGTGAAGGCCACCGACCTGGCCAAAAGCTTTGAGGGCTGCGGCGTCGCCGCGATCATCAGCACCGATATCGCCACCGACGGCACCCTGGCGGGCCCCAACCTGAACGCATTGCGGGCCATGGCTGAAGCCAGCTCGATCCCGGTGATCGCCTCGGGCGGGATCGGCACCCTGGAGGACATCCTCTCGTTGCTATCGATCGCACCGCTTGGCGTGGAGGGCGTGATCGTGGGTCGTGCGCTGTATGACGGCACCGTGGACCTAGCGGAGGCGTTGCAGGCGATTGGCCCGGAACGCTTACAAGACGCACTCACTTCGCCTACGGGTTCTATAACGGGATAAGACGTTCACGCCTCTCTTGGCGGCGACACCCACCACCACAGCCAGCAGCGAAGCGCGCCTGGGCGAGTCAGGCCTGGAGGGTGCCATCACCCGCTGCCGCGATTTGGGCATGCGGCTGTCTCGGCAGCGGCGCATGGTGCTGGAGCTCCTCTGGGACGTGAAGGATCACCTGAGCGCCCGCGACATCTTCGAGAAACTGAATGCCAGGGGCCGCAACATCGGCCACACCTCGGTGTATCAGAACCTCGAAGCTCTTCAGAGTGCTGGTGTGATCGAGTGCCTGGATCGCGCCAGCGGCAGGCTCTACGGCTACCGCAGCGATCCCCACAGCCACCTCACCTGCCTCAACACGGGCTCCATCCAAGATCTGGATGTTGAGCTGCCGGCCGATCTGCTGCGCCAGATCGAGGAGCACACCGGCTTCGCAATCGAGAGCTACACCCTGCATCTGAGCGGCCGGCGCCGCTGAGCTGAAAACCCAGGCCAGGGCCGTTAACGTGCGCGGCAGAGTGCACCCGCTTGAGCACGTGCCTGAGGCCAAGGCCGCACCCCAACTGCTGATCCTGGCCGAACCGCTCCTGCGCGAAGGGCTGTTCAGGCTGCTCGAGCCCAACCTCAAACTGGCAACCACCAGAGAAGAGCTCTGCGGCAGCGTTGAGCTGGTGATCTGGAGCAGCAGCGCTGATCTGCCCTTCAGCAGCCTGCAGCGTGAATTGGAGCAGCTGCAGGAGCGCTGGCAGCCAGCACCCGTGCTGCTGCTTCTCCCCGGCCAAACCCCTTACAGCAGTGAAGACCTGCTGCGCCTGCGCTGCGAGGGCCTGCTGCAGCAAGCCGATCCCCAGGAGATTCCGGCCGCGGTCACCACGCTGCTGGCTGGTGGTCGGGTGGTGGAGCTGCGCCCCCTGGCGGCGAGCACACCCGCGCCGGAGCCGATCGGGTTCGGTGCTTGGTTGCTGCGCAGTGGCCTCAGCCAGATCCAGGCCGAACAGCAGCGCTGCCGGCACTGGCTCGAGCACTGCGGTGGTGGTCTGAGCCGGCTGTTGCTCTTGGGCCGGCTGCGAGAACTGGCCGTCGCTCGGCGCCTTCTGCTCTGGCTCTGGGGCCCGATCAGCATGGCGTTCCCAGAGCCGAGCCAGCCACAAGCCGGTGGTTCCGCTGAAACACCTCCAGGTGTGGCAATCACCCTGCGCCAGCGCACAGCCGAGGCCGTTTGGCAGACCATTCAGCAACGGCTCACGGCAGCCATTGCAGCGGGCGTGTCCAATCAGAGTGGACAGCTCCTCGCCCTCGAGGGGCTCACGGAAGAGCACCGCCGGGATTTGCTCGAGGCACTGATCAGCCAGCTCGATCTGCTGGTCACCCGCATGCGGCATGAGCAACTCCGCGGCGATGAGCTCGAGCAGCGTTGGTTGCAGCAACAACCGGAACTTCGCCGCCTCTCCCTGCGGGCCATGGCCGGTGACTATGTGCAGCTGCCGCAGCAGGGTGGACTGCTGCCAGTGGCGGCCAGCCTGATCGAAGCCAGTGAGCTCGGCGGCCTCGACCCCGATCTGCCCCTGGCTCAACCGATGTTGGCGGCCCTGGTGCAGGCGCAGCCGCTGCTGGTGGAGGGGCGGCTGCTGGCCCCCGATGAACCCCAGGCGCTGCTGCATCTGGAGTTGTTGATCAGCAATTGGTTGATCCGCAGCGCAGAACTGATCAGCGCCGAAATCCTCAGCTGCTGCAGCAACTGGCCTGAGCTGCGCCGCTATCTGCTGCGGCCGGATCTGCTGGCCACCCGCAACCTCGAGCGTCTGCGCAACCAGCTCAACTCCCAACAGCGCTGGGGCAGCCTCTTCGAAAGGCCAGTGCAGCTCTACGAAAGCCGGCGGCTGCTCTACCGGCTCGAGGCTGGATCGATCACGCCACTGCTGCTCACCGAACCGCGGGATGCGGAGCTGCGTCAACTGAGCTGGAGTCAGCAGGTGATCACCCTGAGCCTTGAGGCTCGCGACGCCCTCGCACCGCAGCTGCAAAGCTTCTTCCGCAGGCTGGGCGATCTGGTGGTGGTGGTGCTCACCCAGGTGATCGGCAGGGCCATCGGCCTGGTGGGACGCGGCATCCTCCAGGGCATGGGCCGCAGCATCAGCCGCGGCTGAAGCCAGCTCCCCTCCCTGATTCGACAGCGCTGCGGGCCACAATGGCCGCAGCCTTTTCGTCGTCTTGATGCCCGGCCTCCTGGCCCGGTTGCTGAACACCCTGGCAGCCCTGGTCCTCTCCGCACTGCTGGCGCTTGGCCTGGCACCAGGTGCAGCCATCGCTGCCCGCGACACCAACAGCTACGACGGCAACATCTACGCCCTCTACGCCGGCAACGGCTCGCTGGTGCCGCCCCGCAGCACCCTCGCCGATGCCATGGCGGAGCACCGCCCAATCGTGCTGGGCTACTTCCTCGATGACAGCGCCGCCAGCAAGCAATACGCGGTGGTGTTCAACGAATTGCAGCGCCTCTGGGGCCGCAGCGTGGAGCTAATCCTGCTCTCCACCGACCCGCTCCAGAACCGCGACACCCACGGCCCCACCGATCCCGCCACCTATTGGAAAGGCGTGATTCCTCAGGTGGTGGTGTTCAACACCGAGGGCAAACCGGTGCTCGATGAAGCTGGCCCCGTGAGCATCGATGCCATCAATGCCGCCCTCACCGAGGTGACAGGCCTCAAGCCCCAGGGCGACGTGAAGCTCAGCCTCAGCCGCGAGGTGAACGAACTCAACAGCGAGATCGTGGCCTCCCGATGAGCACCCGCCAGGAAACCGACAGCATGGGCGCCATTGCGGTGCCCGCCGAGCACTACTGGGGCGCCCAGACCCAGCGCTCGATCACCAACTTCCCCTTCGGCCAGCGCATGCCGCTGGCGATCGTGCACGCCTTCGGCCAGCTCAAGGCGGCCTGCGCCGAAGCCAACCGCGATCTCGGCAAGCTCGATGCCGATCTCTGCGCGGCGATCGTGGCCGCAGCGGAGCAGGTGGCCCGCGGCGAGCTGGATGGGGAGTTCCCGCTGAAGGTGTGGCAGACGGGCTCTGGCACCCAGAGCAACATGAATGCCAACGAGGTGATCGCCAACCGTGCGATCGAAGCCCTCGGTGGGGAGCTGGGCAGCAAGAGCCCCGTGCATCCCAACGATCATGTGAATCTCAGCCAATCGAGTAACGACACCTTCCCGGCGGCGATGCACATCGCCGTGGTGCTGGAGCTGGAAACCACACTGCTCCCAGCGGTAGAGCAGCTGGCAGCTGCGCTGCAGGCCAAAGCCACCAGCTATGCGGGTCTGGTGAAGATCGGCCGCACCCACCTGCAGGATGCGGTGCCGCTGAGCCTCGGCCAGGAGTTTGGCGGCTACGTGGCCCAGCTGCAGCTGGCCCTGGAGGCGATCCGCCTCAGCCTGCCGCGGGTGCGCGAGCTGGCGATCGGCGGCACGGCCGTGGGCACTGGGCTCAATGCGCCCAAAGGCTTCGGCGAGGCGGTCGCCGCCCGGCTGAGCGAACGGCTCGGCACCGCCTTCAGCAGCGCTCCCAACAAATTCCAGGCCCTGGCCGGCCATGAGGCGCTGGCCTCAGCCCACGGCGCCCTCACGGTGCTGGCCGGCAGCCTGATGAAGATCGCCAACGACATCCGCTGGCTGGGCAGCGGCCCCCGCTGCGGCCTCGGCGAACTGGTGCTCCCCGAAAACGAGCCCGGCAGCTCGATCATGCCGGGCAAGGTGAACCCCACCCAGTGCGAGAGCCTCACGATGGTGGCCGTGCAGGTGATGGGCAACAACACCGCCGTGCAGATGGGGGCCAGCCAGGGCAACTTCGAGCTGAACGTGTTCAAGCCCCTGATCGCCCACAACGTGCTCGAGAGCATCGAGCTCCTGGCCGGCGCCTGCAGCAGTTTCCGCGAGCACTGCATCGAGGGCCTGCGCGCCAACGAACAGCGGATCGAGCGCTTGCTCAATCAGAGCCTGATGCTGGTCACCGCCCTCACCCCTGCCATCGGCTACGACCGCGCCAGCGGCATCGCCAAGCACGCCCACAAACATGGTCTCAGCCTGCGGGAAGCGGCGCTGGTGCTCGGGGAGATCAGCGGCGAGGAGTTTGACCAGTGGGTGCGGCCCGAGCGGATGGTCTGAGCCGCTGCAGCTCACCCCCTAGAGCAGGTTCGCCGCCAGCTCCGCCAGTTCGCTGCGCTCACCGCGGATCAGGGTCACGTGGCCGGCCAACTGCTGACCCTTAAAACGCTCCACCAGCCAGGTGAGACCGTTGCTCTCGGCATCCACATAGGGATTGTCGATCTGATACGGGTCGCCGGTGAACACGATCTTGGTGCCTTCACCCACCCGAGTCACGATCGTTTTCACCTCGTGGGGTGTGAGGTTCTGAGCCTCATCCACCACCATGAACTGCCGCGGAATCGAGCGGCCGCGGATGTAGCTGATCGCCTCCACCTCCAGCAGACCCATGCCTTTGAGGTCGGTCCAGTTGCTGCGGTTGCCGCGCTGGGCACCGGGACGGCCTGCCGCTGATCCTCCGCGGGAGGGCCCGCGCCCCTCATCGGCATCACCGCCGCCGAGCAGGAAATCAAGGTTGTCGATGATCGGCTGCATCCAGGGGCCCATCTTTTCCTCGAGGCTGCCCGGCAGAAAACCGATCTCCTTGCCCAGGGAGATCACCGGCCGCGTCACCAGCAGCCGCTCGTAGAGGTGTTCATCGGCCACCTGGTGCAGCCCGGCCGCGAGGGCGAGCAGGGTTTTGCCAGTACCGGCCTTGCCCACCAGGGTGAGCAGCTGCACCGCTGGATCCAGCAGTAAATCCAGGGCAAAGGTTTGCTCGCGGTTACGGGCTCCCACCTTCCCGAGGCGCACCTTGCCGGCGCGCTGCAGTGGCAACAGGCGCTGGCTGGCGGCATCGAATCGGGCCAGCTGCGTGTGGTTGGGCTGGGCCTGATCCACCAGCGTCACGCCTTCATTGGCCTGCAACGCCACTCCAGCGGCAGCCGGGAGATCAGTGAGAGCCAGGCCGCCCTCGCTCTTGAGCTGCTCCATCGCCGTGGCGCTGGCCATCAGCTCGCAGACACCGGGGTAGAGGTCGGCGATGTCGACCTTGTCGGTGGTGTAGTCCTGCGCCGTGAGGCCCACGGCATCGGCCTTGATGCGCAGGTTGGTGTCTTTGGTGACGAGCACCACTGGCGGCTGATCGCTGATCAGCCCGGAGCGCAGCTGCTCGAGGGCCACCGCCAGGATGTTGTTGTCGCCGTTGCCGCCCTTGAGCTCGGGGGGCAGCTGAGCCAGCGTTTCGCTGCGACAGAACACCACCTGGAGGGTGCCGCCGCTGCCGTCATCGATCGGCACCCCATCAGCCAAGTTGCCCTTCTCGCGCAGGGCATCGAGCAGCCGCGAGATTTGGCGCGCATTGCGGCCTTTCTCCGAAGGATCGCGCTTGAAGCGATCGATCTCCTCCACCACCTCAATCGGGATCACCACCGCGTTGTCTTCAAAGCGGGTGAGCGCCTGGGGGTCGTGCAGCAACACATTCGTATCAAGAACGAAGGTCTTACGCATCACGGGCCTCCCAAGGAGATAGCGCCACGCTAGGCGGCATTTCCAGCAGCAAGCTCTACGCTCCCGCAGAACTCAAAGCGCTGGCTTTGCATCCTCTGCTCGCTGTGTTGTTGATCGCCGCCCTGATCTTTGGGTTGGCGTTGTTGTGGCTGGAGGCCCGTCACCGGCTGCGGCCCGCCTCGCCTCTGCGGCTCAGCAGCGGCGGCTGGAAAGTGCAGCGCAGCGGCGACAACGTCCTGCGGGTGAAGGGCAGCATTGCCATCACCAATCCTCACCCGCGCATGGAGGTGTTCGTGCCGGAGATCGAGCTGAAACCCACCCTGCTGGGTCGCTCGGCTCTCGATGCGATCTCCATTCAGAGCCGGATCACCCCACAGCATCCCGATGAGGAGGCCAGAGCCGATGGCTACTGGTTCGCCTACATCGTGAAAGGCCGCAAAACCACCCAGGCCGAGATCAGCTTGGAGATCACGGGTCCTGAAGGCAGTGACCTACGCCAGCTGCTCGACACCCTCTGGCTGGAGATCCTCTGGACGAACTACGGCCCCTTCGGCCGGCTCCAACATCGCGATGGCGTGCTGATCCCCCTGCGCCGCCCCGCAGCAGCGCAACCCGGCACTGCGCATTGGCGCAGCGGTGATCGCTGCTCGGTGTTGCCGATCCGCACCCATCTGCTCGGCACCCTCGACGATCCCGCCGAAGTGCTGCGCCATTACGCCGGCGCCGTGCTCCAACCGGGCGACGTGCTCACCATCGGCGAGACCCCTTTAGCGGTGATGCAGGGCCGCTACAACCACCCCGCCAACCTGCAGCCGTCGTCATTGGCTCGCCTGCTGTGCCGGGTGTTCCACCCCACCAGCTCCCTGGCCACCGCCTGCGGCCTACAAACCCTGATCGACAACGTGGGGCCCGCCCGCGTGCTCTGCGCCTGGCTGCTCGGCACGGCTCTGAAGTTGGTGGGCTCGAAGGGCTGGTTTTACCGGCTGGCCGGCGAGCAAGCCCGCCTGATCGACGACGTGACCGGCACCACGCCGCCCTACGACCAGACAATCGTGCTGGGACCGGCCGACAGCACAGCGGTGTGCCAGCAACTGGCCGCCGAGCTGGGCGTCGCCGTTGCGGTGGTGGACGTGAACGACCTCGGCCGGGTGAAGGTGCTCGCCTCAAGCCCCGGTTGCGACGAGGAGCTGCTGATGCGGGCCCTCAAACCCAACCCGGCGGGCAATGCCAACGAACGCACACCACTGGTGCTGGTGCGCCCATAACATTGCAGTAGGCCCAGCTCAGGCTGCGCAACGTGTCTCCAGCAGCACCAGCCCAGCCCAGCACCCAGGCGCCCTGCCTGCATGTGATTCCCCTGCGGGGCTGGCATCTGCCCCTGCTGCAGGACCCCTGTTTCAGCGATCTCCTGCCACTCCTGCAGCGCGCAGTGCTCCTGCAGGCGCCGGAGCGGCTGCTCAACAGCCTCACGGCCCGGCCGCCGCTGGCTCCGGATGTGCTGCTGGCCTACCGGGAGCCTCAACAACCGCTTGGCTTGCTGCTCAGCCAACGGCTCAACCGCAGCGGCAGCTGCTGGCAGCTGCTCCAGTTGCGCAGCAGTGCGGCGAGCCTGAGCGCCGGCGAGGCGGGCCGGATGGCCATCGAAGCGGCCCTGGTTCGTGAAGCGATCCAACGCAGCCGCGGGGCAGCCAGCTGGATCGCCACCGCCTCCACCAACGACAGCGACCGCCTGGCCCTGCTGCGTCAGCAGGGATTCCAGCCCCTACGGCGTGAAACCCTTTGGCGCTGGGAGCCGACCCACGCCACCCGCAACCGGGACCTGCCCGCAGATCTGCAACTGCGCCCCCTCAATCGCCGCAACGCCGCAGCCATGTGGCAACTGGAGCAAGCGGCCATGCCCGCCCAGCTGCGCCAACTGCTCGATCGCCGCATCGACGACCTGCTCGATCAGAGCGAGCAGCCCAGCCTGATGCTGTTTGACAACAACCGGCAGCAGGCCGTTGCCGGTGCCCGCCGCCTCAGGCCAGGCAGCCGCGGCCTACCCGAATTGGAGTTGAGCGTGCATCCAGGCTGGCAGCACCTGCTGGGTGAGCCTCTGCAGCTCCTGCTGGAACGCAGTGCCGGCGACGCTGATCAGCTGCTGGTGCGCAGCGATGTGCTCGATCAAGAGCGCAGCCACTGGCTTCAGAGCCTTGGCATGGCGCCAGAGGGAGAGGAGGTGGTGATGGCCCGCAGCGTCTGGCGGCGCCATGCACCTCAACAAAGTCCGCAGATGGCCCAGCGCCTGGAGGCGGTCTGGGGCAGGCTGCAACCGGGGCAACGCCCCATCCCCACACCCCTAGGCCGCTGAATGGGGGCACCGGCCCCGCGATCCGTGCTCGCTCTGGATGTGGGCCGCAAGCGCATCGGCCTGGCCGGTTGCGACCCACTCGGGCTCACCGTGACCCGACTGCCGGCCTTGAGGCGCGGGCGTTATCCAGCGGATCTCGAGCTGTTGCGAGGGCTGGTGCAGCAGCGGCGCGTCACGGCCCTGGTGGTGGGCTTACCCCTCGACGCCCAACAGGAACCCACCGATCAGGCCGTGCACTGCCGCCGTTATGGCGAACGCCTGGCCCGCCACCTGGATCTGCCCCTGGCTCTGGTGAATGAATACGCCAGCAGCTGGGCTGCGGGGGAACGGCATGGCCTGCACGGCGACCGCAGCGGAGCCCTGGATAGCGCCGCAGCCGGACTGTTGCTGGAGCAGTGGTTGCAGGAGGGTCCAGAGCCGGCGCCGGTGGCAGCGTCGGCCCCGGACGTTGGCTCCGGGGCCGACGCCCAGGCATCCTGAAGAGACACAGGATCAACCCATGAGCTCAGACGGCCCCAGCATGAACGGCGCCGGTGATGTGCCCACCGTGCTGGTACGCGACGGCGACGGCCGTCAGCTGCTCTGCTTCCTCGAGCAGCTGATTCCGCTCGATGGCAAGGATTACGCCCTGCTCACCCCGGTGGACACCCCGGTGTGCCTGGTGCGCATCGCCGCTGATGACGACGGCGACGACGAGGTGATCGACGAACTCGATGGGGCCGAGCCGATCCTCTCGGTGGCCGATGTGGTGCTGCAGGAGCACGACCTCACCCTGGTGCGTTCCGCCGTGACCCTGACGGTGAGCGGCGAACTCGAGGAGCCCGACCCCGAAGAGCTCGATGAGGAGATCGACGCTGACGACGACGAGGAAACCGACCTCTACGAAATGCTGATCCAGTTCCGCGCCGAAGGCGAGGAATATGGATTGTTCATTCCCCTCGACCCCTTCTTTGTGGTGGCACGCATGGAGAACGGGGAGGGAGTCCTGGTAGAAGGCGAAGAGTTCGAACGGGTGCAGCCGCGCATCGAGGCTGAACTCGACGAACGCGAACTCGGCGAGCGCTGAGCTCACCCGCACCAGCACCGTGACGCAGCTCTCCCTGCCGCAACTGCTCCAGCCCGACCTGGTGGCCCCAGGCACCCTGGCGGAGCTGCCGCTCCACCAGCTGCTGGCCCAGGGCATCCGTGCCCTGGTGCTGGATGTGGATCGAACCCTCCTGCCCAGACACTGCAGTGAGCTGCCGCCGGCCGTGGAGGCATGGCTGCGCCGCGCCCAACAGACCCTGCCGCTGCATCTGTTCAGCAACAATCCCTCCCGCAGCCGCATCGGCGGGGTGGCCGAGCGGTTGGGGGTTGACTTCACCACCAGTGCCGGCAAACCCCGACGCGGTCCGCTGCGCCGCGTGGTGGAGCAGCTGGATCTGCCCCATGGCCAGGTGGCGATCGTCGGTGATCGGGTGTTCACCGATGTGCTGGCCGGCAATCGCCTGGGCCTCTACACGGTGTTGGTGAAACCGGTGAACCCGCAGGGCGAACCCTGCCGGCACGACCACTGGCAACGGCTGGAGGTGCGACTGGCTGAGCTGGCGGGGGCAACGCTCCGCTGAGATGACGATGCGCCGGGTCATCAAGGTGGGCACCAGCGTGCTGCGCGGTGCCGGTGGACGCACCACCAACGAGGTAATCGCCGACCTGGCGACAAGCCTTTGCAGCCTCTGGGAGCGACAGGAGCCGGTGGTGCTGGTGACCAGCGGCGCTGTGGGGCTCGGCTGCACTGCCCTAGGCCACAGCCAACGTCCCAGCGAACTGGAGGGCCTCCAAGCCGCTGCCGCCGTGGGCCAGGGCCGGCTGATGACGCTCTACGACCAAGCCTTCGCCCGCCATGGTCGGTGCGTGGCCCAGGTGTTGCTCACCCGTGGCGATCTGGCTTCCCGGAGGCGCTACCAAAACGCCTGTCGCACGCTCGAGCAGCTGCTCGATTGGGGCGTGACGCCCGTGATCAACGAAAACGACACCCTCGCCACCGACGAGCTGCGCTTCGGGGATAACGACACCCTCTCCGCGCTGGTCGCCGAAGCCGTGCAGGCCGATGAGCTGGTGCTGCTCACCGACATCGACAGCCTGTATTCCGGCGACCCCCGCAGCGACGCGGATGCGAAGCCGATCGCCGAGGTGAACAGCCTCGCGGAGCTTGAGGCACTCAGTGGCGTGGCCAAAGGCGGCGGCCGCTGGGGCACCGGCGGCATGACCACCAAGCTCTCCGCCGCCCGCATCGCCACCGCCAGTGGGATCCAGGTGCGCCTGGCCGATGGCCGTGATCCCGCTGTGCTCGATGCCGTGCTTCAAGGCGAAGCGCGGGGCACGTTGTTTCGTGCCAGTGCCACACCCCTGAGCAACCGCAAGGGATGGCTCGCCCACGCCCTGTTGCCTAAGGGCAGCATCCGCGTGGATGCCGGTGCCGAGCGAGCGCTCCTGCAGCAGGGCGCCTCTCTGCTGGCGGTGGGCGTGCGCGCTGTGGAGGGGCAATTCAGCCGCAACGACGCGGTGCGGCTGCTCAGCCTCGATGGGCGAGAGCTGGCGCGTGGTCTCAGTGCCATGGACAGCGAGGAGCTGGAGCAGCGCAAGGGCCAGCGCGGACTGGTGGTGCACCGCAACCAGCTGGTGCTCACCCCGAACGCAGGCGCACCGGCCTGACCCGCCTACGATCCGCGCGACCACTCGGTTTCCGCGGCTCCCATGCGCTTCAGCCAATTGCTCAGCCACCTGAGCGAAGTGCAGGCCGCGGGCGGCCCCCAGACCCTGCAGCACGGCCTAGCGAACGACCCGGAACTGCAAAGCGCAGCTGCCCTCGATCAATCCGGCCCTGGTGACCTGAGCTTTCTCGAACCCGGCAACGCCCTGGCGGCAGGCCTTGCCGCCAGTGGCGCCAGCGCGGTGCTGCTGCCCGCCAAGGGGGATGAAGCGGAAGCGCTCCAGCAGCAGGCCAGCGAGCGCGGCCAAGCCTGGATTGCCCTGAAGGATCCGCGCCTGGCCTTTGCCGAAGCGTTGGATGCCCTCTATCCCCGCCAAGCCAAAGCCCCCGGCATCCACGCCAGTGCCGTCGTCGATCCCGCGGCTGTCGTGGGGATGGGCAG
Source organism: Cyanobacteriota bacterium (assembly GCA_046052125.1). Classification (GTDB taxonomy): domain Bacteria; phylum Cyanobacteriota; class Cyanobacteriia; order PCC-6307; family Cyanobiaceae; genus Vulcanococcus. The sequence continues at coordinate 390,524 of JBJOMY010000001.1, forward strand.
CCATGTGGGCGCCCACGTGGTGATCGGCGCCCAGGTGCAGATCGGCTCCAGCTGCACCATCCACCCCAACGTGGTGATCTACGACGACGTGCAGATCGGCGACAGCTGTGAGCTCCACGCCGGCGCCGTACTCCACCCCGGCTCCAGGCTGGGGCGCGGCTGCGTGGTGCACTCCAACGCCGTGGTGGGCAGCGAGGGGTTCGGCTTTGTGCCCACCGCTCAGGGCTGGCGCAAGATGCCCCAGACCGGCCTGGTGGTGCTCGAAGACGGCGTGGAAGTGGGCTGCGGCAGCACCATCGATCGGCCCTCAGTGGGCGAAACCCGCATCGGTGCTGGCACCAAGATCGACAACCTGGTGCATATCGGCCACGGCGTGAGCACCGGCAAGGGCTGTGCCCTGGCGGCGCAGGTGGGCATCGCCGGCGGAGCGCGCCTGGGGAATGGCGTGATCCTGGCGGGCCAGGTGGGGCTGGCCAATAAGGCGGTGATGGGTGATCGCTCCATCGCCTCCTCGAAATCAGGCATCCACGGTGAAGTGGCCGCCGGCGAAGTGGTGAGCGGCTACCCCGCGATCCCCAATCGCCTCTGGCTGCGTTGCTCAGCCGCCTTCAACAAACTGCCGGAGCTGACCAAGGCGATCCGCAGCCTCGAGAAGAGCCGCACCCCCTGAACCGCAGCGCAGCCAACCACTCACGCATCAGCGCGTAGCCTCGCGCCCAGCACCCGCTCGGCCATGACCTCCAGCTACCGGATCACCCTGCTCCCCGGCGACGGCATCGGCCCGGAGATCACAGCGGTGGCCCGCCAGCTGCTGGATGCCGTGAGCCGCAAGAACGACTTTGAGCTGATCTACAACGAGCAGCCGATGGGTGGTGCCGCCATCGATGCCACCGGCGAGCCCCTGCCCGCCAGCACCCTGGAGGCCTGCAAGGCCGCCGATGCGGTGCTGCTCGCAGCGATCGGCTCGCCGCAATACGACACCCTTCCCCGCGAGAAACGACCGGAAACCGGCCTGCTGGGACTGCGCGCGGGCATGGGCCTGTTCGCCAACCTGCGGCCGGTGAAAATCATTCCCGCCCTGATCGATGCCTCCACCCTCAAGCGCGAAGTGATCGAGGGGGTCGATCTCATGGTGGTGCGCGAGCTCACCGGCGGGGTGTACTTCGGTACCCCCAAGGGCCGCGTGGAGAGCGAGGGCCGGGTGCGCGGCTTCAACACCATGGCTTACTTCGACGATGAGATCGATCGCATCGCCAAGGTGGGCTTCGATCTGGCTGTGCAGCGCAGCGGCCGCCTCTGCAGCGTGGATAAAGCCAACGTGCTCGATGTGAGCCAGCTGTGGCGCGATCAAGTGGAGGCCATGCACGCCGCCAGCTACCCCGGTGTGGAGCTCAGCCACATGTATGTGGACAACGCCGCTATGCAGCTGGTGCGCAACCCCCGCCAGTTCGACGTGCTGCTCACCAGCAACCTGTTCGGCGACATCCTCAGCGATGAAGCCGCCATGCTCAGCGGCTCAATCGGGATGCTGCCCTCGGCATCGCTGGGCGATGGTGGTCCGGGCCTGTTTGAGCCGATCCACGGCTCCGCCCCGGACATCGCCCGCCAGGACAAGGCCAACCCGATGGCGATGGTGCTCAGCGCCGCCATGATGCTGCGGGTGGGTCTTGGCGAAGACGCCGCCGCATCCGATCTGGAACGCTGCGTGGATCAGGTGCTGGCCGGCGGCTACCGCACCGGCGATCTGATGTCGGAAGGCTGCACCCAGCTGGGCTGCAATGCGATGGGCGATCAACTGCTGGCGGCCCTCCCCGGCTGATCCCACGACAAGGCTTTGACGAATCGCAGGAGCGGGCGCCACGACCTGCCAAACTCGCCGCAGTTCTGCTGATCCTGCGCATGTCGAAGCGTCACCCGGTCGTATCCGTTACCGGTTCCTCCGGCGCGGGGACCAGCACCGTGAAGCGCGCCTTCGAGCACATCTTCAAGCGCGAAGGCATCACACCGGCCGTGGTGGAAGGCGACAGCTACCACCGCTACGAGCGCGGCCCCATGAAGGAGGCCATGGCCTCCGCTCTGGCCAAGGGCGAGAACTTCAGCCACTTCGGCCCTGAAGCCAACCTGTTCGACAAGCTCGAGGAGCTGTTCAAGGCCTACGGCGAAACCGGTAGCGGTCAGAAGCGCTACTACCTGCACTCGGTGGAAGAGGCTGCCGAGCACAACGCTCGCCTGGGCACCAACCTCGAACCCGGCCAGTTCACCCCCTGGGAACCGATTCCTTCTGGCACCGACCTGCTCTTCTACGAAGGTCTGCACGGTGGAGTGAAGGGTGACGGCTACGACGTGGCCGGCCTGGCCGATCTGCTGGTGGGCGTGGTGCCGATCGTGAACCTGGAGTGGATCCAGAAGATCGCCCGCGACAACAAGGAGCGCGGCTACTCGGCTGAGGCCACCGTGGACACGATCCTGCGCCGCATGCCGGATTACATCAACCACATCTGCCCGCAGTTCAGCCAGACCGACATCAACTTCCAGCGTGTCCCCACCGTGGACACCTCGAACCCGTTCATGATCCGCGACATCCCGACCCCGGATGAATCGTTCGTGATCATTCACTTCCGCAAGGGCGCTCGCGAGAAGTGGGGGATCGACTTCACCTACCTGCTCGACATGATCCACGATTCGTTCATGTCCAGCCCCACCTCGATCGTTGTGAACGGCGGCAAGATGGGCTTCGCCATGGAACTGATCCTCACGCCGATCATCCACCGCATGATCGAAGAGAAGAAGAGACTGGCTTGAGCTTTCACGCCAACTAGGCTGAGGCGCAACTGGCGGACATGGTCCACTCCTGACGGTTGCTCCTCAGCCTCGTGTGAACCCACCGGCCTCCCCATCCTTTGTGATTCGGGGGGCGGTGGGTTCTTCTGTGCAGCCAGCTGCAGGCCAACCCCGTTGGGATCGGATCAACAGTGCCGTGGTGATCGCCCAGGCCAGGCGCATCTATTTCCACTTTTTGGAATGCTCGCCGAGCCATCACGATCCCCTAGGCGTGGTGATCACCCAACCGCACTCAGGCCAGGGCCGGGTGGTGTTCGAGCTCCCGGTGCTGCTGCCTGAGGAACAATTCATTCCGCTGGAGCTGGTGCGTGGCCGTGCCGGTCGCAGCCGCTCCACTCGATCGCCTCTTCGCGGCTGATGCTGGCTCCCCTCACCCCCGAAATCGCTGTAGTTGCGTCCGTTTTGGGGGCCTGCATCGGCAGCTTTCTCAACGTGGTGGCTTGGCGGCTGCCCCGTCAGGAATCGGTGGTTCGGCCCCGCAGCCATTGCCCCCGCTGCGGCACCACCCTCAGCTGGCACGACAACATCCCGGTGATCAGCTGGCTGCTGCTGCGCGGGCGCTGCAGGCATTGCGGCAGCGGCATCAGTGCCCGCTATCCCGCGGTGGAGCTGCTCTGCTCCGGACTATTTGTTGCCGCTGCCGCCGCGGCATCCACCGTGGCCGCGCCGGCCTCCAACCTGCCGGGTGCACCGGCCCTGCTGGCGGTGCTCGGCGGCTGGCTGCTGATCACCCTGTTGCTGCCGATGGTGCTGATCGACCTTGATCAGCTGTGGCTGCCAGAACCGCTATGCCGATGGGGTGTGGTGTTGGGCCTGGTGGTGAGCGCCATCGCGGGCTTCAGCCAAGCCGATGCGATCGGACGCAGCCTGCTGCTGTGGCATTTGCTGGCGGCGAGCGCCGGCTTGCTGGGGTTTGAAGCCACCAGTGCCGTGGCTCAGAAACTGCTGGGCAAACCAGCCCTTGGACTCGGGGACGCCAAGCTGGCCGCCCTGCTGGGGGCTTGGCTGGGCCTCACCGGCCTGGGCCTGAGCGTGCTGCTCTCGGTGTTCGCTGGCGCCCTGTTCGGCCTGATCGGCCTGCTCAGTGGCCGCCTCAAGCGCGGCCAACCCTTCCCCTTCGGACCGTTTCTGGCCGCGGGGGGCTTGGCGGTGTGGTGCCTCGGCAATGGCTTCTGGCTGCAACGCTTCAGCCAGTGGCTGGGCTGGAGCGCCCTTTAATGGATTGATCTGTAGTTGCGGACACCGCTGGCTCGATGTCGCTGTTCGACTGGTTCGCCGATCGCCGCAAAACCGCACCCGCGGTGCGCGTGGCCCAGGAGGTCAACGAAGACGACGGCCTCTGGAGCAAGTGCCCTGAGTGCGGCCTGGTGGTCTACCGCAAAGATCTAGCCGCCAATGCCAGTGTTTGCGGCGGCTGCGGCTACCACCACCGCATCTTCAGCGATGAGCGGATCCGCCTGATCGCCGACGAGGGCAGCTTCGAAGCGCTCGACGGTGACCTCAGTCCCACCGATCCGCTGGCCTTCAAAGATCGGCGTAGCTATGCCGATCGCATCCGCGACACCCAGCGCTCCACCGGCCTCAAGGATGGGGTGATCACAGGGCTGTGTCGGGTTGAAGGACTCCCGCTGGCCCTGGGGGTGATGGACTTCCGCTTCATGGGCGGCTCGATGGGATCGGTGGTGGGCGAAAAGCTGGCCCGCCTAATCGAGGAAGCCACCGCCCGCCGCTACCCCGTGCTGATCGTGTGCGCCTCCGGCGGGGCGCGCATGCAGGAGGGCATGCTCTCTCTGATGCAGATGGCGAAGATCTCGGGTGCGCTGGAGCGGCACCGTCAGGCCGAGCTGCTCTACATGCCGCTGCTCACCCACCCCACCACTGGCGGTGTGACCGCCAGCTTCGCCATGCTGGGCGACCTGATCCTGGCGGAGCCCAAGGCGCTGATCGGCTTCGCCGGCCGCCGCGTGATCGAGCAGACCCTGCGCGAGAAGCTGCCCGACGATTTCCAGACTGCGGAATACCTGCGCGACCACGGCTTCGTGGACCACATCGTGCCCCGCACCAAGCTGCGCAGCACCCTGGTGAGCCTGCTGAAGATGCACGGCTGCAATACAGCGGTTTCAGCGTGAAAAGGCTGACCGCCGTGGTGAGCGGATCGCTGGCTGCCCTACTGGGCCTGCTGCTCGCTCTGATGCCGCTCGCTCCAGCCTGGGCAGGACCGGTGGACTGGCATGAGGTGCCCGCCACCGAGGACGGCCGCCAGTGGTGGGATGCCGGCAGCCTGCGGGTTAACCGCGACGGCAACCTCACGGTGTTGAGCCGTTTCCAGCCCGCCCCGCCCAGCGATCAACCTCTCAACCCCGACGGCAGTGAACGCCGCCCTCCAGCCAGCGATCTCTACGTGATGGAGATCGACTGCGGGCAGCAGCTCTTCCGCGACACCTCGATCAACGGGATTCCGCAGTGGGGCAGCAGCTGGCAGGCCGCCGGCAGTGACGGACTGATCGCCACCACCCTTGAGGCGGCCTGTGAAGCCGGAGCCCCCCTACTGGCAGGCTTCTGAGGCTTGATCCGGCGCCAGTGACCGCTCCTTCCTCATCGCAGCGTCCCCTCGGGGTGGCCCTTGTGGGTCTCGGTTTCGGCGAGAAGGTGCACCTGCCGGCTCTCCGCGACTGCCAGCTCACCGAACCGGTTGCCCTCTGGCATCACCGCCCTGAGCGACTCGAGCAGGCCTGCGCCAGCAGTGGACTACCGGGCTTCTCCAGTTACGAAGCGCTGCTGGCCGATCCACGCGTGGATGCCCTGGTGATCGCCACGCCGCCGGAGCCGCGTTTTGCCCTGGCCCAGGCCGCCATTGCCGCCGGCAAGCACTTGCTGCTGGAGAAACCCGTTGCGCTGGAGGCCCCCCAGATCGAGGAGCTGCAGCGTCAGGCCCTGAGCGCCGGCGTCAGCGTGGCGGTGGACTTTGAATATCGGGCTGTGCCGGCGTTTATGCAACTGGCGGCGCTGCTGGAGCAGAACGCCATCGGCACCCCATGGCTGGTGAAGCTCGACTGGCTGATGGGCAGCCGCGCTGATGCCAGCCGCCCCTGGAATTGGTATTCCCAGAGGGCAGCGGGTGGAGGCGTGCTGGGCTCGCTCGGCACCCATGCCTTCGACACGCTGCATTGGCTGCTGGGGCCGGCGCGCCAAGTGAGCTGCTCGCGCAGCATGGCCATCCCCCATCGCCCCCTGGCCGATGGCAGCGGCCGGCTGGCGGCGGTGGATGCCGAAGACATTGCCCTGCTGCACCTGGAGCTGGAAACGGCTCAGGGCCTGCCGCTACCAGCCCAGGTGAGTCTGGCCTCCGTGACCCGGCCGGGCCGGGGCTACTGGATCGAGGTGTACGGCAGTGAGGGCACATTGGTGCTGGGATCCAGCAACCAGAGCGATTACGTGCATGGCTTCCAGCTGTGGCACTCCCAGCAGGGTGGGCCTCTGGAGGAGCTGGCTCCGGATGCCGACCTGGCCTTCGCGCATACCTGGCCCGACGGCCGTGTGGCTCCGGTGCGGCGGCTGATCGAGTGGTGGGCCCAGGCTTCGCTGGAGGGCCGGCCGATGCGCCCCGGACTGTCGGAAGCTGTGCACAGCCAGTTGATCTGCGATCGGGCTCTGCAGGCGGCCGACAGCGGAGTGCGCCAGCCGATTTAGGCGAAAAAGGGGCCAGTTAGGATCGCCGGCATTCACACTCCCGGTGTTCTCATGGCGCTCGTCCCGCTTCGGTTGCTGCTCGACCATGCCGCTGAAAACGGCTATGGCATCCCTGCCTTCAACGTGAACAACCTGGAGCAGGTGCAGTCGATCATGGAGGCGGCCTATGAGACCGACTCTCCGGTGATCCTGCAGGCCTCCCGCGGTGCCCGTCAGTACGCCGGTGAGAACTTCCTCCGCCACCTGATCCTGGCCGCCGTTGAGACCTATCCGGACATCCCGGTGGTGATGCACCAGGACCACGGCAACAGCCCCGCCACCTGCTTCGGTGCCGCCGCCAACGGCTTCACCTCGGTGATGATGGACGGCTCCCTGATGGCCGACGCCAAGACCCCCGCCAGCTACGAGTACAACGTGGCTGTCACCAAGGAAGTGGTTGACGTGGCCCACGCCATCGGCGTGAGCGTGGAAGGTGAGCTGGGCTGCCTGGGCTCCTTGGAGACCGGCATGGGCGAGGCCGAGGACGGCCACGGTTTCGAGGGCAAGCTCGACCACAGCCAGCTGCTGACCGACCCCGCCGAGGCCGCTGACTTCGTGGCCAAGACCAAGGTGGATGCCCTGGCGATCGCCATCGGCACCAGCCACGGCGCCTACAAGTTCACCCGCAAGCCCACCGGTGAAGTGTTGGCCATCAGCCGCATCGCCGAGATCCACAAGGCCATCCCCAACACCCACCTGGTGATGCACGGCTCCTCCTCCGTGCCCCAGGAGTGGCTGGACATGATCAACAAGTACGGCGGTGCCATCCCCGAGACCTACGGCGTGCCCGTGGAAGAAATCCAGGAAGGCATCCGCAACGGCGTGCGCAAGGTGAACATCGACACCGATAACCGCCTCGCCTTCACCGCCGCTGTGCGTGAAGCCGCCGCCAAGGATCCCGCCAACTTCGATCCCCGCCACTTCAACAAGCCTGCCCGGGCTTACATGAAGCAGGTGTGCCTGGATCGTTACCAGCAGTTCTGGTGCGCCGGCAACGCCAGCAAGATCAAGCAGCGCGACATCAACTACTACGCCGGTCTGTACGCCAAGGGCGAACTCGACCCCAAGACCGCCGTTGCCGCCTGATCAACGCGATCCCTGATCGGAGCGTCCCGATCTGATCCACATTCATACGGGGGCTTAAGCCCCCGTTTTTTTATGGAACCTCTTGCTACGGCCCCCGCTCAGGGAGCAGGCGCTGTCGGGTCTGGCACGGTGAGGGCCTTAACCGGCTGAACGCTGGTGAGCCGAGCCAGTGCATCCTGCAGGTTGCGCTCCATCACGAAGCGGGTGCCGTCGGTGACCACCACGCGCACCAGGGTGGGCAGATCGGTGTTCTTGCTCTGCAGATAGATCGGCTCCACATAGAGCAGACCCTTGCCCACCGGCAGCACCAGCAGGTTGCCGTGGATCAACCTCGAGCCCTCGCGGTTCCACAGGCCGAACTGATAGCTGATGGCCGGGTCCTGCTCGATCAGGGCCGACACCTGTTGGGGGCCCAGCAGCAAGCGCTGCTGGGGGAAGCGCACCAAGCGCAGCTCGCCGTAGTGGGGAGGGTCGTTGCGCGCCGCCAGCCAACCCACCATGTTGGGCCGCTTCAGAGGCGAGAACGGCAGCAGCAGCACAAACTCGGGCTTTGTTTCTCCAGGCAGCTGAACCGTCACGTGATACGGCCGAACAGGGGTGTTGGCGCTGCCATAGATCTCTAGCGGCACCGACCACACGTCATCACCGTTGTAGAAGGTGCGCACGTCGGTGACGTGGTAGCGAAGCAGCCGCTCCGCCTGGATCTGGAACTGGCTCTTGGGCACCTGAATGTGCGCCAGCAGCGGTTTGGGCATATCCGACAGCGGGCGGAACAGCTCAGGGAAGGCGCGTTTCCAGGTGCGCAGCACTGGATCGCTCGGGTCGCTCACGTAGAACCACACCCGCCCGTGATAGGCGTCCACCACCGCCTTCACCGGGTTGCGGAAGTAGCGCAAGCCCGCAGGATTGGCGTCGGAATAGGGGTAGCTGCGGCTCTCGGTGAAGCCATCGAGCATCCAGTACTGATGCTGATTGGGGTCATAGCCCTTGCCGCCGCTCACCTGAGCGGTGACCAGATAAGGCTGACTTTCAAAGCGCAGGAAGGGGGTCAAGGCGGCAAGACGCTGTTGCACCTGCCTGCGCAGCAGGAGGCGTGAGTCCGGGGTCAACGAACCGGTGAACAGCAATCGTGGCTCCGGCAGATAGAGCGCTGCCATCAGGCGGTCAAACGCCCCATGGATGGGCACACCACCAGCGCCGTCGTAGTGGGAATAAACGTTGAGATCGCCCTCGGGAAAATCGAACTCGCGCACCTGAGAGGGCGCGATCACGTAATGGGATGGGGCGGAGGCGAAATACAGGCGTGGCCGACCCACTGGCAGGGCCCGCTGCACGTCTTCAGCGTTCAGGCCCAGCTGTTCGATGCCCTGCACCTTGCCGCTGCGGCCCAGGTCCTTCACGAAATACAGGGGTAGACCATCGGGTCCGAAGGCGTTCACCGTGGAAACGGTGAAGCCGTAGCCGTGGGTGAACACGAGGTGGCGGTTCAGCCAGGTGCGTGAATCACTGGGAAGTGCAGCGGTATCAAGCTCACGGGCTGCGATCAGCACCTGCTGGGAACCCTGCCGGGCTGAATGACCACTCAGGGGATAACGATCCACCGCCGCTGAGGGGAAGCGGTAGTAGAGCCGCAGCTGCTGCAGCTGACGGTTGGCTTCCAGCAGCGGCTTGCTGTCCCAGAGGCGGATATTGGCCAAGGTGCCAGGCGCTGCGGCGAGATCAGCGGCCGTGAGTCGTTGGCGGGGCTCCAGGGCCGTTTGTTTCACCGCCTCCAGGCCAAAGGCCCGGCGGGTGGCATCAATCGAGCGGCGCAGATAGGGCGTTTCCAGCGCCAGCTCCCGCGGCTGCACCCAGATGCGCTGCACCAGCGGCGCCACAATCCACTCCACAAGCGGCAGCGCAAGCGCCGTCACCGCCAAGGGGATGAGCGCGCCGCGGCGCAGCCAGTTGCGCGGCAGGGGCACAAGCAAGCCAAGGCCGGCGAGCAACAGCAGCACAGCCAGCAACAAGCGCAGCGGCAGCCGCACGTGCAGATCCACAAAACCCGCGCCAGCAGCCACGCCGCTACCGCTCACCATCAGATCGAAGGGAGCCAGGGCATTGCTGAGGGAGGCCATCAGCGCCAGCACCGCCACCTGCGGCTGAAGCACCCGCTGCTGCTCGCGGCTAAGCCCGGGAAAACGGAGATCGCTGAGGCTGCTGCCCTCGCTAAAGGTGAGCCAAAGACACCCCGCCAACCCCACGATCGCCTGAGCGAGCACAACGCTCACCAGTAGATGAAGCGCTGGCAACCGCAACACCGTGAAGCTGAGATCGAAACCCGTCAGCGGATCAGCCTCGTTGAAGGGCACCGCCAGCAAGGCCGGCAACCAGAGGCTCCAGCCGCGGGCCACCGCCGTGGCCGAGCCCGCCAGGGCGGCGGCCAGGGTGATGCGCAGAGTGGTGAAGGGCCAGAGCAGCAGCAGAGGAAGCAGTGCGGCCGCCAGACCGATAAACACAAAGGGCGGCAGGTCCGCCAGCACAGGAATACCCGTAATCACCTTGCCGCTGAACGGTGCGGCGATCAGGTCACGGGCCTGCACCATCAGATAGGTGAAGCCACCGGCGAGCAGCAGCAGCAGCGCCCCGAGCACCACCACTAACCAGCGCGAGCCGAGAGCAATCAGCGGGGCAGCGGGAAGGATTTTCCGAGCAGCCTCCTGGCGCAGGCGCCAGCAACGCTTGAGCTGCTGAAGCTGCAGGGGGACCCCCAGGCCCAGCACCACCCCAAAACCAAGCAACTGCAGCAACCAGCGCCGCAGGATCACAGGGGCGCTAGCAAATTCCGCAAACCACTGCCCCTCCACCAGCAAGCGGGGCAATAGCACCAGGGCCCCCAGGCCAAGAGCCGTGAGCCCCAGCCAGCGCAGGGGCCGGGTGAGGCGATCAGCGGGTGCCTGCAAGGGATGTCCGACGATGTCAGGAGGCTAGACAGCAGGGGAGGTAGGTCAAGCCCCAACAGGGCTACCGCAACAGCCTCTGAATACCCGACCTCTTGGATCGGGTATTAATTGGAAGTCAGTGCGGCGTTGCTAAGTTCCACACACCTGATCCAGGTGTGATCGTGACGGCGACCCTTTCCCTCTCCACTGCTGGCCCCACCTTCACGGGCCTGAAGTGCAAGGAATGCGGCCAGCCCTACGAGGCCGGCGCCCGTCACGTCTGCGAAGACGTGTGCTTCGGCCCCCTGGAAGTGGTCTACGACTACGAGGCGATCAAGAGCCGCGTCAGCCGCGCCACGATCGAAGCCGGCCCCGCCTCGATCTGGCGCTACCGCGAATTCCTGCCGATCGCCGGCGATCCGATTGATGTGGGCACAGGCTTCACCCCGTTGCTTAAGGCCAACAACCTGGCCAAGCGTCTGGGCCTGAAGAGCCTCTACATCAAAAACGACGGCGTGAACATGCCGACGCTCTCCTTCAAGGACCGCGTGGTGAGCGTGGCTCTCACCCGCGCCCGCGAGCTGGGTTTCAAGACGGTGAGCTGCGCCTCCACCGGCAACCTGGCCAACTCCACAGCCGCGATCGCCGCCCACGCCGGCCTGGATTGTTGTGTGTTCATCCCCAGCGATCTGGAGCTGGGCAAGGTGCTCGGCACCCTCATCTACAACCCCACCCTGATGGCGGTGAAGGGCAACTACGACCAGGTGAACCGCCTGTGCTCGGAGGTGGCCAACACCTACGGCTGGGGCTTCGTGAACATCAACCTGCGCCCCTACTACTCCGAAGGCTCCAAGACCCTCGGCTACGAGGTGATCGAACAACTGGGCTGGGAACTGCCCGACCACATCGTGGCGCCCCTGGCCTCCGGCTCCCTATTCACCAAGATCCGCAAGGGCTTTGATGAATTCATCAAGTGTGGCCTGGTGGACGAGAAGGCCGTGCGCTTCAGCGGCGCCCAAGCCGAAGGCTGCAATCCCATCGCCACCGCCTTTCGTGAGGGCCGTGACTTCATCACCCCGGTGAAGCCCAACACCATTGCCAAGTCGATCGCCATCGGTAACCCCGCTGACGGCCCCTACGCCATTGACATCGCCAATCGCACCGGCGGCAGCATCGCTGATGTAACCGATGCCGAAATCATCGACGGCATCAAACTCCTGGCTGAAACCGAGGGCGTGTTCACCGAAACCGCCGGTGGCACCACCATTGCGGTGCTTAAAAAGCTGGTGGAGCAGGGAAAGATCAACCCTGAGGAGCGCACCGTGGCCTACATCACAGGCAACGGCCTCAAGACCACCGAAGCCGTGGTCGATCACATCGGCAAGCCCTACACGATCGAAGCGCAGCTCGACAGTTTCAACGCGGCCTGGCAGCAAGCTCAGGCTGGCCACTGAGCACCGGCTCTCCGGCACCCTTTTTCCCAACCGTCGCTCAACCCATCACGATCCATGCCCGTTCAGGTTCTGATCCCCACCCCCCTGCAGAAGTTCACCAACGATGAGGCCAGCGTTGAGCTGGATGCCAGCAGCGTGGATGCCCTGATCGATGCCCTGGATGGTCGCTATCCGGGTCTGAAGGGTCGTCTGTGTGATGAGGCCGGCAAGCTGCGTCGCTTCCTCAACGTGTACGTGAACAGCGAGGACATCCGCTTCCTCGAGAACCAGGCCACCGCCCTCAAGGATGGCGATGAGGTGAGCATTGTTCCCGCCGTTGCAGGCGGCTGAATTCATAGGCTGAACTGACCGCCCCGATCCGCCTGCCGGCAGGAGTGGCTCGATGACTCAAACCCCAGAGCGCCGTCGCAACGCCGAACCAGCGTGTGCCAAGGCGCTGTTGTTCGACTACCGCCAAGCGGCTAACCCGGTGCGAGCCGGGCTCACCGAGCCAATCCCTTACCGCGCCTGGGGACCTGAGCTGCACAGCCAGGGCCCCAGCGGAATCATTCCCCTTGATCTCAGCGTTGAGCTTGGGGTGGCTGGCCCAGCCACCAGCCCCGCGCTGGCGGCCCATTTCATCCGGATTGCTGCCGGAGAGGGTGTGCGTGCGGCCGCAACGGCCACTAGCTCTTTGTTCTTTGTGCTCTCCGGTGCAGGCAGCTGCCGCTACCGGGATCACGCCGACGACACCACGATCACCTGGCAGGAAGGGGATCTGTTCGTGCTGCCTGCCGGCGGCACCCCACTGCTCGAGGCGGAGTCCACCAGCGTTCTGTACTGGGTGCACGATGCCCCGCTGCTCAACTATCTAGGCGTGACCCCCTCGGGCCCGCGCTTCGAGCCGACCCACTACAGCGCCAACTGGCTGCGCAGCGAACTGCAAACCCTGGCCGACCAACCCGGCAGCGAAGCCAGCAACCGCATCAGCCTGCTCCTGGCGAACCGGGATCTGCCCAGCACCCGCACCGTGACCCACGTGCTCTGGGCGATGTACGGCATTGTTCCGCCCGGCAGCACCCAGGCTCCCCACCGGCATCAATCGGTGGCACTCGACCTGATCATCGACTGCAAGCCCAGGGTCTACACCTTGGTGGGGACAGAGCTCGATGACGCGGGATTGATTCGCAACCCGAAACGGATCGACTGGCAGTCCGGTGGTGCCTTCATCACCCCCCCCGGCCACTGGCACTCCCATGTGAATGAGAGCGGGGAACCGGCCTGGCTACTCCCGATTCAGGATGCCGGCCTGCAGACCTACCTCCGCAGCCTCGACATCCGCTTCGCCTGAGAGGCTCAGAGCGCCGCTGCCACGGCTGGCTGACGCTCTTCATGGGCCTCCACCAGCGCTGCAAACTCCGGGCCCTCGATCGTTTCACGCTGGATCAGCAACTCCACGAGCTGATCCATCAGGGCGCGGCGTGGTTGCAACAAGGCCACCGCTTCATCGAGTGAGCGGCGGGCCAGCTGCTGCACCTGGGCATCGATTCGATTGCCGGTCTCCTGGGAATAGTGAGGCTCCGAACGCAGCCAGTCGCGACCGAGAAACACCTCATGCCCCTCTCCCTCCAGTGAAACCGGGCCGAGGGATGAGAATCCGTAGCGGGTCACCATCTCGCGGCCGATCCGACTCACCATTTCCAGATCACCGGAAGCGCCCTGGGTGATCTCGCTGGGACCGAACACCACCAGCTCAGCAGCCCGACCGCCCATGGCGACCACCAGGCGTGCCTGCAGGTAGGCCTTGCTGATCAGGCCGGAGTCGAGCACATCTTCATCGGGCATGGTCCGCGCAAAGCCACCCACGCCACCAGCGCGCGGGAGCAGCGTCACCTTGTCGAGGCGATCGGCTGCGGGCAAAAGGGTGGTGATCAGGGCATGGCCGATCTCGTGATACGCGATCAGACGTTTTTTGGCGCTGTCTTGCAGGGGGGCGGCCGTGAGGCCCATGGTGATGCGCTCAAGGGCATCACCGATGGCGGCATCGTCGATGCAGTCACGCTCCCGCCGGGCCGTGAGGATTGCCGCCTCGTTAAGGAGGTTGGAAAGGTCTGCGCCGGAGAAGCCCGGGGTGCGGCTGGCCCAGTCGGCCAGGGACACCTCTGGATCGAGGGGGCGGCTGCGGGCGTGAACCGCCAGGATCGCTTCGCGGCCGCGGCGATCCGGCAGGTCGACGTGGATGCGACGGTCAAAACGACCGGGGCGCATCAGGGCAGCGTCGAGCACATCAGGGCGGTTGGTGGCCGCCAGCAGGATCACGCCGGAGTTATCGGCAAAACCATCCATCTCCGTGAGCAGCTGGTTGAGGGTCTGCTCCCGTTCGTCGTTGCCACCGCCGATGCCAGCTCCCCGCTGGCGACCCACCGCGTCGATCTCATCAATGAACACGATGCAAGGAGCCTTCTCCTTGGCCTGGCGGAACAGATCGCGCACGCGGCTCGCGCCCACGCCCACAAACAGTTCGACAAATTCCGAGGCGGCCATCGAGAAAAACGGCACCCCGGCCTCTCCGGCAATCGCCTTGGCCAGCAGCGTTTTGCCCGTGCCAGGCGGACCCACCAGCAGGACGCCTTTGGGAATCTTGGCTCCCACGGCGGTGAAACGCTCCGGCTCCTTGAGAAAGGCCACCACTTCCTGGAGCTCTTCCTTGGCCTCCTGGATGCCGGCCACATCTTCAAAGCGCACCGGCACAGCGGCCTCCGCTTGCACCATCCGAGCCTTGCTGCGGCCAAAGCCCATGGCGCGATTCGCCACCTGCGCGGAGCGGCGCAGCAACAGCGCCAAGCCTCCGAACAGCAGCAACAGCAGCAGTCCGTTGGAGACCAGGCTGGCGGTGGCCTGATCCTGGCGCTCATCGCGAACGGTGAGGGGAATGCGCGCTTGTTGGGCCGTGCGCAACAACACCTGGTCGTTGCTGAACACCGGAACGGTCACTTGCTTGCCGTCGGTGTAGGTGACCTTCACCTGACGTTGGCCAGGAGAGAGCAACAACTCCTTCACCGTGCCGCCGCGCATCTGTTGCAGCAGCTGGCTATAGCTGGGTTGAGGTGCGCGGGCCAGGCCGAGAACCACTGGCAGATCAGAAGATTTGCTGCTGCTCACGTGGGTGTCGAGCTTGCGTGGAGCTTAGCGATTTGACGAAAGGGAAGGCGGCAATAGAAACTCTTGGTTTGGCTGATATCAAGCGGGATGGCTGTTCCCAAGAAGAAAACGTCCAAGGGCAAGCGCAACCAGCGCCATGCCACCTGGAAGGGCAAGGCTGCCATCGCTGCTGCGAAGGCCCTCTCGATCGGTAAGGCTGTGCTGAGCGGCCGCGCTCAGGGCTTCGTTTACCCCGTGGCTGAGGACGAGTCCGAACAGGGCTGATCCAGCCAGGCCAGGGCAGCCTCACCGCTGCCCTCCCACACACTGCGGCGCCGGCCGTCCAGCACTCTCACTTCGTTGGCATGAGCCAACACGGGTAGCTGATACAGGCTTGTCGGCAACGACTGAAGCGTCGCTTGCACGATGCTCTCGAGTTGGCTGGCGGGCAACCACCCGCCCCCCTTCCGCCGCTGTTTGGCTTCAGCCTGCAGGCGCCAGCGGCGCGGCAGGCTCCAGCGCAGCGGCCAGAGCATCACCAGGCGATCCAGCTCAGCCCAGAGGGGCAGATACGCCTCGAGTGCCTGGTTGCAGCGCAGCATCCAGTCGAGTTCAGCGGTGCTGAACCGCTTGAGCTGCTCAAGCCCTGCCACGGCATCAAGCTGGGGTCCGGACAGGGGCCGACAGCCCAACAGCCACCCCTCGAGAAGCAGAGCGTCAGCCTCCCCACGCCAATCCTGCACCCGATCACCCGCTCCCTGACGCAGGGTCTTGTCGAAACGGGGCAGCTGTAAATCAGCCCCGCCGGCCTCGCGCCAGGCGCGGATCGCCTCCACCAGGGCCGCTGGATCATGGCTTCCGGGTGGCACGCGATTCACGCCATAGGGGTTCCCAGCCATGGCCTCCAGGCGTGCCTGCCAAGGCAGATAGGCGTCATCGATGGACGCCACCGCCAGGCGGAGACCTTCCCTGGCGAAGCCGGCCTGCAGCTGCCTCGAGAGGGTGCTCTTACCGGCACCCACCGGACCGTTGAGGCCGATCACAGGCCGGTAGCCGGCTCGCTGCTGATCGGCGCACCAACGCAGCAGCCTCTGCTCAACGCTCATGAACCGAGCTTGAACGCTTCGAGCACCACGGCGTACACCAGGCCAAGCCTGAGGTTGTCGGCGATCACCCAGCCGAGGCCAGGACGATCCCCCACGAAGCGACTGCGCAGCCGCACCACCAACTCCAACAACACAACCAGAACCAGCACCACCACGGGCCGTTGCCCAATCCGCTCCAGCCAGAGGGCGGTGACGTTTTGACCGCCATAGAAGCCCAGAAGCAAGGCGAGCACCGCAAGGCTGCGGCGGCGCCAACTGCCCTGAAAGCCGCCGAACACAGCCATGCCGATGCGGCGCTGCAATCGATCGAAGCGCGTGCGCTGGAGCGGTAGGCGCGTCATCGAGTCGGCAACAGCTGTTGCAGGTAGGAGAGCGTGACCCAGCCCTGCGGGCAAGCCGGTCCGCGACGGACCTGCAGCGGTTGATCCGGTTCACCCAGGTGATCGAGCTCTGCAGCGGCGGCGGCAAAGGCAGCGGGCAATTCAGCGGCACTGGCACCGCTGCGGGTCACGAGCACCGTGAGGCCCGCCGCAACGGCTGAGGCCACCCCATTGCCGGAATCCTCGAGGGCAATCACGCGCTCAGCGGGCAGGGCCAAGTGTTCAAGGGCCTGCTGGTAGGCGGCCGGGTCGGGTTTCTTGCGGGGCACATCCTCGCCGCAAACCCAGAGCTGAATGCAGCTTTGGTGATCGGGCAGGAGCTGATCGAGCAGCGCCTGCACCGCCTGGCGGGAGCTGGTGGTGACGATCGCTTGGGGCACACCCTCCTGGGCCGCACTGCGCAGCAACCGCTGCACCCCGGGCCTGAGGGTCAGCGCTCCAGCAGCTACCAGGGCGTTGTAGGCGCGCTGTTTGGCCACCTGAAGCTGCTCCACCCGCGCAGGATCAGGCCGTTGACCCTCCACTGTTTCGAGATAGGCCGCGATGCGCTCGCGGCCACCACTGATGGCCAGCAGCCGCTGATAGGTGGGCACATCCCAGTGCCAGGGCAGATCAGCCTCCTCAAAGGCGTGGTTAAAGGCGATGCGGTGACCATCCAGCTCTGTTTCAGCCAGGGTGCCGTCCACATCCCAGAGCAGCGCGGCTGGCCCGACTGGCATCTGCATCGCCTGTTTCGGCCTTGCACCCTACGGACTGGACGCCGTGCGAGCGCCCCTCAGAATGGATCTGTCGCAAGCACCTGGCGTTGCTCCCTCAGACCTCCGAGCAGCGCTGGCAACTGCCTGCACCGATCCAGATCGATCCCGACTTGCGCGGCAGCGGCTTAGCTGACCCGCTGCTGGCGGTGCTTCAACGGCGGGGCTACGGCACCACCGCAGCGATCGAAGCCTTACTGGAGCCGCCTGAAGCGCCAGACCCGCGCCGCCATTTCCCCGACCTCGGCAAGGCCGTGCAGCGGCTCAAGCAGGCCTGCAAGCAAAACGAACGCTTGGCCATCTGCGGGGATTACGACGCTGATGGCATGACCAGCACCGCCCTACTGGTGGGCGTGCTGCAACAGCTGGGGGCCAGACCTCAGGCGGCGATCCCCAGCCGACTCGACGACGGCTATGGCCTGAACAGCGGCATGGTGGAGCGCCTTGCGGCCGACGGCATCCGCCTGCTGGTGACGGTGGATAACGGCGTTGCCGCCCGCGAAGCCCTGCTCAAGGCCCAGGAGCTGGAGGTGGATGTGGTGGTGACCGATCACCACACCCTTCCAGCAGAGCTTCCGCCACTCCTGGCGCTGCTGCATCCCGCCTGCACCCCCGAACACTCGCCCTATCGCGGCCTGGCGGGCGTGGGTCTGGCGTACGTGCTGGCCATGGCCCTGGCGCGCAACTGCCGCTCCGAACAGGGCCTGGCCATGGCCCGCGATCTCTTCTGCATCGGCACCATTGCCGATATGGCCCCCCTGCAGGGGGTGAACCGCCGCTGGCTGATCGATGGCCTGCCCGGCCTGAAGCGCAGTTCGCTGGCGGGGCTTCAGGCGCTGCAACAGGTGGCAGGGCTGGATGACGCCCCCGTGGATGCCGGTGCCGTTGGCTTCCAGATCGCCCCCCGCATCAATGCGGTTGGTCGCCTGGGTGATCCGCAGCTGGTGGTGGATCTACTCACCACCAACGACCGTGACCAGGCGCTGGAGCTGGCGCGCCAGTGCGAACAGCTCAACCGCCAGCGCCGCGATCTCTGCGACGCCATCGAGGCCGAAGCTCGGGCCCTGGTGGACGCCGATGGTGAGCAGCGCAGCCCCTTTCTGCTGCTGGCCCAGAGCCACTGGCACCACGGCGTGATCGGAATCGTGGCCGCACGGCTGGTGGACCATTTCGGCTTGCCGGTGGCCCTGCTGGCCTCCGAGGGGGATGGTCGGCTGCGCGCTTCCGTGCGAGCACCCAAGGGATTTGCCGTGGATGCAGCCCTGCAGAGCTGCAGCGAGCTGCTGGAGCGCCACGGCGGCCACCCGGCAGCTGGTGGATTCACGGTGCGCCCCGAGCAGCTCACCCAGCTGCACGAGCGGCTGAACGCGCGCGCTGAGGCCTGGCTCCAGCTGCAGGGCGGCCTACGGCTGGTGGAGCCGGAGGCGCTGGTGCGGCTTGAGGAGCTCACCCCAGCGTTCTGGAAACAGCTACAGCGGCTGGAGCCCTTTGGCGCGGGCCACCCGACGCCACTGTTCTGGAGCAGCCGCTGCCGCATCAGCCAGCAACGGCTGCTACGCGGCGGTCATCTGCAGCTCAACCTGCAGCAAGGGGATGCGCTGATGCGGGCAATCGCCTGGCGCTGGGGCGACAACGACAGCCTGCCGAAGGAGGTGGATGTGGCGTTCCAGTTGCGGCTCAACCGCTGGAACGGCAGCGAACAGCTGCAGCTGGAAGTGGCGGCGCTGCGGGCCAGCTCAGGCGACACCCTGCTCCTGGAACGCAGCAATCGCCGCTATTGGGTGAGCCGCGACGGCGAAGCACTGGTGATCCGCAATGCTGCTGGCGATGAATTGCGCGGCCTGCCCAATCCGAGCGAAGGGGGCGCCATGAGCAGCGATCACCCCAAGGGCGATCATCCCTATCTCCAGGCCCTGCTCCAGGACGCAGCCATGGCCATGGGGCTGGCGGCCTGACCCGAACACAACAAATCCCAGGAGCTGTTCAAGCCCCTGGGATGAAGTGGCGTTAGCTCATTGGCGCTAACCCTGAAACCCTGCTGGCGGTGAAACCGCTACAGGTGATCAAATCAGAGGGCGCCGCGACGGTAGAAGAGGATGAAGATCACGGCGGGGCCGGCGATCGTGATCAGAAACAGGGCCGCAAAGTTGGCGATCAGATGGAAATCGATTCCCATGGGAGAGCGGCTCTGCAGCGGTATTTGTCGCTTACCAGCCTACGGTCCGCACTCCGGCGAGAGCAGCGGTCCTGCAAGCTGCTGTGACGGGTTGTCACAGCTTCAGGCATGAGCGAACAACTGCACTGGCGCTGCATCAGCGGTTGTGGGTCGTGCTGCCGGCTGGACCCGGGCGAGCGCAACGAGGCCCTCGATGCCCTCAGCCCGGAGCAACAGCAGCAATATCTGGAAATGGTGGGGCCCGATGGCTGGTGCATCCATTACGACACCGGATCCAGCAGCTGCCGCATTTATGAGGAGCGGCCATTCTTTTGCCGCGTGGAGAACTTGGCGGGCTTGTTTGGCGTGGCGGCCGAGGAGGCCAACGACTTCGCCATCGCCTGCTGCCGCCAGCAGATCCGCTGCGAGCACGGTGGTCGTGGCATGGTGATGAAACGCTTTGAGCAGGCGATCCGTCAGCCGGCTCCCTGACACCAGCGCCCCCACCGCAGAGCCGATGGCCGATCCCAGCGTGAGTCTCCAGCCTGACGACAGCAAGGCGGGCAGTTTCGGGGCGGTGTTTCTCACCACCTTCACCACCGTGTTCCTGGCGGAACTCGGCGACAAAACCCAATTGGCCGCCCTGCTGCTCTCCGCTGAATCGGGCCGGCCGGTGCTGGTGTTCGTGGGGGCATCCTTGGCGCTGATCAGCTCCAGCCTGGTGGGCGTCCTGCTGGGGCGCTGGCTCTCCAAGGTGTTGCCGCCCCAACAGCTCGAGCGTCTGGCGGGCATTTTGATGATCGGCCTAGGCCTCTGGCTCGGCCGTCAGGCGGCCATGAGCATGTTTCCCCTCGCTTGAGTCCGATGCAGCTCCCTCTGTTGGCCTCCACCTTCGTCACGGTGTTTCTGGCGGAGCTGGGTGACAAAACCCAGCTGGCGATTGTGACGATCAGCGGCACCTCCAACCGCAGCGGCGCGGTGTTTGCAGGCAGCTCGGCAGCGCTGGTGTTGGCGAGCCTGCTGGGAGCCGGGGCCGGAGGGTCGCTCTCCGCTGTGATCCCCGCCGATGCCCTCCAGCTCGCCGCTTCGGTGGGCTTCCTGGTGATCGGCACACGCCTGTTACTGAAGGCCGGCGGCGAAAGCGAACAGGTCTCCAGCGACACGAGCGAGCCGTGAGCCGCGTGGGCCGCTTGAGCGATCGCTGTTTAGATTGAACTCGATAGTGCAGTTCCGGAGGCGTTGGCCGTCTCCAGAGCCAGGCACCCAGAACTTCGGGGCTCCCACCGCCACCGATGCCCCCTGAACATCATGAAATTCACGGTCGCCGATCTGATCGACCAGCTCCCGGCCCAGGAGCAGCTCAGCCTCAGCCAGCTTGAACAAGCGCTGGGCCTCACCAGCAAGCCGGAGCAAGAGCAGCTGCGGATCGCCCTCACTGCCCTGGTGCGGGTGGGTGTGCTCGAGGAAAACGAGCAGGGCATCAGCCGTGTAGACGACGAAGGGCTGATCGAAGCGAGGCTGCGCTGCAGCAGCAAGGGGTTTTGTTTTGCCCTGCGCGAAGACGGCGGCGAAGACATCTATATCCGCGACAACCAGCTCAACCACGCCTGGAATGGCGATCGGGTGCTGGTGCGCATCACTCGCGAAGGAGGCCGCCGGCGCTCTCCTGAGGGTGGCGTGCAATGCATCCTCGAGCGCAACACCACCAGCCTGCTGGCCCAGCTGGAGCAACAGAACGAACGGCTCTTGGCCGTTCCTCTCGACGACCGTCTGCTCACCAGCATCGAGCTGCCTTCCAGCGATAGCCAATACCTGAAGCCGGCCGACGAAGCCGTGGTGGAGGTGAAGGTGGATCGCTACCCGGTGGGGCAACTGCCCTCCCAGGGCCACGTGGCACGCAGCCTGGCGATCAACGCTGGCCCCGAAGCCGATCTCGATCTGCTGATCACCAAGCACGGGCTGCGCGATCGCAGCGCTGCACCGAAAGCATCGCTCAAGAGCCTGGAGCCCAAAGAGCGTGAAGACCTCACGGCCCTGCCAACGCTGCAGTTGCAGTGCTGGGGCAGCAGCGAAGCGCCGATCCTCCCGGCCGTGTCGCTCGAGAGCAGCGAGGCTGGCCACCGGCTCTGGGTGCACGCCCCAGCCGTGGCCGAGCGCTTCGGCTTCGCCAGCGCCCTCGACCTGCACCTGCGTGATCAGGCCGAAGCGCTGTGCTTAGGCACCAGCTGGCTGCCCCTGCTGCCCGCGGCGCTCACCAAAGCTGCCGCCTTCAAGCCCGGCAGCGCCGAAGCCGCCCTCTCGGTTGTTCTGGAGCTGAGTGCAACCGGTGAGCTGGAGCACTACCGCTTCTGCCGCAGCACCATCAAGCTGGATGGCGTGGCCGACGCCAAGGCCCTGCAAGCGCTGGCTGAACGCAAACCCAAGGCCCGCACCACCCCCGCGGCGCTCAAAGGCCTCAAAGATCAGCTGCCGCTGCTGGAGCAACTGATCCAGCTGGCCCAGCTCCTCCGGGCGCAGCGCCTGGCCTCCGGATCGATTGATCTGGATCTGGCCATGCCCGCCATCGATGGGCTCGGCGATCTGGCGATTCCCGAACCGGATGAAAGCCGGCAGGGCTGGATGGTGCAACTGGATCCAGCCACCGAACCCGCAGGTCTGCTGCGGGAACTGGTGCTGCCCGCCCATCGCGCCCTCGGTCGCCACCTGGCGGCACTGGAGTTGCCGGCGATCTTTGCCGTGAACCCGGCGCCCGATGCCGAAGCGCTCAACGATGTGGCCAAGGCGGCGCTGGCCTTGGAGATCCCTCTGGAACTCTCTGCCGATGGCAACGCCACAGCCCAGGAACTGGCCCAGGCCTTTGCCAGCAGCGATCGTTGCCGGGTGCTCCAGCAGCAGCTGCGCGAACCGCTCAAACCCGTGACGCTGAGCGTTGAAGCAGGCCCCAACGCCCTGGCGGGGGAGAGCGTGGCCCTGGCTCCCTGGTGCTGCCCGGCGCTCCACTACGCCGATCTCTGGAACCAGCACGTGCTTTCGCTGCTGCTGGCCGAGGGCAAGGACCGGCCATCGGTGCGTCACAAAACCCGCGTGGACATTGCGGGTGACAGCAGCCATGGGCTGATCGATTGGCCGCTGCTACCCCCCAGCCAGATCCAACCTCTGGAGGAGGGCCGCAGCATCGCCCTGCTGCATCGCCTCAACGGCCGCTGCCGCTTCGCCGCCGAACTCCAGACCGATGCCCTGGCCCTGGCCCAGGCCCGGCAGGCCGAGCCGCTGGTGGGCCAAACCCTCACCGGTGTGATCAGCGGCGTGCAGAGCTACGGCTTCTTCGTGGAGGTGCCCCCCTCCCAGGTGGAGGGACTGGTGCATGTGAGCTCCCTGAAAGACGACTGGTACGAATACCGCTCCCGCCAGAACCGTCTGGTGGGCCGCAAGAACCGCCGCAACTACATGCTTGGCGATGCGGTCGAGGTGACCATCCAGAAGGTGGATGTGCTCCGCCACCAGATCGATCTGGCCGTTGTGCTGCCTGAGGGCTACGAGGAGTACCGGCCTGATGGCTCTGAGCCCCGTGGCGATCAGACCGACAGCAGCGAGGAGAGTCCAGCCGGCGATCAGGAGGAGTGAGACCTTGAGCGACGCCGAGGTCCGTGCACCGATCGTCTTGGCGGTGTCGGGCGCCAGTGCCCAGCCGTTGGCCGAACGCGCTTTGCAGCTGTTGATGCAGGCCGGCGAACAGGTGGAACTGGTGGTGAGCCGCGGGGCGATCGGCGTATGGCAGGCCGAACTGGGGGTGCGGGTGCCCAGTGAACCCGAAGCACAGGAGCAGTTCTGGCGCGAACGCACCGCGTGCGGCAGCGGCAGCCTGCGCTGCCACCGCTGGAACGATCAAGCCGCCGCCATCGCCAGCGGCAGCCATCGCACCCGGGGGATGGTGATTCTTCCCT
The DNA here is from genome assembly GCA_046052125.1 of Cyanobacteriota bacterium. Taxonomy (GTDB): domain Bacteria; phylum Cyanobacteriota; class Cyanobacteriia; order PCC-6307; family Cyanobiaceae; genus Vulcanococcus. The sequence continues at coordinate 414,015 of JBJOMY010000001.1, forward strand.
GCTCGATGGGGGCCGTTGGGCGCATCGCCGCTGGCGTGGCGACGGATTTGCTGGAGCGCTGTGCCGACGTGCACCTCAAGGAGGGCCGGCCCCTGGTGATCTGCCCGCGGGAAACGCCCTGGAACCTCGTGCATCTGCGCAATCTCACCGCTCTGGCGGAAAGCGGCGCGCGCATCGCCCCACCCGTGCCGGCCTGGTATCACCAGCCGCAACGTATTGAAGACATGGTGGACTTTCTGGTGATCCGGGTGTTCGATTGCCTGGGCTATGACCTGGGCAACCTGCAGCGCTGGAGCGGCCCGATCCAGCCGTAAGCCCCACGCCCCATTCGTTTGTGCTGCAACGCATCCTGCTGGTTCCGCTGCTCTCGCCGCTGCTGGCGGTGTTTCTGGTGGCCGCCATCAACCCAAGGCCGTGGGTGAGCGTCCGGCTACTGATCTGGAGCTCCCCCAGCTGGCCGCTCGGCGGATGGATCGCCACCGCAGCCGGCCTCGGTGCGGCGGTGAGTGGAGCCGGTGCAGCGCTAGCCCTGCAAGCTCAAGGGGTAGCCACGCCGCCACGCCGGCAAGTGAGGCGCCGCAGCGAGGCCGGCACTGAGCCCGAACGAGCTGCAGAACGGGATGAGGATCGCTGGCAGGCTGCCCCGAAAGCGCCCTGGGCTGGTGTTAGTGCGCCCTGGGCTGGGCCCAGCCGCGCGGCCAACGAACCAGCTCCAACCGTGTCGGTGCCGTTTCGGGTGATCCGCAAGGGAAAGCCAGCTGCCGCTCGCCAGGCAGACATCACAAGCCAACCCCAGGCCCAAGCCACCGCCAGCACAGCCCCTGCCGCAGATGACTGGAACGCGGCGGCCAGTGACGACTGGTGATCCCTAAAGTTCACCCGCGTATTAACCGAGGCCTGCGACGGTGACCGATTCCGCCCAGCCCGCCCAGGCCACTCCGGCCAAACCGCCGGCACCGGAAGAGAAGCCCTTTGCCGACTTCGTTCCCAACCTGCTGATCCCAGCGATCGCCAAGGAGATCGAGGCCTACGGCGGCCCCGCTTGCACGATCAGCTTCGAGCAGGGCCCAATGCCAGTGGTGGGCAGCAGCTGCTGGATGGTGATCGGCAACCTTCCCGGTGGTCGGCGCTTCTGGCTTTGCTTCACCAGCGACTCGATCAGCTCCGCCAAGACCATCGCGGTTGCCGAAGCCGGAGCTGAACCCAGCCTGCTGGAGTCGTTTTTGATCGATGAAAAGAAGATGACCCTGGCCTTGCTGGTCTCGCGACTGGTGCAACGGCTCAATGGTCAGAAGTGGCTGGGTGCCAACTGACGGGTTCAGCGCTGATCGGTAGCGGCTGGTGAAGCGGGGCCTCGCCAACCCCGCGTGCCCCCTACGATGGAAAGCCAGTCCAGAGAAGCAGCCTGATGGTGCCTCCCGCCGTTGCCACACCAGACGCCGCAACAGCCATCGGCACTCCTGACGCGCCAGCGATCAAGGACCCGGTGAAGGACACGATCCTCACGCCGCGGTTCTACACAACCGATTTCGAGGCGATGGCCGCCATGGACCTCAGCCCCAACGAGGCTGAGCTTGAGGCCATCTGCGAAGAGTTCCGCAAGGACTACAACCGCCACCACTTCGTTCGCAACGAGGAATTCGAGGGCGCGGCCGACAAGCTCGATCCCGACACCCGCCGGGTGTTCGTGGAATTCCTGGAGCAGAGCTGCACCTCGGAGTTTTCCGGCTTCCTTCTCTACAAGGAGCTGAGCCGCCGCATCAAAGAGAAGAACCCGCTGCTGGCGGAGTGCTTTGCGCACATGGCCCGCGATGAAGCCCGCCATGCTGGTTTCCTGAACAAGTCGATGAGTGATTTCGGGCTGCAGCTCGACCTCGGCTTCCTCACGGCAAACAAGGCTTACACCTACTTCAAGCCTGAATACATCTTCTACGCCACCTACCTGAGCGAGAAGATCGGCTATTGGCGCTACATCGCGATCTTCCGCCACCTTGAGAAGAACCCCGACAGCAAGATCTTCCCGATCTTCAACTTCTTCGAAAACTGGTGCCAGGACGAGAACCGCCACGGCGATTTCTTCGACGCCCTGATGAAGGCACAGCCCAAGAGCGTGACCGGCCTGCGGGCGCGTCTGTGGTGCCGCTTCTTCCTGCTGGCCGTGTTCGCCACCATGTATGTGCGCGACGTGGCTCGTAAGGAGTTTTACGAAGCCCTCGGTCTCGATGCTCGCGAGTACGACAAGTACGTGATCGCCAAAACCAACGAAACCTCAGCCCGCGTGTTCCCCGTGGTGCTGAACGTGGAGCATCCCAAGTTCTACGAGCGCCTCGAGCAGCTGGTGCGCAACAACGACCAGCTCAGCGCCGCCGACGAGAGCAATGCGATTGCACCCCTCAAGCTGCTGCGCAAGCTGCCCTATTGGATCGCCAACGGCGCCGAGATGGCCAAGCTGTTCCTCATGAGCCCGATCCGCAGCGAGCAGTACCAGCCCGCCGTGCGCTGATCGCCGCTCAACCCCCTGATGCGATGGGCCTCGACTGCGGTCGGGGCCTTTTTGCTAGGAAAAACGGCATCCACAGCCCTTGAGGGCTCCACCTTCACTCCCCTCCCCGCGTGATCGCCAACGCCCCGCCGGACACCGGCAACCTCGACAGTCGCTGGACCCCAGCCCTTGAGGATCTGCTGGCCTGTGGCCGCAGCGCCGGAGCTGATCTCGTTGAGATCTTCCTGGAGCGCACCGACCACCTCGGTGTGTTGGCCGAACAGGACACGATCACCAGCGTGACCCCTGCCTTTGGCATGGGTGCTGGCATCCGGGTGTTCCGCGGCCACCGCGATGGATTCGTAAGCACCAACGACCTCAGCCCGTCGGGTCTGCGGCGAGCCCTAGAGCAGGCGCTGGGCATGCTGGGTCTGGAGGCGTCGCTCCACAGCAGCAGTGGCTTTGAAGGCCTGCCGAATCTCAGAGATTTCGCCACCAGCAAGCTCGATTGGCTGCAGCACTGCCCGCAGCTCACCGAAGCCACGGCCCGCCTGTTGGAAGGCACCGACCAGCTGCAAAAACACGGCAAACACCTTCAGGCCCGGCGCGGCAGCTATGCGCGCGACTGGCAGGAAGTGCTCGTGGCCGCCAGTGACGGCACCTTCGGCCGCGACATCCGTCTGCATCAGTCGGTGGGGCTGAACGTGCTCGCAGCCGATGGTGAGCACCGCGCGGGAGTGGGCCGGCGCTACGGCACCTCCGATCAACCGGATGACCTGCGCCGCTGGGATGCAACCGCCTCCGCGGCCGAGGTGTGCACCAGCGCCGGCACCATGCTCTATGCCGACTACGTGGAAGCCGGTCAGATGCCAGCGGTGCTGGCGAATCGTTTTGGCGGTGTGATTTTCCACGAGGCTTGCGGCCACCTGCTGGAAACCACCCAGGTGGAGCGCGGCACCACCCCCTTCGCGGAGCAGGTGGGTGAGGTCATCGCCCATGAGGCCGTAACCGCCATCGATGAGGGCCTCACCGGAGGCGCCTTCGGCTCCCTCTCGATGGATGACGAGGGCATGGAAGCGCAGCGAACGGTGCTGATTGAGAACGGCGTGCTCAAGCGCTTCATCAGCGATCGAGCCGGTGAACTGCGCACGGGCCACGCCCGCACGGGCAGCGGCCGCCGCCAAAGCCACACCTTTGCCGCCGCCAGCCGGATGCGCAACACCTACATCGCCGCAGGCCCCCACACACCCGATCAACTGATCGCTTCGGTGGATCGAGGCCTCTACTGCAAATCGATGGGAGGCGGCAGCGTGGGCCCCACCGGCCAGTTCAACTTTGCGGTGGAAGAGGCCTATCTGATTGAAAACGGCGAGCTCACCAAACCCGTGAAGGGCGCCACCTTGATCGGCGAAGCCAAAGAGGTGATGCCGCGGATCTCGATGTGCGCCAACGACCTCGAGTTGGCCGCAGGATTTTGTGGTTCCGTGAGCGGCAGCATCTTCGTCACCGTGGGCCAGCCCCACATCAAGGTGGATTCGATCACCGTGGGAGGCCGCTGATCATGAACAGCACTGCAACAACCAGCACGGAAACCAACGCCGGCTTGAACGCTGAAGCCTTGCGCCACAGCCTCGAGCAGATCGCCGCCGCCAACGGCATCAGCCGCTGGGATCTCGGCGCCGCCTGCTCCACCGATCTATCTGTGCAGGTGGATCGCGGCGAAGCCAAACAGATGAAGGGCGCCCAGCGCAGCTCCATCACAGTGCGGGTGTGGAACGATCAGGGCTTGGTGGGTGTCACCAGCACCTCCGATCTCTCCGCCGCAGGGCTCGAGCGCGCCCTCAGCGGTGCCAAGGAGGCCAGCGCCTTCGGCAATGCCGACGACATCCCGGCCTTCTCGCCTCTGGCCACGGCACCCCTGGCGCAGCTCGATCAACCGATCCATGCCCCGCAAGGCATCCTGCGCCTGCTCGACACGCTCAAGGGCGCCGAGCAAGACCTGCTCAGCCGCCATGAGGCGATCAGCACCGTTCCCTACAACGGCCTTGCGGAACGCAGCAGCGAACGCATCTATCTCAACAGCGACGGTGCCTGCCGCCAGCAGAAGCTGACCACCGCCAGCCTGTATCTCTATGCCCGCGCCGAGGAAAGCGGACGCAAACCCCGCAGTGCCGGAGCCGTGCGCCTGGCCTATGGCGCCGGAGACCTCGACATTGCTGGCTGCATCAACGAGGCAGCTGAGCGCACGATCAGCCATCTCAATTACGCACCCATCAGCACCGGCCGCTACACCTGCGTGTTCAGCCCCGAGGCGTTTCTCGATCTGATCGGCGCCTTCAGCAACCTGTTCAATGCCCGCTCCGTACTGGATGAGGTGAGCCTGAGCAACCGCGAATCGATCGGCGAAAGCCTGGCCGTGCCGTTCCTGGATTTGCACGACAACGGTTTGCACCCGGCCAACATCGGCGCCTCCGCCTTCGATGGTGAAGGCACCCCCACCAAACGCCTGGCCCTGTTGGAGGGCGGCGTCCTTCGCAATTTCCTGCACTCCGAAGCCACGGCGCGCGCCTTTGGCGTTGCCCCCACCGGCCATGCGGGCCTCGGGGCCAAGGTGTCGGTGGGGCCGGACTGGTTCGAGATCGGCCCGACTCCCGGCAGCGGCGGCGGCCAAGCCGGCCTGGATCGCTTCAATGCCGGCGAGCCCATTGTGTGGATCGATTCCCTCTCCGCGCTGCACGCCGGTGTGAAGGCCAGCCAGGGTTCGTTCTCGCTGCCCTTCGACGGCTGGCTGATTCAGAACGGGGAACCCCGTTCAATCGAAGCCGCCACCGTGGCTGGTGATATCCGCCAGGTGCTCAAGGCGATCGTGGGCTTTGAAGGGGAAGCGAAGGTCACACCTGATGGGCTCTGCCCGATGGTGTGGGTGGAGGGCCTCTCGATCACAGGCGAAGCCTGAAGCAGCCCTGATGAAGATCCTGTTCTGGGGCACGCCGGCCTACGCCGTGCCCAGCCTGGATGCGCTGGTGGCGGCGGGCCATCAACTCGTGGGGGTGGTGAGCCAACCCGATCGCCGCCGCGGGCGCGGCAACGCACTGGTGCCTTCAGCGGTGAAGGCAAGGGCGCTGGAGCTGGGACTACCGGTGTTCACGCCGGAGCGCATCCGCCGCGAGCCGCAATGCCAACAACAGCTTGCGGAGCTGGGTGCCGATGTCTACGTGGTGGTGGCGTTCGGCCAGATCCTGCCGCCGGAGGTGCTGGCCCAGCCCCCTCTGGGGTGCTGGAACGGTCATGGCTCGCTGCTCCCGCGCTGGCGTGGCGCAGGCCCGATTCAATGGAGCCTGCTGGAAGGCGATCCACAGACCGGCGTTGGAATCATGGCGATGGAGGAGGGGCTGGATACCGGGCCCGTGCTGCTGGAGGAGTCGATCCCGATCGGCCTGTCGGAGAACGCACAGCAACTGGCGGCCAGGTTGGCCGAGCTCACCGGCGCGCTGCTGGTGAAGGCGATGCCGCTGATCGAGGCCGCAGGCCCTGGGCCTGAAGCCGAACGACTGGCGCGGCTGGGGGTTCGCCACCAAAGCGAAGAGGGCATGACCTACGCGCGCATGCTCAGCAAAGACAACTTCCAGATCGACTGGAGCCAGTCCGCTTTGGCGATCCATCGACGAGTGATGGGGCTCTACCCAGGAGCCGTCAGCAGCTGGCATGGCAAGCGGATCAAACTGCTGGCCACCGAACCGCTAGTGCAACGGCTGGCAGGCGATCTGAGTCAGGAGGCTCGAGACCTGGCGCAGCGCTGGGGCCAGGCACCAGGTGCCACGAGGGATGCCGATGCAGCAACCCCTGGCACAGTGCTGGATGTGGTGAGCGGTGTGGGGTTAGTGGTGGCCACCGGCGGCTGTCCGCTGTTGCTGAAAGCAGCCCAGCTAGAAGGCAAAAGTGCAGCTAGCGGCGGGCAGCTTCTGCAGCAATTGCAGGCCCAACCAGGCGATCAGCTAGGCCAAGGGAGCTGATCCTCAGGCGATCAACAGCTGGTAAGCCTCGTTGATCCGGCGAAAGGCCTCAGCCTCCCCTCCCATATCGGGGTGGTGTTGCTTCACCAAACGGCGATGGGCGCGTTTGATCGCATCGCGCGACGCACCCCACTCCAATCCCAACTGGCGATAGGCCTGCTGGCGCCGCGGATCGCTGCCCTCCCCATGGGAGCTGCGCTGGTCGGTGCTGCGTTCATCCGTGCGGGTGCGGCGGCCCGTGCTGCGGCGAGAACCCCGATGCTCCTGACGCTGTTGCTGCTGAAGCAGATCCTGCACAACCCGCTGGGGTGCATCCGAGAGCCATTCGCGTGCACTGACCCCATACAGCGCAAAGGCGGCCAACACCGCCAGGCGTTTCTTGGTGCGCGGACCGGCCACTGCCGCCTGCAGGTCCGTGCCGAGGCCTGGAGCGAGGCGGTCCAAGCGTTGCTCCAGCGTGAGCTGGGGATGAAAACTGAGCCGGTTCAACTCAGCGATCAGGCCCTGGAGACCCGAGCGCTCATCGCCAGCGCGCAGCTGGGCCCAGCCGTTCTGATGGGCCAACAGTTCACCCCATCGCTGCACCTGCTCGGCGGTGATCCAACTGGATGCCGAGGGGGACCCAGGGTCGCGCTGCAACCGTTCCAGTTGCCGGCGCAAACGCTGCACCTCACGGCGCAGCGCCTCGTTCTCGGCGAGCAGCCCATCGAGATTGCTGGTGACCTCTGGGGCTCTGCGGGGTGGTGCGTTCCACTGACGCGGATCGAATCCCATCCTTCAGGTCACGGCTCTTCTCAGCGGGAGCGGGGCCGGGCGCTTTGCCCCTGGCGACCACGGACACCGCCCCCAGCACCGCCGGCCCCGCGACCGCCACCAGAGCGGCCGCCGCCACGACCGCGACCACCGCTGAGATCGAGCGGCGGAGCTGACAGCACCTTGGGCTCAAAACCAGCCACCTCCTGCCGGGGAAGCTGCGTTCCAATCAATCGCTCGATCGCCCGCAGCAGCTCGTGCTCTTCGGCAGCCACCAACGACACGGCATGGCCGTTGCAACCGGCCCGGCCCGTGCGACCGATGCGGTGCACATAGTCCTCGGCCTGATTGGGCAAATCCAGATTCACCACATGAGGAAGCTGGTGGATATCAATGCCTCGCGCCGCGATATCCGTGGCCACCAGCACCTGCACCTCACCGCTTTTGAAGCCGGAGAGGGCACGGGTGCGCGCGCCCTGGCTCTTATTGCCGTGGATCGCCGCCGCAGTGATGCCCTCCTGGCTGAGGCGATCGGCGATCCGATTGGCGCCGTGCTTGGTGCGGGAGAACACCAGCACCTGCTGCCAGTCGTTGCTCTTGATCAAATGACACAGCAAATCCGGCTTGCGCGCCATGTCGCAGGGATGGAGCAGGTGCTCCACCGTGGCGGCGGTGCGATTTTCTGGCGTGGCCTGCAGGTGCACCGGGTTATGCAGCAACCCGGTGGCCAGCTTCTTGATCGAGGCCTCGAAGGTGGCAGAAAACAGCAGGTTCTGCCGCTTGGCCGGGAGCAACGCCAGGATTTTCTGAATGTCGCGGATGAAGCCCATATCGAGCATCCGATCGGCTTCATCCAGCACCAGGATCTCCACCCGGTTCAGCTTCACCGCGTTCTGCTGGGCCAGGTCCATCAGGCGGCCTGGCGTGGCAACCAACACATCGGCGCCACCGCGTAGACGCATCATCTGCGGATTGACCTTCACACCACCGAAGACCACATCGGAGCGCAGATCCAGATGGCGCGAGTAGGCGCGAACGTTGTCGGCCACCTGAGCCGCCAGCTCGCGGGTGGGGGTGAGCACCAACGCCCGCACCACGTTGTTGCGCGCATGGGCGCCGTGGCGCAACCGCTCCAGCATCGGCAGGGTGAAGCCGGCGGTCTTGCCGGTCCCCGTCTGGGCAGCAGCCATCACATCCCGGCCGGCCAGCACCGCTGGGATGCACTGGGCCTGAATCGCTGATGGCTGGGTGTATCCCTTCTCCAGTACGGCCTGCACGATCGGCCGACCAAGGCCCAGGGCCGTGAACGGAGACGAGCTGAGGTCCTCCTCAGTGAGCGTTGGCGCTTCGGGCGATGGAGTGTTGACTGCGGAGGCGGCTGGAGTGATGCGCCTGATGCGCTGCCGCGACGTTCGCCCGGAGCGCTGCTCCTGACCCGGAGCTGGGTGAGTGGAGGAGGAGATAGGGCGAGTGCTCTTTGATCCTCACCCTACGGGCGAGGCGGCGGACCCATTTCCGTGTAGAGCGCGCGGGCCTGATCGAGGGTGAGTTGCAGATCGGCGTCAGCCAGATCCACGGCTTCAGGCCAAGAGGTCTGCAACCAGGAGCGGAAGGCGGCGATGTCGTCGTCGAAGAACCCGTCCTGAGCAGCCAACACGCGAAATTTCAAAAACTCCAGCAAACGCGGCCGCAGCCGCGCCGGCTGGATCAAGCGGCAGCGGCGTGGGTCCACCCAGAGGCTGAACCGATCACCAGGCTGAACCGGTCCCAAGGGAGGAGCCAGCAGCTCCAGGAGCCCGGGTGGCTGATGGTGGGCCTGTTTGGTTTCGGGATGGGGGTAATAAATCAGTGCCGCCACCGGCTCTGCATGGGCCCGATGCGCTTGCAACTGGCATCGCCAGAAGGAGAAGGTTTCCGGCGGATGGCAATCGCTCCAGGCCAGCCGCTCCACCCGGTGATCCGGATCGCGCAGGCGCCATTCACCAGGACTGAAATCCAGGTTGAGCGTGGCGGACTGAAAGGGGCTGAGATCGATGCCATGGGCCGCGAACAGCGGCGCCTGCAAGGCAATGGTGCCGGCGGGATAGGGGCTATCCATGGCACGGCCGGAGGCCACACCATGGCCGCGCAGCAAGCGCCCGACGCAAGCGTTCTCCTGGGCCAACGCCGGCACGCTCATGGCTCTTGCGTTTGCAGGCTGAAGTGGGCGCAGCGCTCACAGGGCCCCTCGGGCAACACCGCGCAGCGCAGCAAGGGGCTGCGGGCGTTGAAGCGACAGCTGGGGTCACCGATCACCCAACGGCCCTGCCACCAACGGGCATCGGTTGGCTGCTTCTCCACCTTCACCTGCAGCGCGATGGAACTGAGCTCGTAGCGACCACCGCGCAGCTGATAGCGGTGATGGCGCTGCAGCACGAGAAAACTGCGTTCATTCACCACGAGCCAGCGGCCGGGCTGGGGGATCTCCTCCAGTTCGAGGCGCTCCAACAGGCGATTGCTCCCGGCCTGACGCAATTCCACGTGCATGGGCTTCAGGGCGTGATCTCGCCGGGATCAACCGAGGGGTAGCGGCTGGAGAACCCCCAGAGGAACAACAAGCCCACCACCATCAACAACGCCCACTCCGGTGGAACCAGACTCGGCAGGGCCAGGCGCAGCAGCAACCTCACCCCCACCAGCCCCACGGCCAGGTAGCCGGCTGTTTCGAGATGCCGAAACACGCCCAGCCAGCGGATGAATAGAGCCGAGGTGAGCCGCAGCGCCACCACCCCAATCACCCCGCCCGCCATCACCAGCAGGAGGTTGTCGCTCACCGCAACGGCGGCTGCAACGCTGTCGAGGGAAAAGGCCAGGTCGGTGAGCGCAAGCGTGCCCACCACCGCCAACAACCCACGGTCGTGATGGGGGGATCCGGGATCTGGAGCGTGATCGGCAGGGGGCTCGTCGCTAGACCCTGCTGAAGGCAGCAGGTTGGTGACGCAGAGCCAGAGCAGATAAGCGGAGGCCAGCAGTTGCAGCGGCCAGAAATCGAGCACCCAGCGAGCGACGGCGATCAGCAACAACCGAAACACCAGAGCCAGGCCCAGGCCGAGGTTGAGGGCCTGGGTCTGTTGTCTGGGATCGCGCAGCTGGCGTGAGATCGCCGCCAGCGCAATCGCGTTATCGGCGGAGAGCACTGCCTCCAGGGCCACCAGCAGCGGCAGCAGCAACAGCAGCTCTCCCCACTGATCCGCGGACTGGATCAGTGGGGAGAGTGAGGGAATCGATTCCGCTTCCATCGGGCCGTGCAGCGGATTCCTGAAGCAGGCAGTGTAGAAACGCCGTTCAACCCCTCCACGCCATGCCGACCACCCCGGTACTGAAGGCGCGGCTGGTGCATGCCGAGCCCGGTCAGCGGGTGGTGGAAGTGAGTGCCTGGCAGGGAGAGCAGTGCCTGGGCAGTTGCCTGGGGGAGGCAGCCCATGCAGAAGACGCCGAGGAGCGGGCGCAGCAACGCCTTCTGGCACGCCTCAGCAGTACACCTGCGGCGGAACAGCTGGCCAAGAGCCAGCCTCCGAACGTCCAGCCGCCGAGCCATGCAGCAGCGGCTTCACCGGTCGTGCGCCATCCCGTGGTGCGGCCAACTCCAACGCAGGAGGAAGCACCGCAGGTGCGCGAGGAACCTGCCATGCCCGAGGGGGCAGAGGGCCAGGCGGATCTTTTTCAGGCATCGGCTCAATCCGCCATCAGTGAGTCCGTTGAGCCTCCTGCCGATCCCGAGGATTGGAGCGATGAACTGGCTGAGCTGGATGTGCAGCTGCAGCGGATCGGCTGGGATCGCAGCCAAGAAGGGGTGTATCTCCAGCGGGCCTTTGGCCATCCGAGCCGCAACCGCCTCACCGCCTACGCCGATCTGGTGGGCTACCTGCGCTGCCTGCGCAACCTGCCGTCCGGCGTGGATGCCAACAACGCCCCCGTGCCGCTGCGGCGGAAAGATCTCCTGGAGCAAAGCGATCAGCTGCTGCAATCGCTGCAGTGGGATGCCAACCAGGGGCGTCAACTGCTGGAGCAGCAGTTCCAACTGAGCAGCCGCCAGCAACTGAGTGATGAACAGCTGCTGCAGTTCAACATGCTTCTAGAAGAGTCGCTGCTGCAAGCCAGGCAAACGGCCTGATCAACCCTGTGCTTGCGGCATCAAGCCGAACAATGGGCGGCGAGCAACTGCGCCCCCAGCTCGAGCCGATCCTGATTGGCATAGGCCTCCGCTTCCAAGGCCTGCTGATGGGGTGTGGCGTTGGCGTAGAGGGGCTCAGCCAGATGCCGTGCCGCTGAGGCATTCAGCCGCTGGCTCAAACCCAGCAACTGAGGGCGTTCCTGAAACCAGCCGCGGCCCCGGCAGCTCTGGGCCACATGGATGGCTTCGTGATTCAGCACCCGCGCGAATTCGCGGCTGCCCTTGGCGGGAAGATCAGGCCGAATCCGCAGCACCCTGCGCTGGGGATCCCACTCGCCCGCCGCACCATGCAGACGCGGTTGCCCCAGGGCAACGCTCACCCCGGTGCGACGCAGGGCGTGGAGCAGCGATCGGACCACCATTCGCTCCTGATCAAAGCGGGGGGGATCGCGCAACAACTGCTTCACCTGATCCACGCTCAGGGGCGGATCGCCCGTCTGACGTTTGTAGATGTAACGCGAGCCCACCCCCGGGATCAGCTCCACCCTGGGAATCCAGGTGGCATCAGCAGCGCTGAGCTGCGCCATCAGGCCTGGTTCCTGCGCAGCAGTCAGTAAAAAGTCGTTCGGTCCAAGCGCCGGAGCGCGCTGCCCTTGCCGCGCCACAGCAGCCAGGCCCGCTGCGAGCAGAGCCAGCAGCAACACCAACGTGAGCGGCCTGCGTGCCATCGCTCAATTCTGGCGAGGCCACTCCGGTGTTGAGCTTGCGAGGATGGGCCGCTGTGCCAAACGAGCTCCATGCCCCTCACCGCCCTGGTGCGCCAGCTGCAGCAGGCTTCGCTCACCAGCGAGGTGCTGCAGCGCTGCCAGCGTCCGGAGCGGTTGCGATTGAGTGGCGCAGGGCGCGGGGCCCGGGCCCTGGTGAGCAGTGCCCTGGCTGCAGCAGCCGGTGCACCACTGCTGGTGGTGGTGCCCACCCTGGAGGAGGCAGGCCGCTGGGCCGCTCTACTCGAGTTGATGGGCTGGAGCAGCGCTCAGCTGTATCCCACCAGCGAGGGCAGCCCCTACGAACCCTTTGATCCCACCAGCGAGATCACCTGGGGCCAGCTGCAGGTGCTCAGCGAATTGCTGGATCTGCCGAGCGATGGCGATGGCACTAGCCAGCGCCTGGCGATCGTGGCCACGGAGCGGGCGCTGCAACCCCACCTACCGCCGCCACCGGCCCTGAAGGCCCAATGCCAGAGCTTGCGCAAGGGCGACACGATCGATCTCGAGCAGCTGGGCGAGACCCTCACGCGCCTGGGCTACGAGCGCGTGTCGGCAATCGAGCAGGAGGGCAGCTGGAGTCGCCGCGGCGACATCGTGGATGTGTTCCCGGTGAGCGCCGAGCTGCCGGTGCGTCTGGAATTTTTTGGGGAGGAGCTGGAGAAGCTGCGGGAATTTGATCCCGCCAGCCAGCGCTCCCTCGACCCGATTGAGGTGGTGCGGCTCACCCCAAGCGGTTACGGGCCGCTGATCGCGGCAGCGCTGCGCGACGAGATGCCCGATGGGCTCGATCAGCTGCTGAGCCCGGAAGCGCTCGAGCAATTGCTGGAAGGGGGCACACCAGAAGGCATGCGGCGGCTGATGGGCTTGGCCTGGAATGAGCCGGCCTCACTACTCAGCTACCTCCCTGCCAACACCCTGATCGCCGTGGATGAACGGCGCCATTGCCTGGCCCACGGCCAGCAGTGGTTCGATCACGCCAGCGACCACCACAGCGAAGTGAGCGCCGAGCTGGGGGTAGAGCTGCCGGCGGTGCTGCATCGCCCGCCCGAGCAAGCCCTCGCCAGCACCGACGCCTTCGCCGGTTTCGACCTCGCCGAGCTGCATGAAAGCGACAGCCACGGCAACAGCTTTGATCTGGCCAGCCGGCCCGTGCCGGCCTATCCGAACCAGTTCGGCAAGCTCGCTGAGCTGATCAAGGGCTTCCAACGCGAGAAGGCCAAGGTGTGGCTGCTCTCAGCCCAGCCCACCCGGGCGGTGGCGCTGCTGGAGGAACACGACTGCATCAGCCGCTTTGTGCCCAACCCGGGTGACATCGCCTCGATCGAGCGGCTGATCGAGCAGAACACGCCCGTGGCCCTCAAAACCAAGGGAACCGCCGAGCTCGAGGGATTGCAGTTGCCGGCCTGGAAGCTGGCGCTGATCACCGACCGGGAATTCTTCGGCCAGCAATCACTCACGGCTACGGGGTACGTGCGCCGGCGCCGCAAGGCCGCCAGCCGCACGGTGGATCCCAACAAGATGCGCCCCGGCGATTTCGTGGTGCACCGCAACCACGGCATCGGCAAGTTCCTCAAACTCGAGAAGCTGGCGATCAGCGGTGAATCGCGCGACTACCTGGTGGTGCAGTACGCCGATGGTCTGCTGCGGGTGGCTGCCGATCAGCTGGGCAGCCTCGGCCGCTACCGCGCCACCACCGAGCAGCCGCCCGATCTCAACCGCATGGGCGGCACCGCCTGGAGCAAGGCCAAGGAGCGGGCCCGAAAGGCCGTGCGCAAGGTGGCGCTCGATCTTGTGAAGCTCTACGCCGAGCGCCATCAAGCCGCAGGCTTCTGCTTCCCCGCCGATGGCCCCTGGCAAAGCGAACTGGAGGAGTCGTTCCCCTACGAACCCACGCCTGATCAGATCAAGGCGATCGCCGATGTGAAGCGCGACATGGAGAAGCCCCAGCCGATGGACCGGCTGGTGTGCGGCGATGTGGGCTTCGGCAAAACCGAAGTGGCGATCCGCGCCATCTTCAAGGCCGTTACCGCTGGCAAGCAGGTGGCGATGCTCGCGCCCACCACGGTGTTGGCACAGCAGCACTGGCGCTCGCTCTCAGAGCGCTTTGCGCCCTATCCGATCAAGGTGAGCCTGCTCAACCGCTTCCGCACCGCCGGCGAACGCAAGGCGATCCAGGAGGGCCTGGTGGAAGGCACCGTGGATGTGGTGGTGGGCACCCACCAACTGCTCGGCAAGAGCACCACGTTCAAAGAGCTGGGCCTGCTGGTGGTGGATGAAGAGCAGCGTTTCGGGGTGAACCAGAAGGAAAAGATCAAGGCCCTGCGCAAAGACGTCGACGTGTTGACGCTCTCGGCAACGCCGATCCCACGCACCCTCTACATGAGCCTCTCGGGTGTGCGTGAGATGAGCCTGATCACCACGCCGCCGCCGCTGCGCCGTCCGATCAAAACTCACCTCGCCGCCCTCGACGAGGAAGCGGTGCGCAGTGCCATTCGCCAGGAACTCGATCGCGGCGGCCAGATCTTCTACGTGGTGCCGCGGGTCGAGGGCATTGAAGAAGTGGCCGAGCGGTTGCGGCTGATGATCCCGGGCCTGCGGCTGCTGGTGGCCCATGGCCAGATGGCCGAGGGCGAGCTGGAGAGCGCCATGGTGGCCTTCAACGCCGGCGAAGCCGATCTGATGCTCTGCACCACGATCGTGGAGAGCGGCCTCGACATCCCGCGCGTCAACACGATCCTGATCGAGGACGCCCAGAAATTCGGCCTGGCCCAGCTGTATCAACTGCGGGGCCGCGTGGGCCGCAGCGGCATCCAGGCCCATGCCTGGCTGTTCTATCCCGGTGATGCCTCCTTGAGCGAGGCGGCCCGGCAACGGCTGCGGGCGATTCAGGAGTTCGCGCAACTCGGCAGCGGCTACCAGCTCGCCATGCGCGACATGGAGATTCGGGGTGTGGGCAACTTGCTGGGGGTGGAGCAGAGCGGTCAGATGGAAACCATCGGCTTCGACCTCTACATGGAGATGCTCCAGGAATCACTCGCCGAGATCCAGGGTCAGGACATCCCAGCGGTGGACGACACCCAGATCGATCTACCGATCACCGCCTTCATCCCCGGCGACTGGATCGCCGACAACGACGAGAAGATGGCCGCATACCGCGCCGCGGCCGACTGCAACAGCCCGGATGCGCTGCTGCAGCTCGCCACCGACTGGGTGGATCGCTACGGCGCCATCCCCGCACCGGTGATCTCTCTGCTGCAACTGATGGAGCTGAAGCTGCTGGCCAAGCGCTGCGGCTTCTCGCGCATCAAACCGGAGAAACCCAACATCGCCCTGGAAACGCCGATGGAGGAGCCCGCCTTCCGGCTGCTGCGACAGGGCCTGCCGCAGCACCTGCACGGCCGACTGGTGTTCCAGGCCGGCTCGGGCACCACCTCAAAAGTGCTGGCGCGGGGCCTCGGCGTGCTGCCGATGGAGAAGCAGGTGGAGGAGCTGATGACCTGGCTCAAGCAAATGGCGGAGCAAATCCCGGGTGCCGATGGCCTCACGGATGCCCAGCGCGCCGAGCAACTCAAGGCCAAGAACGAGGCTGTTCTGGCGCTCTGAGCCCTGAATGCGGCCCAACGCAAGCCAGGGAGAGCGCTCTCTCAGACGCGCAAAAGTCCGTTACAATTGTGAGAACTTCTGTAACGGGCTCTCATGGGCGCTGGGCTGGGCGAGGTGATCGATCTGGGCACAGGCTTCGGTGGCGGTGGGCTCAGCCTGATCTCCTCCCTGGTGGGCCTGCTTGCCCTGGGTGTTTACGCGCTGCTTCAGGGCGACACCGGCAACGACGACGACGACTCCACCCCAGGTGGTGGCTTGATGCAGCCCGTGGGCGGGGCCGCCTGAGCTCAGCGGCTTGAGCCGGCCCCGCTCAGGGCCGCCGGCACATTGGCGCTTGAAGGGTTGTACAGCCGTGCCTTAGTGACGCCGTTGCTGCTCTTCACCTGCTTCAACAGGGTTGATTCAGCCACGCGGTATTGGCTGTCCTTGCTGGAGCCAAGATCCTCCAGCCGTAGCTTCTGAGCCTCGGCTGGTGTGAGCTTCGAGCGCACATCCGGATCAATGCCGTGTTTGTGGATATCGCGGCCATTGGGGGTGAGGTATTTGGCGATGGTCACGGTCATGCCAGAGCCATCAGAAAGCCCCCGAACCGACTGAACCAACCCTTTTCCAAAGGTGGTCTCACCCACCACCACGGCACGATGATTGTCCTGCAAGGCGCCAGAGAGGATCTCACTGGCACTGGCTGAGCCGCCGTTCACCAGCACGACCAGCGGACGCTGCGTGAGTGCCCGGCCATTGGCCCGCTTCACATCCTGGATGCCTTCGCGGGTCTTGGTTGAAACAATCACACCCTCATCCATCCATTGGCGGGCAATGGTGACGCTGGCCATCAACAATCCACCCGGATTGCTGCGCAGGTCGAGAACGTAACCCTGCACGTTTTGGGCCTCAAGCTTCTTCAGCGCTTCCGCCATGTCTTGAGCGGCATTGGCGTTGAACTGCTTCAGGCGGATGTAACCGACCTTGGTGCCGTCAGCGCTGGTGTTCACCTGGCTGTCCACCGCGTGCAGCTCGATGCGAGCGCGCACCAGTGGGGCTTCCACCAGCTTGCCGTCGCGGCGCAATTGCAGGTTCACCGTGGTGCCGGCCTGGCCGCGGATCAGCTTCACCGCGTCCTCGGTCGACATACCTTTGGTGCTCTTGCCGTCGATCGAAACGATCACATCCTTCGGCATCACACCAGCCCGTGAAGCCGGCGAGCCTTCGATCGGGCTCACCACCACCAACTCCTTGGTGTCCTTATCCAGGCTCAGCTGAATCCCAACCCCCGAGAGTTCCCCGGAGGTATCGATCTGCATCTCCTTGAACTCACGCGGATCGAGGAATCGCGTGTAGGGATCATCCAGGCTGGCCAGCATGCCGCGGATCGCTTCGTAGCTCTCCTTGGTGCTGCCATAGGTTTTGGCCAACACCTGACGCCGCAGGGTTCGCCACTTCTCCGGCGTGTATTTGCCGTTGATATCGAGATAGTCGCGGAAGACGATCTGCCAGGTCTGATCGATCACCTCCTTCGGGCTTTCGCTGATCAGCGAAGCCGCACTCGGGGCGAGCAGCGGGGGTAAGGCAATAGCACTAACAGCGCCGACACCCACCAGCAGCAACAGTCTCGATCCGCTCAACGCACCCCGAGTATCACCACGGCTGCCCATTTAGCGAGCTCCTCAGCCCTTGCAGTGAACACAAGCTAGCCCCTGAAACAGGACTGAGGGAGGAGGGAAAACCGCAGAAACGCTCAGGGATCCACCCAGCGCCCGTCGTCCTTGATCAGGGCGATCAGGGCATCCACGCCCTCAGCCTCAGGCACGCGGCGGATCTCCTCACGACCGCGGTACAGGGAGATCACGCCTGGGGTTTTGCCCACGTAGCCGTAGTCGGCATCAGCCATCTCGCCAGGGCCATTCACGATGCACCCCATCACGGCGATGTCGAGACCGGTGAGGTGAGCGGTGGCACTGCGCACCTTGTGGAGCACTTCCTCCAGGTTGAAGAGGGTGCGGCCGCAGCTGGGGCAGCTCACGTACTCCACCATCGTTTTGCGGAGTCCCAGCGCCTGAAGGATCGCGTAGCAAACCGGGATCTCCTTCTCCGGCGCTTCGGTGAGCGAGACGCGGATGGTGTCGCCCAGCCCTTCGCTCAACAGGGTGGCGATGCCTGCGGTGCTCTTGATCCGGCCGTAATCACCATCACCGGCTTCGGTGACCCCTAGGTGCAGGGGGTAATGGAAGCCTTCGGCATCCATCCGGTCGGCCATCATCCGGTAGGCGGCCAGCATCACCGGCGCCCGCGACGCCTTCATCGAAATCACGATGTTGTGGAAGTCGAGGCGGTCGCAGATGCGGATGAATTCCAGGGCGCTTTCCACCATTCCCAGGGGCGTGTCGCCGTAACGGAACAGCATCCGCTCGGCCAGAGAGCCATGGTTCACGCCGATGCGCAGCGCCTTGTCCTGCTCCTTGAGCAGCTTCACCAACGGTTCGAAGGTTTCGGTGATGCGATCGCCGATCGCCGCGATCTCCGCATCGGAAAACTCCGTGCGGTTGGGATCGGGCTTATCAAACACAAACAAGCCTGGGTTGATGCGCACCTTGTCCACGTGCTGCGCCACTTCCAGGGCGATCTTCATGCCGTTGTGGTGCACATCGGCCACCAGCGGCACCGGCTTGTAGGTACTTTCCAGGCGCTGGCGGATCTCACCCATGGCCTTGGCATGGGCCAGCGACGGCACCGTGACCCGCACGATCTCGCAGCCAGCTTCATGGAGGCGGCGAATCCCGGCGGTGGCACCCTCAATATCCAGGGTGTCTTCGTTGATCATCGACTGCACCACCACCGGGTGGTCGCTGCCCATCCAGATGTCGCCCACCCGCACGCTTCGGGTCTTGCGACGCCGGATCACCGTGTCGTAGCGGGAGTTCAGCGCGTCCTCGGTTGCCGGAGCAGAGGCCAGGGAAGCTGTCATGGCAGCGGCGAGGGCAGGGGCCGAAAGATGTGGCGCAAGCCTGTCACAGCGGAGCGTTCAATTGGGCCAGGCGCCGTTGCACATCCTGCAGGTCGTGCCAAGTGAGCCATTTGGGTGAGCCCCGCTCCTTGGAGGCATTGCGCAACAGATACGAGGGATGGAAGATCGGCATCAGCCAGCGACCCTCGAGGCTGCCGCCCTCACCGCGGCGCCACTGGCCGCGCAGCTTGGTGATGCCGCCCTTGATGCCTAACAGACCTTCCACGGCGGTGGCCCCAGCCAGCAGGATCACGGCTGGATTCACCAGCTGAATCTGCTGATCGAGCCACGGTCTGCAGGCCGCCATCTCCAGAGCCGTGGGTTTGCGATTCTCCGGCGGCCGGCACTTCACGATGTTGCACACGTAGGCATCGCGGTTGCTGTCGATCCCCACGCTCTCGAGCATCCGATCGAGCAGTTGGCCGGAGCGCCCCACGAAGGGCTTGCCCTGCTCGTCCTCCTGAGCACCCGGGCCTTCACCGAGCACCATCAGAGGAGCCTTTGGGTTGCCGCGGCTCACCACCACGTTGAGGCGGGTAGCGCCGAGACCACACCGCCTGCAGCCGTCACAGGCCTCGGCCAAGCCAACCAACTCCTGCTCCAGATCAGGCGCAGCAGCGCTGGGGATGGAAGGAAGCAAGCTCATGGCGGCGACTTTATGAATCGCGGACCAGCAACAGCAGAGCGTTGTCCTCCGGATCCAGCAGCCACACCTCTGAACCGAACGATTCCTGGCGGGGCGCATCGAGCCGCTGGGCGCCAAGGCCGATGGCCTGCTCCATCCAGTCCGCCAGCACCGCCGCATCGCCATTGCGACGCAGACACACCGCCAGGCGGCCGCGCTGGCGCGGCTGGGGCCGGCTGCGGCTGGGTTGATACACCTCCAACCAGCCCGCGGCGGGCAGGGCCACGCGCCAGTGGCGGCTACTCAAACCAGGCTGGAGCGGCTGATCCACCAGGGCGGCATAGAAACCGGCCAGGGCCTGGGCGTCATCGGCGGCCAGCACCAGCGCGGCTTCAGGGGGAGAGATCAAGTTGAAGCGATCGATGATGGCCACTCGCCCGTGGTAGCAGGACCGGCGCGCTGATCACCAGAGCACCAGAGTTCCAGGCCAAAGAGTGTGCACTGAACGAATCGCGGGATAGGGAATACGGCAGGATGAACACCACACCGGCAAAGCCTCAGGGCGATGCCTTTTTTATGTCGCTGCGCCGATGCTGCGCCCGCCCTCTCAGCGCCCATTGACGCTGTCCGCCCGGGCCGAGGCTCTTCAGCCTTCCCTCACCCTGGCCATCGCCGCCAAAGCCAAGGCGCTGAAGGCCGAAGGCCACGACATCTGCAGCCTCAGCGCCGGCGAGCCCGACTTCGATACCCCAGCCTTCATCTGCGAGGCGGCCGCAGAAGCTCTGCGCAGCGGCCACACCCGCTACGGCCCGGCTGCCGGTGAACCGGCTCTACGGGAGGCGATCGCCGCCAAGCTCAGCCGTGAAAACCAGGTGCCCACCCGCACGGAGCAGGTGCTGGTGACCAATGGCGGCAAACAGGCGCTCTACAACCTCTTCCAGGTGCTGCTCGGCCCGGGCGATGAATTGCTGCTGCCCGCGCCCTACTGGTTGAGCTACCCGGAAATCGCTCAGCTGGCCGGCGCTTCCGTGCGGATCCTGCCGAGCGCCGCTGCCGATGGCTTCCGCCTCGACCCGGCCCAGCTGGAGGCGGCCATCAGCCCGGCCAGCAAGCTGCTCGTGCTCAATAGCCCCAGCAATCCCACGGGCATGGTGCTGAGCCGCGCGGAGCTCGAAGCCATCGCTGCTGTTCTGCGCCGCCATCCCCAGGTGGCGGTGGTCTGCGATGAGATCTACGAGTTTCTGTTGGCCCCAGGCCACCAGCACCACAGCCTGGCGGCGGTGGCTCCAGATCTGGCGGATCGGATCTTCAGCGTGAACGGCTTTGCCAAGGGTTGGGCGATGACGGGCTGGCGCATCGGCTGGCTGGCTGGCAATAGCGAGGTGGTGAAGGCCGCAATCGCCCTGCAGAGCCAGAGCACTAGCAATGTGTGCAGCTTCGCCCAGTTCGGCGCCCTCGCAGCGATCGAGGCCTCCCGCGACTGCGTGCAAGCCATGGCCAGCTGTTTCAACGAACGGCGCCAGCTGCTCAGCGACGGACTTCAGGCCATCGCCGGACTGCAGCTGCTGCCGCCGGAAGGTGCGTTTTACGCCTTCCCCGATGTGAGCAGCACGGGCCTCGACTCGATGACCTTCTGCAATCGCCTGCTCGATGAGCAGGGCCTGGCCGTGGTGCCGGGTGTGGCCTTCGGCGATGACCACTGCATTCGTCTGTCGTGCGCTGCAGGCAACGCCACCATCGAAGACGGGCTCGCCCGGCTGGAGCGCTTCATTACCAGCCTTTAATCAGCGTTGCTGCCGGAGAATCGGGCCGCACCTTCGTGGCGGACCTCTCCGCAGCGCAGCATGTTCAGCCTTCTCCCCCGCGGCCGAGAACGTTCGGCCGCCGTGCTGGCCGGCCTCAGCCTGGCCCTCACTCCGGCGGCCCTTCCTGTTGTTGCGCCGGCGTTGCAGCCCCTGCCGGCAGCCCAGGCCCAGCAGAGCAACAAACCGGTGCTGCGCATCGGCGCCATCCCCGATCAGAAGCCTGAGAAGCTGAACCGGCTCTACGGACTGGTGGCCAACGAGCTGAGCAAGCAGCTCGGCGTGCCGGTGCAGTACCTGCCCGTGACCAATTACGCCGCAGCGGTGAGCGCCTTCCGCACCGGCAACCTCGATCTCGTGTGGTTCGGCGGCCTCACCGGCGTGCAGGCCCGTCTCCAGAAACCCGGCGCCCAGGTGCTGGCGCAGCGGGACATCGACGCCTCCTTCCACACCATCTTCATCGCCAACACCAAGAGCGGTCTCAAGCCCGTCACCAACGTGAAGGGCTTGAGCGAGCTGAAGGGCAAGCGCTTCACCTTCGGCTCCGACAGCTCCACCTCAGGCCGGTTGATGCCGGAATACTTCCTCGGCCAGGCGGGTGTGAAGCCGTCCCAGTTCGCCGGCGGTGCGGCGGGCTTCAGCGGCAGCCATGACGCCACCATCGCCCTGGTGCAGAGCGGCGCCTATGACGCCGGCGCCGTGAATGAACAGGTGTGGCGCTCCAGCCTTCACGACGGCAAAGCCAACCGCTCCAAGGTGATGGCGATCTGGAAGACCCCGGGCTACCCCGACTACCACTGGATCGCTCAGCCCAACCTCGATAAGCGCTTCGGCAAAGGCTTCACCGGTCGGATCCAGAAGGCGATCCTCAGCTGGCGGCCCAGCAACCCCGAACAGAAGCAGATCCTGAGCCTGTTCGGAGCCCAGCAGTTCACCACGGCCAACGCCAACGCCTACGGCCGGATCGAACAGGTGGGTCGTCAGATCGGGAAAATCCGCTGATCGCGGGCCTTCAGACGCAGCAGGCAGCAGAATCGGGAGGCAACAAGCGCTGGCGCTTCTCCCGATGACGCTGCTGCTCGATCTGGTGCTGGTGGTGGCAGGGCTGCTGCTCTGGCAGCGGAGTTGCAGCGAGGGTGATGACGTGTGGGTGCTGTTTCTGCGCTCCCTGGCGGTGATCGATCTCGCCGTGATCGCCCTCGGCAACGGGGTGCTGTGGCTCGAGATTCCGCTGCTGGTGTTGGCCCTCACCCTGCCATCGGTAAAACGCATCGATGCGGAGGAACGGCGCTAATGAATCCCCGCGGGCCTGACATCATCGAGCTGATGCTGGTGGGGCTAATCCTGGCGTTGATGGCCTTCCGCTTCAGCACGCTCTGAGCCAGTTCCGGCCGGCAGGCACAGTGGGATGCCATGGCGGCACCCTCACGTCCCGGCTTTGGTGAAGGCGGTAGCCCCGTACTGGAGCTGCGTGTCATCCATGTGCCTGGCCGCCAGCAGCCCCGCCTCGATGGGATCTCACTGCGGCTTAAGGCTGGTGAGCGCGTGGCGCTGCTGGGGGCCAGCGGCGCGGGCAAAAGCACGCTGCTGGCAGTGGCCAATGGCCTGCTGCAGCCCGAGCATGGCGAGGTGCTCTGGGGCGGTGAACCAATGGCACACCGGCGGCGTTCGCGGCGGCGGCAGCAGGCCCGGATCGGCACCCTGTGGCAAGACCTGCGCCTGATCGAAGAACTCAGCGTGCAGCAGAACCTCAACAGCGGTCGGCTGGCCAGCTGGGGCTGGCCCAGGGCGCTGCTCAACCTGCTGCTGCCGCTGGAGAGCGAAGCCTGCTCCCAGGCCCTGCGCCAGGTGGATCTTGATCCTCAGCTGCTGAATCAACCCGTTGGAGAGCTGTCGGGCGGACAACGGCAGCGCGTGGCCATCGCCCGCCTGCTGCGCCAGCAACCAGAGCTGCTGCTGGCCGACGAGCCTTTGGCAAGCCTCGACCCACGCCTGGTGAGGGATCTGCTGGAGCTGCTGCTGGAGCAGGGCAGGGCACCACGGGCCCTGCTGCTGAGCCTGCACCGCCCGGATCTGCTGGATGGATTTGATCGAGTGATCGGTCTGCGCCAGGGCCGCCTTTGCTTCGATCGAGGGATCCAGGAGCTGAGCAGCAGCGAGGTGGAGGCTCTGTATGCCGGCCTTCAACCGGTGCCGGCCTGATGAAACCGGCTGCCCCACTGCTGGTGCTGGCGCCGGCGCTGGTGTTGCTGCCTGTGCTGCTGCTGCTCCCCTCGCTGCTGCACGGCGGCGGCTGGGATCTGATCGGCCAGTTTCTGCTGGCAGCGGTGCAGCCCTCCACCGATCCCGTGGTGCTCAACGCGCTGCTGCACGGGCTAGGCATCACCGCCGGCATGGCCCTGCTGGGCTGGTTCTGCAGCCTGTTGCTCGGGGTGGTCGCTGGCCTGGCCAGCTCACGCTTGCTTTGGCGCACCCTCATCGGCCATGCCTGGCCAGCGGAACTGCTGCGCCGAGTGCTGGCGATCCCTCGCTCGATTCATGAGCTGATCTGGGGCCTGCTGCTGCTTCAACTGGTGGGTCTGCAGCCGGCGATCGCGGTGCTCGCCATCGCGATTCCCTACGGCGCCTTGGTGGCCCGGGTGGTGAGCGACCTGCTCGATGCATTGCCCGACTCAAACCTCCAGGCCCTGATCACCGCGGGCAGCCCTGCACCTGCTGCCCTGCTCACAGCCATGGGACCGCCGCTGCTGCCGGGGCTGATCAGCTACGGCGGCTACCGCCTTGAATGCGCCCTGCGCAGCGCCACGTTGCTGGGGGTGTTCGGGCTGGGTGGCCTGGGTAATGAGCTGCTGCTCACCCTGCAATCACTCGAATTCCGTGAGCTGTGGAGCGGCCTGTGGCTGCTACTGGCGGTGATGCTCAGCCTTGAAGCGCTGACTGGAAGCCTGCGCAGGCGCTGGGGGATGCCGGCGCGGTTCAGCCTGAAGAGTTCGGGCGTGGGACGACGTGGCCGGGAACTGGTGCTGGCGGCAGTGATCCTGGTGCCCGTGGTGTTTGGCGTGGGCCGCGCCATGGCCATCGATCCTGCAGCTGTGTTGCATTGGCAGGCCTTGCCGCCCGTGGCCCCAGGAGGCTGGGGATCGGCCCTGGCCCTGCCCTGGCCCAGCCTGGTGTTCAACACGGTGCTGCTCACCCTGCTGGCGGCGGCGCTGGCCGTTGGGGTGGCGCCGCTGTTGCTGCTGTTGGTGGCGCCATGGCCCTGGGGGCAACAGCTGCTGCAGCTGTTCTGGGCGATCGGGCGACTGTGGCCACCACCGCTCACGGCACTCCTATTGCTGTTCGTGCTCAAGCCAGGCGTGATCACCGCCGCCCTGGCCCTGGGCTTCCACAACCTGGGCATCCTTGGGCGGCTGTTGCTGGAGGGCAGCGAGGCAGCAGGTCCTGAGCAGCAGCAGGCCCTGGAGTGCGCCGGCTGCGGCCCGCGGCTCGCTTTGCTCTATGGGCGCTTCAGCGGGCTTGCACGTTCGTATCTGGCCTACGGGGCCTATCGCGCCGATGTGATCCTCAGGGAAACGGTGGTGGTGGGATTGGTGGCAGGCACCGGGCTGGGCAGCCAGCTCACCGAAAGCCTCAGCTCGTTCGCCTTCGATCAGTTGCTGCTGCTGCTCGGGGCTTACGCCGTGCTCACCCTGCTGGGTGAAGATCTCAGCGACCGCGCCCGCCACCGGCTGCTGCAGCAATGAGCCTCACCATCCCCCGCAAGCTGATCGTGCTCGGGGACAGTGGCGTGGTGGGCTGGGGGGATCCAGAGCAGGGCGGCTGGTGTGAACGGCTGCGGCGCCATTGGATGGGCCTGCCCAATGGGCCGGTGCTTTACCCCCTGGGGGTGCGCGGCGATGGGCTGGAACGGGTGGCAGCGCGGTTAGTTCCTGAGGTGAACTGTCGCGGAGAGCTGCGCCGCCAGAGGCCCCAAGGCATCCTGCTGGCGATGGGCCTCAACGACAGTGCGCGGGTGGGCCGAGCCGATGGCCGCCCTCAGCTGGATGCGGAAGGGTTTCTGTTTGGCTTTCAGCAGCTGCTGCTGCAGGCGAAACAACTCGCTCCAGTGCTGGTGCTGGGGCTCACGCCGGTGGATGAAGCCGTGATGCCCTATGCCGAGCTGCTCTGGTATCAGCTGGAGCAGGTGCGGCGCTACGAAGCTCTGCTGGAGGAGGCCTGCCTGGAGGCAGATGTGCCGTTCCTTCCCCTGCTCGAGTCGCTGCTGAGCGATCCGAATTGGCTGCAATGGCTAAGCAGCGATGGGATCCACCTCAACAGCGAAGGGCATCGCCAGGTGTATGAGCGGGTCTGCCGCTGGCCGGCTCTGTTGCGTTGGGCCGATCTCGAACCGCTGGCACTCAACAGCGTGAGTTTCTGAGGCCACGCGCCCCAGGGATCCATCCCCCCATCGGGGGATCGTGATTCCGCCTCAAGGGGGAGTGGCCGAGCAGCCCAAGCGAATGAGCGTGGAATCACGCCATGGCTCTCTGCCGATGACAACCTTCCACGCCTGCTCCGACCACAGCCAACGCAATGCCGAGCTGCTGGCCGCTTATCAGCGCTGCCGCAGCGCCAGCAACCGCAATGCGGTGATCCGCGCCAACCTGCCGCTGGTGTGGCGAGTAGCGCGCCAGGAGGCCAAACGCAGTGGCCACAGCTTTGAAGACCTCACCCAGGAAGGCTCACTCGGGCTGATTCAGGCTGTGGAGCGATTTGACCCCAGCCGCGGTCACACCCTCAGCACCGTGGCAACGCCCTGGATTCGCGGAGCGATCCGGCACTATCTGCGCGACCGCTGCCATGGCGTGAGCGGCAGCCATCACCTGCTGGATCTGTATCGCCGCGGCCAGGCGCTCCTGCAGCAGCGGCAGCAGCAGGGGCTGCCGAGCCTCGATGGCGACGCGCTGGCCCAGGCCCTTGGCTGCACGCAGGAGCGCTGGGAGCTTGCCCTCGCCCGCCAGCGCAGCCTGCAGCTCGCCAGCCTGGAGCAGCCGCAGCTCGATGAGGAGGGCAACGCCAGCCCGCTGAGCGATCTACTTGCCGATCCACGGCCCCAGGAGCGCTACGCCCAAGCGATCCGCTGGGAGCAGCGCCGTCATATCTGGCGAGTCCTGCGCCGGCTGGAGCGCAAGCAACGGCATTTGGTTCTCGGGCGCCTGCTGCAGCGGCTCACCTGGCGTGAATTGGCACGTCGCTACAACCTCAGCCCGAAGGTGGCCCAACGCAGCGGCGAGCGTTTGATACTCGACCTGCGCCAGCAGCTGCTGCCCCTGCTGGGCAGCTAACGCTCAGGCCAGGCCCAGCGAAGCCGCCACCGCCATCGCCAACAGGGCTGCGATCAGGGTCTGCAGGGCGTTCACCAGTTCGTTGCTCAACCAGGGGCAGCGCTGCTGCAGGCCGGCGCCGATCACGCTCTCCAGCAGGGTGGCCACCAGCCCCACGATCACCACCAGCAGCCAGGCCGCCGCTCCTTCGAGCAGGCCCAGCTGCTGCATCACCAAGGCCATCAGGGCACTGCCGAGCAGGCTGGCCAGCGTGCCCTCCAGGCTGATCCCCCCCTCCGTGCCTGGCGGCACAGGCTGCAGGGTGGTGATCAACAGCGTGCGGCGGCCCCAGCGCTTGCCGATCTCACTGCCGAAGGTATCGGCCAGCTTGGCGCTGAAACTGGCGGCAAACCCCAGCTTGAGCAGCAGCACCGGCGCCGAGGGCAACACGGTGAGCAACGCCAGTGCTGCACCGGTGGATGCCGATCCCCACACGTTTTCTGGCCCGCGGCGACCGCCGCGGGCTTCCGCCAGACCCTGATCCTGCTTGCGGCGAAAACCGAGGCGTGTGACCAGCGATCCGAGGGCCAGATAGAGCACCACCGCCCACCAGCCCGGCCAATCGAGGCTGCCCAGCAGCAGGGTGCCGAGCACCCCGGCATGCACCCAGCCCGCCCGGGTGAGCAGGGGCAAGCGCTGGGCCAGCGTAATCAGCACCCCATTGATCAACAGGGCCACAGCCCAGTGCTGGAGGCGATCGGCACTTAGCAGAACCTGAAGTTCAAGCATGCACAGCAGGCTCGGCACTGCCAAGCGCAAGACACCGCCCCAGCACAACACGGCGCTGGCCAGTTCTGTTGCACTGCCCTAAGGGATCCAGCCCGAAGCCCCTGCGGCAGCGGATAATCCAGCCATCCGCCACACGATCGGCGCCATGGTGTTCAACCGCAAGGGCAGCTTCTTCCTCAACCTCGATGAGAAGGCGCCCACTGCGCCGGCCACCGTGGCACCCGTCGCCAAGCCTGAAGCCAAGGCCGCCGCGAAGCCCAAGAGCGCAGCTGAACCGGCCGTCGCCGTGAACGCAGCCGCTGCAGCAACGCCCGCAGCTGAGCCCAGCAGCGCAGCAGCCCCCAGCGGCAACGTGCTCACCACGGCCGAAGCGATCGCCGCTGAACTGGCCGCCGAGCAGGCCGCCAAGCCCGCAACCAACGACTCCACCTTTGCTCCCGAGTGCGTGACCGCCGGAGGAGCGCTGCCGATGCGCCGCCGCCGTGGTGGCGCCAACCTGGCCAGTTTCCGCAGCATGGCCGGCGGACTCTTCGGCAAGAAATAGTCCCGGGTTCTAGGTGTGGCTGGCGCGCCATCCGCTCAGCCAGGCCGCTCCAGCCACACACGCTGTTGAGCTGCGCAGGATGGTGGGGCCCAGCTGAACCGGTTGCCAGCCCTGCCCCTGGGCTTGCTGCTCCTCAGAGGGGCTCCACCCCCCTTCCGGTCCACAGGCCAACCAGATCTCCTCAATCCCTGGCTCGAGCGTCTGCAGGTGATCGACCAATAGCGGCAACTGTTGCTGGCGAGTCGTCGCCCAGAAACGCACCGCCCGCCGAGGCGATGGCAA
This sequence comes from Cyanobacteriota bacterium, assembly GCA_046052125.1. Taxonomy (GTDB): domain Bacteria; phylum Cyanobacteriota; class Cyanobacteriia; order PCC-6307; family Cyanobiaceae; genus Vulcanococcus. Next base: position 442,132 of record JBJOMY010000001.1, read on the forward strand.
CAACACCTCGCTCAGGCGATGGGCCTCCTCGATCCTGGGCAACCAGAGCCGTTCACATTGCTCGGCGGCTTCGGCAGCAATGCTGAGCCAACGCTCCGGCCGCAGCTGACCCAGCACCGCCGTGCGCTCACAGAGCAGAGGCACCAGGCGATCCACGCCCAGCTCCACCGCCATCCGCACCACCAGGTCAAAGTCACGCTTCACCACCGCAGCGGCGAGCACCAGGGCGGGCTGAGGCGCTGGCTCTGCGCTGAGCGGCTGATCGAGGGGCTGGAGCAAACGGGCCCGCTCGCGATCCAGCAATTCGGCCTCCCAGAGATGGCCAACCCCATCCACCACCGCAAAAACGGCCCCGGGGCTGTAGCGCAACACCTTGGTGAGATAGCGGCTGTGCTCAGCGCTGAGCAGAAACACACCATCAGCGCCGGCATCTAGCAGGTGCTGCGGTGGGATCAGCAGGCGCCGGCACTCACGCGCCATGCTCAGGCATCGGGATCGGAGAGCGGAAACAGGCTGTCGGGATGGTCTTCCACGGGCCAGTCGTCGTTCACGCCACCGATCAATAGCTCCACGATCTCCACCACATCGGTGTCGAGCTGGCGCAGGGTGTTGATCAACACGTCAAGCGCCAGTGCATCACTGGTGCCCAGATCCAGCCAGCAGCGGGCCCACTCACCGCGGTATTCCATCTCGCCCATGTTGTGCATCAGGGCGGGCATGGCGCGGGCGGCGGTGTCGGCGTCATAGGCCATGCCGCTGAGCTCAGCGCCCTCCTCCTGCACCTGCAGGTTCTCGGCGTTGAAGCCACCCAATTTGCCGAGGAAAAACCAGCTGTCGAACACGGTGTCGATGTAACCGCGCTCCCCTTGGCCAGGGGCATGGTTGAACCGCAACCAGATCCAGCAATTGAACGGATCGAACTCGCGGAAGCGAATCTCCATTGGGCCTTGGGCTGCGCAGCGTTGCCTCCATCAAACATGCTGGGGGCACCTGCAGGCCATGCCGCCGCTGATGCTCGAGCTGAGGTCGCTGCACTACCACCCCGCCACGGCGGCCGAACCGGTGCTGCGCGGCCTCAACCTGCAGTTGCAGGTGGGGCAGCCGGCCTTGATTGCTGGCCGCAGCGGCTCCGGCAAATCCACGCTGCTCGAACTGATCTGTGGCCTGGCTGAGCCGAGTGGGGGCCGCAGCGGCGGCAGCATTCTCTGGAACGGCCATGCACTCAATGCCCGCCAGCGGCGCTGGCTCTGCGGGCTGGTGTTTCAGTTTCCCGAACGCCATTTCCTCGGCCTGAGCGTGGGGCAGGAACTGAAGCTGGGGCAACGGCGCCTGCCATCAGAAAAGGTTGCAGCGGTGCTGGAGCAGGTGGGTTTATCGGGGGTGTCGCTGCAGCAGGCGCCGGAGGCGCTGAGTGGCGGCCAGCAGCGCCGCCTAGCTCTGGCGGTGCAACTGCTGCGCAATCCGCGCGTGCTGCTGCTCGATGAGCCCACGGCCGGCCTGGATTGGTCGGTGCGCGGCGAAATTCTCGAGCTCTTGGCTCAGCTGGGGCGCGATCGGGTGTTGCTGGTGGTGAGCCACGAGCCGGAGTTGTTCGAGGCGTGGGTCGAGCCGGAGCAGCGCTACCAACTCGTGGGCGGGCAGCTGCTGCAAGCACAGACCACAGGCCGCTGAAGCCTGGCCGCTGAATACAGTGCGCTCTCTGGGGTGCAGCGGGTTTCGGCGATGGCGGATCAGTTGGTGCGGGCGACGGCAGCCGGCGGTGGCATTCGCCTGGTGGCAGTGAGCACCAGCACCACGGCCCGCTACGCGCGGCGCCGCCACAACCTCTCCTTTCTCACCACCGCCCTGTTGGGCCGGGCGATGACCGCCGGCCTGCTGCTGGCCAGCTCGATGAAGGTGCGGCACGGGCGGGTGAACTTGCGCATCGCTTCCGATGGCCCCCTGCGCGGCCTGATGGTGGATGCCGGCCGCGATGGCACGGTGCGCGGCTATGTGGGCAACCCTGAACTGGAGCTCGATCTGGTGCAGGAAGCCGATGGGCTGCACCACTTCGATTTCAAGCAAGCCACTGGCACCGGTTACCTGCATGTGGTGCGGGATCTGGGCGAGGGCGAACCGTTCAGCTCCACCGTGGAATTGGTGAGCGGCGGCATCGGCGACGACGTTGCCTCCTATCTGCTGCACTCCGAACAGACCCCTTCAGCGGTGTTTGTGGGCGAGCAGATCGACAGCTCAGGCCTGAAGCATTGCGGCGGTGTGCTGGTGCAGGTGCTGCCCAAAGCAGCCCGTGAGCCGGCCCTGGTGGCCCTATTGGAGGAGCGCTGCAAGGAGATCAGCGGCTTCAGCGAAAAGCTGGCTGCCTGTGAGGGCAACCTGGAAGCCCTGCTGCGGGAGATCTTTCCGGATCTCGATCCCCAGCTGCTCGATGACGCCGAGGCCAGCCAGGAGATCACCTTCCACTGCCCCTGCAGCCGCCGCCGCAGCGTGAACGCCCTGAAGCTTCTCGGTAGCGCCGAGCTCAGCGACATGCTTCAGAGCGAAGGCAAGGCCGAACTCACCTGCCACTTCTGCAATGAGGTGTACGAAGTGGGCGGCGGTGAACTGCAGGAACTGATCAACGAGCTGGCCGCTGCGTGATCAGCTAGCGATCTAAAGCCTTAGGAGATCAGGAGCGCACCAAGCACCAGCAGAACCAGAGCCGGCAGGCTCTGCACCTGCTGCGGACTCAGCGGCAAACCGAGAGGCAGAGAGGGATCGATCGCCTGTACCAGCAGACCACCCAGCAGCAGACCGAGGCTGAGCAGCAGCACGCTCCAGCCCACCGATGGCAGCAAACGCCCCTGGCGTCGCTGCAGGTTCACCACCGTGAGAACGGTGGCGAAAGCCAGCACGAGCTCCGCGCTCGCGGCCGGTGCAAACAGCAGGATCACCAACAGCAATCCACCGCCCACCACGGGGAACCAGCGCTCTCGCCCTTCGGCCAGGGCGAAACGGGGCAGCGCAGGGGCGCTGAACTTGAGGGCCGGTTTGGGCAGCGCCGGCAGGCTGGGCAGGGCCGGCAGTGAGGGCTTGGGCAGGGAGGCACCGGCGGAGGGCCGCGCCGCTTCCCGTTGGGAAGCGTTGAGGGCAGCAGAGCTCACCTTGCCCTGTTGACGCTCCTTGAGCCGATCCATCAACACCGCGTCGTAGGCGGCTTCGATGCGGGCCCTGGCCTGGGGGTCATCGCCCACCTCGGCGAAGCGGGCCTGCTTGGCCGCCTGCACATCATCGAAGCTGGCATCAGGACTGATCCCGAGCCGCTCATAGGGATTCAATGAGCCGGGCTGGGCAGGGCCTCCGGTTGGATCAGTTCCCTGGGTCATGCCGCGGCTGGAAGCTTCAGTGCTGTGGGCTCAGCCTAGGGAGCCGGAGCCAGGAAAGATCCCTGCTCAGAAAAGGGGATCGCTGTGGCGATAGCCGCCCTCGAGCTGCAGGCGGCGGCGCTGCTGCTCCGCCTCATCGCGCTGCAACCAGCAACGGCGTTTCAACAGGGGCATCTGCGGGGGCAGATGGCTGCCTTCCCGCATCTCAACAGACGCTGAGCCTGGAGTGGAACCAGGCACGAAGTTCACGTAGTCGCATCCCCCGTCGTTACGGGGTCGAATGAGCCAGAGGGGCCTCGCCATCGCCAGAACCGCCGTTGTGACCTTTCTTCGTAAAGATTCTGGCGAGCTCGAAAGCCCGCCGTGGCTCGCGCGCAGGATCCCTGGGAGATCACACGGGAATCAAAGCGCGATCGGCTCCACACCGCTCACCACCGGTGCCACGGCGCTGAGTTCGAGATCGGGATGGTCTTCACCCAGCTGGTTGAGGTTCCACTCGTTTTTGAACAGCAGCACCGGCCGGTCCCAGGCATCGCGCACGGTTTTGCAGTTGAAGATGCGGCCCACCTTTTCCAGGGCTGGCCAGCCGCCCACCACCCAGCGCGCCACAGAAAAACCGAGGGGCTCGAGGCGGGTCTGCACGCCGTATTCGTTTTCCAGGCGGTACTGCACCACCTCCAGCTGCAGCTGACCCACAGCCGCAAGGATTGGATCGCGCTTGCTCTGGTCGGTGTCGTAGAGGACCTGCACCGCCCCCTCTTCTCTCAGTTCGTTCACGCCCTTGCGGAAGCTCTTGAAGGCTGAGGGGTTGGGGTTGCGCAACCAGGAGAAGATCTCGGGGCTGAAGCAGGGGATGCCCTCGTATTCCACCTTCGGCCCCAGATACAGGGTGTCGCCGATGGCGAACATGCCGGGGTTGTTCAGACCAATCACATCACCGGGGTAGGCGTCTTCCACCACCTCGCGGTCTTGGCCGAACAGCTTTTGGGGGCGTGAAAGGCGGATGGTCTTGCCGGTGCGGGCGTGCTGCACCGTCATGTCCTTCTCAAACTTGCCGCTGCAAACCCGCACAAACGCCACGCGGTCGCGGTGGCGGGGATCCATGTTGGCCTGGAGCTTGAACACAAAACCGCTGAAGCCGGGGCGCACCGGCTCGATCTCGCCGGCGCTGCTGCTGCGGGGGATCGGCTTCTGCGCCAGCTCGAGGAAGGCATCGAGGAAGGGGCGCACGCCGAAGTTGGTCATCGCCGAGCCGAAGAACACCGGGCTGAGCTCACCGGCATGCACCAGCTCGAGATCAAGCTCATTGCCGGCGGCCTCCAGCAGCTCCAGCTCCTCGAGGGCCGCATCCAGCAGCTCAGCTTCCACGGCGCCGCTGCTGCGCGCTTCCTCCACGCTCAGCACCTTCTCTTCGGAAGTGCGGCCGCGCTCGGCCCTCAGGAACAGGATCACCTGCTGGCTGCGGCGATCGATCACGCCGCGGAAGCGATCGCCGCTGCCGATCGGCCAGTTCACCGGCCAGCAGGCCAGCCCCAGCTCCTGTTCGATCTCATCGAGCAGCTCGAGGGGCTCACGCCCCGGCCGGTCCATCTTGTTGATGAAGGTGAAGATGGGGATGCGCCGCATGCGGCACACCTCAAACAACTTGCGGGTCTGCGGCTCGAGGCCCTTGGCCGCGTCTTCCAGCATCACCGCGTTATCGGCGGCGGCGAGGGTGCGGTAGGTGTCTTCTGAAAAGTCCTGGTGGCCGGGGGTATCGAGCAGGTTGATCGTGCTGCCGCTGTAGTCGAACTGCAGCACCGTTGAGGTGATCGAGATGCCGCGCTGCTTCTCCAGCTCCATCCAGTCGGAGGTCACCTTGCGCTGCTCGCCCTTGGCCTTCACGGCACCGGCCTGCTGAATCGCACCCCCGTACAGCAGCAGCTTCTCGGTGAGGGTGGTTTTACCCGCGTCGGGGTGGGAAATGATCGCGAAATTGCGGCGGCGCGCCACCGCCTCGGCCAGGGCCTGAAGCTCGGGAGTGGTGGCGGGAGCTGTGGTGCTGGTCATGCGGCAAGCCTCTCAGAGCAACCGCCCCCACACCTCTAGATAGCGATCGTCGAGCGCTCCCACCTGCAGCTGCTGCGCCAATCCAGCCGCCTCAAGCTGCGCGCGCACCTCATCGGGGCTGAAGGCGGCGTGCAGGGAGGCGATGTAGTCGTGCTGCAGCACAGGCGGCGCATCCGCCAGATAGCGCTGCTGCAGAGCCAGCACCGCCTCAGGGCTGGACGGACGGCGCAGGTCTTTGATGTACACGCAGGCGCCAGAACCTCCCAGCTGGCGCACTGTGCGCCACAGCACCGCTGGGTCATGCAGATGGTGCAGCAGGCTGTTGCTGAGCACCGCAGTGAAGCCGCCCTTCAGGTGCGGATCGGGCAGACAGTGCTGCTCAAAGCGCAGGCGCTCCTGCAGCCCAGGCTGCTCAGCCAAGGCCTGGTGGGCCAGGTCGAGCATGGCCGCCGCACCATCGATCCCAAACACTGAGGCCGATGGGTAGCGCTGCGCCAACCGGAAGCTGATGTTGCCGGGACCGCAGCCCAGGTCCACCAACCGATCCCCCAGGCCCGCGGGAAACAGGGCCGAGACACGCTCGAGCACGGCCTCATCTCCAGCGCTGAAGTCGGCGGCGGCATAGGCCTGGGCCTGCTCCACACCATCCATCAGCTCCGGCTCCGGCGTGCGCTCCATGTCCACTCAGCACCACCACAAAGGCCATGCGCGCATCTTCGGCCCGGCACCGTCAATGGTGGCAACGGCTGCTTGCACACCCCACCAGTGGCGTTATGGTTCCGGCACGCCTAGAGCAGCCGCACGTGACCCTGTCAGTACCTGGACCCAGCACCACCACCGTGAGCACTGCGCTCAAGGGCCCCAGACCTGACTTCCCGGCCACTGCCCCCGCGGCGAATCCCGTCTTCTACCGCACCTATTCGCGCAAAACCGCCAGCGGCCGCGAGAGCTGGCAGCAAGTGGCCGAGCGCAACCTTGAGGGCCTCCGCCAACTCGGCAACCTCAATCAACAGGAGGTGGATCTGCTGCGCCGCATGCAGCTCGAGCAGAAGGCCCTGCCCTCCGGCCGCTGGCTCTGGATCGGCGGCACCCCCTGGATTGAGCAGCAGCACAACTTCTCAGGCGCTTACAACTGCACCTCCACCAATCTGGTGGACTGGGAAGCCTTCGGTCTGATGATGGACCTGGCGATGATGGGCTGCGGCACCGGCGCCATCATTGAACCCAGGCTGATCAGCCGGCTGCCAGTGGTGCGCAACCGCCTGGCGATCCAGGCCGTGACCGACATCGGCGCAACGCCCGCTGGCCAGCGGCAGGAACACACCACGCACCGCATCGACGGTCAACAGGTGTTCATCAAGGTGGGCGATACCCGCCGCGGCTGGGTGGACAGCTACCAGCTGCTACTCGAGCTCTGCAGCGATGAGCGTTTCGACGCCAGCACCCCGATCGAGATCAGCGTGGATCTCTCGGATGTGCGCCCCGTGGGCGAAACCCTCAAGGGTTTTGGCGGCATGGCCAACCCGGTGAAGCTGAAGGATCTCTACGCCCGTGTGGCTCAGATCCTGGGCAAGGCCTGCGGCCGCCAGCTCACCTCGGTGGAGTGCTGCCTGCTGATCGATGAGGCCGCCGTGACGATCGTGGCCGGCAACATCCGCCGCAGCGCCGGCATGCGCCAGTTCGCCGCCGAGGATCTCTCCGCCGCCGGCGCCAAGGAGAACCTCTGGCAGCAGGACAGCGACGGCAATTGGCGCATCGACCCGGAGCGCGATGCGCTGCGGATGGCCAACCACACCCGTGTGTTCCACACCCGCCCCGATCGGGCCACGGTGCTCGAGGCCGTGACCAAGCAGTTCCATTCCGGTGAAGGCGCCATCCAGTTCGCGCCCGAAGCGATCGCCCGCTCCAACGCTGATCTGCTGAGCACGCCGGAACTGCGCGCCGAATTCATCGAGATTTACTGCGATCAGGGCCGTGAGGAAGCCGGCCGCTGGCTCACCACCCACCACCCCGAGATCAGCGCTGCCGAGCTGGAGCACCGCCTCGGCCGCTACGGCCTCAACCCCTGCGGCGAGATCCTGGGCGCCGACTTCCACTGCAACCTGGCGGAGATCCACCTCAACCGGATCGATCCCGACGATCACATCGCCCAGGAAGAAGCCTTCACCGCCGGCGGCCTGGCGGTGGCCTGCCTGCTCAACCACCGCTTTGAGGTGGAGCGCTACCGCCAGAGCCGCGCCTGGGATCCGATCGTGGGCGTGAGCTTCACCGGCCTGTTCGACTTCTTCGTGCACGCCTTCGGCACCCCTTGGCTCAAGTGGTGGGAAGCAGGCCGGCCTGAAACCGAGGAAGGCCGCGCCTTCAAGGCCAAGGAAGCGGAGTATCTGAGCCGCTGGAAGCAGATCGTGAACAAGGCGGTGTGGGAGTACTGCGATCGCCACGGCCTGCGCCGCCCCAACCGCTGCACCACCGTGCAGCCCGCCGGCACCAAGAGCCTGCTCACCGGCGCTTCCCCCGGCTGGCACCCCCCCAAGGCCCAGCGCTTCATCCGCCGCATCACCTTCCGCAAGAACGATCCGGTGGCGCTGGCCTGCATGGACTACGGCTACACCATCGTGCCGTCGCAGAGCGATAAGGACGAACAGGGCCGCCTGCTCAACGATCCCTTCGATCCCCGCTGCACCGAATGGCTCGTGGAGATCCCCACGGAAGTGAGCTGGGCCAACATCCCGGGCGCCGATGCCGTGGAGATCAACAACTTCTCCGCCATGGCGCAGTTCGACTTCTACATGCAGGTGCAGCAGCACTACACGGCCCACAACACCTCGGCCACCGTGGAGTTCCGCGAGCACGAGGTGGAGCCGCTCGCCGATGCGATCTATCAAGCGATCGAGCAGGGCCAGGGGTACATCTCCGCTGCGCTGCTGGCCCGCTTCGATGCGAACGCCACCTTCCCGCGGCTGCCGTTCGAGCCGATCGATCACGCCACCTACGAGCAACTCCAGAGCGAGGTGGTCACCCGCCGCAGCACCAGCGACTTCTTTGAAGCGCTGCAGCGCTACGACGGCGGTGAGCTGATGGAGGCTGGTCCTGCCGGCTGCGATTCCGACAAGTGCCTGCTGCCATTGGCCAAGCCGGAGAACTGAAGCGATTGATGGGATCGCTGATCCGCCTGGGGCCGGCCATGCTGCTGGCCCTGCAGCTCCCGATCACGGCCGCCGAGCCGCCCCAAAGCGGCCCGGCACTAACTGCGTTCAGCGCTCTAAACCGTTGCAGCAGTTCCCGCCAGCAGCAAGCCTGCCTGGAGGCCGAGTCGGCTCTGAAATCCCTGATCCAGCAGCAGGAAGCGGAGGATCAGCGACGCCAACACCCGCGCTGCCTGGGAGCACTCACCCACGTGGAAACCGTGCTGGCCACGTTCCGCTGGGGCTTCAACACCAACACCAACCTCCAGCGGGTGGTTGATGCCGCTTCAGCGCAGTGCCCACCGCTCTGAAAGTCAGCTCAGCTGCCGGCGAATCACCGCCTGGAGCTGCTGCCATCGGGGCGCGAACAATGCCCTGAGCTGGTCGTCGTAAGCCACAGAGCCCTCAGCCACGGATGATGACTGCAAAACGCAGTTAGCGGCCAGCAGACCACTTTCGGCTGCGTGGTCGATGCCGTGGCCGAGAAGAGGATCAATCAGAGAGGCAGCGTCACCGAGAAGCAACACACCTGGTGCGGGCGATCCCACCAACCGTTCCGGGGGAGGCAGCAGCGGGCAAGCCCTGGCCACCCCAGTGCGGCCAAACCATTGCCTGGCCAGATGCGCCGCGGGCGGGCCGGCGGCGCATCTGGCAGCCAATGGATGGAACACTCCCATATTGCGCTGCTCCCCCAGCTGAAAAGACCAGCGATAGAGCAATGACTGCGGCTGCGGATAGATCAGCTCGGACGGCTGACTGCCGTTGGCAGGATCGGACAGAACCCTCACGCCGACGCCGAGATCGTCAAGATGATGCGAGCCCAGCATCTGCTGACGAACCCGAGAGCCGGCTCCATCGGCAGCCAACACCCAACTGGCCTGCAGCTCCCAGCCGCGGAACCCTCCCGTGGGATCAGGCCGCCGGCCGCTCAGGCACCAACCGCCCGCTGGATCAGGACGGAGCTGGGTCAGCTGCCAGCCCTGACGGACCGACAGACCTTGCTGGCAAAGCTGATCCACCAGCAGAGCATCGAACAAACGCCGTGGCAGCGCCTCGGCGATCGGCGTGAGCGAAAGGCTGCCAGACTCGGTGGAACGCCAGGCCTGGGGACGCTGGCGAGCCAGACGATCGAACACCACACTGCCCCGGGTTAGCAGAGCACTGCGCTTGAGAAGCGGACCCCAGCTGGGCTGAAAACCTGCCTGCCGCAAAAGGGGAAAGGTCCGGGGCGGCAGTAGATCACCGCAGATTTTGTCTCGGGGAAAGCAGGCGCGATCGAGCAAAACCACGGCCACCCCTGCCCGATGCAGCCCCATCGCCGCCGTGGCGCCCGCCGGACCAGCCCCAACAACAACGACCGGCCCACCCATCGCGTTCAGACCGCGCCGAGAAACTCCAGGGCCGTGGCTAGTTGCTCGAGGAGCTCGCAACAGCGTTCGTACTGAATCTCAGGAGCGAGGCTCACAGGGAGGGTTTCAATCATGTCGGCCAGCTCACGAGTTCGCACGGCCAACAGATCAGTGCAGAGAACAGACATCATCCCCGCGACCCTGGGTCGCCCAACGCGCTATTCCAACCTTGAATCCCAGTCTCACGAGTCCACTCCGAGATTAACCATGCTGTGGCGGCGCGTGGGAACATAGGTACAGCCTGAGGGCTACACCTGGAGAGGTGGTCGAGTGGTTGATGGCTCCGGTCTTGAAAACCGGCGAAGTGAAAGCTTCCGTGGGTTCGAATCCCACCCTCTCCGTTTCTCAAGCCCCTGAATCCAGGCCCGCGGGGCCCGGCAGCAGGGGTGTTGGATTCCAGAAACTTTTAACAAGCGCGCTGCCGATTGCAGCGATCGACACACCGCCGCTGTCCATGCGGCAGTTGCATGGGCGCAGCCAACATCGATGGATGGCCTACGAACCCGGAACCACGCACTGCCGCGTGCTGATCGACAGCAAGGAGCAGATCGAGGCCATGCTGCTCAGCCTCGCCAAGCTCGAGCACACCGAGCACATTCGCCAACAGCTCGTGGCCGTGCACAACCAACTGGAAGGGCTGCATGAACTGCAGCGCAAGCGGCGCAGCGCCGGCGCCCTCGCCGCAGCCTGAACCGCAACCGCTCGCTGTGATTGCCGCGCAGGCGCCTTAGCCTGTCGCCGCGATCACAGCCCGATGATTTTCGACAACGACAAGCGGCCCGGCTGGCTGAACTGGCTGTTTCTGGCGATCTTCCTGTGGAGTTCCTGGCAGCTCGCCGGGATGTGGTTCTCCCAGCTCCATCAGGGGTAGCGATTCGGCACAAAGAACTGCTCGTTGATCGGCGGCCGCTCATAGCCCTTGGCGCTGCGGCGGGGTGAGAGCTTCTGGGCCGGGGGAGTCATGTCTTCGTAGGGCACTTTGCTGAGCAGGTGCTGAATGCAGTTGAGGCGGGCGCGGCGCTTGTCGTCGGCCTGCACCGTGAACCACGGGGCCTCAGGGATGTTGGTGTGGGCGAACATCTCATCCTTCGCCTTCGAAAATTCCACCCAGCGATCGCGTGATTGCAGATCCATCGGGCTGAGCTTCCAGCGGCGGGCAGGATCATCAATCCGGGCCTGAAAGCGAGCCTCCTGCTCCTCATCACTCACCGAAAACCAATACTTCAACAGCACGATTCCCGATCGCACCAGCATCCGCTCGAACTCCGGACAGGACTGTTCAAATTCGCGCAGCTGGGCCTCCGTGCAGAAGCCCATCACCCGCTCCACACCGGCGCGGTTGTACCAACTTCGATCGAAGAGCACGATTTCGCCGGCCGTGGGGAAATGCTCCACGTAGCGCTGGAAATACCACTGCCCGCGCTGTTGATCACTAGGGGTTCCCAGGGCCACCACCCGGCATCCACGCGGGTTGAGCGGTTCGGTGATGCGTTTGATCGTGCCGCCTTTGCCGGCTGCATCACGGCCTTCGAACAGCACGATTAAGCGAAAGCCGGTGGCCTTCACCCAGTACTGCATCTTCACCAGCTCCACCTGAAGCCGGGCTAGCTCCTGCTCATACAGCTTGCGATCCAGCCGCTCTAGCTGAGCGAGAGGGGCAGGGCTCGAGGCGACGTCGTGCTTGTGCTTGTGCTTGGCCATCGGCACTCAGCGGCGGGGGCGAGGGGATCGGCTGGCCGGCTTCAGGGAAGGTTTGGCGGTAGCCGGCGTGAACAGCGCACGCACCAAGCGAACCAAACCGGCCACCAGCAGCAACAGCGCCAACAGGGCCAGCGCCACCAGCACCAGCACCGCCAGGAGCTGCAGCACCCCCATCAACAGCTGCGACAGGCCACCGATCAAATGACCGATCGCCGTGCTGACCAACAACAGGCTGTCGAGATCGATCAGCTCAGGCAACTGAAGAAGCAGCACGAGCAGACCAACCCCGCCGGCCATCAGCAGCATCGCCTCGAGGATCTGGCGCGAGCGGGGCGGGCGCCGGCGCTGGCGGAATACCGCGCGCTCAGCCGGTGCAGGTTGGCCGCGGCCACCACTCAGCACCTGCAGCCCGCGGCGACGGCTCATGAATCCAGCTGGTGGCCGGCGCCGCGCATCCAGCGCTCAAACTCCACCAACACCAGTTCGTTGGGGCAGTCGACCAGGCTGAGATCACCCACGCTGCAATCCCCCTGGCCGCCGTGGTGCAGGGAGAGGTGAAAACCATTGCCGCTGAGGCCGCACACCTCCGGATCACTGCGCACCACCACATCGAGGCAGGCGCCAAGGCGGGTCACACGGCGGCGCAACTCAGACCAGCTCAAGACGCTCATGGCGGTAGTGCAAGTGTGGTGGGGAATGCGGTGGCGTCAACCACCTCGCGCGGGGGTGCTCACCGCTGCTGGAGCAGGGCCGACAGGCTTCGGTGTGGGGATCAGCGACACCAGAGCGCCCGCCACCAACAAGGCCGCCACGCCACTGAGCGGAGCCGCCAGCCGGCGGGCCAGAGGCAGACGATCACGCAGTTCCGAACGGCGCAGGGGCTGGGATTCGGGCCAAATGAGGGGAACAGCCACCTGGGGATCGAGCTGAAGGCGATCGAGGCAGCGCACCAGATCGGCCAGCTCGGCATCGTCGAGGGGCAGCTGCAGCGGCGGGGTGTTGGGCTGGCTGCTGCGCAGCTCCAGCTCATGGCCGTCCTGGGCCGGGCGGATCGCCACGGGAGCATCGCCGGCACCCATCGGTTTCGACACGCCGCTCAACAGCTGGCGGGCGTAGGGCAGCACCACCGTGAGCAGCGCCTGCAGGTGATCCCGCTGGCCCTCCATCTCGGTTTTGCCGGCGAGCGCCAGGCTGAAGCCGGTGAGGATGCCGATGGTCTGGCTGCTCTGGCCGGCGGAGAGATCGGGCAGACCCTCCAGCACGAGCCGGCAGCTGGTTTGTTCGTAGCGGCTGGTGAGTTTCATCGCAGGGTCTCGTGGGCTGCGGATCAGGCCGCTGCATCCATCAGGCTGGCCTTGAGCCGGGCGAACCCGCCCGGACCAGCACTGAGGGCCATGGTTTGAATTAGTTCGCGGCAGAGCTCAGGGCCCTGCTGCGGATCGAGCAGGCGCTGCACACCGCCACGGCGGGGGTTGAAGCGCTCCTGTAACAGGTCCTGCAGGCGCGAGCGGAACAGCGCCCAGCGCTGCTCACTGAGCTGGGGAGGCTCCGCCGAGGAGAGCAGGCTGCGCAGCATCGGATAGAGGCGATCCGCCAGGGCATTGAGGATGCGGATCAGCCCATCGGCTTCGGCTTCGCTCAACAACTCCCGGCGGGTGGTGCGGCGCAGGGGATTACTGCAGCGGCGTTTCCAGAGCTCCACCCGATTGGGAAACAGATCGGTGAGCCCCATCTCTTCGCTGAGCCACACCATCGCCTCGCCTCCATTGAGATCGAGGGCTTCGGCGCACAGCAGCAGCAGATCAAGCCGCTCCAAACCCCGCCGGGAGAGAACGCGCTGGGGGTGCGAAGGAGCATCGGCCATGGCTGCGATACTGCCAGCTGCGCAGCCAATCCGTCGACCATGAGCGCCATTGATCTGCGCCAGCTGGTGCGGGACATCCCCGACTTCCCCAAGCCGGGCATCCTGTTCCGTGACATCACACCGCTGATGCGCAGCCCTCTGGCCTGGCAGGAGGTGATGCGTCAAATGGCTGCCGTGTGTGAGCGGCTCGAGCCCGATCTGATCGTGGGGATCGAATCGCGGGGCTTCATCGTGGGCACCGCCCTGGCCACCGCCTGCAACATCGGCTTCAGCCCCGTGCGCAAGCCGGGCAAGCTGCCCGGCGAGGTGATCGGTGTGGACTACAGCCTCGAATACGGCACCGATCGCCTCGAGATCATTCCCGACGGGTTCGAACAGCGCCCGCGTGTGTTGATCGTGGACGACCTGCTGGCCACCGGCGGCACCGCCGGCGCCTGCGCCGAATTGGTGAGCCGGGTGGGCGGCGAGCTCTGCGGCTTCGCCTTCATCGTGGAGCTGGCGGATCTGGGCGGCAAAACGAAGCTCCCCGAGGCGGTGCCGGTGGAGTCGCTGATCGTTTATTGAGCAACGCGATCGCTACTCGAGGCTGGCTTGCCAGCTGAGCACCTGATCGAACTGCTCCAGGCTGATCAAGCCAAAGCGCCAGAGCACTACAGGCAAAGGCGCCTGCTCCTGCTCCGATTGCTTCAGGCCCAACTGCAAGGCGTTGTCGCTCAACGCCAGCTCCTGGCGCAGATAGCGGAGCAGCGCGGCCTGAGGTGCTGGCTGGGGCGAGGTACTGATCACCATGGCGCCATGCTGATCAGGGCCAGCGCAGCCGGCAAGGTCCGTCACTCATGGCACTGAGGCTCACGGCTCGCACCCAGGCCGAGCGCTCCAACAGCAGCATGGCCAACCGGCGCAGCGGCAACAGCAACGGCTGGCGGTTGGAGAACACCCGCACCAGAGCATCGGTGGCCAGCAGCACCAGGCCGATATCGAGCCAGCGCCGGCGCGCATAACGGCCGGGCAGCTGCCGAAGGCGCAACGAGCCTGCCTGCACCTGGCCGGCCAGCACCTGCAGGGCGGCCACATCTCGCCAGCAGAGATTGAGGCCCTGACCGCCCACCGGATGGGAGCGGTGGGCGGCTTCCCCCATCAGCACCAACTGGCGGCGGCGCAGCGGCCAGGCCCACTCGATCGCCACGGGGAAGGCGCGGGGTTGATCAAGCAACACCTCCGCCTGCAACGGCTCGGGCAGCGCTGCGCTCAAGGCATCCAAAAAGGCCACAGGATCCAGGCTCTCCAGCTGCCGCAGGCGCTGCATCGGCGCGCTCCACACCAGCTGAAACGCATCACCACCCAGGGGCAACACCGCAAACGGCCCTTCAGGGCGGAACAACTCCCAGGCTTGATCGGGCTTGGAGCCGCGCAGGCGCACCTGCACCGTGAGGCATCCCTGCCGGTAAGCACGCCGCCACTGCCTCAGCCCCGCCGCCGTGCGCCGCGGTGAATGGTGACCATCGGCGGCCACCTCCAGATCCACTGGGCTTGTGGCGGCGCAGCTCGCCGGATCCCCCAGGCTGAGGCTCACACCGCTTTGCTGCTCCAGGGCACGAAGCAGCAGCTCCATCAAGGGTTGATGCTGCAGGATCCAGCCCACGGCAGCGGTGTCGGCCTGGGGGCGGTGCCCCGGCAGATCCGAAGCGAGAAACGACACCTGCCGCCGCAGGGCGCGATCACAGAGCTCCAGCCGGCTGAAGGGCGCCAGATGGGCGCGCAACGGCTGCCAGAGATCCAGGCCGGCCAGCAACTCGGCGCTGGAATGGGTGAGGGCGTAGGCGCGGCTGCGGTTGAGCAGCCCCTCGCGGGGCTGTGGATCGCAGAGCTCCACTTGCCAGCCGCTGCGGGCTAGGGCCAGGGCCGCCAGGGCGCCGGTGGGCCCAGCTCCGAACACACGAGCCCGCAGCGCGGCAGCTGGTGGGGCTGGTGGTCGGCTGAGCATCGGCAAAGCAACAAAAAAACCGCAGCACGATTCTGTGCTGCGGTTGTGTCAGGCGTGAGCCTGTGAGGGGATCGAAGGATCAGCCGATGCCGAGCAGGCCGCGGGTGAAAGCCTCACCGCCGAGGGCAAGCTCAGTGGCGAGCAGAGCAATGAAACCAAGCATGGCCATGCGGCCGTTGAGCTTCTCGGCGCGCTCATGGAAGCCCCAGCCGCTCTCAACGTCCACCACCTGCATGCGGGGCTCAGAAGCAAAGGCGTTGAGGCGGCCGCCGTCTTCCTGGGTAACAGTGGCGCCGCGGATCACGGGGGAGGAGGCCTGAGTCATGACGCTGCCTTGGAACTGATCGAAGTGTAACGCAATGTTGCGCGTTATTGCACAGCGTTAACGGCTCGGTCTGCTGCGCTGCCTCCTGAGGCGCAGCTCAGCGCAGGCGTTTCAGGCAGAGCTCCTCAAAGGCCGGGCGCAGGAGATAGGGGTAATCGCCCACCCAGAGCTTGAGCTGAGGCAACCAGGCATCGCTGAGGGCTCCGATGCGAGAGAAGTCTTTGCGCTCGCTGAGCACCAGGCAGCGCACCACCATCCCCGGGCGAATCAACTTGTGCTTTTTGTCGTAGGGGAAGCGGATCGTGCCCAGATAGCCCTCCTCGTCTTCCAGCTCGAGGCACAGCCAGGTGCGGCGGTTCTCCACCAGCTCCAGGCGGCCCTGGCGATCGGTGGTTTCCTGGCGGCCCTCCACCAATTCCTTGGTGAAGGTGTCGGCCACTTCACCTTCAAAGATCGCGGCTGCGGGGTAGCGGCGCAGGGTGGCATTCTTGCGGCCAGCCTCCACGATCGGCCCCCAGAGCATGTAAGTCAGGAAGACGAACCCCACCACCAGAAGAATCGGGGACGCCTGGCTGCTCATGGCCACGCCTTGACTGATCAGGAGGCTGATGACCCCGCCGATCACGGAGATGAACAGACGCTGCAGCACCTTCTGAGGATTGCCGCTGCAGGCGTTGAATTGCGTACCGGTGGCCACTGCCGGAATCAGGCGCGGCAGCTCACCGGGGCGAAGCGGAATCAGCATGGCGCCAGTGTCGAGGCGTGCAGCGCTCAGAGCAAGCGCTCAAGGCCATACACCAGGCCATCGAGCTGGCGCACCTTGCGCACGCTCAGCAGCACACCCGGCATGTAGGCCGAACGATCAATCGTGTCGTGGCGGAGGGTGTACGTCTCACCGGGTGCGCCGAACATCACCTCCTGGTGCGCCACCAGACCGGGCAAACGAATCGAGTGCAGGCGCAGACCGCTGGGGCGCTCGCCACCGCGGCAGCCGGCCAGCGTTTCGTGCTCGTCCACCTGTTGGGGGTTGAACGATTTGCCGAGCTCCTCCATCAGCTCCGCCGTTTTGATGCAGGTGCCGCTGGGGGCATCGGCCTTGCGGTTGTGGTGGAGCTCAGTGAGCTCTGCGAAGTCGTAAAAGCGGGCGGCGGCAGCGGCGGCCTGCTGCAGCAGCACCATCCCCACGGAGAAGTTGGGAATCACCGCACCGCCCACCGAAGCCTTTTGGGCAAAGCTCGCCAGATCCTGGAGTTGTTCCGGGCTGAGGCCCGTGGTGCCAATCACCGGGTGCACCCCGTAGGCAATCGCGCCCCGGGTGTGCTCGTACACCACTGATGGATGGGTGAAATCCACCAGCACAGCCCCGCGACCCGGGCCGTCGTTGCGCACGGCCTGACTGGCCTGGCAGAGGCAACCTTCGAAATCGGCAGTGATGGCCACCTCCAACTCACCAAGGCCGAGCTCCAGGCCCACATCAGCCCCCTCCTTGCCGGCGGTGGTGTCGATCGCGCCCGCCAGCCGACAATCGGGCGAGGCCAGCACCGCCTTCACCACCTCAGCGCCCATCCGGCCCAGGGCACCAGCCACCACCACGGAGATCGGCTGAACGGCGGTGTCGGGGCTGGTCATGGGGATAAGGCAATGGGCTGAGCCTATGGGCCACCCGCTCCAGGGCTGTAACAGCTTGGAATCTGGGCTCGCGGAGGTGCCTGGACCTACGTAGGCTCCTTCACATTGCTCAATCAGCGCGCATGTTCACGCAGGTCCGCTCCGCCTCCCGCCGCGTCAGCCCCGCGGAGGTGAACGGTCGGGCCGTGATGAAGGCCGTATACGTGGTGCTGGAGCCCCAGTATCAAAACGCGCTCACCCAAGCCGCCACCTCGCTCAACGACCAAAACGGTCCGCTGGCGATCGATCTGTGTGGATACCTGATCGAAGAGCTGCGCGACCCGACGAATTACGCCGACTTCTGCGCCGATGTGGCCGAAGCCGATGTGTTCATCGGCTCGCTGATCTTCATTGAAGACCTGGCCCAGAAGGTGGTGGAGGCCGTGGCACCTCACCGCGATCGCCTCAAGGCCGCCGTGGTGTTCCCCTCCATGCCGGAGGTGATGCGCCTCAACAAGCTCGGCACCTTCTCCATGGCCCAGTTGGGCCAAAGCAAGAGCGCCATTGCCGGCTTCATGAAGAAGCGGAAGGAGGCCGGCGGCGCCGGCTTCCAAGACGCGATGTTGAAGCTGCTCAACACCCTGCCCACGGTGTTGAAGTATCTGCCGGTGGAGAAGGCGCAGGATGCCCGCTCCTTCATGCTCAGCTTCCAGTACTGGCTGGGCGGCACTCCGGACAACCTCCGGAACTTCCTGCTGATGCTGGCGGATAAATACGTCTTCCCCCGCAACAGCGACGACCGGCCCGCGCTGCAGGTGGCCGATCCTGTTGTGTTCCCCGATCTGGGCATCTGGCACCCTCTGGCCCCCTCGATGTTCGAGGACCTCAAGGAGTACCTCAACTGGAACGCCAGCCGCAAAGACCTCTCGGAGAAAGCCCGCAAAGGCCCGGTGATCGGCCTGGTGCTGCAGCGCAGCCACATCGTCACCGGCGATGAAGCCCACTACGTGGCGGTGATCCAGGAGATGGAATTCCGCGGCGCCACCGTGATTCCGGTGTTCTGCGGCGGCCTCGACTTCACCAAGCCGGTGAATGCCTTCTTCTACGACCCGATCAATCCCGATGTGCCGTTGGTGGACGGCGTGGTGTCACTCACCGGTTTTGCCCTCGTGGGCGGCCCGGCCCGCCAGGACCACCCCAAGGCGATCGAGGTGCTGAAGAAGCTCAATCGTCCCTACATGGTGGCGCTGCCGCTGGTGTTCCAGACCACCCAGGAATGGGAAGAGAGCGACCTCGGCCTGCACCCGGTGCAGGTGGCGCTGCAGATCGCGATCCCTGAGCTTGATGGCGCCATTGAGCCGATCGTGCTCAGCGGCCGCGACGACGCCACCGGCAAGGCCCACACCCTGCAAGACCGGGTGGATGCCATCGCCGAGCGGGCGATCCGCTGGGCCTCGCTGCGGATCAAGCCCCGCGCCGAGAAGAAGCTGGCGATCACGGTGTTCAGCTTCCCGCCCGATAAGGGCAACGTGGGCACCGCCGCCTACCTCGACGTGTTCGGCTCGATCTACCGCGTGCTCGAGGAGATGCGGGCCAAGGGCTACGAGGTGAAGGATCTGCCCGCCACTCCCAAGGCGCTGATGGAGGCGGTGCTCCAGGACCCTGAAGCACTGGAAGGAGCCCCCGAGCTAGCCATCGCCCACCGCATGAGCGTGGAGGAATACGAGCGGCTCACCCCCTATTCCGAGCGCCTTGAGGAGAACTGGGGCAAACCGCCCGGCACCCTCAACACCGATGGCACCAACCTGCTGATCTTCGGCCGCCACTTCGGCAACGTGTTTGTTGGCGTGCAGCCCACCTTCGGCTACGAGGGTGATCCGATGCGCTTGCTCTATTCCCGCAGCGCCAGCCCGCACCACGGCTTTGCCGCCTACTACACGTATCTCGAGAAGGTGTGGGGCGCCGATGCGGTGCTGCACTTCGGCACCCACGGCTCGCTGGAGTTCATGCCTGGCAAGCAGATGGGCATGAGTGAAACCTGCTACCCCGATTCACTGATCGGCGCGCTGCCCAACCTCTACTACTACGCCGCCAACAACCCCTCGGAAGCCACCATCGCCAAGCGGCGCGGCTACGCCGAAACCATCTCCTACCTCACCCCGCCTGCCGAGAACGCTGGCCTCTACAAGGGCCTCAAAGAGCTGGGCGAGCTGGTGGGCTCCTACCAGCAGCTGCGGGAAGGCTCCCGCGGTGTGCAGATCGTGAACGCCGTGGTGGAAACGGCCCGCCAGTGCAACCTCGATAAAGACGTTGAGCTGCCCGAGGTGGATGCCTCCGAGCTCGATCTCGATGCCCGGGATTCAGTGATTGGCGCGGTCTACCGCCAGCTGATGGAGATCGAGAGCCGCCTCCTGCCCTGCGGCCTGCACACCATCGGCAAGCCCCCCACCGCCGAGGAAGCGATCGCCACCCTGGTGAACATCGCCGCCCTCGAGCGCGACGACGACGGCCTTCGCTCCCTGCCGGCCCTGCTGGCCGAGAGCAAAGGCCGCACCATCACCGACGTGTACGCCGGCAACGACAACGGTGTGCTCGCCGATGTGGAGCTCAACCGCGTCATCACCGAGACATCCCGCGCCGCCGTGGGCGCGATGGTGCAGGCCGTGACCGGCACCGATGGCCGCGTGACCCTGCGCCGCAACTTCGCCTGGTTCTTCAATCTGTTGGAGCAGTTCGGCTTCAAGCTGCCCAGCCCCTGGCTGAGCGCCTGCCGCAACGCCGGCTTCCCGGATGTGGATCAGGCCGAGCTCGACAAGCTGTTCGGCTACCTGCAGTTCTGCCTTGAGCAGGTGTGCGCCGATCTGGAGATGCAGAGCCTGCTGCGGGCCCTCGATGGCGAATACGTGCTGCCCGGCCCCGGCGGCGACCCGATTCGCAACCCCGGTGTGCTGCCCAGCGGCAAGAACCTGCACGCCCTCGATCCCCAGGCCATCCCCACCAAGGCCGCGATCGCCGCCGCCAAGGGTGTGGTGGACAAACTGATCGAGCGTCAGAAGCAGGAGCAGGGCACCTGGCCCGAAACGATCGCTTGCGTGCTCTGGGGCACCGACAACATCAAGACCTACGGCGAATCGCTGGCGCAGATCCTCTGGTTCATCGGCGTCAAGCCGGTGCCCGACTCCCTAGGCCGGGTGAACAAGCTGGAGCTGATCTCCCTCGAAGAGCTGGGCCGCCCCCGCATCGACGTGGTTGTGAACTGCAGCGGTGTGTTCCGCGACCTGTTCATCAACCAGATGGCGCTGATCGATCAGGGCGTGAAGATGGCCGCCGAGGCTGATGAGCCCCTGGAGATGAACTTCGTGCGCAAGCACTCCCAGGAGCAGGCCGAGAAGGAGGGCATCTCCCTGCGCGATGCCGCCACCCGCGTGTTCTCCAACGCCAGCGGCAGCTACAGCTCCAACGTGAACCTGGCGGTTGAGAACAGCACCTGGGAAGAGGAGAACGAACTGCAGGAGATGTATCTCTCCCGCAAAACGTTCGCCTTCAACGCCGACAACCCCGGCGAGATGAACCAGAAGCGCGAGGTGTTCGAGTCGGTGATGAAGACCGCTGACGTGACCTTCCAGAACCTGGATTCCGCGGAGATCTCCCTCACCGATGTGAGCCACTATTTCGATAGTGATCCCACCAAGCTGATCCAGGGCCTGCGCGACGACGGCAAGGCACCGGCGAGCTACATCGCCGACACCACCACCGCCAATGCCCAGGTTCGCTCGCTGAGCGAAACGATCCGCCTGGATTCACGCACCAAGCTGCTCAATCCCAAGTGGTACGAGGGCATGCTCAACTCGGGTTACGAGGGCGTGCGTGAAGTGGCGAAGCGCCTCAACTTCACCCTGGGTTGGAGTGCCACCAGCGGCGCCGTTGACAATTTCGTGTACGAAGAAGCAAACGAAACATTCATCAACGATCCGGAGATGCGCAAGCGGCTGATGGAGCTCAATCCCCATAGCTTCCGCCGCATTGTGGGCACGCTGCTGGAAGTTAACGGCCGCGGTTACTGGGAAACCTCCGACGAGAACATCCAGCAACTGCAGGAGATCTACCAGGAGATCGAAGACCGTATCGAGGGCGTGGCTAACTAAGGCCGCCGCGCATGACATCCGCCAATGCCATGCGCCTCAAGCTGCTGCTGAAGGATGATCCACTCCTTCGGCAGCAGCTTTCTCATTGCGACAGCCCCGATCAAGCGATTGCCGTCTGCGCAAAGTTGCAGCTTCAGATCAGCATGGCCGATCTCCTGCGCATGGAGGCTCAGATGACATTGACGCTCAATGATGAGCAACTCAATGCGTGGTATGAAACGCCCTACTGGAAGAGGGTCTTGATCAGCCTGGGCGCTGTACAACCGACTGAGCAGTCTCTATAACCAACACGATTGGGAACGATCTCCCAGAGCCGGATTGACACCCAAGGTGCGTTGGCTTAGATACAGCGCAGAGATGCTCTAGAGCCCAGGGACGATTTGGACTCAGACCAAGGGCACTCCACTCCATCTCTGCAACAGCACCAAACCGAGCAAGGCTGGTCTGCAGCCAAAACCAAATGGCTGCTCCAAACGCGCTGGCGCCAAGTGTCGGGGGCCGGCCTGCTCGGCCTCTGCATTGTCACCTTGGCAGTGATCAATGTAAGAAAGCGCGCTGCCGAGGCTTACATCACCGGTGATGTGATCACCGTGAAGAGCCCGATCCAAGGACGGGTGGACGATGAAATGCTCAGCACGGGGGAACTGTTCAAACCCGGCACGGCACTGGTGTCAGTGGTGGCCAGCCGGCAGGACGAAGCCCGGCAGCAGACAGCCCAATTGGAACTGGAGCAAACCAGAAAAGACATTCGCTCCACCGAGCTCGAACTCGACAATCTTGTGAGCGCCAACCAGGCAAGGCTGCGGAACGACCTCCAGAGCGCTGAGCGCGAACGATTCGACCTCGAGGGTCAGGAGCAGCGTTATGCAAAGCAGGCGAGCCGATACAGGGAGCTGGTGAGCGTGGGTGCTGTGGATCCAGACACCCTGGCAGGCGTTGAAGCCAACGCCAACAGCTACCGGCAGCGCGCCACTAATCAACGGCGTGTTGTGAGCGACCTCCGGCAGGAACTCCAGGACGCCGAGAGCAAACGCAAAGCTGGCAGCAGGCAACTACCCCGATCAACGCGCAGGTTGGAAATGCTGGAACTGGAAATCAGCCGCATCAACAATCAGCTCAATCTCTTGAGAGGAAAAGAGAAAAAGCTTCTGGAGCTCGTGAATTCCAATCAACGGCGTTCTCAGTTTGTCTACAAGCCCAGCTTCAATGGCCTGATGCTCAGTAATCGCATCGCACGTGGCTCTGAAGTGAATGCTGGAGAAGCGTTGATCACTGTGGTGGACTGCGATCAGCTGAGGGTTGAGGCTGTGTTCAGCAGCAACAAGGTGAAGGACGTGCGCATCGGCGATCAGGTGAAGCTGAAGATGGCTCACCAGAACAGCGACGTCAGTGGTCGAGTGATCAGCATGCGTGGCGTGAGGGGGATCCGCGCACTGGAGAACACTGATGCGGCGCAGTTCAAGGCCACCAACGACGACCGGATGCGCCTTCAGATTGCACTCCCAGCAGACCACCAAGCCAGTAAAGACTGCCGACTGGGCGACCGCGTGGACGTTGAGCTCTAGGCGATGGGTGCGGAAGTTCTCTTCCTGGCCATTGCTCTGCCAGTTGCGATCACGCTGCTGTTGCCCCGCTCCAATTGGCGCAGACTGCTACTGGTTGGCACCATTTTTATCTTTGGCTTGAGATATTTATGGTGGAGACTGGAGACCTTCCCTTGGACGAGCGATCAGTGGAGCGCTGAGTGGATCTGGTGGGTGGTGGTTCTCGCGATTGAACTGGCCGTGATCCTGGAGGTGACTCTCTTTTTGCTCTCGGTTGGCTGGCTCACGGATCGGCGAAACCAGGCCGACGTGGCCGAAGCACAACTCAGAGAGCGCTACGCCGTCCATGGCATCGACGCCATTCCTTCAGTGGATGTGTTCATCACCAGCTACAACGAAGGACCAGAAGTTTTAGAGAAATCAATCCTGGGAGCGAGCTCGATCGACTACCCCAAGATCAGGGTCTGGGTGCTCGATGATGGCAAACGAGCCTGGCTTCAACAGTTTTGCGATGACGCTGGCATTCGATACATCACACGCGCGAGCAACACAGGTGCCAAAGCAGGAAATATCAATCACGCCTTGCAGCAGAGCGCAGGCGATCTGGTGATGCTGATGGATGCCGATTTTGTGGCCTATCGAAATTCGGCCTGGAGAACAGCGGGCCTATTCGCCGACCCCAAAATCGGCACCGTGCAAACGCCCCAGAACTTCTTCAATCCCGATGCGATTCAACACAACCT
This sequence comes from Cyanobacteriota bacterium, assembly GCA_046052125.1. GTDB lineage: Bacteria > Cyanobacteriota > Cyanobacteriia > PCC-6307 > Cyanobiaceae > Vulcanococcus. The sequence continues at coordinate 466,051 of JBJOMY010000001.1, forward strand.
GGGGATCGCAGCGAGCTGGTGCGACGAACAATCCTTCTTCTTTCGCTTAATCGCCCGAGGCCGAGACGCCCTTGGGGTGGCGTTCTGCTGCGGCTCCTGTTCGGTGCATCGGCGCAAAGCATTGATGGAAAGCAATGGCTTTCCAACGGACTCCATCACCGAAGATATCCTCCTCACCATCAATTTCTGCCGGCTGGGCTGGAAAACGATCTATCTGGCCGAACCGATCTCCACAGGCCTGGCAGCAGAAACGCTCGACTCCTTCTTTATCCAACGCAAACGCTGGGGGCGCGGCGGCATTCAGGTGGCCTGGTTGATGCTTGGACGCAAAGGGCTGAACTGGATTCAGCGGATCTTCTTCCTCCCCTACTCATGGATCACGCAATACAACAGCAGGCTGTTTTTTCAGATCGTGCCGATCGTGTTTTTCTTTTCAGGTATGGCGCCTCTGCCTGAGGTGGAGGCCGGCACGATTCTCAGCTACCAAGCCAGCTTCCTGGCTTCGATGATCGTGTCGATGGTGGTTCTCAGCGAGGGCTACTACATGCCTGTATTCAATGAAGCGGTGAGTTTGTTTGCCGCCTTTGAACTGGCACCAGAAATCCTGGCTGCCCTTGCCAAACCCTTTAGCAAGGGATTTGCCGTGACACCAAAGGGGAACGATTCCCTATCGGGCTCCATCCTGCCCTACCAACAAACCTTGGTCCCCACCTCGGTGTTGCTGGTGCTCAACATTCTGATCCTCTGGAGAATCCTCTTTGCGATTGGAGACAGCGTCTCCGAGAGTTCCACAGGCTTACTCGCCTACGGCTTTCTCTGGTGTGTCTTCAACATCGTGCTGCTGGTGATCTCAGTGCTCCTATCGCTGCAGCGTCCTCAACCGCGGCTGGAGCATCGGATGTTGATCAACAGGATCGCCCACGTGCGCAACCAGGATGGATCGATCATTGAGGCCAGGCTCATTGATCTATCCCTCACGGGAGCCCTCATTGAACCTACTCACAACGAGAGCTTCAGCGGGGATCCGATCCAGATGTTGGAACTGGAAACTGGCTTGATGGTTCCCGTGATTCAGCAATGGAAGCGCCGGGGCGAATTACTGGCACTCAACTTTGCCGAACTGGATCTCGCCACGAAGAAAGGAGTGGTTGCTTATGCCTTCAGCGGCGCATTCAAATCCTCCGAACAGCCGCAGCAGATTGATCTGGGCAAAACGATCCGCCAGGTGATGGCCCAAGCGGCTAGGGCCTAGCGGCTGGATCGTGGACAGGCCTAACCAGGCTCGCTAGACCGCAGAGGGGTGAACAGGCCGTGAAGATTCGACTGCCACGCTTCGGTATACGGCCCCTCGGGATCCGGCTGACGACCCTCCCGTGGCTTGTGCTCGCAACGGGGCTTGGCCTCACGGGCCTGTGGTGTCACCAGCAGCGGCTCTTCACGCGACTGGAGCACGAACGGATTGAGCGCGACCTGGCTAACGCGATCAGCAACGCGATCACCTCACGCCTGCAGACCAACATCGCGGTGCTCAATGCCGTGGTGGGCCTCTTCGATGCATCCAAAGAGGTGGACCAGCAGGAATTCAACGCCTTCTACCAAGCCCTGAACCATGGAGGGGAGACGTTGAGCGGCATCCAGGGCGTTGGTTATGCCGTTGTGGTGCCCAACGGCGACATCTCTGGCTTTGAGCGACAGGTGAGAAGCGCCGGGAGACCCCACTTCACGATCAAACCTGCAGGATCACGCCCGCTGACCAGCGCCATCCTCTATCTGGAACCGAACGACTGGCGCAATCAGCGGGCCCTCGGATTCGACATGTATTCCCAGGTGACCAGGCGGGAAGCAATGCAGCTGGCCGTCAGCACCGGTGAGGCCGCCTTGAGCGGACCTGTCCGGTTGTTGCAGGAAAACTCGATCCGCCCCCAGATCGGAGCCCTGCTCTACCAAGCGATCTACCGAACCCCGAGTGAAGGCTTCAACTCCAGCCAGGACCGGTTCAATCACCTCAGAGGTTGGGCCTATTCACCCTTACGGATGGAGGATCTGATCCAGGGCGCTCTGGCCAGAGTGGAGGATCCCGCCCTGCCAGGCACCGGCGTATTGATCTACGACGGCTCGCGCAATCGAGCCGACAACCTCCTCTTCGACAACCTCAAACTCGCCAACAGCCCACAGCTCACCCATCCCACCTGGCTCGAGGTGAGCATCGCCAATCGCACCTGGGTGATTGGCATTCAGCTCGACTACCGCAAACTCAATCCCGAGGGCTGGAGCAACACCCTGCTGCTGCAGGCGCTACTGGGCGTGAGCCTCAGTGTGCTTGCTGCTGTGATCAGCCAACAGTTGATCCGCAATCACCAATCCGTTCGCCAGGCCCTGTTGCGGGAGCAGGAAGCCTCCAGGGAACGGGCCCTTGCAGGCACGGTGTTTGACAGCAGCCCGGTGGCGATCGTGGTGACCGATGCCCAAGGCGTGATCCTGAAGGTGAATCAGGCCTTCTGCCAGCTCACGGGCTATTCAGAACTAGAAGCGCGAGGAAACACCGCCAACCTGTTGCGTTCAGGCAGGCACGACAACAGCTTCTATCAGGAGATGTGGTCGGCGATTCTCTCCAAGGGCTACTGGAGTGGTGAGATCTGGAACCGCCACCGCAATGGTCAGATCATTCGCCATGAGCTCTCGATCACAGCGGTGCTGGATGAGCACCAACAGCCGAGCAGTTTCGTGGGCCTCCTGCGCGATGTGAGCGAGCGCTATCAGCAGGAAGAGCGGATGCGGTTCATGGCAACGCACGATCAGCTCACCGGATTAGCCAATCGCACCCTGCTGATCGAAGAACTGAATCGCAGTCTTGCCCTCGCCAAACGCCAGGGATTCGGCGTGGGGCTGCTGTTCATCGACCTCAACCGCTTCAAGCCGGTGAACGACCGCTACGGCCACAGCACCGGTGATGCCTTGCTAAAGGCCGTGGCTCAACGGCTGACCAGCACCTGCCGCAGCAGTGACACCCTCTGCCGCCAGGGCGGTGATGAGTTCGTGGTGCTGATTCCCGATGCCCCCTCGATTGAGCACCTGCAAACGCTGGCCAGAAAGCTGGTGGGTGCTCTGGAGCAGCCGTTTCCTGCAGGGCCTGACCTACCGAAGGAGATCACCATCAGCGCCAGCATTGGCATCGCCCGCTGGCCCGATCACGCCAGCGATGCGGACGCGTTGATCGAAGCAGCCGACACGGCGATGTATGCCGCGAAGTTGCAGGGCGAAGCCTCGATTGCCATTGCAGCCGGCATCACGACCTCCGACTCGCCGAGCTGATCGACTCAGCGCCAGAGCGCATCGGCCATGCGCGCCACCTGCACGATCGGGCCGCCGTCATGCACGCGCACCACATCCACCCCCACCGATACGCACTGGGCGACCACGGCCGCCGTGCCCCAAAGACGCGCTTTCGCACGCGGTTCCTCAAGAACCGCTCCAATGAAGCGTTTACGCGATGGGCCCACCAGCAAAGGAATCCCTTCGGCCCGCAGCAGTGGCAGTCCCCGCAACAACTCCAGGTTCTGCTCGGTGGTTTTTGCGAAGCCGAGGCCGGGATCCCAGATCAGCTGCTCGCGCCGCAGTCCAGCTGCCATGGCTCGTTCGCTGGCCTGCTGCAGTTCCGCCAGAACCACCGGCACCACACCAGCGCTGCCGTAATCGGTGAGGCCATCCATGCTCTGGCTGTCGCCCCGGGAGTGCATCAGCACATAGGGGCAGCCCGCCTGGGCCACTAGCGGCAGGATCGCGGGGTCCGCACGGCCGCCACTCACATCGTTGATCCAATCAGCACCGGCGGCCAAGGCGGCTTCTGCCACCGGCGCGCGGAACGTGTCCACCGAGATCAGTGGACGGCTGTTGGCCTGGGGGTCATCGCTGCGGGGCGGGCAGCGCAGCTCACCGCACTCAATGGCGCCCCGGATCAACTGCAACGCCGGCAGCAGCCGCGCCAGCTCCTCAGCCGCGCCGACATCCTCGGCACCAGGGCGGGTGCTCTGAGCGCCAAGATCAACGATGTCCACCCCCTGATCCACCAGGCGCCGAGCCTGAGCCAGGGCTCGTTCGGGGCGATCAAAGCGGCCGCCGTCGCTGAAGGAATCGGGGGTGACGTTGATCACCCCCATCACATGGGTGCGCTGACCCCAGCGCAGGCTCATCAGGCTGCGACCGGCACCTGATAGTTGGCGATGCGGGCGAAGCCTTCGGGATCGAGGGAGGCGCCGCCCACCAGCACGCCGTCGATATCGCTCTGGGCCATCAATTGATCGATGGTGGCGGGGTTCACCGAACCGCCGTACTGAATCACCACCTCGGGGTAGCCCACCCACTGGCGGATCAGGCCGCAGATGCGGTTGGCTTCAGCCGCTTCACAGGTTTTGCCGGTGCCGATCGCCCAGATCGGCTCGTAGGCCACGATCAACCGGGCTGGATCGAGCCCATCCACGCCCTGCTCCACCTGGCGACGAATCACGCGCTCGGCTTCGCCGGCTTCGCGCTGGGAATCACTCTCACCCACGCAGAGGATCGGGATGATGCCGTGCTTCTGGGCGCTGCGGGCGCGCAGATTGATCTGCTCGTCGGTTTCGCTGTAGTACTTGCGCGGCTCGCTGTGGCCCACGATCGCGTGGGTCACGCCGTGCTCCAGCAGCATCGGCGCCGAGATCATGCCGGTGAAGGCACCTTTCTCCTGCCAGTGGATGTTCTGGGCAGAGATATGAATGCCGCTGCCGGCCAGGGCGCTGCTCAAGGTGGCGATCGCTGTGAAGGGGGGTGCGAGCACCACCTCGCGATCTTTGGGCAGGTTGGCCACCAGGGGCTTGAAGGCGTCGGCAAAGGCCTGCGCCTCAGCGCAGGTCATGTGCATCTTCCAGTTGCCTGCGATGACGGCCTTTCCCACAGCGTCCTGAACGAATCGACCCACCAACCTATGGCACCACATGGGTCTGGCCATCGAGCTCTACGCGATCGCCTGGCTTGAGCTTGCGGCCCCGCTGGGTCTCCTGAAACCCGTTCACTCGCACCTCGCCGCCCTGGATGCGTTGCTTGGCCTCACCGCCGGTGAACGCCACCCCTTGCCATTTGAGGAATTGATCGAGGCGAATCGGCTCGGGTCGGTTGCCTGTGGAGCCGGCACCTGGAGATGGGGCCAAAAAAAGCGCTGATAGCTTGCCCCGATGCTCGCACCCCCTTCGGCCGGCTTCCGGCGGCTCCTCCCGCTGCTGGTGCCCTATCGCTCCGCACTCCTGGCCGGTGGGGCGTGCATGCTCGTGTTTGTGGTGTGTTGGCCGCTGCTGGCCTGGCTGGCCGGCCAACTGATCCCCGCGATCGGCGCCGGTGATTTCGGCCGGGTGCTGCAGGTGATCGGCCTGGCCCTCAGCGTGTTCATGCTGCAGAAGCTGGCCCAGTTCGGCCAAGACACCCTGCTGGCCGGACCTGCATTGCAAGTGAGCCAGGAGCTGCGCCGCCGCCTGTTCGCGCGGCTGCAACGGCTGGATTTCGGCGTGCTGGAAAAACTCTCCGCCGGCGACCTCACCTATCGCCTCACCGAAGACGCCGATCGCGTCGGCGAGGTGATCTACAAAACGATTCAGGACACCACCCCTTCAGCGCTGCAGTTGGTGGTGGTGTTCGGCTACATGGTCTGGCTCGACTGGAAGCTGTCGCTGGGCACCTTGCTGTTGGCGCCGCTGGTGGCGGTGCTGGTGAGTGTGTTCGGCGCCAAGGTGATGGGCGCAGCCGAGAAGAGTCAGAAGCAGGTGAGCGAGCTGGCCGCCCTGCTCGGTGAGGCAATTGGCGGGCTGCCACTCGTGCGTGCCTTCGCCGCTGAACCCTGGCTGCAGCAGCGCTTCGAAACGGAGATCGATCTGCACCGCCGCGCCCGCTACCGCACCCAGCGGCTGCTGGCCCTGCAATACCCGGTGGTGGGCTTCCTGGAGGCCGCCGGCATCCTGGCGGTGCTGCTGATGGGCGCCGCTCGCATCCAAAGCGGCGACCTCAACGGCCAGGGCTTCAGTAGTTACGTGGCGGCCCTGCTGATGCTGATCGATCCGATCAGTCACCTCACCACCAACTTCAACGAGTTCCAGCAGGGGCAGGCCTCGCTGCGGCGCCTGCGGGAGATCGAGCAGCAGGCGGTGGAGCCACCCGATCGCCCCCAGGCACTGCCCCTGGGCCAGGTGGCGGGCGAACTCACCCTCGAGCAGGTGAGCTTCAGCTACGAGGCCGAACAACCTGTGCTGCGCGACCTCAGCCTGCGGGTGGAGCCGGGCCAGGTGGTGGCGCTGGTGGGCCCCTCCGGGGCTGGCAAAAGCACCTTGTTCTCGCTGCTGCTGCGCTTCAACACCGCCCAGAGCGGCCGTGTGCTGCTGGATGGCCGCGATCTGGCGGATCTCAAGGCGAGCGAGCTGCGCAAGGCCGTGGCGCTGGTGCCCCAACAGAGCGCCGTGTTTTCCGGAACAGTGGCCGAGGCGATCGCCTTCGGCCGCCCGGCCAGCCCCGATCAGATCCGAGCCGCGGCACGCCTGGCCAACGCCGACGGATTCATCGAAGCGATGCCCGGTGGCTACGACGCCCGCGTGGAAGAGCGGGGCAGCAACTTCTCGGGCGGTCAGCTGCAACGGCTGGCCATTGCCCGGGCGGTGTTGGGGGATCCGGCGGTGTTGCTGCTCGATGAAGCCACCAGCGCCCTCGATGCCGAATCAGAAGAAGCGGTGCAGCGCGGGCTGGATCAGGCCATGGCCGGACGCACCGTGCTGGTGATCGCCCACCGCCTCTCCACGGTGCAGGAGGCCGATTCGATCGTGGTGCTCGAGCACGGCCAGATCGTGGATCAGGGCAACCACGACCTCTTGATCAGCCGCCCCGGCCGCTACCGCGATCTGTGCGAGCGGCAGTTGATCCGGGGGGCGTAATCCGCACGGGCCCAATGGCTGCAGGGCCCATAAGCTGGCCCGGCAAGCAATCAGACCCCGTGACCGACTCCGCCGCGCAGCAGCCCCCCGTGCTCACCTTTGAGGGCAAGCGCTACGACCTCAACACCCTTCCCGACGACCTGAAGGAGCTGGTGCGCGGCATGCAGGTGGCCGACGCCCAGCTGCGCATGCACGAAGACACCCTCAAGGTGTTGGCGGTGGGCCGTCAGTCGATGGCAATGCAGCTGAACGAGCGGCTCAAAGGGATCACCCCCCTGGCCGACTGAGCGCCGAGCGGCGGGGTCAGCCCGGCGGCAGGCCCCGCTCGTTGAAGATCCCTTCAAACAGCACCGAGCTGAGATAGCGCTCGCCGGAATCCGGCAGCACCACCACGATCGTTTTGCCGGCGTACTGAGGCTCGCGGGCCAGGCGCAGAGCCGCAGCCGCCGCTGCGCCGCAGCTGATCCCCGCCAGGATTCCTTCTTCGCGAGCGAGGCGACGGGCCATGGTGACGGCCTCCTCATCGCTCACCTGCTCCACCCGATCCACCATCCCCAGATCGAGGTTGCCCGGCACAAAGCCGGCGCCGATGCCCTGGATTTTGTGGGGACCGGGCTGCAGCGGTTGACCGGTTTTGGTCTGGCTGATCACCGGGCTGTTGGTGGGCTCCACCGCCACGCTCACCAGCGGCTTACCGAGGGTGTTTTTGATGTAGCGGCTGATCCCGGTGATCGTGCCGCCGGTGCCCACGCCGGACACCAGCACATCCACCTGGCCATCGGTATCGCTCCAGATCTCCGGGCCAGTGGTGTCGTGATGGATCTGGGGGTTAGCCGGATTCACGAACTGCTGCAGCAGCACAAAGCGATCGGGATCGCTCTCGGCGATCTCTTTAGCTCGGTTCACGGCGCCGGTCATGCCCATCCGGCCCTCGGTGAGCTCGAGGTGAGCGCCAAAGGCGGTGAGCAGCTTGCGCCGCTCGAGGCTCATCGTTTCCGGCATGGTGAGCGTGAGCCGGATGCCCTTGCTGGCGGCCACAAACGCCAGGGCGATGCCGGTGTTGCCGCTGGTGGGCTCGATCAGTTCCTTGCCAGGGCCCAGCAGGCCATCGCGCTCGGCGGCCGCCACCATCGCTGCCCCGATCCGGCATTTCACCGAGTAGGCCGGATTGCGACCTTCAATCTTGGCGAGCACCCGGGCGCCGCATCCCTCGCTGAGCCGGTTGAGCTGCACCAGGGGCGTGCGGCCGATCGTGAGGCTGTTGTCGCTGAAGATCGCGGCCATCGCTCGGCGATTGAACACAACTAGTGCCCCGCACCCTAGGTAGAGCCCTGGCCAGTGGGCAAAACCCACCTAACGTGTTGCGTTCACGCCTGCCATTTGGTGAACCCCACAACCCTGCGCCGCATCACGGCTGTGCTGCTGTTCGTTGCAGCAGCCGCCTCGATCGCACTGCCGTTCCTCTCCGCCACTGCACTCACCTTGAGCATCGGCGTGATTGCAGCCGTGGCCGGGGTGACCCAACTGCTCCGGCTTGGCCAGGCAGAAGGCACCAAGGGCAAGGTCTTCCGCGCGCTCTCGGGCCTCTTCTATCTGGTGGCTGGCATCTGGGTGGTGGCGTATCCCATCGAAAGCGAAATCAGCCTCACCTTGTTTGTGGGCCTGCTGCTGATCTTCGAAGGCGTGATGGAACTCGCAGCTGCAGCCGCCAGCCAGGGCGAGGCCCGCGGCCTGGTGCTGATGGATGGCGTGGTCACGGCGATCCTGGGCGGCCTGCTGGTGGCCGAATGGCCCAGCGACAGCCTCTGGGCCGTGGGCATGCTGTTTGGCATTTCCCTGTTCTTCAGCGCCTTCCGCCTGCTCACCACCCCGGCTGAGGCCTGATCCAGGGGCGGCCGCCCCTGAGCAAAGGAGCGCGGCCGCTTTCAGCCCATGACTCGATTCGTTGTGGTAGGGGCGGGCCCCGCGGGCCTGAGCCTCGCCTACCTGCTCGCTCAGCAAGGCCACCAGGTGGCACTGGTGGATGCCAGCACCAACTTCAGCCGGCAGTTCCGCGGCGATGCGCTGATGCCCTGCGGGCTTGAAGCCCTCAGCCACATGGGGCTATCGAACCTGGTGGCTGAGCTGCCCCAACGGCCGCTCCAGGATTGGAGCGTGTGGATTGAAGGGCGGCGGCTCTTTCGGGTGAGCGAGCCGATAGGGTCGCTGCAACCCTGCCGCCTGGTGGCTCAGCAACAGCTGCTCGAGGCCCTACTGGAGCGGGCCCTGCAGCTACCCACCCTGCAGTGGTACCCAGGCCAGAGCGTGCAGAGCCTCCTGCATACCGGCGAGCCACCAAATCGCATCAGCGGCGTACAGCTGGCTGATGGCCAGTGCCTGGAGGCTGATCTGGTGGTGGGCTGTGATGGCCGCCAGTCGCTGCTGCGCCGCCTGGCGGGCCTGAAGCTGAGCAGCCAGGGTCCCGGCCTCGATCTGCTCTGGTTTGAGCTGCCAACACCACTCCCGAGCGGACAGTGGGAAGGTTTCAACACGCTGGTGGCGGGCGGCCAGATCGGCAGCGCTTGCCTCGGGGCCAACGGATCACTGCAGCTGGCCTGGTTGCTGCAACCCGGAGCTCCAGTGCCCAGGCTCGAGCTCAACGCCTGGGCAGAGCAGCTGGCCGCATTGATGCCCGAGCCGATGGCGGCGCTTTTTCTGGAGCACGCCGATCGGCTGGAAGGGCCAAGGCGAGTGTCGGTGCAGGTGGGGCTGGCGGAGCGCTGGCAGCGCCCTGGGCTGCTGCTCCTGGGGGATGCGGCCCACCCGATGAGCCCCGTGCGCGCCCAGGGCATCAACATGGCGCTGCGCGACAGCGTGGTGGCAGCCCACTGGCTCAGCCGCGCGACTGCTGCGGAGCTTGATGCGGCGGCTGTGCAGGTGGAGCGGCAACGGCGGCCGGAGATTCAGCGCATGCAACGGCTCCAGCAAGCGGAAGCCAGCCAGGGTCACCGCATCGGCCACAGCGCCCTGCTGCGCCACAGCCTGGCCCTGTTGAGCCCGGTGCTGGGTCCAGTCGCACAGCGGGTGTGGCAACAACGGCAAAAGCCGCTGCGGCTGGGGCTCCCAGGAGCCCTGCCTGCAGCGGCTTTGTCGCCCTAGATCAGCTGAACGGGTCAGCCGAAATCGAGGCTCAACGCACGAAGAGCATCTCCTGGTAAGTGGGCAGCGGCCAGGCGGCGTCATCCACCAGGGTCTCGAGGCCATCGGCGGCAGCGCGCAGCTCGCCCATCAGCGGCATCAGCTTGTCGGCGCAGTGGCGCATGTGGGCTTCGGCGCCATGGGGGGCTGCAGCCAGGGCCGCCTCCAGAGCGGTGGCGCGATCGAGCAGCTGCTGGTTGAGGCCGGCAATCTGCTGGGCGATCGCCTTGGAGGGCTGCAAGCCAATCGCTTCCTGCTCCTGGATCGCACCGGCCAGTTCGCCGAGATAGGCGCTCACGGCGGGATAGATCAGGGTGCGGGCCAGGCGCAGGGCCAGGCGCACCTCCACCTCGATCGCCAGGCAGTACTGCTCGGCGTACACCTCGAAGCGGCTCTCCAGCTCCACGGGGCTGAGGACGTTCTGGCGGCTGAACAGCTCGCGGATGGCGTCGCGCTTGAGCACCGGCAGGGCATCGGCGCTGGTGCGCAGATTCTCCAGACCGCGCTCCTTCACGGCCATCTCATGCCACTGGCTGGAGTAGCCGTCGCCACCGAAGATCACGGCGCCGTTCTCCTGGGTGATCTGCTGCAGCACGGCGAAGCAGGCCTGCTCGATGCTGTCGCCCTTGCCGAGCTTGGCCTCGAGCTGATCAGCCACCCAGCTGAGCGAATCTGCCAACACGGTGTTGAGCACCACTAGCGGGCCCGCCACCGACTGGCCGGAGCCCACGGCGCGGAACTCGAAGCGGTTGCCGGTGAAGGCGAAGGGGGAGGTGCGGTTGCGATCGCCCGCGTCCTTGGGGAACTCGGGCAGGCTGTCGACACCGAGCTGCATCACGCCGCCGCTGGCGGAGCTCTTCAGCTGGCCGGCCTTGATCTGGTTGAACACGTCCTCAAGCTGGCTGCCGAGGTACACCGAGATGATCGCCGGCGGGGCCTCGTTGGCGCCGAGACGGTGGTCGTTGCTGGCGGTGGCAATGGCGGCGCGCATCAGCGGGCCGTACTGGTGCACACCGCGGATCACGGCCCCGCAGAACAGCAGGAACTGCATGTTCTCGTGGGGCGTCTTACCGGGATCGAGCAGGTTGCCCTGGGTGCTGTTCCCGATCGACCAGTTCACGTGCTTGCCGCTGCCGTTCACGCCGGCGAAGGGCTTCTCGTGCAGCAGGCAGGTGAAGCCGTGCTTCTTGGCCGTGGCCTTGAGCACGGTCATGATCAGCTGCTGGTGATCGGTGGCCACGTTGGCGGCCTCGTGCACCGGAGCGATCTCGAACTGGCCGGGCGCCACTTCGTTGTGGCGGGTCTTGGCGGGCACACCCAGGCGGTAGAGCTGATCCTCCACGTCCTGCATGAACACCTGCACCCGCTCGGGGATGGCGCCGAAGTAGTGGTCGTCGAACTGCTGACCCTTGGCCGGCGGTGCTCCGAACAGGCTGCGGCCGGAGAGCTGAATGTCGGGGCGCAGCGCCATGAAGGCGTTGTCCACCAGGAAGTACTCCTGCTCAGCGCCGCAGCTGGAGTTGATCGGAGCGATTTCCTTTTCGCCGAGCAGCTTCAGCACCCGCTGGGCCTGGGCGTTCACGGCGGCGTTGGAGCGCAGCAGCGGGGTTTTCTTATCGAGGGCCTCGCCGGTCCACGACACGAACACCGTGGGGATGCACAGGGTGACCCCATTGGGGGTGCGCATCAGCCAGGCGGGGCTGGTGACGTCCCAGGCGGTGTAGCCGCGTGCCTCGAAGGTGGAGCGCAGGCCGCCATTGGGGAAGGAGGAGCCATCGGGTTCGCCCTGCACCAGCAGCTTGCCGGTGAATTCCGTAATGGCGCGGCCGTCACTCTTGGGAGTGATGAAGCCGTCGTGCTTTTCAGCGGTGAGGTTGGTGAGCGGATAGAAAACGTGGGCGTAATACAGGGCGCCACGGCTGGTGGCCCAGTCCTTCATGGCATTGGCCACTGCATCGGCCACGGAAGGATCGAGGCGGCCGCCGGAGCGGATCGTGGCCTGAATCGATTTGAACACCGGGCGCGGTAGCGCCTCTTTCATCCGATCCAGGGTGAAGACGTCGCTGGCCCAGATGTCCTGCAGGGCTGACGGTGCCTGCACCGCCGCCGGCTTGCGCCGCTGGATGGTCTGCAGGGCGGCGAAGCGCTCAGCACTGGGCATGGCCGATTGGTATCACTACAAACCACTCAAAACGCGCACGCGACCTCTTTTGGTATCAACGAATACCGAATTAAACACTGAACGCTTCAGGCGTCTCCACGCCGCCACCAGGGACGCGGCAGGCACCAATAGATCAGCGCCAGCAGTTCCGCCACCACCAACACCCCCAGAACCACCGCCACCACAGGCCGATCCACCGACACCAGGGCCAGCCACACCACCCCGTAGCTGAGGCTCACTGCCAGGGAGAGCGCCAAGGCCACGATCGCCACCACCCGGCCCCAACGGCGCCGCTTCACCAGGGCCGCCGAGGCCACCACCCCCAACACCAGGGCGGGGAGAATGGCACTGGCGCCCACCGCCCAATTGGCAGCGGCCATCGAGCCACCGCTGCTGAGCAGCTTCGCCAGAGCGGGCAGGCCCGCAGCATTCAGCAGCAGTCCGATCCAGGCCAGGCGCCGATCGAGGGTCTCACTGGGTTGCATCAACAGCCACCGGAACGCCATCCGATGAAACCGGCATGGCGCAGGGTGCGCCAGCAGCCGCTGGGGGTGCTCATCTCCACGCCCACCTGCAGGGCCAGTTGGCGCTCGCGTTCGCGCTGATCAGCGCGCGGCTCCACCAACCCCTGCTGCTCCAGCCACTCTGTGGCAGCTTCCACCGCCTGCTCCAGGCTCTCGAAGCATTCATCCAGCACCGGATGGGGATCGCCGTGGCGATCCGTGAGCCGGTAGAGCCGAGAGCCTCGAACCGAAGGCACGGTGGGGAGCGACAGGCTGGGGGGCTGCACGGAAGGCTCCGCAGGAGCAAGGCCTCAAGCCTGAAGGGACCCGCCGAACTGTTCGGTGCGCTCCATTACACGCAGAGGTGCCCGCGCGCGAACTCAGTGCAGCGCGAAGAGAAGCAGATCGGCGCCAGCGGCGGTGGCCGTGAGGGCGGGAGCAGCCGCTTTGGGCTGATGCTGCCAACCCAGCCCATCCCCGCGCAGGAGCTGCCAGGGCTGCTCGAGCGCTCCATCGATCAGCTGCAGCCACAACGCTCCGCTGAGGGGCGGCAGCGCCAGGGATTCAGCGGGCTGCAGGCGCGCACGCCACAGCTGCACAGGGCGATGAATCGCCATGGCTCCATCGGTGCGATCGGGATCCAACAGCGGGGTCCAACCGCCCGGCAGGGGGAAGGGCTTCTGCTCGTAGGCCGGCGGAATCCCCGTGGAGCTGGGCTCGATCCAGATCTGCAGCAAGCGGCAGGGCGCTTGGCCGAGGTTCATCTCGCTGTGCACCACACCGGTGCCGGCGCTCATCCGCTGCACCTCGCCGGCGCGCAGCACCTCGGCATGGCCGAGGGAATCGCGGTGATGCAGCTCCCCCTCCACCATCACCGTGATGATCTCCATATCGCGGTGGGGGTGCATGCCGAAGCCCATGCCCGCCGCGATCGTGTCGTCGTTGATCACCCGCAACGGCCCAAAGCCCATCCAGGCCGGGTCGTAGTGACTCGAGAAGGAAAAGCTGTGCCAGCTGTCGAGCCAATCGAGCTGGCTATGGAAGCGCTCGCCGGCTGGCCGCAGCACCAAGCCCTCTACAGCCAAGGCCTGGGCAAGCTCCACGTGAGCGGATGGCACTGGCATCACCTCGATCGCTTCCAATCAGTGCTTCACCCCGGGGATGAAGCGCCGCTCGTGATCGGCGCCCTTGAGCATGCGGTTCCAGTACACCCAAGGAAGCACCACGGTCTTCATGATCCACATGCTCCAGCGCTCCTGGGTGGGATCCAGAGGGAAGGAAGGCTCGGGCTGAGCGTCGTAGTTGAACTCGGCCATGATCGTTTTGCCGTAGCCGGTGATCAGCGGGCAGCAGCTGTAGCCGTTGTAGGAGCCATCGCCTTTGCCGCCATCGAGCTGGGCGAGCAGGTTGGCCACCAGCACCGGCGCCTGGCCCCGCACCGCGGCAGCCGTCTTGGAGTTGGGCATGCCGCTCACATCCCCAAGCGAGAACACATTCGGGTAGCGCACGTGTTGGGTGGAGTGCTTATCCACATCCACCAGGCCACTGGCTGCAGCCAGGGGGCTCTGGGCCACCACATCAGGGGCCGTCATCGGCGGGGTGACATGCAGCAGGTCGTAAGCGATCACCTCCTCGCGCGGCTCCTCGCCCTCCTTACTCACCTTGAACACGGCCTCTTTCGTGTCCGGCCGTACCTCAATCAGGGTGTGGCTGTAGCGGGCGTCAATCCCCTTGCGTGCCACCACCTCCCGCAGCGGGGCGGCGTAGGCGGGAATGGCGAAGATCCCTGGAGTGGCCGTGGCATAGATCACCTTGCTCTTGGCAGCCACGGCGGGATCGCGCTTGATGGCGTCGTCGGCCAAGTAGGCGATCTTCTGCGGGGCGCCGGGGCACTTCACCGGCATCGGCGCACAGGTGAACACCGCATTCCCACCTTTGAAGTGTTGGATGCACTCCCAGGTGTAAGGGGCGAACTCTTTGGAGTAGTTGCTGCACACACCGCCCTTGCCGAGCGCCTCCGGCAGTCCCTTGATCGCCCCCCAGTTGAGCTTCAGGCCGGTGGCCACCACCAGGGCGTCGTAGCTGATGGTTTGGCCGCCGCTGGTGCTCACGCTGTTGTGGTCTGGATCAAATCCAGCGGCCGCCTCGCGGATCCAGGTGACCCCTTCCGGAATCAGATCGGCTTCCTGCCGGCGGGTTTGATCGAGGCTGAACACGCCAGCGCCCACGAGGGTCCAACCCGGTTGGTAGTAGTGCTCGCTGGCGGGCTCGAGGATCGCCACATCCAGGCTGGGACGGGCTCGCTTGAGGCGCGCCGCCACGGTGATCCCACCGGCTCCGCCGCCAACGATCAATACCTGGTGATGCCCCATGGCCCTAGGGAAGTGGTCGCAAACCAGATCTAACCAGACCAGCCGCTGCCGACCACTACCAGGAATTAAGCGAAGTCGGAACGACTACGGATAAGTGCGCTATCATGGGTTCACATCGCTCCAGTCGCCCCATGGATCTCTCCAAGCCCAG
Organism: Cyanobacteriota bacterium; assembly: GCA_046052125.1. Taxonomy (GTDB): domain Bacteria; phylum Cyanobacteriota; class Cyanobacteriia; order PCC-6307; family Cyanobiaceae; genus Vulcanococcus. The sequence goes on from JBJOMY010000001.1 coordinate 481,359, forward strand.
CACCCAGGCCAACCTCGAAGCCGCCTTCGGCGGCGAGAGCATGGCCAACCGCAAATACCTCTTCTTTGCGGACGTGGCCAAGCAGCTGGGCAACGCCGAGCTGGCGAAGCTGTTTCGCGATACGGCCAACCAGGAAACCGAGCACGCCTTTGCCCACTTCCGGCTGCTGCACCCGGAGCTGGTGGTGAGCGAGCCGGCCAACCTCAGCGAGGCGCAGAAGCAAGCGATCCTGAGCCGCTGCCTGGAACTGGCGATTGAGGGCGAAACCTACGAGTACACAACGATGTACCCCGAGTTCGCCGCCCAGGCCCGAGCCGATCGCGATGGGGGCGCCGAACAGGAATTCAACGAGCAGATCAGCGAATCCCAGGAGCACGCCGGCGTGTTCCGCACCGCCGCGCGCAATTTCGGCCTACTCACCCCCGTGGAGCACCACCACGCCGATCGCTACAGCGTGGCGCTGGAGGCCCTGCAGGGCAAAGGCACGCTGGGCGAAACCGCAACGCCGGTTCCGGGGCTGTGGATCTGCAAGGTGTGCGGCGTGATCTACGACCCAGCGGTGGGCGATGCGGACTCGGGGATCGCCGCCGGCACCGCCTTCGAAGCGATTCCCGACGACTGGAGCTGCCCGATCTGCGGCACCCGCAAGGCCAACTTCATCCCCTACCGCCCGGCGGAACTGGAAGCGGCCTGATCGGGGCGCATGAAGCGATCCCCATAACACAAACAAAGCCGCCCCAGGCGGCTTTAGTGTGGCTTTCAGAACACAAGCAGCGGCATGGGAGCCGAGTTCACCCCGCCAGGCCAATCCACCCCCGGCCCAGCGCAGGCCGCGATGAGCACCAGCCTGAAATGGGGCAGCAACGGCGAGCTCTCCCCGGTGGACCTGCAACGGGTGCTGGAGCGGCTCACGGATCCCTCCCTCACCCAGTGCACGCTGAACCCCGAGTCCCAGGGCGACTGAGCCAGGCCACTCGGTATCTGGCGATACATGGGTGCGCGCTCAGAATTGGCCCATGAGCCAGGTTGCCGATCCCGCCAACAGCTCCGCCCGGTTGCTGGTGGTGGAAGACGACGACACCATCCGCGACACGGTGGCCGAGGCCCTGGAGATGGAGGGCTTTTCCGTGACGGCGGCCACCAACGGCCGCAGCGCCTGGGATCTACTGAGCCGCGAGAGTTACGACCTAGTGGTGCTCGATCTGATGCTGCCGGGCATCAACGGGCTCGATCTGTGCCGGCAGCTGCGCCAAAGCGAAAGCCCACCGTTGATCCTGGTGGTGAGTGCCCGCGACACAGAAACCGACCGCGTGCTCGGTCTGGAGGTGGGTGCCGACGACTACCTGATCAAGCCGTTCGGGATGCGCGAACTGGTGGCCCGCTGCAGGGCGCTGCTGCGCCGCCAACGCACACCGCTGCCCACCACCACCAGCGTGGAGCACGTGGATCTCCAGCTGTTTCCCGGGGAGTGCAGGGTGAGCCGGGCCGGCTTTGATCTGCGCCTCTCCCCTAAGGAATACCGGTTGCTCGAGCTGTTCATGCAGCACCCGAAACGCGTGTGGAGCCGTGAGCAACTGATCGAGCAGGTGTGGGGGGTGGACTACATCGGCGACAGCAAAACCGTGGATGTGCACATCCGCTGGTTACGGGAAAAGATCGAAGACGACCCCTCCAACCCCACGAAGTTGGTGACGGTGCGCGGCTTTGGCTATCGCTTCGGCTAACGGCGTGAGCAAGGGCGCCCTGCACGCATGAACAGCTCCGCTCTGCTGGCTTTGCTGCTTGGCGCCGGCGCCGGGGGCGCCCTAGTGGCCCTGTTGCAGCAGCGCCCCAAACGCAGGCGGCGGGGCAGACAGCCTCAGTTGGAACCGGGCGAACAGCAGCTGCGCGAATGGATCGAAGCGGTGCCCCAGGGCTGGATGCTGATCTCAGGGGACAACCGCATGGCCAGCCTCAACCCGCGCGCTGAATGGCTGCTGGAAGTGGAGGATTCGGCCCTGGCCCTGCGGGGTGAACCGCTCGAATCGCTCGAGCCTCCGGATGAGGTGCTGCACCTGGTGGAGCTGGCGCGGGAGCGGGGGCTGGCGCAGCGCGGCACCTGGCCGCTGCTCAACAGCAACCTCGATGTGCGCGTAATGCCAGGCAACGCCGGCTGGGTGGCGGTGTTGCTGCAGGGGCGCAACCCCTTGGAGAGCCAGATCGAGCAGCAGGAACAGTGGGTGAGCGATGTGGCCCACGAGCTGAAAACGCCGCTCACGGCTTTGCGTTTGGTGGGCGACAGCCTCGCCCTCAAAGCGGAAGGCCGCCAGGCCGTGTTGGTGGAGCGCCTGCAACGGGAACTTGAACGGCTGCAGGTGCTCGTGAGTGATCTGCTGGATCTCTCGCGGCTGGACAACACCCTGGTGAACGATGAAGCTCCTCAGGCCGCAGTGGATCCCCTGGCTGTGCTCAACAGCGTGTGGAGCACGCTGGAGCCGCTGGCTTCCGAGCGCGGCGTTCAACTCAACCTTCAGAACCAGCCCAGCACAGACAAGCCCCTGGCCGCGATCGATCCCTCACGGTTTCACCAGGCTCTGCTGAACCTGCTCGACAACGCCCTGCGCTACAGCCCCGACCACAGCACGATCGACGTGGATGTGGTGGTGCGCAACCGCTGGTGCATGGTGGTGGTTCGCGATCACGGGCCGGGCCTGAGTGCCACGGATCAAGAGCGCATGTTTCAGCGCTTCTACCGGGGTGATCCAGCCCGGGCCCGTTCACCCCGCAGCGGCAGCGGGCTGGGGCTGGCGATCGTGCAGCAGATCGCCCTGTCGCAGGGCGGGATGGTGCGGGGCAGCAACCATCACAACGGGGGCGCGCAGTTCGAGCTGCTCGTGCCGCGCGCCCTCTGAATCGAACGGGCGTCCTCAGGAACGGGGCAGGTGAGACACCACCAGCTGGCGCTGATCATCCAGCTGCAGCCAGCCTTCTTCCCGGAGCAGGCCGAGCACGCGGGTCACGGTGACGCGGGTGGTGCTCAGGGCATTGGCAATGTCCTGATGTGTGAGGCGCAGGCTGAGCATCAGGCCCTGCTCGCAGGGCTGGCCGTAATCCTGAGCCAGCAGCTCAAGGAAACCGCGCACACGCTCTTCCACCCGGCGCAGACCGAGCAGGGCGATCATCGCCTCCGACTGCCGCATCCGGGTGGTCATCGCCTTCACCAGGCTGATGGCGAGATGCGGCGTGGCCTCGATCTCCTCCATCGACAGGCACAGCAGATCGCAATCCGCGATCACCGTTGCCTCGTAGAGATCGATGTTGGTGAGAGGCTCTCCGAAGATTTCGTTCGGCCCGGCGAGGCCAAGCAGCAGATCGTCGCCCTGCTCGTTCATGCAGCTGAGCTTCACCATGCCGCGGGTCACGAGCCACACGTGATGGCGAAGCAACGGCACCTTGCAGCCAGCGCTGAGGTGCACCAGATCGCGACGTTGGAAAACCTCTTCCAAGGAGCTGCGAAAGCCCTGCTGACCGCTTGGTGCGTAAACCATCGAGCTGTTGTGCCGACGGGACCCGCGGACTGTATGGAGCATCACCAAGCGATGCGCAAAGCCCTGGTAGAGGTGTGGTTAAGGGTGGGTTAGCTAGTCGTGGAGACCCAAATCAGCCACCAACACTGAAGGCAGCGAAGGCAAAACCTGCAGGCTCAATAGCCGCTGCCGGCCGGCCAGCGTGCGCAGATCAGCCGACGCTTGACGCCAGGTGGTCCAGGCTTGATCACGAGCCTCAAGAATCAAGCCGGAGAGAACGGGCATCACCGCATCCGGTGCCCCCTCGAGCAACCGATCCAACGTGGCCACCAGCACCTGCAAATCCTGCAGGTCGCCGAGGCTGGTCTGAAGCGCCTTGAACTGAACGATCCAGGGCTTCAAGCCTTCCAGTTCCAACGCCGCCAGGTTGGCAAGGCCGTAGCGCGCACGTTTGATGCGCCGGCGAAGCCGATGCAGAGCCGCAGTGGATGGGGAGTCAAAGGGATGGGTGACCCACCATCCCGGCAAGGTGAGCAAGCCCGCAAGGGCGATCTGTTGCAGCTCTGGCCCCCAGAGGGCAATCGGCTCCTCCCCCATGGGGGTGAACTGCGGATCTTTCAACCAACCTTGCAAGCGTGAGAGCAACTTGAGGTAGCGCCGACCCTTGAGGGTGTCGCTCAGCAAGCTGAACGCGAGCTTGCGCTCACGTTTGAGCTGCTTCATCACCTTGCGAAGCGTTGCCTGCTCCTGCTCTGGCAACAGAGGCCACCAATGGCGCTCCAGACCCTGCTGCAGCACATCGAGATCTCGGCTCAGCCCCAGATCCGAACCAATGCGCGCAAGACGTTGGCTGGACACCTGCTCAGGAAGCACTAGTGCATCGGCAAATTGCTCCACCGTGGCGCGCAATTGACGGCAGGTGACCCGCATTTGATGCAAGGGCTCCGGGTCGCGATCGGCCAACACATCCAGCTGCAAGGCCACCAACCGCTTGGCCTGACGAGCCAGCAACTCGGCTGCGAAGGCCCCACAGCTTTGAGCCGTCAGCGAATCAGCGTCATCCACGGATCGCGACCTGAAAAAGCTCACTCTGAACACAGAGGAGAGGTTAAGGAGTTAAGGCAGGGTTATGACATTGAAGTCAACATCAACTGCTAAGTTCGGCGAACATTTATCCGTCTGCGTGAAGCTGTCCACGTTTAGTTCAGAGTCTTCGGGACCCCGCAGCACGGCAGCCGCACAAACCTCCACACGCCATCAGCGGGAGCATCTGCTCTGTCTGAATCAGCAAGAAGCCTTGATGCTCTTCGGGCTGTTACAGGCCGCGCTAAGGCATGAACCGAGCCGTCAAACACTGCTCAGCTGCGGCGACTACAAGCAATTCCACAGAGATCTCAGCCAGGCGCTAGCCGCCGGGTTGGCGAGTGACGCTGAGCCCTGAAAGCCACTCAGAAATAGAGGCGAGCAACCGTGGGCTCAGGACGGGCGGACCGCTCGGCTTTCGGGGACCAGCGAAGCCTGAGCTCCTCAAGGCTCAGGCTCCATTCCTCAATGGGCTGCTGAGCAGCGACCAAACTCTCCAACCAATCACGAAATTGCTCGAGGCCGAGTAAATCAGCTTGCAGATCGGTTAACTCAGACACGCGGCATGGGGCTGCTGATTAGAAGCGTAGGGTTAGTTTTGCCGCTCAATCGATGCAGATTCTGAAGATCATCGGCAGGTGTGCGCGGGTTGGTCACATGCAAGATCCCTAGCCAGAATCCCTGAATCGCCACGCAACAGGCCACTGGAGACAACCAAGCGAACAGGCTCTGCATGCCATCAGGGCAGACACGGCTCAATTCGAATGGATTTCAGGTGAAAGGCGTGTCGCACGAAACACCTGAATCCGGTGCCGAGGCTCACAGCAGCAGTTTTGCCCGAACTGGCTACCTTGCGGGATGGTGAGCACCTGATGGCATGCACAGCCTCCCGCAGCTGAGGCCAACGCCTGGCTCACTCGATTCTCGACGCTTGGAAGAGAGGCCTGGGCAGATGCCAAACAGCCTCTATCTGGCGGGTGGGCGCGCGGCGACCAACCTCTCTGCTGTGGTGCTGAGGCCTGATGGGCCAGGGCTTTGTCAGCTGAACGACCTCGCCCACTTGGATGCACTCCTGGCCGAACAAGTGCCGATCTGGTTGCGGGTCAATGGGATGGGGAACCCCCACCTGATCCGCGAAGCCCTGAAGCGCTGCCGCATCCCCGGCTGCTTTGCCCCCCTGGTGTTGGACACACCACAGTCCACCCGCGTGGATTCAATGGGCGACGTGATTGCCGTGGTCCTGCACCGACTGCGCTTTTCCATCGATCCACTCAACCTCACCAGCGATCAGGTGAGCATGCTGCTCACCCGCAGTTGTCTGATCTCGATCGAAGAGGCACCAAGCCGTGCCCCCTTTGATTCCCTCACCGAGTGGTTGATGCAGAAATCGCCAGTTGCCTCGGCCGATGATCTGGACGATCTGCTCCACTACATGGTGGATCACATCCTGGATGGCATCTTCCCGATGCTCGAGCAGATGGCGAACCGTCTCGACGATCTGGAAGAGGCGGCCCTGCGAGACCCACGACCACGGGTGCTCACAAGGGCCTATCAACTTCGGGGCAATTTACGACGCATTCGGCAGCAACTTTGGCCATTACGCCATCAGATCCTGTTGTTTCTGCGGCAGAACCAACCCGTGATGGGACCTGACGGACTGCAGGGGTTTCAGGAGATGGCGCAGAACGTGGAGCAGATCTTTGATAGCTGCGAGATCCTTCGCCATCAGTGCGATGCAGTGACAGAAGCACACATGGCCAGCACGGGCAATCGCATGAACCAGATCATGAAAACGCTTACGATTGTCTCCACCATTTTTGCACCGCTCACGTTTATCGCTGGCATTTACGGCATGAATTTCGACAACATGCCCGAGCTGCACTGGCGTTATGGCTACATCGCTTCGCTCGTGCTGATGGGTGCGATCGCCACCATGCAAGCCATCTACCTCTGGCGCCGTGGATGGTTCGAAGACTGGACCACAACACGCCGATAAACAACCATTACTGCTCGAGATGGCGAAGACGCCCTTCAAGACTGGCCATGAGCTCAAGAGCGAACATCGGCATTTCCTGAACAGCGAAAAGAAAATGCTCCCGGTCCATCTCAATCACCTCTGTGGCCACATGAGCTGATGCCGTGCCGTGACGCTTGTGTTGGTGCTCAACCAAAGCACCCACCCCAAGCACATCACCCGGACCAAAGACCTCAGAGGGTGCGTCACCCCAGCTCAGCTCAAGCTCACCACTGAGCACGAAGTAGACGCTGCCACCGTTCTCGCCTGCTGCGAACAAAACCTGCCCCGGCTCCAGAACCCGGATCGGCAGCCTGGCGGCCAGGGTTTGCATGGTGCGAAGCACACCGGAAAACATGCAAGGTGATGCACCTGGCTTCATCGTGCACGGCTATGGTCAAGGGACGGTGAAGGTCCGGTCTAAGGACGGTTACCAGGGGGCCATGAGAGAAAAGGACAGCCGTATGGGCAATCAGCGCTTCAGCTGCTGAATCATCGTCCCCAGGTACCAAGCCACAAAACAAGGGTTAAAGAGCGAGCCTGCCCTGTCGGCCGGAAGAGTCCATGGAACATCATGCGCCTGACGGGTCCATAACCTGAAGAAAAACTCCAGCCCCTACAAAGGGGTTAGCAAAAGCACGTTGGATGGCGAAGGCCGCACCAGCCCAGGAGCTGTATCTGAATCGCGAACTGAGCTGGATCAGATTCAACGAGCGAGTGTTAGCGCAAGCGCTTGACCCAAGAACACCATTGCTTGAGCAAGCAAAGTTTAGCGCAATCTTTAGTAATAATCTTGATGAGTTTTTTATGGTGCGAGTGGCATCCCTGCAGTCACAGGTGCATGCCGGAGTACAGGCTTGCAGCGAAGACGGACGCACTCCCACACAGCAGCTAACCGAGATACGCAAGCAACTAGAGCCTCTGCTGAAGCAACAGCAAGAGCACTATCACAGCAATCTAAAGGGAAAGCTAGCAGAGCTAGGTATCCTTTTACTGGATTATGATCAACTTTCGCGGAAACAGAAAGACTGGGCAAATAGCTACTTCCAGCGCTCTGTATTCCCCGTACTAACACCTCTGGCGGTAGACCAAGCACATCCATTCCCGTTCATCAGCAACCTCAGCCTGAACGTTGCGGTCACAATCCGCGATCCCAAGACCAATCGGCAGCAGTTTGCCCGCATCAAGGTTCCACAGAAGAACCTGCCGCGCTTTGTAAATATCCCAGCTGATTTGCACGGCGGACGCTCACCGCAGCCCATTTTTATGGGATTACCGCTGGAACAACTCATAGCCTTCAACCTGCAGCGCCTGTTCCCTGGTATGCAGATCGAAGGGCACTACTTCTTCCGGGTGACCCGGGATGCCGATCTGGAGCTCCGGGAACTCGAGGCCGACGACCTGATGCAGGCCTTAGAGCAAGGCCTGCGGAAACGCCGAATGGGGGGTGAGGTGGTGCGTCTGGAGGTGGCTGATGAAATGCCGGTGGATCTGATGCATCAACTGATGCAGGGTATGGAAGTGGACGATTTCGACGTGTACCGCATCAACGGGCCGCTCGGCCTCGATGACCTAATCGGGCTAGTGGCGATTGATGCGCCCCACCTCAAGGATCCACCATTTCGCGGTAGGACACCAACCGAGTTACGCAGCACCCAGAGCAGCCAGCTGGAAGATGGATCACTTCAGAACCAGGAGTTTGAGAGCATCTTCAGAGTCATCAGACGGGGAGACGTTCTCGTCCACCACCCATTTGATCTGTTCTCCACATCGGTAGAAGAATTCATTAATCAGGCTGCCGATGATCCGTCAGTGCTGGCCATTAAAATGACGCTCTACCGCGTGTCAAAGGATTCAGCAATCATTGCTGCGTTGATCCGTGCTGCAGAGAATGGCAAACAAGTGATGACGCTTGTAGAGCTCAAGGCACGCTTCGATGAAGACAACAACATCCAATGGGCCCGGCGGCTGGAGCGCTCAGGTGTGCACGTGGTGTACGGAGTGCTTGGCCTGAAAACCCATACAAAGATTGCCCTTGTCGTGCGGCGAGAAAAAGAGCAGTTACAAGGTTATTGCCACATCGGAACAGGTAACTACAACTCGAAGACGTCTACCCTATACACTGATCTGGGGATTTTCAGCTGCAACGAGGAGCTGGTTGCCGACCTGGTTGAATTATTCAACTACCTCACCGGCTTCTCCAAACAGCAGCAGTTCCGGAAGCTACTGGTGGCACCGGTCACACTCAGGCGACGCATGCAAAACCTGATCGAACGGGAGATCGAACACGCCCGATCAGGCCGACCAGCAGCCATCAAGGCCAAGATGAATGCGCTGGTGGACCCGGAACTAGTCAACCTGCTCTATCAAGCATCCCAAGCCGGCGTACAAATTGATTTGGTGGTGCGAGGTATGTGCAGTCTCCGGCCTGGCCTCGAGGGGATCAGCGACAACATTCGGGTCATCAGTGTGATCGGCCGTTTTCTGGAGCACTCACGTCTGTTCTGGTTCAGCAATGGTGGTCAGTACGAATTATTCTTGGGCAGCGCTGATTGGATGCCGCGCAACCTCGACCGACGCGTGGAGGCGGTGGTGCCGGTTCTGGATCAGGACCTGTGCAGGCAATTGGAATGGATGTTCCAGCTCTATCTCGATGATGCCCAAGCTTGGTGGATGCGTCCAGATGGCACTTATCAACGGCGCGAACATGAGAACAACCACCCCCTCGTTCAAGAGGAACTCATGACGCGATGGTCACTCAGAAGCGTTCAGATCAATGCTGCGGCCAAGTCGGCTTGAGACCTGACGGCGGTCCGGTTCCTGTGAGCGGCGACCGAGAGCCTAAAGATCCACTAGCACAATGGCCGTCGCATCCACACCAGACCCAAAGGATGACTACTGGGGTGCAACGATGAAAGAACGCAAACGGGGGCGTAGATCACCTGTCACGGCCTCAGCCACCGCAAAGCCTTGGCTGAGGGCTACAGCGTGGATCACGCAAGCCGCACAAAAGGAAAAGAGAAGGATGTAGCGGTCGTTCACAGCAGTCGGAAGGCTAAATATAGCTTGGCAGCTCAGGATCAAAAGGAGCAAGCACAACTGCGTGTGAGCTGCCTTACCAACTAAAAGAGAGACGAATGGCTGCTGCGCAACAGCGTCCAGAGTTTTTTGATTTCGTCGTAGGCAACCTCTTGGCTGATTTTGCCATTACCTTGCAGGCCGACGATCAAACCGACTCGATCGGCAAACTGCTCTAGATTCTGGTGGAAGGCAACCCGCTCCGGCGACCAGTCGTTCCCGCGATAATGACTGAAACCCTCAAGAGGGGAATGAATCCCATCTTGGGCATCCAAGGGCTGAGAAGACTCAGACATCGCCATCAGCCGAAACGGCCTGATACGTAATCCTGTGTAGCTTGCTGGCTCGGGGCATTGAAGATTGTTTCCGTAGCTGCAAATTCCTCAAGACATCCCACCTTTCCATCGCCATCCGCCTTGGCGGTCACGTTGAAGAAGCCGGTCATGTCACTCACCCTGACGGCCTGCTGCATGTTGTGGGTCACGATCACGATCGTGTAGCTCTTCTTGAGCTCGTGCATCATCTCCTCAATCTTGAGGGTGGAGATCGGATCGAGTGCCGAGCAGGGTTCATCCATCAGGATCACCTCCGGCTCAATCGCAATGGCGCGAGCAATGCAAAGGCGCTGCTGCTGACCGCCGGAGAGGGCGTAACCGCTTTCCTTGAGCTTGTCTTTGGTTTCATCCCAGATGGCCGCTTTGCGTAAAGAGCGCTCGACCAGTTCATCCATGTCACCGCGGAACCCATTGATGCGGGCGCCAAAGGCGATGTTCTCGTAAATACTCTTCGGGAAGGGGTTGGGTTTCTGAAACACCATGCCGATGCGGCGGCGCACCTCAACTGGATCAACAGAAGGATCGTAGAGATCCTGCCCGTCAAAGATCACTCGTCCCTTGAGTGCGCAACCCTCGATCAGGTCGTTCATCCGATTCAGAGCACGCAGAACCGTGCTCTTCCCGCAGCCTGATGGGCCAATGAAGGCCGTGACCTTGCCGCGCGGAATCTGCATGTAAACACCACGCACGGCTTCGTTGCCGCCGTAACTGATTCCCACATTCTCGAGCTCGATGCAGATCTCAGGGGAGATTGATCCAGCGCGGGAAAGAGAAGGCGTTGAGGTGGTCATGATGGGAAGGGTTAGGGAGCGGAGAGTGAAAAGAGTGAAAAACGATCAAACGCGAGCGAAACGACCCAGCCAGCGGGCAAACAAGTTGGCGGCAAGAATCATGACCACCAGCACAAAAGAAGCGGCCCAGGCCAGCGCGTTCTGAGCCTCATAGGGCATGATCGCAAAGTTGAAGATCAACACCGACATCGTTGCGATCGGGTTGAAGACCCCTTCTGGCCAAAACGGTGAGAACAGGGCTGTGAAAATCAGCGGGGCGGTTTCGCCAGCAGCGCGTGCAATCCCCAACACCACCCCTGTGGCGATCGGAGTGAAAGCTGCAGGGAGGGTGATCCGTGTAATGGTGACGAAGCGAGAAGCCCCAATCCCAATCGCTCCCCAGCGCAGCTCCTGGGGCACCAACTTAAGGGCTTCATCGGTGGTTTTGATCACCGTTGGCAGCATCAACACTGCCAAAGCAATGCCACCGGCCATCGCGCTGTAGCTCTGGCCAAAAAACAGGCGCGTGCTCACGATCAGGCCATAGATGAAGACGCCACAGATGATCGATGGCACTCCCGACAGCACATTGGTGCCAAAGCGAACAAATTGGGCGAACCAGCCACCGCGGGAGTACTCCGCCAGGTAGATCCCTCCACCCACACCCACCGGGATGGCGATCAGGCTTGCAATCAGGGTCACAATCACCGTTCCCAAGATGGCGTTGCCGATGCCACCACCCTCCAAGCCAGGGGCGGGAGGAAGCTGGGTGAGCAGGCTGGCGCTGATCAGCGAGCCCCCTTTAAACAGCACGTAGGCCAGAACCAACACCAACGGCAACACAGCGATCAATGAGAAGAGCGCTGCAATGGAGGAGAACAGAGTGTTCCAGCGATTTCGAGGCAGCGACGCCTGGAAACGCAGGGACGGGACCGCCGGGATCGAAGCAGTGGAAGGAGAGGTGACCATGATCAGCTGTATTTGAGACTGAGACGTCGCACAACCCACTGCGCAAACACATTCACGAGCAGCGTGAGGATCATCAACACAACTGCCGCATACATCAGCGCCGACACCTGGAAGCCATCCGCTTCACCAAACTGGTTCGCCAGCATCGAAGCGATGGTGTTGCCAGGAGCCAGCAAACTCCAACTGAAATTATTGGAATTTCCGATGATCATCGTGACGGCCATCGTTTCTCCCATCGCCCGCCCGAGAGCAAGCATCACCCCCCCAGTAATGCCAGACACTGCCGCCGGCAGGATCACCTGAAGGATGGCCCCCCAGCGGGTGGTGCCCACGCCGTAAGCAGCCTGGCGAAGCTCAGAGGGAACCTGCTGCAAGGAATCGCGGGCAATGGCCGTGATGATCGGCAACACCATCACCACCAGGATGAGGATCGCCGGCGCCATGCCAGGCCCCTGGGGCACCGTGGAAAAGAACGGAAGCCAACCAAAACCCTGGTGCACCAATTCGAGAATGGGCCGCAGAAACGGTTCCATCACGAAGATGGCCCACAGCCCGAGCACCACGGAGGGGATCGCGGCCAGCAGCTCCACCATCACGCCCAGCAGCTGCCGCAAACGCAGAGGAATCAGGTTTTCTGTGATGAAGATTGCCGTGCCAACACCCAGAGGCACTGCAATTAGCAGAGCCAGAATGGAGGTCACGATCGTGCCGTAGATGGCCGTGAAGGCGCCGTAGGTATCGCTAACAGGGTCCCAGTCAGAAAGAACAAGAAAGCGAAGGCCGAAACGAGCAGCCGCTTCCCGCGAGCCAAACAGCACGGTGAGCAGAATTCCCAGGAGCACCAGGCCTACCAAGGAGGCCAAGGCAACGGAGAGAACCCGAAAGCCCTCGTCCACGAGCTTTTCCTGAGGCGGCCGGCGTCTCAGCGAAAACAGATCGGGTGGTGGTATGGCTGCCATGCACGCGATAAACCCTTATGTCCACCGTCTCACGTGTGTTCGCAGAAGCTTTTAAGGTCGGGTTAAGGGGTTCGGCAAGACTGTTTATGAATGAGCGCCATTGAACAACCATTAACCGGCGCTTAACGGGTGGCAGCCGATGCAAGGCCAGAGTTAGGCCAAATCAATCGTGATCGATGTGATCACTCTTCGGTTCGCGCTGATCACAGCAGTTGCCGGTGCACAGGTGCTCACGGCATCCGTTGTTCAAGCGCAACGCAGCAAACCTGCTCGAAACACCGTCCTGATTTCAGGCTCCAGCACGGTTTACCCGTTCAGCAAAGCGGCCATCGAGCTGTTTGCGGCCCGTGTCCCTCAAGGCACCAGCATTCGCGCCGAGGCCGTTGGCACCAGTGCCGGTTTCCGTCAGTTTTGCGGCCGCAGTCTTCCGATCGCAGCCGCCTCCAGACCGATCAACAGCACTGAGATCAACCGCTGCAAGGCCAATGGCGTGCGCTTCCTGGAACTGCCCGTGGCGTTTGATGCGATCACGGTGGTGGTAAATCCCAACAACAGCTTTGCCAAAGAGATCAGCACCGCCCAGCTCCGAACCCTCTGGCAACAAAAGGCTCAAGGAACAGTGACCCGCTGGAACCAGCTAAACCCAGCCTGGCCCAGCAACCCGATCAAGCTCTGCGGCCCGGGCAAGGATTCCGGCACCTACGACACCTTTAATAAGGCGATCAACGGCAGCGAGAGCAATTCCCGCCAGGACTACACCGCCAGCGAAGACGACATGGTGCTGGTGCGCTGTGTGGCCAACGAGGCTAATGCCCTGGGCTACTTCGGCTTCGACTATTACCAAGCGAATCGAACCAGCCTGCGTGCCTTAGCCGTGAAAGGCTTGCGGGGCGCGGTGGTGCCGAGCGTGAACGCGGTGCAGGCCTCCCGCTACCTGCCTCTCTCGCGACCGCTGTTTTTCTATGTGAACGAGCAATCATTCAGAAGCAATCCGGTGATCCGGGCACTGATCGTGTCCACCCTGGAGCAGGGCGTGAAAGTGGCCAATCGAGCCGGCGTGATCCCCCTGCAGGATTCCACCTACCGCCTGGTTACCAACAAGCTCTACCGCAATGTGCTGGGCAGCGCCTTTGCCGGGCAGCTTCCGATCGGCTTGACCATTGGCCAGGTGCTGGAGCGCAGCTTTGATCAACACAAGAAGCCTCAGTTCCGCTGATCACCACATCGATGTGTTGCGGACGACAAAACGGAGCAGATCGACGGCATTTGGTCGCAATGACGACCGGAGATCACTCAGATCGCTTTATGGTGTTCTGAGTTGCGAGAAAACAATGTTGGTGAAAACGGGCAAGGGCAGCATCAGCTTCGTGGCTGGTTGTTGCTGGGTGAATTCCGTGGTTGAACCTCCTCCCCTCCGAACAGACAGCAATGACAACAACTCCCATCCATTCCCCTGGACCTCAACCCAGCGAGGTCAACGCAACAGCCATCGCAGCTGATCGCGATGAGCGCTGCGATGAGGCGATGATCTCCAAGCAGCGCCAGCGCTATCTGGTTTCACTGCTCAGCGATCAGGAGCAACAAAGCGATAGCCGATACCGCGAACAGTAACGAACAGCGATGGTTGGCCAGGCTGATCCAGCTTGCGCCTGAGCCACCACACGTGCACATCCACGCTTTTGTTGTTGCCGTTGTAGTCGGCGCCCCACACCTGCTCGATCAGTTGATCGCGGCTTAAAGCACGGCCAGGCTGCAGCATGAAGCACTCCAACAGCCGGTATTCGCGGGGAGTCAACGTCACTTCAACGCCATCGACGCACACCCGGCACTGATCGCGGAACAACTCAATCGCTCCTGCCTTGAGCACAACGCCCACCGGATCAGGGTTGGAGCGCTGCTGAAGACGCTTAAGCCTCCGCAAAATGGCGCGGCAACGGGCCGCAAATTCGCGCATCCCAAAGGGACGCGCCATCACGTCATCCGCACCGATCTCCAGCAACTGAGCCCGCTGATCCTCTGAGGCTGCATCGGCAAGAAGCAGCAACGGCGTATGGGGGTCGCGGACGCGCAGCTTTTGGATGTGAGCAAGCGTGGCTTCAAGATCGTGCCGTTCGCTGGGCAAGTTCACCACCCAAAGCGAAGCGGTCTGCGCATCCGATTGCTCCGGCTTCAACGCCTTCAGCTGGCGAGGAAGGGGCTGCTGATGCACCCGATAGCCCTCCTGCTGGAGAGCCTCATACAACTGATCACGCCAGAGAGGATCATCGGCAACAAGCCAGATCAACGCAGGCTGAGCACTGGCAGCCATCGACACAAGGTCAGAGTTGGGGCTTGAGACAAAAAAAGGGGGCTGCATTAGCCCCCTTGGTGGTTCCAGGTGTGATCCGATCAGGCGCCGATCTTGGCTACAGCTGCACGAGCCTTCTTCACGATGTCGCCACGCAGGGGCACGTAACCCAGCTCATCAGCCTGGTTTTGGGCGGGGCCCAACAGATAGAGCATGGCTTCGCGGATCTTGCCAGCTTTGGCCCCATTGCCCTTCTGGTAAGCCAGGATCCAGGTGAGGGTGGAAATGGGGTAGCTGTTCACACCGGCGGGATTGGGATCTTCACCAGCGAGCTCAGAATTGAGCTTGATGTTGTTCAACGCTGCAGATCCACCTGCCAGATTCGGCAGCACATATTTGCCAGACTTGTTCTGAAGAGCAGCGGCCTTGATCTTGCCCTTCACAAAGCTCTGGCTCACGTAGCCGATGGCGCCAGGCGTGTTGGTGATGATGCCAGCAACACCTTCATTGCCTTTGCCGCCCACGCCCACGGGCCACTTCACGCTCTTGCCCTCGCCCACCTTGCTCTTCCACTCGGAGGAGAAGGCGCTCAGGGAGTTGGTGAAGGCGAAGGTGGTGCCAGAACCATCGGAACGGTGGGCCACGGTGATCGCACCCTTGCCGCACTTGAGCTGATCCCAGGTGCGAATCTTGCCGAGGAAGATGTCAACGGCCTGCTTCTGGGTGAGCTTCAGGCCATTGCAATCAGCCTTGTTGTAGGCGATCGCAATGGTGCCGCCCGCCGCGGGGAACTGCACCACGCCGCGCTTCACCTTGGCCGCTTCGGCATCGGTGATCGGCTCGTCGGTAGCGCCGAAATCCACAGTGCCCGCCACGTACTGACGAACGCCAGCGCCGGAGCCGACCGACTGATAGTTGACCCTGATGCCCTTGGAGGCTGCACCAGCAAAAGCACGCTGGTAGAAGGGGGCAGGGAAGGTGGCGCCGGCACCATTGAGCACGGACTGGGCCGAAGCAGCAGCGGTCACGCCCAGCGTGGAGAGGACGCCAATGGAGAGAACCTTCTTCGCGAAGGACATTGATGGCAAACCAACAGGAGCTACCAACGTCTAAGCAGCGGCGGGAGCCCCAGAGTTAGGGTTTGGTTAAGGCCACGTGAAGCGTTGGTTGTGGACCACAGAGGTGGGTATCGAGCAGCACCAAAGCATCAACAACAGGGGTAAGTTGAACACTGTTCAACTTCCTGTGTTTCACGCACCTCGATGAACCAATCCTTAGCCAATCTGCACCCCAATCCTGGATGGGACCCGAGCCACAGCCCCATCGGCAAACACTGCATCCTCGAGCTCTACAGCTGCAGTGCCGACAAGCTCAATGATGAAGCCTTTCTCCGCAGCAGCATCACTTACGCCGTGCAACGGGCCGGCGCCACGCTGTTGCAACTGATCAGCCACCGCTTCGACCCCCAGGGAGTGACAGGGCTCGCGCTTCTGGCTGAATCCCACCTTTCGATCCACACCTGGCCTGAATCGGGCTACGCCGCTGTGGATGTGTTCACCTGCGGCGACCACACGATGCCGGAGCTGGCCTGCCAGGAGCTGGTGGCTGCGCTGGAAGCCGCCCGCTACAGCCTGCGAAGTTTCCTGAGAGAAACCCCATCCGACGTTGCGGCAAGCGAACGGGAACCAGCGATTCGCTGAAGGGAGAAGCACACCAAAGGGGAGCGGCTCAGCAGCAAGGCGCAGCCGGCGTCGTGCAGCCCGAGGCCAGCTCCCCAAGCCAGGCACGCAACTGCTCGAGTGCTTCGGGCTCTAGGCGGTAGTACACCCAGCGGCCGTCTTCCCGAGCCGTGAGCAAACCCGCCTCCTTCAGCACCTTCAGGTGAAACGACAGCTTGGACTGCGCCAGGTTGAGATCGCTGGTGAGCTCGCAGACGCAGCGCTCACCAGAGCCCAGCGCTTCGATCAATTGCAGGCGAATCGGCTCCGCGAGCGCCTTGAGCAGTAAGCGCGCCCGCTCGGGAGTGATCGGCACGGACGCGACGGGCACGTGACCTGGAGCACATGATCCATCAACTCTAGTTGATCTATGTTTCGCCCAGGCGTTGTCCAGCCCGGCGAAAGCCGGCAACAGTGATGAAAATCGGAATCAACGGCTTCGGCCGCATAGGCCGCCTGGTGTTCCGTGCCCTCTGGGGCCGCCCCGGCATCGAGCTTGTGCATGTGAACGATGCCGCTGGCGATGCAGCCACCGCCGCCCATCTGCTCGCCTTTGATTCCGTACATGGCCGCTGGCATCAAGCCGTGCAGGCCAACACCCGCGGCTTTTTTGTGGCGAGCCAAGCGGTGAGCTACACGAGTGAGAGCGACCCCACCGCCGTGCCCTGGCGTGAGGCCGGGGTGGAGCTGGTGCTCGAGTGCAGCGGAAAGATCAAAACCCCTGAAACCCTCCAGCCCTACTTCGATGTGGTGGGTCTACCGCGGGTGCTGGTGGCCTGCCCGGTTAAAGGAGTGATCGCCGGAGAAGAAGCGCTCAACATCGTCTACGGCATCAACCACCATCTCTATGACCCCAACCGGCACCGGCTGGTGACCGCAGCCTCCTGCACCACCAACTGCCTCGCCCCGGTGGTGAAGGTGGTGCACGAGAGCTTCGGCATCAAGCACGGCTCGATCACCACCCTGCACGACGTGACCAACACGCAAGTGGTGGTGGATGGCTTCAAGAGCGACCTGCGCCGTGCCCGCTCCTGCCTGCAAAGCCTGATCCCCACCACCACAGGCTCTGCCAAAGCGATCGGGATGATCTTTCCCGAACTGCAGGGCAAGCTCAACGGCCATGCGGTGCGGGTGCCGCTGCTGAATGCCTCCCTCACCGATGCGGTGTTTGAACTGGAGCGCCCGGTACGTGTGGAGGAGGTGAATGGCGCCTTCGAAGCAGCCGCCAATGGAGCCCTGCAGGGCATCCTCGGCTACGAAACCAGGCCGCTGGTGTCGATCGACTACGTGAACGACAACCGCAGCGCTGTTGTTGATGCGCTCTCCACGATGGTGGTGAATGGCACCCAACTGAAGGTCTACTCCTGGTACGACAACGAGTGGGGCTACAGCTCCCGCATGGCGGATCTGGCATGCCACATCGCTCTACTGGATGCACGCTGATGGGCTTGACAGAGATCAGCCAACGCCCACTCACGGCGTTGCAGCAATACGCAATCGTGACGGCCAACTACTGGGCCTTCACCCTCACCGATGGCGCCCTGCGCATGCTCGTGGTGTTTCACTTCCACGCGCTGGGTTACTCCACTCTGGAGATCGCCTTCCTGTTTCTCTTCTACGAGTTTTTCGGGATCGTCACCAACCTCTATGGCGGCTGGCTGGGGGCGCGCTTCGGGCTGAGGCTCACCCTCTGGAGCGGCACCTTGATGCAGGTGGCGGCCCTGTTGATGCTGATCCCCGTGGCCGACACCTGGCCGAAGTGGTGGAGCGTGGCCTACGTGATGGTGGCCCAGGCGATCAGCGGCATCGCCAAAGACCTCAACAAGATGAGCGCCAAGAGCGCCATCAAAACGGTGGTGCCCGAAACACCAGACGACCAACAGCGCGGCGACGCTCAGCTGTTCAAGTGGGTGGCGATCCTCACGGGCTCCAAAAACGCCCTCAAGGGGGTGGGCTTCTTTCTCGGTGGCTTGCTGCTCACCAGCCTCGGCTTCAACACAGCTGTGGGCGTGATGGCGGCGGGGCTGCTGCTCAGCTTCCTGCTCACCCTGGTGCTGCCCGCTGAGATGGGTCGCATGAAGCAGAAGCCCGGCTTCAGCGCCCTGTTCTCCAAAAGCCGCGGCATCAATGTGCTCTCGCTGGCCCGCTTTTTCCTGTTCGGCGCCCGCGATGTGTGGTTTGTGGTGGCGTTGCCGGTGTTTCTCCAGGCCGCCCTCGGTTGGCGGTTCTGGGAAGTGGGCGGCTTCATGGGGCTGTGGGTGATCGGCTACGGGATCGTGCAGGCCTCGGCCCCTGCCCTGCGGCGCAGCTGGGGCCAGGCCAATCCACCCGGCGTGTCCGCCGTGGAGTTCTGGAGTGGGGTACTCACGGCCATTCCCGCCCTGATCGCCATCGCCCTTTGGCGAGAAGTGGCCCATCCAGGGGTGGCGATCGTGGTGGGGCTCACGGCGTTCGGCGTGGTGTTCGCGATGAATTCCTCGATCCACAGCTACATGGTGCTCGCCTACACCGATGCCGAATCCGTGAGCCTCAATGTGGGCTTCTATTACATGGCGAATGCCGCCGGCCGGCTAGTGGGCACGTTGCTATCAGGCGCTCTTTTCCTCTGGGGTGGGATGCAGGCCTGCCTCTGGATGTCGTGCCTGCTGGTGGCGCTCGCCTTCATCACGAGCACGCGCTTACCCAGCCCCGCTGCCCTCAGGACGGATTGAACAACTGGCGAATCTGTTCGCTCTTCTCCGGGCAGAGCATGGGGCTGTAGTAGCGAACGGCGGCAGTTTCCACCTGTTCGGGGCTGATGCCACGGAAGTCGATCGCCGCCTGTTCGTATTGCTGAGCCAGCTGCTGTTCCAAGGCCTCACTGCTGGGGAGCTGCCCCACGCTGTCGCAGAGGATCCGGGCATACAACCGCGCTGCGCAGCCGGTGTGACCGAAGCGGCTTACGCAGCTCTGCAACTCCGGACTGATCGCCTCAGGCAGAGATGGCAACGGTGGCGGAACGGACCCCTGAGCCAGGGCCGGCACCACCAGCCCGTGCAGCAGCGCCAGGGTCCACTGCCAGCGCAAGGCGCCGGCGATCACCGAAAACGCTCCGGCTTGCAGCTGCTGAAGCGCTCCACCTCATCACGATTCAGCCGCGGTGGTGAACCGGCCTGCAGGAGCTCTGGATGCAGTTGTTGCAGGGAGTTGGCCGCTGCATTGAAGGCCTCGGCGGCGGCGCGCTCCTGCGCGCTGTGCTCGGCTTCCCAACGCTCACGCCGCTCGCTCTCGGCGAGGCGCCAGGCCTCCATGGCCTGCTCATGCAGATCCTCTTCGGTCTGCTGGTCGTAGATGGTGAGCCGGCGCTGCTCCTCTTGATCGAGAGGTTTGGGCGGGGCGGTAGGGGCGTAGCTGCTCTGGCGCACCGCCGCCAACTCCTGTTGCGCCAGCACAAAACGCTCCAGCGCAGCGGGCAACCGCGGCTGGAGCCGCTGGCACAACGCCAACAAACGCTGCTGCTCCGCCAAGCGCTCGCGCTCCTGCAAGGAGGGCCCGCTCGGCTTGCATCCCGCCACACACACCACAGCCAACAGGGCCAGCAGCCGGAAACGGCGGATCACAGGAACCCTTGGGCTGCCACCACTCTGACAGGACAAGCAAGGAACGGGGCTGTTGCCCCCAAATGGGGGTAGCGATGGCCAGCGAGGCGTTCGTAGCTGTACCTAGCCGATCACACTCGATCCTTGGAGAACATCGAAGCCCACCTGGCCAAGCTGAAGGCTGAGCTGGATCAGGCACGCCAGAGCGGCGACACCGGCAAGATCAATCACCTCGAAGGTGAGCTCAAGGATCTCGAGGCCTACCAACAGCACCACCCCGGTGAGCAGAAGGATCCCTCACCGCTCGAGGTGTATTGCGACCTGAACCCCACAGCCCCCGAGTGCCTCGTCTACGACGACTGAACCATGAGCCAAGACGCCAGCATCACCATCGGCGAATTAGAAGCCAACTATCAGCTGTATTGCAAAGCGTTGAAGATGTTGATTGCGGAAAAACGCACCCTCAACAAAATCCAACGCACCGTGTGCTGGGGGCGCCTGGAGACGTTGCATCACTGTCTGCCGCGGCACTACAAATCTCCGCAGTATTTATACGCTCAACTCACCCGAGACGGTCAAAAGGTTTCGACCTGAAGCCAATCGGGTCAGCGGCGAGGGATGATGGCAACAGCCTCCGGCTGAGCGATGGACTTCACGCCCTATCTCGACAGCCTCAGCAGCAGCAACCTCGACGGTGTGCTGCTTTCCGTGGCCGTCCAAGGCAAGGTTGCACTGGCGATGAAAGGGCGTTTTTTCCTGCGTTGTCTGTGCGAAAGCTTCAGCCAGGCCACGCCCATCGGCTGTGCTGTCACCGATGAGGACAGCTGCCTGAATTACCTCAGACAAGAGCGCTACGAACTACTGATCTGCACCGACTATCTGGAGAGCGGCAATGGCTTTGAGCTAGCCCGCAAAGCCCGAGAACTGCAGCCGCAGCTCAAGATTGTCGTGCTGGCGCTCGGTGATGCCATCCCCGTGGAATATGCCGATGCCACCTGGCTGGAGGCCGTGGTGGCGGAAGCGGATTTCATCGAAGACCAGAAACCGCTGGAGGCAGCCGTGATGGCCGTGATGGGGCATCACTCCTACCGAAGCCCCTCGCTGCGCTCAGGGCAGTTGCCTTATCTGAGCTGTCCGCGGCTCACACCACGGGAATACGAAGTGCTGGATCTGCTCGCCAGCGGCCTCACCGATCGGGAAATTGCTGAGCAGTTGGTGGTGAGCGAAGAAACAGCCCGCACCTACACCAAGCGTTTGCTCAAAACCCTCGAAGTGAACAACCGCGTGCAAGCGGTGTTGAAGGGGATGCGCTGCGGCATGGTCCAAATCTGAAGCCAGCTCCGGCCAACCCACCCATACTGAAAACCGCAATCGCCCCTCGGCCTCTGCCCATGCGCTTCCGTCTGTCGGCCCTGATCCCCCTGGCGGCCCTGGGCCTGGGCACTGGCCTCTCGGCGCAGGCACCGCAGGCGATGGCAGCCCAGCCCGCCTGCCCCGCACCGATGCAGGGGCGCTACGCAGTGATGGGCATGGGCGTGCAGCGAGGCGGTGCCAGCAACACCCCCACCGCCCACCTACTGGAAGAGCGTTGGCTGGCCGGCGGCAAGCTCAGCGGCACCGTGGTGGAGCGGGTTGGCCGCACCGAGCGGCAAGCCACCTACAACGGCCAGGCGCGCCTCACCCCCAGCTGCGTGCTGCAACTGGAGCGCACCATGCCCTGGGGTGTCGAGCGCAGCGAGGTGGTGCTCGATGGTCGCGGCCGGCCGCTCTACAGCCTCAATCGCAATGCGGGCAGCGTGATCACCAGCCGCTGGTTGCCCATGGCCCCCGGAAGCTGCAAGCCGGCTGATCTCAATGGCCTGGTGCTCAGCAGCCAGGTGGGTCTGAGCTGGAGCAACGGTGGCTGGAGCCCCAATGCTGTGGTGCAGCGCGAGCAATGGAGCGAGGGCAGCGTGAAGGGCCTGGCCCTCGCGAGCTACGCCGGCGTTGGTGAAACCGCGGCCTACAGCGGCAAGCTCAACCTCGATACCGGCAGTTGCTGGGGCAGCCTCAACGAGCGCGACGCCCTTGGCGCCAACTACAGCTACCGGGCTCTGGTGGTGAAGGGTCGCAGCGGTGCTCGGGGGTACTACTACCTGCAGCGCGATGCCGACGACCTCACCGTGGGTTGGCTGGTGCGCGACTGATCCAGGGCTGAGCGCTCAGAGCACCCGGCCGATCACCGCGGCCTGCTCGAAGCCGGCCGCCCGCAACGCCGCCAGGGCTGCTTCAGCTCTCTCCGACGGCAGGGCCGCCAAGAGCGGCCCGCAGGTTTGCGGATCAATCCAGAGCTGCTGCATGGGAGCCGAGGCTGGTCTGGCCAGGCTCACCCCGGCGCCGGGATCCAGCAGCGCCAGGGCCTGCGCATTGGCCGGAGCCAGGCTGCTGGCCAGCCCCTGCTCCAACAGCGCCAGGGCCCCGGGCAGCGCTGGGATCGCCTCGGGATCCAGCTCCACCCGCTGATCGGGGCCAAGCATCTCGCCGAGGTGGCCCAGCAAGCCAAACCCGGTGATGTCGGTGCAGGCCTGGCAACCGTGGGCCGCCAGCAGCTCCACCAGGGGCGCCTGGCTCTGTTGCATCACCTCCAAGGCCGCATCGAGCCACTGCGGCTGGGCCCGGCCCGCCATCGCCGCCGCAAACAGCACCCCGCTGCCGATCGCCCGGTTGAGCAGCAACACCTGGCCAGAGCGCAGCGGACCTTTGGGCCAATGGGCCTGGGGTGCCACAGCGCCCGTCACCGCCAGGGTGAGCGCCAGGCCGGCCCCATCGCGCCCCTCCAGGGTGTGCCCTCCCAGCAACGGCGCATCAAGGGGATCGATCACCGAACGCACCCCCGCCAGGGTCTGCAGCAGCAGCTCCTCCTGAAGCACCGCGGCGGCCGCAGGCAGGGTGACCACCACCTGCAGGCTGTGCAGACGGGCGCCACAGGCCCACAGATCACTGCAGGCATGCAGGGTGGTGAGGCGGGCATTGAGCCAGGGGTCATCCACCAGGGCCGGGAATCCATCCACGCTCTGCAGCAACAGCGCCCCACTGGCGGCGCGCTCGAGCGGCGCGGCATCTTCCGGTCTTGGCGCCTCGCCGGCTGGCGCCAGCCGTGCCAAGGCCGCGGCCAAGGGAGCCGCCGGAAGCTTGGCCGCGCAACCGCGGCAGGCCATGGGCTCAAAGGCGGCCATGGCGGCATCGGAGCAGAAACCGTCCATGAAGCGGCGATCAATCCGCTCTTTCCAGCGCCAGAGCCAGCGGGATGGCCCCCAGTGCCAGGGCCCATACACAGCGATGGCCTCAGGCGGAGCCGGCGCCTGCCAACCGCCATCGCCCAGCAACTGCAAAGCCCAGCGCTGCGGGCGCCACGAACGCAAGGGGCGATCGGGCTGGGTCAAAGCCCGCTTCAGGTTCTCCGCGAGCACCGGCGCGGCCCGCACGGCCCACACCCCTGAAGGGGGGCGGGGATCAGCGGCGATCACGGCGCAATCACCGCTGGCAAAGAGCTGCGGGAAGCCCTGCACCGCCAGGCTGGCTTCGGTGAGCACACGGCCTGTGGCCAGCTCCACCGGCAGGCCGCTGGCCGCCAACCAGGGCGGCGCCTCGCTGCCAGTGCAGGCCAGATCAGCGGGCTCGTGCTCAGCGACGCACCGCCGCACGGCAATGCCGGCGCGGGTCAGCCAGCGTTCGGCGGCCCTGTTGCTTGCGGCCGATCCCAGCTGCAGCTGATCGCCGCGAAGCAACAATGTCGGAGCCAGTCCGCGGGCCCGCAAAGCCAGCGCCAGTTCCACCGCCGCGGCCCCACCCCCGCGAATCCGCACCACCGGATCCCGGCCAGGTGTGAGCCACTGATCGAGCCAGGCCAGAAACGGCTCCAGCGGTTTCACCCGTTGGCTCGCGCCAGCCTCAACACCGCCAGCTGCAGCGCTCCAGCGGGTCTGGCAGCCCACGTTGAGGCTGAGCACGTTGAAACGCAGTGGGGGCCTGCCCTGGAGCTGCAGTTCGTTGTGGAGGGAATCCACGCCGCTGATCTCCGCTTGCACAAAGCTCACCCCAGCCCGGCGGCACAACTCGCGCAGATCGATCGCGCAGGCTTCACGGGGAACGAGCCCCGCCACCAGCGCCGGCACCATGCCCGAATAGAGGGCGGTGCTGCAGCGATTCACCAGCGTCACCGCCGTGGCAGCGGGCCGGGTGTGGGGCCGCATGATCCAGCGGCGCAACAGCAGGGCGTGGGTATGGCCGCCCCCAGCCAACACGAGCATCCGCCGCGCCAAGGAGGCCTCAGGGGCGGGCCGCAAGGGTCAGTCCACGTTCAACTGGCCGTCGTCATCCCAGGTGAGCAGCGAGGGCAAACCATCGCGTCCATGGGATGAACCCACCCGAGCCACCCGCGCGGGGCCATTCACCAGCGGGATCAGTCGCCCGAGCTGCTCGGTGATGCGCTCACTAGCCGCCTGGTGGTCGGCGGAGGGCTGGGCCTGATCGGTCATGCACTCACTGTAAAGAGCCGGTTTCCAGCTCCAGCCCGGCGCGGCTGAGGTTCCAGCGGTGAATCGCCGTGGCCTGGGCGGAGCGGGCGGCCTGGAGATTGCGCTGGGCGATCAACAGCTCAGTGATTGGTGCCACTCCGGCGCGATAACGGAGCAGCGCATCCCGCACCGCTTCATCACCGGCGCGGGCCGCCGCCGCTGCGGCCCGCATCTGGGGGCCTGAAGCCTGATGGCTGGCAAACCAGGTTTCCACCTGTTGGGTAATGCTCTGCTCGGCCAGTTCGATCGCCAGTTCGCTCTGCTCGGCGCGGCGGCGTGCCAGCGCCACCGATTCGCGCGTGAGGCCGCCATCAAAGATGGGCTGCCTTAAAGAGATCACCGCTCCCCAGTCGTAAAAGCTGCCAGAGGCATTCCCGCTGCTGTTCAGTGTTGGCAAATCCGGGCCCGAGGCGCCGTTCGCAGACACCCGCGGGGTGCTGTTGAGCACCGGCACATTCAGCCAGTCCGCATTGATTCCGCCGCCCAGCAACAGGCCCACCTGAGGGAGCGCTCCGGCGCGGGCCACCTGCACGCGGGCCAGCTGGGCCTGGCGTTGCTTCTCCAACGCTTGCAGAGCGGGCCGATCGGCAAAGGCCTTCTCCAGGGTTGCGTTGAGGCTGAGGGGCCAGGCCGGCAGAGGCTGCAGCGGATCCGAGAGCACCACCTGTTGCTGCGGCGGCAGGTTGAGGCTGCGGGCCAGGGCGCTGAGAGCGATCTGGCGCTGGGAGCGCGCTTCCGCCAGGCCCTGCCGATCGGTTTCCACCAATGCCTCGGCCTGCAGGGTGTCGATGCGTGCCGCCAGGCCTTCGCGGCGGATCGCACTGGCATCGCTGAGCAGACGCGTGGACACCCCCAGGGCGCTCTCCCACACCGGAATCAGCGCCTCTGCCAGCTGGGCATTGAGATAGGCGCTCACGATCGCGAAGCGGGTGCGCCGTTGCTGCTCGCTCTGCTCAGCCTGGGCGGCCTGCACACCGGCTCGGGCTGCTTGCTGCAGCGGTCCGCGGCCGAAATCAATCAGCGGCATGGTGAGCGCAAGGCCCGCATTCACAAAGGTGTTCTGCACCACCGCGTAGCCATCACCACCGAGATCGAAATTGAGATCCCCGATCGCCGGCAGGTTGGAGATGAAGCCAAAGTCCGTGCCCACCTGGGCGTAGGTGCCCAACCCCACTAAATCGAGCTTGGGCAGGAAGCGGGCCCGCGCGAGGCCCTGCAGGGCTCGGCTTTCATCGAGCTGCAGCGCACTGCTACGCAGGGCCAAGGAACGGTTCACCCCGAGCGCGATCGCCTGCTCCAGGCTCAGGGTTAAAGGGGTCTGGGTTATTCCCGCCGCATCGGGCTTTGTGGGGGCCTGAAGTTCCGCCGCATGGCTGGGCTGACTAGCGAACGGCGCCACAAGGGGAGCCGTTGCCAGCCCAATCGCTCCGAGCCATGCCGCAGACAACCTGTAGAACGAGCGGCGAGGACGGCGGAACAAGCCTTCAGGTCGCAAGTTGCCGGTACCGTAGCCGCAGTGTGCAGCTCCCAGAGCGCTGGGCGAGATGGCGGTGGTGAGCGATCGCATCCCCCAGCTGCTGCCCATGGCTGCCGTTTCTGCGCTGTGCGCGGGATGGGCGCTCTCTCCTTCCATCGCTGTGAAGGTGGAAGGCAGTGCGGTGTTGCTGCCTCCCGAAAGCCGCGTGGGGGTTTACGCGCGATCCCCCGGCCAGGTGCAGGAGTTGTTGCGCCGCGTGGGCGAGCAGGTGCAGCAGGGCGACCTGCTGTTGAGCATCAGTCGGGTGGATCAACAGGCCGCCGGGGCTGGTGGCGTGGGCCCCAACAGCAACGCCCTGCTCGATCAGATCAAGGCCCTCGATCGCCAGGCCCAAACGATCCAATCGCGGATCGGCACCCTGCGCGTGGCCAACCAGCCGGTGGGTCTGCAGCTCAAGGCCCTGGAAACGTTGCGCCGGGATGAGGTGATTCCCCGCTACAGCCCGCTTTGGGTGGGAGCCCAGGACCTCTACCTGCGCAACAACAACGCGATTGAGGAGCTGCAGGCCCAGCTCGCTCAGCTCGGTGCCTCGCGGGCAGAGCTGCAGGCCCAGCGCAACAGCCAATCGGTGCTCTCCCCCCGCAACGGCATGCTGCTCAGCCTGAGCGTGAATCCGGGGCAGGCGGTGGTGCCCGGTCAACGGCTGGGAACCGTGGGGCTTGGCCCACGGGGCAGTGCCAATGGCGAGGAACGCACCGCCATCGCCCTGTTCAGCGATGCCGATGTGGCGCGGCTCAAGCCCGGCATGCCCATCCAGCTCGATCTGCAGCTGCAAACCCGCGATCGCTACGGCGGCAGCTCCCAGCGCTACGGACTGGTGGAGGGCCGCATCGTTGACATCTCGCCGGCCAGTGCCGATCTGGCGGAGGTGTCGCGCGCCGTAGGCGACACGGATCTCGCCGGCAGCCTGATCGCCCGCAGCCGTCAGGCCGCCTTCGGCGAAGGGGGCGACCCACTGGCCACCCTGCCCGAGAAGGCCACCGCGCCGGTACGCATCGTGACCCTCAGGCTCGAGCGGGCCGACACCCCCTCCGGCCTGCGCTGGAGCGGCAGCCGCGGGCCCGATCTCAGCCTGGAGAACGGCACACCTGCCAAGGGTGAAGTGGTGGTGGAGCGTCGCCGACCGCTGAGCTTTGTGCTTCCCTTCCTGCGCTGGCTGGGAGGCATGGAGCGATGACACCAACCCGCAGCAAGCGAGGCTCGGAGCTGCAGCGCTGGCTAAAGCCCTGGCGGCAGCCCGCCCCCTGGCTGGCCCTGGTCCTGCTGGTGATCACAGCCACGAGCCAGCCACCACGGCTGTGGTTCTGGCTGGCGCTGCTGCTGATCGTGCTGCTGGTGGGCTGGGTGCAGGCCCTCAAAGGTCCCTCGCCCCATGGCGACTGAGGGCACCCCCAGCCCCCTCACGCTCGATTTGAGGGCAGCACTGGTGATCGGCCTGGCCGCCGCTCTCACCCATGCCACCTGCGAGGGGGTGGGGTTGAGCGGGGGGTCGCTGGCCTACGGATCGCTAATCGCCGCTCTGGTGGTCAGGCCTGATTTCAGCCGCTGGCCGCCCTTGATCTACCCCGTGCTGCTGGTGCTGGTGGGGGGCTGCCTGGCGATCGGCGTCAGCCTGGGTTTGGCCCTCTCCAACGTTCCCCAGGTGTTCGTGTTCGGCCTGGTGGCAGCGCTGATGCAGCTCATCACCCTGGCCCTACCAAGCAAACTGCGCATGCTCAGCGGTGCGGTGGCCTGTGTCGGCGTGTTGCCGCTGCTGGGCACACCCAGCTGGGAAAGCTGGCGCGATGAACTCTTGGCCATCGCCCTGGGCCTGGCGATTGGCACCCTGGTGCAGCTCGTGTTCACACCCACGGAGCTACGCCACGCTCCAGCCGATCCACACAACGCTCCAGCAACCGGTGGATCCCCAAGCCAAGAACCACCCTTGGGGCAGCGCATCGCCGCCGGGTTGAGCTCGCCTTTCTTCTGGCGAAAGCTGGTGTTCGCCACCCTGGCCCTCGCCATTGGCGAAGGCCTCGGAGCCCTGACCCCGAAATACCTCTACTTCGGTGTGGTGCTGTTGCTCAACGACAGTATCGGGGCCACCTTGGCGCGGGTGCGCGATCGCATGGCGGGGGTGAGCCTTGGGGTGCTCATGCCCTTGCTGGTGTTCAACACCCTTGGGATCAGCGAGGTGTCGATCGGTTTAGTAATGGGGGGCACCGCCATGCTCGTGGCAGCCCTCAACCGCCGCAGCTATCTGCAAACAGCTCTGATTTCGAGTGGTGTGGCCTTCATCGGCTACGGCCCCCTGGTGGCCTGGTACATCCCCAACCGCTGGATCGATTACCTGATGGGTTGCGGCCTTGCCTTAGCGGTGGGTCTGCTGCTGTTCCCCAGCTCAGCGCTACGCCGCTTCAACGCCCTCAGCAACGACACCACACAGCCCGATCGCTGGGCCCAACTGCAAGCCCTCTTACCTGCTGCCAGGGAGGAGGCGCGCTGGCTCGGCCTTCCCACTCCAGAGCTGCCCACCCCCCAGCTCCCTGGGGCCTAACCGCCATGCACCGCTTGCCGCGCCGCCAGCACATCCGCCTGTCGCCCCTCGCTCTGGCAGGTCTGGCGCTGCTGATCCCCCTGGCACAGAGCGCTGCGGCCGCCACGGCTCCAGCCCACTGCGCCTCACCGGGCATCGCCCTGCAACTGCTGGTGTGCGCAGCGATGCTGATCGCCACGTGCCTGGTGCACCTCGCCGTCACCACCTTGATCACCGAGCTGAGCCACCAGCCACGGCTCATCGATTGGTGCGCGCCGAAGCCGATGCGGCGCACACTGGCGGTGTTGATCGGCGCCGGGCTCACGGCCCTGGCCCTGTTGCTCGAGATCCTGCTCTGGGCTCTGCTGATCCGCGGCTTGGGACTCCTGCCAACCCTGGAGAGCAGCTTCTATTTCAGCGGCATCACCTTCACCAGCGTGGGCTATGGCGATGTGATGTTGCCGAGCTGCTGGCATCTGCTCAGCGTGGGATTGGCATTGAATGGCCTCTTGCTGGCGGGCTGGAGCACTGCACTGCTCGTGTTTCTGGTGCAGCGCTCGATGGAGCTGAGGCTGCAACATCACAGCAAGCCCTAGGCGGGCTGCATCGTCCAACCCTTGGGGTGTTGGTGTTGCAGATCCATCACCTGATTGCGCCCTAAGTCCTTGGCCACATAGAGCGCTGCATCCGCCGCCTGCAGCAGCTCGGTGAGCTGCTGCCGCCCTTCCGAACCCACCTCCACCATCCCGATCGACAGGGTGAGCTGAGCTTCGCGGCCATCGGCCAAGACCCAGCGTTGGGCCGCCACCCGAGCCCGCAACCGCTCGAGCAGGTCGTAGGCCTGAGGTGCCGAGGCGGCCACCACCAAGGCAAATTCATCGCCGCCGAGGCGGCCCACCAGATCACTGCGGCGCACGGCGGCATTGAGGAAATCGGCCATGCGGCGAATCACCTCATCGCCAGCGGCGTGGCCATAGCTGTCGTTGATGGTTTTGAAGTGATCGATGTCGATCAACGCCACCACCAGCCGCTGCTCCCCTAGCCCGGGCATGGCCAGCCGCTGGCCAGCCGCCTCAAGGAAGGCCCCGCGGTTCATCACACCGGAGAGGCTGTCGGTTTGCGCCAGGCTGATCAGCTCCGGCAACAGCTGACGGCGCACCACCAGCACCAGCGCACCGGCGGTGAGGAACAGGGGGAGCAGGCCGGCCACAAACACCACGCCGATGAGCTGCGCCGCCTGCCCCACCAGCGGCTGCAGATCCATCTCAATCACCAGCAGGCCCTGCTTGCCAAACGCCGGAAGACCCTCCAGGGCCAGCGGCGTGGGCAACACGCGAATCATGTGGTCGCCACCGATGAGGGGCACGGGGCCATCCACCAGGCTTGAGCCCTGATCCCAGTGACAGAACCCGCCAGCGCGGAAGGTGAAACAGGCCGAAAGGTGCTTGGGCAAATCCCCCAAACCATCCCCCTCTCCGAGCTGGCGAATGTTGCGGCCCACTAGGGCGTTATCGCTGGCCGCCAGAAGACGGCCGCTGCGATCGAGCAGCAACGCCGAGCGCAACTCCCGCGAAGAGGCTGCCAGCTGCAGCTGGCGCTGCACCTCGTACACCGGCTGGAAGCTGGTGACGCTGCCCGCCAGATCCCGCTCCAAGGTGCTGGCGTGCTTTTCGGCCTCCTTCAAGGTGGCCTGAAACACCAACACGCCGCTCACGCTGGCGAGCAGCGTGGAGCCGAGCGCAGCCGCCGCCAGGGCAATCACCAGCAGGCGGCGATTCACACGCTGGTGCAGGGGGCCTTTCATGGCACAAGCTCCGGCGCCAGCGTGGGCAAGGGCACGCCATCGGGCAAGCGATCGGCCTGGCGCATCTGCTGCTCGAGCAAGCGCATCGTGCGCTGCAGCGGACCATCGGCCGCCAACAGGGCAGCCTGCTGCGCCTGGTTGGGGTAGCGAATCAAACGCTGCGAGCGCAGGAACTCCTCGGGGGTGACGCCCTGGCGCTGCGCCATCAACTGCACGGCCTGCTTGGGCTGTTCCTTTGCGAAGGCACGGGCCGCCCACCAGGTGCGCACCAGGGCGGAGACCAAGCGGGGATCGCGGCGATGCAGATCCGGACTCACCGCCAGCACATCCACCACCTCACCGGGAATCTGGCTGGAGCTGAACAACACCCGCCAGCGCGGATCGCCGATCAGGGCATCGCTATGCGGGGCGTAGGTGACGATCGCGGCCAGCGCGCCCCGTTGCAGCTGAGCCACCAGCGCCTTGGGGCCCTCGTAGCGCAGGTTGAGATCGTCCAAGGTGAGCCCATGGCGCTGGAGGGCACGCAGCAGTACAAACTCGCCGAGCACGCTGCGCTCCAACCCCACCCGTTGCCCCTTGAGCTCAGCCGGCGATTGCAGGCGGGCGGCTCCAATCAGCTGGTCGGCACCGTTGGATTCGTCCAGCACCAACACGATCAACGGGCAGCGCGCTGGCGCCTCCCGGCAGATGGCGATCGCCTCGGGCAGGGTGGTGGCAATCGCCTCCACATCACCGCGGCTGAAGGCACGGCGTTGATCCTGCAGCGAGCCGAACTGTTCCACCTGCAGGTTGAACCCAAGCTCACGATCCAGCCCCTTCTTGCTCGCGAAATAGAAGTATTCGTAGGCCGGCCAATCGATGATCGCCAGCCGCACCTGCTGCTGACGCCAGGAGGCCACACAGGCACCCAGGGCCAGGGAACTGCCCAGCACAGCCACCAGCGCCGCAATCCGCCGCCGTTGTTTCATTGGGCCGCCTCCGCAAAGCGTGGCGTTACAGCGGGAACCGGTGCGGCAGGGGAGGTGAGCTTGAGGCGCGCCTGCACCTCCTGAACGGCCTTCAGGTTGCGGGCCAACACCCCACCGGGCTGAAGCATCGCCTCCTGCTGCTTGAGGCTGAAGTACACCAATCCCTCCTCCGCCCGGCGGTATTCCTCAACGCTGAGTTGCTCTCGCTGCGCGGCGATTGCAAGCGCTTTGGCTGGATCCTGACGGGCCGCCTGATGGGCCGCGGCCCAGGCACGCACCAACGCGGTCACCGTCGCGCCATTGCGCTTGAGGTAGGCGGGATCGACCGCCAGCACGTCGAACACTTCACCAGGAATGGCGCGGCTATCGAACAGGGTGCGCGAAGCCCCATCGCGGGCGGCGTAATCACTGAACGGCGGGAAAAACACCGCCGCCTTCACCTCACCGCTACGCAGAGCACTGGGCATCTGCGCCAGGGGAATGTTGCGCAACTGCACATCGGTGAGAGTCAACCCGTGCTGCTCCAGCGCCCGGCTGAGCACGTAGGGCCCCAGGGTGGAGAAGGTGACCGCCACCGGCTGCCCCTTCAAAGCTTGCAAGGACGGAACAGACTTGATCGCCGCGATCTGATCGCCACCGCGGGATTCATCCAGGATCAGCACAATCACCGGACAACGGCTCGGCGCCCTGGCGCAGAGGTCGACCGCCTCCACCGTGGTGAGCTGTGCCAGCGGCACATCTCCGCGCAGGTAGGCATGCACGATCGCCTGTGGATCAGGAAACTGCAGCGGCTTGATCGTGATGCCCGCGCGCTGATCCAGGCCGAGCTTGTGCGCCAGGTAGATGTACTCGTAACCAGGCCAGTTGGACACCGGAACATCCACACTCGCCTGCCGCCAGAAGCACCCGCCGAGCGCCCCCAGGGCCGCCGCTATTGCAACGCCGCCGCCAAGGCGGTGCAACAACGATCGCCAGGCAGGTGCATCCATGCCTAACTCTAGGAAAGGCCACCTGAACGGCAACCATGAAAGCCCCTGGGTGCCCTGTTGATCTGCTCCCTAAGCTGCGAGCAACAGGCGCGGCCGGGAGAGCGTGATCGAGCCGCTGAACGAGCTGCTTGAGCAGGCGGAGCACTTCCAGGAGTGCGGGAGCTGGCGGGTCGACCACAACAGCGGCGCCATGCTTTGGTCGCCGCAGACCCATCGGGTCCTGGAGAGCGATCCAGCACTCGGAAGCAGCTTCGAGCTGCTGCTGGAGCGTGTTCACCCAGAGGATCGCAACCTCGTGGCCGCCAGCGTGCGCCAATCGTGGCTGAGCGGCCAACCGTTTCAACTGGAGCACCGCCTCCAACTAAGTGATGGGCGTGTTGTGTCCGTGCTGCATCGCGGTGAAACCAGCTGCGACGATGACGGTCGCGCCCTGTACACCATCGGCACGCTACAAAACCTCAAGCACCAGCGCAATCTGCAGCTGGAGCTCGAGCACGCTATCCACACCGACAGCATCACCGGCCTCCCGAATCGACAGGCTTCAATTCGCTACCTCGAGCAGCGCATTCGCGAGCTTCCTTACAACCAACAGATCGCGATCCTCTGCCTGGATCTCGATACCTTTCAGGGCATTAATGACAGTTTTGGCGTTGAGATCGGCAATCAACTGCTCCATTGGACCGGCGAGCATCTGCGCCTGTTCCTGCAACCCACTGATTGGCTGGCCCGCCTCGACAGCGACACCTTTCTGGTGGTGCGCAGCGCCAACATCACCAGCCTGTCCGACGCGCTGAACCTGGGCGCGCAACTGCAGAACTGGCTCCACCAGGTGGTGCCGCGGCTGGAGACACCTCTACCCATTCAGCTGAGCGCCTGCGTGGGGGTGAGCATCGCGCCCGACCACGGCAGTGAAGCCTCTGGCCTGTTGCAGTGGGCCAACACGGCGTTGATGGAAGCCAAGCGCCAGGGCAAGGGATCCCTGAAGGCCTATTCCACAGCAATCAGTCAGGCCATCCGTGACAACCTCGATCTCGAGCAACGGCTGGCCCGGGCGATTGAGCGCCAGGAGCTGCAGCTTTATTACCAACCGCAATGGGATCGCCATCGGCGCTTGATCGGCGCTGAAGCGCTGCTGCGCTGGCAGCCCCAAGGCCGGGAGCCTGTTTCACCAGGCCGCTTTATTCCCCTGGCGGAGCAGAGCGGCCTGATTCACACCCTCGGCCGCTGGGTGCTCGAGCAGGCGATCCAACAGCTGAGCCAGTGGTCGCTGGCGGGACTGGAGCTGCCCCTGCTGGCGATCAACGTGTCGGGTCACCAACTCGACCCCGACCAGGAGCAGCTCGATCAGGAGCTGCTGCAGCTGTGCGAGCACTGGAGTGTTCCGCCTCAGCGCCTGGAGGTGGAACTCACGGAAACCGCCCTGATCGGCAATCTCGACGCCGCCGCTCGCACCCTCAACAGCCTCGCCGCCGCCGGCGTGAGCCTCGCGATCGACGACTTTGGCACCGGCTTTTCCTCCCTGGCCAGCCTGCAACGCCTACCGCTGCATCGCTTGAAAATTGATCGCTGCTTCGTGAGCGATCTGGCCAGCAATGCCTCCGATCGCAGCATCGTGAAAGCAACGATCCTGATGGCCCATGAATTGGGGCTCACCTGCCTGGCTGAAGGCGTGGAAATCGAAGAGCAGGTTCAACATCTGCTGAGCTTGGGCTGCGACAGCTTCCAGGGCTACCTGCTGGGCAAACCGATGGCCGCCGCCACCTTTGAGGCCCTGCTGAGCAGCCCACAAAGCACTGACAAGCCGAAACAGCCTGCCTAGCTTGCAGGCAGAACTGTGATGCAGCTGCACCAATGCTGCAGGCCCCCATCCCCGCAGACGATGCGGCGCGCGTCCAAGAACTGCGCAGCTACGGGGTACTCGACACTCCGGATGAGCAGGCGTTCGATGACATCGGCGCCCTGGTGCGCGATATCGCCGGCACCGCGATCGGCATCATCTCCCTGGTGGATGAGAACCGCCAATGGTTCAAGAGCTGTATCGGGCTTGATGCCAAGGAAACGCCCCGCAATATCTCCTTCTGCGGCCACACGATCCTGCAGCGCACGCCACTGATCATCGAAGACGCGCTGGCCGATCCGCGCTTTTGCGACAACCCTCTGGTGCTGGAGCGGCCGCACATCCGCTTCTACGCGGGCTTCCCCCTGATCTCAAGCAACGGCTTAGCGCTGGGCAGCCTGTGTGCGGTGGATCAGCAACCCCGGCGCCTGAGCGACCTGCAGATCAGCGCCCTGGAACGGCTGGCGCGCCTGGTAGTGCAGCAGATGGAGCTCAAACGCCAGAGCCGCCTACTGGAACACTCGCAGCAGGCCCGCCAGGAGCAGCGGCCCGCGGGCAGCACAGCCCTGGATCGCAGCGGCCTGTTCACCAGCAAAGAGCAGTTGCTCAGCATGGTGGAGCTGATGCTCTGCCAGAACAGCCAAGCCGGCTTCGGCATCCTGCGGGTGGAGTTCAAGGAGTTGCGCCGCATTGCCAACGCCCTCGGTGAAGCGGTGGCCAGCGCCCTGCGCCGTGAGCAGATGGAGAGGCTCAGCCAGCTGCTGAGCGATCAAGCCAGCTGCTGCGAACTCAACGATCAGGAGTGGCTGGTGCTGTTGCCCTTCATCAGCACGGAAGGGCAACTGTGCGACCAAGCCGCGGCCATCACGGATCAACTGCAACAACCAGTCGCGGTAGCCAAGCAACTGCTCAACGCGCAGGTCGCCGTTGGCGCTGCGTTATTCCAGGGCAACTACAGCAACGCCGACGACCTACTGAGCGATGCCGCCATCGCCCTGCGCAACGCCGCCCGCCGGCCCGGCAGCCACTACAGCTGCATTGATCTCACCAGCCGCATGGAGGCGCAACAGGATCTCCAGCTGGAATCGGAACTGCGCCATGGCCTGAGCCGCGGCCAGCTCGAACCCCACTTCCAGCCACTCTTCCATCTGCAAAGCCTCGCGATCACCGGCGTGGAGGCGCTGGCCCGCTGGCGCCACAGCGATGGGGATCTCCTGCTGCCGAGCGTGTTCCTGGCGGCGGCGGAACGGGCCGAGCTGCTGGGCGCCCTCGA
This sequence comes from Cyanobacteriota bacterium, assembly GCA_046052125.1. Taxonomy (GTDB): domain Bacteria; phylum Cyanobacteriota; class Cyanobacteriia; order PCC-6307; family Cyanobiaceae; genus Vulcanococcus. Next base: position 517,135 of record JBJOMY010000001.1, read on the forward strand.
TCTGCAGATGATCCGCCAAGCGATCCAGGCCAGCCACGCGATGGCCCGGGTACACCCCGAGCGACCGATGCTGCTCAGCCTCAATCTCTCCGCAGCGGTGTTGGAGAGCGAGCAGCACCTCGAGGAGCTGTTTGCACTAATCGATGAACAACCACTCCCTCAGCACTGGCAGTTGCAGCTGGAGTTGTTGGAGATGAACCTGCAGCAACCGGAAGCGGAGATCGCCCGCCAACTGAGCCAGCTGCATCAGCGCGGAGTGCTCCTAGCGATCGACGACTTCGGCACCGGTTACTCCTCCTTAAGCCGCCTGAACCGCTTCCCCTTCCACAGCCTCAAGGTGGACATGAGCTTCGTGAAGCTGCTCGATGCCCCTGAGCAACCCAGCAACCGCATCCTGGAGGTGATCCAGGCCATGGCGGAGGCCCTCGAACTGCACACCACCGCTGAAGGGGTGGAAACAGAAGCCCAGCGCCAATGGCTGCAGCGCCAGGGCTTCCATTGGGGCCAGGGTTATCTACTGGCCAAGCCGATGCCCCTGCAGGACATGCTCAACCTGCTGCTCACCCACCAGAGCCAAGCAGTGCGGCCCTGACCTGCTCGCCAGTCCACCCCTCCACCCGGATCCACTTCGAGCGGCCGGTGGCACCACGCACCAGCTCGATGCTGCTCTGGGGCACCTTCAACAAACGGGCCAGAAGCTTGAGCAACGCCGCATTGGCCGCTCCATCCACCGGCGGCGCCTTCAGCTGAATCGCGATGGCCTCGCCGCGCACCCCCTGAACCCCCTCACGGCTGGCACGGGGCTGCACCCGGATCGCCACCAGCTGGTCGGGAAGCTCCATGGGGGAACAAAGTAGAAGCAACGCAATTCCAGGGCTGGTCGAGGTGATGGCAGGGAGCAGGGCAGGGCAGACCCTCACCATCCGCAGGCCTGACGACTGGCACGTGCATCTCCGCGACGGGGCGCTGCTCCAGGCGGTGGTGGGGCACACCGCCCGCCAGTTCGCGCGGGCGATCGTGATGCCCAACCTCAAGCCACCGATCACCACGGTTGCTCAGGCGAGTGCCTACCGCGAACGCATCCTGGCGGCCCTCGAGCGCAGCGCCGGCAGCGACGCCGCCTCCGGCTTCACCCCGCTGATGACCGCCTATCTCACCGAAACGATCGAGCCCGCTGAACTGGAGCGGGGATTCCAGGCGGGCGTGTTCACCGCCGCCAAGCTCTATCCGGCCGGGGCCACCACCAACTCCGATGCCGGCGTGAGGGATCTCGCCCACATCGGCCCTGTGCTCACCTGCATGGAGCGCATCGGTATGCCGCTGCTGATCCACGGCGAGGTGACCGACCCGGCCGTGGACATCTTCGATCGTGAGGCGGTGTTCATCGAGCGGCAGCTCAAACCGCTGCTGGAGCGCCATCCCAACTTGAAGGTGGTGCTCGAGCACATCACCACGGCCGATGCGGTGCGGTTCGTGGAACAGGGCCCCGCCAACCTCGCGGCCACGATCACCCCACACCACCTACACATCAACCGCAACGCCCTCTTTCAAGGGGGATTACGGCCCGACATGTATTGCCTGCCGGTGGCGAAACGGGAACAGCACCGGCTGGCGCTGCGTGCCGCCGCTACATCGGGCAACGCCAAGTTCTTTCTCGGCACCGACTCAGCGCCGCATCTGCGCCAGGCCAAAGAAAGCAGTTGTGGCTGCGCCGGGATCTACTGCGCGCCTTATGCGCTCGAGAGCTACGCCGAGGTGTTCGACGACCACAACACGCTCGATCAACTGGAAGCCTTCGCCAGCCTCAATGGCCCTCGCTTTTACGGGCTACCGCTGAACAACGGCACGATCACCCTGGAGCGCTGTGATCACGCAGCCGATGGCCCCGGATTGCCGGCCATGCTGGAACTCGCCAATGGCACCGATCAACCCAGCTGCCTGGTTCCCTTCCACGCCGGCGAACAACTGCGCTGGCGCGTCAAGCCGTAATTCCTTCAGGTTCTCTTCAGGATTCTGTGCTGAAAAGCACTTGAAGGGCGGGGGGGGCATGTCCTTAGCTTCGGCCCAACCCGGCAGCGAGTATGGCCCTGTTCTCCTGGATCACCAGCGTAGACAGCGATGCCCTGCTCGAGGCGCTGGCCGAACCGCTGCAGCAGCTCGGGTTGGTGGTGGACGCTTCCGTGAGCAACGCCACGCAGGTGCTCGCCTCCGACAGGCCGAACTGCGGGCTGCCCATGGCCCAGCGCGTCACGGTGCTCGCGTCTTGGAACTGCAGCCGCAGCCGCGAAGCCCAGCTGGAGGTGCGCAGCTCGGAACCCCAACTGCGCCAGGGAACCCGTTGCCAGCAGATCGCCGAACAACTGCAGCAAGTCCAGGCCAGCCGCATGAGCTACTAAGCGGCAAGCGCTATTAAGCCGATCCGCCATTCGGTAACCGCTGCTACATAGAGGGGCCCCCACCGCTCCATAGGTTCCGCCCAGTGGATGACTGGAGGCCGAGCTCCATGCAAACCCAGGTTCTATTCCAAGCCAACGACGGCAGCTGGAGCACCAGTAAGACCTACCCCAATCCCTTGCTGGCCTACATCGCCGCCCGCAAACTGAGCCGCCAGGAGCAACGCCCCTGCCGCACGGTGTGCACCAGTGGTCAGCTGCTCGAAGAGATTCAGCCCTCCTGAACAACGCTCCCGTAAAGAGCTCGCAACGTTTCGCTGACAGCTTCAAATAAGGCATCTACGGTCCTGCCGGATTCCCCCTAGCGAGCCCGACCGTTATGTCTCTCGTTCAAGCACCTGCCCTGGGTATCGAGCGTTTTGCACCCGGCCTCAACAAAGAAAGCCGGCCCCACGCCTCCACCGATGACCAGAACGCCATCATCCGTGCGGTGTATCAGCAGGTGCTGGGCGGTCAATATCTGATGAACAACGAGCGCCTGGATGGCGCCGAATCGCTGTTCCGCAATGGCTATCTGAACGTGCGCGAGTTTGTGCGCACCGTGGCCCGCAGCGCCCTGTATCGCTCGCGCTTCTTCGAGAACTGCAATCCCTATCGCTTCATCGAGCTCAACTTCAAGCATCTGCTTGGCCGCGCTCCCCAGAACAAGGAGGAGATGCTGCACCACTTCACGATCCTGCAGGAGCAGGGATACGACGCCGAGATCGATTCCTATCTCGACAGCGCCGAATACAACCGCAACTTCGGCAACGACAACGTGCCCCACATGCACGGCTGGAACTACTCGGCTGGCCATGAAGGCCGCCAGTTCTCCTGGCTGATGCAGCTGGCCCGCGGCGCCTCGGCCTCCGTGAAAGGCGATGGCAGCGGCACCCAGTTCAAGCTGGGCCGGGCCCTGCATCAGAACCGCCCGATCGCCGTGGCTGGTGCTGGCAGCGCCGTGCGGGTGAGCGGCTCCGCCGCCAGCTGGGCCCAGGCCCCTACAGCCGCGCAATACGCCCACATCAGCACCGATGGGCCGTTCCGCGCCGATGTGTCGTCGAGTGGTGAGCTGCCCAGCGGCGATCTGCCCAGCGATCGGCGCATCGATGGCACCCCGGCCTTTGGCTTCCGCAGCCAGGAGCTGCTGGTGTCGAGCCCCAGCGCCGGCGCCGCCAGCGAGGGCAGCCGTGTGGTGACGATCACCGCCACCGGCATCGCCAACAACCGCTTCCTGCGCCACGGCGCCTACACCACGCGCGTGCCCTTCAGCCGCATGAATGAGGCCCTGCAACGGGTGATCCGTCAGGGCGGCCGTGTGGTGAGTGTGGTGGTGAACGACGGCCCCACCCACAACCAGGCGGTGAACACAGCCCACGCTGAAGAGGGCGCCAAGCCCAAAGCCAAAGGCCGCAGCAAGAAGGGCTGATCCCTGCCTTGCCAAATCCGGCCACAGGACAGAACCTGTGGCCGCACCGAGGGCCCAGCCATGCGCCAGCAACCCCGAGGCACTTGCCTGGCTTGCGGCATCTGGGCCCTCCTTGCTGCCTCAACGCTGGCGGGTGCGTGCCCACGGGTCAGCGCCCAGAGCACAGACGCGCTCGAGAGCCCATCCACCCCGAAGCCAACGCCTGAGCAGCTGAGCCTGGCCAACGGCTGGCCTGATCTCCAGGAGCTGCTTCACCTCCCGGCCTGGATGCAGATAGAGCTCAGCGTGACCGCTGAGCCGCTGTTCAATCCCATGGGCGGAGAGCGTTCCGCAGGCAGCTGGATTCAGCAAGGCACCCTCAGCCTGGAGCTGAGCAGCGGCCTGAACCGCCCCAGTGCCAACTGGAGAGAGCTCGATCACTGGCAGCTGAACGCCACGGTGAATCACGACGCCGGCGATGCCTACTACAGCAGCGCCATCGGCGCCCTGTTCCCGTTGCAACAGGCGGCCTATCCGCCCGGTTTCTATCTCTCCGAGCTGTCGATCGAACGCGCCGGGGGTGATGGCTGGCTGAGCCTGAAGGCCGGAATCCTGCCGATCAACCCGGATTTCGTTGAGGTGCCGGTGCTCGGCAACTACGTGCACTCAGCCTTCAACAACACCCTCAACATCACCGTCGCGGGCCTGCCGATCAACCCCTACAGCGCCATCGGCGCTGTCGTCGAGGCCCAGGCGAGCCAGGACCTCAGCCTGCGCTACGGGCTGTTTGATCTCAACACCACCGACACCATCTCCAGGTGGCTGGGCCTCAGGGACGGCGCCCTTGGCCCCAACTCCGGCACCGCTCAATTTCTGCAGCTGGATCTGCAGCCGGCCTCGATGAGCGCCGCACCATTGCAGGCCTGCCGCACCAAGCAGGGTGTGGTGCGCTGGAGCAACAAACGGGGCCCCTGCCCGACGCCGGTGACGGTGGTGAACCAACTGCATGACGGCCTGCTGAGCGTGGGGGGATTCCTCACCAGCGAGAACGGCAATGGCGTGTACGGCAGCCTCACGCTGCCCAGCGGACTGCCCCTGGGCCTCACGGATCGGCTCTGGATCGGAGCCTCCTACTCGCCGGATGCCTCCGAGGTGATCGCCCCCAGCTTTGTGGGCGGCGGCGTGGTGATCCAGGGGCTCCTACCCGACAGGCCACTGGATGTGGCGGTGTTCGGCATTGGGCGAGGCGGCCTGAGCAACCAGTTCAACAGCAGTGCCTACGAAGGGATGCTGGAGCTGGGATACCGGATCCAACTCAATCATCGGCTCAGCCTGCAACCCACCCTGCAGTGGATCTTCAACCCCAGCGGATCCGCCGAGCCCCTGCCAGGGATCCTGGCCGCGGGGATGCAACTCAGCGCCAGTTTCTAACTGCTGAGACGACCCGAAGCCATCGCCTCCAGTAAGCGCAGATGATCGCGCTCCACCTGGTCGGCATAGGCCAGTGCATCGGCACTGAAGGCGCGATCGATCGGCTTCTGGCCGTCTAACGCCTCGGCAAGGGCAAAGCGATCCCCCGAGCGGGCATGGCCCCGCGCCAGCACCGAGGCACACAAGCGGCCATAGGCCTTGAGCGCATCGGGCTTCATTGCCTCCACCGGTAGCGATGCCTTCCAATCGCGCAGCTGCCGCCAGTAGGCGTGATGGCCGCCGGGGGCGGTGGTCCAGCCGAGGAAGGGATCGCTCACGCACTGGAGCAGGCGCTGCCCCTCCACCACCCGCTGGCCCTGGTGCTCGCCCTGGCTGTTCTCAAGCCGTCCGAGGGGCTCCGCCAGGGCCGAGGGCAGCGCCTGTTTGCTCTGGAGCAGCAGCAAATCATCGGGGTGAGGCCCCTGAAGCAGGGTGATGCTGCAGCGGGTACCCACCGAACCCACCCCCACAGCCTTGAAGGCAGTGTCCACGATCCGGTAGGCGCTCGCCAGATGACGCCGCTGCGATTGCACGCTCTCGAGATAACCCTTGAGCAAGGCCGAGAGGGCCAGGTCGTGATCGGGCTGAGCGAAGACACTCGGATCCACCTGCCGGTGGCGCCAGAGCAGCGGCGGTTCATGGCGCAGCTGCCAGTGCCCATCGGCATGCAGCTCGGCGTAGCGGGCCACCGCCTGACGGCCGCTGCGGCGGCGCGCATGGGCTGCTGCATCGAGCAGATGCTGGCGAAAGGAGCCCTTGCCCTCCTCCTCCACAAACCGCTCCACATCCAGGAGGGTGGTCCAAAGCTCCAGGGTGGGGAGATCAGAGAAGGCCGCGATCGCCTTGCGGTAGCGGCTGGACACCTTGCGGGCGAGGCGAGCCTGCTCCTCGGCATCAAGCCCCAGCTGGCGGGCCACCAACACCAGGCTCACCAGCAGGCGTTTGAGATCCCACTCCCACGGGCCGGGGAATGTCTCATCGAAGTCGTTGATGTCGAACACCAACGTGCGCTCCGGTGAGGCGTAGAAGCCGAAGTTGAGCAGATGGGCGTCGCCGCAGAGCTGCACCTGCAAGGAGCTCTGGGGAACCCGGCCCAAATCCGAGGCCATCAACGCCGCACTGCCGCGAAACCAGGCGAAGGGGCTCTGGGCCATGCGCCGATGACGCTCCGCCACTAACCAGGGCAGACGCTGGGCGTTCTGCTGCTCGAGGAGCGCGATCGGATCGGCCCGATCCACTGGCGCCTGCCAGGGATCAAGACAGGCATCGAGTCCAGCCATCCGGCGCACAGGGGTGCTCTCAACCCATGGCATAGCGACCAGAGTGGAGAGGTGCTCGATCCACGGCGTCTTGTTCATGGCCCTGTCGTTTCAGGAGCTGCAAGCTCAGCTGCAACCGGGATGGGGGTGCGAGCACAGCGGTGATGGCGGGCAGTTCGATGTGCTGGTGGTGCCATCGCTATCGATGGACCGCGCCTTGATGGCGCTGGTCACCGGCGCCCACCATTACGAAGAGCGCCAGCTGTTTTCGTTGATCCGCCTGCGGGATCCGGGTGTGCGGGCCATCTACGTAACCAGCAAGTTGTTGCCGGAGCTGGTGGTGGATGCGGTGCTCGAGCTAATGCCAGGCGTTCCCACCTCCCACGCCCGCCGGCGGCTGCACCTGTTCGACACCGACGACGCCTCCAACCGCCCGCTCACCGAAAAACTCTTGGAACGGCCGGCCCTGCTCGGCCGCATCCGCGAGCTACTGCGCCCGGGCCGCAGCTTCATCAGCTGCTTTGTGGTGACGGAGCTGGAAAAACGGCTCTCCGAAGTGCTGCAGGTGCCCCTGCTCGGCACCGATCCTGCCCTCAGCTATTGGGGCAGCAAAGCGGGGAGCCGTGAGCTGTTCGCGCGCTGCGGTGTGCCCCATCCGGCCGGCAGCGGCCTGGTGCACAACCTCGCCGACCTGGCGGAGGTGAGCGCAGAGCTGTGGGAATCCCAGCCGGAGCTGAAACGCTGTGTGGTGAAGCTCAACGAGGGCATCAGCGGTGAAGGCAACGCCACCCTGGAGCTCGAGCCGCTGGAGTTAGCGAGCCGCAGCGGGCGGGAGCGGCGCCAGCTGCTCGCCGAGGCGCTGGAGCAGCTGCCGATGCCGGCCCAGGGCTGGCGGGAACTGATGGCGCAACAGGGAGCTCTTGTGGAGTGTTGGCTGGAGGGCGGCGAGAGCCTCAGCTCACCAAGCGTGCAGGGCACGATTCATCCAGGCGGCCGGGTGGAATTGCTCTCCACCCACGAGCAGATCCTCGGGGGTGCCGGCGGACAGACCTACCTCGGCTGTCGCTTTCCAGCCGACGATGCCTACCGGCTCGAGCTGATGCGCCACGGCCAGGCGGTGGGAGAAGCCCTGGCCCGTGAAGGGGCGCTGGAGCGCTACGCAGTGGACTTCATCGCCCGGCAGATCGGCGGCACTTGGGATTTACAGGCGATTGAAGTGAACCTGCGCCAGGGCGGCACCACCCACCCCACCATGGCCCTGCGCGCGATCACCACCGGACAGCTCGACCCAGACACCGGCCTGTTCATGGCCCCCACCGGCCAGGCGGTGTACTACACCGCCACCGACAACCTCACCCACCCGAACCTGCGCGGCCTGCTCCCCGCCGATCTGATCGACATCGTGGCCGAGGCCGATCTGCACTACGACCCGGCGCGGCTGCGGGGCAGCGTGTTTCACCTGTTGGGATGCCTCTCGGAATTCGGCAAGCTGGGCATGACCTGCGTGGGCCGCAGCGCCAGCGAAGCCGAAGCGGTGTATCGCGGCACGGCCGATGGCTTGATCGCCAGGGCCAGCGAGCTGCAGGCTCAGCTCTGAGCGCCCGCCATCGCAGCGGGAATCACCAGCACCGGCACCTTGGCATTGACAAGCACCCGCTGGGTTTCACTGCCGATCAACAGCCCCGCCAGCCCGCGCCGCCCATGGGAAGCCATGGCGATCAGATCGCAACCGAGGCGCTCGGCCGCCTCGAGGATCGCTTCATGCACCAGGGGGCTAACGCAGGTGTCGCCGCTGGCCTCCACGCCCCGGGCCTTGGCCTGCTCCAGGGCCTGATCGAGCACGGATTGGGCGAAGGCCTCATTCGCCTGGCGGAACTGCTCGCTCAGGGCAGGATCGAGCACCAGCCCTTCGCCATAGATGGCCACATCGGGGCGGCCGTAGTAGCTGGGCTGCACGTGAAACACCCTCAGCTGGGCGCCGCACTGTTGGGCGAGATCCAGGGCCGCGTTCAGCGCCGCAGCCGAGAGATCGGAGCCATCGATGGGCACCAACACACGACGAACCATGGCAGCCCTACCCAGCAGCTATTCGAACGCTAGGAACTACGCAGCGATCCAACCAGCCAGATGGGAGGCCGCCTGGGAGCGCACCAGCGCCCGGGCCGCCGGCAGGGCCGGCTCGAGCCGCTCGGAGCTGAAGTGCGGCAGGTTGCGACTGCGCAGCCAGGCACCCCAGCGGAATTCATGGAAGGGAATCAGCGGGGCCGCCTGCACCAGGCCTTCGCGCTTGAGCTTCCACACCAGGCTGCGGTAGGGGTCGTCCTGGGTACCGCTCAGGCTGGTGGGCAGGGCCGTGGGCGGCAACGGCCCGAGGCCACGGCCGTCGTAGAGATACAACCAGCCCCGCTGGTGCAGCTGCTCCAACACCGCATGGCGCTCCGACACCTCGAGCTGAAGCACCACATAGCCGAAGGCGGTGGCGTTGGGATCAAGATCGAACAACCCCCGCAGGCGGTGATGGCGATCCACCATCCACAGCTCCCCGGAGGCGCTGCGGACCAGGGGCGTGGGTTTGCGCTTCAGGTAGCGGCGCCGCTCCTTCGGGTCGTCCTTGGCGAAGTCGAGCTGGCGGCTGCGGATCTCGGCCATGCCCACACACAGTTGGGTGGGCTGGAGCGCCTGCAGCGGCACCTCCAGCAGGTCAACCCCGTCGCCGGATGGAGCCGGCAACGGCTGATAGGGGGGCAACCGCAACGCCATGGAGCGACCCTAAGCCGAATTTCCGCAGCGGTGATCAGTGCCTGGCTAGGCGTGCTGCTCTGGCTCGGGTTGAGCGGGCCAGCCCTGGCGGTTCAGGCCTGCGCGCCGATCGATGCGCCGGCGGTGGCGGAGCTGTTTGATCACTGGAATGGCGCACTGCGCAGCGGCGACCCGGCCCAGGTGAGCGCGCTCTACAGCGCGGATGCCCTGCTGCTGCCCACCCTCTCGGCCGAAGCGCGCACCACGCCGGATGGCATCCGCAACTATTTCGAGGGCTTCCTGGCAGGCGGGCCCCAGGGGCGCATCGAGCGCCGAAGCATCCAGCTGGGCTGCAATGAGGCGATGGATGCCGGCACCTACAGCTTCCGCTTTGCCGATGGGCATGTGGTGCAAGCCCGCTACACCTTTGTGTATGTGTTCAGCGATGGGCGCTGGCAGATTCAGCACCACCACTCGTCTCTGGTGCCCGCGGATTAAGCGCTCTTCGTGAGATAGCTGTTGAAACCACCGCGCGGAGCGACCACCACGGGGTGAGGGGGCTGTTGACCCCGGCAGGCCTCCTGGTGCTCACGCACGGTGCAAGCAAACATCTCCAGAAACAGATCACGATCCGCCAGGGATCCGGTGAGGCCACAGCTGAGGTAGAGCTGGCGCAGGGGCGTCCAGGGGCGGGATGCCACGAGGGCATGCAGCTTCTGCAGCCTGAAACGGCGCAAGGCCTTCAGCGGCGGTTCACCGCAATGGGCATGGCAAAGGTTCTGCAGCGTGCGCACGCTCACGTGGCAATGGCGAGCCAGATCCGCCATGCGCAGGGGACCGGCGTAATGCTCAGCGATATAAGCGGCCAGCGCCGTCATCACGCCCGCGTCAGCTGGAGACTCAGCAACTGGCCTTGGGGATGACTGCACGTGCAGCGTTGTCTTTCAGCTGTGGGCAGAACCCTATGGGGATCAATCCGCGTTCCATGCCATGTGCGACACAGGATTGAGCCTTATACCGATCTCGCATAAAACCACTATCTGATCGCTAATCAGAAGGGCGCCTAAAAACGAATCCCGCTGAAGATCGGCATCGTGGCGTAACCCAGGGAGGCCGGCACCGGATTCGGTCCAGCCGGAAGGGCCTGCACAGCAAACATGTAGGTGTCGGCCTGGAAGGGGTTGTTCCAGGGCTTGAGGGCCACCGTGATCGTTTGGCCCGGCTGGGGCGGTTCCGGGAACTGCACCGTGACCCGCCGCGCCTGATCATCGAACTGGGCCTGAACCGGTATCCGCGCCCCCTCCCGGCGGGGTAGCCCCACAAAGGCCTCGGTGCGCTCCGGCGCGAACTGGAAGCTGCGATCCACGCCGCGGGTTTGTTGAATCGTGAGGCCGCCGAGGCCAGCACCGGCCCGCTCAGGGAGGGTCACCGTGAAGTAGTAGGTGGCGGCCGTTTGCCCGATGTACCAGTAGTAATTGGTGAAGCCCACCTTCCAGGGCGGGCTGGTGAACCAGGTCTGGTTGTTCACCTCCACGGCCTGCACTGGTGCGGCCATCACCTGAAGCGCGGCAAGCGCCGGCATGGCCCAACCCAGTCCGGAGGCTCTTGAGAGGTTCAGCATCGTGGAACAGCCTGTTGGGCGAAAGCTAGCGGCGGTTCCAGCGGTTGATAGGGTCAGACAGCTTGCTGTCAGATCGATGAACCGAGCCGACCTCGACGCCATCGAGCTGATGTTGCGGGATCTGAACACCCGCCACGACGAGATCCGTCACCGCGCCGCCTTCCGCGGCTGCACCCGCGAACTGCTCACCCTGCAGCAGGAACTGGTGCGCTACCTGATGGCCAAACGCGAAGGCCTCAACGGCCGCTGAGCCTCAGGCCGCCTGTGCAAACGGCTCTGGGTTCTGGTCCCGGCGGTGCTGCACCGGCAGGGGCGGTCCCTGTTCTTCACCGACCAACGCAGCGGTGGCCTCCAGGGCTGCACGCCAGCGCCGGGCCGCATGCAAGCTCATGTCCCGCGGAACACTCACCCGATCCCGCCAGTAGCGCAGCCCCGCCGCTGTGCCCGCAGGGGGCGTCAGCAGGGCTTCAGCCCCGTACCGCAGCAGGTTGGTGAGCGCGGTTCGCAAGGCACGTTCAAGCGCCTGGCCCACCTCCGGACTGTGCTGCTCGCCCAGAGGATTCACCGCCAAAAGCTTTTGGCGATGGCGAAGCACCCGAGCGAGGGCTTCCGAAACGGCCGACTCGGGGGCGGCCTGGCGAGTTTCCACTACGGCGGGGTGGTCAACAGGCCAGGGGCCCTGATCGACCCAGCGAGCCAGCTGCTGCTGCTCGGCGCTACCGCTGGCTAAGCAACACCCCATCTGCGGCGGCAGATCGTGGGCATGGGTGTGGATGTCACTCTGGGTTCCCAGATAGGTGGAACGCTGCTCCAACGCCGCAAACCAGCGATCGATGGCTGGGTGGTGCTGGCGGAGCCCATAGCCCTTGTAGTAGGCGAGCGATGCGTTCATGCGCTCCAAATAGGGCACAAAGATCACATCGGCGGTGCCGAAGGCCGAGCGGAAAAAGGGGCCCGGCGTGGCCTCCAGGGCCTGCTCCACCAGCGAGGCCATCCGCGCAAAGTGCTGCTCGGCTGCAGCCGTGTGGGCTCCCTCGCCCTCGCAGTAACAGAGCCATTGGCACCAGGCCCGGAACAGGCGCCGCTCCAGCTGCCGCAGCGCAAATACATCGGGATCCTGGAGCCCCTCGCCGAGCGGTCCGAAGCTCTCCTCGAGGGCCTGCAGGATCAGGTCGCTTTCGGTGATCAGATGGCCATCGAGCTCGAGCGCCGGCAGCATTCCGGAGGGCACCAGCTGCTTGAACCAGCGCTCCTTCTCGCCGTAGCAGAACATCGTGACCTTGCGGACCCGGTAGGGGATCCGCTTCTCCTCGAGCCAAAGCCACACCTTCTGGCAGTAGGGGCACCAGGCGTGATGGTCGCGGTAGAGGGTGACGCGCACCTCGCTTTCCGGCCGGCCGAACAGGCGCAGCCGCGCCTGGGCATTGGTGGGGCCCTCCACCCGCTGAAGCTGCAACTCGCTTTCGCTGCAGGCCGGGAGGCGCCGCTCCAGCTCAGCCCAACTCAGGGGCTCAGCCACAGCAATCGGTTCGGCGGTGAGATCCATGCAACCAGCATGGCCGAGCCGGCCCAGCAGCTGCGGTTCGAACGCCGGGCATAACGCCATCGCGTTGTCAGGAGATCTGCAGATTGCGACATCTGCAGATCGCAGATCCGCTTTACGCTGAAGTTCACCCAGCAAACGAAGGTCTGGCGATGGAGCACCTGGCTGACTACTTCAAGGTGTTTTCCGAACCCAATCGCCTGGCGGTACTGGAAGCGCTGCGGGCCGGCCCCCTCAACGTGACCGCCGTGGTGGAGAAAACCAAGCTCAGCCAGGCCTTGGTGTCCAAGCACCTCAAGCTGCTCACGATCGCCGGGGTGGTGCAGCGCAGACCCGAGGGATCGCTGGTGTTTTACGACGTGAATGACAAGGCAGTGTTCAAGCTGCTGGCTCAGGCGGAAAAGCTGCTGCTCGCCTCACGCCGCCAACAACTTGACGCCCTGGCCGCGATCCTCTGAGGGCGAGCGCGATTGCGCCTCGGCTCAAGGCGGATCGTCGCGGCGAAGGTTTTCCGTTATGCGTCAGTCGTCATACTTCTACCCTTAAAGGGCAATCGCTGGGCATCCGCCGCGTTCTGGCATGAGCGAGCATTTCGATCTGGTGGTGATCGGCGCCGGTTCCGGTGGGCTGGCAGCCGCCAAGCGGGCCGCCTCCTACGGAGCCCGGGTGGCGATTGTGGAAGGGGATCGGGTGGGCGGCACCTGCGTGATTCGCGGTTGCGTGCCCAAAAAACTGATGGTCTACGGCTCCGCCATGCGCCATCACCTTCACGACGCCGCCAGTTACGGCTGGAGCATGGGCGCTACGAGCCACAACAGCGCTGAGCTGCTGCAGCGGGTGCGCGCTGAAGTGGATCGGCTCAACCAATTACACATCGGCTTTCTGGAGAAAGCAGGGGTTGAGCTGGTGCAGGGCTGGGGTCGATTCGCCGATGCCCGCAGCGTCAGCGTGGTGGACCAGAGCGGCAGCGAGCAGCGGCGCCTCAACGCCGATCGCATCCTCATCGCCGTGGGCGGTCGCCCCAATCGCCCCACCATTCCGGGCGCCGAGCTGGGCTGGGTGAGCGACGACCTGTTCAATCTGGAGCGCTTCCCCGAACGGGTGGTGGTGGTGGGCGCCGGCTTCATTGCCTGCGAATTCGCCTGCATCCTCAATGGCCTGGGCGTATCGGTGACCCAGCTGGTGCGGGGCGACCACCTGCTGCGGGGCTTCGATCTGGAGGCCGGCCGCGCCGTGGCAGAAGCGATGCAAGCCGATGGCATCGACATCCGCTTCACCCACAGCCCTGCCGCCATTGAAGGCAGCCCCGGCGATCTCACGGTGATCAGCCAGAGCGGCGAACGGCTGCCCTGCAACGGCGTGCTGCTGGCCACCGGCCGGCGCCCCTTCCTCGAGGGCCTGAATCTGGAAGCAGCCGGCGTAGCGATCGAGGGGCATCGCATCCCTGTGGATGCCGAGCAGCGCACCAACGTGGCCAACGTCTACGCCGTGGGAGACGTGACCGATCGGGTCAACCTCACCCCCGTCGCCATCGATGAGGGCCGCGCACTGGCCGACACGATCTGGGGCGGCAAACCCCGCCAGGTGGATCACAACCTGGTGGCCAGCGCCGTGTTCTCCCAGCCTGAACTCTCCAGCGTGGGCCTCACGGAAGAGCAGGCGATCGAGCGTTACGGCGCCGAGGGCGTGAAGGTGCATCGGGCACGGTTCCGGCCGATGAGCCAGGCGCTGCCGGCCCGTGATCCGAAGGTGCTGCTCAAGCTGGTGGTGGAGACCGCCAGCGGCAAGGTGCTGGGGTGCCACATGGTGGGAGAGCACGCCGCGGAGATCATTCAGATGGCAGCGATCGCCATCGGCATGGGTGCCACCAAGACCGACTTCGATCGCACCATGGCCCTGCACCCCACCGTGGCCGAAGAGTTCGTCACGATGCCGAACTAACCCCGCGCCGCCGTGATCACTGCCCAACCGCGCACGATCCTGATCAGCGGTGCCAGCCGCGGCATCGGCCGTGCCATCGCCGAACGCCTCCTCGCCGATGGCCATCGACTCAGCCTGGGCTTGCGCGATCCAGCCGCTTTAGGCGGCAGCAGCTTGGATCCAGCGATCGCTGGCGTGGATGGCACAGGTCAGCCGCGGGTGCAGCTGCACCCCTACAAGGCTGAGGATCCAGCGACAGCTGAAGCCTGGGTGGCGAGCAGCGTGAGCCGTTTCGGCGCGATCGACACGGTGGTGCACTGCGCCGGTGTGTTCTCAAGGGCGCCACTGCTGTTTGCTTCAGGGCAGGAGCAAGACATTCAGCAGCTCTGGGATGTGAATGTGATGGGGCCGTGGTGGCTCACCCGAGCGGCCTGGCCCCATCTCAGCGGCCACGGCGCCGGGCGGATCGTGGTGTTGGTGTCGATGAGCGGCAAACGCTCCAAGGGGCGGCTGGCGGGCTACACCGCCAGCAAATTTGCCCTGATGGGGCTCTGCCAAACCATGCGCAACGAGGGCTGGGACCAAGGGATCCGCGTCACCGCGATCTGCCCTAGCTGGGTCAACACCGACATGGCCGCCGCCGTGAACGCCATGCCCAAAGAGGCGATGAGCCAACCCGCCGACATCGCCGCAATGACCGCGCAACTGCTGGAGCTACCCAACAACTGCGTGCCGTTTGAGCTGGCGGTGAGCTGCAACCTCGAGGTGTAGTCGGCTCACCGCGCGAGATCCGCTCAGCCGTTGGGCTGCAGATCCTCGAAGCGGAACACCTGGCGACCAGCCGGGGTGTCGCCGAAGGCCTCGGTTTCCACCACGCGCTCGCTCAGCACCCAGGGGCCTTCACCAGCCAGGGGCACAAAGGTGTCGGTGAAGGTGCTCTTGCCGCCGCGGGATGCACCGGTGGCGGGATCGGTGTACTGGCTGGTGTAGCTGTGGCTGAGGTAACCGCTACCGGTGTCGGTGGTGCTCTCGGTGAAGATTGTCACCACGGTGCCGTGGATGTGGCGATGCACCATCGTCACCACATCGCCCTTGATCCGGTAGCGATCGCCGGCGTTCTTACCGCCCACGATCACCTCGGTACCCACGGAATCGGTGTCACCGGCGGTGAAGGTGTTCTCGCCGTGGGTTTGCTCAAAGCTGCGGCGCACCCGGTGGATGCACACCTCCCACAGCTGGGAGGCCACAGCCTTGTGGATCTCTTCGTTATCGATGTCCTCCACCTGGGCCTTGAGGTCAGCGCCCACGCTGAAGCTGCCTTCCGCCCGCTGATCACCTTGCTCCCAGACGCAGCGGCCGCGGTAACCGGCGAAGCCGGGCGCCCAGGTGTAGCGGTTCTCGTAGGCAGCGCGGAAAGCAGCAGTGCAGTCGCTGCCGGCAGCGATCACGGCAGGGCTGGGGGCAACGGTCACGGCGAGCACTAACGCAGAAGGCTCAGGCTACGGGGTTGAGCTGGGTGCAGGGGCTGCCCTCAGCCGTGAATGTCCTGCAGGGCGTTGACCTGCAGTTGCTCCCCCTGAAGCGCAGCGATGCCTTCCACGGCGGCGCGAGCGCCGGCAAGGGTGGTCACAGTGGTGACAGCGTAATCAATGGCGGCACGGCGCAGGTATTTGTCGTCGTGGGCGGCCTGACGCCCCACCGGCGTGTTGATCACTAGCTGGATCTCGCCGGAGCGGATCGCGTCTTCGATGTTGGGGCGGCCCTCGTGCACCTTCAGCACCGACTCCACTTGCAATCCGGCCTCACGCAGGCTGGCGGCGGTGCCTTCGGTGGCCACTAAGCGGAAGCCCAGTTGGGCGAGGCGCTGGGCCACCGGCAGCAGGGCCGGCTTGTCGCGGTCGTGGGTGGAGAGAAACACGGTGCCGCTGGTGGGCAGGGCTTCGCCGGCGGCCAGCTCGGCTTTGGCGTAGGCCAGGCCGAAGCCGCTGGCGGTGCCCATCACCTCACCGGTGCTGCGCATCTCGGGACCCAGGATCGAATCGGCACCCGGAAAACGCTTAAAGGGCAGCACCGCCTCCTTCACCGATTGCAGCGGCGGCTGGGGCTCGCTGGTGAGGCCGATCTCCTCGAGCGTTTTGCCCGACATGATCTGGCTCGCCACTTTCGCCAACGGCACGCCCGTGGCCTTGGCCACAAAAGGCACGGTGCGAGAGGCGCGGGGATTGGCTTCGATGATGTACACCTTGCCGTCCTTAATGGCGAACTGCAGGTTGATCAGACCGTTCACCTGCAGCGCCAGGGCCAGGGCTTCACTCCACTGGCGAATCGTGGCCAGGGCCTGCTGCTCCAGGCTCACCGCCGGTAGGGCGCAGGCGGAATCGCCGGAGTGCACACCGGCCGGCTCGATGTGCTCCATCAAGCCACCGATCACCACGCGGCCGCTGGCATCACACAGGGCATCCACATCCACTTCGGTGGCGTTCTCCAGGTACTGATCAATCAGCACCGGGTGATCGGGCTCCACATTCACCGCCTCCACCATGTAGCGGTTGAGCTCCTCCTCGCCGTACACCACCTCCATGGCGCGGCCACCCAGCACATAGCTGGGGCGCACCACCACCGGATAGCCCACGCGCTCGGCCACGGCGCGAGCCTCGGCCTCGCTGCGGGCCAATCCATTGCGGGGCTGGCGGATGTCGAGTTTGCGCAGGATCGCCTCGAACTGCTCGCGATCTTCCGCGGTGTCGATTGATTCGGGGGAGGTGCCCCAGATGCGGGTGCCGGTGGCCTGGCCGGCGGGCGAGGCGAGCCAACGCAGGAGCGGAATCGCCAGCTTCAGCGGCGTCTGGCCGCCGAACTGCACGATCACGCCTTCGGGCCGCTCGGCCTCGATCACGTTGAGCACGTCCTCAAAGGTGAGCGGCTCGAAATAGAGACGATCGGAGGTGTCGTAGTCGGTCGACACCGTTTCGGGGTTGGAGTTCACCATCACCGTGGCGAAGCCTTCGGCCTGCAATGCAAACGAGGCATGCACGCAGCAGTAGTCGAACTCGATGCCCTGGCCGATGCGGTTGGGGCCGCCGCCCAGGATCATCACCTTGCGGCGGCTTTCGGGCTGCACCTCGCTCTCGGGGGCGATCAGCTCGAGCGTGCCGTCCTCCCGCAGGCGCTCCAGGGGGCGCTCATAGGTGGCGTAGTGGTACGGCGTGGTGGAGGCGAATTCCGCGGCGCAGGTGTCGACGGTTTTGAACACCGCATTCACCCCGAGACGCTGACGCTGCTCCCGCACCGCGAGCTCCTGGGCTCCAGTGGCCCAGGCGATCTGACGGTCGGAGAAGCCCAATTGCTTGAGGGCCAGCAGCGCATCGGCATCGAGATCCTCCAGGCGCGAGCCCTTCAGCCAGCGCTGTTCCGCCTCGATAATTCGGCGCAGCTTGGCCAGGAACCAGGGATCGATCGAGGAGATGCGGTGGATGTCGGCATCGCTGTAGCCGTTCACCATCGCGGTGCGCACCGCAAAGATGCGATCGGGCGAGGGGGTGCGCAGCAGCCGATCCAGATCGGAGCGCTCGGGGGTGGCATCAGGCCGATCGCAGCCCCAGCCGGCGTGGCCGGTTTCGAGCGAGCGGATCGCCTTCTGGAACGACTCCTCGAAGTTGCGGCCGATCGCCATCGCCTCACCTACCGACTTCATCGCCGTGGTGAGCACCGCTGGGCTGCCGCGGAACTTCTCAAAGGCGAAGCGCGGCACCTTCGTGACCACGTAATCAATGGTGGGCTCGAAGCAGGCCGGCGTCTTGCCGGTGATGTCGTTGAGGATTTCGTCGAGGGTGTAGCCCACCGCTAGGCGGGCAGCGATCTTGGCGATCGGGAAGCCGGTGGCCTTCGACGCCAGGGCCGAGCTGCGCGACACGCGCGGATTCATCTCGATCACGATCACATCGCCGTTAGCGGGGTTGATCGCGAACTGGATGTTGCTGCCGCCGGTGTCGACACCGATCTCGCGGATGATTGCGATCGACTGATCGCGCAGGCGCTGGTATTCGCGGTCGGTGAGGGTCTGGGCAGGGGCCACGGTGATCGAGTCACCGGTGTGCACGCCCATTGGATCGAGGTTCTCGATCGAGCAGACGATCACCACGTTGTCAGCGGTGTCGCGCATCACCTCGAGCTCGAACTCCTTCCAACCGAGCAGCGATTGCTCAATCAGGATCTGGTTCACCGGGCTGGCATCGAGGCCGCTCAGGCAGATCGCCCGAAACTCCTCGGGGTTGTAAGCGATGCCACCACCGCTGCCGCCGAGGGTGAAGGCAGGGCGAATGATCCGCGGGTAGCTGCCGATCTGCTCACCCACCGCCTCGGCTTCCTCGAGGGTGGTGGCGATGCCGGAGGGGCACACGGCCACACCGATGCGCTCCATCGCCTGCTTGAACAGATCGCGGTCTTCCGCCTTCTCGATCGCCTGCAGGTTGGCGCCGATCAGCTCAACGCCGTACTTCTCAAGGGTGCCGTCTTTGGCGAGGGCCACCGCCAGGTTGAGGGCGGTTTGACCGCCCATGGTTGGCAGCAGCGCATCGGGGCGCTCCAGCTCGATCACGCGCCGCACCACATCGGGGGTGAGCGGCTCGATGTAGGTGCGATCCGCCATGTCCGGATCGGTCATGATCGAGGCGGGGTTGCTGTTCACCAGCACCACCTCAAATCCCTCGGCCCGCAGGGCTTTACAGGCCTGAGTGCCGGAGTAATCGAATTCGCAGGCCTGCCCGATCACGATCGGCCCCGAACCCAGCAGCAGGATGCGACGCAAATCCGTGCGACGGGGCATGGGCAGTTGTCCGGCGGCCAAACCCGCCTAGCCTCTCACGGGGGATGGCTAGTGTTGATCCCAAGTCAGAGGTGACGTCTTCATGAGCGAACTCCAGCGCCTGAAGGGGCTGCTGCCCCCCGAGATGCAGAGCTGGGTGTTTGTGGAAGCCGCCGCTTCAGCTGATCCGCCGCTGATCACGATCGAAGAGATCGGCCGCGATGAGGTGGAGATCCAGCTTGATCTGCAGAAGTGGGATGCGCTGGCGATCGATCACCGCAACCTGCTCTTCTGGCACGAAGTGGGCCGCATCCAGAACGACGCGGTGCCTCGCGACGGCTGGGAAATGGCAGCCCTGGCGATCGGCCTGGGCGGCGCCATCGGTGAGCTCTGGGTGCAGGACGGCCTGCTGCTGCTGATGGCGCTCGGCCTTTCCGGTTTCGCCGGCTACCGCCTCTATCTCAAGAACAACTCCGAGAAGCGCCTGCAGGACGCGATCGCCGCCGACGAGCGCGCCATCGACCTGGCCTGCCGCTTCGGCTACAGCCTGCCCAATGCCTACAAGAGCCTGGGCGGCGCCCTGAAGGAACTGGTGGAGCAGACCCGCAAGAAGAAAAAGCGCGGCTTCTACGAAGACCGGCTGGAGGCGCTGCGCAAGAGTGCAGGGAAGGCCCGCGCCGAGATGGCGCAACAACAGGGCTCCCGTCAATCCGTGAGCAGCGAGAACGTGTATGGCTGAGGCCGTTAACCCCTCAGAGGCCGCCAGCCCCACCAAACCCAGTCCCGACCCCAGCCGCCCCCGGCTCAACCTCGACGACAGCAAGCAGCTGGCGCTGTTGGCCGCTGAAGCCTGCGACGACCGCAAGGCCGGCGACATCGTGCTGCTGCGGGTGGAGGAGATTTCCTCGATCGCCGACTGGTTCGTGATCGCCACCGGCTTCTCCGATGTGCAGGTGCGCGCCATCGCCCGTTCAGTGGAAGACAAGATCGAGGAGGAGAGCGGCGGCCGCCTGCCCCTTCGCAAAGAGGGCCAGAAGGAAGGGCGCTGGATCCTGCTGGATTACGGCGAGGTGATCGTGCACGCCCTCACCCCCGATGAGCGCAGCTACTACGACCTCGAATCCTTCTGGGGCCACGGCGAGAAGGAGACCTATCTAGGGTCGGAACAAGCACCGCCGGCCTGAGGCCGGGCCCCGATGGCCGGCACCGACCCCACCCCGGATCTCAGCCAGGTGGTGTGTCCGGTGCCGCGTGAGCAGCGGCCGCTCGAGCAATACAAGGAGCTGCAAGCCAGCTGGTTTTTCGTGTGGCCGCACAACGGCACCCGTGGCTTGGCCAACCCGCTGATCCGCGCCTGGCTGATCGTTTTGCCGCTCACGATGCTCGTAGCCAGCGGCAGTGTTCCCCTGCGCCACAACCTGCCGCGGCTGGTGATCGCCGGTGCGGTGGCCGGGCTGGTGCTGCCGCTGCTTCTGCTGGTGCGGCAGTGGCTGGGCTGGACCAACCTGCAGCGCCGCCTGATGGCGACGGCGGTGGAATACGAGGAATCGGGCTGGTACGACGGCCAGGTGTGGGAAAAACCGGTGGCCTGGCGTCAGCAAGACCTGCTGGTGGCCAACCACGAGGTGAAGCCCGTGCTCTGGCGGTTGCAGCAGGCGATGGCCATCATTGCGGCGTTGATGCTGGTGGGATCCAGCCTCTGTCAGGCTCTCTGAGCGATCGGGCTTGAGCCCTGCATGAGCTTCTCGAGCAGCTTCGGAACCAGCGGACGCCCGAGCGTGCCGCCCCTCGAGGTGCGGCTCACCCGTAATGGCATCCATGAGTCGCTGCATCGGGTGCATGCGGTGGTGTGCGACCAGCGCGGGCGCGTGTTGATGCGAGCCGGCGACCCGCAGCAGCTGAGTTTCATCCGCTCGGCCCTCAAACCCTTCCAGGCCCAGGTGTTCGTGAGCAGCGGCGCTGCCGACCAGGGCAACCACGATGAGCGCGCCCTGGCGATCGCCTGTGCCTCCCACGCCGGCGATGCCGAACAGGCCCGTGAGGCGTTCAAGATCCTCTGGAAATCAGATCTCGAAACCGAGCAGCTTCAGTGCCCAGTGCCCTCCGGGAGGACCAGCCCGCTGGAGCACAACTGCTCAGGCAAACACGCCGCCTTCCTGGCCACCTGCAAACGGATGCAATGGCCCTTGGAAAGCTATCTGCAGCTCGATCACCCGCTACAGCAACAGGTGCTCAAGCGAGTGGGTGAGTTGCTGGGCATGCCCGCCGCCGAACTCCTCGCCGCCCGCGACGACTGCGGCGCTCCCACCCTGCAACTGCAGCTAGCCCAGATGGCGCTGTTGTTCGCCCACCTGGGGGCCAGCGAGCAGCCTGAGCTCGAGCGCCTGAGCCGGGCGATGCTCGCCCACCCCGATCTGGTGGCTGGCGAAGGCCGCTTCGACACGGTGGTGATGCAAAGCGGCCACGGCCAGGTGCTGAGCAAAGGCGGCGCCGAAGGCATCCAATGCCTCAGCCGCGTGGGTGAGGGTTTGGGTCTGGCTATCAAGGTGGAAGACGGCGCCAGTCGTGCCAAACACGCGGTAGCCCTGCACTTGATGCAGCAGCTGGAGTGGCTCACCCCCACCACACTCGACGCCCTGAACGAGCAATTCCTCCACCCCAACGAGGGCGTGAAGCTCGAGGTGAGCGGCGAACTGAAGTTCGACAACGGCCGCTGAGGGCTCAGGTGCCGATCTCTGCGGTGCCGCCTCACGGAACCGAGTGACCGTGCTGGATAGGGCGAACGATGCGCGCCGTGGGCGGCAGCAAACCTCTTCCAGAAGGTTGTCGGGATGTGAGACCACTTTTGGCGCGATGTGGTCCCACATCTGGAGACGGACTGGAACAGCGCTCATGGGCCGCGCTCACCGCTGGTGGGCACAGCGACGAACCCCTCAGGCGCTCAGGGCGTCGCGCTCGAACTGATCGGCTGCCGCCTCGGTGGGGGCCACGGCGAACAGGGCTGAAGCAATCTCGGGGCTGATCGTGAACGTATCGAGGCCCTCGGCAGCCAAGCGGGCCAGGTCGTCGGTTGAGCGGAGGCTGGCGACCAGCAAACGCAGGGCGGGGGCCGAGGGTGCGGCTGAGTGGGCGGGGCTTAAGGCCTCCACGATCCGCTGCATACGGACGAGTTCCGCGTGGCCGTCGCGGCCGAGATCACCGATGCGGCCGAGATAAGGGGCGATGTAGTCGGCACCGAGGGCTGCCGCCAGCAGCACCTGAGCCGGCTCGTAGCAGGCGGTGAAGGTCACCGAGCAGCCCTCGGCGATCAGGCTGCGGGCAGCGGTGGCGCCGGCGCGGGTGATCGGCAGCTTCACCCAGATCCTCCCAGGAGCCAACTGCGCCAGTGCCCGGCCGCATCCGAGAAGATCATCCCCCCAGGCCTGGAGATGCAACTCCTGCACACCGTGCTCGATCGCCACAGCGGTCAGCGCCGCCAAGTGCTCAAGGTTGCAAGCCTGACCAGCGCGACGCAGGAGTGTGGGGTTGGTGGTGACCCCGCGGAACAGGCCCGAGGGCAGCCATTCGGCCCAGGCGACCGGATCAGCGCTATCGAGGAGGAGACGCAACGCCATCACAGGAGGAAGGCCGCGCTGCGACCCAGGTCATCGGACCAGCCCATGCTGCCGTGTATGATTTAGAGGACGCCGCGGGGTAGAGCAGTCTGGTAGCTCGTCGGGCTCATAACCCGAAGGTCGGTGGTTCAAATCCGCCCCCCGCCACCAAACCAGAAACCCCGGCCATCGCAAGATCGGTCGGGGTTTTTTGATGTCAACAAACAGCCGCGCCTGGCCCGAGCCTGTGATCCCTCGGCCCAGACAATCGCGCGAGGATTGCAACAGCAACCTCCTTGATTCTTTTCCGCCAGTCGTTCAGCAGCACCCGATGACGAGCGCACTCTCAACACCCGACGCAGCCGCAGTCGAACCCACCAGCCCAACCCGGGCCAGCACGATCCAAGCGGCCGCCAACACGCACCCGCTCCTCCTGGCGGCGGTGTTGGTGTGGATGAGCATTGAGCTGATCGGCGATGGACTGTTGGCCACCCGCAGCCTGCTGGAGAGCGTGATCAGCGAGCGCAACGTCACCCCCTCCTGATGGCCGACGCGATTGTGGTGGGGTCGGGGGCCAGTGGCGGTGTGGCCGCGCTGGCCCTGGCGCAAGCGGGGCTCCAGGTGCTGGTGCTCGAGGCCGGTCCAGAGCTCAGCGCCGCCCGCGCCTTCGGGAGTGAGCCAGCCAACAGCCTCAAGCGCCTAGCCAACGTGAGCAGCGGCCGCCAGCGCCTGGCGGCGCAGCACCCGGGCTACTGGAAAGCCAACCCCGATCTCTACGTCGACGAGTGGCAGAACCCCTACAGCACCCCTGAGGGGCAGCCCTTTCTCTGGACCCGTGGGCGCCAGGTTGGCGGCAAGAGCCTCACCTGGGGTGGCATCACCCTGCGGCTTTCGGACGCTGAATTTGATGCCGCCTCCCGCGACGGCCATGGGCGCAGCTGGCCGATCCGCCACGCCGATCTGGCCCCCTTCTACGAACGGCTCGAGCGGCTACTCCAGATCCACGGCCAGCGCGACGGCCTCCCCCAGCTGCCCAACCCTGAAGGCGCCCCGAACCCAGCCTTACCGCTCACCCCGGCGGAGGAGCACCTGCAGCGCTGCATCCGCCGCGATCTCGATCTCCCCCTGATCCCCTCCCGCGGTTTTGCGCTGCACCGCAGCGCCGATGGCCCCTGGCCACGCTCTTGCTCCCAGGGGGGTGCGCTCAAGGCCGCCCTGGCCACGGGCCGCGTGCAGCTGCAAAGCGAGGCGGTGGTGAGCCATGTGCAGGTGGATCCCCGCAGCGGCCGCGCCACGGGCGTGGAGTGGATCAATGCCCGCAGCGGCCGCCGTGAACACAGCCAGGCCGCGCTGGTGGTGCTCTGCGCCTCCACGATTGAGAGCCTGCGGCTGCTGCTTCACTCGCAGAAGGTGGGTGGCCTCGAAGAGGTGAGCGGCCTGCTGGGGCAGGGGCTGATGGATCACGTGTCAGCCAGCTGTTTCTTCGCACTGCCTGAGCAACCGGCCCCTGGGGCCACCGAACTCTCGGGAGCGGGAAGCTGCTTCATCCCCAACACCGTGAACCTGGGCGGCGGCGATCCAGCCCAGAAGTTCCTGCGTGGTTATGGGCTGTGGTGCGGCATTCAGCGCTTTGACCCACCCCAGCTGCTCAAACGGGAACGGGGTGCTGCGGTGGGGTTCCTGATTGGCCATGGGGAGGTGCTCAGCCGGCCGGAGAACCGCGTGAGCCTGGATTCACAGCACCAGGATGCCTGGGGGCTGCCGATTGCCCACATCGATTGCCGCTGGAGCACAAACGAGCAGGCGATGGTGCGCCACATGCAGGCGCGGATGCAGGCGGTGGTGGCGAGCGGCGGCGGACGCATCGCCCCACTGGCGGATCTGTTTGTGATGCCGCTGATCGAGCCGTTGGTGCAGGGCAGCCTGGCGATGGCCCCTGGAGCCGCACCGCCTGGGTATTACATCCACGAGCTGGGCGGAGCGCCGATGGCGGCCAGCGAGGCCGAGGGGGTGCTGAACCCCTGGAACCAGCTCTGGCGCACCCCCAACCTGCTGGTGTGCGACGGCAGCGCCTGGCCCAGCGCCGGTTGGCAAAGCCCAACGCTCACCACCATGGCGTTGAGCTGGCGGGCGTGCTCCCATGCGGCGGAAGCGATGCAGCGCGGTGAGCTTTAACTGACACAGCACCAACTTTGGTGTCATCCACCACATCGGCTGGGCCGCGAGCCCCGCACACTATGCAGGCGACCTTTCAACGGGTCGGGCAAGGGAGAAACACAGGCGGGAGCTCGGCACTCCCGCTTTTTTGTGTGTACGCAACAGCTGGATTCATCCGGCCTGGGCCTCACTCGCCAGGCTTCATGAACAGGCCATTGAGGTAGTGCTGGGCCACGCAGCGATCGCCACAGCCGTTCTGAAATAGGAAACCAGCCAGGGCCGAGGTGATCACGCGGTACTGGTCCCACTCGGGGCGGCTGCTGAGGAAGGCACGCATGCCATCGAAGAGGGCTTCAGGCACCTCGGCCTCGAGGCTGATGCGTGAGGCGCTGGCGGCGTCTTGCTGTTCGAGGCAGCGGCTGAGGTGATCGCGGGCATCACGGGCGACTGCAGCGGCTTGCTCCAGCTCTGCACCACTGTGATCCACCTGCACCTGCTGCTCGAACTCCAAGCGATCTCCTGCGTCGGGACTGCCATCAATCCACAGCAGGGCCACCGGCGTCAAAGCCGGCGCATCAGGCCAAAACCATCGCGAGACACAGCGAGATCGCCCATGGCTGCAGTGCATCGACGGGGCTTGCGCGCTGCGGTAGTGGGCCGCCTAGCCGTAACCGCAACGCTGTCAAGCAGGGGTTGAACGAAATGGCGCAATCCACAGAAACAGCGCCGTCAGGCATCAGGGGGGCGCAGGGCTGTGGAAAACCCAGCAACCAGCTGTGGAAACAACGCTGATCTTGGGGAAACCCGCTATTGATCAGCAGGGCTTATGCGCGCGGGTCTCGTGCGACCCGGCCGCAACCGAGACGCGTGAGTAGCTCAAACCCCCTGGTTCTCTTCCGGTTTCTGCCGGGGTTTGTAAAGCGTGCGCGGTCCGAGCGGATGGTCGGCGTGGGGATAAGGCGCATGGGTATGCCCGTGGTCATGGCTGTGGTCGTGGTCGTGGCTGTGACCGTGCGCATGGTCGTGGTCGTGGTCGTGGGCATAGTCGTGACCGTGCGCATGGCCCAGGGGGATCGGGATGCCGTCGGGCTGACAAGCACCCGTGCATTCGTGCTCGCAGAGCGTGCAGGCCTCCACCAGCCCCTCCACATGGTGGTGATGGCTCTGCTGGGGCGCCCCCACCTCGGTTTCAAAGCCGAGCACCTGGGCGCGGTACTTACAGAGGGAGCAGTTCATCTGCGTCTCACCGCGCACCACCTCCTGCACGCGCTCCAGGAAGGTGTTGATCACCAGCGGGTGATCGCCCAGGTAGCTGGCCTCCACAAACTCCAGCTCGGGGTGATCCGATGCCACCAGCTGGGTGTGCTGGCGGATGCGACTCACCAGCACCCCAGAGAAGAGGAAATAGGGAAACACCACGATCCGGCGGAAACCGAGCTTCACCGCGTGGCGCAGGCCGGGCTCCACCAAGGGGAAGGTGACGCCGGAATACACGGTTTCACCCCACCCGAACCCGAAGCCCTCCACCAACATCCGCGCCACCTTCGACACGTTGGAGTTGGCGTCGGGGTCGGAGGAACCGCGGCCCACCACCACCAGCAGGGTGTCGCTGAGCGGCACCGGTGTCTCACCGCGAGCGGCTGCGGCCGTATCCGAATCATCGAGCGCCTCGCGAATCCGGGCACCGGCGGCCTGGATCATGCTCAGATCGACCCCCAGCTCGCGGCCGTAATCGATCCGCAGGCCGGTTTCAGCGCTGAAGGTGTTCAGCACTGAAGGAATGTCGTTCTTGGCATGGCCGGCGGCGAACAGCATCCCGGGCACCGCCAACACCCGCTGTACGCCCTGGGCGCGCAGGCTCTCCAGGCCATCGCGCAGGATCGGCCGCGCAAACTCGAGATAGCCGTACTCCACCGGCACACCGGGTAGCTGCGCCCGCAGGCCCTCCGCCAGCTGGGCAAACTCATTCACTGCCTGCCGGTTGCGGCTGCCATGGCCGCAGATCAACACCCCGATCGGGCCACCCTCGACGCCATGCAGGGTGGCGTTGCAATCAAGCTGCGGCGCGGGGTTGCTCATGGGAGGTGATTCCTGAACTGACCCTATTGCCAAGACCTAGGGTGCCTCCAGAGAACAACTCACGCGTGCAGAAGAGCGAAAACAACCGAGCTGGCGAACTGAAGGAGCTGGGCTGGAGCGCTGAAGACGTGCGCCGCTACGAAGAGCTGTGGGAGTACCGGCAGCGCTGGGGCGCGATCAACCTGGAGCGCGACGACCGTCAGTTCCTGCGCAAGGCCGAAGCCGCCCTGCCCAAGATCGTGGCCAAGGGATCCGAAAAGAAGCGCACCCAGGACAAATCCCACTACCGCTGGCTGGCGTTTTATCTCGACGCCATGCAGACCGTGCCGCTTCAGGAGGGTGAAGTGGCGGCCTGGCCGATCGTGCTGCAGGAAGAACTGCGCACGATCGACTACTACCAACCGGTGCTCGGCCTGCCCGACACGCTCAAGGCCAAGGAGCTTCTGCCGATCCGGGAACAGCTCGTGGCACAGGCATCCGCCACCGGCCGCAGCGCCAGCTTCGACTTTGTGGCGCCCCTCGAGGAGCTCAAGAAAACGGAGAAAACCAGCTGGAAGCCCCTGCGCGGGGAGGGCAACACCGACACGAGTTTCCCGGTTCTGTCCTCAGATGCATCCGAAGCCTTCCGCTCCGAAGCCCGCGCCACACTCAGCAGCGCGATCCGCGAGCTGTTCCCGTCCCTGAAGGACACCGACAAGCCCGAGCCTCCCGCCGACTGGATGCCCTAACGCAGCAGCCGCAGCCAGGCCCACCAGATCAACGCCACCGGCACCATCGCCAACAGCAACACCTGCACGCTCTGCAGCTGCTCAGGGTTCAACACTCAGGGCACCGGGCAGGGCTGTGAGTTGATCAGGATCAAGCCCAGCAAGCCGCACTGCAAGCGGGTGAGGTCGTCGAGGGCATGTTCAACATCCATGGCAAAGCCGGGGTTGTCGGCGGGCTGCGCCGTGGGAGGCGCCATCTCCAGAGGGGGCGGCAGCGCTTCTGAGCGCGCAGCAGGCGTTGCCGCCAGCAAAGCGAGGCACAGAACCAGAGAAAAACGGCGCATGTCGGCACACATCCACTGCTCTCGCTCTAGCCATAGCTAGAAGCAACAGGATGAGTGAATCCACGCAACCGGACCGGCAACGGCAAGCGCTCCTCGAGCTGCTGCGGCAAGAGCCGCGGGGTGCCGCTGATCGACAGCGCCAGAAGGTGTTGCAGCTGATCGAAAGCCTGGAGCAGTCGCAACCGGCCAACCTGATAACGGCCGGTGCGCTGCAACAGCTGGAAGGCGTCTGGGAGCTGCGTTGGAGCAGCAGCCGCCAGCCCTATCTGGCCGTAGGCCCTTGGCTGGACAACCTGCAACTGCTCGCACCCTCGCAAGGGCGGGGCATGAATCTGCTGCGGCTGCCAGGGCCGCTCGCCTCCTTAGCGGGCATTGCCGTGGAGGCCGCAATCGAGGTAGATCGTTGCAACGCGAGGCCTGATCAACCCCCAGAGAGCCAACGGGTGCAGGTGCGCTTTCAACGGGGTGGCTGGTTGGGGCCAGCTGTGGGGGGTCGCCGGCTGCACTGGCTGCGAAGCGTGAGCCAATCGTTCCCGGCCTGGCTCGACATCACCGTGCTCGATCACGAGCTGCGCATCTGCCGGGGCAATGCGGGCACGGTGTTTGCCTTGTTGCGGCGCAACGATCTACAGCTCAACGAGCTGCTCCTCAACGTGCAGTCACTTGACTGAGGTTGAAACAAGCAAATCAATCATCAGCAGTAACAACGTACCGCCAACATCAGCCAACCCACAGAGAACAGCAAGAGACCCAGTCCGCATCACTTCCACAAATCACATCTCGCTCGTTCAAGCTGCCAGATAAGCTGCCGAGGCAGGTGCACTTCAGCGTGGTTGAGCTTCAGGTTCTCGAAGCCCTTGATGGGATCCAGTGGCTCGGAACAGGGGAGCAAGTGGCCAGCAAATACGCGCTGAGTCAATCAGGGGTCAGCCGAAACTGCAGCAAGGCACTTCGGGTGTTTGAGCTCGAGATGCAGAAGCAGAACGGCGAGTGGGAAATCCTGGGTGATCAAACCTTTCTGCGCCTGGAGCGGCAGGTGCATCAGCTAGCTCGCCGGAAGGGGCGCCGTCCGCTACGCCTGGAGGCCACCTATTGGAGTGCGCCAACGCTGTGCACGAACCTGCCTCCTCACTGGATGTTGGGTCGCTCCGACATCGTGGGGATCAAGCGGAATTTCCAACTGCTCGAGGACTGCGTGGTGGACGCCTGGCTCGCCGGGCTGCCGGATCTACCTGGCGACGATCACCCTGATCTCACCGCCATGGTGATCACATCGATGCCGGTGTTTTTCACCTGTGCACCGAATCACCCCCTGCTGCAGCGCCACGACCTGAGCTTCAACGACATCGCCGAATTTCCAACCCTGGCGCTGCCATCTGGCTCCTATCCCCTGGTGGAAGCCGCTCTGCGCGAGATCGGCCTCTGGGATGACGGCGTTCGCATGACGCGCTACCGGCGCGAACGCTGGGAGGGACGAACGGAAACGGAACTGGTGATCGGCTATGGAACGCCCTTGAGCCTGCAGATCAGTGGTGGAGCGCTCTGCCGGCTTCCTCTGGAGCTGCCATTTCGTTCGGGAGATGCGCTGGTGATCCGCCGCGCCCTCGCCAACGATCCAGCCGTGGCCGCACTGTTCGAGGCTCTGAGCGAGAAGGCGAGGGAGCTGTCCGCCGCAATTCCCGAGATCGAGGTGCTCCGCTGAGCGAGCAAACAGCCGAGGCCAAGCAGCTATGCAACTTTCGACTAGAGCGCCAGAGAGCGTTACCCCAGGGAGCAACACGACCATCCCTCGACATAGCGAACCAGATAATTCCGGCGTTGCATCGCGAGTGGTCACGCTTGGTTTCGGCGGAGTCGCTCGCAGCCCTCGATCATCTGCAATGGCTGCGAACCGGTTCCCGTGCCGGTGAGGCGCTGAACTGCAGCCAGTCGCGGATCTGCCGGGCAGCGAAACGCTGCGAAGAGGTTCTCCAGATCCGGCTCACCAAGGTGGATTCGGAATGGATCACCACGGGAGACACCACACTCCTGGCGGCCGAACGGCATGTGCATCAGCACTACCGCTGGAGCAAGGCTCAGCCGCTACGACTGGATGGCCATCAAGCCCTGCTCCACGAGCTGAACGCGCTCAAGCCCTTGGGCTGGAGCTGCGGCAATCTCGACAACACCTGCGATCAGCGACTCAGCTATTTGATGGAGCAGCGCATTCTTGATGCCTGACTTGGGGTCGATGCAAACAGTGAGTACCAACTGACCATTCAGAGCGACTTTGCGCGCCATCACCGCGCCCAGTCACTGGCCAATCACCTGAGCGAGCATCTGGGCCGCGCCGTGACCATCATCGAAGCGATCAACTGAGCGAGCAGGCGGATCGTCATCACCCAGCACTGAGGCGCCAGGCAACGGACCGCAAGCCAGAAGCCACTCCCCAAGAGGGACCCCAAAGAACCAAAACGCAAATTCTTTCGTTTTTCTTTCGTTTACCGAGCGGCGCCTTGCGCAGTTGAGGCCCCGACAGGCCGCTCGCGATCGCGTGTATCGCACAACACGCTCAAAACACGCCGAGTGAATTGCTATGCATGGAAACCATGCGCTGTCAAGGATCAGTTTGCGGATGCATACGCCGTAAAGTCGTACAAACCGGTTTACCGGCGTAGGTTTTCCATTAGTTATGCAGGCTTCTCGCACGACGGGACAGCCGTCGCTCACCATTGCGCAGCTTGAAGCAAGCTATCCGGCCTATTGCAAGGCTCTGCGCATGTTGATTCGCGATGGCATTTCACTCGCAAAAATCAAGCGAACCGTCTGCTGGGATCGACTCGAACTCCTGCACAACACGCTGCCCCGCCAATACCGCGATCCGCTCGTTCATTACACGATGGTGAAGCGCGACGTGGAATCCAATCAGGCCGCTGCGGCTTAATCACGCCGAATCAACACGATGAGCAACCCAGACACCGCACCGCAATCCTTAAACATCCTCATCGCCGATGATGAGGCGAACATTCGCCGGATCCTCGAAACGCGGCTTTCGATGGCAGGGCACTCCGTGACTGCCGCTGCCGATGGGGAAGAGGCGCTGGAGCGATTTCGTGGTCTTGAGCCCGATCTGGTGGTGCTCGACGTGATGATGCCCAAGCTCGATGGCTTTGCCGTGCTCGAGCGGATTCGCGCCCAATCGGAAGTGCCCGTCATCCTGCTCACGGCTTTGGGCGATGTGGCCGATCGCATCACCGGTTTGCAACTCGGTGCCGACGACTACATGGTGAAACCCTTCAGCCCGAAGGAGCTGGAGGCGCGCATCCGCTGCGTGATGCGGCGGGCTGCACAAACCAACGCCCAGGGCGGCGCTAGCGGTGGCAGCAGCAGCAACATCGTTGTGGTGGGCGATCTGCAGATCGATTTCAATCGCCGGCAGGCCCATCGCGGTGATGAACGCATTCGTCTCACCGGCATGGAGTTCAACCTGCTGGAGCTGTTGATCAGCCGTTCCGGCGAGGCGATCAGCCGGCTCGACATGCTCGAGCAGGTGTGGGGCTACCGACCCGGCAAAGCCTCAGACAGCCGCGTGGTGGATGTGCATGTGTCACGTCTGCGGGCCAAGCTCGAGCACGACCCCGAAAATCCCGAACTGATCCTCACTGCGCGGGGCATGGGCTACATGTTCCAGCGCCTGCAGCAGCGGATCGAATCAGCTGCCGCATCCAACTAGCTCACGCCAGCGACCACTCCAGCTGCTGTGCCGTTTCATTGAGGGCCAACTCCAACACCGCATCGGGCAAGCGTGGCAGCAGGCAACCAACGGCTGCGGCGCTGCGGTTGAGCAGCTCGGTGGGCAGCAGTTCGGGTGCAAGGCGTTGAGCCAGGGCCACTTGTTCGAGGCAGATCTGGGTTAAGAGGCGGATATCAATCAATTCAGCCATTCAGTCTCCGTGACGATGAACACGCTAGGAAGCTGGATTGCCGGCGTAAACGACTCTGGAAGCCTCAGATTGCAGCTGTTGTGCTGCGGATCTGCTGTCAGTTGTGCAATTGAAATGCGGAGCTATGCACCACCCCTGCACCGCTGGCACCCGGCACCGTGACCACCATGAGCGACTGTTTGCCTCGCTGGTAGTCGTAGCGGCAAAAGCCCATGCCCGTACCCGAGCAGGAGCTGAGGCTGGCCAGTTGATTGCCCGCAAGCTCCCTCTCAAAGGGCAACGGCTGGCGATCGGGCTTAGGCCGCCAACCCGCGGCGAGCAGACGCGCATCCAGCTGGGTGACAGGCTCCTGCACCTCGAGCAACGGTGGGCTGGAAGGAGCGTCTGGACCCGAGCGCACAGCCTGGCTCAAGAGCACCGTCGCCAGGCCAACCGCCAGAGCCGGCCAGAGCCGTTGTGGCCACCTGCATGGAGCAGCGCTGGAAGCCATGGCTGACGGTGAGTGGCGAACCCTCTCGATTAGAGCAATGGCTGGAGCGCAACCAGCCTGCTGCTCAGATTGATTTCATGCCATTGAGACCGCTCACTCACTTGCGCTTGTTTCCGTCCTCGTCGTCGTAACCCTTGAGGCTGCGAAACATCAACCCGGCGCCGGCCGCGATCATGATGATTTCAACAGTCAGCTGCCAAAGGCTCACCGTGGCCATGCGCATCTGCAGGCTGTTGAGCACACCCACCAACAACGCAGCTGTCGATCCCCAGATCAACAACTGACTGAGCCGGCGATAGCCATCCAAAAACAACAGCACCACCCCGATGCCCAGGGGGATCATCAACAACCCCATCCCCGGCGTACCGAAGGGCAGCGTGTAGCTGCCGTAGGGGTAGCGGGGCGCAGTTCGAACACCGGAGCTGAGAAACACCTGATTCATCAAGGCAAAGGCTCCACCACTGGCAAGCGCGCCGCCCAGCACGAATTGCACAAAGTCGCCCGAAGGATTGGAATGAGCCATCGCTGTTCTCCGATCGCTCTAGTGTCCGCCGACCTCAAGGGGTTGCCATCCCTCATCCTGGGGATGGGATAGCGGAGCCTCCAGATGCAGCACCTGCTCCTCCTGGCCTTCCTCCTGCCGTTCCCTTTGTTTCGATCCTCAGGGGAGCGCACCAATCAGGCGGCATGGGAGCAGCTGCTCGCCGAATTCAACCGGCGTGGTGTGGCCGTGAGCAGTGATCACCCGCGCTGCAAAGAGCCCAATCTCTATGGCCTCTACGTGCGAGGCAGCCAGACCGTGGTGGTGTGCAACCGCGGCGACCGCAGCAGCACCCTGCGCCATGAAGGCTGGCACCTTGTGCAAAGCCTCTGCCTACAAGATCGCGCCTGGCTGCAAACCGAGGCGATCGAACGCGGCCTCAGCAGCAGCGATCGCGCCGAACTGCAAGCCCTGGTGCAACCGGAGCGCTGGCAACGTGAAGCCGAAGCGCGCGTGATGGCGAAGCGCAGCGTGAACGACTACATCCAGGCGATGAACGAGGCCTGCTCAGCTACTCGCCATCGCTGAGGAAGGTGAGCGAACTCGTGGGCACCCACAGCTCGCGGCCCGCCTGGTTGGGGTAGCTCACCCGGCACCAATTGGTCGAGCCGCTGAAGCGACAGCTGAGCTTGTGCAGCACCTCACCCGACACCCCCATCCCCGCCAGGGGCGCAGCGAAATCCGGCCGCGCATAGAGGGGCACGGTGGGCTTGCCATGGCCGTTGAGCTTCACCGGGCTGTGGGGCGCATCGTGCGCCGATCCCGCGGCGGGCTTGCTGCCTGCCGTGCTCACGGACGACACGCTGATGCGGTTCTTAAAGCCGCCCTGCTCTTCGAGGGTGAAGCTGTGGTGGCCACTCATCAACCAGAGCCTTCCCTGTTCATCGCGCATCGGGCGACGATCAGTGGTGGGAGGGCCAGCGGGCACAAAGCGAAAGATGGCGCTGCCGCTGAAGCTGATCTCAAATCCGCCCTTGCCCCAGGGGGTGATCACACAGCTCTGGTGGCTGGTGTTCATCCAGCAGTCGAGCCGCTCTCCAGCGCCGACTGGCAGCCAGGGCAAGCCAGAGAGCGCGGCAGCTAAGCCCAGGAGCGATAAACGACGACGTGTCAAAAGAGGCGGCGGCTGCGTGCTCTCATCCTGCCGAGGGTTTGGGCGATCGTCCGGCGTTACGAACAAAACGGCTCGCTCGCATCCCGCTCGGCCCCAGGGCATCCTGTGGACTCACCAACGCACCTGGTGTGTTGCCGGCTGTCCTCAAGCCCGTCCTGCCCCGCTTGTCTCAGGCACTGCGCATGGCCGAACGCTTCGGTGAGCGTTGCGGAGCGCCCGTGCTGATGGCAGGCCTGATTGTGGGCATCGGCGTAGTGGAGCTGGGCTGCGGCCCGCTGGGGCAAACCAGCCGCTTCAGCCTGGAATTGCTGATCCTCTTGGTGCTGCAATTGGTGGGGCCGGGGGTGGTGGCCTTGATCGCCATGGCGCTACTCATGCCCCGATGGCTGGAGGCATGCCAACACCTTGAACGACGACACGACCCATCGGCAGCGGCCAGCGGCTTGGTGGGTGCTGTGCTGCTGTTGCTGTTTCTCACCGCGGCATTGATCGGCGGGGTGCTCGCCAGCCCCCGCGCCGATCTGGTGGCTGAATTCACGGATGTGATGAGTGGGGTGTTGCTGCCGGATCTGCTACGCGCCACCCTGCGCTCGGCTGTGTTCCTGGCCGTGCTCTGCAGCTGGTGCCAATGGCAAGGCAGACGGCTACTCAAGCGGGGGCTTTCGGCCACCCTGGTGAGCAGTGATCTGATGATTGAGGGCTTGATGCTGCTGTTGGGGCTGAAGCTGGTATGGGTGCTGGCCATTGATCCCCTGCGCGTGAGCCTGTCCGCCCAATGACCAGCCCCGAGCAAGGCAGCGTGCAACGCGATCGATGGCTCTTCGTGGGCTCGGGCCTGGTGCTGATCAGCGCGGTGTTGGTGGGCCTTGCCCGCGAACAACACTGGGGCCAGCCCATGGTGGGCTTCCGGCTGATAAGCCAAGACGCCAGCGGCCTGCGCTCCGGCCAGGAGGTGCGCATCTCCGGCATGCCGGTGGGCCGGGTGGGGCGGTTGCAATTGCAACCCAACGCCGACGTGAGCGTTGAGCTGCAGGTAGCGCAGCGCTATGCCGCCTTGATCGGCCCCATGAGTGTGGCCCGGCAAGGGCAGGAGGGCTTTGTGGGTGATCACTATTTGGAGATCAGCGCCGATCCCCAACCCGCCGGCCAGTCAAGCCCCACCCGCGGCAGGCAGCTGCGCTACGAGCAGGCCATGGAGCTGAGGCCACTCCTGGAGCAGCTGCAGGCCAGCCTGATCAACACCAACAAACTCACCGGCAACGACCTACCGCACACCCTGCGCGAAGCACGGCGCAGCCTCAGCGAAGTGAACAACCTCGCAGACACCCTGCAGCGCGAAAGTGCCGCCACGGGTCCAGATCTGCGCGAGACCCTGCGCCAATTGAGCCGCACCGGTAGCAATGCCGAGCAAACGTCGACCCAGGCGCGGCAACTGCTCCAGGCCAGCCAGCCGGCGCTGCTTCGCACTCTGGAAGACGTTCAGCAACTGACGCGCACCAGCCAACGGCTGTTGCAGGGCCTGATGGGGCTGACAGGCATGGACGAGGACGCCAACCGTCCGCAGCAACAGCCCTGAAGCCCCGCGCGCGAGATGGACATCACCCCCCACATCTCCGATCTGGCCGCCAGCCGCGAGCAGGTGCACGACCTGATGGCCGAGACCACCACTGTGACCTGCTTTGGCAGCCGGGCGCTGCTGTCGCTGTTTGTTTGCGCGGCTCCGTTTCCGCAGAGCGTGGTGGCGGCAGTCACCACCGAGGCCGAAGGGCTAGATCGGGTGAAGCAGCATCGGCCGGCCTTCCTCTTCGCCACCGAGCAGCTGGAAAGCGGCAACGGACTCTCCCTCGTTCGCCAGGCCCACCGAGAGCTCCCGGAACTGCGCACGCTGCTGATCCTGCAAAGCGCATCGCCGCAACTGCTGCAGGAAGCGCTGGAGGCTGGCTGCAATGGCGTGGTGGTGGAGAGCCATCTAGCTCAGGGAGCGATGGTGGATGCGATTCGCGCCGTGGTGGGTGGCGGGATCTACGCCGATCGTCTCGGCGTGGAGGCGTTACGCGCCACCCGTCGCGGCGAAGCGCCAGAGCCCCTCGAAGCCCTCTCTGAGGTGGGTGCCTTTTATTGGACGGTTCTGGCCCCTGAAATCGTTAACTCCAGACGGAAGGAACAGGGTTCAATTTCAGTGTAGACCTCATGGGGAGTTCTGCCTCCCAGAGAGCTGTGTGGCCTTACATGGCAATACCTCCAGAGGAATCGGGCCAGACTGATCTCAGCCTTCCAGCCATCGCTATAGGCACGTAGATAGACCTCCTCGTATTTGACCGTGCGCCACAGCCTCTCCACCAAGATGTTGTCGTAGCAGCGCTTTCTGCCTGACCAGCTGATCTTGATCTTCTCGGACTGCAGCCTGGCCACAAAGTCAGAAGAGGTGAACTGGCAGCCCTGGTCGGAGTGGAAGATCTCTGGTTTGCGGCCACCCTCCAGCGCCATTTCCAGAGCCTTAAGGCAGAACTCTGTGTCAAGGCTGTACCGCTTCGCGGAAGCCAAGGGCTACGAGAGCTTCCAGCTGAGCACGTTCCTGGAGAAGAGATCCACGATCGCCACCAGATAGAGGAAACCCTTCTGCAGCGGGATGTAGGTGATGTCGGTGGCCCAGACCTGATCCACAACCGTGACCAGCCGGAGATCCACCAGACAGGGATAGCGCTCCGATGGATCACCTGGAATGGTGGTGCGGGGTTTCTGATAGATCGCCCGTAAACCCATGCGGCGCATAAGGTTTCGTACCCGATCGCGGCTGATCGGTATCCGTTCTCGGGCCAGGTACTCCACCATCCGGCGGCTACCGCTGCAGGGATCCTCCAGGTAG
Organism: Cyanobacteriota bacterium; assembly: GCA_046052125.1. Classification (GTDB taxonomy): domain Bacteria; phylum Cyanobacteriota; class Cyanobacteriia; order PCC-6307; family Cyanobiaceae; genus Vulcanococcus. The sequence continues at coordinate 554,145 of JBJOMY010000001.1, forward strand.
AGCGCATCGATCCTGGCCATGATCCGCAGCGTCGATTCACGCACCGATATCGGCCGGTAATAGAGCGTCGATCTGGGCAGGCCCAACAACGCGCATTGCCTGCTGACGCTGAGCTCAGGGTGGTCGTGATCGACCAACTTGCGCAGTTCACGGGCATCAGAGCAGCTGAGATTTTTTTTTGAGCCACTCCAGCTCCATCTGCAGCTTTCCGATCTGCTGGAACAGCTCGGCCTCTTTTGCCTGGCCTTCCTCCTTGTCCTTGCTCTTCTTGCCTCGGGTGAATAGCTCACTGGCGCCATCGAGAAGCTGCCGCTTCCACTGGCTCACTTGGATTGGGTGGATGGCGTGGTCAGCGGCGATCTCCTGAATCGTCTTGCGGCAACTGATCGCCTCCATGGCGACACGGGCCTTGAACTCAGGACTGTGGGTGCGGCGCTTGCTCATTGGTGGGAGCCCCGATCAGGGGCGGTACCCCGCCTCAGAGGTTAACGATGGGGCCTGTCCAGAAAAACCAGTCCACCTCAGAGAACCAACAGCTCACACCTGGAACGTTCGGCCCCAGGTGCCAACGCCAGCAGCTTCGACTAACGACTGCCATTGGAATGTTGATTAACCCATGACCCTCGGGCTCAGCTCGGGGGTTTTTGGTGTACGCGCTGATTGACTGGAAGGATCATGGGTTGCTCTCGCTGAACCCATCAGACCCGCCAGGATCACGGGGCCGGCACAACGTTCGCCGTTGCGCTCGGCCACGCGAGCCAGTGGTTATTGGAAGAGAGCATTCAGCAGGTTGCCCAGAGCATTGCCTACAGCGGCGTCGCGATTGCTGGTGCTATTGCGGTTGGAGTTCTCCTGGGTAGCCACCAGCTTGTAGTCGCCAAAGCGGAAGATGCCGGTGTTGCCGTGATCGATGAAGGTCACGGGCCAGGTGCCACCAAAACCATCGCGGATCTGGAACTGCCCGCCCAGCTGCTGGAACACGTAGTTGGTTCCGTTTTGCAGCTGCACCTCATAGCGGCTTTGTCCGCCCTGCATCACCTGCTTGAGCAAACAGGGGCCGTCGTAGACGCGTTGGCTAGCGCGGCTGAGGCTGCACAGCCCCGTATCGCGTGCCACCTGGGCTTGGCCAGGGCGAAGGTTGCCGCCACTGCCGGCGCCGAAGAGTTGCTGGGTGAGGCCGGGTGCCACGCGGCTCTGGCTCCAGCCGTCGTTCCAGCAGGTACGCCGGGCCACGCTGCAAGCCTGGCCGGTGCTGAGGCGGAAATCGCGGCTGTCGCTATTGCTCAGCTGCTTACTCAGATGATTCCCAGCCTTCTTGCCGTAGACGTCGGTGGTGATGCCGATCGAGGGGCCGAAGCTGTCGTAGCAGGTTTGGCCGACGGAATCGCACACCACGCCCGCACGGGGGTACATCAGCCCTGCGGGTTGCGCCATGGCAACTTGCGTGAGGGCAAGCGGCAGTGCTGCTGCAACCGTTGCCGCCAGAGGGGAGAGCCGCATCCAGATCAAGGGTCAGATTGTTAGAGAAGCCTAAGGATGAGAGTCAGCCCCGCAGGGGTTTGTGACCTCTCTTAGCTTTGCTGACAACATGAATGCAGCCGGGGGATGTCATGGCTTGCACGGTTGATTGGGTCGTAGAATAACAATAGTTGGCCATGACAATGTTTCACTAATGTCGTGTTCGAGTATGGCGAAGACTGGGCCGGTGAATCCATTTGCGACCTCCTGGTTGTGAGCGGAACGAATCCCACAAGTCAATAACAGCTTATTGGAAACTTGAGAGATAGATTTTAGGCGGGCTTGTTGGGATGATGTTGAGATGAGCCGAAGGTGCTGTTTTGACTAGGTGTGTTCGCAGTCGAAGACGCTCGCTAAATAGGACGCGGAGTAAGCACAGGTTTCGCATTGCTTTTCTCGCAGCATCATATGCATATCTTAAATATTATCGAAGGTTGACTTAGCTTGAGGATGACTGGCGCTCTTTTTCCATTAAAGAGAGGCACTTTGTTGCCAGTTCCAGTGTTAGCCGCAACTGATCAGAGTTGGCGTCGGTAGATTCGGGAGAGTCTCCAGGGACAGGCCGCTTAAAAAGAACAAACTCATGAGGGCCAGCCCGATCAATGCCAATGAGCTCCCAGCCATCATGTCCTTGTGTATTGAGGAAATGTTGAAGCTGAAAGGCGGGATCATTTTGTTGTGCGGCAATCTGTGCAGCACGGATCTCGGCTTCGGTTGGCTGGTAGAAGTTTGGAAATTCTTCCTTGAGATACGAGTCGCTGAATGGCTTCTGAGATCTTTGTGGCTGCTCACGTGTGTCCGTTTGGTCCGTAGCGCCAGCAGCCGGGGTGGGTTGAGGTTCTACAGGATCAATGTTGAGTCTTACAACTTGATATTCCCAGCGAGGCGAGTGCTTGGTCATCGCTTAGCTTCGTATATTTCGGGAATACTAGCAACACCGAAAACAGCGCATTGGGCCATCGATTGTCAACAAATACCAAGGCTAGGCGCTAGCCGTGGGCTGTGGCGCTAGAATTGTGATAAGATTGCAGTAGACATGAAACTCGTTCGTCTCCTTTTGGGATCCTTCCTTGCTGCGGGAACCCAGCTTCACTCCCCTTCTTGGGCATCAGACGCTGCAGATGTGAAACAGATTTTGTCAAATATTCCCGTCTTTGTTCCTGTGACTCCAGATGGGAAAATCAAGCAGCTCAAACGAGAGGTTAATAAGAAAGGCGTCGATGTCGTGTTTGCTGCCATGTCGCCTACCGCAGCATCACTACTCGTTGATCAAGTTATCCGTCCTGCTGAAGGAAAGGGCGCAAACGACATCACATTGACTGTGATGCCAATTACGCAGTTTAGGGAGTCTTTTGCTGCCATCAAGGCTGAGGCTATTGGTCCAGTCGAAATGGCCTACGTTCCAGATCCGATGCAGGAAGGCCCGGCGGTCAGCCTGATGACTTCACAGGGTGTGAAAAGAGATGTCGCGGTGAATATCGCGCGCTCTCAACCCATCTTCTTCTGCCCGGAGCCACTCCTCACCGTGACGCAGAAGGTTGCCAATCAAGACCGCACATTTTCACCTTGCGGACAAGATTATGTGCAGATGTCTCTTCTAGTGCTTGGCTCTAATATCAAAGGGAGCAGGCCGGGCCTGCAAGCTGTCCCGCTTGCTGCACTTGAGGAATCCCTTTTATCTCAACCGGCTGAAAAGATCAAGAGCGTCCTTTTGCTCCCCTCTGCGGCGACCGAACAAGCCCTTCAGAACAACAGCAAGGGCAACGGTGGCGACGGCCGAGGCTCGACCAAAAAATAATAATTCCTCAATGGCATCTCTTGCCAAAAACGGAGTGCCTGCTTCAATGGACCTAGCTTGCATCCGCCTCAATGTTCCTTAATCGCGAAAAGCGGCTGGCTAGACGCCAGTTCAGGGATTTTGTCCGTTGGCTCGCGGATCAAACACAAGAACGGCGGGCCTTTCTGATGGCGCTTTGCTATCGCGAGAGCCAAGTGAGGGATCTCGTAAGTTTTTTTGGCGCCCTCAGCAAGGAGCAGCAATATGATTCGTTGATTCGGCTTGGCCTCACGCATGAACAAGCTGAGCAAGCCATTGTCAACGGTGAACTTGTTGCAGCAGACCGGCGTCGCTCGGAACAACAGTCTTCCCCCACGGAAGATGCATCACAGCTTGATATGTTAAATCACAGCTCTCTGGATGTACCTCCTGAGCTACTGGAACCGCCTAGGCCGTTAAAAAAGAGAATTGAAATGAGATCTTCTGTAAATCTCTAAAGGCTGATGGATTCAGCTTGTGAGATTAGGAATGATAGGGCTTAACCCCTTTCTCAATGATTTGAGCTTTAATGGTCTCGTAATAAGTCTGCTGGGCAGCCTGAATTTGGCGCAGACGATATTGAAGCTCCTCGGCCTCATGGTTGAAGCGTAGCAAGTCCTTCAAAAGAGCTTTAACTTCATCAGGAAGACTTTCGGTGTCGTAGCTAACATCATCAACAGTGATGAGGTTTGCTGGGGCATCAAGTTGAGGTTGGTCAAAAGATTGATCAAGCGAAGACTCGGTACGTTTTTTTCGTACCGGTTTAGTTTGCTCTGGCATTTGGCGAAAAGAGTTAGAAACTTAAGGTAACTCTAAAGAATCCGTTACCGTTGGAGAAGCCTGTAGAAGCGGCTTGTGTATCACTACTGAATGGTACACCATAGCCAGCGTCGGCGCTTAACCATCCACTGCTAGATGAGAAGAGCCTGAGGCCCAATCCGGCAGTTGCAACCGATTGAACCCCTGAGAAGCCTGGTTCAGTCTGCTTCAGAGAAACAGACCCTCCATCGACGAAGGCGTAGGGTTGCAAATAGATATTCTTGATTATATTTGGAAGCATGTACGACAATTCAAGGCTACCTATCACGCCCTGATCGCCAAGAATGGTCACCGATCGATAGCCCTTACCAAAACTATTGCCACCAAAACCAATCTGCTCCGCAGAGGGTGTTGGCCCCTTAGCAGCTTGGGCCATACCTCGTAGCGACACCTGGAGCATGTTGTCAGATGTGAGGCTTCGTTGGTATGCCAGGTTAAACTGAGCTGTTGTGAAGTCTAATTGACCGTAGTATGGCTCTGAAGATAAATCTGCAATTTGGATATTGTTTACACTTCCCAGCATAGACAGACCTTGGCTGAGCTGAATACTCCCTTGGGATGACCAGTTCTTAGCAACTTTATTAGCTTCTAGCCTAATACGGAATGTTCTAAGATTAGTTTCCGTGGAACTCACCTTGACATCGGGAGCCAGGGTGGCATTGGTGCTGTTGAGAAGATCAAGTTGAGCAGTCGTATAAATACTGGATAAACGATTGAGTTTTAAGGGATATCGGAATGCCCAAGACCCGAAATAACTTTCACCGCCTGTGGTCAGGTCTAAGCCTTGAACCCCTGTGCTGAGTGGGAAGGAATTGGTCTCGGTGAAGGAAAAACTACCCGAGGTGGTTAGGCCAGATGTACCAAGGGGCAGTGAAGCCGAATAAAACAGAGAAGAAAGACCATTATTGACTGGCCATGTATATGAGCCAGACGCTGACATGCCAACAGGTATAGCAAGGACTGGGGTGTCGTAGATGCTTGCTGTGCCACGCACATTTCCAAGCTGCGACGGCACCCAGTTATCCACACCAAGGGAGGCCTGAAGCTTGTCAGGAATGATCTGCAGAGTGAGAATGCTAGATCCTGTTTCTGATCCAGGACTCAATACAGAGCCAAGTTTGATACCACCGTTGGCTTCTGCGAGCAGTAGCTGGCGCTCAAGGCGTTGAATCGTTAATGGTCCCCTTGACTGGCCCACGACGGGTTGCAGGAAAGAAAGGAGCCAGCGCTCCAATGGCCCACCAGGCTGAGTGGCTGTGGTTGATTCAGTGTCGGAGCTACTTTGTGGCTTTTGTTTCTGTTGAAGCTGGATCGTTTCGATATATCCCTCAAGGATCTGTATCTTGAGCTCACCAGTGGAAATATTCTGCTTGGGAAGCAGGGCAACACTGATGAAATACCCCTTGGAGCGATAGAGTGCGGTAACCTCCTGGGTGAACTGTTCAATCTCCGCGAACGAAAGCTGCTTATCAATAACTTCAGATGCTAACTTTTGAAGCTCATCATTGGACACCTTGGTGTTCCCAAGGAAGATCACCTTCTTGATCAGTACACGCACACCATCATCGGCGCCGGATGTTGGCGGAGCAGATTCAACCTCGGGAGCAGGCCGTGTTGGAGACAGCTGCGGCTGATTTGGAATAGGCGGTAGATATTCACGCTGCAACACACCAGGATTGAGAACCCCAGGATTGATCTGCGCCAGGGCAGCGTTGACTGAAAGTGCCAGCACTGAAGCAACAGTGCTGGTGTACAAGAGCTTGTTGGTCACAACCAGCAAAAATGCGAATCGTTAAATCAGAGAAGAGAAACTTTAATCCTGATACTCGTTCGATTCCTCAATCCGATATGGCTCGATATTATTGTCTTTAATTTCTTTTTCGATGGTGGCGATGTAAGCCTGCTGGCTGAGTTGGGCTTGCCTGAGCTTGAACTGCAGCTCATTCACCTCACGCGCAATTCGCATGAGATCGTCGACAAGAATTTTGATAGAGTCGGGTGCCTCCAACATGTTGTAGGAGCGACCGTCAAGCGTCAGAAGGGGCGGTGTCTGATCTTGGGACTGCTCTTGGGACTGCTCTTGGCTTAGCTCTTGATCCATGGCAGAAAAATCTTTTGCAAATAATACCAGTTGACTTTTCATGACGCAACGATTTGAATACCGTCTTGATTCCCTCGCAATCGTCAGTAGCCCTGCCAATAACTCAGTCGCAGACCTTAATAATCTTGATGGGGATGAGGCGGCGCTCAGGGCTCGTTGACGACGGATGAAGCGTTGTGCCTGTCCTGGTTATTGCATAATGCGATGAGTCTTAGGAATATCTGTTATCGGCATGAGTCCAGGTCTGGATTCATGCTGTTTACCGGTTCTCGTTGATTTTATCGGCTGTGGCGATACGACCGAGGCGTGACTTGATTAAACTTGAAATCTTTTCTCTGCCTACAAAGTTATCGAGAACAGCTCTGAGGAAACCCGGAATAACATCTTTCTCTGGCCTCTCGACAGATTCGCCAATGGCATCCAGGTCCTGGAGTGGAGTAATGGCTTGCGTTTGCTGATCCCTCGGGGTGCCATCACCTGTGCTTCTAATGTCACCATCAGGCTCGACGAGAATCACCTCGCTGCTTTTGATAGTGGTTTCAGGTCGAGTCGAAGTTGTGCTGAGTGCTGCATCCGATTCCGATGAATCGCTGGGTTCGGGTTGTTGGGGCAATCCGGTTTCGTCATTTGATGCAGCCTCTAGAGATTGTGTATTCGTCTGTGATTCCCTGCTCTCGTTTGGTCCCTGCAGCTGGATGCTGCCATCTGCCGCTATTTCTGCATTGACGTTGAGAGACGGGTAAGCGATCTCTGCAGCGATGCCAATTTGTGATGGATCATACGTGTACTCGCTAATGTTCGGAACGATCACAAGGGCAATCGTTGACAAGCCCTGCCCAGCAACATCGTTGTCTATGGGTGTGAATGCGGGATTGGTTAGATTGGTGAAAGCGATCGACCCTTCACCGGTTGAGATCTCAATGGAAATTGGGGTGTTGTAAGTGCTCTGAACGCCGCTGGATAACGTGACGAAGGACTCGATGGACATATCCTGATCGGCTATCAAGACCGGCTTACCGCCGGTGTCTGAGACAGGGAGAGGCAGGATAGACGCAGTGGCGCTTGCTTGATCCGTGATCAGGTAATTGAGATAATCAGTACCTCCATAAGTGGATGTGAGCGTCACTGATTTTGCTGTACCTACGTCCGAATCGCTGAAGGTCCCGGTTGCATCTAACGTGACGTCATCACCAGCGATCATGCCGCCCGAAACGAGCACTGCATTGGTCACCCCAGCTGTGCTGACGGTGGCATCAGTGGTGCCGTCATAGGTTTTGTCGGCAGCGGTGATGCCGCTGATGGTGAGCGCTTTCGCCGTGATGGTGGCCGTTAATCCAGTGGTCGGAGCGAGGCTGTAATTGGAGCCAAGACCACCATTGTTGCCATCGGCCAACACATAGGTGGCTGTTGCTGTTCTTGCACCAACATTTTTGCTATCAAACACACCAGTAGTGCTTGCGAGGTTCACTGTTTGATTGCCCTCAAATCCAGTGAGCGTCCCTGGCGTGATTGTCGCCGTTGTGGTGCCGTTGTATTCCCTGCCTGCTGCGGTGCTGTTCGTGATCGTCAGCGCCTTCGGTGTGATCGTGGCGTCGTTCAGGCTGAGGCTTGTTGTATTGAGCTGATAGTCGCTCAGTGCTCCACTGCCACCAGTGATGCTGGCCAGCGCGATACTGGTGAGATTCAGCTGGCTGGCACCCACCACGTTGGCATTGTTGTAGGCCGCGCCATAGCTGAGAGTTGCTGAATCACCGCTCACTAAGCCGGAAAGCTGCCAATTAGGCACAAAGCCGGTGCCAGCTGTTGTGCCGTCGTAGATCTTGCTTGCGCTGGTGTTGTTCAGGGAGGCTGTAACGGGAGCCGCTGTGATCGTCACGGCTGCATTGGTGGCATTCAGCGTGGGCAACACATAGTTCGTAGCTAAACCGCCGCCGCTGCCATCGGCCAGGGTGATGGCGTTGATGAACTTGCCGGTGGTGGCCACATGAGAATTCGACGCCGTAGCTCCGCTGTAAGTCAGGGTTTCACCGCTCACGCCGGTTGCAATGGTGACGGCTCCGGCGAGATCCGTGCTGCCGTTGTAGACCTTAGTGGCGGAGAGTGTGACGGTTTTGGGTGCGATGGTGGCCGCTAACCCCGTGGATTGAGCGAGGCTGTAATTGGAGGCCAATCCACCATTGCTGCCATCGGTCAACACATAGGTGGCTGTTGCTGTTCTTGCTCCGGCATCTTTGCTATCAAACACACCAGTGGCGGTCGCCAGCGCGACTGTTTCGCTGCCGACAAATCCAGTGATCGTGCCCGGGGTGATCACCGCCGTTGTGGTGCCGTCGTATTCCCTGCCTGCTGCGGCGCTGTTTGTAATGGTCAGCGCCTTGGGTGTGATCGAGGCTGACAATGCATTGATGGACGGATTCGTAGCTAGCTGATAATTGCTGGCACTTGTTCCAGTTAAGGTGAAACCGCTGGCCGTCACCGTTTGCGGTTGAACGCTGCCGCCTGCGCCGCGCGACACATTCTCACTTGCAAATTGGGCCGAGTAGATTGCAATCGCGAGCTGATCATTTGAGATCCGGCCTGTGAACGTTGCTCCTGATGTATCGAGTGTGGCCGTATTTGTCCGGTTGTAAACCTTGTCTTGAGCAACCAGCCCACCGATAGCGCTGATGGTGGCGGGTGTGATCGAAGCGCTAAGGCTGAGGCTGGATGTATTGAGCTGATAGTCGCTCAGTGATCCGCTGCCACCACTGATGCTAGCCAGAGCAAGGCTGCTGAGATTCAGCTGACTGGCACCCACAACATTGGCATTGTTATAGGCCGCGCTGTAGTTGATAGTCGCTGAATCACCGGAGGCAAACCCGAGGAGCTGCCAGCTGGGCGTAAAACCAGTGGCTGCTGTAGTGCCGTCGTAGATTTTGGTCGCGCTGGCGTTCGTGAGTGCGGCGGTAATGGGTGCCGCTGTGATCGTCACGGCGGCATTGGTTGCATTCAGCGTTGGCAACACATAGTTCGTAGCCAACTCACCGCCACTGCCATTAGCCAGGGTGATGGCGCTGATGAACTTGCCGGCAGTGGCTACATGAGAATCCGACGCTGTTGCACCGCTGTAGCTAAGGGTTTCACCATTCACCCCGGTTGTGATCGTCACGTCTCCGGTGAGATCCGTGCTGCCGTCGTAGACCTTGCTGGCGGAGAGTGTGACGGTTCTGGCTGTAATGCTGGCCGTTGTTGTGGGCTGACTGCTGATGGCGTAGTTGCCAACATCAGCGCCGCCATAGCTGGATGTGAGGTTGACGTTTAGGGGCGTGGAGGCAACATTTTTACTGGCGAAGGAACCAGTGGCACTCACCGTGACCACATCACCATTCACCATCCCGCCAGCGACTAGCACTGCATTGGTCACCCCAGCTGTGCTGACGGTGGCATTGGCGGTGCCGTCATAGGTTTTGTCGGCAGCGGTGATGCCGCTGATGGTGAGCGCTTTCGCCGTGATGGTGGCCGTTAATCCAGTGGTCGGAGCGAGGCTGTAATTGGAGGCCAATTCACCATTAGTGCCGTTGGCCAACACATAGGTGGCTGTCGCTGTTCTTGCGCCAATATTTTTGCTGTCAAACACACCAGTGGCGCTTGCGAGGGTCACTGTTTGATTGCCCTCAAATCCAGTGATCGTGCCCGGGGTGATCACCGCCGTTGTGGTGCCGTTGTATTCCCTGCCTGCTGCGGCGCTGTTCGTGATCGTCAGTGCCTTGGGTGTGATCGAGGCTGACAATGCATTGATGGACAGGTTCTGAGCCAGCTGGTAGTTACTGGCACTTGCTCCAGTTAAGGAGAAACCGCTGGCTGTCACCGTTTGCGGTTGAACGCTGTCGCCTGCGCCGCGCGACACATTCTCACTTGCAAATTGGGCGGCATAGCTGTTGATCGCGAGCTGATCATTTGAGATCCGGCCTGTGAACGTTGCTCCTGATGTATCGAGTGTGGCCGTATTTGTCCGGTTGTAAACCTTGTCTTGAGCAACCAGCCCACCGATAGCGCTGATGGTGGCGGGTGTGATCGAAGCGCTAAGGCTGAGGCTGGATGTATTGAGCTGATAGTCGCTCAGTGATCCGCTGCCACCACTGATGCTAGCCAGAGCAAGGCTGCTGAGATTCAGCTGGTTAGCACCCACCACATTGGCATTGTTATAGGCCGCGCTATAGCTGAGTGTTGCTGAATCACCGGAGGCAAACCCGAGGAGCTGCCAACTGGGCGTAAAACCATTGGCTGCTGTAGTGCCGTCGTAGATCTTAGTTGCGCTGCTGTTCGTAAGTGTCGCTGTAATGGGTGCCGCTGTGATCGTCACGGCGGCATTGGTTGCATTCAGCGTTGGCAACACATAGTTCGTAGCCAACTCACCGCCACTGCCATTAGCCAGGGTGATGGCGCTGATGAACTTGCCGGCGGTGGCCACATGAGAATCCGACGCCGTAGCTCCGCTGTAGCTGAGCGTTTCACCGATCACGCCGGTTGTGATGGTCACGGCTCCAGTGAGATCTGTGCTGCCGTTGTAGGTCTTGCTGGCTGAGAGTGTGACAGTTCTGGCTGTGATGCTGGCCGTTGTTGTGGGCTGACTGGTGATGGTGTAGTTGCCAAGATCAGCGCCGCCATAGCTGGATGTGAGGTTGACGGTGATGGGTGTGGAGGCAACATCTTTACTGGCGAAGGAACCAGTGGCACTCACCGTGACCACATCACCATTCACCATCCCGCCAGCGACTAGCACTGCATTGGTCACCCCAGCTGTGCTAACGATGGCATCAGTGGTGCCGTCATAGGTTTTGTTGGCAGCGGTGATGCCGCTGATGGTGAGCGCTTTCGCCGTGATGGTTGCCGTTAATCCAGTGGTCGGAGCGAGGCTGTAATTGGAGGCCAATTCACCATTAGTGCCGTTGGCCAACACATAGGTGGCTGTTGCTGTTCTTGCACCAACATTTTTGCTGTCAAACACACCAGTGGCGCTTGCGAGGGTCACTGTTTGATTGCCCTCAAATCCAGTGATCGTGCCCGGGGTGATCACCGCCGTTGTGGTGCCGTCGTATTCCCTGCCTGCTGCGGTGCTGTTTGTAATGGTCAGTGCCTTGGGAGTGATCGTGGCGTTGTTCAGGCTGAGGCTTGTTGTATTGAGTTGATAGTCGCTCAGTGCTCCACTGCCACCAGTAATGCTGGCGAGGGAAAGGTTGCTGACATTCAGCTGACTGGCACCCACCACGTTGGCATTGTTGTAGGCAGCTGTATAGCTGAGAGTTGCTGAATCACCGCTCACTAAGCCAGAGATCTGCCAACTGGGCACAAAGTCGGTGGCTGATGTTGACCCGTCGTAGATCTTGGTTGCGCTGCTGTTCGTAAGTGTCGCTGTAATGGGTGCCGCTGTGATCGTCACGGCGGCATTGGTGGCATCCAGCGCCGGCAACACATAGTTCGTAGCTAAACCGCCGCCGCTGCCATTGGCCAGGCTGATGGCGCTGATGAACTTGCCGGTGGTGGCCACATGAGAATTCGACGCCGTAGCTCCGCTGTAAGTCAGGGTTTCACCGCTCACGCCGGTTGTGATGGTCACGGCTCCAGTGAGATCCGTACTGCCGTTGTAGGTCTTGCTGGCGGAGAGTGTGACGGTTCGGGGTGCGATGGTCGCCGTTAATCCTGTGGTCGGAGCGAGGCTGTAGTTGGAGGCCAGTCCACCATTGTTGCCGTCGGCTAACGCATACGTGGCTGTAGCTGTTCTTGCTCCAGCGTCTCTGCCATCAAACACACCAGTGGCGCTCGCCAGCGTGACTGTTTCGTTGCCAACAAAGTCGGATAGGGTTCCTGGCGTGATTGTCGCCGTTGTGGTGCCGTCGTAGGCCCTGCCTGCGGCCGTGGTGCCGCTGATTGAAAGCGCCTTGGGTGTGATAGAGGCGTTGAGGTTCAGGCTGGATGTCGTGAGCTGATAGTCGCTGAGTGCTCCATTGCCACCAGTGATGCTGGAGAGGGAAAGGCCGGTGAGATTCAGCTGGTTAGCGCCCACCACGTTGGCATTGTTGTAGGCCGCGCTGTAACTGAGGGCTGCAGTATCACCAGTTAGCAATCCAGAGAATTGCCAACTGGGCACGAAGCTAGTGGCTGTTGTTGTGCCGTCGTAGATCTTGCTTGCGCTGCTGTTCGTGAGCGCCGCTGTAACGGGTGCCGCTGTGATCGTCACGGCGGCATTGGTGGAATTCAGCGTTGGCAACACATAGTTCGCAGCTAATCCGCCACCGCTGCCATCGGCCAGGGTGATGGCGCTGATGAACTTGCCGGCAGTGGCTACATGAGAATCCGACGCTGTTGCACCGCTGTAGCTAAGGGTTTCACCATTCACCCCGGTTGTGATCGTCACGTCTCCGGTGAGATCCGTGCTGCCGTCGTAGACCTTGCTGGCGGAGAGTGTGACGGTTCTGGCTGTAATGCTGGCCGTTGTTGTGGGCTGACTGGTGATGGTGTAGTTGCCAAGATCAGCGCCGCCATAGCTGGATGTGAGGTTGACGTTTAGGGGCGTGGAGGCAACATCTTTACTGGCGAAGGAACCAGTGGCACTCACCGTGATGTCATCACCGGCAATCATGCCGCCAGAAACGAGCACAGCATTGGTGACACCAGCTGTGCTGACTGCGGCGTTGGTGTTGCCGTCATAGGTTTTGTCGGCAGCGGTGATCCCGCTGATCGTCAGCGGCTTTGGTGTGATGTTGGCTGACAATGCATTGACGGACAGATTCTGAGCCAGCTGGTAATTGCTGGCACTTGCTCCAGTTAAGGTGAAACCGCTGGCTGTAACCGTTTGCGGTTGAACGCTGCCGCCTGTGCCGCGCGACACATTCTCGCTTGCAAATTGGGCGGCATAGCTGTTGATCGCGAGCTGATCATTTGAGATCCGGCCTGTGAACGTTGCTCCTGATGTATCGAGTGTGGCCGTATTTGTCTGGTTGTAAACCTTGTTTTGAGCAACCAGTCCACCGATGGCGCTGATGGTTGCGGGTGTGATCGAAGCGCTAAGGCTGAGGTTGGATGTATTGAGCTGATAGTCGCTCAGTGTTCCGCTGCCGCCAGTGATGGTGGCGAGGGCAAGGCTGGTGAGATTCAGCTGGTTAGCACCCACCACGTTGGCATTGTTGTAGGCCGCGCTGTAGCTGATGGTTGCTGAATCACCGGCTGCAAATCCAGAAAGCTGCCAACTGGGCGTAAAACCGCTGGCTGATGTTGTGCCGTCGTAGATCTTGCTTGCGCTGGTGTTGTTCAGGGAGGCTGTAATGGGTGCCGCTGTGATCGTCACGGCGGCATTGGTGGCATCCAGCGCCGGCAACACATAGTTCGTAGCTAAACCGCCGCCGCTGCCATTGGCCAGGCTGATGGCGCTGATGAACTTGCCGGTGGTGGCCACATGAGAATCCGACGCCGTAGCTCCGCTGTAAGTCAGGGTTTCACCGCTCACGCCGGTTGCAATGCTCACGGCTCCAGTGAGATCCGTGCTGCCGTTGTAGACCTTGCTGGCGGAGAGACTGACGGTTTTAGCTGTAATAGTGGCCGCCAACCCCGTGGATGGAGCGAGGCTGTAATTGGATGCCAATCCACCATTGGTGCCGTTGGCTAACACGTAGGTGGCTGTAGCTGTTCTAGCTCCGGCATCCTTGCTATCAAACACACCAGTGGCGCTTGCCAGCGCGACTGTTTCGTTGCCGACAAAGCCGGATAGGGTTCCTGGCGTGATTGTTGCCGTTGTGGTGCCGTCGTAGGCCCTGCCTGCGGCCGTGGTGCCGCTGATTGAAAGTGCCTTGGGTGTGATTGAGGCGTTTAGGTTCAGGCTGGATGTACTGAGCTGATAGTCGCTACTGAACGCGCCACTAGTAGCACTGATGCTAGCCAGGGCAAGGTTGGTGAGATTTAGTTGGCTAGCACCCAGCACGTTGGCATTGTTGTAGGCAGCGCTATAGCTGAGAGTTGCGGTATCACCGTTTAGCAATCCAGAGAGCTGCCAACTGGGCACAAAGTCGGTGGCTGATGTTGAGCCGTCGTAGATCTTGCTTACGCTGGTGTTATTCAGGGAGGCTGTAACGGGTGCCGCTGTGATCGTCACGGGAGCGTTGGTTGCATTCAGCGTTGGCAACACATAGTTCGCAGCTAAGCCACCGCCGCCGCCGTTGGCCAGGGTGATGGCGCTGATGGTTTTGCCAGCGGTGGTCACATGAGAATCCGACGCCGTTGCACCGCTGTAGGTGAGCGTTTCAGTAGCCACACCGGTTGTAATCGTCACGTCTCCGGTGAGATCCGTGTTGCCGTCGTACACCTTGCTGGCGGAGAGTGTGACCGTTCTGGCTGTGATGCTGGCGGTTGTCGTTGACTGCCCTGTAATGCTGTAGTTGGCTGCGTCATCGCCACCAGTGCTGGAGGTGAGGTTGACGGTTTGACCGGACGCTACGTTTTTGCTGGTGAATGAGCCAGTGGCATTCACTGTGACCACATCGCCTGTCACGATCCCGTTAGCAGCAACCCCAGCTGTGCTGACAGTTGCTGTGGTGTTGCCGTCATAAACCTTATCGGCAGCGGTGATCCCGCTGATCGTCAGCGCCTTGGGCGTGATGGCGAACCGATTGTTCGGATCATTCACAAGCACTTTTCCAAGGTCGTTCGTGAGGCCGCTCACATAGACAAGCGGTGAGGTGCCAACAACCGCGTTATTGGATGTTGACTTGGCTCCGTTGAACTGCCAGGTAGCTGTTCCAGTGATGGTTCCAAGTGCTGCGCCTGATACAAGCTGGTAGTTACTATTCCGGTAGGTCAGTGTGTTCTCACTGATCACGGGAAGATTGCCGTAGACCGTCGACGTTAATGGTGCAACCACAAAGACAACATCTTGGCGGTAAATTGCAGTGAGGCCAGTTCCAACCGGTGCGGTGTAGTTCTTGGTGACTTCGTCGCTGTTGAAGCGAAGGTTGACGAGCGATGTTGTCGAGCCGACAAGAGCATCCAGGTAGCTACTGCCTTGATTCGCGTAACGACCGGAATACAGCAAACCAGTACCTCCGCTGCCAACGTTTGCGGATCCGCCTGCTGCAACAATGATGTCTCCACTCACTGCAACGCCTGCACTCGCGGTGACACCTGCATTCAAGAGCAATGCAGGTGCGGTCAGAGAGTTGGAAGTGCTGGTGGTCTTCACCGGGGCAGACAACGTGAGATCACCTGTATCGGTGGTCACAGTGATGCGTTCAGTTGATGTGATCCCACTCAGTGACCCAACGGTGCCAACGGTCAGAGCGCCCTCATTTTTGAAGGTAATCTGACGACCTGTTGAAATAGCAATCTTGTCTACATCATTCAAACCAGAGGGCATGACTGGTCCATCTGAGATGACCATTAACTCACTCGCAGTAATTTTGCCAGAACCAGACAGGCCCGTTGTCGATTGAGTTGGGTTGTTCGTCGTTATAGAGATGCGTCCTGTTGCCGTTATTGGGCTGTTAAGGGTCAAACTTGCCGTATTGAGCGTGAGGTTGCTGCCGGTAAGGCCGCTGCCAGCAATTGTTAAAGCACCTGTGGTGTTAATCGTTGTTGATCCGGTGCCGCCAAGCGTGTTGCCGATGGTGAGAGCGCTATCGCCACGATTCCAAACCAGATTCGCATTGTTCGTGATGCTGCCCGTTACGCCTGCACTGCTGCTTTCCCCAACGCCGAGCTGCAGAGTTCCCGCATTGATCGTCGTATTGGTGATGGTATTGGCTTCTAGCAGGGTTGTGGTTCCTGTGCCATTCTGCGTCAACGACGAGGCAGTGATTGCTTTTTGAAAGGTCATATCACCAGAGCCAATGATATTGACGGTGCTCATGGGAGGAGTGCCATTCGTTGTAATTGCTTTACTTATTGTCGCTGCAACATTGCTTGGGTTATTGAACGCGACTGAGCCTGTTCCATTCGCGAAATATATTTGGCTCTCAAATGTCGGGTCCTTGTCCAGGTTGATCTGCAGTCCACCACTGTAGATATTGGTAGCACCGGTGTAGCTGGGCTTCTCAAGAATTGTTGTTCCGCTGCCCCGCTGATTAACTACTCCAATCCCGATGATCTCGTTGGTGATGGTGAGGTTGTTGCTGCTGTTCAGGTTGAGGTTGTTGAGGGCACTAGTCATGTTGACTATGCCTGTTCCGAGCGCATTCGCAGCGGTTATCTCTATGTTCCCAGTTTTAATAGTAGTGCCGCCGCTATATGTATTTGATCCAGTAAGAGTGACTTGGCCGCTAATATCGATAACGACGGATCCAGTACCGCTGATGTTCTGATCAAAAGTAAGGGGGCCAGCGCGATTTATAGTCAATGTACCGTTGTTGATAACGGCTCCGCTGCCGATGGCTCCCCAGGTAAAAGAAGCGTTGGATCCTACTTGCAGTGTTCCGGCTTGGATCGTTGTTGTCCCGGTATTGGTATTGCTGCCGGTGAGTGTAAGTGTCCCAGCGCCTAGCTTTGTAATACTTCCATCACCCGTTAGAGTGGCTCCCCACGTAACAGTCCTCCCGTCCGGGATGTCGATCTTGTAGGCGTTTGATCCTGTTGACGTGTTGAACCTAGATGAATTGTCAGTTGAGTTTGCATAAAGCAGCGTACCGCCACGGAAGCTGATCGTTCCGCTTGAGCTAAGGGCATTGGAACTATATACGCCAATTATTCCTGAATTGAGAACTGTGCCCCCTGTATACGTGTTGTTGCCACTTAGCGTCTGCGTGCCTGTGCCGCTCATGGTCACGGCCCCGCTGCCTGAAATGACCCCGGAGTAATGCGTGCTAGACGTGAGCGCCCCACCCAGGTTGGTGCCGCCCACATTGAAGGTGAGCCCTCCTGCGCTGATGGAGATCGCACCCGATCCGGTTACTGCACCCGTTGTGGTTTTCAGTTCTAGGCCGCCCGCGCCCGAGCGGGTGATGTTATTGGTGAGGATGATGTTCCGGTAGGCATCTAGGGTGAGTTTGTTGGCGGTACTGCTGCTGAAATTCGTTGCAACGGTGATATCACCGGCTTGTGTTCCGGCTGAGCCGGCTCCACCGGTTCTCACCGTGACGTTCGAGCTATTCAGTGCCGTCGTGAGGGTGTAATCATCGACCACTGCCGAATCAGCAGTGGCTGTGAACGATCCATCCACTCCTGCCTGCGTTGCTGACTTGATGGTGATGTTGTAGGGGTCCAGCAACCACAGGCCCGTTTCACCCGCTGCTGCTGTTGTATCCACGCGGATGTCATCCACCTTCAGGTCGTAGCCGGAGGTTTCGATGCGGCCGCCGTTACCGCCCGCCGTCCCGCCTCTGGCAAGCAGCGTGCCCGACACCGTTGTGACGCTCTGCGGGTTCTGGATATCACTCCAGGCCACCACGGTGCCGCCATCGCCGCGTTGCAGGGCCGATGCATCGAGGAGTGCCCCTTGGGCAATGGTGGTGGTGATGGCCTGACGTACGGCTGGGTTGCTGTTTTGCCAGCTGCCGCCGATCTGGATCAAACCACCTGCTGTTGCACCTGTGGCATCCACCACAGCCGTTGAGCCCAGATTGATGGCATTACCCACAACCGTGATGGCACCGCCCTTGAGGCCATCGTTGGCACGGATGACCCCTTGAATGTCAACGCTGCTGCCAGCCAGCTCAACGCTTTGCGCTGCGCTGAGCGTGGCGGCTTTGCCAACTTCAATGTTGCCGCCGCTGATCAGGCTGAGGTTTTGGCCTGATTGCAGCACTTCATGCACAACAATCGATCCGGTGTGTGCTGCATCGCCAATGGTGAGTTGGCTAACGGGGGCCGCCTTGATGGCTTCAAGTGTGGTGCCGCTGAGGGTGAGCGCTGGTGAGGAAGCAGCCGCGCTGGGCTGGGGAGCGCCCACTTGAATGGCCAGGTTGGGTGCGCTTGTGGTGATTTGCAGCTGGCTGGATTGGCCCAGATCAAGGGCCACTTGGATGGGTTTGGCAATCTCGATCTCCGCTGCCGAGAGCCGGATCGATGGAGCGGCGAGGAAGAGGTTGCCTTGGAAATTGAGCTTTTGGGCAACGCTGATATCACCCCTGATCTCAATGCGCGTGGGGGCTAACACCTCAAGGCTGTTCAGCCCTGTAAAGCCACTGAGGGTGATGTTGCCTGTGTTCGCGAAGTTGCAGGATGTGGAGCAGGCCTCGATCACGAGGTTCTGGCCAGCAAAGTTGAGAGCACTGGCCTGATCGATCGTGAGATCAAGCCCGTCGAGATACAACCGCTTGATGGGTGTGATTGATGCCGTTGGCGCAGCGGGGGTGCTGATCTGCGCTGCGCTGGCCTGGGTCGCAACCTGCAGCTCTGTGGCCTGCTCCACCTGGGCGATGGTCTCGGCTTCTTTGTCGTCGTCTGCGGCTGTGGTGGATGGCGCTGCAGCCTCTGGCTCTGGAGCGGGGGCCGCCTGGCTGAGCGGCTCTGTAGGGCTTGGTGAGCTGGTGGTTTGAGCCGTGTTGGCCTGGTTGGCTGCCACCACCAAGCTTCCAGAGCTGGGCTGATCGGTGGAGATGGCCTCTGCGCCTTGGATCTCGCCTTTGGCTTCCACCGTGACGGTGGAGCCTTCGTTCACCGCTTGTTGGAGCGATTCAGCGCTGATCGTGCTGGTTGCTTCTGTTGGCGCTGCTGTTGCGCTCTCCTCTGTTGTTGAGGCGATGTCTGTGCTGCTTGCTTCGGGGGTGGGTTCTTCAGGAGGGGTGTCTTCCGTTGCGGCTTCTTCTGTGGAGGTGATCGTTACCTCCTCGGGATCCAGCAACCACTGGCCCGCTTGCCCTTTTGGTGCCGCGGTGCTGACGCGCCCTGTGACGTTGAGCAGTTTGGCGGAACTGGTTTCAACAAAACCACCATTGCCGCCATTGGCGCCACCGCGTGCAGTGATGGTGCCGTGCATGTCGGTGCGTTCGTCACTCCAGACGATCACGCGACCGCCATCACCGTTGTCGATGGCATCGGCACTGATCGAGCTGGCTTGATCGATCAGGACGGACTTGGCATTGAGAAGTTGAGGATTTACTCCTCGTTGATCACCACCGATTCTGATCCGGCCACCACCACGGGTGCCGCTCACGCTGAGAACCGCACCGACCAGTTCGATCTGATCACCGAGAACGTCAATCGTTCCGTCGTAGAAGCGGTTGACCTCGTCGTTGGCTTGGCCCTGGGCAAAGAGACTGCTGGGGGCCAGGCTCACGCCTTGTAGATGAACAGAAGCGTCAGCAGCGCTGACGGCGTGGTCGCGGAAGGCCGTTTTCGACGACTCTGGCGCCTCAATGAGATGTTGCGCTTCCAGGGTGCCCTGGAGCTTCACCTGTTTGCCGGCAACCGTGATGGCTCCGGCGGGTGCACTGATCGCTTCTCCATCCAGCAACTCCTCCACGGAGTTGGCCTGAACAAGACCGCCGACGTTGACGACGGAGGTGAGTGCTCCACCGAGGTGTGACGCACCGATCCAGATGGCTCCGCCTGGAGCCTGGATCGTGCCTTGCTGATTGATCAGCGAATTGAGAACTTCATCACTCACCGCCAGAGTGATCAAGCCATCGCCATTCACATCCAGCGTGGCGCTCTGGCCGCTGGCCAGCACCACCGTGCCCATGCGGGCACTGATCAGGCCCTCGTTGCTGATGTTGGCGCCCACCAGGGCTGCCAGGCCACCTTCTGCAACGCTGATGCTGCCTTGGTTGAGGATTTGGCCTTCTGCGGGCCCGCTGGTGGGTTTCCACAGGCGCAGAGGGCCGCCCGAGAGGAACTGCTCAGGGTTGGCATCCAGCGTGGAGGCCATGAAGCTGGCCGTGTTCACGCTGCCGGAGGGTCCGATCAACAGGCCCTGCGGGTTCAGCAGGATCACCCCGCCGTTGGCCTTCAGCAGGCCATCAATTTTTGACGGCCCTAGGCCGCCAACCACCCGGCCCAGAAACAGCGACTTGGCGTCCGGCTGCTGGATGAGCACCCGCTCGTTGGCGCGGATGTTGAAGCTGTTGAAATCGACCGCCCCACGCCGCTGCTGCTGGCGGATCTGGAGGGTGGCCGGATCAGGGTTCGAGAACTCGATGCCACCACCGCGCACGCGTGCGCCATCGGGCAGGGCGAAGCACGGCGCAGCCGAAAACGCTGCAATGGCCGCCATCGCACCCGTTTGCACCACAAGCGCAGCCGCGTCGCGGCCAGTGGGTCGGGCCTTTCCGGCCAGATCGCTTGCAGTGCCAGATGCCACTGAATTAGCCAGAATGCGATTTCAGCATACCTGGTATGTATCATCAGTTACAACAGCTGCGCACCATTTTTGGGCCGGTTTTCTCGAGCCCACCCTGTGACTGCACGAAACGTGATCCAATGACAATTCGCGCCATAGAGGCAAGAATTTACGTATGTACTGATTAAGTCTGCAGTTTCATTAGGATTGCTCTTGCGGACCCTTCTACGCCGTGCTTGCAAGCTCTTCCAAGCAATCGATTATGGCGCCTGTGATCCTGCAAGCACGCCCTGAACGAAGTGCTTATTGCGCTTTGCAGAGTCCATTCCTGTGAGTAGCGTTGGGTGAGCAAGAACTTCAATGCTGCTCACGGCTGCATCGCTTTCCTTCTTCAGGGCATTGATCATTTTCCATAATGGAACGGCCACAACTGTGATTGATTGCTGATCAGCGCGTTCTTTCAGGATTGCCAACAGGGTAGACACGCTGAAACTGCACGGAATAAACTTTTTGCCGCTGGAGCGACGATGCACTGTCGTGCCTTTGTCCTCAGCGTAAATGGCAGGTACTGGGCAGAAGACTGGAACGTCGCTTCCGATTTCTTCAGCGGCTTCCTTGCTGCTTAGGCCCTGCTGTTGAAGCAAGCGTATCGCAGCGTCTCGTTCGGCGCTGTCTGGGATGATGCTTGCTCCAAGTGATGGAAGCTGCGCGCGATAGCTCTTCCATCTCTGCAAGAAGTAGTTCAGAGTCGTGGGCGTGAAGCGGAGTTTTCCTTCAGCCGATGGATCCGTCGATGCACGAATCGCTTCCCTCACCTCGTCCAAGCCTGTGGTAGAGACCGCTGCATAGATCTTCGGTGCAGACGATTTGTTGGCTGGGGTAATGATGACTGGGGCACCTGTCTGATCGATCGCCGTGAGCACGAAAATTCTGTCGAGCTTCTCGTCCATGACCTCCGGTGTGGCTGCTATAGACCTCAGTGGTGCATGCGTGGCTCCCAAAACCAAGAGCAAAACTGAGCCAGCGAATTGCCTCAGCGATCTGAGTGAGGGAGCCGTTGATTGTGATCGTTGCATGGCCGTTAATCCCCCTTGGTGCCCTTATCGGCTCTGGCGATGCGCCCGAGCTGTGTCTTGAAGAAGCGTGAAACCTGCATTCGGGTTGTCAAGCTATTGCGCATCGCCCTGAGGAAGCTGGGAACCACATTCTGATCAGGGCGTTCATTGGAGTTGCGAATGGCATCCTGTTCCTGCAGCGGGGTTACATCCCGACCCGGCTCATTGTTGGGTGTGCCATCACCTGTGCTCTTGATCTCACCGTCTGGCTCAACAAGAATCACTTGGCTGCTGTCGATGGCGGGTTCTGCACTGATCTGACTTGCACCCGGCAGCTGTTCTTGCGCCGTCGATGCTTCATTGCTTCCTGCCGCTTCCGTGCCACCCAGCTGTTCACTCAAAGTCGTGGAAGGTCCCTCAGTGGAAGGCGCAGATGCTGGCCCGCTGATCGTTCCCTCGAGTTCGATGTTCCCATTGGCTGCGATCTCGCTAGAGATGTTCAGTGAGGGATAGGCGATCTCAACCGCGATCCCGATCTGCGATGGCGCCCAATTGTAGCCATCGACACTCGGCACTGTAACGAGCGCAATGGTGGAGGGGCCCTGCCCCGCTATGGAATTGCCGGTTGGGTCGTAGGCGGCGTCGGCCGGATCATTGAACGGCATTGACATGTAGTCGCTCCAGCTTCCTGTGCTGGCGATCGCCACTGAGGCTGGTGTGTTGGATACGGTCTGAACACCACTGGAAATGGTGACGAAGGTTTCTGCGGCAATCGAGCCAATTGTTCCGGGCGTTGGCCGATAGGTTCCATCGTTGCCGTTGTTTGCGTTGGAGCCACCGGCTCCATTCTTTCCTCCTCCAGTTGAGCTGCCGCCGCCACCGCCGCCGCTGGGAGCGACTGGCACGACAATGGATGTCCGACCTGCAACATTCAGCGGAGCTGTGGTTGTCACAGGCCCGTTTGCTGTGGCGCTGAAATCTCCGCCTGCACTGATTCGCCCAAGCTCAATGCCGTTGGAATCCTTGATGGTGATATCCCCGGCATCGAGATTGACTGGACCGCGGAAGTCATTGCCTGCATTGCCCAGCAGTAAATCACCGGATGCCGTGATCTCAGTCGTTCCCCCAACTCTGATCACGCCAGATCCGATTTGGGTGACATCACCACCTGAAGTCAGCGAGAAGGTGCCGTCGGCATCAACGTTGGCAAGCTGAAGGTCATTGCTATCAGCGATGGCGATATTGACGGCATCGAGGTTGACCGGCCCCTGGAAGTCGTTTCCAGCGTTGGAGAGGTTGAGGCTGCCGGGTGTGGAGAAGGAGCTGACGCCAGCGATGTCGAGAGCGGTGCCAGCGACTTGGGTGACATCACCGCCTGATGTCAGGGAGAAGGTGCCATCGGCATCAACGTTGCCAAGCTGAAGGTCATTGCTATCAGCGATGGCGATATTGAGGGCATCGAGGTTGACCGGCCCCTGGAAGTCGTTTCCAGCGTTGGAGAGGTTGAGGCTGCCGGGTGTGGAGAAGGAGCTGTCGCCAGCGATGTCGAGAGCGGTGCCAGCGACTTGGGTGACATCACCGAGTGATGTCAGGGAGAAGGTGCCACCGGCATCAATGTTCCCGAGGATTGTGGCCAGTGAATTATGGATCTGAATGTCATCGCCGCTGGCGGTAATCGCCCCAGTGAAGGCATTGAGCTGATCAAGAAGGTTGATGTCTGCCGATGTTGAGAAGTTGCTGGTTCCAGCAACAATCAACGGCCCAGACTGGGTGATGTCTCCCCCCGCATTGACACTGAAGTTGCCGGTGCTGGTCGTCGTGCCAAGCGTGATGCCATTGCTGTCGCCAAGGGCAATGTCATTGCCGCTGGCCGAGACGGCTCCACCAAAGTTGTTGCTGGTGCTGCTCAGGTTGATGTCATCTCCGGCTGTGAGGTTCGTCGCGCCAGAGGCAATGATCGTTCCGCTACCGCTCTGGGTGATGTCGCCAGTGGTGGCCGTGAGGGTGAGATCCTCAGACGTAATCGTGCCTGTTGCGGTGATATCGCCATTCGCTGCGGTTACCGACAGCGAAGCCGGATCGCTTGAATTGCCCGTTGCAGTGATCGTGCCGAGGATTGTGGCTAGAGAGTTATAGATCTGAATGTCATTGCCGCTGGCGCTAATCGCCCCAGTGAAGGCATTGAGCTGATTGAGAAGGGTGATATCCGCCAATGTTGAGAAGTTGCTGGTTCCAGCAACAATCAACGGCCCAGACTGGGTGATGTCTCCGCCCGCATTGACACTGAAGTTGCCGGTGCTGGTCGTCGTGCCAAGTGTGATGCCATTGCTGTCGCCAAGGGCAATGTCATTGCCGCTGGCCGAGACGGCTCCACCAAAGTTGTTGCTGGTGCTGCTCAGGTTGATGTCATCTCCGGCTGTGAGGTTCGTCGCGCCAGAGGCAATGATCGTTCCGCTACCGCTCTGGGTGATGTCGCCAGTGGTGGCCGTGAGGGTGAGATCCTCAGACGTAATCGTGCCTGTTGCGGTGATATCGCCATTCGCTGCGGTTACCGACAGCGAAGCCGGATCGCTTGAATTGCCCGTTGCAGTGATCGTGCCGAGGATTGTGGCTAGAGAGTTATAGATCTGAATGTCATTGCCGCTGGCGCTAATCGCCCCAGTGAAGGCATTGAGCTGATTGAGAAGGGTGATATCCGCCAATGTTGAGAAGTTGCTGGTTCCAGCAACAATCAACGGCCCAGACTGGGTGATGTCTCCGCCCGCATTGACACTGAAGTTGCCGGTGCTGGTCGTCGTGCCAAGTGTGATGCCATTGCTGTCGCCAAGGGCAATGTCATTGCCGCTGGCCGAGACGGCTCCACCAAAGTTGTTGCTGGTGCTGCTCAGGTTGATGTCATCTCCGGCTGTGAGGTTCGTCGCGCCAGAGGCAATGATCGTTCCGCTACCGCTCTGGGTGATGTCGCCAGTGGTGGCCGTGAGGGTGAGATCCTCAGACGTAATCGTGCCTGTTGCGGTGATATCGCCATTCGCTGCGGTTACCGACAGCGAAGCCGGATCGCTTGAATTGCCCGTTGCAGTGATCGTGCCGAGGATTGTGGCTAGAGAGTTATAGATCTGAATGTCATTGCCGCTGGCGCTAATCGCCCCAGTGAAGGCATTGAGCTGATTGAGAAGGGTGATATCCGCCAATGTTGAGAAGTTGCTGGTTCCAGCAACAATCAACGGCCCAGACTGGGTGATGTCTCCGCCCGCATTGACACTGAAGTTGCCGGTGCTGGTCGTCGTGCCAAGTGTGATGCCATTGCTGTCGCCAAGGGCAATGTCATTGCCGCTGGCCGAGACGGCTCCACCAAAGTTGTTGCTGGTGCTGCTCAGGTTGATGTCATCTCCGGCTGTGAGGTTCGTCGCGCCAGAGGCAATGATCGTTCCGCTACCGCTCTGGGTGATGTCGCCAGTGGTCGCCGTGAGGGTGAGATCCTCAGACGTAATCGTGCCTGTTGCAGTGATATCACCATTCGCTGCCGTTACCGACAGCGAAGCCGGATCGCCTGTATTGCCTGTTGCAGTGATCGTGCCGAGGATTGTGGTCAGAGAGTTATAGATCTGAATGTCGTTGCCGCTGGCGCTAATCGCCCCCGGGAAGGCGTTTTGCTGATTGAGGAGGGTGATATCTGCTGGTGTTGAGAAATTGCTGGTGCCAGCAATAATCAGCGGCCCAGACTGGGTGATGTTTCCGCCCGCGTTGAGATTGAGGTTGCCGGTGGTTGTGATGGAGCCGAGTGTAATGCCATTCAGATCGGCAATGGCAATGTCGTCTGCATTCAGGTTGAGCGAACCTGTGAAATTGTTTGAGGAACTGGCGAGAGAAATATCAGATGTTGTGCTGATGCTGGTCACGCCGCCTACGGAGAGCTGTGCAGTGCCGCTTTGCATAACCGGTGTCGATCCGGCGGTGATGGTGAGATTGTTGCCAACACTCAAGTTGCCAGTGCCACTCTGACTAAATGTGCCCGTAATGAACAGGTCTGATGGCGTCGATAGGGCACCGCCACTCTGCGTCAATGTGGCCAGTTGTATGGCTCCACTGCTCGCTAGCAATCCGCCACTTTGATTAAGGGAGTTCAACGAAATTCCACCGGATCCCACCTGCAGACTGCCGCCTGATTGGACTAGAGACCCGCCACCACTAATTGATGTAAGTGTGATGGGGCCGGTCGCGGCAGGCGAAACGGCTGATGTGCCCAATGTTGCTTGAATGCCACTGGGGAGGATCACATTGGCAACGTTGGCCAGATCAGGAACAGCGCCCCCTGCCCAATTCAATGGATCAAGCCAATCTCCGGTTGCAGGTCCGGTCCATGTGACGGAGGCAAGCTGGGTGATGGAAGCTGCTGACGTTACTTGGTTGGTGATCTGATAATTGCCGGCATCAGCTCCGCTATAGGTGGAGCTAGTCAGAGTGACGGTTTTGCCTGGTGCAACGTTCTTGTCACTAAAGACACCGGTCGGCGTCACGGTGACCGCGTCACCAGCGAACCAGCCTGTGGCTGCTGTTGTGTCGAAGCTGGCTGTGGTTGAGCCGTCGTAAACCTTGTCGAGCGCTCTGATTCCGCTGATCGTGATCGCTTTGGGAGTGATCGTGGCTGTGGTTGTGAGCTGGTTGTTAATCCGATAGTTGCCAACGTCCGCTCCGCTGTAGCTCGCAGGCCCGAGATCGACCGTTTTGTTGGTGCCTACAGCCTTGGTGGCAAAGGCGCCGGTAGTGCTCACAAGCACGCTGTCGCCGGTTAGCCAGCCAGCGGCGTTGGTTGTCGTAATCGTGGCTGAAGTTGTGGCGTCGTATTCTTTGCCTGCGGCAGTGATGCCACCGATTGTGATCTCTCTTTGGCCCACTTGTAGAGAGCCAAGCAATGTTACGGTCCCGCTGAAGTTGCCACCATTCGTGAGGCTGAGATTGCGTGTTGACAGGTCGTATCCGCCAACGTTTAGATACCTACCGGTGCTCAGTGACGGATTGGAGATGGCGATATCAAAGACCGCGGACGAGCTGCCGTCGTTCACCGTTATTGTGTTGCCGGTGAGACCAATCTGGTTGCCCGTCAAGGAAACAATGGACGTATTGTCTGCGGCGAGATAGCTGACTGAGTTGATGCTGTAACTGGGCGCATCGCCATAGGTTGTCGACGAGTTATTCAGTTTCACCAAGAGCGAATTGGCCGGCACCACGGTGTAGGTGGCGGGGCTGTACGTTATCGAGTAGTTATTTGAGGTCTGGCCGCTAACCGAGAGGGTGTAGTTACCCGCCTGAGTGTTGCTGGCATTACTGCTGTAAGCCAAAGAACCAGCGAGCACGCTGGATGTTTCACCGTTCACAAAACCGGTGTAGCGCACGCCTGCACTACTGAGATTCAGCGCTTGCTGATAGAACGTGGCGTTGTCGTTGGCCGCGATGGTGAGCGGCGCCTGCGTGATTGTTCCGGACCCGTTGGACCAATTTAAGGTGTAATTGCCTGCATCAGCGCCGGCTAGAGCAACATTGCCCCGAACAACATCGACGGAGCCTGCATCCTTGGCGAAAAACTGCGCAGCACCGTTCAAGCTGACTGCGTCTGAGAGAAGGACGCCTGCCAGCGGCCCGTAACCGGGGAGATCAGATGCCCCTAATGCAACCGTGCCGTCATAGACCTTGGTCAGTCCGCTGCTTCCAGATACGGAGAGTGTTGCTTTGTTGATTGTTGCCGTCGCTGATGCTTGATCAGCAATGAGGTAGTTCGCAATGTCGTCGCCGCTATATGTGGAGCTCAGGAGTACGGTTTTGCCAATTGCTGCGTTCTTATCGGAGAAGACGCCTGTAGCAGAGACGCTGACAGCATCACCTGCGAGCCACCCGCTGGCGAAGCCCACATCCACAGAAGCGGCGGTTGTAGCGTCATAGGTCTTATCGGAAGCAGTTATTCCACTAATTGTGATTGCCCTCGGGGCAATTGTCGCGGTTGTCGAAGTCTGACTGGTAATCAGATAGTTGTCAAGGTCATTGCCTGAGTACGTCGTTGACAGGCTTACGGTTTTTCCGGCTCCGGCATTCTTGTTGTCAAAATTACCACTCGCCGAAACTACAATATTGTCACCGAGTAGCCACCCGGTGGCGCCTTGAGTGTTGACTGTGGCGAGAGTGTTCCCGTCATAGGTTTTGTCGGCTGCAGTAATGCCGCTGATCGTGATCGCTTTGGGTGTAATGGCGCCATAGAGTTGTTGGCTGCCCAGTTGGTAATTGCTGGCCAAAGCACTCGGCACGCCATCTACCGAAGGTGCATCGTTGAGCGTGTAAGTCACGGTGGCAAGGCGTGCACCTGCATTCGAACTATCAAATGTTGCAGAGGCCACAGATACGCTGATGCCTTCACCTGTCACTACACCGACCAGATTCCCGGGTGTGACCGTGGCAACCGTCGACCGGTCGTAAACCTTGTCTGTGACGAGAGAGCCGAAGATCTGAAGACTCTTTGGTGTAATGGTGCCGCTGAGAGTGGAGCCTGCGAGGGTGTAATTCGAGGCCTTACCACCGTTGCTCCCGTTGGCCAGTGTGTAATTGGTGGTTACGGCGTGAGTGCCGGCATTTTTGCTGGCGAATTGAGCGTCAACCTGGCTAATGCTCAAGGTTTCAGCGCCGACCATGCCAGAAAGTTGACCAGGTGTTACAACGGCGATCTGAGTGCCGTCGTAAGCCTTTGTTGTGACTGTACCTGGTGTGATGGATAGCGCTCGCGGCGTAATCGATGCCGTCAGGGTGAGACCAGGATCGGCAAGCACAAAGTTGGAGGCTGATCCTGCCTGCGCACCAACTCCATCAACCAGTGTGAGTGTGTAGCTGACCGGGATGCTGTTTCCCGCATCGGCCGTGTTGAAAGCACCGCTAGCTGTAACGCCGAGGGTCTCACCCAGGGTTCCTTCTAGGGTTCCGAGCGTCAGTGTTGCTGCGGTTGTTCCGTCGTAGGTTTTGTCTGCAGCCGTGAGTGAGCTGAGGCTGAGGGTTGCGGGAGTGATGCGTGAGCTGAGAATCTCCCCTGCCAAGACGTAGTTACTGGCGAGGCCCGAGGCGTTAACCCCGTCACTTAACGAATAAGTCGTGGTGACATCGCGATAACCGGCATCCTTGCTGCTGAATACGCCACTAGCCACAACCTGCAACGATTCACCAGCCACCACGTTATTGAGGGTGCCAGGATTCACCGCGGCATTGGTTGTTCCGTCATAGCTCCTCTCAACGGCTTGGCTACCACTGATCGTGAGCACGCGCTCAGTGATTGAGGCTTGTAGTCCGGTTGGGTTGGCCAGGCTGTAATTGCTCGCTAAACCTGATCCATCCACGAGTTGATAGGTGCCAGTAACCGCTTGAACACCCACCACATTGGTGTTCGCGAATGTGCCAGTGGCCGTCACACCCAGTGTTTCGTTGCCTACAAGGCCTGCCAACTGCCCAGGTGTGATGCTGGCTGTCGTTGTTCCGTCGTATTGACGGCTCGCTGCTGATGTGCCTGAGATCGAGAGGGCCTTGGTTGTGATCAGACCATTCACCAGGTTCGACGCCAGGCTGTAGTTGCTGGCCAGACCTCCGTTAGCCCCATCGGCCAGTGCGTAGGAGACGGATGCCGTGGTTGTGCCGGCATTCGCACTGGTGTAGAACGCCGATTGAACCGACGCCGTCACTTCTTCAGTGCCAACAAA
This sequence comes from Cyanobacteriota bacterium, assembly GCA_046052125.1. Taxonomy (GTDB): domain Bacteria; phylum Cyanobacteriota; class Cyanobacteriia; order PCC-6307; family Cyanobiaceae; genus Vulcanococcus. The sequence continues at coordinate 583,420 of JBJOMY010000001.1, forward strand.
ACCTGCAAGAGAGCCCAGGTTCACGCTTGCATCACGAGTGCCGTCATAGGCGCGGCCCACAGCTGTGGAGTCAATCGACCAATTGAGAGCTTTGGGCGTGATGGCGGCAGTGATCACATCAGAAGCCAAGCTGTAATTGGTAGCCCCGTTGCCACTCAGGCTGTAAGTCACGGTGGCCTGTCGGGTTCCTGCGTTGGCGCTGTCGAAGAGGGCTGATTGAATGGCAGCGGTTACCGACTCGCCGCCCACGAAGCCAGTGAGCGTGCCGAGGCTGGCCGTTGCAATGGTTGTCCCGTCATAGACGCGCCCCACAACGGACGTTGGCGTGGCGAACGACAGTCCCTTCGCTGTGATGGTTGCGTTTGCCGATCCTGCGAAACTAGGCAGTGTGTAGTTGGTGGCGACGGTATTGCCGCCCCCAGTGAGGGTATAGGTGAAATCAGCTGTCTGTAGGCCGGCATTGGCGCTGCGGAAGGAGCCGGTCGCTGTTACAGCAATACTTTCACCTGAAAGCACACCAGAAACCGTGCCAGGGGTAATTGTGGCCGCAGTTGTGCCGTCATAAACCTTGCCGTCAACCGTTGCAGTGCCGAGGATGAGCTCCTTCGGAGTAATCAGAGCGCTGAGCCTGTCGCCTGCGAGGGTGTAGTTGGAGGCCAGTCCGCCGCCTGTGCCGTTGGCCAGGGAGTAACTGACGGTGGCGGTTTGCATGCCTGCATTGGCACTGTCGAAGACAGCCGACTGAACGGCAGCAGTGACTGTTTGTCCGGTGACAAACCCACTGAGGGTGCCCACGCTGACCGTGGCATTTCTTGTGCCGTCGTAGGTGCGAGCGGCTGCGTTGCTGCCACTGATGCTGAGCACGCGTGGCGTGATTACACCGTCGTTCCCCGTGAGGGTGTTGGAGGCGAGGTAGTAGTTGGCGGCATCATCGCCGCTCAAGGCAAGCCCGGAATAGCTGTAGGCGCGGTTGGTGCCGGCGTCTGGACCGCTGAAACTGCCGGCTGGGCCAGCCGTTGGTGCCACCACATCATTGGTGAGCACACCACTCAGGCTCACAGCCGATGTCGAAGCAGCAGTTGTGCCGTCATACATCTTGGTGGGTGCGGTAACACTGGCCTGCACCAACTTCGGAGCGATGGTGAGCTTGCCCACATACACAGGTCCGCCGGGATCAACGTTGGCTCGCCCGGTCTGTGTGAAGGTTGTGGCGGTGACGTCGTAATTGCCAACCGTGAGATTCCCCGAGTTTGACATCGGACCAACGGCACCAAGACGGAAGGTGAATGAACCCCCTGCCCCATCGTTGTAGGTGTAGGTGTATTCGCCCGATGATGTTGTTGCTTGAGTGAGATCGTAAAGCCTGCTATCGGCGGCAAGGTATTGAACGCTTGTTGGCGCCAGCGAGATGATCGATCCGAAGGTTTGCGTTTCGTTGGCCGTTTTGATCAACAACCGATTGGCAGCCACGATGGTGTAGGTGCCATTCTCATAGCTGATCTCATAGTTACTCGATGTGAGCCCCGAGGGAGTCAGGGTGTAATTGCCGGCTGAGTTGAACTCAACTCCCTGCTGGCGCGTAAAGCTGAGCGCTCCCCCTAGGACTGAACCGGTTTCACCCGCCACCAGGCCGGTGTAGCTCACACCGTTGTATCCAGACGGCTCGGTTTGGGTCACAAAACGAGCGTCGTTATTCGCCGTCACCGTGAGAGCTTTTTTGGTGATTGTGCCGCTGCCGTCGGTCCAATTCAGGGTGTAATTGTGTGCGCTGCTGCCTGTGAGTGCGAGAGTTCCCACCTGCACAGCTCTTTGCCCGCCGTCTTTGCTGTCAAAACGTGCAAGCCCGCTGAGCTCCACCACATCACCCGTTAACACACCACCCAGCGCGCCATAGGCCGTTGCTCCGCCAGGCAACGCGGTTGTTCCGTCGTACACCTTCGTCAGGCCGGTGGCGCCGCTCAGGCTGAGTGGAGCCCTGGCGATGTTGACGGTGGACGTCGATGCGTTGGAGCTGAGGGTGTAGTTCGCCGCATCGGCACCAGCCAGGCTGAGGCCGGTGATGGTCACGAGTTTGCCGGTTCCGGCATCCGCGTTGGCCATCGTGCCGTTCCCACCCAGCGCCAGCAGTACATCTCCAAGCGCAGCACCGTTAAACACGGCAGTGGCCTGGTTGAGAGCTACATCGTTGTTTTGGTTGTAGGTGCGATCCACACTGCTGATGCCAGTGATGGAGATTGCTTTGGGCGTGATATCAGCCGTGAGCGAGAGCGTGGTTGCGGTTAGCTGGTAGTTGCCGGCATCAGCTCCTCCAAGCGTCATGTTGGACACGCTCACGGCCTTCGCTGCGCCCACGGTCTTGTCGCTGAAGCTGGCCGTGTAGGTGCCGATGGTGAGTGAATCAGCACCGAGCTTGTTAGTGAAACCGGCGTTGCTGAGATTGAGCGTCGCCGTGACGCCACCGTCGTAGACACGGTTGTTGGCGCTCACACCCGTGACCGCACTGATGGTGACGGGTGTAATGCTTGCCGCACTCGTCACCGGGGCGTCGAGTGTGTAGTTCGGGGCGGCGCTCCCGCCAAGGGAAGCACCGGTCACCGTCACGGTGCGGTTCGTTCCCACAGCCTTGTCGGCAAAGCTGGCTGTGCCGCCCGTGAGCGTGAGATTCGATCCGTCCAGGTTGCCCGTGAGGACGGCACCGGTCAAACCAACCGTGGCAACTGCAGTGCCGTCGTACACACGATCTGTGGCTGTAACGCCGCTTACTGCTGTGATCGGTCGCGGCGTGATGTTGCCTGAGGTGCTGAGTGTTCCGCCGGCAAAGCTGTAGTTACCAGCATCCGCGCCTGTCAGCGATAGGGAGGTGAAGGTCACCCCGATGTTGTCGCCCACTGTGGCCTGGTTGAACGTGCCAACGCCGCTCACGCTGAGCACGTCGTTTCCTTGGCGGTTGTTGTAAACAGCTTGCGAGAAATCAACCGTGGCGGTGTTGGTGGCGTCATACACCTTGTTGGCAGCCCGCAGATTGCTCACCTGCAACGCCAGCGGTGTGATGTTCGCTGTCACGGTGGGTAGAGCACTGGCCAGTTGGTAGTTTCCAGCGTCATTGCCGGTGATGGCTGCACCGGTGAACGTCACCGTTTTGCCAACACCAACGTTTTTGTCGCCAAAGGATTGGCCTGTGAAACTGAGGGTGACAGCATCCCCGGAGAACAGATCGGCGAAGCTGTAGCCGCTCAGCTGGGCAGCTGTTGTGCCGTCGTACGTCCTGTTGGCGGCGCTGATGCTGCCGATGGTGAGTGTGGCCTTGGTGATCTCGGCATTTGCTGTTGCCGTGTTGTCGGCCAGCGTGTAGTTGGCAGCGTCTGTGCCTCCAAGACTCAGGCCGCTGATCGTCACATGTTTGTTTGTGCCAACGTGTTGATCACTGAATGCACCCGTCGCTGTGGCAACGCTCAACACGTCGCCGGGGGCGATTCCGGCAAAGCTGGCACCAGCGGTGTTGAGGGTGGCGGCGGTGCTGTCGTTGTACACCTTGTTGTTGGCCGTGATGCCGCTGATGGCCGTGATCGATGCCCTGCTCACATCAGCGGTGAGCGTTGTGGGGATTGCGCCGGAGCCGAGTTGATAGTTGCCGGCTGAAATCCCGCCGAGGCTGAGGCTATTGATTGTGATCGCTTTGCCTGTTTCAGCGTTCTTATTAGCGAAGCTGGCGTTGTAGCTGCCCACGCTGAGACCGTCTCCATCGATCAGGCCTGTGAATGTGGCTGATGCGGTGTTGAGCTGGGCCGCGGTTGTGGCGTTATAAGTGCGGTTAACGCCGCTCAGGTTGCCGATGGCCGTGATCGTGGCCTTCGTAATGTCGGCTGTGGTGGACGTTGTTGTACTTGCGAGTTGGTAGTTACCAACGTCGGTACCGCCCAAGGTGAGGCCGCTGATTGCCACCGTGCGGCCTGCTCCTGCGTTCACATTGGTGAAGGCGCCGTTGGCGCTGCTGATTGTGAGGTGATCGCCGCTGATCAGTCCAGCCAACACAGCAGTGGTGAGATCCAGGTTGGCTGCACCCGTGCGGTCGTACACCTTGGGTGATGCTGCAATCCCCGTCACCCCTGTGATGGTGGCTTTGCTGATTGCAGCGGTGGTGGTTAGCGTGCCTCCGCTGTAGGTGTAGTTGCCAGCATCAGCGCCGCCGAGGGTGAGGTTGTTGAAGGTGACGGTTTGCGTGCCGACATTCTTCGTGGCGAATGTGCCGTTTGAGCTCACAGAAACGGTGTCGCCCGCGATGAGGCCATTGAAGGTGGCCCCGGCCGTGTTCACGGTGGCTGTTCTTGTGCGGTCGTAGACCTTGTCTGCAGCGGTTAGGCCTGAGATGGTGAGATTTTTCGGCGTGATCACACCATCGGTTCCCGAAATGCTGGTGGTGGTGATGTAGTAGTTGGCGGCATCAGCGCCGCCCAGCCTGATGCTGGCCGCCGTGTAGCTCTTGCCAGTGCCTGCGTTTTTGTCGCTGAAATAGTTATCGGATGCGAAGCTCACCACATCGGTGGCCACCAGGCCTGTGGCCGTGATGGGCAGGGCGCCAAGCGACTGGGTTCCGTCGTAGACCTTGCTGGGAGCGGTGCTGAGTACAGGACTTGTGAGCTGCTTGGGGCTGATGGTGACGTTGCCCAGGATCAAGGGCGTGCCATCAAAATTATTGCTACCGGTCTGCGTGAACGATCCTGTGGTGATGGCGTAGTTGCCTGCCTGGATCTGTTGCGCTGTGGATAGGGCAGGGTTTGCAACAGCCAGCGAGACGGTGGAGGAGCCGCCTGCAATATCCGTGACAACGAAATCCGAGCCCGAAGGGTTCACCGTCAAGGTGTGAAGCGTTGTTGTACCCCCAGATATCGTCACGTACTGCGCTGAAGACACCTGAAGCGCCGGAGTGCTGCCGTAGGTGTTGGTGGCATTCACCGGTGCGGTGCGAATCACCAGTTCACCAGCGGGAACAATGGTGAAGTTGCCGGCTTGGTAGTTGAAGGCGTAATTGTTGCTGGACAGCCCCGATGCCTGGAGCTTGCCGGCATAGGAACCCGCCGGATCTTCTGTGCTGTTGGCTCCAGTTAAACCGCTGCGATCACGGGTGACGGTGAGGCCAGTGAGATTGAGCGCGCTGGTGGTTTCGCCATTCACAAAGCCGCTGTATCGAACGCCGGCATACCCTGTGGAACCGTTGGCGGCCACTGGATCATTGAGGGTGACGAACTTGGCGTCGTCGTTCGCTGTCACGGTGAGCGTGGCTTTGTTGATCGTGGCGGTGCTCGGCGCCCAGGTGAAGGTGTAGTTGCCTGAATCGGCACCCGTGAGGTAAGCACCCCCTTGGTTCACAGACACAGTGCCTGCGTCTTTGCTGCTGAAGATCGCCTGGCCAGCACCCGTGACGACGTCGGCCACTCCGTTAATCGATACGATCCCATCCAGCGTGCCAAGGCCATTGCCTGAGGTGATCGCCGTGGTGCCGTCATAGGTTTTGCTCAGCCCCGTGGCGCCGTTGAAGGTGAGTGTCTTCCTGGTGATGGCGGCAGTGGTTGTTGTCTGATCGATGACTGTGTAGTTGCCCACATCTGTGCCACCGAACGTGTTCACCAGAAACACGGTTTTGCCTGTGCCTACGTTCTTGTCGCTGAAGGTGGCAACACTGCTAACGGTGAGCTGATCGCCGCTCACCATATTGGTGAAGCTGGCTGAGCCTGTGTTGGCGCTGCCAGCGGTGGTGCCGTCGTACACCTTGTCGGCTGCTGACAGCACCAGTGTGGCCGTGCGCGGTGTAATCGAGCCGGACACGTTGCTCGAGGTTGGTGTTTGATTCACGGCGTAGCCGTACACCGGCTTGTTTCCGGTGGCATTTCCGGAATCACCCGACTGGAAGTAGATCGCACCCGGGGTGATGACCTTCCCTGTGCCAACGTTTTTATCTGCGAATGTTCCTTCACCCACCAGCAGGATGCTGGAGTCTCCATCCACCATGCCGCTGGCGGTGTAGTTGATATTGCCTAGGGCGATGTTGACGTTGCCGTCGTACACCTTGGTTGCCGTGCCTCCAATCGCCGCGGTGAGCACGGGCTGATAGGTGTATTCGAAGCCATTGCGTCCGTCTACGGGCAATCCAACATCGCCAGTGACGCCATAGCGCTTGTAGTCGAACACCAAGCCACCGCGTTGATCGGCAGTGCCGCCATTGAGGCCAAAGGGATCGGCGTTGGTGCTGCGTACGGTCCACGATTTGCCACCGCCAGCCAGTAAGGCATTGGCACCGGCCAGGTTGTCGAAACGAGCGCCCTGCAGGGCAATCGCTCCACCTGTGCTGCTGATCAGGGAACTGGACGGAAGGGTGAGGGCTCCACCGGCCATCAGTCTCACGCTGCCGCTGGACCTGATCCCGTTCGTGATCGTGAGGCCTTGCGTGATGCTGCCGAGGGTGAGATCACCAGCGGTGCGCAGATCGAGGTTGCCCACATTCACCGAGGCAATCACCGGCACGCTGTTGTTGAGATTCAGGGCGGTGAAGTTGCCCCCGCCCAGCAGCGATAGCTGTCCGGGCACCGTGAGCACGCCATCAATGGTGATGCCGCCGCCGCTGCTCGAGCTGAAGGTTGCGGCATTGGTGGCCGTAACCGAACCGGTGATCTGGCCCGTTCCACTACTGCTCAACAACACCGGCGTGTCGCCCTGCGCGGTGAGGGTGATGCTGCTGTTGGTGGATTGGCTTCCCTTGAGATCGAGGGCAGCGCCTGCGGCCACGGTGATTGTGCCGGTGCCGAAGGCTTGGCTGGCGCCGAAGGTGGCTGTGCCCGCCGTCACGCTGGTGGCGCCGCTGAAGCCTGCATTGCTAGAGGCGAGGGTGGCCGACCAGCCGGAAGCGTCGATCAACAGCGAACCGCTACCACTGAGGGTGCCGTTGATCGTTGTATTGGCGCCAGGCCTGATCACCAGTGCGGCGTTGTTCACGATGTTGGCGCCACCAAGGGTTCCGCTGGACACGGTGTTGCCGAGCTGCAGGGTGCCCGCTTGCACCGTCACGGTGGAGGGGCTGGTGAGACCCAGGTCTTGGAGGATGGTGATCGTGCCGCTGCCGGCCTTCACCAAATCACCGGTGCCCACCACCGTGGGATTGAGCACATACGACGAGTTGTCGCCGCCGATGATCAAGGTGCTGGCGAGGCGAATCGTGCCGGTGCCAGCCACCCGGTGCACGGTTTCAGTTTTGCCGTTGAGGAAGAATTCACCGCCGTTGGCAATCGTGAGCAGGCTGGCGTTGGGGATCACCTCATTGGCACCCAGGATCAACTTGCCGCCATCCACCCAGGTGGAGCCGCTGTAAGTGTTGGCACCCGAGAGGGTGAGATCGCCGCCCAGGAGCCGCAGCGCGCCGGTGCCAGACACCAGGCCCGAGAAACTGCTGGCTTGGCCGGAAGCGCGGCTGAATTCCAGCGTTGCGTTGTTGGCTAGAGCGATGGCGTTGCCGTTGAGGCTGCCGGTGGTGCCGTTGTCGCCGATGCGCAGGCTGCCGGTGTCCACGCTCACAGTGCCGCTGAAGGTGCCATCGCCAACCAGGGTGAGCCTGCCGGCACCGGTTTTGATCAGCCCACCGGTGCCAGCCAGATGGGGCTGGATGCTCTGGCTGTTGGCGTTGCTGGCCGTAATCCCCGCCGTGGTGAGGGTGCCGGCCGTGCCCAACACCGACGAGTCTGTGAGCAACAGGGTGCCGATCCTGTCGCTGAAGCCCGCCAAATCAAACGTGGCATTGGTCACGCTCACCGGCAGGGAGTCCGCCAATGCTCCGGACACGCCCAAGGCGAGCGTGCCGGCGGTGACGCTGAGGCCACCGGTGAAGGTGGACGCGCCCGCCAGGGTGAGGGTGCCGCTGCCGGTTTTGGCGAGATTGCCGCCAGCACCTGAGATCACACCCGAATAGCTGGTGGACGTGTTGAGGCCGCCCACGCTCAAGGTGCCTGTGCCCAAGGTGATCCCAGTGGTGCCGGCGATGGACCCCGCGGTTTCGGTGCGGTTGTTCACGTCGAATACGCCACCACTGAGCACCAGGGCGCTGAGGTTGGGGAGCTGTTCGTCGGCCGCCAAGCGCAGGATGCCGCCGCTGATGGTGGTGATGCCGGTGTAGCTGTTGGCACCCACGGCGCCACCGAAGCTCACCGTGCCAGTTCCGGCCTTCTTCAGGCCGCCGGCACCGCTGATCAGCGCGTTGACATCGCGGTTGGTGCCGTCACCGAAGGTGAGAACGTTGCCGGAGGCGAGGGTGACGAAGGAGCCGGTTGCACCAGCCAGCGAACCGATCGTGTCGGTGCTGCGCACGTCAAAGGTTGCGTTCGCGCTCACGCTCACCACCGTGCTGTCGCTGAGGGTGCCGCTCAGGCGCAGGGTGCCGGCCTCGATGTTGGTGGCACCGGTGTAGGCGTGGGTGCCCGAGACGATCTGCACACCGTCTCCTTTCTTGCTCAGCGCGAGGGTGCTGTCTGTGATGTTGCCGCTGTAGGTGGCAGTGGCGTTGGTGACGCCAATGTTGTTGGCGATGCCGATCTGCAGAGTGGTAGCGCCACTACCGCCGCTGCGCTTGATTTCGCCACTGCCGGTGAGCGCATCGATGATGACTCCATTGGCATTGTTGTAATCGAAAAGGTTGAGGTTGGCGCTGCTGGCGATATCGAGGCTGGCCTCGTTTGACGTCCAATCACTCACTGAACCATTGGCCAGGCGTAGCTCACCCTTGAGCAGCTTGATCCAGCCGCCGGCACTGAGATCAATCGTGCCGCCATATGAACCATGGAGATAACCAACGGAGCTCGTGGTGGCGCCATCGCGTTCGAGCGTGCCGGCACCGCGGTAGGTGATCCCGGCCGTGTTGGTGAACGTGTTGAGGTTGCCGCTCAGGGTGAGGGTGGCGCCTGAAGCGATGTCCACCGTTGGCGTTTCGGTGGAGCTGCCGCCGAACACCAACTTGCCGGCATTCACCTGCGTGCCCACGTTGTAGGTGTTGGTGGTGTGGCTCAAGGTGGTGGTGCCACTGCCGTCTTGGATCAGCAGGCCGGTGTTGTTGGCGGGATTACTGCCCTTGGTGACGGCCTGGCTCACGCTGTAGGCGTTGCTGCGGTTGAACACGAGGCTGCCACCGGTGAGCTGCACCTCGGTGCTGCTGGAGCCCAGTTGACCGGTGGTGCCTCCCGCGCCGATCTGCAGCACGCCGCCCTTGACCTGGGTAACACCGGAATAGGTGTTCGCACCGGTGAAGATCTGCGTGCCGCTGCCCACCTTGATTACATTTTGAAGCTTGTGATTGTTGGCCGCGTCATAGTCTTGGATCACACCACTAAAGGTGCCGCTGCCGCCGGCGATGCCGATGGTGGGGCTCGACGAGAGGCCACTCCAGCCTGACCTCCAGGTGCCGCCGCCCGTGAGGGCGTCAATAATCACATTGTTTTCTACACTTGAGAAAGTGGCACCCGAGGCGATATTGAGCGATGCTTTGTTGTCGGTCCATACTTCGTTGTTGTAACTACCGGCGACAAACTCGCCGCCTTGTACATCAATCCAACTGCCTGGGCCAAGGTTGAATGTGGCTGCGGTTGTACCCCACTGAATCTTGCCGGCACCCGTTTTACGCAAGGTGCCGTTGCCGCTGACGCTGAGGTTGTAAGCCAGATCGCGAGTTCCTGAGCCCACGTTGAACTCCAGAACCCCTCGTGTGCCGGCAGCGTCGTTGGCATTGAGGGTGACGCCGGATGTGCGTGGAGAAACATTGCCCGAGCCATTCGTATCGAAATCGAAGGCCAGGGTGCCATCGTTCACCGTGGTGCTGCCACCGTAGGAATAGGGATTCGTGGTGTTGAGGAGCCGGAGCGTTCCTGCACCATCCTTCACGATGTTGAGCTTGGAGGTGCCGGGTGTGCCTGCTTTATCGCGAACGTTGCCCGTGAAGGCAACATCCTGGGCTTGGGTGATGGTGAGGGTTCCATTGGCAAGATTATCGAGATTCCAATGGTTTTGAATGTTGGCGCGCCAGTTGTTGCTGTTGCTGCCCTGCAGGATGTTGCCGATCACCTGCGAGGTGCCCATGATGTTTGTTTCAGCCCAGCCTGATGAGCGGCTGTCAAACACCAGGTTCACATTGGAGCCGAGCTGATTGTTGGCTCCAAACTCCAGGAAGGCATCAGCGCCGTTGACTTCCGAGATGATCGAAATATTGCTCGTGGCTGCCGTGTTGGTGTAGAGCGCGCGCCCATTTGGGTTGGCCAGACGCAAACGACCCGAGATCAAGTTGGTGTAGCCGGTGTAGCTGCTGGAGCCAGTGAGTGTCACCAACGACGCCGTACTGTCGGTGGTGCTTGGGTTGAAGGCGCGGAACTCCAGGCCATGGGAGCCGCCGCTCTCCGAGATCGAGCTGGCAATGCTCACGTTGGCATTCGTGCTCCACATCCCGATCCGGGCGTTGCCCGTGAGCACGATCTGGCCATTGAGCTGCAGGGTGCCGTTGTTATCCAGGCGTAGGGCGCCCAGGCCATTCACACCTTTATTGGTGGCTGCTGCCTCCAGCCAGCCCTCGCCCTCGAGCTTGATGCGGCTGTTGATGGTGGGCGAGCTGGGGAACCAGAGCTGGCCCCCTTGCTTCACAATCACCCAGGGGTTGTTGGTGCCGATGTTGGCCTGCGCGTCGACCCGCAGACGGGCCTTGTCCACCGTGATCGTGGCATCAACGCCGATGCTGTTGGTGCCGTTGTAGTCGTAGTGGCTTTGGCCGGAGACCCCCGTGCCGCGGAAGATCACATTGCCGATGCCTGTGATGTTGTGGTTGATGGATACATCGTTATTGCGGAAATATTCGAGCGTTGAGGATGTACTCGTCAGGTTGACGGTGTTCCGGGAATCAAGGCTGCCAACGCCATTGCCATCGCCGATCTGCAGGGTGCCTGCGTGGATGGTGATGCCACCGGTGCTGTAGGTGTCGGTGGTGATGGTGAGCTTGCCGGATCCATATTTCTCCAGGGCAAGCGATGGTTTGGTGCCACCAGATGTGGGTGTTGCGTTGCTGTCTCTGCCAGCGGAATCACGATAGGCGTCCCGCAGATAGCCCTTGAACTCGAGATCCCTGGTTTGGTTGAAAATCAGCCTGGCCGCTCCAACACCTGTATCGTGGGCCGCTGACTCCACGTTTTGTAGCACTGCCCATCCCGGGTTCGCTCCAGTGGAGATATTGCCAATCGTCTGCGTCGTTCCGCGCAGTGTCATATACGCAAATGGGTTTTGCGTGTCAAACGTGACATCCACATCAGCACCAAGCTGGTTGTCAGCGCCAAACTCCAGCTGGGCCCACACGTTGGGGAAGGTCCATCCTGTGCTGTTGACCTTGTGGTTAATCACCACCTCACCGCCGCCAGCTCCGGTGTAAAGCGCTGGTCCGTTGGTGTTGGCCAAACGCAAGATGCCGTCGCCCACAATCGTTTGGCCGGTGTAGGTGCTGGCCCCGGTGAGCAGCATCCGGCCTGGGCCCCACTTCTCCAGGGCAAAGCTGCCGCCCTGCTCAGAGATCACACCGCCGATCGTTCCCCATCCCGTGTCGCCCCACACACCAATACGGGCGTTGGCGGTCAAGATGGCGTTGCCGCTGAACAGAGCTGAGTTGTCGATGCGCAGCGCGCCCAGTTGCCCAACGCTTTCCTGCCAGCCATCCCCAGCGAGATAGACCGTGTTGGCCAGGCCAGCTGCGCCGAAGGCCTGCGAACCTTCGGCTGTGAGATACAGCTGACCAGTGTTTTCCACCCTGACGATACCGGTGCCGAAGGCGCCGGCATTCGTCACGGTGAGCCTGGTTTGCGGCTTGGAGATCACCGTGCCGCTGAAATTGGGGCTCGCCAAGCTGAGCTTGTAGCCACCTTGAGTTGACGTGGCCGTGCCCGTGAATTCCACCTGGCCCGAGCCGCTGAGGGTGTTGGACACCACGCGGCTGCTTGCATCACTCTTGTAGGTGAGCAGTGCACCGGCGCCCACATTCACATCGCCGCCAATGGAGCCGGTGGAACCGCTGGAATTGCCGATGTAAAGCTGCCGATTCGCGGCAATCGTGGTTTGCCCGCTGAAGGTGTTGTTATTGGAAAGGGTGAGCAGACCTTCACCTTGCTGAATCAGCGTGCCGCTCCCGCTCACAACACCCGCCAGGGTTTGCGCCGACGAGGTGTCAAAGCGCAGGGTGGCGCCGCTGGCCACAGACACACTGCCGTTGAGAGTGCCGCTGTTGAATCGGCCGCTGCTGGTGAGTTTGAATTCACCGGCATTGATCGAAAGACTCTTGGAGAAACCGTGATTCACGGCTCCATCCAGGGTGAAGGTGCCGGTGCCCACCTTGGTGATCGCACCCACCAGGCCTGTCACCGTGCCGGAGAACGTTGATGTGGCGTCGCTTTCACCCACCACCAGGGTGGGGAGCGTGGCATTGGTATAACTCGCACCGCTGACGGTGCCGGAGCCTGTGAGGTTGCGGATCCGGTACTGGGGCAGATCCCAGAGGTCAAAGGTTGCGCCAGAGGCAACATTCACATCCACTTTGTTGTTGGTGGCGGTGTCATTCCAGCCCCAACCGAAATAGAGCCTGCCCTCTTGCACATCAATCTTGGAGCCGGCAGCAAGCGCCCAGGTGTCGGCGTCGTCGGTGCTGATCCCCAGGGTGGCGCTGCCCTTCTTGATGATCGTGCCGCCACCGGTCCAGGTGACTCCGCTTGTCCCTGTCCAGAACGCCCGCTGCGATCCGGTGAGATTTGAGTCGGTCCCACCGCCGGTCCAGCTGGTGGCACCCGTATCAAATTCAAGGGTTGTGCCACTGGCGATATCCATCGCTGTGGTTTGCGATGTGCCGCCTGTGATCTTGAGGGTGCCGCCATCAAGATCCGTGCGGCCGGTGTAGGTGTTCGAACCTGACAAGGTGACGACACTCGTTGCGCCATCAATCAACAGATTGCCGCCCGTGCCGCTGATGGCGCCAGAGAACGCTTGCGTGCCGCCCGCCTTGTAGCGCAAGGTTGAACCATTGCCGAGGCTGATGGCTCCCGCATAGGCACCGCCGCCGAGATTGCCTCCTGGAAGAATCTCCAGATCACCAGCGCTCACCGTGGTGGAGCCAGTGAACAGCGAGGCTCCAGCCAGCGCCAGGGTGCCACTGCCACTTTTGCTGAGGCTGCCTGTTGTGGCAGGCGTGCCACCGCTGAACGTGAGGCTGCCCGAGGGTAGATCGATCGTGCCGCTGCCGCCGGCAGCGATGCTGAAGCCACGGTTGGAGGTGGCCGAAGCAGAGCCGGTGTAGCGGAGCGAGCCACCGTTGAACAGCAGGTTGGCTGCATCAGCCGTGGAGGCACCGAGCGCTGAAGCGGCCCCAGCATTAGCCACGCTGCTCACCGCCAACACGCCGCCCGCGAGGCCGGTGCCACCGGTGTAGGTGTTGAGGCCTGAGAGGGTGAGGGTGCCGTTCCAGGTTTTCCAGAGGCGGCTCGTTGTGGCCCCGGAAATCACCCCGGTGATGGACGCTGCATCACTGCTGCTGTAGGTGCCCACATCGGCATCCGCCGTGAGCGCAACCGTGCCAGCCCATGAGGCGCCGTTGTCCAAGCGCAAGGCTCCCAATCGGCCAGTCCCTTCGTTCCACCCCTGGCCAGCGATGCTCAGCGCTGTGGTGATCGGCGTGGTGGTGTACACGAACACACCGGAGCCGCTGGCCACATTCAGCGTTGCTGTGCCGAGGCCTATATCAGTGCCCAGTTTGAGGCGGGTGTTATCGCTGATGCGCATCGCGCCACTGAAGCTGGCATTGCTGCGGGTGAGATCAAAATCACCGACGTTGATCGTGTTGATCCCTTTGAGTTGAACCGTGCCTGCGCCCGCCAGCTCGGGTGTGAGCGTGACTGACGTGTCGTTGACGTAGGTAAACGTGCTCCCGGCAGCCACCGTGATCTTGTTCAGCCCCAGAGTGGTATTGCCGTTCGCGCTGGGGTCGTCATCGATGTTGTAAACAAACTCACCAGCATTCACCGTCAGGTTGCCGCCTTGAAGGTGATTGGTATGAGAACTGGATGTCTTAAACGTCAGCGTGGCGCTACCATTTTTAACTAGATTGAGCTCAGATCCGGATCCGCTCCAGTTCCGGCGGAATGATCCGGTATAAGTCGCGTCTGTCGTTTGATTCACCGTGAGTGTGGCCGTTTTATTGCTGACACTGTTTTGAAGCTGAATTAAGTTGCGCTGCTGGCCACCGGCGTCCAGTAGATTTCCAATCGTCTGGCTGAAGCCGTCGAGAGCAAATTCGTTGTACCAGCCGCCGGTATAGGAGGTGCCATCGAAGCTCACATTCACATTGGAGCCGAGCTGGTTAGCGGCAAGCGTGTGCACGCCAACGAAATAACCGCCAGAGGTATTGGAGCCTGTTGAGTTGTCGTTATTGATCCGCACCGTGCCACTGGGGCGTTCCGTGCTGCCCGTGGGGGCGTTGTATAACGCGGGGCCGGTTTGATTGTTGAGATAGAGCTTGCCGCCGCGGATCACGGTGTCGCCACCGAAGGTGTTGGCAGCTGTGAGCGTGAGGCCGTAGTAGCCGGTTTTCTCTAGGCCGAAGCTGTTGACGCCGTCGTCGATGACGCCGCTGATCGCGAGGTTGCCTGCTCCACTGGTGTGGATCCGGGCGTTGTTGGCCAGGGTGATCGGTCCGCTGAGGGTGACGAGGTTGCTGGAAGAATGGCGAATCGCCCCCAGCTGTGAACCGTCCGGCTCCTTCCAGCCGCTACCGGCCAGCAGGATTGGGGCCGAGAAGGTGCCAGTGACGGCGGAGGAGAAAAACAGCTGGCCACCGGTTCGCACATCGATGGTGGAGGCGTTGCCGAGTGTGCCCCCAGTCGTCACATCAAAGCGGGCCTTGTCGACCACCACCGTGCCTGCGGCCGAGAGAGAATTGGTGCCGTAATAGCTATACGACGATTGCCCATTGGCGCCCGTACCTTTCAGGATCACCGTGCCATCGCCGCTCCAGTTGTTGTTGATGGAATACGGATTGGTGCTGCGGTGATAGGTGAGAGTTGTGCCAGCAGCAAGGCTCACGGGGGCTGAACCAATCCGGCCATGGTCTGATCCATCACCCACGGTGACCGTGCCGGCCTGCACATCGAGGCCGCCGGTGAAGTTCATGCCATCGTTCTTTGACGATGTGTGCAGGAACAGCAAATCGCCGCTCCCCCGCTTCACGATCTTCAGGGGGTTATTGGTGCCGTTGCTATCCTGATCGCGCACCCACGCATTCAAAATTGAATTGTCATTGCCTGTGAGGGTGAGGGTGCCCTGGCTGCGGCCGCTCACAACCGTGCCATCAGATCCAATGTTCTGAAGGATGAGTGACCCCTGCGCGCTGCTCGAGCCGCTGATGATTTGCTTGAGCGACTGATTCGTTCCGCGCAGATCAAAGCGCGTCCAATTACCCGCGGCGTTTGCCGAGGTGAGCACCAAGCCATCGGCAAACTGGTTGTCGCGCATCATGCGCAGGTTGGACGCGTTTGCCGTGTTGTTGCCCAGAGTGATGTTGGTGGCAATCGCCGGCCCACTGGCGGAATTCAGCCACACGGTTCCGTTCTCGAGTGTGAACCCACCACTGAAGGTGTTAACGCCGCTGAGCGTGAGCTCTCCGCTACCCGATTTCACGAAGCGGCCGGCGCCCGACATCACACCGGAATAGGTTGTCGATGCGCTGTCGTCGGAGGTCAGCGTGACGCCCGAGAGGATCTGCACATTGCCGCCGCCTTGCAGATAGGCGATCTTGTGGGTATTGGCGGCGATGTAGGTCGCCCCCGTGGCCACCGTGGTTTCGGTGCCATCGCCGGCGCTTGGATACTGCGTGCCGCTCACCTTCAAGGTGCCGGCGTTGACATACGTGGCGCCGTAATAGGTGTTGTTTCCCGCCAATTCCAGCTGACCGAGGCCAGACTTGGTCAGCGTGCCGTGGGTTCCGTTGGTGTGGATCGGCGCGGAGACGAGGGCCGAGGCGTTTTGCGCCACGTCAAAGGTGATATTGAGGCCATCGTTGCGGAGCCTGAAATCACCTGAGCCACCACCAGGCAGGATCTCGGAGATGGCACCTGATGTTGTCGGTGCCTTGATATTGAAGGTCAGGCCCATCACCTGCGTGTTATTGCCCATGTAGAACTTGCCGCCGGTCATCTCGACCGTGAAGTTGTTCCACATGTGCTGCTGCAGCGCATTATCGGCCCGGCCCACTTGGCCGCCTTCGTTGACGGTGATCGCTTCGATGGCAGAGTTGCCGATCCAGCCGAAGGAATTGGCAACAGCCCAATCGAGGATGCCGCCGCTATTCACAATCACTCTGCTGCTGTTGAGTGTGCCGGCGCCGCTACCGTCGAAGCGATCCAACGAGAGGGTGCCCCCATTGATCGTGGTGGTGCCCGTGTAGTCGCTCCAGTTGGTGAGATTGAGGGTGCCGGTGCCGTTTTTAACCAGCCCACCAGTGCCGCGGATGTTGCCCGCGAAGCTGCGATTGCTCGTTTGATTCAGCGTGAGCGTACCGCTGCCCAGCTGGATGGAGCCGCCTGTGCCCGACAGCTTGCCCATGGAGTGGCTGACGCTGTTGAGATCGAGCAAGCCACCATTGACGATGAGATCGCCTCCGGATGGGAGGCTGCTGCCGGCTCCAGAAAGCGCGAGGGTGCCTGAAGACACGGTCGTGGAGCCGTTGTAGGTGAGCTGGTTCGAGAACGTCTGAGTGCCAGATCCTTTCGTCTTGGCGATGGAGCCTTGACCTTGAATCACACCGGCAAAGGTGCTGTTTGCGTTGTCGCCCAGCGTCAAGGTGGCGTTGTTGCTGAGGTTGACGACTGTGTTGGTTGGGCTACCTGTGTTATGCCCCAGCAAACCGATCGAGATATTGCCGCCGATGTTTAGCGTCGTGCCGGCATCCATGCGCACATCGGAGTCGACGTTGAGGCTCCAATTCGTGCCGCTGAGCTCGAGCGTGCCACCACGGAGAACGTAGTCGCCGAAGTTCCCCTGGGCACCAGAGAAGGTCTGCTTACCAGCCCCGGCCTTTTCGATCCACAGATTCCAATCAACAATGCCTGAATAGGTGTAGTTGGCAGCGCTGGTTGAATTGGTGATGTAGATCGCCTTGTTGCCGCCGGCGCCATAGGTGTTCTGCAGGAGGCCGCCACCAGTTAATCCTGAGATGTAGACGTTTTCGCTGTATGTGTCGAAGGTTGTTCCAGAGTCAATCTGAAGCACGCCTTGGTTGTTGCGCCAGTTGTCCCGCGTGTAGTTATGGCTTACTTGCCCCTCCGCCACCTGAAACAGGCCGTCGCTGGCTTGGCTCACGATGAAGCGGCGATCGTTCCAGCCCATCTCCAGGCTAAACGTGCCCGTTTTTTTAACGGTGCCGGAGCCATTGAGTGTTAATGAGCGACCAGATTCGAGGTAGGTTTGATTGCTGGAATTGCCCGCTGTTGCCGCGAGCTCCAGCACGGCACCGCTGTTCACCGTGATCGTCTGGTCGCCATTCGCCCAGCGGAAGCGGTTGGTGCCCTCGGCCGAGCCAGGCACAAGTCGCAGCGTGCCCGCTTGAACTGTTGTGCCGCCCGTCATGTCGCCACGACCGGCCAAGGTTTGTGTGCCGGTACCGCTCTTGATCAGGGTCCCGCTGCCGGTGATGTCGCCGCTGTAGCTCCCGGATCCGCCCACATTGAAGATGACATTTCCTCCGCCGACGGAGATTTCACCTGATCCAAGTACTGCACCCGTTGTGGTTTTCAGTTCCAGGCAGTCCCTCCTGTCACACACGCGAAGGATCCTGGCATTGATGTTGATGTTCCGGTAGGCATCGAGGGTGAGTTTGTTGTTGCTACCGCTGGTGAAAGCCGTTGCAAGGGTGATATCACCTGCTTGTGTTCCGGCTGAGCCGGCTCCACCGGTGCTCACCGTGACGTTCGAGCTACCTAGAGCGTTTGTGAGGGTGGTGACATTGACCACTGCCGAATCAGCAGTGCCTGTGAACGATCCATCCACTCCTGCCTGCGTTCCTTCGCTGATGGTGATGTTGTAGGGATCGAGCAACCACAGGCCCGTTTCACCCGCTGCCGCCGTTGTGTCCACGCGGATGTCATCCACCTTCAGGTCGTAGCCGGAGGTTTCGATGCGGCCGCCGTTACCGCCTGCCGCACCACCTTTGGCCAGCAGCGTGCCCGACACCGTGGTGACGCTGTTGGCTTTGGTGATGTCGCTCCAGGCGACGATCGTGCCGCCGTCACCCAGGCGTGTGGCCGATGCATCCACTACCGCACCGCTGGCGATGGTGGTGGTAGTGGCCTGGCGCACGCTCGGGTTGCTGTTTTGCCAGCTGCCGCCGATCTGGATGGTGCCGCCCGCTGTTTCGCCCTTGGCATTCAGGGTGGCTGCCGAGCCAACATTGATGGCATCAGCCACGATGGTGATGGCACCGCCTCTGGTGCCGTTGGTGGCTTGTATGGCTCCCTGGATGTCGACGTTGCTACCTGCAATGTCGATCCTTTCGCCAGCTTTCAGAGATCCTGACTGGCTGACCTCTACTGAGCCAGTGCTGACCAGTGCCAGGTTTTGCGCCGAGCGCAACTCCTGATGCACCACGATCGAGCCGTTGTGCGCGGCATCACCGATGGTGAGCTTGCTCACCGGTGCCTGATTGATCGCCTCAAGCGTTGAACCGCTCAGGGTGAGTGTGCCGAGGGTGGGGAGTGCACCGGCCTGGGCCGCACCGATTTGAATCGCCTGCTGTGGTGCGCTTGAGGTGATCTGCAGCTGACTCGACGGCCCCAGATCCAGGGCCACCTGGATCGGCTTGGCGATCTCAATGTCTGCAGCGCTCAGCCTGATCGATGGCGCTGAGAGGAAGAGATTGCCTTGGAAGTTCAACCGGTTGGCCACACTGATGTCGCCCCGTAGGTCGATCCGCGTGGGTGCCAGCACCTCAAGGCTGTTCAAGCCCGAGAAGCCGAGGAAGGTGATGTTGCCCGTGCTCGGGAAGCTGCAGGTGGTGGAGCAGGCCTCAATCACGAGGTCTTGGCCGGCAAAGTTGAGCGCACTGGCCTGATCGATCGTGAGATCAAGCCCGTCGAGATACAACCGCTTGATGGTTGTGATTGATGCCGTTGGCGCAGCGGGGGTGCTGATCTGCGCTGCGGTGGCCTGGGTCGCAACCTGCTGCTCTGTGGCCTGCTCCACCTGGGCGATGGCCTCGGCTTCTTTGTCGTCCTCTGCGGCTGTGGTGGCTGGCGCTGCAGCCTCTGACTCTGGAGCGGGGGCCGCCTGGCTAAGCGGCTCTGTAGGGCTTGGTGAGCTGGTGGTTTGAGCCGTGTTGGCCTGGTTGGCTGCCACCACCAAGCTTCCAGCGCTGGGCTGATCGGTGGAGATGGCCTCTGCACCTTGAATTTCGCCTTTGGCTTCCACCGTGACGGTGGAGCCCTCGTTCACGGCTTGTTGGAGCGATTCAGCACTGATCGTGCTGGTTGCTTCTGTTGGGGCTGCTGTTGCGCTCTCCTCTGTTGTTGATTCGCTGTCTGCGCTGGTTGCTTCTGTGGTGGTTGCTGCCGTTGCCGCTTGTTCGGTGGAGGTGATTTCCACCTCTTCTGGATCAAGCAACCACTGGCCCGCTTGGCCTTTTGGTGCAGCGGTGGTCACCCGACCGGTGACGTTGAGCAGCTTGGCCGAGCTGGTTTCCACAAAACCACCATCACCGCCCTCAGCCCCACCAACGGCGCTGATGGAGCCGTGCATGTCGGTGCGCTCGTCGCTCCAGACGATCACGCGGCCACCATCGCCCTGTTTAACCGCATCAGCGCTGATTCGGCTGTTGTGGTCGATCAGCACAGCTTTGGCGTTGGGGAGTGCCGCATTGGCACCGCGTTGATCACCGCCGATGCGGATCTGGCCACCACCACTGGTGCCGTTAACGCTGAGGACAGCGCCAATCAGCTGAATGTTTTCTCCGAGGATGTCGATGCTGCCGTCGTAGAAGCGGCTCACATCACCACTGCTCGATCCCTGTGAAAACAGGCTGCCCGGCTGCAGGCTCACCCCTTTGAGTGCAACAGCTGCATCGCCCGCCGCGACGGTGTGATCGCTGAAGGCTGTCTTCGACTGATCGGATTTTGAAACGAGGTTTTGTGCTTCCAGGGTGCCCTGGAGCTTCACCTGTTTGCCGGCAACCGTGATCGCTCCGGCCGGTGCACTCACCGCTTCTCCGCCGAGCAACTCCGCCATGGAGTTGGCCTGAACAAGACCGCCGACGTTGACGACGGAGGTGAGCGCCCCGCCCAGGTGGGACGCACCGATCCAGATGTCTCCGCCTGGAGCCTGGATCGTGCCTTGCTGATTGATCAGCGAATTGAGAACTTCATCACTCACCGCCAGAGTGATCAAGCCATCGCCATTCACATCCAGCGTGGCGCTCTGGCCGCTGGCCAGCACCACCGTGCCCATGCGGGCACTGATCAGGCCCTCGTTGCTGATGTTGGCGCCCACCAGGGCTGCCAGGCCACCTTCTGCAACGCTGATGCTGCCTTGGTTGAGGATTTGGCCTTCTGCGGGCCCGCTGGTGGGTTTCCACAGGCGCAGAGGGCCGCCCGAGAGGAACTGCTCAGGGTTGGCATCCAGCGTGGAGGCCATGAAGCTGGCCGTGTTCACGCTGCCGGAGGGTCCGATCAACAGGCCCTGCGGGTTCAGCAGGATCACCCCGCCGTTGGCCTTCAGCAGGCCATCAATTTTTGACGGCCCTAGGCCGCCAACCACCCGGCCCAGAAACAGCGACTTGGCGTCCGGCTGCTGGATGAGCACCCGCTCGTTGGCGCGGATGTTGAAGCTGTTGAAATCGACCGCCCCACGCCGCTGCTGCTGGCGGATCTGGAGGGTGGCCGGATCAGGGTTCGAGAACTCGATGCCACCACCGCGCACGCGTGCGCCATCGGGCAGGGCGAAGCACGGCGCAGCCGAAAACGCTGCAATGGCCGCCATCGCACCGGTTTGCACCACAAGCGCAGCCGCGTCGCGGCCACTGGGTCGGGCCTTTCCGGCCAGATCGCTTGCAGTGGCGGGTGTTTCCGGTGCCAAGCCGTTTGGTATCTGTGGTTACATACTAGAGGCTGCCTCAGGCTCTTGCTAGCCCTCACCCGTTGCAGCCTGCAAACGAGTTTGTTCAATATTGTGAACACGCAAGCGATCAGGGGTCGACTACCTGTCAATTGTGGGACGCACGAGCCTGACAACAGGGAGTTTGCTAGTAGATGCTTGGGCTAATGCAATCACCTTCGGCGTCAATAAGCACGGTGAAGCGCCAGCATTTCTCGGATATCCTCAACTCGTGGCTAGCTGTTAATTGTTGGACATCATCTGACTTTGCACTCTTAACTCGGGCATTTTGCTTTCCCTCTAGAGATTTGTCGGCGAGAGTTATTGATTCTATTTTGACTGGATCAAGGCTCGAGCTTATGCCCATTCACTTTCAGGCCTTTGCAGCCGTCGAGCTCGGTCTTCGGCAGCGTGAGACAGGTGTAATACAGCTTAGGTCTGACGTTGATCTCCTGTGTGGTTATACAACTTCCTTGTGCCGTGATGATTCTGCTGTTAAAGCCAGCTGGTGGTTTGCCCTTTACTGCGGCGAGACTTGGGCACTGCAGATGATCGATCAAGATCTGGTCAGCCAGCCTTCGAGCTTGTCTCCACTCATCAAGCGGTTTCCTGGATACATGAGGTCGGAGTTTGCACGGAATGGGCTCGATCCAGTTTCCCACGTGAAGCAGGCTGCCCAGGTTCTGAATGGTTCAAGCTCTTTGAAGGCGAGCCGCTACATTGACTGGGCACTGGATTACTGCACTCTCACTGAAAAAGAGGCCCGATTGGCATTTCCTTTCAGTTTAATGCTCCTCTCCTCGATAGGGCACACGTGTGATTCATTACATCAGGCGCGACTGAGGCTCGAGCCTGATGTTCGTCGGCCTGCTTTGGCCGCATAAACCTCGCGTCACTTATTCGGGTCTGCTGCTAAGTTTCTGATGGCTTTATATCAGTGGCATGCGGCAACATCTCAGAATTGCTTGCTGACACTGTTTGCGGATCGGCTTGTGGAACTGAGCTTCGAGGTCGTTCCCTCAGTTTCCCATTCTGATCAGGTTTATGCGATTGGCTCTCCTGCCTGCCAAATGAATCGATGCTCCAATGTTAGGTGGACAGATCGCCATGCGGGTGAATTCCAGATTGATCTCATCAGTGACGAGCCTTTTTTGCTGGAAGGATCATGCTGTGAACTGGTATCTGTAACTCTTCAAAAGATTTTCCCACCAATCCAAGCCCGTGCCGCGTATTCAGAACCGATTGCCGGTTAATGATCAGATCCGTCAGCTAGAACTTGACATTCGTCTGCCGCGGCAGTTTCTGCTCAACCTCATGCGGCACCGCGGGTTTGCGTTGATCGTGTCTGCCATGGTTGTACTGCTCTCATCTGCATTGATCCATCCGCATCTGGTCTTCGTGGGTGTGCCCGCTTTCGCTGTGCTCATGGCGTCTGGGGTTTCAGCAGTCCAAGAGCAGAGAAAGCGAGGGGGTGTTGCGTCCCCCCTCAATTTAATCACCCTTGGCTAAGATCGTGAAGCGTTGATGCGATCACGACCACGGAAGACTAGTAGGCAGAACTCTCGTTAGTGTCTCTAGAGCCATTGTATTCAGAGGCCTAGGTAGCGCATCTGGTAGAGCGCGATGTTGTGCTCTACCAGCCACCGGTTGATCTCCGGCAGCATCTGCATTGGAGTTTCGATTTGCAGGGAGCGTGTACTGGGCTCGCGTGCCAGCGCCAGGGTTTGGGCTGTGATCTGCGTATGCGGTAGCTGGTTGAGCTGAGTGAGATAGGAGGCCAATTCGGAGCTGCCAGCGCCGATCACCAACAACACCCTGTGGGCGGTTTCTGAGTAATCGCGGCTGAGCTGTTCGAGTTCAGCGACGAAGTGCTCTTCTTGCGGTGCTGCCATTGGTTCAGTATCGCCGGTGCTACAGGGCTTGGGCTTAAGGGTGAGGCGTGCAACGCCATACACCAGATCGGTGGGCTGGCTTGGCGGGACCAGTTAATCGGGATCAGTGCCATGGTGTCCCTAAGGCAGGTTGTCCACCGTGTCATCTGGATTCAACGGTGAGCACACCGATCACCGCCATGCCCGGTGGTCTTCAGCGGACCAGCCGCTGATCGTGGGGCCATTTCGGTCCCCATCAGCAACTCATTCGCCGTCACCCAGGAACGTCAGGGATCCGGCTGGGACCCAGAGATTGCGGCCGGTTTGACCGGGATAGCCAACCCGGCACCAGGTGAGATCGCCACTGGCTTTGCAGCCCAGTTTGTTCACTACTTCACCGGAGACACCCATGCCGCTGATCGGTGCACCGAAATCGGGCCGTGCGTAGAGCGTCACCGTGGACTGCCCATTTCCATTGAGCTTCACTTTGCTCTGGCCCTCTGCTTCAGCAGCGGAAGCCAGCGACACGGCTGAAACACCGCTCAGCAGAAGGACAGCTGCCAGTCGTAAACGGAGACCCACGTTCTGATTGTTCATCGCAGCGCCATTCTGACAAGCCGCGCAGTTGTTACCCCGTGACGTGCCGGGATCTGGGGTGCTCTTCTTTTTCGTAGTGATACTTCAGGCACCACCATGAGAGTTAGAAGTAGACCACTGAGCGAACAGACGCTCCAGTCGCTCGCTTCACAATGCGAGAGGTCTACGCCAAGCTAAGCAAAGACTCCATGCCAAACCATGCTCACTCGACCAATCCTGATCCTGACGGTGGCGTCATCGGGTTGCGCCGCCCTGGCCGCTTCCGCGCAACCTTTTCAGCTAGCACCTGAATCAACAGTGCACTACACCTGTGCCGGCGGCAACCACGTTGTGGCTCGCTACAGCGGGCTCAGTGATGGGAGCCTGAACTTTGTGCGGTTGACCCTTCCTAAGGGTCAACAAATCACCTTGCCTCAGGTTGCTTCTGGTTCGGGAGCACGCTTCAGCGCTGATCAGGATGTGACCTGGTGGAGCAAGGGAACAGGGGGATTCCTGCAGCGGCGAGATGCGAATGGGCAATGGCAAATCAGCCTGGATTCCTGCGTCCAGCAGCGCTGATGCTCCTCAACTAGCCCCTGTCGTCAGTCGACCTTGGTGACGTTTCCCTTCCCGTCCACGTAACAGGCACCCTTCAGTGCCGAGCCGTCGGGGAAGGGGCGCTCCCAGTTGTAAATCAAGCCATACTGCTTGATGTCTTTGAGTGTCATCTCGCCAGCATCAATGCTCGAGCGAGTGGTGGCGCTCAAGCTGACGCGAATATCAGCCATGGAGGCATTGGATACACGTTCTGCAATAGCGTTTTTGCAGTTGCGACCCCACGCTCCAATGCGAGCTTCAATCTGGGCTGATGGGTCTGCGGCGAGAGCGGGCACAGCGGCGCCTGCCAATGCGACGATCAGACCCAGGGATGCAAGACGCATTGTTGTTCACACTAGAAGAGATTGATGAATTTGTAGCTGACTATCCCTTGCTCTGTCAACCCATAGGGCTTCCATCTCAAAGATTAGTTGTGCTCTGAAGATGGCGCGTTGTATGACATCTTGTGTCGAGTCTGGCGTCCTTCTTGCAGGGAGATAGTGAGGGAGAAATTCTGATTCGCTATCTCCGCGGCATGGGCCGCGACCAGGATCGCTCCCAGCCGAGATCCGCTTTGCAGTCTGCCGCCAAAGAGCAGGCCATCACACCGACGATTCAGAACCCGATCACACCCATGGGGCCTACGCAAGCAACGGTTGAGCCTTCGAAATGGCTCGGACTGCTGTCAGCAACCCTGCATTCTCTTTGCAGACAGCGGCGCTCAAGCGACCTAGAACGATGTGGTTCGCGCATTCAACATGCTTCGCCAAACCTTTGCTGCCTTCGTCGCTGGAGCAGCCCTGGGCGGTGGATTGGCTGTGCTGCCGGTTTCCGCTGAGGTGTCACTCGACCAGATCCGTGCCGCCAACTTGGCGCGTATGGAGGCTGAGCGCATCAATGGCGGTCTGAGCAAGTACTCCACAGCCAACTGCATGCACCAGAAGGGTGGCGGGAGCTGCATGGTGAATGCCGGTCCCAGTGGCTTCCTGTTCAACTTCCTCGGAGGCCCTCCGGGCTGGGAGGTGAACAAGCAGGCCGCCACCAAGGAAACCCGCATCCTGATCTCACCGGATGGCACCCGCGTGGTGAAGGTGGATTACAACGGCGCACCGCGCTGAAGACAAACGCCCAACATTGGGCGCTTCACCGCCAGGCCTGCCTCTTTTCACGCTCATGGCGTCTGTCGCGCTGGGAGATCTGTGCAGGCCTCTTTCAGCACTTGGATGTAGTCGTTGGCTTTCAGCTGCGCCATCGCACGCGCTTCTGCTTCCCGTTGCCAACGATCGGGCTGCACCAGGGCCTGTAGCTCGATCCGGTCGTCGCGACTGAGGCGAGCCTCGATCTGCTCGGGGCGGAGCCACTGTTGCCCCTGCAGGCACAGGCTTTGCACCAGATGCCAGCCCTCATGGCGCAGGGTTCTGCTGCGATCGCCACGCTCACAGACCACCACCGTGCGTGTGCCGCGCACGTAGAGGCCGTAGAGATCGGGCTCTTGGCAGCGGGGGTGAGCGCTGCTGATCGTCACACCGCGCTCCTGGAAGGCGGCCAGCAACTGACTCCAGGCCGCCTGATCCGTACGTTCGGACGGACGGAAGAAGGGCAGGCGCAAAACAAAGGCCAGGGCCAGCAGTGCTTGCATCAGTGCCCTCCTGTTCTGCGTGAGAGCTCCTTAATCCGAGGAGACCAGGCCTGGGCGACAGCCAAAGCGGTGGGATCGTTCTCGACCGGCTGCCAACCCCTCGAGACGTTGCCTGGCACGCGGGTATCGCCGATGCGGTTGAAGCTTCTGTCGCGGCAATCGAGCTGATCACGAAAGAAGGAATGCATTGAACCAGCGGGTGTACCTCCGACCAGGGTCGGTGGGCTGGAGCCCTGTAGCCAGCAGCTGCCCTGACGGCACTGGAACGTGCCCGGATTGCCTGGATTCAGGCGTGCCGGAGTGGCTGGCCACTCGATCACAGTGCGCCCCTGATCACCGTTCAGGTGGAGTTGGTGCAGAGAGCTGGCGTCGTAGCTGTACGGGCTCGGTATGCCGGATCTGTTCCACAGAGGTGTTGTCAGCATCAGCGCCGTGTGTGTTTGGTCACTGCGGTGATTGGGACGGCTGGAAGGCGCCGAAGTAACCGGTTGGCTTCCCTGTGGCATCCAGAGTGACCACCTCCAGGGCATGGCTCCCATCGAGAGGCATGCCGAGCTGGAGGACGGCAGTACCAGTGCGGCATGGCCCGGGCTGCAACGTGAGTTGCACCACGCCAGAGCGCAGGTTGGTCGTCTTGGGCAGAGATTTCACCGTGTAATCGCTGTCGCAGATGCCATTGGCTTGATTGCCCCAGCGGATGCGGTTGGGTTCAAGGGTGAGCACACCGATCACCGCCATTCCTGCAGTGGTGAGGCCCTGCCAGCGCCCCAGATAAACGTTGTCTGTTGCCCAGCCAGGGGGCTTAGGGATCGCGGGGCTGTGGTTAGCGCGATAGGCCTTCATGGCACCGCCATAGATGGCACCGATCAGATAGCCGCTGCCGTGATACACAGCGGCGGTGAGCCCTGCGGCGATCACAAGGGCCCACAGCAAGCGCTTCCTGAACGTTTTTGTTACCAACGCAGCCTCAGGCCAGCGCCGTAGTTGATTTCATTGCCATTGCTCCAGAAGGCACCACCTACGTTGCCATAAAGAGAAAGGGTGTCTGAGGTTTCGTATTCGAGCGACAGGGCCACATCCACGGCATTGGCTCCGCGGTTCTGGCCGAGTACATCGATGGAGCCAAGAGCGGGCGCCTCCGCAAAGGAAGAGCTGAGTTGGTGCTCCTCGCTCGTGTCGCCATTGAAGTCGTATTCGTAGCCCACGGCCAGGCGCGGGATCAGGCGTGAGGTCTTACCGGTGATGATCGGCGTTTCCAGCGAGAAGCCGATGCCGTAGATGAGGGAGTCGGCGGTGTGGGCATCCACCTGTAAATCGAGGGCACCGGCACCGGATTCGGAGAAGCTGCCCTGGTTGTGAAGGGCATAAGAGAGGTAGGTGCGCGGCTTAAGGCGAACGGCTGAGCGGCTGGCTTTGTTGGCCGAGAGGATCCAGTCGTATTCAGCGGCGAGGGCGGTGGTGAAACCATTACCACTCCAGTTGGCAGTGGCGTTGCGGTTGAGTCCGCCAAAGCTGATGTTGCGATCAGAGCTGTATTGGAGGTTCATGTAGCCAGCGAGGGCCGTGAACTTCCAGGCTTCTGAGGGCCTGTAGATCCCCCAGGCAGCTCCGGAGTAGGTGTCGGAATCGATGCGGGTGCTGCTGTATTCGTAGTTGTAGAGGTTGGCGCGACCGTAGCCAAAGGCAGCGCCTGCACTCCAGTTGGGGTTGAAGTCGTACTGGAGGCCGTAGGAGCTGGAGAAGATGTTGTAGTCGAAGGAAGCGAGATCGTTGGTGCCGTTGAGTGTGGCCTGGGTGTTGGAACCGTCGATCAGGAGCGACCAAGGGGTGAGCTTTTGGCGGGTGACGGGGGTGCAATTGTCCGTCTGCAGCTGAGAGTTCTCTGCTGCTGGATCTGATTGCTCAGGTGCCTCGCAGGCTTGCTCCTCCACAATGAACGGAAGGCGCTGGCTGTTGGTGAGGGCGAGGGTGTTGGAGCGGAACTGCTCGAGCGCTTCTAGCGCCACAGATTGCATCGAGGCGTAGGGCTCTGCGGTAATCGAGTGGAGCGCCTGATTGAGTTGTTGGCGTGTCGGTACAGCGAAGAGTGCACCGATGACGGTTGCGAAGTCGTCGGGCACCAGCGCCGCCTTGGCTTGAGTGGTGGTGTAGCCCGTTGTTCCGATCGCTGAACCGCCGGTGACTCCTGAGGTCACAGCAGCACCGATCGAGGCCCAGCCTGCATCGAGCGTCTTCGCGGTGGTCACCGTGTTTTTGTTGTGGCCTCCAGAACCCGTACCTTTTTTGTTTTGCTGCTGGCAGTTGGCCTGCGATCCACCGTTAGCGACACATGTGTTGGTGTTGGTGGCTGGTTTACTACTCGAGGCGGTTGTGATCGATCCACCAATCTTCTTCATGGAGTTGATCGTGGGCTTACCTGGAGTGGCATAGCTAGCCGGATTGATCGGTGTATTGGTTTTAGGATCAAGGGTCAGCCAAGCAAACTGCAGCTTTGTACAGCCTTGTTGCACACTCGGATCACTACTTGTACAGATGCTGTAGTACTCACTGGCGCGTTTTCCAATCGTGGCGAACCATGGATTCGTCTCTCGCACAAAAGCCGTACCCGATGAGCCCACGACGTTGAGATTGGTATTCAGGCCCAACTCACCGCCAAATGGATTATTACCCGTGACATCAATGGCGGTATAGATCTTGCCAGGAGTAACGGACGCACCGTTGACCGAGCTGATATTGAGATTACCACCTAGCAAGATGAGCTCATTGTCACCGCCAATTTTGAGGGTGTCAGACGTCGTACCGTCAACTTGAATCTCTAGAGTTCCACTAGAAAGCTGAGCATAACTTCCATTGATCGTTAGCGTTCCGAGTTGATTGACTGCCCCAGGCGCCACCTTGCCGAAGTTAAACACATCGCCGGTGATCGTTCCGGTTCCACCGAGAATGCCACCAGGCTTCACAGTGGTCGTCGAGGACTGGCTAGCGCCATTGATAACAAGGGTTCCAGCGTCAACCGTCGTCTCACCTGTGTACGTGAGCGTTCCGGAAAGATATTGAGTGAATGCCCCCTTTTTAACCAAGCTGCCTGTTCCGCTAATGGCAGCACTTGAAGCGATCTGAGACGCACCGTTCGAGCTGCCATTCAAGGTCAGCGTGTTTGGGCCTAGATCAATGGCTCCATCCAGAGTGATTGCCGATACTGACTGATTGAAACCATCCAGGGATAGATTGGCGCCACTAACAAGAACAAGCTCGGTTGTAGTAGGGAGGGCGTTGTCTGCGCCGATCTTGAGAGTTACACCTGAAAAGACGGCCGTCAGCCCTGTATAAGTACTTTGATTGGTCAAAACTATTGTGGCTGGAGATCCTGAATTCTTGAATATGATTCGGCCCTTACCTGCTTGATCAGAGAAGATGCCGCTGAACGTGGCGCTGTTGCCTGCGAGGTCAACGGCATTCCTCGGCGAGCTATCAAGTGTGAAGTTCTGAACGATTGTGCCGTTATTCTGATCGACTGTGAGAGTTCCGCCTTGGAAGGCAGGATTGATGCTACTGCCAAGATTTGTCGTTAAGTTGATTCCGCTACCGCCATTGACATTCCCCGTGATCTCGATCGGGAGCGACTGTGGCGCTGGGGCTGAAGATAGGAATATTGCTGCTAAATCCTGGTTATTACGAAGTAATGTTGATGCTCCGACAGTTCTGGCTTGATTCAGACTGCCGTCCCATACCTCGCCAGCAACGCTAAAAAAGTTACTGAAACCAGAATATTCCCAGAAAAACGTTGCTCCAAGGCCATTCATGAGCCCCAAGTCGTCTTCAAATGCAATTGCAAGCTTTCTGGCAAGCTGTTGATTTCGCTTAGTTGGCCCGCTCCCTGATATGAAATTGGCGTCCTGTACTGATGTAAATATTCTTGAGGTATAGGTGTACGAAGTTCCGTCGACGACTTTGGTGACCGGATTGGCTACTTGGGCGAAGAGCGGATTCTCGCAGGTCGCGAGAGTTGAGAACAGAATGGAAGCAAGGAGTCTCTTCTTTTTCATGTGCATTTTTTGGTTTATACTACTGGGAGGTTGGCAGTCTTGTCGATAAATGACTGATTTTTACTTGTAAACGCCTAGGCCTTGCGCCCGCTAGATCTGTAGAGCGGAGTGCTAGGGAGTCACCGCAATAACCCCCGTTTTTCTGAGCAAGTCGCAGGACACGCCAGGTTTGGTTTTTCCTCAGAGTGCTTTGAATGGTGTTCAGCCCTATGTGGCGACACATTATTGTCCAGTCATTTGACAGGCTCTGATAACTCCCACCGAATTGGCAAAGCAAGGCACAGTCAGTCTTGCCTGCAAGGTAGGTGTTGGTTCAACTTTGCTTGATGAGTGCCTTCGCCACCTAACGCGCACGCCGGCATCTGCGAAACATTGGTTCGCGTGATGGCAGGCTGTTTGGGTGCAACAATCTTGCTCAATAACTATTGCTGCTCACCGGCTTGAACTGCCAGCTGGCTTCTCCAGGCACCAGCTTGTAGGTGATCGTGCGAATCCCGCCCGTCGGCTTGGCATTGCTGTCGCCGGGGCGGTAGATGGGGAATTTGCGCATCAGGCTGGTTTCCACCACGGCAAAGCTGTCATGGCCCATGTAGCCCTTGGCCCACTTGCCGGTGAGTTCAGGCATGTTGATTGGCAGGAGCGTGTGGCCTTTGCTCACGGTCCAGGCCTTCACGCTGCCGTAGCTGCCGCTGCCCGCGCTCGTGGCATAAACCAGGAGTTCAGGCTTGCCGTCGCTGTTGAGATCCTCCACTTCTATTCCCGTGACCCGCCCGTCGGTTTCAGTCTTCACCGTGGGTAAGGACTTGCCGTTTTCGCTCGCTTTCACCACCAGCTGCTGCAGTGAGCCCTCTCCGGTTGCTTTCACCTGAAAGGTCACACCCTGCAAGGAAGCGCTCTGTTGAAACGGTGCGGCCTGAACCGCCGATACCAGGCTCAGGCCAATGCTGGCAGCGAGCAGCCCAGGCAGCAGCGATTGGCGACTGGAAAGTGTCATCGGGTGCGTGTGGCTCAACCCACTCTGGTTGCTGTGAGCCCAGTTGCAATCACCTGGTTGGGGGATGTCACGTCTTGCGTTTGGCAGCCGTGATCCCTGCTCCGACAAGGCTGACACTGCTAGCCAGGAGGAGCACTGCGCTCGTTGGGATCAGAAAAAATGGTTCACGCAGAACGCCTTGCTGGTCAATTTTTGAGCCAATCGCTTTGTAGCTTAGTTGGCAGGCCAGGAACCCGGCAAAGAGGATTCCGGACAGGATCAGCAGTCTCTGGGGCTGAGTGACACCTTTCATGACTGATCTGCTCTGGTGACTGGGAGGCGGGCTCAAGATGTCACATCTTTGATCCGGCCGCTGCATTGAGTGCTTTGCGTTGATCGCCGAGGCAAACCAGGGTCTCACCTCCTGCCATGGCACTGATTGCGATGCATCCAGACCCGCTCTTGTACGTCCAGCCCTGCGCATCACCTGATCCATTCACGATGTAGCGCTCATTGGTGTCACCGTTGTCAACAAAAATGGGGCGACCTGTTTCACCGTTCTGCATCCAGCGGCAATGGAAGAGTGCTGCCGGCAGATCAGTTGACTTGATGGTGCATGTTGCTCGGTATGACTCTCGGGTAGACTGAGCCAATGAGACCGGTGCCCAGAGAAGAATCGCAGCAGCGATAAGATTGGCGCGCTTCATCATCGTTTCCGCTTGCTTTGTTGGCAGGCTTAGCTTTTGGTTCTTAGGGTAGCGATAGTGGTTGGCGATGTCTGTTACAGCCCCTGGGAAGCGTAACGATCTCAGGCTTGGTCAGTTGGAGGCAATGCACCTGGGCTGTCGACCTGTGGCAAAAAGCCCCGGGCCGTAGCCCAAGGCTCATGTGGTGTGCGGCTGTCTGATTGCCGGTCAGCTCTTGGCCGCCCGCACCTCCCAGAACGCCGCCCCCACGCTGTAACTGGCGGCGCCGCTCTGCTGTTCGTAGCTCTGGCGTGCCTTGAGTTGGCATTCGATCTCTTTGCACTCAATCGAGTAGCTCCACTGCTTGCGGCCGGGGCGAGGGTTGAGACCGAGATCCGGAGTGATCTGGTAGCCAGTGCCGTCTTTACCGGTAGGCAGGAGGGTGAGCAGATCACCGCGTAGGTGCGCCAGGCGCAGTTGTTCGTTCAGTTCTTTCTGCTCGTTTGCCAGGAGCTCCTGCTGTTGCTTCACCTCAAAAAGGGCAGGTCAGGCAACTGGTGATGGTGTTAGTGGAGGAATGGTGGCTCCTGTTTTGGCCTCATGCCGCAGTATCTGGAGTGGGCGCTGGGCTGCGAAGGAGAGCGATGTCAAAAAACCGACGAGAGATCGGATTAATCAATAGGCCTGAATACGGTTCCAAAAAACCTGTGAGATTTCCCGAGCTACTGCTCAGATGGAAGATAACCAGCCATCGGGGCGGGGGAGGTCTGCACTCAAGCGCCGGAACCGACACCCAGAGTTGAGGCTCTGTCAGCTAGTGTAGAAGCAAGCTTTATCTGTTCCAGGATCAGGTGCCATAACCAGGCCCATGATCTCTTTGAACAACAAGCCCCTCCAATCCTGTCGCCCCGATTGAGTTCTCAGGGATTGAGCTCCAGCGGGGCACGCGCAAAGCACGCAAATGGGCTCACCCCGTAGCGCCCCGTTCAGCCTCAGCCCACCGGATCAACGCCCACCATTCCGGCACCGACGTCCTCAGATACCCGCACAGCACAAGCCGATCGAACAGCTATCTACAGCTGGATCGTTGCGCTAGCGAATCGACATCAGAGCCAGCCGCCGCACAGCCTCATCGGTGGGAGGGGGGGGGGGGGACGCGGTGAACCACGGCCGCAAGCCAAGACCCGGACCCAACAACCCTCAACTGCCCACTTGCCTGGGGGTTTTGTTGTCTCAGCACCGCTGAGCTCAGGTGGGAGGCCTTCATCGGGTACGGCAAGGTGGGGCTTTCGTGCCAGCTGATCGATGCGCCGCCGTCAGGTTCTAAAGCTGCTGACAATCGGCGTGTTCGTGGCTCTAGGAGCCTTCCAGGTAGCCAGCGCTGCACCTAAAGAATCCGTTCGTTTTCTGGCAGTGGCCGATACGGGAAGCGGCAATGCCAACCAGCTGGCCGTTGGGGCCCAAATGGCAGCAGTGCACCGCCAGCGCCCCGTGGATTTGGTGGTGCTAGGGGGCGACAACATCTACCCCTCTGGAGACATGGCTCTAGTTGAGACCACATTTCTTCGCCCCTACGCCGAATTGTTAGCGGCCAAGGTGCCATTCCATGCGGTACTGGGCAACCACGACATCCGCACCGCCAATGGCGATCCACAGGTGGCCTACAAGCCGTTTGGAATGAACGGTCGCTTCTACAGCCTCCGCCGTGGCGATCTGGAGCTGTTCATGCTCGATACCAATGTCAACGCCGATTGGACCGCTCAGTTGCGTTGGATGCGCTCAGCCCTGGGCGCCAGCAAAGCCACCTGGAAAGTGGTGGTAGGACACCACCCGATTTATTCCTCAGGCATGTATGGCAACGATCCCGAGCTCCGGAGCAGGATCGCGTCATTGATGCAGCACAACGGAGTTCAGCTTTACATCAACGGACACGAGCACAATTACGAGCGGAGCCGTCCTATCGATGGCATCACCTACCTGGTAGTCGGTGGCGGAGGTGCCGAGCTGCGCCCCATTCTTCCGACCGACCAGAGCGCCCGTGCTGTGAGCGCGTACAGCTTTGCAGAGATCGAAGCGGGACCCAAAGAACTCAGCGTGATGGCCTGGAAGAGCAACGGAGAACTCATCGACCGCGCCGTGATTGCGCATCGCCCTGGGGAATAGGCGGCTCACACTGCACCCAACTGCGGCAGCCTGAGTGAGTGAAAGTGTGAAAACAAAAAGAGTTCACGAGTATTTCTCTCAAGGGCTCCAGTCACATTTAGTCAGAGCCTCAGCCAGGCTCAGTCACCTATCAACCAGAAGAGCGGATTTGGCTGGTTGCAGGTCAAGGAGCACTGCTGCTCTGACCTCCTCCCACACACCCAAGCAGTCATGAACCCTTCTGCTTCCCGTTCTCACCGCCTGAGCTCTGCAGTGCGACTTGGCCTTGCTCTTGCAGCCACAGCTGCCGCCTTGATTCCACACGCGGCATCAGCGCGGCCCTGGCCGATCCCCCGGACCAGTTGGACTGGCAGCGTTCAGGACTATCCCGCACCCACAGCACCGCCACGGCCCTGGTGGAACCCTGCAGCGAACAGTGGCGATCAGGCCTACGCCACGCCACCGCTCACTCCCGAGCAACAGATCCAGCGCTGCAACACCGGTCGACTGATCGGCGGCCTCGGCGGTGGGGCGGTGGCCTACGCCATGTCGCGCGATGATGGCCGGGCCTGGGCGATTCCCCTTGGCGCACTGCTCGGCTCACAGGTGGGGTGCAACGCGGCGGCCGGCCGAGGTCCGCTGCCCTGGTGAGGAGCTCTCAGGTCTGCTCTTGCCTTTCCGCCGTCCAGATCCAGCCCTCCTTCCTGGCTCGATCCAGATCCACAGGAGGGCGCGCACGGCCTCGGATGAAATCCGCCGCCGCTAGCACGCAGACGAGGGCATCGATGGCATCGGCCGAGCTTGGAAGAGCGCCGTCGAGGGCGGTGAGATCGAGCAACGGCTCCAATCCCTCGATGGAGCCACCCTTGCCTTCTGAGCCATGGGCAAGTCGGGTGGCTGCCGGATACACCTCAATGGCAGCGGTGGGGTTCACATCAATTGGAGACCAGGCCAATGGAATTGCCATGCCCGTCGACGTCCTGAGCGTTTGCAGCAGATCGAGCGCTGCGACAGCTGTGCGCGAGATGAAGTTAGCCCCAACTTCCAAAGGCCGCTTACCGAAACGCTGGTAGATGTCGTCGTCGCTCTGGCGTCGGAACAGGGCATGGGCTGTGGAACCCATCGCCGCTCCTGCCTGATGAGCGGCCAAGGCCTGCCCGATCGCGAGCGGCCAACCCAGCGGAGCGTCAAGGGCCAGCAGCGCCGACTCGCCTGACTTCAACCAGCTGCTCACGATTGAGGCTGGCGACTCCTTGGGACTTGCAGTGCGGCAAGCCTTGATCCGCACGCGCTCGCCATTCAGTTCACCGAGCGCAAGCCCCACCTTGTTGGGCTGCGTGGCGCAATCGATGCCGATCAGGGCAACCATCGCCGCTGGACTTCTGCTCAGACTCTGGCCTGTATCCACTCCTGCAGCAGTTGCTGAGGGTCAACACCCTCCAGCAGTTCATCGGGCACCACCGCCACGCGCCGCAGATCCGGCATACGGCTGCGCACCTGCGCGATGGCGTGGTCAGGGTCCATCGCCCGCACCGGCTGAATGCTGCAGCGCTCCTGATCGCAGAAGAACACGGAAAACGCTGCCATGCCTGGGCTCTAGAAGTGAAATTGGGTGGGCTGCGGTGTGAGGAGTGCAGCCCAGTGCATCGCTGTGATGACGGCCAGGGGGTGATGACCTCTCCTGACGCGTGAAGCGAGCACCGCTCGGTCATGGCCCAGGTGGCGGGTCAAGCGCAAGAGCGATCAGAGCGTCAGTGCTGCTCAATCGGGCTGATCGGCTCGAGCACCTCCAACAGCGCCTGCAATTCCACCTGAGGATCACGCTGCAACAGAGCGACCACATCGGATTTGGGGCCTACTCGTGCCGCCCTTGCCCAGCTGATACACCGTGATCCAGGGGCTTCGCCGGTGCTCTCTCAGCCGGTAGCGGGCGCCGAAGGCGCGCAGCACCGCATTGCAGCGCTGCATGGGGCCCTAAAGGGTGGCCATGGGAAACGCATCTCTGTCGTGAGTGTTCCCACTGATCAGGCCCCAGAACCCCACTCAGTCTCAGCAAATGAGACGCGGTGGATTCCTTGGGACTTGTCCCAAGGAAATGACACAACTACGGTTTTCGGCAATCTCCCCGGACTCATTCCGGCCGGAGTGGAGTGCCTTCAGAAGCCCTGAAATCCCTTGCGCCGCAGGGTTAAACCCTTGCAGTCAAAACGATCTCAAGAAATGGGTCGTCTGAGATTCGAACTCAGGACCAATCGGTTAAAAGCCAATCTTGACCGCTCGACAATACTTTCGATCACCGGATTGAGTCTCAAGAGGTACAGGGAAGGTACAAATGACAATCTCCGACATCATAAGACACCCCTTTGGGTTCCTCCTTGCGACACCGGGCCGGAATATGTTTTGTAACCCTGCTTCTGAGGCCGCCCCGCCAGGGCCATGCCACATGCCTATCCGAGCACCCAAGCGGGACAGAAGCCAGTTGCAGCAAGTGGTCAGCCGCAAGACCTAAGAACAAGCAGAGCCAGCAATGCCACCCCTAAGCATCAATCAGACCGAGCAGGAGTCAGAAGACTTATTTAGCTATCTGACGGCGCTGAACTCGATAAGCGGCCCACTTCATGTCTCTTTGATTCTTCTGAGGCTGCTGATATGCGGCATTGATAGCGTCGCCACAGCCTGCCGTGCACCCACGGGCGACCTCACCCGGCCGCCCAGCCCTTGGCCATAACCGTGGGCGCAAATTACCGCCATTTGGAGAAAGAGAACTGTCATTGAGGCCAGGCAGCCACTCGAGCAACGCCAGACCCCCCAGGCCGCCCTGCAAGCCCTGGGCAACTGGCTTGGGGCCTTCCAGCCAGGGCGGGACGCCCAGGCTGAAAAGAGCTGGCAACCCGGCACGACGGCGGCCCTGCAGGAGGAGAGACCTGCCGCAGAGCCCCACGGCAATACAGCTCGTTGCGAAGGCGCTAGCTACCGCCAACCGTTCGCGAAGTCAACAGGCATAATGTTAGGGTTCCCAAATGGCAACCCAGTGCAGAGCCTCCAGCACAAGCTAGACGCTGCGCGGGTGCAATTTGGCAAATTTTTGCGCAATTGGCGTCGTAGCAACGACTGGTCGGTGACCACCGCCCAGGACTGGGCCAAGGCCTGCCCTGCCCTGATCCCCTGGCCGTTGCGGGTGGCTGGAGGGCAGTGGGGGAACCTGGAGAACGGCAAGGTCCAGCAGCCCCAGCCCAGCACCTTCATTCAGCTGGGGGTGCTCAACGAGTGCCTGGCCCTCGAGGACCGTGGCCCGATCAAGGACAAGACCCTGCGCGACCGGGTGCAGCGGGCCCAGCCGGTGCGGCACCCCGACGGCCGGGTCTGGGGCGCAGAGGACTGGTTCGCCTGCTACATCGGCAAGCTCGAGGGTCCGGCTGAGCTCTGGCCCCGCCAGGACGACATCGACGCGGAGACCGAGACCAAGCGTCTGCGCACGCTGTTCGACCAGGCAGCAGAGAGCGCCGGCATGCGGCCGGTATCGGCGGCGATGCAGGTGCTGCGCAAGGCCGGTGATCTGCCGATGGAGCAGGTCGTGGCCATCGAGAACGCGCTTTTTGCCGGCGAGCGACTGCCAGCGGCCATCCTGCCCATCGCCCGCCAGGCACTGGAAGCCTGGGTGAAAGAAGCAGCCCCGGAACTGCTCTCCTCGGAAGGCGAGGCCTCCTCCTGATCCAGCAGCAGCACGCGGAACCAGACCGGGGCCGTGGCCATCACTACAGACCAGCAATTATGCGTAGCCGGAATACCAGGCTTTAGCGTTCCCGAAACCGTTACAACAGGGGTAGCTTTGGCGTCGACCTGCAAGACCTTGTGGATCGCGCCGAACGCGGCACACCTGATGCCGATTCCAGGCCTCCTGATGGCCTGGAGATCCGATACCCCCATCGCTCCGATCTGGAGCACTACACCCTGATCCAGGCTTCTTTCTCTGCAGCCCTTGCCACGTGGCAGCAGCGCTGGCCGGCGATCAACGCTGAATCCCTGGCTGCCCTGGCCGGCCACGGCATCGCCATCAGCTATCGCCAAAGCGCGTGCGGCGGCTACGTGGCCACCCTGCTGCACCGCGAAGGCGGTGGCATCGATTCGGGCCTGTGCCCGTCGCTGTTGGAGGCCAGACAGCTCGTCCTTGGCCATGGCCGGGAGGAGGGGCCATGAGCGACCTCTCCCTGGCGGACTACCACCGCCATCCCGCCTGGTCTCCCACCGCCTTGAAGGCAGCCGTCACGGGCACGATGCGGGCCTGGTGGCAGCGCTTCGGGCCGGGGGCGCCGCCGTTCATCCCCTCGCCGGACATGGTCAAGGGGGATCTGGTCGATGCCCTGCTCACCCCGCCGTTCCGCATCGAGGAGCGCTTTGCGGCGTTCAAGACGATCGCCCGCAACACCAAGGCCGGTGCCGCCAACTGCGCCGAGGCCGAAGCAGCCGGGCTGACGCCGGTGAGCCACGAGATGGTGGAGCAGGCCCAGCGCATCCGCGATGCCCTCCATGCCGATCCGGTGGTGGGGGAGGTGCTGGCGGCGCTGGATCCAGCAGCCAGCCAGCAGCCCCACTTCTGGGATGACGAAGCCGGCCGGCCCTGCCGCTGCCTGCCGGATGTGGTGACCAGCGACGGCCGCCTGTTCGACCTCAAGAAGACGCGAAGCGCCGTGCCCCGTCGCTTCTACTGGCAGGCGAAGGATCTGGCCTACGACCTGCAGATCGCCCATCTGGCCCTGGGGCACCAGCACCGCTGCGGCTCCGAGCCGGCCGAAACCGGGGTGATCGCCTTCGAGTGGCCGAGCGATCCAGCCGCGGCAATCGACTGCAGCCTGCTGATCTTCGACGGACAGGACCTGCAGAGCGGGCTGGCGCGGCGGGAGGAAGCCTTCCAGCGGATCGCCGACTGCCAGGCCAGTGGCATCTGGCCGAGCCACGGCCGCCACGCCTTCCGCCCTGCGCCCTCCAGTTTCAGCCTTCCCGAACGCGAAGAACTTGATCAGGATTCCATTGACCTCTTCTGATGAGCGACCCCACCCTCACAACCGGCGCGCTTGCGCCCTCCACTTCCACCTCCTCAGCGCTGACGGTGCACGGGGATGCCCTGCAGGTGTTCAGCGGCATCGCCGCCTTTGACGCCGCCCAGCGCATGGCCAAGGCCCTGTGCTCCTCCACCCTCGTGCCCAAGGAGTACCAGGGGCAACAGGGGCTGGCGAACAGCCTGATCGCCCTGGAGATCGCCGGCCGCATGCGCCTCTCGCCCCTGGTGGTGATGCAGAACATGACGCCGATCCACGGGCGGCCCACCTGGAGCAGCAAGTTCCTGATCGCCACGGTGAATGCCAGCGGCCGCTTCTCGCCGCTGCGCTTCGTGTTCGACGACAAGGAGCAGCCCACCCGCTGCCACGCCGTGGCGACCGACAAGGCCACCGGCGAGGTGCTGGAGGGGGAGACGATCACGCTCGAGCTGGCCCGCAAGGAGGGCTGGTGGAGCCGCAAGGACCGCCAGGGCAACGAGACCAGCAAGTGGCAGACGATGACCGGCCAGATGCTGCGCTACCGCGCCGCGGCCTGGTGGGCGAACGTCTACTGCCCGGAGATTGCCCTGGGGCTGATGACCCAGGAGGAGGCGCTGGACATCGAGCCGGTGTCGGTGCGGGAGGCGCCTGCGGCAACCCTGCCGACCAGCTCGCTTGATCAACCAACGTCAGGAGCGACAGATGCCAAGCAGGGCCCAGCAG
Organism: Cyanobacteriota bacterium; assembly: GCA_046052125.1. Classification (GTDB taxonomy): domain Bacteria; phylum Cyanobacteriota; class Cyanobacteriia; order PCC-6307; family Cyanobiaceae; genus Vulcanococcus. The sequence continues at coordinate 622,886 of JBJOMY010000001.1, forward strand.
TTCCTGCACTCCTGCACTCTCGGGAAGGCGGTTCTCCTCTGCCGGGTCCCCTGAACCCTGAGGCAGATGCGCCGCTGATCCGCAGCGAACCCGCTGCAGGTGAAGCCGCTCTTCCTGCTGCGGTGGTGGAGGCCGAGATCGTCGACAGCGGCAACAACCAGCCGGAGCCTGCCCCCGCAAGCAAAGCAACCCCCGCAGCGACGCGCCGCTCGCGAAACCAGGGGACATCCGCAGCCGGCACGACCGCAGCCAACACGCCCGAAAGCCCGCCGTCTGAGCAAGATCCGGCGCCAGTCGGCTCCCAGGAGCCAGTGGAAGCATCCCCGGCACCAGCGGCAACCCCAGACGTCGACCCGGTGGAGGCCGGGCTGCAGCAGATCCCCCGCATCGCCACCCTGCTGGAGCTTGATGCCGCCTACGGGCGGGTGAACCAGCTGCTCGGCTCGGGGCGCATCACCGACAGCGCCGCCGAACGGTTGTGGAGTGCCGTCGCCCGGCGCCGCAAGGAGCTGGAGGGAGAGACCCCATGAGCACCACCCTCTATCTGATCCAGGCCCAACACCTGCTGGAGCTGGCGCTGGATCAGGCCCGCCAGGAGCGCGACAGGGGCGTCTTTGAGATGGCCCGCGGGGAGCGCAGCCTCAAGCAGCTGCAGCGGCTGGTGGAGCGGGCCGCCTTGATTCGGGGCCTGTGGGAGCAGACCCGCAGCCTGATCGGCGCCAAGGACAATCCCCCGCCACCGACCGAGTTCCGGCCAGGGGAGCACTGGCTGAGCAAAGAAGGCCTCTATCGGGTCGAGCACTGCCCGCTGATCCCCAGCTGCGTGCAGCTGATCCCACTGGGCAGCAGCGGCCAGGAGCCGCTCTACCGCCACCCGAGCAACACCAACCGTTTTCAGAGGCTCTGGCCATGAGCGCACTGCCGGCACGACCGCGGCCCCTGCGCCAGCGAATCGGTAACCACAAAAAGACGATCACCATGAACAACGACACCTACGAGCGGGTGAACGCCTTCGCGCGGCGCCACAACATCACCTGGAGTGGGGCCCTGCATGAGCTGGTGCGCACCCATCCCCTGATCGGCTTGTCGTCACTGCTGGACGCCCAGAAGCGCATCGATGCCATCAAGGGCGCCGCGCAGGAGGTGCAGGCATGAGCATCAACGTGGTCGTGCTGGTCGGCAACGCCGGCCGGGATCCGGAGCTGCGCTTCTTTGAGAGCGGGAGCTGCGTGTGTGAGTTCACGCTCGCCATCAACCGGCCACCACGGGATGGCCAGGAGCAGAACCCGCTGTGGGTGAACTGCAAGGCCTGGGGCAAGACCGCCCAGGTGGCCGGGGACTACGTCCGCAAGGGCAGCAAGGTGGCAGTGGTCGGCCGGCTGGAGAGCGAGCAGTGGACCGACAGAACCAGCGGTGAGGTGCGCAGCAAGACCCTGGTGGTGATCGACCGCCTGGAGCTCTGCGGCAGCCGCGGGGGCGGCGATGGCTTGGGCACTCCCGCTCCCTCCGGCGGGCCGCCCACCCGAGGGCATGGCTCAGCACCACCAGGTGCAACCGCGCAAGGTGCAGCACCACCGAGCGCAGGCGGCTGGGGGAATGACTGGAGCGCGCCGCCCGCCGGCGCCACACCCCTCAGCGACGAGGAGGTCCCGTTCTGATGGAACGCTCCTCCAGACGGCTGGACCTGCCGGCCTTTCCCCGCAGCCGCCCCCGCCATCCCAAACTCCTCACCCTGAGCCGCCTGCGCCGCCTCAGGCGGTTGCAGTTGATCGTGCTGCTGCTCCAGCTCGGCTGCCTGGGTCTGTTGATCCGGGTGGTGGTGCGGGAGCCACTGCCGCTCTGCCGGCTGCAGCAGGCGATGCAAGTGATCCGAGGACCGATCCCCTGACCGAAGGGCTCGCTGGGCGCGTGAGGATCAGAGCGGTTCAGCGCCCTCGCCCAGGATCGCCAGGTAGGCGTCGTAGGCGAACAGGCGGTTGCGCCGACCGCCGGTGATCTCGCGGGCGATACCCAGTTCCACCAGGGTCTCGAGAACCTTGCCGGCAGTGGGGAAACTCAGTCCACTCAGCTCTTTGAGCTGCTTGGTGCTGGTGAGCGGTCGCTGCCGCAACGCCGCATAGCCCTGGCGCACGCTCGGCCCGGAGCGTCCGAGGCCGACCAGGCGCTCCTCATCGGTTCGGAACAGGGCGAGCAGCCGCTGGGCGGTGGCCACGGCGGCCGAGGCCGTGCTCTCGACACCCTCCAGGAAGAAGTCAATCCAGGCCTCCCAGTCGCCCTGCTGGCGGACACCATCGAGCAGCTCGTAGTAGCGGCTGCGGTGCTCCTTGAAGAACAGACTCAGGTAGAGCAGCGGCTGCTGGAGCACACCGGCCTCGATCAGCATCAGCACGATCAGCAGGCGGCCCAGGCGGCCGTTGCCATCGAGGAAGGGGTGGATCGTCTCGAACTGAACGTGGGCCAGGGCGGCACGCACCAGCACAGGCAGGGAGTGTTCACCGTGCTGGCCGCCGTGAATGAAGTGCTCCAGCTGGCCCATGCAGGGCTCCACCTGAGCCGGTGGCGGCGGCACGAAACGGGCGTTGCCCGGCCTGGTGCCACCGATCCAGTTCTGGCTGCGCCGGAACTCACCCGGCAGGCGATCGGCACCGCGGCCCCGGGCCAGCAACCGGCCATGGATCTCGCGCAGCAGGCGAGAGGACAGGGGAAAGCCCTCGCTCAGCCGGGCCAGGCCATGCTCCAGCCCAGCGACGTAACTGGAGACCTCCACCACGTCATCGAAAGGCACGCCGGGAGCCTCCTCCAGTTCAAAGAGGAGCAGGTCGGAGAGCGAGGACTGGGTGCCTTCGATCTGGGAGGAGAGCAGGGCCTCGCGGCGCACGTAGGCGTAGAGGAACAGCTCCGGATCAGGGAGCAGGGCAGAGACCCCATCGAGGCGGCCGCAAGCCAGCAGCGCCCGATCGTGCAACGCCTGCAGCGGCCCCTCCAGCAACACCGGCGGATCGGGCGGCAATGGCGCTGGCACGAACGCCCGGACCGATTCCCCAGCGGTGCTGGTGATCTCGTAGCGACCGGTGCTGTCGCGGCGCACGAAACCTCCTTTGGGGCGAACCTTGAATACGCGTCAAGCTTATTCAAGAGAGAGTCACCTGCGTTAAATAAAGGTGCTTTCGGGCGGATGAGCTCGCCCCCTGTTCCCGCAGGGAGATCAGCACGGGGAAGGCCAGCTGCAGACAACCGACTCCCTCTCGCCAGCAGCGCCCAGGGCGATGACAATCGCAGAAGGCCATCTGCGGGTGCCAGACGATGAGTCCTCGCCTGATCATTTCCGACAACCGCGACGACCCCGGCAATCCGCTGGTGCTCGATGGCGAGGCCATTGACGCGGCAGCCAGCGACCCCGTGGCGATCGGCAAACTGATGGTCGATCAGGTGTGGGCAGAAGGCACCGATCCCACAGGTGGGGGCCTCTACTACGAACGCAGCAGCAACCGGCACCGGCGCCTGCAGGCCTTCGAGACCGGCCACGAGGACTACATGACCGGCGGCTGGGTGCGAGTGCTGGCCACGGCAGAACAGGTGAGCAGGGAGCGGGCAGGAATGGAGCAGGCCGCCAGGCACGGGCTGGTCACGATCCACGGCAGCCACCGGGGCGTGCTGCTGGTCGAGTTTCTGGATGTGGCCTGGGCCTGACCGGCATACCGCAGGGCTCCGGTCGGCAGCGGCCGTCCTTCAGCGTGCCACGGCTGCGCCGTGGCGTGCATCGGCCAGCCGCCGCCGCCCTCCGCTCCGGGGCCGGTGTTGGGGTGGCAGGCAGGGCTGCTTTCCCGCGGCTGCGGTGGCCAGGCGCTTCAGTCCATTGGGCTGCCAGATCGCTGCCCAGAGATGTCTCGCGCGACTGCGCGGTCAGATGTTTTTTTAGAGCCCCATTCGTTGCCGATCCCTCGTCGCTCATTTGCAGCGTCTCAAGATGGCCAGCGCCTGCCCAGATCCACTGCGGCACAACGAAACTGGCCCGCCTTTAGTGCGTTTGCACTGGTAGAATAAGGGCTGCGCCAAAGGCCCTGAGCCCATCGCCGGCGGCAACCTCATCCCCTGGTCTCGCCATCACCGCTGCGTAGTTCAGAGCAGTTGTGATGCCCCGATCAGTTGTCATTTTCGGCAACTGAATCCATGGATCTTTGTGTATTGCCACGGCCCATTGAGGCCCCCTCCCGTTCCCTGGTGATCGCCGCCGGTGGCGGCCGTGATCTGGCCTGGCCCCATCAGCGCATTGCCGCTGAGCTGCTCGCCCGCAGTGGCGGCCGGCTGGTGCATCTGGTGCTCCATGGCGGGGCCCGCGGGGCCGATGCCGCCATTGGCCGGGCTGCCCATCAGCTGGGCTGGTCCTCTGTGGTGATGCCAGCCCGATGGGAGCGCCACGGCCGGGCCGCCGGGCCGATTCGGAATCGCGAGCTGCTGGAGCAGGCCATTGCCCGAGCCGTCGCCCACACCTCCCCCAGCTGTCTCGCCTCGGTGCTGGTGGTGGCTTTCCCCGGCGGCCCTGGCACCGCCTCCCTGGTGCAGCAGGCCCGCCGTCTCGCTTCCCGATCCCCGGTGCCGATCGCCGTGGTGGAGGTCAGTCCATCGGCCGGGCTGTGGGCCGTTCCATCCCCAGAGCTTCCGCCTGGCGCCTGAGGCCGCCTGCCCCGGCCCCATCCATTGCATCCGCTTTCTCCGTTTCCCATCACCTCTCACCGTCATGGCTGTTCTCACCGCAATCCCTGCCGCTCCAGTCGAGGCCCCTGCCCAAGCGGCAGCCCCCTCGGCATCCGGCCCCTCCTGCTCGATTCAGCGATCAGGCTCGCTCTGGCAGCTGGGCATCGAGGCCCAGGAGCTCACCACCGCCATCGGCCAGCTGGCCGAGCAGCTGGAAGCCGACGACCCCGAACAGCGCGCCTCAGCCCTGGCTGAGCTGGAGGCCGCCCTATTGGCAGAGGAGGGCAACAAAGCAGCTCTATCCGCCAAGGCCGATGCCACCTGCTGGGTGATCGAGCACCTGCGCGGCCAGGCCGCCTACCGCCAGCAGCAGGCCAAGCGCCTCAGCGATCTGGCCCGCTCCGATGCCGGCCGGGCCGATGCCCTGGAGGAGTCGCTGATCTTTGTCCTCACCCAGCTGCAGCCCAGCGCCACCCGTTTCTCGTTCCCCAATCACGAGCTCACCTCCCGCAAATCCTCCGCCGTGGTGATCGACGACGAGCAGGCCCTCGATGCCGAGTGGCTCGCCGTCACCACCACCACCAAGCCCGACAAGGCCGCCATCAAAGAGGCCCTCAAGGCCGGCCGCCAGATCACCGGCGCCCAGCTCCTCTCCCGCCGCTCCTGGCGCATCCACTGAGGGAGGGGGGGCAGAGCCCTCTTTCACGTGGGCTTGCTGCAGGAGCGGGCCCACGTGATCGGCCCCGAACCACAACAGCAACCAGAAGCCAATCCCAGAGCCATGGATCTTTCCAGCTACGCCAGCGCCACCGCCACCAACAGCCCCAGCAGCACCAGGCCCAGGGGGCACATCTGGTCAACCCGGCTGTGCAGCTGGGTGGTGCCGATCACCCGCAAGGGCAGCCGCCGGCCCTCGCCAGATCACATCTATTGCAGCGAACCGCCCTGCTGGTTGCTGATCGAGCCCCTCGATCCAGCCAGCACCGCCAGTTGATCGCCTGCTGTCCATCCATTCCCGTTCTGACCGCACACCTCACCCCTCATCGCCATGACCTGCACCTTCTCCACCGAGCAGATCACTGCCCTCTCCGCCCCCCTGGATCGCGCCAAGGTGCGCCAGCGGGAGCAGGGCCGCAGCCAGGTGAGCTACCTGGAGGGGTGGCAGGTGATCGCGGAAGCCAACCGCATCTTTGGCTTTGACGGCTGGCAGCGCGAAACCGTCGCCCTGCGCTGCGTCAACCAGAGCGAGCGCACCATCGGCCGGGACCAGCGCCCCGGCTGGGGAGTCACTTACACCGCCCGGGTGCGCATCACCGTGGGCGAGAGCACTGGTGCCCAGTTGATCCGTGAGGGCTGCGGCGCCGGCCACGGCATCGACACCGACCTGGGCCAGGCCCATGAATCCGCCCTCAAGGAAGCCGAAACCGACGCCATGAAGCGGGCGCTGATGACCTTTGGCAATCCCTTCGGCTTGGCGCTCTATGACAAGCAGCAGCGGGAGGTGACGGGGGCTGCTGGCGGGGGCGCTGCTCGTCCCGCCAACCAGCCAGCGGCCCGGCCCACGGCGTTGCGGGTGGTGCCCGCTACGTCGGCTCCGGCTCCGCACCGAGCCCCATCCACGCAGGAGGGCCAGAGGGAGGCGACATCGAAAACTGAGCCACCCGCAGCTGCAACGGCTCAAGTTGCTCCAGCTGCCGCAGCACCCCAACCACAACCGGATCCCGGCCTGAGCCCTCTCGATCCGGCCACCATCCGTCAGCTGCACGCCACCATCCGGGCCCTTCCCGCCCCGGTGCTGGAGGGTTTCAGCAAGGCCTTTCGCAAGCGCTTCCAGGTACCGGCTGACGCCCCCTCGATCGCCGATCGGATTTGCCAGCGCAGGCATCACGACTGGATCGAGACGTTTTTGGTGTCGCACCGCTAGGTGCGCTCAGCAAAGCAGCACCAGTCGCCGCCAGAGGTCGCCGCTGCCCTCCACGGCTGAGCCGATCAGACAGGACACGACAGGGGCAACCGTGCTAGTACATGCGTACGCATTGACCATGAGTCATGGGCGCCCCTCTACCCCGACCCGCAGCACTGAATGCCCGGCTCGAAACTCCTGTCGAGGAGTGGCCGTACCTCGATGAGGGCACCCTGCTGAAAACCCGCAGCCGCAAGGTCTGCATGACCTGCCACTGGTTTCGCCACCACGCCGGGGTGAACTGCATCCCGGTGCTCACCTGCCAGCTGCATCAAGGCCTCATCGCCCATGGCGAGCACCTCACCAGCCGCTGCCAGGGTTGGACCGATGACATGACACGGCAGCAGGGCTGGGCGCCGGAGGTGGCCTAAGCAGGGCTCAATGAACGTCGTCGACCGGCCCGCCCGCCCGCCGCTCTCGCCTCAGGAGGGCTGGATCAGTAATGGCCGGCAGGTGCTCCACTTCAAGCCGCTCCGCTACGACCGCTGGAGCCAGTCGCTGGAGCTGACCCTTGGGGAGGTGATGCCTGCCGGGGAGCCGCCGCTGCTGAAGAGCCGCAAGGAGATCACTCGCGTCGAGGCGATCAGGCTCTGGGCCGAGAAGCGCAAGGCTGGCTGGCAGACGTGCCCTCCTCAGTGGACACCACCCACTCCGCTGCGAGTCCTGCGGAGTTGATGTGGCAGTCCTTCCGGTACACAGGTAACTGTTCTGTCTTCTCCAGGTCAGTGGCGATGGCGGTGGTGAGCATCACTCACATGGGGATGGACATGCTCCTGTTCCTGATGGTGGTGCTGATGGGCATGCCAGTAGGCCCGATTCGCCGGCACGCCATCCAGTTCTGCCCCGCAGTGCGCATGGTCGTGATGGAGATCGGGATGGGCTGGGTCGTGGTGGTGCCGGTGGTTATGGCGTAGCGGTGCGTGGTGATGCCAATGGCTGTGCTGCTCACGCAGTAGTAGCACCACCCCAGCGGCCATCAAGAACGCTGCCACGCTGAGGGGTGGGGTCAGCTGCTCTCGGAGCACCAGCAGGGAAAACAGGGAGCCAACAAACGGAGCCGTGGAGAAGATCACGGCCTCGCGGGCAGCCCCCAGATCACGCAGAGCGAGTAGGTCGAGCCAGATGGAGATGCCATAGCCGAGGGCGCCGATTCCCAGCAGCCCGCTGATCACTGGAAGTGATGGGAACGATTCACCCAGTAGGAGAGCCAAGCCGAGCATTGGCAGGGAAGCTCCCACCGCTTTGAGGCTGGCGATCTGGATCGGATTGCGCAGGCTCAGCCGCTGGCTGAGGTTGTTATCGATGGCCCAGGCCAGGGTCGCCAGGGCGATCAGGCTGGCCCCAGGCCAAGAGGCAGCGCTGAGGGTGCCTCCGGAGAGCACCACTGCACCGGCCAGGGTGAGAGCAGCGGACAGCAGGCCGCGTTTGCCGAGATGCTCCCGCCCCACGGCCACGGCAATGGTGAGGGTGAACACGGCCTCCAGATTGAGCAGTAGGGAGCTGGATGCCGCCGGCAGACGGGCCAGCCCGAGCACCAACGCAAGAGGGCCCACCACACCTCCCAGCAGCGTGAGGCTCACCAGTGCGGGCCAGTCCTGACGCTGCACCGGAGTTTCCGCCTGGGCTCGGCCCTGAATCAACCGCACTGCCAGCAACGCCAGACCGGCGCCCGCGTAGAGCAGCCCGGCGATGCTCAGAGCCGACCCGGAACCAGTCAGCGTGCTGATCAATGGCGCGCTGCAGCCAAAGAGCACGGCAGCGGTGAGACCTGCCAGTTGTCCCCGTCGAACAGATGCATGGGCCATGGCGGACCGTTCGTGCGTGCTCAGTTCCGGGATGCCGGCTGGGGACCAGCCATGGCTTCGCGCAGCTTGGCCGTGTTGCCGCTCAGCAGCAGATCGCTACTGCGCAGGCCCTGCAGGATTTCGACTCGCTCAGCAGACTGCTGTCCCACGACCACTGGCACCGCCTGCACCATCCCCCGCTGGTAACGGAACACCGTTGGCGTCCCATTCACCAGCTGCACGGCGTCGGCAGGCACCGACAAGCGTTGCTCGGAGGCCGGCACCTGCACAAAGGCGGTCACCGCCGTCCCAGCTGGGGGCAGGGGTGCATCGACGGTCTCGGCACGCACCACGTTGACCCGGTTGGCACTGCCGCTGTCTGGAGCCACGGCCAGCACGCGGGCGCGCAGCTCGCGAGATCCTGCCCGCACCCGCAGCAGCTGGCCGCTCGCCAGGTTGGCGGCCAGCACCGGCGACACCAGAAAGCGCAGTTCGCTGCCGCGAGCATCGCTCACCTGCGCCACCTCCTCACCGGCCTGGAGCACCACTCCCGGTGAGGCCTTCACGGCCGCGATCCGGCCGCGGATCGGGCTGCGGATCAGCAGACGGCCCATGCCATCGGGCTGTCCCATCGCCGAGACCTTGGCCGTGGCAGCCCGGGCTTCAGCCGCTGCCGTCACGCTGGCGATCCGGCGACTCTCCAGCTCCTGCGCGGAGAGAGCACCCTGGCGGGCCATGGGCAGGGCCAGCCGGTATTGATAGGCCAGCGACTGGGCCGTGGCCCGGGCTGCATCCGCATCGGCACGCACCACGGCTGCATCGGGGCTCTGCACTGCAGCGATCGGCTCGCCGGCCTCGACGGCAGCACCCGGTGCCACCAGCACTCGCACGATCCGACCCGCCACCAGCATGCCGACGCTGGAACTCGCCCCTACCGATGCCTCCACAAAGCCGGAGATCGGCCGTTCGGTGCCGCTGCTCACCTCCGGGCGCACCGCGGCCAGGCCTGAGCGACGCAGTTGCTCGTCGCTGAACGCGAGGGCGTCGCTGCGCTCGGTGCTGGCTGTTTCGGCAGCTGACGGGGCTTTGCCTGGGCTGCCCTGGAGTCGCCCCAGCGCGATGCCCAGCAGCAGCGTTGCGCCGATCGCCACAGGAAGCAGCACCCGGGGCTGACGCAGACGACCCGTGAGGCGGGGAAGGCTGAGGTTCATGGCTGGGGGGCAGCAAGGGAGAGCGCCGGAGCCGCAGCAGGGGGCAGCAGCCAACGGCCAAAGCGGGCGTACAGGGCTGGAATCACCAGCAGAGTGAGCGCGGTGGATGTGATCAGGCCGCCGAGCACGACGATCGCCAGGGGCTGGAGGATCTCGTTGCCCGCCCCAAAAGCCAGCGCCAGGGGCAACGCCCCCAAAGCAGAAGAGAGAGCGGTCATCAGGATGGCGTTAAGCCGCTCCAGGCTTCCCTCGCGGATCACCTGCTCCAGGGGCTGGCCCTCGGCGTGGCGGCGGTTGTAGTTGTCCACCAGCAGCAGACCGTTGCGCACGGCGATGCCGAACAGGGTGATGAAGCCGATCAGCGAGGCGATCGAGAGCACCCCGCCGGTGAGCAGCACCGCCACCACCCCGCCGATCAGGGCCAGGGGCAGGTTGAGCATGATCGCCACCGTGGCCGGCAGCGATTTGACGGAAGCCACCATGAGCACGCTGATCACCACAGCGGCGACCAGGCTGTAAAACACAAGGCTGGCGGTGGCCCGCTCCTCTGATTCGAACTGGCCGCCGTAGCGGATCGCATAGCCCTGCGGCAGGCGCACCTCGCGGTCGATCGTGCGCTGGATGTCCTTCACCACAGTGCCGAGGGGCCGGCCATTGACGTTGGCCGACACCACGATCAGGCGGGAGACGTCCTCACGGTTGACGACGTTGAAACCCACTCCCTCCTCGATCCAGGCGACGCTGCCGAGGGGCACCGTCATCCCATTGGAGAAGGCAACAGGCACTGAGCGGATGGCGTCGAGACTCTGACGGGCATCCGGTTTGAGCTGCACCAGCACGTCGCTGCGCACCCCGCCCTCCACCACGTGGCCGGCCACCTTGCCGTTGAGCGCGATCTCCACCGCCTGCGACAGCTCCTCCACCGTGAGCCCCAGGGCGGCGGCCAGGGGCCGGTCGTAGTGGATCTGCACCTGGGGGATCGGCAACTGGGGTTCGAGCTGCAGATCCACCACCCCATCAATGGGCTTGATCGCCTTCTCGACGGCTTCCCCGAGGCGGCGCAGCTCGCCCAGATCGGTGCCGTAGATCTTGATGGCGATGGCGCTGCGCACTCCTGAGAGCACCTCATCCATGCGGTGGGAGATGAAGCCGCCGATGTTGGGTGCCACCCCCGGCAGCCGCAAAAAGGCCTGACGCAGATCGGCGATCGCAGCAGGCCGATTGGCCATTGCCTCTGCGCTCAGCTCCAAATCCACGTGGGCCAGGTTCACGCCAGCGCCATCGGCATCGCCTGGGGCTCGGCCTGTGCGCACCTGCACCCAGGCGTAGCGGGGATCGTTCTGCAGCGAGCGGGTGAGCGCCAGGCCCGCCCGGTTGGTCATGTCCAGAGACACGCCGGGGAACAGCACCATTGAATTCACCAGCGATTGCTCGCGGAATTCCGGCAGGAACACCCGCCCCAGGGCCGGCAGGATCACAGTGGTGGCCACCACCAGCGCCAGCGCTATGGCCAGCACCTGCCGGGGCATCACCAGGGCGTGATCGAGGATCGGCCGGTAGAGCCGCTCGGCCTGGTTGGCCAGCCAGGTGTTCTCCTCCGGCAGCTGCACCGGCGCCAGCAGGATGGCGCAGAGGGCCGGCGAGAGGGTGACCGCCACCAGGGTGGAGGCACCGATCGAGAACAGATAGGCCAGCCCCATCGGCGCAAAGATGCGCCCCTCCACACCCGTGAGCGAGAAGATCGGCGCGAACACCACCAGGATGATCACGGTGGAAAAGATCACTGGCTGGCGCACCTCCACTGAGGTGTCGAACACCACCTGCAACGGTGATTTCGGTGTGCTGCTGGCCTGGTTGCGGCGCAGGCCCCGGTAGCAGTTCTCCATGTCCACGATCGAGTCGTCGACCACCGATCCGATCGCTACCACCAGCCCGCCCAGGGTCATGGTGTTGATCCCCAGGCCCAGGGCCTTCATCAGCATCAGACCGATCAGCAGCGAGAGCGGAATGGCACTGAGGCTGATCACGGCGGCGCGCCAGTTCATCAGAAACAGCACGATCACCACCGACACGATCACCACCCCCTGCAGCAGCGACTCGCTGACATTGCGGATGGCGCTGTCGATGAAGTTGCCCTGACGGAAGGTGGTCTGGGTCTGCACATCAGCCGGCAGGGTGCGGTTGAGTTCCGCCAGCCGCTGCTCCACTGCCCGCGTCACCGTGGGGGTGTCGACATCGGGCTGCTTGATCACCATCAGCACCAGGGCCGGCTTGCCGTTGAAGCTGGCGTCGCCTCGCTTGAGTGCCGCGCCGCGCTTCACGTCGGCCAGGGTGGAGAGCAGCACGGGTTGGCCCTGCTGGTTGCGCACGGACGCATCGGCCAGATCACTCACCTGGTTGATCTGCGCCAGGGGACGGATCAGCCGTTCCTGGCCGCCGCCGATCAGAAAGCCGCCGGGGCTGGTGGCCATCGCCTGAGACACCCCCTCCATCACCGACTGGAGGGAGACGTTCTGGACCTGCAGCTCCTGCGGATCCACCAGCACCTGGTACTGCTGCTCATCGCCGCCGTAGATCGTGACCTGGGCCACTCCCGGCACAGCCAGGAGCGACTGGCGGTAGGAGCGCAGCACCAGTTGCTGAAGGTCCATCAGGGAAGTGGCTCCATCGCCCTTCACCGTGAAGGCCACCTGCAGGATCGTGCCCAGGGGCGACACCAGCGGCGACAGCTCCGGTGGGCTGGCATTGGCCGGCAACTGGGGCGTCACCTGCTGCACCCGCTCCGCCACTGACTGGCGAGCGCGGTAGATGTCGGCGTTCTGATTGAACACCACCTGCACCATCGACAGGCCCGCCTTGGAGGAGGAGCGCACGGTCTCCACGCCGGGGATGCCGTTCACGGCGGATTCAATCGGCAGGGTGATCCGTGCTTCCACCTCCTCCGGGGAGAAGCCATCGGCGCTGGTCTGCACATCCACCTGGGGCGGCGCAAACGGGGGAAACACATCCAGCGGCATCTGGCCCACCGCCAGCACACCCCAGACGCTGATCACCACAGCAGCGGCAACGATCAGCCAGCGGCGGGCGATCGAGAAGCGCAGCGTGGCATTGAGCAGGGTCTCGATCATTCGCCCCGCTTGTTGCGGCGGCTGAGCAGCACCGCGCCTGCGGCTACCACCACAGCAACGCCGGCTCCAGCGGCGATCAGCGGCAGCTTGCTGCTCTCCATGGTTTCGCCGGTTTCCGATTGGGTGGCAGCGCCCGCTTCTGCGGCAGGCTCCTCAGCCTGCTGGGTCTTCATCGACTCGGCATAGAGCGACAGCGCGCCGGAGATCACGATGTCGTCAGTGAGATCGATCCCTTCGCTCACCACCACCCGGTCGCCCTGGTTGGCGCCGGTCTGCACGTAAACAGGGTCAAAGGTGCTGTCGGTCTGCACGAACAGCAGCGGCTTGCCATTGGCGTCCACCAGGGCGGTAGAGGGCACGGTGAGGCCATCGGGGCCCGATTCAGGCCTGGCCGTGGCCACCCCCAGGAGAGCATCGCTCTCGGCATTGCGTTTCACCTGGCGGGCATCGCCCTGCTGCTGAAACTCATCGCCATGGCCCACGTGGGCCATGGCTCCAGGAGCGATCAAGAGGAGACTGAACAGAGCAACGGCGCTGAGGCTGGTGCTGGCGGCGAGCCGCAGGATCCGGTGGCGCAAAACCGTGCGGAGCGGGAACTGGGCGGAGGATCGCGCAGCTGGGATGAAAAACAGGTGAAATCGCCTGCGCTCACTAGCATCAGCACCCTGGATCCACCCCTGATGCCGCTGCGGATCCTGCTGGTGGAAGACGAGAACGATCTGGCCGCTGCCATCCAGACGGTGCTGCAGCAGCAGGGCCATGTGGTGGACCACTGCGGTGATGGCCTCAGTGGCTGGACGCTGCTGAGCGGCGAGCTGGCCCGCTACGACCTGGTCATCCTCGATTGGATGCTGCCGGATCTGAGCGGGGTGGATCTCTGCCGGCGTGCGCGGGCTGCAGGCATGGGCCTACCGCTGCTACTGCTCACGGCCCGCAGTGACACGGCCGATCGGGTGGAGGGCCTCGATGCCGGTGCCGACGACTACCTCAGCAAGCCCTTTGCGATGGAGGAGCTGCTGGCGCGGATCCGGGCGCTGCAGCGCCGCCACCCCGGTTATCGGGAGCCGCTGCTGACGGCAGGGAGGTATCAGCTGGACCCCACCACAGGCACATTGTTAGTGCAGGTCGGCGGACAGGCGATCAGCGTGGAGCTGTCGGCCAAGGAGCAGCAGTTGATGGCCTACTTCCTGGAGCATCCGGGCCAGGTCATCCCGGGATCGCGGCTGCGCCACCAGCTCTGGGATGTGCATCAGGATCCGGTGAGCAATGTGGTGGCGGCCCAGGTGCGGTTGCTGCGGCGCAAGTTGGAGGCGCACGGTGTTCCCTCGCCGATCAAGACGGTGCCCAGCAGGGGCTATCGCTTTGTTCCGCAGGCGGCCGCTACGCCATGAAAGCGGCCCGTTCGCCTGCCCCGGAGTTGCTGTGGCACGCCCGTCTGCGCCTGGCAGGCCTGTCGGTGCTGGTGATGGGCACGCTCCTCTACGCCGCCGGCTTCTCGATGGGACGGCTGTTACTACAAAGCCAGGAGCGAGCGATCCGGCGTGAACTGCAGACCCTGGCCGGGACCCTGCACGACAGCCTCAAGCCCGCCCTGCCCCAGCAGGCCAGACCCTCCGCCGCACTCGCTGCGGTACTTCCGGGTCTGTGTGTGGAAGGCGAGCCCTGCCGTCCGCCCACGGATCTGCTCCACCGCCATGCGATCAGCGCCAGCGATCCCGACCGCTACAAGCTGCGGTTCTTCGATCACCACGGCAGCTTGATCGCCAGCTCTCCTGGCGCCTTGCCCGTGGGGCCAGAACCGGAGCAGCTGGGCTGGACCCTCTCCAGTGAGCGGGCCACGGAACGCTGGGGCACCTACGGGATTCACCTGCATCACAGCAACGGCCCGGATGAGCCGATCTGGGGCTACCTGCAGATCTCCAGCAGCCTGGCGAACTTGGACGCGGAAGCGCAGCGCCTGTGGTGGCTGGGCCATGGCGTGTTCCTGCTCGCCATGCTGGGCATCGGCGGGGCGAGCTGGTGGCTGGCCGGTCTGGCTATGGCGCCGCTGCTGGAGGCCTACCGGCGCCAGGAGCAGTTCAGCGCCGATGTGGCCCATGAGCTACGCACGCCCCTGGCCAACCTGCTGGCGCTTGTTGAAGCCGAGCGCAGCTCCATCCCTGATCGGCCCCACTCCAAGGCGGAAGCCAGCCTGGAGCGGGTGCTGAACCAGGGGCGACGCCTTCAGCGACTGATCAGCGATCTGTTGCTGCTGGCCAGCCTCGAGCGCCCCTCTTCCGAGAGCAAACAACAAGTGTGCGATCTGGCCGAGATCAGCGCGGATGTGCTGGAGGACTTCGGGGAACTGGCTGCCCTAGCCCAGGTGAAGCTGGCGCAGGGAGCATGGGTGGCCCCCGCCCTGGTGCGGGGTGTGGACTCCGAACTGAGCCGACTGGTGATCAACCTGCTGAGCAACGCCATTCAGCACAGCCCTGCCGGGGGGCGTGTCGGTGTGGAGCTGCAGCAGCGCGGCCGCGAGATTCGGCTGTCCATTCGTGACAGCGGCCCTGGTATTCCAGCGGCTGAGCAGGAACACATCTTTGATCGCTTCACCCGCCTGGACCCAGCCCGCTCCCGGCAGCAGGGCGGAACGGGCCTGGGCCTGGCCATCGCAAAGGCCATCGCCCTTCGGCATGGGGGCAGGATCACGGTGGAGTCGTCCCCGGGGGAAGGCAGCTGCTTCGACGTGGTTTTGCCAGCCTCAACCTGACGATCTCTGGACAGAAGATCGGGCCCGGGGTTCTGCCTTTCTCGTTCCGGCTGAGAAGCTGGATCAAACAAAAGAGCTCCGATGGGCGATCACGACGGGCAGAAGCTCACCCCCCGAGAGATGGTTCGGGCCCATGCCTACCCCGTGCTTGCTGCGGTGAGCACAGTGGCCTTGGTGGTTATCGCTGCCAGTCTCGTGCCCATCGCTAGACAGGCCGACCACATGAATCGCTGTCTTGCCGTACCCGGTGGCGCCGGCTGCCATCGATTCCGTTGAAGGGCACAAGGCACAACAACGCCCGGGGCATTGCCCCGGGCATTTGTCTGCTCAGCCGTGGTGCCGTCCCAAGGTGGTCGGGCGCAGCTGTGCGATGGATTGCGTTGAAACAGCCTGATCGTTTTCAGATCAGGTGGTTTTCAGTTGTGGTCGGAGCTGCCGGCGCTGGCACCTGGGGCCAGGTGTCGATTGGGACGTTCCGTTGGGTCCGGGGCACCTAGGGCGATGCAGTGGACGGCGACTGGCTTGACACGCCAGGAACGTCAGTAGATCCGTCGAGAGTGTTGGAGCAGGGGCCGGATCGTCAGCGCGCTCCTACTGGCTGCTCAGGGGGGGTGTCTTCCATCAATGGAGCCTCCGAATCCCGTTGCAGCCACGATGGATCGGGCGGCAAGGCCGAGCAAGGGCAGCACGCCGATCGACACCGCTCTTCACCGGGGGCAATGGGAGTTCATGAAGGGGGCTTCATGGCCCGACCTGTAGCGGCAGGCGGTTTCCTTCGGGTCCAGTAGCCAAGGCCCCGGCACCAAAGGGATTCTCCCGTGAGGTTGTGCAAGAGGGTTCCCTGCGCCAGGGCACTGGCGATCACATCACCCGGCCTGCCCCAGCGCCTGCACCGCGCAAGGGCTGAACGCGAGTCGCTGCGCGCCCCTTCCGCGGCACTGACGGCACCGGGGCGAGACGGCGGTGTCGTTCGCCAGCACAGCTATGGCCGCCACCCTCCTTCCCCTCTCGCTCCATCCCGTTCGCCCAGCTGCAGCTGAGCGGCACTGCCCGATCCGCATCATCTCGGTGCATCTGCTGGATGCCGCAGGCCAGCTGCTGCGGGTGCTCTTCCTCGATCGCGAGGGGCACATCACTGCCCAGCCGCACTATGTGCCCAGGGCAGAAGCCCTGATCCTTGCGGCCAATCAGCAGCGGGTGCTCGGCGCCCAGGCCCGGGTGCAGGTGCTCTGAGGCGCTGGCACGCATCAGCGCAGCAGGCCCGGCAGGCAGTGCTGGGCCGTAAATCCCTGCGGCAGGGCCCCGCTTCCTGCCAGTTATGCGGGGACTGCATGAAAGATCGCCTGAGGCAGAGTCGATCCATGCCCCGACGTGTTCACGCCGCCAGCACCCTGGCTGTCGCGCTGGCCCTGCTGCCGATGGCCATGGCCCAGGCGCCGGTCGGCGCCAGTTCCGGAGCCACCGTGATTTCCGTTGGCGATGGCGACACCATCCGCGTGCGGATGAACGAGAAGCCGATCACCGTGCGGCTGGCCTGCATCGATGCCCCCGAAACGGCCCAGAGCCCCTACGGCCAGCAGTCCCGCAGGTATCTGCAGCAGCGGCTGCCGGTGGGCAGCACGGTGACGCTCGAGCAGAAGACTTCGGATCGCTACGGCCGCCTGGTGGCCGAGGTGTTCAACGGCATCAACATCAACCTGGCGATGGTGGAAGACGGCCAGGCTTTTGTGTACCGCCAGTACCTGAGCGGCTGCGACGCCAAAGAATATCTGGATGCTGAGTATCGGGCCAGCCGGCGCCGCTACGGGGTCTGGCAGGTGGAGGGCGGCATCACCCGGCCCTGGGATTTCCGCAAGGGCCGCAGCGCTGCGGTAATCCCCGATGGCACCACTCCCGGTGGGCGGCGTTACCGCTGCAGTGAGATCGGCTCCTATGCCCGTGCCCAGGAGCTGCTGCGCCAGGGGCACACCTACCTCGATAGCAACAAAGACGGGGAGGCCTGCGAATCGCTGCGGCGATGATCTGCTCGCGCAGCCCGAGTCCACGGCTACCGCCTCATGTGAGCAGAGGCAAGTCGGGAAGTTCCCCCCACGGAGAGCAGCGTGAAGGCTCTTCCCTGAAGCGAAACAGTCCTTACCGTGAGGTGTCATCAAGGATCAACGCATGCTCACCGGATCAGACCTGCTGGCCAAGGTCAAGGAACTCGGAGATGTGTCCAAGTCCGATCTGGTGCGCAGCTGCGGCTATCTGAGCACCAAGAAGGACGGCACGGAACGCCTCAACTTCACCGCCTTCTACGAAGCGCTGTTGGAGGCCAAGGGGCTGAGCTTCGGGGAGGGCGGCAAAGGCCGCGGCAAGGCTGGCCGCAGCCTCAGCTACGTCACCAAGGTGCAGTTCAACGGCAACCTGATGGTCGGCAAGGCCTACACCGCCCAGCTGGGTCTGCAGCCCGGCGATGAGTTCGAGATCAAGCTCGGCCGCAAGCAGATCAAGCTCATCCCCCTAGGCAGCACCGACGACGAGGAGTGAAGCCAGCAGAGCTTCAGCTGCCGGGGCGTCGCTGACCCAACGCCAGCACCTCCAGCGCCTGCCCCTGCTGCTCCTGCCGCAGCGCCTCCGGTGCCTCGATGCGCAATGCGCTGCCGTGCGAGAAGAGCCAGCGGCGCAGGGCCATGCCGCGGGCCAGGATCCAGGGCGGCAGGTCAATCTCCAGCGGATGGGGATGGCTGTCGCCGCTGGCATTGGGCGCCAGCACCTGGGACAGGGCCGGATGCACCCAGTCCGCTGCCCTGCCCTGAGCTCCTGAAGCGGGCTCGGCCTGCTGGGCTGGCCGTTCCACCCGGATCTGATCGAGGGGAACGGGGATCTGCCCCTGGCGGATGGCGGCGTAGGCCTCGCTCTTGCAGGAGCAGCGCAGGGTCTGCAGCTGGCGGCGCCGCTGCTCGGCGCTGGGTTGGCAGAGACCGTCCTGGGCCTGGAGGTCATCACCCAGCTCAATCCCGCCGCAGTGATGCAGCAGGCGCTGCAGGCGGCTGATCGCCTGCTGGTGCTCGCTGGCGTTGCGGCGGCCGCGGGCCTCGGCCTGCAGGAACACCAGCCGCTCCAGCCGCTCACTCTGCAGCAGCCCATGGGGCCGGCCGATGGCGTCGGCCTCCCAGGCCAGGTGCCACAGCCCACCGGAGAAGACCAGCTGCAGCGGCCAGATCCGCACCTCTTCTCCCCTGCCCTGCTCATGGGATGGCCCCAGGCGCAGCAGGCGCACGCGCCGGTGCTCCAGGATCGCCGTCTCGATCAGCTCGGCCTGGCCCGGTTCCGCCAGCGTGCTCCGGTTCAGGCTCTCTGCACCGGGATGGGCGCCATCAAGAACGATGCGCAACGGCGGCGCGGCCGTCACCTCGATGCCGCCCCAGGCCAGGCGCTCCTCCAGCTCACGCAGCAGATCCAGCGCCGTGGGATCCCCCAGCCGCTGGGCCACGTGCTGCACCACCCCATGGATCTCCACCAGCCGCGGCGCCGACAGCAGGGCCGTGCCGAGGCAGTAGCCATGGCGCGGGTTGTCGTGGTGGGGCCGAAAGCCATAGGGCGTGAGCGTCTTCTCGATGTCCTTGCGCAGCGTTGCCAACTCGCCGGGGCCATGGCCGCCGGGGATCTCGGCGAGACGTTCCAGCAGGTGCCGCTGCATCGCCATCGCCCCCGGCCCCTCCGCCGGCCGGTCAAAGGGCGTCTGCAGCAGATGGCGCAGCAGGGTCATCACCCGCACGAACACCGCCGCATCAGCCATCGGTGGATAGCCGCCATGGACGCCACCGCTGCGGGGCGTCTGCTCGCCACCAGGCACCTCCAGTCGCGGCAGGGGCTGAATGGCTGTGGAAACGGAGGTGGCCCAGAAGAACCCCTGCCCCTCCAGCCAGGCCAGATCGCGGCGCACGGCGTCGGCATCGCCGTAGCAGACCCCATGGAGTGTGCGCAGCAGCGCTGCTGCACGCTCGGCCAGATCACCCCCGGGCAACGGTGAGACGAGCGTCTCCAGGGCCTCGCGGCTGCCCTGGTCGGTCGTCGCCAGATCGGGGTGATCGGCCAGCAGCTTGAGCAGATAGAGCAGCCGCTCAAGATCCAGCAGGCGGGAGTGGCCGTGCAGCTGCAGCTGCTGCTGGCGGTTGCAGGCGGCGCTGATGCGCCGGTTGAGGCGCGAGAGCTCACTGCGCAGGAAGGCGGTGAGGTCGCCCTGATGGGTGGGCTGAACGGCCACCACCGAGGCAAAGCCCTCCGCCCGCCCCGGCCCGAAGGCCTCATCCGCCAGGCTGGCGGCCATGCGCCGAATCACCGGCGTTGGCACGGGCCGCTCGCGCTTGGCGTTCCAGCGCAGGCAGGTGCTCAGCGGTGTGAACAGCCACCAGCCGATCCACTCCACCGGCCGCGGCAGGGCTAGGTGCTGGGTGATCGCCAGCCGCCAGGGCCGCTCGGCGTGGGTGGCATCCACGATCACCGGCATGCCGGCCGCCACCGCACCGATCAGCCGCTCATGCAGCCGCTGTTGGATCGACGGCCAGGGGCCCTGCACCGCCGGATCCCCGAAGACTTCAGCGCGGATCGCATCGGTGGAGAGCACAACCGCCGGCTGCCCCTCAGGCCCTGCAATCAAAGGGGCGAGAGCCAGGGCGGTGGTGGTCTTGCCGCTGGCGGGCGGGCCGATCAGCAGGTGACAGCGCAGGGGCTCCATTCCTGCAGGGTGAAGGCGCAGGCGGCCAGCGGCAACAGCCGCCAACCAACCAGAGGCGCCGGCCTAGTGAGGGCAGGGGATCTCGGCGGGCTGGGTTCTTCGCGGGGGGAAGGATGGACGGGGGGCCGAAAGGGGCAAGGCTGTTTGCCCCGTTCTGCTGCCGCGCCGCTGTGCCCATCCAGCTCTCTGCTGCCGTTGTGCCGCCTACGCGGCGGCGGCGCAAGGCCTACAGGCCGCCCGAGATGTTGGTGAACCTGCACGTGTTGGACCTGATGGAGGTGAGCGGCAGCCAGATGCGTGCCGCCAGCGCCCTCTCGATGCACCAGACCACGGTGAGCCGCAGCTACTGGGACCTGGCCGAGCAGTTCCGCCTCCAGCCCGCGCGCGGCCCGCGCAAGGTGTGCCGCTGGGGCCTGAGCACCAGCGTGCGCTTCCTGCGGCTGGCAAGCCGTGCCCATCGCCTGGAGAATGGCCGGCTGCGGCTGGCCAGCGATGCACAGCACATTTCGCTGCTCGAAGGATTGCCCGGGGTGCTGCAGGTGCCGCCCTGCTTCCACCCCGCCGGCGACTGGGCAACGCTGGTGGCCCAGGGGGTGATCGATGGGGCCCTCGTCTCCTCCCTCTGCCACGACCACGAACTGGCGAGGGGTGAACTGCCGCAGTGGCCGGGGGTAAAGGTGCAAGCCCTGGGGACGTTGCCGCTGCAGCTGGTCACCGCTCAGCGCTGGGCCGAGGTGTGGGCAGAGCAGGTTGTGGTCCCTGCTGTCCAGGTGATGCCGCTGCTGCATGAGCAGCTGGAGCCCTGTTTCGGCGAGCTGGAGCGCGCCTCAAGGGCCTGGCAAGACCCGCAGGATTGGCTGGAGCAGCTCCACCAGCGGCCCGTCGCCGCGCTGGTCTGTCCGGCCATGGCCCCAAAGGACTGGTGGCGTGAGCAGGGTATGGCGCCCGTGGCCCATCAGCTGAAGCTGCAGGAGCAGTTGTGGTTGCTGCTTCCAGAGGATCTGGAGCCACCGAGGGCAGCCAGGGCGACGCTGCGGGCGATCCAGCGCCGGGCGTTCAGCGCTGTGGCACGGGGAGATGGAGCACGGCTGGAAGTCCTTGGGTCGGTGGGGAATGAGCCGGAAACTCAGGGCGAGGCGGCGGCATGAGAGACCTGGCTATGGACTGCCGAGTCCACATGAGCATGAAACGGCATGAGCCACTGGAAGAACCAGTGCCAAGGATCGGAGCTGAGGCCCAGGCGGCACGGAAACTGCATAGCCATCAGGCCACAACAATGCGCAGGCTGCATAGTTTTGGCAGTGCCGGGCGGGAGCGGGAGAAGCCAGGCTGCGCCTGGGCTCTGCTGGCGGCAAACTGGTGGAAGCGTCTACTACCCCCTATGCCAGCCCAGCTGCGACAGGTGGTGCCGCAATGAGCCAGGTTCCGCCTGCTCCCACCCTCAGTAAGGGTTGCGTGGTCCACTGCCGCAGCCACCACCACCTGGTGGAGGACGTGCAGCCCCCAGAGGACGGTGGCGACACTGTGGTGCGCCTGGCCTGCCTGGACGACGACGCCAACGGGCAGATCACCGAGGTTTTCTGGGAGCGTGAGGTGGATGCCCGTGTGCTGGGGCAGAGCACCTGGGAGACGATCGGTCAGCGGGGGTTCGATGACCCGCGAGTGTTCTCCAGCTACCTGCACACGCTGCAATGGAACTGCGTGACGGCCACCGATCCGGGGCTGTTCCAGGCGCCGCTGCGGGCGGGCATCGATGTGAAGCCCTACCAGCTGGAGCCGCTGCGCAAGGCCCTGCGGATGCCGCGGGTGGCTCTGTTCATCGCCGATGACGTGGGCCTGGGGAAGACGATCGAAGCAGGGTTGATCACGCGTGAACTGCTCTTGCGCCAGAAGGCGCAGCGCGTGGTGGTGTTGGCACCTCCGTCGGTGGTGCTGCAGTGGCAGGGCGAGATGGAAAGCCGCTTCGGCTTGCCGTTCCAGGTGATGAACCGCGAGTACGTATCGCGGATGCGGCGTGAGCGGGGCTGGGGCATCAACCCCTGGGCCACCCACACCCGCTTCATCCTCAGCCAGGCGCTGGTTCGCAACGAGGACTACGCGGGGCCATTGCGCGATTGGCTGGGGGATGGCGAGAGGGCCCTGCTGATCCTCGATGAGGCCCACAACGCGGCACCCGCCAGCGGCTCCAAGGTTGCCGTCGATTCCAAGCTCACCCGGGCCGTCCGCAGCCTGGCCCTTTGCTTCGAGCACAAGCTGTTCCTCTCAGCCACACCCCACAACGGCCACAGCAACAGCTTCTCCGCATTGCTGGAAATCCTTGACCCCACCCGCTTCTGTCGCGGGGTGCCTGTGCGCAACAAGGCCGACCTCGAGCCGGTGCTGGTGAGGCGCCTCAAGGAAGACCTGCGCCGTATCGGCGAGGAGCTGCCCAAGCGCGAGGTGGTGCCTGTGGTGCTTGAGGGCCTGGATCCCTCCACCGCTGAGCTGGAGCTGGCCCGCCAGCTCAAGGACTACCGCAGCCTGCGGGAACAAAGGCTCAAGGGCGCAAGCAGCAAACAGCGAGCCGCCGAGCTGCTGGTGGTCACCAACCTGCAGAAGCGGCTGCTCAGCTCGATCGAGGCGTTCCACCGCACCCTGGGCGTGCATTGCGACACGCTGCGGCGGCGCGATGCTGGCGAGCGGCTGCGCACGGCCCGCGACCCCCAGCAGCTGAAACTGCTGCAACAGGGCATCGACGGCGACGACGATCGCGCCGAGGCCGATGAAGACAGCGTGGAGCGGGAAGCCGAGCAGGAGCATCGGCTGGCAGTGGCTACTACCGAACTGGGCGCAGGGCCCGAGGAGTGGACGCTGCTCAAGGACATGCAGCGCATCAGCGAGCGTTCGCGGTACGAGCCCGACGCCCGGATCCACTACCTACGCCGCTGGATTCAGCAGCACCTCTGCCCGGATCTCGGGCAGGAGGGGGCCCAGTGGAACAACGAGCGGCTGTTGATCTTCACCGAGTACGCCGACACCAAGCGCTGGCTGCAGGAGCAGATCGAATCGTTGATTGCCGGCAGCGACCGGGAGCGGGAACGCATCGCCACCTTCCACGGCGGCATCGGCGATGAGAAACGGGAAGCCCTAAAGCGCAGCTTCAACAGCCCGCCCGATCAGGATCCCCTTCGCATCCTGATCGCCACCGATGCCGCCCGCGAGGGGGTGAACCTGCAGAACCACTGCCGTTACCTCTTCCACTTCGACGTGCCCTGGAATCCGGGGCGGATGGAGCAGCGCAACGGCCGCATCGACCGCACCCTGCAGCGCGCTCCGGAGGTGTTCTGCCATTACTTCGTGCTGGCCGACCGCGAAGAAGACCGGGTGCTCGACGTGTTGGTCAAGAAGACCGAGGAGATCCGCAAGACCTTGGGTTCCCTGCCGCCGGTGGTGGTGGGGCGGCTGAATGAGCTGTTGGCCAAGGGGATCAATCCCACCGCCATTCAGGAAGTGATGGAGCAGATCCAGGGAGTGGATCAGGAGGAGGGCTACAAACGCCGCCAGGCCCTGATCAACCTGGAGCTGGAAGACAACAGCCGCGAGCGGGAAGACGAACTCCGCCAACAGGTAGCCCGGCTTGAGAAGGCTCTGCAGAAGTCAGAAGACTGGCTCCACTTCAGCAGCGATCTCTTCCGCGATGCGCTCAACACCAGCCTGCGGGTCAGCGCCCAGGGGAGCGGAGCAACACCGCAGCTGAAACCCAGGGATCCCGCGGCCGCGGAGGCTGATCCCGAGCGAGCCGAATGGATCTTCCCAGCGGCCGATGAGCTTCCCGGCGGTGAACAGAGCTGGGGAGATGTGCTGGATGCGCTGCGGCGCCCGCGCCGCCCCGGCGAAAAGCTCTGGGAGTGGCGGCGCACCACGGCACCCCAGCCGGTGGTGTTCAAGGACCCCAAGGAGGTGAATGCCGATCGGGTGCACCTGCATCTGGAACACCCCCTGGTGCAGCGGCTGCTCAACCGCTTCCTGGTGCGCGGGTTCCAGGGTGAAGAGCTCAGCCGGGCTGCGGTGATCGCCACCCATGACGACACGGCCAAGCTGATCCTGTTGGCACGCATGTCGCTCTATGGCCACGGCGCTGCTCGCCTGCACGATGAAGTGCTGGAGCTCGTGGCCGAATGGGACCCGGCCGATCCAGCCCGGCGGCTGAGGGTGTTGAACGCCACCAAGACCGACATGGCCCTGGCCGACCTGGAAACCAGCCTGCGTGAACGTCTCCCATCGGTGGATGAAATCATCCAGCGCCAGCTGCGCGGCCAGTTACCGGCCGATGTGGCCCAACTCAAGGACCGGCTCGAATCCCTGGCAGCCGATCGGGCTGAGCGCGCCAAGGGTCAGCTGAGCAAGCGCGCCGACGACGAGGCCAACGCTTTTGTGAAGGTGCTGCAGGAGCAGCGGGAGCGGATCCTCAAGACCCGCACCAAGCACGACAGCGAGTTCGAGCAGCTGGCCTTCGGCTTTGCCGACCAGGAGCTGCGCCAGCTACGCGACAACCGCTCCTACTGGGACAAACGGCTGGCGCGCATCGAGCGGGATCTGGAACTGGAGCCGGCTGCCATCCGGCGCACCTTTGAGGTGGCCACGGCCCCTCGGATTGAGCCCGCCGGCGCGATTGTGCTCTGGCCGCTGCAGGCAGGAGGGCAGGCCTGATGCCACCGCGCGCCCCTGGGGTTCACACCCACGAGGAATGGAAGGGCATGGCCCAACCGGTGGGCCTGGTGGTCGAGCCTGTGGTGCTCAACCGTCTGGGGATCTTCCCGGAGAGTGCCACCACTGTGCTGGCCGACTGGCAGCAACGGTTGGAGCAACTGCTGGAAGACCAGCCCGTTGGTGAGCAGTGGCTGAGCGTGGCCCCCAGCTTTGAGCTGTTCTGCCAGGAGGTGCTGGCCTGGCAGGACGGCGACCTACGCAAGCCCGAGGAGCTCCCGGCGCCGGTGGCCGTGCACCTCGACGACTACGACGAGGTGCTCCGCCCCGATTGGTTCGTCCCTGAACCCAGCCAGGGGGATGGAGCGCTCAAGGCCCAGCTGCTGGTGCAGGAGCTGCCCCTGGGTGCGCCCTTTGACGCTCTGCCAAAGGGCCTGGATGGCCGGCGGCAATGGGAGGCCACACCCCAACAGCGCTTGGAGCGGCTGCTCAAGGAAAGCGAGCACCCGATTGGCCTGCTCTGGAATGGGGTGGCTCTGCGGATGGTGTACGCCCCACGGGGCGAATCCAGCGGCCACCTCACCTTCCCGTTGGAGCCGATGACCACGGTCGACGGGCGACCGATGCTGGCGGCGCTGCAGATGCTGCTGGGGCCGGATCGCCTATTTGAAGGCGGGGCCAGCAACACGCGCCTGCGGCCGCTCATGGAGCAGAGCCGCAAAGAACAGAACGAGGTGAGCACCCGCCTGGCCGAGCAGGTGCTCGAAGCCTTATGGATCCTGCTGCGCGGTTTTGATGCCGCAGGACTGGAGGCCAACGACCCCAGCCACATCTATGGCGGGTTGATCACCGTGCTGCTGCGGCTGGTGTTCCTGCTCTACGCCGAAGACGAAGAGCTGATGCCCACCGATTCGCTCTACGGCCAGCACTACAGCGTGGGCGGTCTGGCGCTGCGGCTGCGGCAAGACCGGGCCGATTACCAAAACGCTATGGAAGGCCGGCGCGGTGCCTGGGCCACGCTGCTGAGCCTGTTCCGCCTCGTCTACGACGGCGGCGGCTCCACGGAGGCGTACCTACCAGCCAGGCACGGCGATCTGTTTGATCCGGATACTTACCCCTTCCTTGAAGGCCGCACGGCAGATACGTCGTACAGCGATGGGCCGTTGACCGCTGTGCCGGCCATCAGCGACGACGTGGTGGAACAGGTGCTCACAAAGCTGTTGCTACTCGACGGGCAGATCCTCAGTTATCGGGCCCTGGATGTGGAGCAGATCGGCTCGGTGTACGAGGGGATCATGGGCTTCATGGTGGAGAAGGCCACCGGTCCCAGTGTGGGGATCACCTACCGGCCACCGCGCCAGAAGATCACGATCACCGTGGTTGTGAATGCCGAGGAGCTTCTTGCCCAGGCGGAGGCCAAACGGGTGAACTGGCTCGACGAACGGGCGGGCGTCAAACTGAAACTGTCTGCCCCCATCGTTCGGGCCTTGAAAGAGGCCCGCAGCCACGAGGATCTGGCGGCAGCGCTGGGCAACCGCCTGTCATCCCACACTCCGCGGGTGTTGCCGGCTGGTTCCCTGGTCCTGCAGCCCACGGCGGAACGGCGACGCAGCGGTAGCCATTACACGCCGCGAGCTCTCACCGAGCCGATCGTGGCAGAAGCCCTTCGGCCCTGGCTGGAGCGCTGCAACGGCAAACCCACCGCCGAACAGGTGCTGGCACTCAAGTTGTGTGATCCGGCCATGGGGTCGGGTGCCTTCCTGGTAGCCCTCTGCCGCTATCTGGCTCACTGGCTGGTGGCGGCCTGGGAAGACCCAGAGGGTCCAGGCTATCCGCCCGAGTTCAGGAAGGAATGGGACAAAGACCTCTATGCCCGCCGCCTAATCGCCCAGCGCTGCCTCTACGGGGTCGACAAGAACCCCTTTGCGGTGAATCTGGCCAAGCTCTCGCTTTGGCTGGTGACCTTGAGCAAAGACCTGCCGTTCACCTTTGTGGACCATGCTCTGAAGTGCGGCGATTCGCTGGTCGGCTACTCGGTGCAAGAAATCCAAGCGGCGATGAAGGAAGTACAGCTGGGCTTCTTAAATCAACAAAACGAAGTATTTACACAGATGAGCCTGGCCAGGCGCGAATGCTTTGCCGTCGATAGCTTCACCGACGACGGGTACGATCGAAAGAAGGAATTGCTACAGCAGCAGATCCAGGCCAGCGATGGCCTCCGACAGGCTGGCGATCTAATGGCTGCTGCGTTCTTTGATGCGCCAAAGACAAAAGACCGAGCCGATAAGCAACAGGTATATTTGGCACTCATGAGTGGTGCATTTAACGATGACGAACTGCAGGATTCGATTCAGGAGATCCGCAGGCGCCTAGCAGGCGGAGACAAGGGAGTCAAGCCGTTTCACTGGCAGCTTGAGTTTCCAGAAGTTTTCTGCCCCGAGCAAGGTGGATTCAATGTAATTATTGGCAATCCGCCGTTCGCTGGATCAGTTACACTCGCCAAATCTTCTCACGTCGCATACCCAGACTGGCTTAGATCGCGACACTTTGGCTCTGCAGGCAAATGCGACCTGGTCGCGTTTTTCTTTCGTTCTGCCTTTAGCCTGCTTTGCCGAACTGGTGCATTAGGCTTTATTACAACCAATACAGTCTCACAAGGAGACACGAGGAGGTCAGGCCTTTTTCATATTCTTCAAGAAGATGGATGGATCTACGCCGCCCGCAAGCGTGTGCCGTGGCCAGGCATTGCTGCAGTTGTGGTGAGCATTGTTCATATATCAAAAGCAATCAGGCCAATTCCAAAACTCAATGGAAGACAAGTAAATAGGATCAGCGCTTATCTTTTGCCTGGAAAGATTGATGGATCTCCACTTTATACAGGCGGCCTCGGCCAGGCCATAAAGGCAGGTCTTGGGAGCAAACCTAACGGCAAAGGCTTTATTTTTTCAGATAGAGGCTCTGGCTTCTTGCCCGTTAGTGAAGCACATTTAATTATTTCTAGACATCCAGAGTGCAGGAATGTAGTCAAGCCTTACATGGGCGGAAGTGAGCTAAACAAGAGCCCAAGCCTGACAAGCGATAGGTGGATAATCGACTTCGGTGATTTATCAATGCAAGATGCCATGAAATATGAAGAACCATTTGCCTTGGCTGCCGAACGAGTCAAACCATTTGTTAAAAGAAAGAACTGGTGGCAGTTTGAGCATCGAGCAAAAGATATATTGCTTCAGATTAGGGAGCATGCGCTTTCCATGGTGTGTGTGGTCGCAGAGACAAGCGACACGTTTGCGCCCGTGATCGTAGATTCGAGCAATTGCTTCTCAAATAAAGTGGTCATCTTTACAACTGACGATCACGCAGCCCTAGGCATCTTGCAATCTCGATTTCACGAATATTGGTGCCGAACAGTTTCTTGCACACTTAAAGATGACCTTACATATGTACCTTCCGTTTGCTACGATACTTTCCCTGTTCCGTTTACATGGAACCAGGATGAGCACTTAAGACTTCTAGCCAGCAATTTTGATCAAAAAAGGCTTTCATGCCTTAGAAGCATGGGGATTGGCCTTACATCCTTATATAACAAAATTCACAATCCACGGTGCGGGGACAATCAAGTTGCCGAGCTGCGGATCGCCTTGGATGAGATTGATTATTACCTGGCCTCTTTGTATGGATTTGATGAGCTAGATCTAAAGATTGGGTTTTACGAGTTTTCCTCTGATGACATGTCAGAAGAGGAAGCAGATAGTGATGAGGATTCGTGTAGTGATTGGCGCTATGGCTGGTCCGAAAGCTCTATCGATGAAGCTATTTCTATGCTTATGAGCATCAACGAGAGAATTGGCGGGGCAGCTCACAAAGCAAGGGCAAACAGCTTGGGCGCAAATCTGCAGAAAAAGGAGTCGCGAACAAGCAGAAGTGCTTCAGTTTCTCAACTTTCATTTGATACGTAGTCCTCGATGGTACACATCCATTGCGGGAGGGGCTTGGGCGATTACAATCGGATCAGTCAACCAGGGCAAGTACAGGGGCTCGCATGGAGCATGGCTAAACCATACACTCTTCATCCAGAGAATAGCCCGTGGATCTGCATGTTTTCTCCCGAAACTTGGGAGATATGCAGGAATAACGGATATGCGCACGCTGCATTTACAAAGGCACGGGGCAAAAGTGCCGGCCGCATAAGGGAAGGCGACATCCTATTCGCATACGTATCTAAGAGGATGGCAATTGCAGGTGCTCTTATCGCAAATAGCGCCTGCGCATTTGATGATGAATTCTCTGTTTATGGCCCCCCCGGCCAGTTTCCTTATCGACTTAGCTGCCAGCCATTGGCAATCCTTCCGCTAAACGAAGAGATTAAGCTTGCGGATCATTTTCATCGTATATCAATTTTCAGTGGACTAAGGGATGGGCGATATTGGCCTGTTTGCCTTCGAAACAGCCCCAGAGATCTCAGGAGACGAGATTCGGACTATTTGTTGTCATTATTTCCCGATTCGTATTTTGAAGCTTATGCTTAGCTGTGTATCGCTGACTAGCCGTCCCAATTCCAGCAGGCATGGCTTCGCGAGCTATGCCAGTGCTGATTCCGCAGAGACCGGTTGTCAACTCATCATGTGCGTACTACAAAGCCATGAACTTCTGAGCGCGAATAATGTGACCAGAATAATACTCCACCTTACATGTCATCTCTATTGCTACTACGGAATTGTTCATAATGCCCTAGGTCGCTGCTTTTCAAGCCTGAATTGCTTCTTGCGCGCCAGTGAAGAATCTCAACGCGATGTCCCCTTATTCTGAATATGGCCAAAGCAGAGGCCACTGTAGAAGAGCTCGTTAGCAAGATCGAGCGCGGCGAGCTGCGTTTGCCAGAGATGCAGCGGCGTTATGTCTGGCGATCCAGCAGGGTGCGAGATTTGCTTGATTCCCTGTATCGCGGCTATCCCTCTGGCGCCATCCTGATCTGGGAAACCGATGAGTTGGTGCCACAGCAGGCCTTTGCGGTTGAGCAGCAATCAAACCCCTACGCCAAGACCCAGCTGCTCCTCGATGGCCAGCAGCGGCTCACCTCCCTCTCGGCCGTCATCCGCGGCAAACCGGTTCAGGTGAATGGTCGTGTTCGCCCGATCGAGTTGCTCTTCAATCTCGAGCACCCGGAGGCCCTCCCCTTCGTTACTGAAGTGGATGACAACACCATCGACGCACCCGAGTACAGCGATGACGGGGAAGAGCCGATCGATGAAGAGGCTGATGCCACAGAGGATGAACTGCAGAAGCGCTTCGACAAGATGACCTTCGTGGTCAGCACCCGCAAGCTCGAACAGCTTCCTCAATGGGTGAAGGTCAGCGAGGTGTTTGCTGGAACGCATGACAACAATTACTTCCTCAAGCGAGCTGGCATCACAAGTCTGGATGATCCTCGCGCGGAGATTTATACGCAACGGCTCAACCGCCTCAAGGACATCCGTAAATACGTCTACCGGATGGATGTGCTGGAGCGCACCCTCTCCTACGACGAGGTCACCGAAATCTTCGTGCGGGTGAACTCCCTTGGAGCCAAGCTCCGCAGCTCCGACCTCGCCCTCGCTCAGATCACCGCCAAATGGCGCGGATCCCTGAACGTGTTCCAGGCCTTCCAGGCCGATTGCTCGAAAGATGGATTTGAGCTCGACCTGGGCCTGCACCTCAAAAACCTGGTCGCCCATGCCACGGGTCAGTCCCGCTTCCTCACCGTTTCCAACCTCACCCTGGATGAGTTGAAGAGCGGCTGGGACGACGGTTGCCGGGGCATGGAATTCGCGATCAATTTCCTGCGCAGCAATGCCGGCATCACCAGCCCCGCACTTCTGGCCTCGCCATTCCTGCTGATCAGCTTGGGCTTCTATGGCGCCCAGCGCTCCTA
Source organism: Cyanobacteriota bacterium (assembly GCA_046052125.1). Classification (GTDB taxonomy): domain Bacteria; phylum Cyanobacteriota; class Cyanobacteriia; order PCC-6307; family Cyanobiaceae; genus Vulcanococcus. Next base: position 653,730 of record JBJOMY010000001.1, read on the forward strand.
CAAGCTCTCGGCCGGGGAAGAGAAAGGCCTACGCCGTTGGGTGTTGCTCGCCAATGCCAAGGGCCGCTACAGCCGGGGCTCCAGCGAAACCCTCCTCGATCAAGACCTCAAGATCCTCCGCGATGGCGGCGGCTTCCAGGAGCTGCTGGATCGGCTTCGCACCCAGGTGGGTCGATTGGATGTCACCCCAGAGGAGCTGGAAGGCCGCAATCAGCGCAGCGCCCTGTTCAAGACAATGTTCCTGGCCTTTCGAGCTGCCGACGCCCGCGATTGGCACTCCAACCTGGTCATCGCTCTCAGCCATGTGGGCAATGCCCACCAGTTGCAGTTTCACCACATCTTCCCCAAAGCCGTTCTCAAGAGCACAGCCACCACCCGGGAGACCGACGACATTGCCAACCTTGCCTTCATCAGCGGCAAGGCCAACCGCAAGATCAGTGCCAAGGAACCTGCCGCCTACTTCCCTGAGGTACGAGAGGCCAATGGGGAGCAGCCCTTCAAGAGCCAGTGCATCCCCACCGACCCGGATCTCCTCACTGTTGAGCGCTACAAGGCGTTCCTGGCGGAGCGGCGGCGATTGATCGCTGAGCGGCTGAACGAATTTCTCGGCAGCGGGCAGGAGGCGTAACAGCCATGGAGTCCAATCCGTCCCCTCTCATCCAGGATGAGTCCTCACCAGAGGGCCACCCCCTGACCTCCAACGCCACAAGCGCTGCCGTCCGTGACCAGCTGATTCGGGCCCTGGAGCTCGACCTTGTGGGGCCCACCCCCGCCCTGCTGGCGGAGCTGGATGCCGAAGGACGAGGCGAGGAGGCATCTGAGCTTCGAGAAGAGCTGCTCGATCGCCCCCCCAACCGCTGGTACCAGACCGGTTTCCTGATCCCCAGCGAAACCAGCCTCGGAGATCGCGCTGACGATGCAGCCGACGACGAGTTCGCCGGCCTCGATGGCCAGAACCTGTCGCCCAAGCGCAAGAGCAACGCCAGCGGTGATGACACCGGCGCCAGTGAAGCCGGGCCGGCGCGGCGGGTTTTCTTCACCTGCTCCGTTGGCTTGAGCCTTCTCATCCCGCCAGCCACCGGGCTGGAGGTCACCGTGCATTGGGCCGTCTACAAGCCCACCGCTCCGCCAGAAGACAGCAAGGCCGACGAGGCCTGGTTGCGCGAACCCCACTCCGAGCCACTCAGCCTCCCGGCAGAGCTGTTTGATCCGAACGGCCGATCAGCCCAGTCCAAGGAGGTGCCCGGCAGCGATGGCCTGCTGCTCCGCTGGCACCTGAGACCTGCCCCTGCAGATCAGGGCTACCCCCCTGGAGCCGTGGCCGTGAGCCTGTTCCTCACCAACGAACGCAGCTTTGAGGGTCGCAGCGCGGAAGACCGCGACCGCGCCAGTGCCTACCAGGTGCAGCTGGATGTGGCCTGCAGCGCCGGCTTCCTGGAACGCCGCGACCCCCGCGCCGCTGATCTGGCGATCAACGCCAACGATTGGGACCATCGCGTTAACAATCTCCACTACCGGGGTGACCACGAATTCGCGGTGGGCCACAACATCTCTGTGGCACCACGGATAGACGCCAACGGTGCTTGCCACCGGATCAGCACCACCTGGCTGCCCCAGGCCACCGTGGAGAAGGTGCTGCCGAGGGTTGGGGAGCTGGAAGCAGCCGGCCTGGCGCTCTCGATGCCGGATCTGGATCGCCTTGCCGGCGAAGGGGCTGGCCCCGTTCAGACGGCATTGCGTCCTCTTGTGAAGGCCTACACGGACTGGATCGAGAAGCAGGGCGCTGCCGCGGCCAAGGCCAGCCCGCAGCAACAGGCCACGGCCACGGAGCTCCTGCAGGAAGCCACCAAGCAGGCCCGGCGGATCGAGCGTGGCATTGAAGCGCTGGAGAACGAGCAGGTGCGGCTGGCCTTTGCGATCGCCAACCGCGTGATGGCCGCCGCTGCACGTCAGCGATTTGGGGTGATGCGGAACCAAAACCCCGACGCCGTGAAGCCCCAATGGCGGCCATTCCAGCTCGCCTTTGTGTTGATGAACCTTGTGGGGATGGCCGAGCCCACCGATGCCGACCGCGACACCATCGACCTGCTGTTCTTTCCCACCGGCGGCGGCAAGACCGAGGCCTACCTGGGTCTGGCGGCCTACACCCTGGTTCTGCGCCGGCTGCGCCATGGGGGGTCGATCGAGTCGGCCGGCATGAGCGTGCTGATGCGCTACACCCTGCGCCTACTCACCCTCGATCAGCTCGGCCGCGCCTCCACCTTGATCTGCGCCCTCGAGCTAGAGCGCCGCAAGGATCCCAAGCTGCTCGGCCAGTGGCCATTCGAGATCGGCCTGTGGGTGGGGCAGAGCGGCACCCCCAACAAACTGGGTCACAAAGGCGATGGCGACGACAACAGTGCCCGCTCCCGCGTGCTGGCCTGGAGTGGCGGCGACAACAAGCCGATTCCGATCGACAACTGCCCTTGGTGCGGCACCGAGCTGGGCAAAGCATCCCTGCACGACGATCGCCCAGCGGTGGCCCGCGGGGTGTTCCGCCTGCTCCCCGATGCGGATCAGCCCAAGGAGCTCAGGGTCTGCTGCCGCAACCGAGCGTGCCGCTTCTCAGGCGACAGCACCCTGCCGCTGGTGGCTGTCGACGAGATGCTCTACCAACGCCTGCCGGCCTTCGTGATCGCCACGGTCGACAAGTTCGCCGCCCTGCCATGGGTGGGAGCCACCGGAAAATTGTTCGGCCGCGTCTCCCATGCCCAGCCAGGCAAGGGCTTCTTTGGTCCCAGTGATGGAACCGAGCAGGCCGGAGCACCGCTGCCCCATGGCCTGGAACCCCCCGATCTGATCATCCAGGACGAACTGCACCTCATCTCCGGCCCACTCGGCTCGATGGGCGGTCTCTATGAAGCCGTGATCGATGAACTCTGCGCCCGCCAGGTGGAGACATCCGCTGGTGTGCAGACCGTGCGGCCCAAGATCGTGGCCTCCACCGCCACGGTGCGTCGCGCCAGCCAGCAGATGCAGGCTCTGTTCGGCCGGTGCAGCCCACCGGCCGTCTTCCCGGCCCCGGGCCCCGATCGGCGCGATTCCTTTTTCTCCTACACCGCCTCAGTGTCAGAAGCGCAAGGGAGGATCTACGTCGGCGTGTCAGCACCGGGTCGCAACATCAAGGCCTTGCTTCTGCGGGTGGGACTGGCCTTGATGAGCACGGCCCAGAAGCTCTACGCCCAGGCCGAAAAGGAACGGAAGGCCCGCGAGAAACGAGGCGAAGACAAGGGACCCAACCCGGTTGACCCCTACATGACCTTTCTGGGTTACTTCAACACCATCAAGGAACTCGGGATCACACGCCGCCTGCTGGAAGAAGAAGTCACCTCCCTGCTCACCACCTACGACCAGCGCCGTCGTCTCAACGAAAGCAGCACTCGCTACGCCCGCCGCAAGATCGCCAATGAACCCCTCGAGCTCACCTCACGGGTGCCCACCTCAGAAGTGAGCACGACCAAGGCCCGCCTCGAACTCAGCTTCGACAACGAGAAGCAACGGGTCGATACGGCTCTGGCCACCAACATGATCTCGGTCGGTCTCGACATCAGCCGCCTCGGCCTGATGGTGATGCTGGGCCAGCCCAAGACCACAGCCGAATACATCCAGGCCAGCAGCCGCGTCGGCCGCGACGACCAGCGCCCTGGCCTGGTGGTGGTGCTGCTCAACCCCAACCGACCGCGCGACCGCTCCCACTACGAGCGCTTCAGCTTCTGGCACTCGGTTTTCTACCGCGATGTGGAAGCCACCAGCGTCACCCCTTGGTCGTCCAGAGCCCTGCAGCGGGGGCTGCCGGCCATCACCGTGGCCCTCGCCCGGCACCTCAGCCCCGCGCTCAGCTGGGCCAAGGATGCAGGAAACGCTGAGGCGATCGATGCCATTCAGGCGGAGGTTGCCCAACGGCTCGGTGATCGGGCCCGCCGCTCCGCCCCCAGCAAGGCGCTCAGCGAACACACCGAGGCCGAGGTGCGCCAGCGGGCCATGAACCTGCTCGACAAGTGGATCCGCATTGCCCGCGACAATGGCGGCCTCCTTCAGTACGGCCGTGAGGCGGGTGAAGTGGCCCCCCTTCTCCATACCCCGCTGGACCCCGATCTCAAGGAGCTCAAGGCCATGGAGCAGGAGTTCCTGGCCAACTGGAGCCTGCGCGATGTGGAGCCCAGCGCCGCGCTGATCCGCCAACGCCCCGATGGCGATGGGGAGGTGAGCTGATGCCGCGTCAGCAGACCAGCCGTCCCCAGGGCGAGGTGCGTCACAGCCAGCTGATCACCACCTATGGCCCAGGCGCCATGGTGGATTTGCCCGATTGCTCCGTTGTGATCGGTGGCCTCAACTTCTGGATGTATGGCCCCGATCAGCCCCCCGAGGAGATTGATGAACCGCGCCTGATTGCCAAGCTGCGCCAGAGCCTCAATGTCGGCTCCCTGCGCTTGCGCAAACCCCCTATGCATGACGTTGGGCCCGGGGGCCAGAGCCGTCCCGGCGGCATCCGCAGTCCTGAGTTCCCCAACTGGTTCGTGGCCCAGCTGGATCGAACAGAGACCTTTGAGGGCAAGACCTATCGCAGCCGGCCGCTGGTGGAGGGCGCCCGCCTCGACAAGCGCAAGTACGTCGATGCGGATCGGAAGGCACATCGCGTCGTACCGGTGCGCTTCGTGCAGAGCTGCCCCAACGGCCATCTCAGTGACATCGACTGGCGTGAATTCGTGCATCGCGGCAAAACCACCTGCCGGGCCACGCTTTGGCTCGATGAGGCCGGGGCTGGCAACGACTTCACCGAGATCTTTGTGCGCTGCTCCAATCCAACGTGCATGGAGAAGCACGGGCGCCGGCAGCTGTCGGAGGCCAAGCAAAAACTCAAGGGCGACGATGACGAAAGGCCCGCGCTCGGTTTCTGCCAGGGGCATCGGCCCTGGCTGGGACCGTTCGGCCAGGAATTCTGCGACAACGGCAAAGGCAAGGGCGGCAGTTATGCCAATCGCCTGCTGGTGCGGTCTGCCAGCAACGCCTACTTTCCCGAGCTGATCTCGGCGATCTCCATCCCCGAGCCGATCGACGCTGTGCGGGAGGTGATCAGCAATCATCTCAAGGCCTTTGAGAAGATCACCAGCCCCGCCAAACTCGAAGTCTGGCTGGAGGACTACGCTCCCGACCACATCAAGGATCCTCTCGCTGGTACAGCGCCTGCTGAGATCTTCGAGGCTCTCGAAGCCATCCGTGGTGGTGAGGCTGCTCCCGAGAAGACCGAGGCCCTCAAGCGACAGGAACTTCGGGCCTTGGTCGGCCCCATCGATGGGCTTCAGCGCGGCAGGGGCAGCAGCCGCTTCGAAGCCGAAAATCTGGATCTATCGGCCAAGCCAGCCTGGTTTAAGCAGCGCGTCAACCGGGTGTTGAAGGTTCACCAGCTGAGAGAAGTGATGGCCCTGCTCGGCTTCACCCGTCTGGAGCCCGTGGTGAGCCAGATTGATGGTGATCCCCTGGATCTGGGCGTGAAACGCGCCAAGATCGATGTAAAGGAAGAAACCTGGCTGCCGGCCGTGGAAAATCTCGGGGAAGGCATCTTCCTCAGCTTTGATCCAGACGCGATCCGCACCTGGATCAAGAGCGCTGGAGCTGCGCAACAGCTCTCCAAACACCGTGACGCCTTCAAGATCTGGAACAAGGAGCACGGGCTCACGGAGGACAAGTTTCAGTGGCCTGGCGGCGCCTACGTGATGCTGCACAGCCTTGCCCATCTGCTGATCACCGAAGCGGCTCTGGATTGTGGGTATGGGGCCTCAGCGATCAAGGAGCGGATCTACGCCTTCGATGACATTGGCTACGGCATCCTTCTCTACACCGGAGGCAGTGGATCCGAGGGTTCACTCGGAGGACTGGTGGGCCTGGCTGATCGCATCGATGACCTGCTGGCGATGGCGCTCGAGCGAGCCGCCCTGTGCTCCAACGACCCCTTCTGCGCCAGCCATGACCCCAACAGCGAATTGGAGAAGCGTTATGCGCATGGCGCCGCCTGTCATGGCTGTCTGCTGATCGCCGAAACCAGCTGTGAACGCCGCAATGAGTTTCTCGATCGAGCCCTCGTCGTGCCCACCCTGATTCAACGCGATGCGGCCTTCTTCACCGATGGGCCCTGATGGCAGCGCCCTTCCCCAAGCTGAGCACCGCGGAACTGGAAACCCTGCTGGCGGCACTGGAGTCCCAGCACGGCGGTACCGGCTTTCTCGCCGACAGCCTCGCTGATCCACCGGCTTTCCTGGCCAGGATTGGTCTGAATGCTGGCCCCGTTTCACTGGTCGCCTGGCTGGAGCGTTGGTGCGCTGCAGGCGGCAGTCAGGAGGCTTTACGCATGACCGTTCAAGCTCTGTTGGATCAGCGAAGTCGTGAAGCGCTCGCTCACTCCATCGAACTGGTGTGGTCGGGCCCCGATGCCGGAGCAGGCGCGATCACCCGCGATCAGTCAGTGCTGATTCGTCAGTTGGTGGAACGTGCCGAACAGCGCCTGTTGCTCACCACCTACGCCTTCTACAAGGGGCCGTTCATCAAAGCGTTGTTCGAGCTGATCCGCGAGCGCATGGTCGCGTTCCCAACATTGCAAGTTTGCATGGTCTGCAACATTCAGCGTGATCGCGGAGACACCTCCTCTCCCGAGGCCTTGATCCGCAAGTTTCAGCAACAAACCTGGTCCCGCCTTTGGCCCGAATCTCCAGCACCTTCCTTGTTCTTTGATCCCCGATCCCTCTCTCTTGAAAGAGAGAAGGCTGTCTGTCACGTCAAAGCGGTGGTGGCCGATCAAGAGGTGCTTGTGACCAGCGCCAACCTCACCGATGCCGCCCAGCTCTCCAACTTCGAGCTTGGCCTCCATCTCAGAAGTTCTGCCCATGCCGATGACGTCTGGGACCATTTTGATCGCCTGATTCAACAGGGCCTCTTGCAACGCGTTGGTTGAAGTCGGCGAGTGATCGGAGCCCCGATCAACCCCACAGCGGTTCCGAAGGACTTCGACAACGACCCAGCGCTCGTGATTAACCCATAGGAGCACACACTGCTGAACAACAGCTGGCGTCAGTCATTGCGCAGCTTGATCGTCATCACCAACTCCGTCCAGACCCGGGCTTTCAATGCCCTGATGCATCTTGCAAAGGAGAAGTAGCGCAGCGGCGAGACCACCCCATGCAGACCGACTCGCGCACCTTCAAGCCCCAGGCGCTGGGCGCCCAGTGGTGAGTCTGTAACGGCCTCAGGGTCATGGGCTATCTCGGGACTTGCTGCCGTGCTGATCGCGCATTGGGGGAATGGATCGCCACCAGGGCCGGCGCACACCCACCGGATCCCTCGGCCAGTCCTCACGCCGCGCCAAGGATCAGGCCATGCGCCCTCCGGTGTCGGGCGTCCTTGCCCCGGCATTGCGGCCGGCCGGTGGGGGTGGGGTTCTTCGCCGTCCTGCCGATGGCTTCCCCCGCCACCTCCCTCAGCCGCTCGGCCCTCAAGGCCCGTGATGCCCTGGTGCTGGAGCACCTGCCCCTGGCTGATGCCATTGCCTCTGCCACCGCCCGGCGCCTGTCCCCGCTGGTGGAGCGGGAAGATCTGATCCAGGTGGCCCGAGAAGCCCTGGTCCGTTCCGCTCCCCGCTGCAGAGCCGGTGAGCCGGCAGCGCCTTATCTGCGCCGCTGCATCAGCGGGGCGCTGCAGCACCACCTGCGCGATCGGGTGCGGCTGGTGCGCGTGCCACGCCGTCTGCATGAGCAGGGGCAATGCCCGCTGCGGCACCTCAGCCTCGATGCCAGCACTGATGGCGAGCCCTGCCTGCTCGATCAGCTGGCTGCTCCGGAGGCCGAGCCGGCCATGAGCGAGGCCATCAATGGCCTGGCGCTGGAGCAGCTGGTGGATCAGCTGCCCGCCGCCCAGGCCACAGCCCTGAAGCTCACCGTCCTGGAAGGCCTGTCGCTGCGGGCTGCGGCGGAGCGGCTGGAGATCAGCGCCATGTCTGTGATGCGGGCCCAGAAGAAGGCCATCGCGGCTCTGCGCCAGCAGCTCTCTGGTGGGGGCTGAGGCCCCTCCACTCAGGCCTGCTCGAACACCAGCGTGGAGAGCGGCCACCAGCCGCTACCGCCTTCGTCGTAGGAGAGCTCCACCAGCGAATCGGTGTCGCTGATTGCGGCTGCCAGGTTCAGCACAGTGGCGCCGGTCGTCGGGCTGATCCGATCGCGCCAGCAGCGCGCTCCAACCTCTGGCTGTGGTGCGGGCGTCATGGTCATGGATCAGGGGCTCACCATCACCCGGTTGCCAGTGCCGCTGTTGCTCACTCCTGCGAACTGACGGCGCTGGGGTGACCAGCAGATCGATCGCCAGCCGGTACTGGCTGGGGTGCTGCGCAACGTCCAGGTGAGGCCATCGGGGCTGGTCATGATCCGGTTGCCGCTGCCGCTGGTGGCCACGGCCACAAGCAGCTCACGCTGTGGTGCCCAGCAGAGGGAATTCCAGGAGATATCAGCTGCCGATGTCCGGCTCGTCCAGGTGATGCCATCGGGGGAGGTCATCACCCGGTTGCCCGTGCCGCTGCTGCTCAACGCCACCAGCAGGCCGAGCTCCGCTGCCCAGCAGACCGACACCCAGTTGTTGCCAGTGGCCGCGGTCCGCAGGGTCCAGTTGCGGCCATCCCTTGAGGTCATCACCCGCTGGGTGCCGCCGGTGCTGCCCACGGCCACGAACAACCCCAGCTGCGGGGCCCAGCACACCGACCGCCAGACCTGATCAACAGCAGCAGGGCCGACCGTCCACTGGATGCCATCGCTGCTGGTCATCACCCGGTTGCCCGTGCCGCTGCCCGCCACAGCCACCAGTAAACCCAGCTCGGGCGACCAGCAGATCGAGGTCCAGCTGTTGTCAACCGGCGTCTGCCGCAGGGTCCAGCTGCGGCCATCCGCGGAGGTCATCACCCTGCTGCCGGTGCCGCTGTTGCTGACGGCCACGAACAGCCCCAGCTCGGCCGCCCAGCAGAGCGCCACCCAGTTCTGATCAGCCGCTGCCTGAGGGGTCCAGCGGATGCCATCGCTGGACGTCATCACCCGGTTGCCGCTGCCGGTACCGGCCGCAGCCACGTAAAGCCGCAGCTCGGGCGACCAGCACACCGCCTCCCAGCTGTTGTCCGCCGCCGAGCGAACGGTCGACCACTGGATTCCGCTGATCCCCAGCACCGGCGGCGTGCCCAGCTGCTCCGCCAGCGCCGCAGCAGGCAGCTGATAGGTGCCCGCCTCAGGGCCCACAGGGCGGGTGATCGCCAGCAGGTCGCTTGGTTGGAGTGTCATCAGGGCAAGGCCGGCAGGCTGCTGATGTCCAGCGGCATGTAGTCGCCGGCCGGCTGGGCGGTGGCCATTGCCGCTTTGAGGGCGGCGGCATCCACAGCTGCGCCCTCAGTGCCGGCGGTGAGGTCCTCCCCGCTGGCCAGCCGCAACACGCCGGCGCTCTCGGTGGTGGCCGCATCAACGCTGAGCAGCGGCTGGGCCGGATCGCTCTCATCCACGCTCAGCGGTGCCGCCACCTGGATACGGATCACACCGGCGCCATCAGGGCCCAGGGCGGCGTTGGCACTCCAGTTGTTGCCGTCAAACAGCAGCAGATCCCCCTGGGCGATCGGCTGGCCAGCGATACCGCTCCAGCTGGCCAGGGCCACACCGGAGGCACTGGCCAGGTAGACATCGCCCACGGCGGCATCGGCCGGGGGCTCGGCGGTGGTGGGATCGATGGCGCCGCGGTAGTGCAGGGCTCCGGGGATCGCGGCATGCAGCGTGCCGTCTGCGTCCACCGAGAGATTGGTGCCGGGCCGGATCGCACCGATCGCCGCCGCCGTGGCGGGAGAGAGCATGTAGGCCTTGACCTCCTCGGCCGTCGCCCGGTAGGGGGTGCTGCCGCGCTGCACCAGCAGCAGGTCGGTGGGTTGGGGCAGGGAGCGGCCGGCAATGCGGCTCTCGGTGCTGGTGGCCATGGCGATGAGGGAAGAAAGGGGGGAAGTGGAACGAGAGATCAGGGCGGCAGGAGGCTGAGCAGGCGCAGATCCAGCCCGATCACCACCACCCCATCGCTGGCAGCAGCACTCACCAGCGGCGCCAGGGTCTCCACTGCCGTGATGCCACCCGTGGGCGGTGGTTCAGGGGTGCCGCCGTCCTGCAGTTGGGCCTGGCCCAGGAAGATCACTCCCTGCGGTCGGGTGTTGCTGCGGCACTGCGCCGTCAGTTCGGCCAGCACAGCCGGATCGGGAGTGGCCATCGGTGCCAGGGCGGTGCTGATGAGCTGTTGCCAGGCCCCAGCCAGGTATTCGCTGACCGGGGCAGACCTGGCGGCTGGGATCAGAGCAGGGCATCCCCCAGCTCCTGGGCCGCGAGATCCGCCGCATCGCTGCTGCCCTCGCTGCCACTGGCCTGGGCTTCCAGCGCCATGGCCTGCTCCACCAGTTCCGCCTTGGTCTGGCTGCCATCGAGTTCCACCCCATAGACGCTGGAGCAGAACTCCACAATCTGGGCCTTGGTCATCGCCTGGAAGTCGGTGGGCTCAGAGGCCAGCAGGGCCTCCCCGGCAGCACTGCTGGTGTCAGTCGGCTCGCCGGTGGGCGTGGACGTGGACTCAGCGGTTGGAGATTCGGGCTCCGTTGCCTCCGGCAGCTCCGGCTCGCTGACCAGCAGATCCAGAGGCGCACGCTGAGGCTCCAACGGCTCTGTCACCGGCTGCTCCTGCTCGGGCGGCTCTGGCTCGTCCTCGCTGCCATCAAGAGGGGGCGGGTCATCGCTGCCGCTGGTTGAGCTGAGCAGCTCCCAGCCCAGGGCCTGCCAGCCGGCCAGGTGCACCGGCCAGATCGAGCGGGTCACACCGTCCTTGCCGATCAGCAGCTGACTGGGCGGCAGCAGCGAGGCATCGCCCACCCCTGGATCGGGGGTGACGGTGAGACGCTGCTCCGGGCCGGAGAGACGCACGGGTGTCGAGACGGGGTTGCTGCTGTCGAGGGGCTGCAGCAGCTCCAGCGGCAGGGCCTCAGCTCCTGCTGCTGCTGTGGTGAGGGTGTCGAGGGTGTTGTCCATGGCGCTCACCTCACAGCCCCTGGTTGGCGGTCAGCGCCACGGTCATCCCCACCGGCGTGGCCGGCGACACCGCTGCCCGCGCCAGCCGCAGGCAGGGCGGTGTGATCAGCTCGCTGTCGGCTGGATTGATCAGCAGGGCAGCACCGCTGATGATCGCCTCCACCTTGCCGCCAGCAGCGGGGATGGCGACGGCGGCGGCGGTGATCCAGCTGCCGGCGTTGCCGTCCGCCAGCAGGGGTGCCAGCTCCAGGGTCACGGTCACCGCTTCGCTGTGGCCGGGGTGGGAGGCCACCAGCACAAAAGAGGAGCAGGCATCGAGGTCAGTACCGAGGTTCACGACATCGCCGCTGCTGCGCACGTGCTCGTAGCAGTCAGTCGCGGAGTGGTTGATCCAGCCGACGAGCACCGTCTGGGCGTCGAGCAGCCGGGTGGCTTGAGAAGTCATCAGGGGTCTCCTGGGTGTGGGGGTTGAGGTGAGGGGATGCGTTTCGTGGGTTCAGGGTTGACTCAGACCACCAGCGGCATGGGCGCCACGTTGTAGAGACGGGCAGCGGCTTTGCGGTTGCAGACGGCAAAGCCCACGTACCAATCCACCCGCGTGCGGAACACCGGCGCGTCATGCACCTCCCCGAAGTCCCGCACCGAGATGCCGTAGCGGCCCTCGAACGGGCCCTGCAGTCCGCACACCGCCGCGTCACCCAGGACGCAGCAGTAGATGGAGGTGGTGTCGCCCGGTTCGTCGTAGCCGAGTACCGCGTTGCCCTCGGCGTCCTCCTCCACCAGCAGGATCTCCACCCCCTCGAAGTAGTGCCGCCCGTCGATGACTTCGTAGAGGTCACCGCCGGCCTGGCGGGAGGCGGTGCTGATCTGGCGGCGGGCAGCCTTGCTGGCGATCAGCACCTTGTCGCCGCCGTAGCCGATCACGCTGTCGGTCAGCGCCTCCAGCGCCAGCAGGTTGAGGGTGCTGCCGCCGTTGTCGACCGTCTGGTCGTCGCCTGGCACCAGCCGCTTGCTCAGACCGTTGAAGGCCCGCGGATCAAAGGTGTCGTCGCCGTTGATGATTGCCGCCTCCAGGGTGAGGCGCATCGAGCGCACCTTCATCTCGGTCTGGGCAGCACGGGCCTCAGGACCCTGCAGGTCGACGATCGAACGGTCCACATCCAGATCGCCGCCGAAGAGGTGCACGAACTCCGAATCGGAGTTGATTACCCCATAGCTCTGGCGGTAGCCCTCGTTCACGGCCCGGAAGCCGACGCGGGGGAGTTTGGTTTCAGCCGGGAAGCTCAGCGAGCCGCCCACGAGGTTGCGGAACGGCAGGCGGCGCAGCAGCTCCCCCTCCGCAAAGGTCTTGAGCACCGCCAGCTGTTCAGCACGGCGGGCGTATTTCTGCGCCTCGATCAAGGTCAGGCCCAAGGGCACGCTCCCGGGGCCTCGCCCCAGTGACAACAGCTCCTGTTGCCAGGTCCGAGCCGGAGTGTCAGAGAACGGTCAGCTCAGGGGGGCGGGTGGTGGCTGGCGGCTGGAGGGCAGGCGCTCCGCATGGTGCCCCGCATCTGCTCGTCCTGAAGGCCGACGCCGATGGGGGGCGCGGTGGTCGCGTCCTGCCTGCAACACCGCCATGGCCACCACACCCGTTGCCCCGGCCTGCCCGATCCGCCTCATCTCCTTCCGTCTGGCTGCCAGGGGCAGCACGGAAGCGCGGCGCCTGTTCCTCGATGGCGAGGGGCACATCAGCGCTGATCCCCACTGGCTGCCTCGGGAGCAGGCCCTGCTGCTTGCACACAATCAGCAGCTGATCTGGGGTTCAGCCGCCCGGGTGATCGTGCACTGAGCACCCCAGGGCTAGTGGGTTTGGGATCGCTGGCCCTCCCTCACTGGCCATGGACTGCTCCAATGCGTCCATCCAGTCCCAGAGAAGCCTGTGCCTGTCCTTGCCGTCCAGCTCGCTCGCCGGCACAGCCTCCGCAAGGGCGCCAGGCTGCAGGGACTGAACGATGTCCACCGCATGGGGTTCGTCAAGGACCTGCACCATCTCGATGCCAAAGCCGTCGTCTGTGCAGAAAAACACCGCGTAGTGGATGGGGCCTCCAGCTCAGCACCTCTCCTTTGCGGGAATAAGGGTCTCAGGCTGCCAGTACGCGGAGGTGATCGGATAGGAGCCACTGCGCCGGTTGCGGAGGAAGTCTCAGGGGGGCTGCACATTCCCCCAACTCCAGACAGCTAGGTGAGAGCGCTGAGATTGGGCTGCAGCGGTGAGATACACCACGGGGGCATGCTCTGATTTGGCCAAGAGCAACGACCGCAGCCGTTGTGGACGCAGAGTCTGTCGATGGCTAAAGGCAATGATATTTACCACTACGACTTATGCATTGAGCACCGGTCCAGACAGGTGGTTTATAGACTCGGGTACCACTGCCAACCTTTACGTAAAATGACTCTAATCTCTTGCGAGGAGCGGAGTCGACCCGAACAATGGCAGGGGGCCTGCCCCAGCTATTAAAAGAGAGGAAGCTATACAAGATGGTCCTTGAAACCATCCATTAAAGGGCTGGATTGATTGATCAGCACTCCTATCAGAAGCAAGGTGGGGCCTTGACCTAGCTGCAGACTTGCCATGCCAGCTATACTGAGCGGAGTTCACGACAGGCCAGTGACAGGTCAGGATGATCGCCGACAGAGGCTAGACGAAGACTTTAGAAGATCATTTAATCACGAGAACAAGAAAAAGCCATCCGGGGACCCTCCTTTAAAGCTCAAGAAGTCAGAGCAAAAGCAACCCGGCAAAGACGAGCGCAAATAAACACAGCCAGCCTGCTTTGCCATGGTAACGGCTCCGCAAATTTCTGATTTCATCGCCCTGGTAGCGCCAGGCTTTGTTGCCGTAGAGGTATTCAGGTCGGCCTACCCAGCCAAGACAAGATCCGACAAGTCTAATCTTTATCTGTACGTTGTATATAGTCTCATTTGCGCAACCATTCTTTCGCTGCTCTCGCACCATTCTTCGATATCATCTTTTAGCCTTCAAGTTCCCGCAAAAGGCTCATCATTCTATCCATTTCTCCTGCTAGCAGTTGGGTGGCTTGTAGGCCAGGCCTGCATATTCTGCTACTGGATCCGACATCTTATTCCTCGCAAGTGCGACTCCCTAAGGTGGCTTCGTCCCGATCCTCAGAGTACCTGGAATAGAATCAATGACGACTTGGACGATCAGTGGGTATATGTTTTTCTTAAAGATGGATCGATCTATGTGGGACAAATCCGTTTCTGGAACTTTGACCCTGATTCCCCGAATCAGGATTTTTTTCTGGATAGAGCAAGAAGAGTAGATGAACGCCTAGACCCTAGGGGGCAAAAGTCGGCGAAGTGGAAGGAAAGATACTTGGTTGAAACTGGAGTCTATATCAGCACTGCCGAAGTATCGCGAATTGAGTTTCAAGGCTCGTACGTATAATTTTTATGCATTAATGCGTAATCCGGCACGGCCATTCGCCTGGCCCGCCGCAGGCAGAGTCGCCACCCCATCGTGGCACTTTGATTTAAGCTTCTTCCAGATAGGCAATAGCCAGCATTGTATGGAGCAGCCATGAAAGAGTTGCGTGAATGGATCCAGCTTGCCTTTGCTGTGATCGGCGGGGGTTTAGCCTCCGCAGCTTTTCTCCAAAATCAGCGCCAGCGTCGCGTCGAAAACGCCCTTAAGTTCGTTGCCCTCTTCAAAGAAAGCCTTCGGGAAGGTGATATAGGGCACTGGGTGGAACTATTTCAGGCCGCAAGTGAACCTGCGGGTTGCCCCCCTGGTCATTTCAGAACGAGCAGGAACTCATGCATTTCCATAGTAGAATACTTCTCGGAAGGGAGCGGAGATGATTATGCAATCTCGCGCATGGCGAATAGCCTAGATGCCGTGTGTTATCAGGTAGTTACAGGAGCCGCAGATGCACAAACTGTCTATCATGAAATTGGGCAACTGCTCTGGCACATGAATCTCTGGCTTCGCGCGGTACCCGCTCCTGCAGGGAAACTCTCATTTCTTGAACAGTCATTCCCTAACATTGCACGGTTCTTTTCTAAGTTCGGGAGAGCAGCGCAAACCTGGCCTTCCAGAACATTTGCTTATATTGAATGACGACTGGCTTCCCCATCATTAAAATACCAACAAAACCGTTTTCTTGGATTTTTTGCGCGGAAAGATTCCCGCATCGCTGAAGTTTGTGGCTTCTACTTTGTGTCTCACTGGTAGTGAACTTTGTACCCCAGCTGTAGGTACTGCAGCGCGTCACGTCGCCCTCACCCATGTCGGCCTGAACACGGTGCTGAAATCAATCAGCAGCACTTTGCCGATATTGCGATCTCGAACACCAACTAATAGCCCGTCATAACCGCCAGGATGGTTTGGAGTGGGAGCGGCGTGGTGGCACAACTGAGGCCGGCCACCGTGGTGCGGCGGCGCGCCGCCGTCGATCGGGTGTGGGGAGATCTCTCATCCCGGCAGAGTGCCAGGGGCTGCGGCATGGCATCTCCATTCAATAGCGAAAACCGCGCCGCAGAGATCGTGGTGCACGCGATCAGCAGCGGGTTACTCGTACTTAACGGAGCTGGCAAGGGCAGTGGTCAGCACCCCATCCCATGACCACCCCGATGAGCGCCGAGCGGTTTGCCGATCGCTTCCGCTTCTACAAAGGCCAGCCGCAGCAGCAGCGAGGCGTGCAGCAGCTGTATGCCGCCATCGGCAGCAGCAACCAGGGCACCGAGATCCTCGATGAGCAGGCACCCTGGGCCGTCACCTACAGCGAGCAGCCAGCCCAGCCGCCGGCTCCCACAGGCGGCCTTGATCCCCGCGGCTCAGAAGAAGCCGGCATGGCCGGCCCGCAGATGGCCGCCCCGGTCCAACCCGGTGATTCCTACCTGCTGGTGAACGACCGGGACCAGGACATGGAGGCCTACGACCACACCGGCCGTTTCCTCTGGAGGATCCCCTGCCTGGCCCGCGGCCAGGGCGCCGACACTGACTGGAGTCAGACCAGCACTGACACCCCGCCAGGCCTCTACAAGCTCGGCCAGCTCTACGCCGACTACGAGCAGAACCCAAACCCGCCCTGCTCCGACACCGCCATGGGCTACGGCTGGTACTCCTTTGACATGGAGGAGCTGGAGGGCCAGGAGGCCAAGGTCGGCCGGGCCGGGATCATGCTCCACGGCGGCGGTTCAGCCTGCGGCTGGCCCGGGGCCTGGGCACCGCTGCAGCCCCTGCACCCCACCCTCGGTTGCGTTCGCCTACACAACGCTGATCTGCGCGACAAGGTGCTGCCCCTCTACCGCCAGGGCACGGTCTATGTGGGGGTGTTCCAGGAAAAAAAGTGACGTCGGGCCAGGCCCCAGGGGGATGCACCTCTGGGGAGCCATCCCTGGCCCACGCCAACCTGCAGCACTGGATGGACTTCTTCTGCAGCAGCGCCGTGACCGAGGCCAGCCTGGGTGTGATCCAGCCACTCACGGCAGCGGAGGCCTGCGGTTTCCTCGGCTGCATGGTGGTGGAGACCGGCGATCCGGAGCTGGAGAACCTCGATGTGATCGAAGCCGGCAGTGGAGCCGGCCGCGGCGCCATGCAGTACACGGGTGTCCGCCGCACGGCCTACGACGCCGCCCGCCTCCAGGCCATCGCCGGTGGGATCGACCCCAATAGCAACGCCTGGCAGGAGCAATACTTCGCCGAGGAATACGCCGGCCTGCACGATCCGCCCCAGGGCTCGCTGATCGGCTGGACCCGGGTGTTCGAGGACAGGCCTCAAGGCATGGATCCAGCAGCAGCAGCGGCTTACTGGACCGGTTCAGCTGCAGCAGCCGAGGGCTATTTCAGACCCGGCACACCCCACACCGAGCGGCGCCAGGCAGAAGCCGATCGGATCTGGGGACTGGTTCAGAGCGGCGCGCTGCAGCTGCCGCCCTCTGGGGCCTGATCGCCAGGGAGCAGCAGCGATGCAAGCCCAGACAGAGCCCCGGCCGCCCAAGCCGCCGTTCGACCGTGAGCGGTTCGTCTTCAAGACCCTGGCGGTGGTGATCGGCACCCAGCTGCTGATCTATTCCCTGGCCGCCGGGGTCTGCGGCCAGCGAGCAATGGAGGGCCGGCCGATCGGTCAAATCTGCCCGGGCACGCTGGAGCAGCTGCAGGGCGGCTTTGATTCCACCCTCAACCTTCTGCTGGCGCTGCTGGGCGGAGCAGCGCTGACGCGAATGGATCGGTAACGCCTGGAAGCGAGCGGGGGGCTTGCTCCGGGCCTCTCCAGTCTGAGGCCCGTCCTGCGGCCGCGCCTCCGCTGGGATCGGTCCGTCGCTGCGCCACTCCTGGCGCCGATCACCATGGCCACGCTCTCTGCTTCTGCCTCACCGTTCTGCCGGCCTGAGGAGGATCCGTTCCTGCTGCTGGAGTCCTGCGGCAAAGCCATCGAATCGATCCTCAGGGGCCATGCCGGCCGGCCGCTGCGCCGCACCTGGATTGAT
This sequence comes from Cyanobacteriota bacterium, assembly GCA_046052125.1. Taxonomy (GTDB): domain Bacteria; phylum Cyanobacteriota; class Cyanobacteriia; order PCC-6307; family Cyanobiaceae; genus Vulcanococcus. Next base: position 671,333 of record JBJOMY010000001.1, read on the forward strand.
CGGCCCTATGGAGAAGAGGAGATCTCGCGCCTGGAGGAAGAGGTGTTGCCGGCGATTCAGCAGTGTCTGGCGCGGGTCGATGAGATCGATAGCGCCCTGGAAGCAGAAGCCGAGCTGAGCTCCCGCCAGCAGGTGGAGGCAGAAGCCGCGTTGCGCCGCGGCGGGCTGCAGTGCAGTGGGGCCATGCCGGTCATCTGATCCGGCGGGGGGCCACCGGGCCCCCTTCAGGTCTGCTGGTTCGGGTCGCCGCAGGGTTGGCGGCCCTTTTGGCCTGCACCGCTCCGCCTCTCGCGCCTGCTCGGGCTTCTCGGCTCCGGCCGAAGAAAAACACAGCTCCAGCAGGGAGCCACTGGGTTCATCCCTGCCACCAACCAGGCCGGGGCCTATGCCCAGGCCTCAGACGAACGCTGGCCGGGGGGCTGCAGAGCGGGCAGCCAGGGCTCCGCAGCGCGGCAGGCCGCATCAAATCTGACGGGACTGCTGGGCACTCCTCGATCCCAGGGTGGGGAGCCCGAGCAGTTCTGCCCTCGGGCGCGGTGGGCATTCAGCACGGATCAGCAGCAGTGCCACTGGGGGCTGGCTGGCGGGGCGGCGCGAAACCCCTCCGCAGCATGCCCCTGCGGCTCGCACTGGCCAGGGCTGAGGCAAGGCTCGCGGCGCTCGCCCCTAGCCAGTGCTCACCTGCGGGGCGTGTGGTCGGTGTTCTCCGCTCCACCCCAGCCATGGCCATTCCCCAAGGCCCCGTCTGCGAAGTCCGCCTGCTTGTGGTTCACCGCTATGAGCCCGGTGTCAGGAAGCTCGGCACCGCCCCACGGCAGGTCGAGTTCTTTGGTCGGCGCGGCAAGCCCGTCAAGAAGATGCGGCTGATCCCTGCCGAGAAGGCGTTCGCTTTTGCCCGCAAGCTGCAGGGCACACCCGGCTGCACCGTTTCGGTCTGCTGAGCCCTCAGGGCTCAGGCCCGGCTGCCAGTTGGTGGCCGGGCTTTGAGTAGTGGGCTGGCAAATGTGGATTTAGCCCATCGAGACCATGGCCACCCGCACCCGCAAGAGCGGCACCGGAAAGAGCAGCACCAGCAAACAGCGGCGCAGCTCACGAGGCAGCAGCGGTGCAACAGCTGTCGCTCCCACGCTGCCTGGCATCAGTGCAACCGAGCGGCGCAAGCTGGCCCAGGAGGAAGCCCGCTGGCGGGCCGAAAGTGATCTGCGCACCCTGCGGCAGGCAGAAGAGATCCGCCGGGATCCCGCCCGGCTCAAACGGGCAGCCTCCATGGCCGAAGAGGAAATGAAGGCGCTGCAGGCGGTCCGGGCGATCAAACGGGGGCGTTGAAATTGCCTCAAAGGCAGGCTCGATAGCGGCTGCGCTGCCGGCGGGCCCGGGCTTTGGAGCGAGCACTGCCGAACTGGGGACTGCTGCCGTCACGGCGGCGCCGCACCCAGATGCCGCGGCGAATCAGCCGAGAGTCGTCGGGATTGGCGCGGCGGGCGGCCACGATCGCCCCATAACCCTTCTTCTGCTTGCACTCGGCGCGGGAGCGGGCCTGGCTGGCGCTGGCGGCCGGCACCACTGTTGCTGTGGAGCGGTTGCGCCAGAACACCAGATACCAGACCATTCCCTCTGCCCCTTCTGCAATCAGCGGCGCGGTGCAGCTGCCCTGGGTGTGGTGCCCTTCACGGCCTCCAGGTAGAGCTCGGCGGTGCTCAGGGTCTGCAGATTCACCGTGCCGCCGTGTTCATGGCCGCTTTCCGGCACAGCAGCGGAATAGAGGCCACTGCGCTGCTGGAACAGGAAGCTGTACACCGGGTGGCGGCGCAGCTCCTCCATGTAGTCGCCATCGGAGAGGGCAACGCCATCGACGGTGAGGGGCTGGCCCTTGCCGTCCACCGGCAGCAACCGCTCGCGGCCGTCCACCTCACCCAGCTGGAAGTGGCCGCCGCAGAGCGTCACAAAGGTGTCAAAGAACGTGCCCCGCTCATCACCGCCGACGCGGCCTTCCGCCTCTGAGAACAGGCGCTCCATCAGGCGTTCCTTGCGCAGGTTCAACACCTGAGAGCGGGCCTCGTCTCGTTCTTTCTCCACACTGCGTACGCGGCGCAGGTTGGCCTCGTTGAGCTGGCGCTCACGGTCGGCCACCTGCCGCTCGAACTCTTCCCGCTTGCGCTCGGCGTCCTGCAAGCGGGCGTACTCATCTGGGTTGATCTCGGAGAAGCGGGACAGCTGGGCACGGGCCTTGCGCAGCTCTTTTTCCAGCTGGTTGCTGCGGCGGCGTTCAGCCCGCAGGGGATCAGCACCGCTGGTGCTGGCGGCGGGAGGGTCGTCGCTGTCGCTGCCGCTGCCGCCGGGGCCGCTGCTGGGATCGGGTGGGGCAGCGGGATCGAGGTTGTCGTCGTTGCCGCCCAGGTCCACGCCGCCAAGGTCGTCCTCGTCGGGCTCGAGGGGGTCAGGGTCAGCGCCAGCTGGGGCACTGGAGCCAGCGGGGCCCTGGTTGGGCTGCTGCTGGTGCTGGCTGTAGGCCTGCCATGGAGCAGCAGGGACCTGGGGCGCTGGAGCGGTGCCGCTGCTGGAGCGGCAGGAGTCAGAAAAGAAAGAGGAGGGCATCACCCATCACGGCTGTGGTGCTGCGGGCGCCCCGTCCGGGCTGCGCTCGCACTCCCTGTTGCCAGCTCTTCAGAACCCCTGCTCAGTGACTCATCCAGCACTGGTGCGGAGCGCCTCGCTGGCAGATAGATCCACTCCCCAGCCGGCAGCGGCGTGGAGGGCAGATAGCCCGGAACCAGCAGCAGCGTCCCCGCAGAGATGGGAGTGGTGGAGCGGTAGACGGGCAGCAGCAGGGTGCTGCCGGTAGGTAGGGGTTCGCTGCTGGGCCAGCTGCTCAGCTCGGGGTTGAACTGCCGCAGCAGGGAGAGGCTCAGGTTCTGACTCTCCGCCACGCTGCTGAGCGTCTCGCCCTCGGTGGTGACGTAGGGCTCGCTCTGCTGCAGCACCGGGTTGAGGCTGCGCAGCTTGCTTTCGGTGGTGCCGTGCCGTCCGGCCAGCACCGCCAGCGAATCGCCCTCCACGGCAGTGATCGTCTGGGTGCTCTCCAGTTGCGGGTTGATTCGCCGCAAGGTGGCCACGGTGGTGCCGTAGCGCTCGGCGATCAGGGTCAAGGTGTCGCCAGAGCGGAGCACCAGCACGCTGTGGGGCCTGAGCACCAGCTGGATCGCTTCCCCCAGCAGCGGCTGCACCAGCAGGCCGATGCCACCGGGTCCGTAGTCCGCCCCGAAGTGCTGCACCAGGCAACCGGCGAACTGGGCACGGCCCCCATTGGGCAGCCCGCCCTCGGGCGTGAGCTGGGCCAGGTCGCCCAGCCACATCACCCCCTGGCAGGGCGCCTGCACCGTGCCCAAGAGCTCCGGATCCCAGGGCAGCGGTGCCTCATCGCGGAAGCCAGGGGTGGTCCAATCCAGCTCGGCCGCCAGCCAGTCGAAGGTGTTGCTGGTGCTCACCGGCAGGATCGCAGCCCTGCAGAGGTAACCGCGCAGAAGGACGTCGCCCGGGTCGGTGAGGGCGGTGTCGTTGTAGCCGCTGACGATCCCCTGCTGCTCCAGGAAGCAGTCGATCACGTGGCGGCGGATCGGCACGGGGTTGCGGCTCTCGGGCCGGTCCACCTCAAACAGGCAGAGGCGGGCATTGGCATAGGGCTGCAATGCCAGCCAAAGAGGTGCAGCAACAGGCGGGGCCATCCGGATGTCGATCGCCGGACTGGCCGCAGGCTGCGCCACCAGCTGGCCCCACAACGGGGCCTGTCGCAGGGGGTTGAGGCCCTGGTTCAGCGGCGAGAGGGGCTGCTCCATTTCTCAGCCCCGCACCAGGGATCCCCGGAAGGGGTCGGGGTTGCACTGGCGCCAGTTCTGCAGCCGCGGCAGCAGCAGCGCCAACTGGCCGATGTGCTGGCTGCGCTGCCGCCCCAGCACCATCGCCGGTGATGGTCCCGAGGGGTTCCACTCGCTCTCAGTTTCCTCCAGCAACAACTCGGTGGCGTACTCCACCACCGCCAACTTGCTGAGTGGCAGAGGGTTGGGCACCACCCCGCCGGCAACCCCTCTGCGGCTGCTGCGCACCGGGGCGTTGAGATCGGCATGCGTCAGGGCCGCTAGCTGCTGATCCAGTTCAGCAATGGCATCGAGATGGCCCTGGGCCGTGCAGACGCCGGTGGGGTAGTGGGTCTGCAGCTGGGCCATCTCCCGGTTCAGCGCCGCCAGGGCAGCACTGGTGACCGGGATAGAGAGCGCGATCCGCAAGGCCTCGGCGTCGCCAGGGCGCCAGGTGCAGGTGGGTGGGGAGGACTGGGTCATGCCCTCCCTTGCCAGCTCAGTCGCCAGGGATCGCCAGCCCCAGCTGCTTGCGCAGCTCGGTCGCGTCGATCACCCCCCGTTCATGCAGCACCAGCCACTCCTGCACCGAGGGCTCGGGTTTGCGCGGCGGCTGGGGCGGCACCAGCGGGCAGATCTCCACCGTGCAGGCCGGTTCATCGGAGAGCTTCTCGCCGGTGAGCCGGGTCCACTGCAGCAGCAGGGTGCTGAGCATCGAGCGTTTCTGACCGGCCAGCGACTGCAGCACCGCAAAGCTCTGGCCGGCGGTGAGCGAGACCTCCAGCTCGGTTCGGGCCGGGCCGTGGCCGCCGGTGGGGATCAGGGCATCGCGGCGCATGGCTTCTTCCAGCTGCTGCAGGTAGGCCCGGTGCTCCGCCAGCGACCGCGCTTCTATTTCGACCCACTGGAACTTGGCTCCCTCGGGCAGGTCCATGAAAGAGGAGGTAGAGAGCACCAGCCGCTGCGGACGCTGGCCTTCTGCACCGCTGCTTGCAGCAGAGCCCAGGGCGCCGTCGCTGCGGCGGAAGCCGTAGGCGTCCACCAGGCCGGTGCGGACTCCAACCGGCAGAGCGGTGCGAGAGAGGAGGTCTTCGTATTCGCTGCGGCAGCGGTAGTGGTTGAGGTACTGGTGCGCCAGACCCAGGTGAGGGAGATCGCCCTTGCCAAAGGCAGTGCCATCTACCGAGTACCAGAGGGCCGGCAGGTCAAAGCGCTGGGGCAGCAGCGAAGGCTCGCCCACCGGCACCACGTCGTAGCCATCGGGGGCAGCCGGGTTGGGGCTGGCCTGCCAGCTGCGGAGCACCAGGCCTTCATCCGTCACAGAGAGGCTGCGGTAGAGCCAGGCCGCAGGGTCCGGCACCAGGCCGCCATGGGCATCGATCACCACCGTGGGCACGGCGGCATTGCCACTGGAGAAGCGGGGCGGCAGGGCCTGCCGGCGGGGTTCCCTCCAGGCGATCTCCACGGGCCCTGACGCCGGTGCAGCCGTGGCGGCATCGGTGGGCAGGCGCCAGTTGAGCAGGTCACCACGAGGCACCAGCTGCAGGCGGGGCAGCGAGAGGCGGTCTCCCTTGGCGAGAGCCTCCAGCCGGTCGCCTTCCGAGGGCCAGCGGTGCTGGGGCGGCAGCTGCAGGATCAGGCAGCCGCCATCTCGCAGGGTGAGCAGGTCGGCCAGGAACAGGAACACCCCCAGGTCGGTGCCCTGGCCGTCCACATCGGTGGCAATCCGACTCAGGGAGTCGGGCAGCTGCTGCCAGGCCAGCCGGGACAGCATGCCGGCGTAGGTGCGGAGGGCATCGCGGTAGAAGCCGGAGGGACGGGCGGCCTCCAGGCGCTTGAGATAGGAGGTCTCAGGCTCCTCAATGCCCCGGGGCAAGTAGACCGGGCGGCGGCTGGTGCCGTCTGGGAGCTCCAGCAGGGTCCAGCAGTCGTAGACCAGCTGCAGGCGCTCCCGCAGGCCGGAGAGGGTGGGGTGTTCCAGCCAGGGGGGATCAGCAGAGGCTTGGGGCTGCGTCTTGGGTAGGGAAGTGGAGCTGCTGGTGGTGGCTGCTGTCCTGCGTCGGTGGGGTGCGGTCACTGCCTGCTGTTTGTGGCCAATGCTCTTGCCAGGGGGAGGGAAATGATGGCAATGACAAACCATGCAGGATGGGTATGCTTTGTAATGAGTCTCAGCTCAATTCAGGACACACAGTCGGGAGCCCATTGGATTCACATTAAATACCCCTCCCAAGAACCCGACGGAATGAAATCTTAATCCCATCCTTCATAACGCCAATCACGATCAGCCAATGAACACTGCAAGCTTAGACTCTTATGTGGAATACAGAAGGTCTTACAGCCTGGCTGCGCAGAGATTATTCAGGTTGATCTGGAGGATGTAATATTCACAAAGGGTTTTTCAGATGCTGGCACTCGCGACGAGGAGCACAAGACTATGCTGAACCTACAACAACAGCGAGTCTACGATTGGCTCAACAACGAGCTTGAACTCCCGGTTTTTGCCGAAGCCTATAAAGGCGCTGCGACTTTCGTGGAACAGAAACCCTCAGGCTATATTTCATTTGTAGCCCATGCTGGCAGGGACTTGATGAATTGTCTTGCATCAACTGTTGCAAACATCAAGTCGAGTCGCGTGCAATACCAACAACACATTGACGAGTTGCAGTCTCACTGGCGAGAAGAGTGGCGACTAAGCAATGAGCTCTCCCCAGATACAGCCGAGGGAGGATACCTAATACCCATTTTTATATGCAAAAAGATCTCTACCCTGATTGACGATCATAAATCAGGCCGCGTGAGAAGCGCGGATGCCGATGGCTTGTTCTTTAGCACATTTCTTGATTACTCAGATAAAGAAAAAATCCCAAAGAACTTCGTTTTAGAATGGAAACGCGCAAAAGAGTGGTTTCTTGGACATGTTCATCTTCGTGGCAAACCATTCGACAAAGGCGCCGACGATGCCCTGAAAATACATTTCAAATGTCTGGAAAGCTATCTCTACATAGCCGCTAGCAGCCAGTATGACAGACTGAGGAAACTGAATGAAATCCTGGAAGCAACCAACTGATGAGATGGTAGAAAAAGTGCTATCATCTGTCAAGAAAGAGACAGATCGAAAGTACTTCTTCTCCAAGTTGACCAACCCAATGTGGGTAGGACCGCTGCGCGAACGCGGCTTCTTCAGCCACCCTCCCAGCTTGAGACAATTGCCTGATGGATATGTGCAATACCCGCATTGGCCAGAGCTAAGTTACCTGGTTGGCATTGCACAGGATGCACCGGATCAAGTAGTTGAGATTATTCTGTCACTTCCCAAAACAGACAACCCACGAGTTTACGAAGATATCCTTGAGGCAGCCATTAGACTAAGAGGGAGAAAATCGGCGGAGTTGCTTCCCAAGATTCGCGAATATATAGCACTTGACAATCTCGTCAATGCCAACAATTTCCCTGAGTTGATAATACACTGGACGAGCCAGGGAAATATTGATGAAGCACTAGAGGTCACTCGACTGGTCATTCCCTTTCGGGAAGACTCAAGGATGCGAGAGAAGCAGGAACTCCGTAGAATGAATCCAAACTCATTAGATACTTCGCTAAACCCGACACCTTGTTTTCGCACATGGGAATACCAGAAGATTCTGGACAGTGGAGTTCGCTACCTTTCTGAGCATGAGCCTTTTAAAACTTCGCTCGTGCTGATTGATGCAGTTACTAGTATGATTAAACTTGGATTTCATCAGGATGATCTTGACCGAAAGGGCGATCAAGACTATTCAGAGATCTGGTGCCGGAGACTAGACAAGCCGGATGAAGAGGTTCAGGACGAGAAAGAGATCCTCGTCCACGCGCTCACGAATGCCTGCAAGGAAGTCTATAACAATGACAAAGAGGTTATTAGTGATCTAGATCAGGAATTGCGGTATCCTCGCTGGAGGATCTTCAAACGGATTCGACAGCATCTCTACTCATCGAACCCAAATGACCAAACCCTTCCATGGATACGCGAAGAGATACTCGATCATGAAGAATATTCCAAGTATGAACATCACTATGAATTTCAATTAATGATCCGCAAGGCCAGCGAGCACTTCGGCCATGCTTTGCTCAGTGAAAGTGAACTGAGAGGCATTGTCAATGCGATTATGCGTGGCCCTTCGCAGGATGAATTCCGTGAGTGGATGGGCGATGAATACAGCGAGGCAGTGTTTCGGCAACGCAAGAGCTACTTTCATAGAATTCAGCTACGCCCATTTGCTGCGATTTTAACCAAAGAAGCCCAACAGTATTATGAGGAGCTGGAATGCGATGCCTCGACTCAAGCCATAACCGATGAATGCTATTCACCATACGGCGAGGTGGTCAGTGGAACGATCAGCTACCGGAGTCCGAGATCCGCTGAAGACCTAGCAAATATCACCGACGAAGAACTTATTACCTATATAAACGACTGGGAAGAAGAGTATCGGGATAAGGAGAATTGGCTCGTGGAGATTAACGTGTCAGCGCTGGCCGAAGCATTTCGGTCAGTGTTTAAAGAGAGAATAGTTCTAGATGCCGATCGCCTAGATTTTTGGCTTGCAAATCGTGACAGGATTGCCAGGCCAATTTATATCACGGCCATGCTCAAGACCATGGTTGATCTCGTCAGCGAGATGAATTATTCTAATCTCCTCCGGTGGATTGAGTTTTGTGTGTGGGTCCTCACGCATCCAGACACACCGAAAGTAGAAGGTCAGCCTGAGCCGAGAGACGGATCATCCAGCCATCCAGACTGGGCCAATTCACGCCGGACCGTGGTTGATTTTGTTAATGCCTGCGTGAGCCAAGATGCGGATGTGCCAATTGAAGTAAGAGACAGTCTTGGTAATCTCATTCGGCAAGCCTGCGTTCAGCCTGACTGGCGGCTAGATAACGACCGCTTAGTACTTTTAGGGAGCGATGATCCAATTACTGAGGCTATCAATAATACTCGAAGTCGAGCACTTGAATCCCTTGTCAGCTTTGGCATCTGGATTCGTCGTCATTTGCCAGAAGACCGACTTCCAGAGGTGACCGAGACGCTTTCTCACCGTCTGGCTCTGAATCCTGACCTCCCACTAACAAGACCTGAGCACGCGCTGCTAGGTATGCATTTTGGAAATCTCTTGTCACTCAATCATGAATGGGCTATCCGCGAAAGGAAGCTCTTTTTTCCGGAGGCTTGTGAAGCGACATGGTGGTGTGCATTTGGCTCCTTTATCCGCTTCAACCGTCCGAGCGTATCCACGTTTAACACCATGAGGAGCGAGTTTGAATATGCAATAGGCAGCATAGAAACTTTAATAAGCAGAAAAAATCATGGCGAGTCGCTCGTTGATCGACTAGGCGAGCACCTTTTCGTTTACTACTTGTGGGGACTTTATCCTCTAACTGGCAATGAGAGCCTACTTGCGCGCTTTTATGAAAAAAACAATGACTATAGACAAAGGTGGGGGAAGCTTTTCGACTACGTTGGGCGTTCACTGGCAAACAGCGACAGCCAATTCGACAAAGCGCTTGTCGACCGCATTATCGCCTTTTTTGATTGGCGTTGGGATGCTGCTGAACCGTTAGAGCTTCGGGAATTTACCTTTTGGCTTGAAGCCGAATGCCTCGATCCCAACTGGCGTTTGCAATCGTACTCACGAATTCTCGATATTTGCTGTTCAAAGGATGTTGCACTCTCGATTCAGGTTAATGCCTTAAACAAGCTTCATCAAGATCACCTCGCATTAGTTCTAGAGTGCTTTGCTAAAATCGCGTTTGATCAAGATACTCAGTTGTTTGTTTCAGTCGACGAGGCTAGGCCCATCTTGAAGGCCGGTCTGGCTGCTGAAGAACCACAGATCCGTGCAAATGCTGAGCAAGCCCGCGACAAGCTATTGCGAATCGGTCGCTTTGATTTTTTGGACCTTGGATGAGAATCGGAAGCAAACTCTACGTGTTAGCTCAGGATTTGCTCTTGCCTAGGCTCGGGGGCGAAGCACATAGCACCTATGAAAATCCATAAATGAGCTTACCTGCTTTTACGCCAAACGTCATCCTCTGTGGTTTCTCCCAGGAAATAGAGCTAAGGTCAGATGTTAGAGGATGTCAGATCAGTCGACAAGGAAACTACACGCATGGAGCACGCCTCGACAATTTGATGCCAATGCCTACTATTTATTCCCAAGCGATCCAGCATCTCGCCGACGCCAACTCCTAAGGTCAGCAACCGTTGCCCCTGCGCATGAATCTCCCGCCACGTCGGCGGCACTTTCAGCAGGAACCCGCTGTCCCGCAGAAAGTGGGTTATCTCCCCATTGGCATAGGTGCGCCCGTAGGGCCGAAAGGGACCCCGTGAGGGGTCATACCGCCGCGCCGCCTTGATCAGCCCGATCATCGCCAGCTGCAGCAGATCCTCTTTGGGATGAACGGTACGCCTGGCGAAGTTGCCGGCAATCTTCTCCGCCAGATCCATATGCTCCAGCGCCAGGGCATCGGCAGCGGCATGGGGCCGTACGGGTCGTTGACGCCGCGGCCGGCAGCGTGAAGCCTGTCGGGCCGAAGCCCTTGGCGGATGACGAGCAGGCTCCGCCCAGTTGATCTCCAGCTGCCCCGCTCGCGCACAACAGGCGGGCCGGCGGTAGGGGCGTTGCCGCAGCATTCGAGCTGCACCGGCGGGGGTCCCCACCAGCACGACCGTGATCGGCAGTGACAGCTGCAGCACCGCCGGCTGGCCAGCTACAAGCTCGAGAACCTTTGGTGGCAGCAGATCAGGGGCTTCCATCAGTGCAGCCGCCATCGCCTTCTCTCCTCCCTCACCGGCTCACCAGCAGCGGCGTCACCACCGGCTGGATGCCCTGGGCCTTCCAGTAGCGGCCCTCCAGCCACAGGGCACCGTGGCAGAAGGCATCCACCAGGTCCTTGCTGCCCTTGGGGAAGCGGATCGCCTCCTCCACCAACGGCTGAGCGCGGTGATGAAAGCGAATCTGCCCGGCCTCCACCAGGGGGGCAACGGCATGGGCGCGGGTTTCCTTGCTGCCTCTGGCGGTGATCGGCAGCATCCCCGGCACCCTGCGGCGAAGCGTCTGCAGCACCGCCGGACCATTGGCGGCGTCCTCGATCAGCACGGCATTGGGGCGCAGACCCTGCTGCTCCAGCGCCTCCAGGCAGCACAGCAGGAAGCGGATCACCTCCGGCAAGCCAAAGCGATGCCTGGCCGCCCAGAGCACCTCGATCTCCAGGGCAGCTGATGGCGGCGGGCCGACAGGTTCACCCGTTCGGGGGATGACAGCCCGGGGTGGTGGTGCCAACAGGCCGACCAGGCAGAAGCCGCAGTAGTCGCTCTCCGCCTCCCCCTTGAACGACAGATCGCATGACAACGCCAGCAGGGCGTACTGCCGTTGCCGGCGAGCGGTTGCTCCTGCTTCATCGCGTGGGAAGGGCGGACGGATCCACTGCCTCAGGAAGATCGAGCCCGACTCAGGGCTGGGCCGCTGCTGGTACAGCGCTGCCCACCAATAGGCACCCAGGCGGGCCCGGATCTTGATTAGTTCTGGCAGGGGGAAGCGCTCCGGGCAGAGGGCCTCGCCCGGCTGGCGCCAGTCAGGGATCAGGGTGCAGGTGGGCGGCAGCATGGGCCGTTCAGTCGGCTCTTCGGCGATGGCCGGCAGATCGAGCACGGTCCAGTGCTGTGGCGCCTCGCCCAGCTCCTGCTCATACAGCCAGCCGATCACGTCCTGGTGGTCCCAACGGGTCAGCACCACCACCTGGGCCGAGAGGTTCGGCTGCTCTCTGCCGTCTGGCCCCAGCACCGATGCCGGTTCGGCGCGGGTGAGCCAGACCGAGCGCAGCCAGTCGATCAGCTTTTGCCGCAGCGCCGGAGAGGCTGCATCACCGGGACCCTTGTAGGGGTCATCGATGATCCCCAGGCTGTAGCCCTTGCCGGTGAACGGGCCATCCACACCGGCAGCGATGCAGCCGCCGCGCTGGCGGGTGAGCCAGTTGCCGACAGCCGCCGAGTCACGGGCGAGCAGATGGCCGGTCACCCGGTAAAAGTGGCGCGCCTCGCGGGAGTGGGCGTAGGCCAGCTCCGCCGAATAGGAAGCGATCGCCGCGAACAGATGCGGGTAGCGCTGCAGGAAGTAGGCCGGGAACAGCTTGGAAACGAGGAGCGATTTCCCTAACCGTGGCGGACAGGTGACGATCAGCCGGCTGAGCTGACCATCGGCAACGGCCTGCAGCAGCTCGATCAGCACCTCGGCCCAACGGTGGAAGCCATAGCGGGGGTAGGCCTCAGCGATGAAGCTGCGCAGGCTCCGCGGCTCTGCTGGTTCAACTGCTGTGGCCGTGGTCAGGTGCAGCAGTCCGCTGTCACCCCAGGGGTCGAGCTCCGGCAGCAGCAGGCCGCCTTCTGCAGGGGCCCGGAGCGTGACCACGGGTGCTGGCATCGCGGTGGCGGTGGTGCTCGCCGTCATGCCCTCGGCTCCGGCGGCTTGATCGGTGCCCGCAGCAGCCCGCCGATCTCGGCGATCACACGGAAGGCGCCCACTGCAGCGGAGAACTGGCCCGCATCCATCGCCCGGCGGGCGCAGTCGTTGATGGCAAAGATCTGCTCGGCCTGGTGGCGGCGCCGGTCGGTGATCAGCTCCTCCACCATCCGCTCGCGGGCGAGGTTGAGGTAGCGGTTCACCGTCTGGCTGTTGCGGACCCCCCATTTCTCACCAGCATTTTCGAGGATCTGCACCAGCGGCAGCCGCTGGGCGATCCACAGCTGGGCCTCGGCGATGCGTCGCTCGATCTCCAGCCGGCTGGGCCGAGGAGGCGAAATAGCCCGGCGCTTTTGCCGTGGTGGATTGCCGCGGCCCACCGGGCGGCTGGGGTCCACACCCAGCGATTCACCCAAGGGCCGGCCGTCAGCATCCTCCGTCGGGGCAGCACTGCGCAGGGCCTCGATCGGATCCAGCTGGGCTGCTTGCGGCAGCGCCTGTGCGCCGTGATCAGCAGTGGGGGAGCGGCCGGCAGCCACGCGTCAGCAACACCTGCAGAGAAAGAAGAAGCACCACCGCGAACCAGATCCAGTGCATTCGTATTCCCGAAAGCATAAGCACTGCAGCAAGAGTTGCTCGGCTTCGGCTGGGGGGCCGTTTGCGTTGCTGAGCGCTCTGGCCGTTCTGACCACCCAGGACGGTTGGCAGTTCCTGGTGGCCTCCCCAGGCCCGTCTAACGGCCTGAGCTGGTTCTAACAGCCTTCTAACAGCTGCTGTTAGACCTCAGATCCACTGCGCCGCAGCAGCTCTGGGGCGCTGTCCTCTTCTTTCTAACCTTCTAACAGAAAGAGAGAGATACACAGGAGAAGAGGGGGAGACAGGGGCTCTCTTCTGGATCAGGGGTGTGCGCTGGGGGATATGGAGAGAGAGCCCCTACCCCCTGTAGGAGCGTTAGACCGTTAGAAACCAGTCACCGCAAGGGGTGTCGCTCTAACAGCCCTGTTAGAGAGCGGCGCCTTCTAACGCTCCGGGGCCTGTGAGCATGGCCAGGGGCAGGGCCACGGCCCGCGAGCTGCCCAGGCCGCGGAAGTGCACCAGCAGAGAGCGGTTGGCACCGGGCAGGCGGCTGAGGATCGCCCCCCAGTTGGTCACCCAGGCGGTATCCGCCAGCATGCGGCCGATGGCTTCTGCGCTGTTGCTGATCAGCAGCTCCCCATCCCGCACCCGCAGGCCATGGCGGGCCAGCAGGTCGGCGGCATCGGCAGGCCGCACCGGCTCCATTGGTGAGGGCATGGCAGTTGACACCAGCTCCACCAGTTCCAGCACCGTGCGGGTCACCGCCGAGCGCTCCTCGCTCTCCACCCGCAGCTGGTGCTGCAGGATCCGGTTGAGGCAGCGGCGCTCATCCGGGATCTCCGTGCTCTCGCGGTAGCTGCTCCAGTCCGCGCCATCGATCAGGCTCTGCACCTCCGCCGCGCTGGGCACCCGCGAGGCCTGCAGCGACCAGGCGCCGGCCAGCAGGGTTCCGTACTGGTCACCCAGGGCCTGCGAATCGAAGTGGGCCGCCGCCACTCGGGAGCAGACGGTGATCGAGCGGCGGATCACCGGGATCAGCGCCACGGTGCGGGCGATCAGCCGGTTGGCGAACGCCGGGGTAATCAGCTGCTCGAGGTCCCGGTCCAGCGCCTGCCAGTGGGCCTCCCGTTGCTGCTGGGGCAGCTCACTGGGATTGCGCAGGTTGAGCGGAGCAAAGCGGCGCCGGTCGGCGCCCTGCTTGAGCCCGGTGGCGATGGAGGAGAGCAGGAACATCGAGCGCACCGAGTAGCGCGCCACCTCCCCGCCAGGGGAGCCCTTCACGATCGCCGCGCGGGATTCGGAGCTCGCCACCCGGGCCAGCGCCAGGATCGCCTGGATGCGCTGCTGGTCCTCGCGCTCGTTGCTCTCGGCTTCATCGATCAGCACGGGCAGGGCATCGGAGCGCAGGGTTTGGCGGATGCCGGCTTCTGTGACGCTGCCCACAAATACCCGGGCCATGTCGGCGAGCAGCACGCCACAGAAACGCTCAAAGAGGTGCGACTTGCCCGAGCCGGCCGGGCCGCTCAGCCAGAGGTGGGGCCGCCAGCGCAGGGCACCGCAGATCGGCGCCAGCGTCACCCAGCCAGCCAGGAGCATCGCCGAGGCCGGCACCTCCCAGTGGAAGCGGTCCGCCAGGGTGAGCACCAGCAGGGCTTCTTCATCAGAGAGCGGCTGGGCATCAGCTGTGCCCACCAGGGCCGCACCGCGCTGGTAGTGGAAGCGGCTGTTGAGGGTGGCGCTGATCGGCCGCGGCTCGCCGTCCACCACCAGGCGGTCGCCGAGATGGAGCACGCAACGGCCCTCGTCCCACCAGATGCCGCGGCCGCGCAGCAGGTCGGGATCGAACATGCCGATGGCGGCCTGACGGCAAAACAGATCGGAGGCCGCGGCCGTCCAGTTCACGCCCCGCTTGGAGGGGTAGAGGGTCTCCCAGTAGGCCAAGGGCGCCAGGCGGCAGAGGTTCACGCCGCCATGGGCAGACGAGCCCAGCCGCATCACCTGGCCGGTGGAGCGGGGTTGGTAGAAGTAGCCGTCGCTGTCGTAGCCCAGGCAGACGAACGGCTCGGCGCCTGAGGGAAGCGGACGCTCGGGCGGCTCCGGCGGCAGGTGATCGCCAGCACCGCCCTGTTTGTCAGGAGGCGGATCAACCGCCGGAGCTTGGGTGTCGGCGGCGGCATCGAGGACCGGATGCAGCACGGTTCTGCAGTGGCTCTCCAAGTAGGCCTGGGCTTCTGCAGGGCTCCAGCTGGCATCGGCCAGATCCCAACCGGCTGCGCCCGGCGCATCCACCAGGTCCCAGTCCTCCTCCGTACAGCTCGGTGGCAGCACCACCGCTACAGGGCAGCCCAGCTCCAGCAGCAGTGCCGCCAGCCGGGCCATCGCCTCGCGGCCGCTGCTGTCGGCATCGGGCCAGAGGGTGACGGCGCGGCCGGCCAGGGGGCTCCAGTCCACGCTGGCGATGGCCTGGCTGCCGCCGCACCAGCTCACCACCACGTGATCGGGAAACAGCCCCACGGCGGCATCGGCCGCCTTCTCCCCCTCGGTGATCAGCACCGGCGCCCAGAAGTGGCGCTCCAGTTCTGCCAGCCGGTACAGGGGCCGGGGGGCCGGCCAGTCGGAGCGAAAGGGATCGCGGCGGGAGGGAAAGTGCCAGCCGCCATCCAGCCAGGTGCGCTGCACAAACACCTTGCGGCGCCGGCCGCCCTGCTCCAGTTCCAGCCGCTGCACCCAGAACAGCGGCGCTCCGGCCGCATCGGTGTAGCACCACTGGCCGCTGGCGCGGCCCAGCTCCGGCGGGGGAGCATCGACCGGCGGGGTGTCTGGGATGCGGGCAGGTCGGCCCGCCTTGCGGCCAGAGCGGCTGGGGCTGGCAGGGGCTGGACGATGCGGGCCTGGCTCCGCCGGCAGGCCCAGGTGGGCCTCAATGCGGCGGGCGGCGGTGGCGAAGTCCCACCCCGTCAGGCGCAGCAGCAGATCCATGCCGTTGCCGCCGCCACCACGGTGATCACGGCCGCCGCACTGGTTGCAGAACCAGCCACCCGGGCCGTCATCACAGTCCCAGCGGTAGCGATCGGTGCCGCCGCAGGCGGGGCAGGGCTGATGGCGGTTCTCCAGCTGCTCCGGCGCCAGACCGGCGAGCTCGATCAGCAGCCGCGGCCACTGGCCCGCCGCGGCCGCCATCACGTCGGTGGCCATCAGCGCCGGGGGCTCTGGGCTCCAGCGGGCGGTGCAGGTTGCTGCGGGTTGAGCGGGCGCCCCTCACCCCGCATCACCTGCACCAGGGTCCGCCGCACAAAGGAGGCGCGGCTCTCGATGCCGGCGGCGTGGTCGTCAATCCAGGAGACGACAGCCTCCGGCAGCTGCAGCTGGATGCGCTTCATGGTGACAGCACAATGCTTGCCCGAAAGCCTAGCCGCTGTTTTCGGGAGCCCTAAAATCTGTCACGGTGCTGCCGTGCCGCTGTGTCCTTCAGCCTGCGCCCCTACCAGCAGGACGCCGTTGCCCGCGTGCGGCAGGCGTTCATGGCTGGCCACCGCGCCGTGCTCTTTGTCCTGCCCACCGGTGGCGGCAAGACCGTGGTCTTCAGCCACATCGCCGAGCAGGCCTCCGCGCGCGGCAACCGCATCGCTGTGCTGGTGCACCGGGCTGAGCTGCTCGATCAGGCCTGTCGCTCCCTGGCTGCCATGGGAGTGCGCCATGGCGTGATCGCCGCCGGCCGCTCGATGAACCTGGCCGCACCGGTGCAGGTGGCCAGCGTCCAGACCCTCGCCCGGCGTCTGCATCAGCTGCCGGCCGATCTATTCCAGCTGCTGGTGGTGGATGAGGCGCACCACAGCAATGCAGGCACCTGGGCCAAGGTGATCGGCCACTTTGATCGAGCCCTGCTGCTGGGGGTCACGGCCACGCCGGTGCGGGGCGATGGCCGCGGCCTGGGGGAGTTCTATTCAGCCCTGGTGCTCGGCCCCAGCGCCGCCTGGCTGTGCGCCGAGGGTTACCTGGCGCCGGCGCGGGTGTTCGCCCCGCCGCTGGGGTTCTCGGTGAAGGGCCTGCGCCGGCGGATGGGGGACTTCGATCTCAACCAGGCGGCCGGTCAGCTGGGCGGCAGCCGGATCCTCGGCGATGCCGTCAGCCACTACCTCAGCCACCTGAGCGGCCGCACCGCCATCGCCTTCTGCTGCTCAATCGCCCATGCCCAGGCGGTGGCCCAGGCGTTTGTGGAGCGGGGTGTGGCCGCGGCCTCGATCGATGGCGCGATGGACACCCTGCAGCGGCGGCGGTTGCTGGAACAGCTCGGCAGTGGTGAGCTGCAGGTGCTCACCAGCTGCAACCTGATCGGCGAGGGGGTGGATGTGCCCTCGGTGGGAGGCTGCCTGCTGCTACGGCCCACCCAGAGCCTGGCGCTGCACCTGCAGATGATCGGCCGCTGCCTGCGGCCCCAGCCCGGCAAGGAGGCGGTGATCCTCGATCACGTGGGCAACATCGAGCGCCTGGGCCACCACCTCGATGAGCAGGAGTGGAGCCTGGACGGGGTGCGCAGGCGCGAGCAGAGCAAGGCCCCCTCCGTGAAGACCTGCCCGGAGTGCTTCTGCGCCATGGCCAGCGCCGTCAGCACCTGCCCGGAATGCGGGCACCAGTTCCGGCCGGAGAAGCGCCAACTGGTCACGGTGGCCGGCGAACTGAAGGAACTGCACCAGCAGGAGCTGCGCCGCCAGCGCAAGCGGGAGCAGAGCCAGGCCCGCACCGCCGCGGAACTGGAGGCCCTGGGCGCCCAACGCGGCATGAAGAACCCGAAGGGCTGGGCGCGGCATGTGATCGCTAGCCGCCAGACGCGGGGGCAGTGGGGGCTGCTGGCATGAGCGAACAGGAACTGCAGCAGCGCATCCGGCTGGAGCTGGGCCGGGGCCCGGTGCGGTTGTGGCGCAACAACGTCGGCGCCCTGCGCGATGAACGCGGCCGGCTGGTCACCTACGGACTGTGCAAGGGCAGCAGCGACCTGATCGGCCTCAGCCAGGTGCTGATTGGCCCGGAGCACCTCGGCCAGACCCTGGCGGTCTTCTCCGCCCTTGAGGTCAAGACCACCAAGGGCCGCATCAGGGAGGAGCAGGAGAAGTTCCTGCAGCTGGTGCAGCAGCTCGGCGGCCGCGGCGGCGTGGTGCGCTCAGTGGAAGAAGCCAGGCTCCTGCTCGGCGGCAGTAGCGGGATCTCCGCCTGAGGACGCACCGGCAGCACAGGGACGGGCAGCAGGGCGCTGGGCGTGGAGCACCCGGCGGCTGCGGCGCGCCAGGGCCTTCTCCACTTCAGGGACATTCCAGAGCAGGGTGGGCCGCTGCAGCCCAGCACCAGCGGCCCTGAAGTGATCGCCGGGACGCAGCACCCCATCACGGCGCAGCCGCAGCAGCGTGCGGTCACTGATCCGCAACGCCTTGCAGGCTTCCCGGGTGGAATGGGTGAACTCCATTGCTCGTCATCAGGCGACTTGCCGGGACATTAACCGCAGAAAACTGCCATCAACTGCCCCATTCACGGGTATGTCGACATCTACCAATAGGTTCCCTTTCGGCAATCCTTAGAGATCAGAAGTTGAACCAAGTTCATCATTCTGGGAACCCAACCGGTAACCCACTGCGGCGCAAGCCAAGGGCCCGGAACCCTGATGGGAACACGATCAACGGCTGAGCGGGATAACCCAAGGGGCAACAGACCGCAGGCATCAAGAGCGAGGCGGGGAGAGCATCGCCCTTGATGTCTGCGCAAGAGCCGACGCATCAACCTCGTGCGCTGAGGGCCATCAGCTGCCGGGCGAGGTTGAGCAGCTCTGGGGTGACCTCCTCCGGCAGACCAGCAGCAGGCGCTGCAGGTGAAGCCAGCTCAGGCATCGGAATGGACGCGGCCGGCAGCGGTGCAGCAGGCGCAATCGCAGGAGCAGGGCGCTGGCCCTCATCGAGAGCCTTCTGCAAGGCCATCCCCCGCTCAATCTGCTGGGCGGTCTGCTCCACCAGGTAGCGGCGGGCGTGGATCACCTCGCTGTGGCCCATCGCCTGGGCCTTGAGCGCTGTCGACCAGGTGGTCGTCTCGCGGGCACGGATCGCCCAGGCATGGCGCAGGTCATAGGCCTTGCAGCGGCCCTGCACCGGCGGCGGCTGGGGCCGGCCCGGGAGGCTTCTGGGGTGATGCCAGCCGAGCAGCTTGACCTTGATCTCACCAGCGGGCTTGGTGGCATGCCGCAGCCAGTGCACCACCACCCGGCCCAGGGCGGCATTGTTCCAGAACTGGACGCTGCCGTCGCTGGCTTCCGCAGTGCGGATGGGGTAACGCCGGCGCAGCTCGGCCAGCATGGCCCTGGAGTGGACCACGTCGTTGAGGCGGTAGCGCTCCAGCCACTCCTCCGGCAGCGGCAGCGCAAAGCGGTGGCCGGTCTTGGTGGCCTGCTCACCATGGCTTTCGAACATGCTGATCTGCAGGAAGGTGGGCTCGACGCTGCTTTCGCCAGGCAGCCGCTCGATGTGCCACACCTCGTGGGCCCGCAGGCCGTAGCAGGCAATAACGGCCATCACCCAACCCCGCAAGGGGTTTTCCTGCTGCACCTGATCCAGCCAGGCCTCCACCTCAGCCGTGGAGGGGATGAAGCGTGGGGCGGGCGTGCGGACCCTGCCGCTGGAGTTTTTGAGGCCCTCGAGCTTGGCGCGCAGCTCCGGCGTGGCGATGGAGACCCCCCGCTTGGCCAGGTAGTTCACCATCTGCACCACCCCGTGAAAGCTGCTGGTGTTGGTCTTGCGAGGCACCAGGGGCTGGGAGCGATCGCGGGCCTGCGCATCCAGCGACGCCGGGGTGTGCAGACAGAAGCGCTCCAGCTCTTCCGTGCGGGCGAAGGCCTCGTCAGGGAAGGTACGCCCGAAGTACCCCCGGTCGGTGAAGCAGGAGAAGGGGTTGCGGTCCTTGGCTTTGGGGCCACCCGGAGCAATGTCGGCTTTGATCAGCGATCTGATCTCTCCCCATGTCTGCAAGGGGCCGCAATCAGCAGGAGGTTGTTCACCCGGAGCCAGGTGCAGCCGCCGCCAGTCGAGCCCTGGCCCGCCGCGCAGCAAATTTCGCTGAGCCGCCAGCAGTAGCTCTACCAATTCGCCGAGATCACCATCCCGGTCGATCCGATAGCCGCGGGCGGACTGGCTGCGACCACCTGCACGGGTTTCGTACACGTAGTAGTAGGGACTGTTCCGCCCTGGATGCAGCCGAATCCGATAAGGACAGGCAGCAAGGCGTAAGCGACAGGAGGCCTGCTGCAGAGCACTACGGGGCTGCATCAGCGCCTCCCCGTCTCACGGAATGAGACGCGTGGGAGATCTGTACCTAGGTACAGAAATGGGTCAAAAGGGGTCCGAAGTGGTCGTCTCGTGTCCCGACCTGTCGGACGTTGGCGATTCATGAGATCCAGCTCCCTGAGAGGGAACTGGGGCCAAAAGTCGGCTGGGACTGGAATGGGTCGCCTGAGATTCGAACTCAGGACCAATCGGTTAAAAGCCGCAGGGCCTGAGACAAGAAGCCAGTCGCCAAGAGGGTTTCAGAGAAGTTGTCCCAAGAAAAGTCCCAAGAACCAAGTCGGTGGACCCCAATTGTTGCGCATATCCGCGGCTGAGACTCAGCGCTCATCGATTCCACGCCCATTGACTGAGCTCCCCAGGGCCAACCCAGCCAAGATGCTCAGTCCCTGGTTCACCGCGTCATCAATGCGCCCCTGGGGGCGCATGCAGAACAGCGCCACGGGGTGCTCGGGAGTGGAACCATCAGAAGGTTGTTCGGCTGCATCCTGATCCACCACGCCCCTGGGAGCGCCTGCCCCATCGACCCGCCGCTCCACCGCCGACAGCCCATTCATCCGCACATACAGCCAACTGAGGGCGGTGCAGTTGAGCAGGTCAAACGCCAGCGTGGCGCCCTGGAACCCCAGGATTCCGGTCGAGATCCAGACCACCAGCCGGCGGGAATCCATGGAGCATTGGCGAACTGCTCAGAAGGGTTCCGGGGTTGTGCCCGGTCCAGGGCGGTCGCCGTGGAATCCATAGAATTGACATGAGCTGCGCCTGGTTGATGCGTCTCTCAGAACTCCAGGCCCTCACACCGGAACTGCAGGTGATTGCAGAACGCTACGGCGCTTCCAACCTTGCGGTCTTCGGTTCCGTCGCCCGCGACGAGGCAACAGAATCAAGTGACATCGACCTTCTGGTTGACCTGCCTCCTGGCACAAGCCTGTTTCAGCACGCAGAGTTCAAGCTGGACCTGGAGAGCCTTCTCCGGCACAACGTGGATTTGATCCGTCGTCGCAACCTCAAGCCGAGCCTGCGTGATCGCGTGGAAGCCGACGCCGTACCCCTGGCATGAACGCACGTGATCAGGAAGCGCTGAGGGACATCGTCGGTGTCATCGATCGCGCTCTGGGGTTTCCGGTCACCGACTTCGATGCGTTCGAGCAAACCGATTATCTGCAAGATGCCTTGATTCGGTGCCTTGAAGTCATGGGAGAAGCCGTCAAACGGCTCAGCCCTGACCTCCGCGAGCAGCACAGCGATCTGCCTTGGCGGGGGATGGCAGGCATGCGTGATCTATTGATTCATGCCTACGACAGGGTTGACCTCGAGGAGGTGTGGCAGGCTTATCAGCAGTTCGCATCGATCCGCAATCGTGTTGTGGAGATCCTCAGGGCAGGCGACGCGAGCTGACCACGTTCAGACCGTGATTTCAATAGCTTCAGCCGTTTTTACCCCGGCCTCTTCTGCTTCCACCTCAAGCCAGAGATGGATGGCCTCGCGGATGTTCGCCAGAGCCTCATCGCGGGTACTGCCCTGCGAATGACACCCGGGTAAATCGAGACAACTCACCGACCAGCCTTCGTCGGTTTCGAGCAGGCGTATGCAGTACGACATCCGTGGCTCGGCAGTGTCTTCACCCTATCGGTGCCATCCGATCACAAGCAGACATTCGGTTGGCTCCGCCGGAACCCTCAGAAGTTCCCTGCTTCTGATGCATGCCACTCACCCCTGAGGGCTGGACCCTGCTCAAAACCTGGGAGGGCTGCCGCCTGAGCGCCTATCCCGACCCCGCCAGCGGCGGTGCTCCATGGACCATCGGCTACGGCCACACCGGCGCGGAGGTGGTGCCGGGGCTGACGATCAGCCAGGAACAGGCGGAGGCCTGGCTCAAGCAAGACGTGGCTGAGGCGGCTGGCGCTGTTGACCGGTTGCTCTCCGGCGTCACCCCTACGGCTCGTCAACGCGATGCCCTCATCAGCTTCTGCTTCAACGTCGGCGCGGGAGCCTTGGAGCGCTCCACCCTGCGCAAGCGCCTGCTCGCCGGTGAATGTCCGGCTGTGGTGATCGCCCAGGAGCTCCCGCGCTGGAACAAGGGCCCCGAGGGCCCGCTGGAAGGGCTCAAGCGCCGAAGGGCTGCAGAGGTGTCCCATGCCCAGGCTCCAGATCGTGTTGATGCAGCTGAACGCCAAGCAACTAGGGCTGCTCAGCAGAACAAGAACGAGCCGATCCAGCTCTTGGACGCCGTTCGTCACCACAAGGGATTGGCGCATCAGCAAGAGGCCTGGTTGCAGCTGGAGCAGTCGCTCACTGCCGAGCAACGGGGTGCTTTCGCGGAGGTCTTTCGCACTCCATGGGCGCGATCGATTGAGCCCCCCAAGCCGGAGGCGCCAGGCCTCATCGAACTGCCGGTGCCCTACCTGAGCCAGAACGACAGCGCCACCAGCCAAGGGCCGCGCATGTGCTTCTCCTCCAGCTGCGCCATGGCTGCTGTCTTCCTGAAACCGAGCGCCCTGAAAGGCCCCGGCCAACGGGACGATCAATACCTGGCGTTGGTGCAGCGCCACGGCGACACCACCGATGCCAATGCCCAAGCGAAGGCCTTGCAGAGCCTTGGGCTGCAGGCACGCTTCCGCATGGATGGCTGCATCGAACACCTGATTGAGCAGCTCACGCGGGGCATTCCCTGCCCGGTGGGTTGGCTCCACAAAGGCCCTGTCTCATCCCCCTCCGGCAGCGGCCACTGGAGCCTGGTGATCGGCTGGGATCCTTCCAAGCGCCAGGTGCTGATTCACGACCCCAATGGGGATGCCGATCTGGTGAATGGCGGTTACGTGAGCACCGCCATCGACAGTGGCCAGGCCCTGCGTTACTCCGAACGCAACTGGGGGCGCCGCTGGATGGTGGAAGGAACCGGAACCGGCTGGTGGATCGAGATCAGCAAAGGGACCTGAGGCGCCCAAGCGGGGAACACTTTCACCAGTTGCTCCGAGTTCCATGAACTACAACCCAGCCATGACACCCATCCCCCTGCACAACGATCACCACGTACGAGTTGGCCTGGAGGCGCAGCTGCGCCAGTGCTGGGCGATGTACAACGCCCTGCCCACAGAAGCCAACCGCTATCAACTGGTGCGCCTGGAGCGCTTGCTGCAGAGCCTTTAAGTGGCAGATCAGGTGTTCAGCGTGTTACAACCGAACCACTGCAGAGGATGACAACCTGCAAACCAGCGGAGTCCATTAAGGCCTCCCTTTTTTATGGGAACAATGGGGTGAATCAGGCTCGCGACAAGCACTGAAGCGCGTTACGGTCGGGCCGATCCAATCTCAGCTTCCATGCTCACCGGCTCTGACCTGCTCGCCAAAGTCAAGGAACTGGGCGATGCGTCTAAATCCGATCTGGTGCGCAGCTGCGGTTACGTGAGCACCAAGAAAGATGGCAGCGAGCGCCTGAACTTCACCGCCTTCTACGAAGCCCTCCTGGAAGCCAAAGGCCTGAGCCTGGGCAACGACGGCGCTGGCCGGGGCAAGGGTGGGCGCAAGCTCAGCTACACCGCCACCGTGCAAGGCAACGGCAACCTGCTGGTGGGCAAGGCCTACACCGCCATGCTCGACCTCAAGCCCGGTGATGAGTTTGAGATCAAGCTGGGGCGTAAGCAGATCAAGCTGATTCCCTCTGGCGCGGTGGAAGAGGACTGAGTCGTCTTACCCAGACGGAGCCGCTGTCAATCAGCGGCTCTTGACGCAGTAGCTGCCCGAGCTGAACCAGCCGATCGGACAGCTGGATCCCATTTTCTGGATCGCTTGGCGCTGGTTGCTTGGGCTGCTCACGCAGTACGCGCCAGAGCTGTAGAAGCCGATCGGGCAGCTACCACCAATCTTCTCAAGGGCACCACGGGTGTTGCCGCTCTTGGACGGAACGCAGTAGCTCCCAGAGGCGTAATACCCCAGCGGGCACCCTCCCACTTTGGGGAGGGGTTGCACGGGTTGTTGGGCCAGAGCGGCGGAGGCAGAGGCCGCCACCATCAGGGCTGGGAGCAGGACTTTCATGGGTGATACGGCGCGTTGAGCTCAGGCTCGATTGAGGCCGTAGCTGGCCTGGCTGGAAACAGCCCCAGCAGCCAAAAGAGCGGCATGAGAATGCTGACCGTAGGCATCACCTCATGAGCGGAGGGATCGTTCATTCGCCCTCGCGCCGAGCTCCACAGGCCGCGATGAACCAGCCATCGTTTGATCGCCTCAACGAATCGACCGCGGCGACTGGAGAGCCACATCGCACGCTTCAGCCGGCGGACACGATCTTGGCGCCGGGTTTCAATCTCACGACTGACGATGTAGTGGAGCTCGAGATCCACCGTGTCGCAATGGGCGCCGAGCTCAATGCGGTAGTAATAATCGAGCTTGTACAGACGTTCATCATCCATGGCCCTGGCCAGACGCCTGTACTCGTTTCGCGATTCATCGCTCAGGCACATCGCTCAGTGAGCTTTGCCTGGAATTTTGGCCCCATAGGCTTAGGGCTGCCGCGGGCTCGCCCGATGCGTCAGCTCCTTGCCCTGGGTCTGATCACGGTTGGCATGACGCTCCCAGCAGTCGCACAAACCCGCACGGCCACCGTGCTCTCCATCGGCGATGGCGACACCCTGCGCCTACGCGAGGGCAACCGCACCGTGAACGTGCGCCTGGCCTGCATCGATGCCCCGGAATCCAGCCAGGCACCCTTTGGCGCTCAGGCCCGGCAGCAACTGCAGGCCCTGGCGCCCGTGGGAAGCAGCGTGGAGCTGCGGATCAAGGCCACTGATCGCTACGGCCGCTCCGTGGCCGAACTCACCAGAGGCGGCCGCAACCTGAACCAGACCCTGGTCGCGTCTGGTGTGGCGTTCGTGTACTGGCAGTACATCGGTGGCTGCGACCGGCAGACCTACGGTCGCCTCGAAACTGAGGCCCGGCTGAAGGGGGTTGGCGTGTGGGGTGTCAGCGGTGGGCTGACGCGTCCGTGGGACTACCGCTCTGGCCAACGCAAACCCAGCTCAAGCTCAAGTGCACCGGCGGGTCGGCGCTACACCTGCAGCCAGATCGGCTCCTATGCCCAGGCCCAGGTGTTATTGCGGCAAGGGCACAGCTACCTCGATGGGGATGGTGATGGGGAGGCCTGTGAGGGGTTGAGGGGGTGAGTGGGAGAAGGTCATAAATCAGGATTGCATCCCTGCAAGAGCAAGCCCGTAGGGTGACAACTAGCAATGCTTGGATGCCGCTGAGCAGGAGAACCGAGAAAATCAGACTCGTTCAAACTGAAGGACATCATCAAGATTTCGTGCCGGCATGAAGACGGCTTGACTGTCACCAGATGCCAATGCTGCGAAATGTGCTTTCCCGCACTCAATCTTGGCTCGCTCTTTGTCTCGAAGATCGTCGGCAAAGAGTCCGCTCTTGGTCTCCACCACGAAGTACAGCCTTTCGGAACCGTCTTTCTCTACGAGTAGGGCCCAGTCCGGGTTGTAGGAACCCAGTGGCGTCGGCACTTTGAACCAACCAGGCAACTTGGCGTACACCTTCACTGCACTGTTGTTCTCGAGCTGGTCACCAAAGCTACGCTCCGTCTCAGAGTCGTAGACCACCTGCTCATAGACGGCCTTGGAAACATCAAGCAGATTCTTGAGGTAGCCGGTCAACTCTTCTTGTTCGAACAGCTCCTGCGCGTAGTAGTGATCGTCGCCGAGACGCTGATACTTGATGCCATCCACAATCGCAAGGCGTTTGCAGCGATTGATTGCGTCAGCGGTCAGCTCGATGAACGCTTGCGGATTACGCTTGAACTCGTCAAGACGCAAGCTAGCGCTGAGTATGCGCTGAAGACTACGCCTCGTAAGCTGGGTTCGGTCCTGCAGTTCCGTCAGCAGATCAGGAAGTTCAATATCGCCCTCATCAAGAACCACAGTGGCGGCCCCTTGGCGTTCAGTTGCTTCCACACCTGCCTGCCCAATGGCGATCTCGGCCTTACGCCATTGCAGTCGAGTCTTAGGAATCGGCGGTGCTGACTGCACGGCGCGGAGACAGCTCTCGATCAGTTGTTCATTATCAAACTGCACCCTGTAGGTCGTCTTGTGCTTGATGCGGTCCCACAACGCCTTGAATTCAGGGCTGTGAAGGACAGCCTGACGGGTACGCACCTGGCGACGCTCATCGGCGTTCTTGATCTCCAGCCGCCCCGCCAGCTTCTTGAGCGTGGCTGTGATTTGCTCGCGCTGCGCCTCGAATGACTCGGGCAGACTGAGCGTGTCAGTCTTCAGGGCTTGCCGGAGCGAGTCCTGCACTCTGCCCTGGTTGTCGAGATGCCCTGCAGCTTTGAAGTGCTCCCACAGAACCTTGGACTGTTCAACACCAAGGGGCACTGAAGAGCCGTCAGAGCAAATCACAGAAACGCTGGCAAATTCATGGACTGCCACGACACCAAAGCGGATGCCAGTGTCCTGCTCGATTTCCTTCTGCAGATTTTCGGCAAACTGCTCGTAGCTCTCCATTGCTACGACTGTCAGGGTATTGACGTCGAAGCCTCGGATTCGCTCGCCTTGCTGGTTGACACAAAGGCGGAGACCACGGCCGATGGTTTGGCGTCGCTCGCGCTCAGTCGTGATGTCGCGCAGCGTACAGATCTGGAAGACATTGGGGTTGTCCCAGCCTTCTTTGAGGGCTGAATGCGAGAAGATGAACTTCAGAGGAGTTTTAAGAGACAATAACTTCTCCTTCTCCTTCATGATCAGGTTGTAGGCGCGTTCGGCACTGTCACGATTGGCCTGGTTGTTATCGGAAGTATTTGTCCATCCCCCAGTTCTGTCAATCGAGAAATAGCCGTTGTGCACCTCCTCAGCCGCATGAGAGAGATCCACTTCTTGAAAAAGTGTGTGGTAATCGGGTAGGGTTGCCGCACGGCGATACTCCTCCTCGAAGATGCGCGCATAATCGCCTTTCACTGGGTTGCCGTCGGCGTTGTAAGAGCGGTACTTCGATACCTCGTCAATAAAGAAGAGAGACAAGACCTTGATACCTTGCAGACGCAGCCGTTTCTCCTTGTCGAGATGCTCTCGGATGGTGCGGCGGATCATCTCGCGCTGAACAGCCAGAACATCCACGTCTCCCCAGGCCTGCCCCTGCCGCAGAAACTGCTCACCGCCGGGCACCCGCAACTCAAGGTATTCGTTTCCCTTAGCAACACGGATCTCACCGACCCGGCAGTCGGCATAGATAGGGCGACCAGTAGTCTGCGCGAGATCGTCGCCATCTTGCACAATGACGGTCTGCCGACGAATCCCACCCGCCGCTGTCAACATGTCGAGCTCAACCTGAGCACTGATCTGACCGCGTTGACTCTTCACAGACACAAGCCGCACATAGGGCTTGTTGTAAGCATCTTCTACCGTGGCTGAGGCCACTTCGATTTGCTTGACAAGCCGCTTCTCATAGGCGTCGACAGCATCCAAGCGATAGACCATGTGATGCCTATCAAGATGCGTGGCGGAGTAGCGCAGCGTGCAGAGTGGATTCATGGCTTCAAGAGCTCTCTTGCCACTCCCTTGCAGGCCACCATCGACACTCTGCGGTTCGTCCACTATGACAATGGGACGAGTTGCTTTGATCAAATCAATCGGCTTCTCGCCACCTGTCTTTTCGCTATCCTTATAGAGGTTATTGACATCACGTTTATTGATAGCCCCCACGGTCACCACCATTATCTGGATGCTTGCACTGGTTGCGAAGTTGCGAACCTGACCAAGCCTGGATGAGTCGTAGAGGAAATAGTCGAATGGGATGCCTGCATAGAGCCCTTTGAAGTGCTGCTCCGTGATCTGCAGTGTCTTGTAGACGCCTTCTTTGATCGCTACCGACGGAACGACGATGACAAACTTGTTGAAGCCGTAGCGCTTATTCAGCTCGAAGATTGTACGCAGGTAGACATAGGTCTTGCCGGTACCGGTCTCCATCTCCACAGTGAAATCGCCCGAGGCAAGCTCAGCGGTAGGGGGCAAACCATGCCGCAGCTGAATGTCGGCGAGATTCTTCAGAAGCTCGTCGTCCAGGAGTGTGAGGCGGTTACCGACCCCAAGATCACTTTCAAGACCCGGTATGAATAAGCCACCTAGAGCACTTTTGGTGACTGTGAACTCGGTGCGGCAGGTCTCTTGACCACGAAACAGATCGCAGACTGCGTCGATGGCGGCGAGTTGATAGTCGAGATTGGCTTCGAAGTGGAGTTTCATCACGTAGCTCTCACAGGCTCCGCACGTTTGAAATGCCGTGCTGGTTCAAGATGGCTGAGAGATTGGTTTTGGCCACATCGTCGGCAAAAGCACTGTCGCGGAACACACAGGTGGTATCTCCAGCTGGGGCAAGGTCCTGATGCCATGCCACCAATCCCTGAGCAAGTGGCTCCACCTCTGCAAAGGTGATTGCTGGCGCGAGACAGACCATCAAGACACCACCGCCAATATTGTGTACAAGCTTGCCGCCTAATTCTTTCTGTTCAACCGGTACGCACAGATCAAGGCCTAGCTTCAGTAGCAGCTCATAAAGAATGTCCTGCTCGCTTCGGTCCTGCTTTATATTTTCTGTGTAATCAAGAATGGTTTGGTCGAGATTGCTCGGGTCTGGCTCCCACGCTCGGATGTTGCTTGAGTCAAGCTTAAAAACGCGAAAGCCAAGATCGCCAGTAAACAACGGGTTCTGACTCTTAATCTTCTTTGCAGCGCGGCGTAGGCGTTCCTTTGCAACATCCGCAATCGTTCGATATTCAGCTCGACTAATCGGCTCAGGGAGCTGCACAAGGAAATGTCTTATGGCCATGGGTGTAGGTGCACTTATGCACTCCATTGCCGCATGACCAAACGCCGCTGATCCGCAAAAGAAGTCAAGCACTGTGTCTCCGTTACTGCAGAAAAGCTCGATGAGCTTGCGCATGAGACGAACAGGTTTAGGCGTATCAAAAGGAGCGTCGCCATCAAAGAGAGCTTTCAGCTCCAGTGTCGCTTCTTTGTTGTGCCCAGCAAACTCAAAATCCCACCATGTGTGTGGCGTAATACCACGTTCTGATTCCGATAGAAACGCTTTCAACATGGGCCGGGCATTCTGGTTGACTCCCCACCAGATTCGATTATCAGCTACCCATTCATCAAACTGAGGTCTATTGCACCTCCAGTACCGGTTTGGCGGAGGGTCAAAACTCTCGCCTGTTGGCCCAATAATTGTATAGATACCGGCTGAATATGGTCTGCTTGCCGAAAGATCCTGGGCACGCCAATCTCCTCGCGGATCATTGTCTGGGTTTCTGTATGCCGCTAATTGCTCACTTGTGCGATCCCACGAATTCACCGTGACACTTTGCTTATCGCGCGCATACACGAGAATAAAATCATGCATATCAGATAGCCATTTAGCGGTCACATTTGACACATAGCGCTTTTGCCAGACAATAGTTGCTAGATGATTTTCTTCGCCGAAGACGTCGTCACAGACCTTCCGTAGATTTGACTGCTCGGAGTCGTCGATTGAGATGCATATAACCCCATCGCCACGCAGAAGGCTCCTGGCATTCTGAAGTCTTGGGTACATCATATTTAGCCAGTCCGTGTGAAATCTTCCATTCGCATCTGTATTGCTGCTTGTGGCCCGCCCGCTCTCTAGCTGGCCTGTTAGCTCCAAGTAGTTTCTGATATTATCCTTAAAGTTGTCTGGGTAGACGAAGTCGTTGCCGGTGTTGTAAGGAGGATCGATGTAAATCAACTTCACTTTGCCAGTGTAACTCTTCTGCAAGAGCTTGAGCACCTCAAGATTGTCACCCTCGATCATCAGGTTCTGCGTGGTTTCCCATTCCAGGCTCTCTTCGGGGCATGGGCGCAACGTGCCCGTTGATGGAGTGAGTGCAAGCTGACGTGCCTGGCGTTTGCCATACCAATTGAGCCCGAATCTTTCATCTGCATCGGTCACGGTGTTGTCACCGACCAGCGCCTTCAGCACATCTACATTCACGGCTGCACCATCCGGCCCTTCGTTCACCAGTTCTGGAAACAGCGCCTTGAGCCGTTCGAGATTCGCCGCAAGGAGGTCGGGGCTCATGGTCTCGGGGTCGCCGGCGGTCAGTTTCTTCATCGGGTCTTGGGGCTCAGAGCCGTGTCAGAGCGGAGGCTCGTGCGGCCTCCGCCCGCTTTAGTGCCAGGTTCAGTTCTACCTGGCGAGGCACCTGCCTCTCCTTGGCCGCAGTAGCCCGTAAGCGAGCGATCTCGGCGTCGAGCCTGGTGGCTTCACGCAATGCCTCCCGTCTGGCCACGGCATGCTCCAGCGAGCCCGGCAAGCTGAAGCGTCCTGTGAGTTGGGCAGCCAGGAGCGCCTGCACCGCATCGATCCACCCCTGATAGAGCCTGAACAGGTCAGCTCGCGGCTGGGAGCTCAGGGAGAGCGACGCAAGAAAGGCTGTGGTCGCCTGGCCTGAGCTGGTCGGGGCGACAGCCGCCACCATGTCTGCGTCGAGAACCGTTGCGCCCGCCTCGGCCTGCGACAAGCGCTTGTGTGCCAGTGAGAGGGTGAGCCCTGCGTTCATCCCCATGAGCAGTAACAGCGGGTAGGGCACGGCGCGGTGAAGGAGCTCTGACAGCCTCTCGGCTTTGGCTCCGTCTCGCAGGGCCACGCTCAGAACCGCGATCTCCAGGTATTCACGAGTCGCATCACGAAACGCGGGTATGCCGATGGTGGTGGGTTTGAGAGTCGCCACCCATTGCACCTCTTCGATGCCGTCCCTGATGCGGCGCTTGTCCGCAGCCGTGGGAGCTCCGTGCTCCAACAGCAGCGTCTTGGGTACACGCCGGTCCACCAGTGCATTGGGCGGCAGGTCCAATGCGGCAATCAGCTCGGCAGTGTTCATGTGCCTAGCTCCGGAAGGATGACGAGGTAGGCAATCACTTCAAAGTCATCGATCCCGCCAAATTCACCGGCCAAGACATGCGTACCACCCGGCGTGAACAGACTGGCGACCGCACGTTGCTCGGTCTTTCCGGCTACAGACCCCACCGCAGTCGCCAGTGATCGCTGCGCATAGCTCATGTCTTCGCCTTGCTTGGTGGCTTTGTCAAAACGAGCGCAGGCTTCGAAATCCGGTTGCTCGCGACCACTGCAGAGACGCTTCAGCCGATCAAGGATGCGTTTGGCTTGGGTAAAGGGGAGGAGCACTTCACCGGCTTCACTGATGTGGACCAGGTAATGGGGTGCCATGGGGTAGCCAGGCTCGAAGGCCTGCATGGCAGCCTCCCCCTCTGCCCTCAGGCAGAAAATGATGCCGGGAGGGATGTCAGCCTCGGCTGTTGTGGCGACGGCCATCGTGCCCAGTGGCAACGTCTCAAGAACGTCGGGATGAGCGCGCAGGTACTCCGCGAGGTCGATGCGGAAGTCGCTGAGCGTCAAGTCGGCAATAGAGACTCCGGTGGAAAGGTCCTCGAGATCGATGACTGCGTCTTGCAGCTTGAGGAGCTGCTTGCGCCGATACTCAAGATCATTCATGGGGTTGCCTGATTGCTGTTCAATCAGGTTTTCTTCGCCGGTGGCTGAGATATCAAGCAGCACCATGCGTCCGCTGACGCGCTGCTCCAGATTGATGTATTCCTCTAGCTCCATATTAGGCCAGAAGTTCACAAGCTGGATCTGTGTATTAGGTGAGCCCAGTCGGTCAATTCGGCCGAAGCGTTGGATGATGCGAACAGGGTTCCAGTGGATGTCGTAATTGATCAGCCAATCGCAGTCCTGTAGGTTCTGGCCCTCAGAGATGCAGTCGGTAGCGATGAGCAGATCGATCTCACCCTCGCCAGCAAGGGCAGCAGGCCGTTCCTTTGATCTTGGGGAAAAAGCAGAGAGGATCGACGCTAGGTCCTTTCGCAGTTGAGGCAACGTGGTTTGGATTCCGCCCGTTCCTGTAACCAGTGCTGTATCAATGCCATGGGCCTCAGTTGCCCACGGAGCCAGCTGCTCATAGAGATACCTGGCGGTATCAGCAAAGGCAGTGAAGACAATCACCTTCCGGTTTCCAGGGTTGATCGGCTGCCGGCACTTTTGCGAGATGAGCTCGCGTAAAGCGTTGAGCTTGGCGTCCCGTTCTGGATGGATCTCCTGTGCCGCAGAGACGAGCTTGGTTAGCCTGTCACGGTCCTCAAGCAGGTCCTGCTTCCAGCGCACAAGGTCTACATCCTTCAGCAGCACTTTGACCTTCCGGCCCACGAGAAGGCTCTCGAATGTTGGATCGTCAAATTCCAAACTCTCGATGTCCAGCTCTTCGAGCTCATCGGCTTGTGCTTCGATTCGAGCAAGAGTTGCTTCCACATCGCTCAGCTGGCGCTGAAGGGTCAGCGCAAATGAGGACACGGCACTCTCCATCCGCTTAAGAACGTTGACGCGCAGAAGATGAATCAAGCTCTCTTCACGGTCTGCCTGGCGGAAGTACCCAGAGCCGCCTTTGACCTCGGTGCTGTACTTGCGGTCATAGGCCGCCTGCTTGTGTGGGAGTACATAGCGGAGCGGCGCATAGGAAGCCAGGTTTAGTCGCCGGATCTCTCGATTAATGTCAGCAATGGGCGGGAAGGACGATGCACAATCCACATCAGCCTTGATGTTGAGTGGCTTGAGCCGGTCAGGGAAGCGACCGGTTTCTGCAGTGCCGTAGTACTTCTCGATGTGTCGCCGGGATCGTGCAATTGTCAGATGGTCGAGCAGCATGAAGTAGTCGAAGCCCAGCATCTCGACCAAGAGAGAAGGCGTCCGGTCGGTCTCTTCCAGATCAAGCCAGCGATTGAATTGCTTCTGTGCTAATCGCGTGGTGGCATCGATGCTGTTGATTCCATGATCTACCAGTGCACGATCGTCACCTTCAGTAGCAAAGGAGATTTGATTGCGTAGATCAGCAAGACGATTATTGACCGGAGTGGCCGAGAGCATGAGGACTCGCGTCTTCACCCCTTCGTGGATAATCTTGCGCATCAAACGGTCGTAGCGGGTCTCGCCTTCAGCTTGGGGCGTCTTCTTGTTTCTAAAGTTGTGTGATTCGTCAATGACCACGAGATCATAATTGCCCCAATTCACATGAGCAAGATCAATATCACCCGAGAGACCGCCCTCGCGTGAGAGGTCCGTGTGGTTCAGAACGTCATAGTTAAAGCGATCTGCGGCAAGGATGTTCCGACGATCATTGGCTGTATAGAGGGTCCAATTGTCACGCAGCCTCTTCGGGCAGAGCACTAGCACTCGATCGTTGCGTAGTTCCTGGTACTTGATGATGGCCAGGGCCTCAAATGTCTTACCAAGGCCAACGCTGTCAGCGATGATGCATCCACCGAAGCGGTTGAGTTTGTCAATGGCGCCGATCACGCCATCGCGCTGGAACTTATAGAGCTTGTTCCAGACGACAGTCTTGCGGATACCCGTTGCCGAATTAACAATCTGCTCTTCATCAAGCTGGCCTTCATTCCCACTGAAAAGGCTTTGAAGAATCAGTGCATAAACAAGTCGTGGGTCGCAGTGGCTTGCTATCTGCTGCAGGCGCTCAAGCAGACTTGTCTTGACCGGCTGATCCTGTTCCAGTGAATTCCATTGATCCTTGAACCACTTATCAATCAACCGGGCCTCCTCGTTGTTTTCCGATGCCTGAATAAGGCTCAGTGGGTTCCCCGGGGCTGTCCCTAACCCATCACTACTCAAGGACAGCGAGCCAAGTAGCGCCTGAACTGGCTGGCCATCTGCTTCTCGAATCACGATGGCGCCTTGCGGCACCGTCGAAATGGCCTGCCGTAAGTGCACCTTCTGCGTTAGCCATTGCAGGAGTTGACCCGCTATCCAACGGATCTGGAGTCTGTTACGAGCAGGTCTGTCAGCAACAGAACCAAGCAACTCGAGATCTTCTACGTTCGCTGGAAGAATTAACTGACAAGTGTCAATATCCTTTAGTTCAGAGAAGAGTTCAGCAAATGAAAATGCAGACAGGGTTGCACTCACAACGCCTAACTCCACTCCCCTCCTGAGCAGTGGACGTACATGGTCAACAACTCGATCGTTTCCCGTGTTACGGACGATTCTCATTTCAGCTCATCCACGGAGTGCTTCGCGATGAACACTCAGGAAGTGTTCTTGTTCGCGGCTGAATGTCTTGATCTGGTTGGCTCCCTGAATCCCCCAGCAACGCAGGGCCTCACCAGCCGCCTCATGGCTCCAGATCAATTCACCGGTGGTATCGAAGCTGATCCAGTGGCGATCAAAGAGCTTGTCGATATGGGGCGAGAGCAGTAGCCCGTTGGCGCCACTGAGACGCTCCGCGTTATCGCAGTCCCGCCAAGGCTTGATATGGCTGGCCACAAGAAATTCCTGGCGTGCCAGGCCCGTCACACGGCAGCAAGGCTCGAGTTGCGCCACGCGTTGACGAAACAATCCCTGGCCCAGGCGTGCTTTGGTCAGGGCCTCTCGCTCCGTTGTGTTGGGCAGCGCCTGCAATTGGTGCACGTCGTCCAGCAATGCAGCCGCCGCACTGCCCTCTTCTCCCAGAACCACCAGGTGCACCTGGACGGCACGATCAACGTGGTCCTCGATCAGCTTGAGCAGCAACCGGCCGAGTTCATCGCTGAGCCCTGCGAGATACACCCCTTGGTTACCGCGCCCCGTGCTGGTGCTGATCGGGCTATGGCGCTCTGGCAGGAGCGGCTGCAGAAGCTCAAAGAAGGTCTGCGGGACCAGCGGACTGCTCAAGGGCTGCCAGTTGACGCGAACCAACCAGCCCTCCGCACCCCAGTAGTCCCCTGTCATGCCGAATTCGGGGGGCTTGGGTGCGGTGACAGCGACTTGCTCGACCAGACCGATCTGGCTGATCTTGCCGTTGGCGTAGCTGAACACCACGTCTCCGCCCTGGCACTTGGCCAGGTTGTCGTAGGTGACGTTGCGCCGCCCATCGGCATTGGCCTTGGGTGACCACACGTAGCCCCCCTCCGTCTCTTGCCGGTAGGTCTGCTTGTGGTTCACCCACCAGAAGGCCACGTCAGAAAGCCGTGCTCTTCTTGTTGTAGCTAGAGCAATCGGTGAGCGCCTCAGTAGCTCTGCTAGTCGGGAATCACGCTGCGCACGCCACCACGCAAGTGGCATGAAAGATCAGTTTGAGTTGCTCACCTTCAAGCCGGAGGCATTGCACCTGCAGCTTGTTGTGGGGGAGAGGCCGGTTCATCCCTGCGCCTGGCGTTCGTTCTCGAGCTGCTCCTCCTGCCAGGCGCGCTGCAGGTCTATGCGTGTGATCCGGTAGCCGAGTCGCCGTGCCGCCAAGATCAGCTCCTTGCGGGAGCGGCAGTGCTTGAGGGCGCGTTGGAGCGCTGCATCAGCCTCCACGTCGGCGACAAAACGCTCTAGCTCTGACCAGCTCATCGGAGGGAAAGCCCTGGGTCTATCACCATGTCAATGCTGTCTGATCTGCGCCAGGTTCCGTGGATCACAGTCCGTCAGACCCTGCGTCAGCACTGAGAAAATCGGCCGGGAGACCGGCCGGCGGGAGGCGCAGCCTCCCGAGGTGGCTCAGATCACTGAGACCGTGGTGCCCTTTTGGCCCTGGAAATACCGGGCCATGGCATGGGCATCTTCTGCAGGAATCAGGCGGAGCTTTTTGACGGGCTTACCGCGGCGACCGATGGGGGTGGTGATGCGCTCATGGCCATAGGCCTTGATGCCATCGGGATAGGTGTGGAGCACCAGGAAGCGGATCTCGCAGCAGGGAGCGGTGGGACGGGCCATGGAATCAGCGGCGTGGAACACCCGACCGAGGCCCACTGCGGCAGAGGCGGCAAGGACCGCGCAGCGGCCCGGCCTGATCCTTGCCGCCTCTGCCGCAGTGGGCACGCTGGGAGGGTCCACGCCGCTGATTCCATGGCCCGGCCCGCCGTGGCTGTGTGGTGAGCCGATCGCTGGTGCGGACCGCAATGAACAGCCTCAAGGCCTATGGCCATGAGTGGATCACCGAGAGGGTGAGCAGTCCCTTAAATGCACCCCACCGGCTCAAGGCGCACCACCAGAAGCGCCGCGCCGTGCACCTCCAGGATCGTCCCCTGGTTGATGACTGAAGCGAGACACACCAACATGCACCGCGAGCGAACAAGTCAGAGGTTGGGCGTTATGGCCTCCGCTGGCCTCGCCCAATCTGTTCCAGTGCAGCGAGATTGACTACTTAGAGCACATGAACCTGACAGTCACGTGATGAGGAATCCAGTGCTGGCGCGAGCACTGGATGCACCAAGGCTGGGAGAGGGGTCAGTTTCCCAATCAAACAACTCAGACAAGAAAGAGTGGTTCTCTGATTGAAATTCGGCAGCGCTAGCCACTGGGATGGCAAAAACGGAGCGCTGGGAGAATCAATTCATGCCAAGTCTCAGAACATCTCAATCTGCGAGCTGCTAGATCAAAACAGCAATCCATGCTGCCGCTACGACAACGACAAGTAAGACGACAAGCAAAAAACGAGTCAGCCGTCTCGTGGGCACTGGTCACGCTGCATCAGTCCGACTTCCATGGTCGCATCCGGAATCAGTGCGAGAGCAGTCAAAGGTGCATTGCGATGTCATATTTCATACAGAAGACAGTAACTATGCAGGCCTGATCATTGATCAGCTTCTCCTAAGGTGACGGGAAACAAAGAGCTGGCTGGCCGACGAATGATTTCGGTCCCAGAGAGGAGTGAGCCGGAACGCATGAGTAGCGAGATTTCGCTCACACTTAGACCTGGAGAGCAACTACCGCTACCAACAGCAGAAGAAGGGCCGTCGTTTTTCTCGCTCAAGACTAAGCATGGAGTAGGACGGCTTGCAACATTTTCCAAAATCAAGAGGTCCGATATAACCCTAGGATTTACTGGTGCATTGCATTGTGAGTGGCTCATTGCTCCCAGGGAAGCTCAACTATCAATAGAGGCTCTTACGCCACTTCAAATGACAGTCATAGCTACAGACTCCTTTTGCAAGGAGCACGAACTAATAAGGTGCTGGCTCTGGGATCTTCACCACGTCAGACATCCTGTGGGGGCAATGGCGCGACTAACCGCTTTGCTTCAGTTGATGATAATTCGTTTTGGAAACCGAATAAGCGAGGGATACACATTGCCCTTTTCTCTGTCCCACTCAAGACTTGCGGAGATAATTGGTGTCACAAGATCAACGGCAACGCGGCTTCTGAGCGTTCAGCGCCAACAAGGATGGGTCCAAGTGAACAGTCAGAATGGAATGTATGTCGTTACTCCATTAATGATGGATCTCACTCCAAAGTGGATGACTGAACTTGTTGATAATGCCTGACAGGAAAACCCTCTCAGCTGATCTGGACGGTACTCACTCCCGTCCGCAGCGGCATTTACCTCCCTTCCATTTGGAGCATTTGCTTTGCTTGCAACCTTTCTTTTTCTCCTGCTTCAGTCCTGAACTGGATTGAGGCAAATCGACACTCTGCTGGCCTGGGGTTTGGGGCATGGCAGCTGTTGGAAGAGGCGGGATCGGGCTTTGCGCCACGTCCAGGCTAAGCGGTCTAAATCGCACAGGGGGGAGGCATTCTCAACAGGCACCTCCATGAGTAACTTTGGTGACAAGGCCCCATCGCCTCGGCGATCGGTCGATTCTCCTCCATAGAACCCCCGTCATGCCCCTCTCTCCCGCGAGTTCAGCGCTCCAGGTGCAGACCGGCCCTGCCGGTCGCGCAATTGCTCAACCTATGGAGGTGTCGCTGCTGGAGGCCCTGCAACATCACCTGACGATGGAGCGCCAAGCCAGTGCGACCTATTTCGCTATGGCGGTCTGGTTTGCCGAGCGTGAGCTCCGTGGGTTTGCTCACTTCTTCAAAGGCGAATCTGCCGATGAGCAACAACATGCAGCACGGTTCGCGGACTACCTGATTGCTAGAGGACAGACAGTCATTCTCGACGCCCTAGTAGCCCCCTACCAGCAATGGAGCTCTCCTGAGGAAATTTTGACGGCTTCATTCCGAATGGAAGCCGATGTGACAGCGTCACTACAGCAGATGTACGGAATGGCTGAGCGTTGCTCGGACGTTCGAACCACCACGTTTCTTGATCCGATTGTTGACGGTCAGGTGACATCAGAAAACCGCATCGCGCATCTGATGGGGCGCGTTCGCTTTGCCCAACATCAGCCTGCTGCATTGCTTCTCATTGATGGAGAGCTAAGCGATGACAAGTGCGAACCTGCCTCCCTCAGCTGAGGGGACCGGCCCTCCAAAGCGATCAATCACGCCGGCAGAGTTCGATCAAAAAGTCCAGCATCAAAGCGTCTAAGGCTTGCTTCCGGCGACGCCAGCGTTCAGCCGTTGTGAGCAGTTCCTGGCGTCGATTTCTCAGATAAAGGCACTCAAGATTCAATCTGCGTGAGAGGGCTGCATCCTGGCAACTCTGCAGGATTGCTGAAACTTGAATGCAGCGGTTTCGAATCCTTTCGGCTTCTCGGCACAGACTGCCGACAAGTGAATCGGAAGTGCAGCTAAGGGCAGTCATATCCGTGGCGGGAGAACAATCAGAAAGCGATGGAGGAGCCTGCGATGAAAGCAGGCTCGAAACAAAGGATTGGCTCCGATTCAGAGACAATCACTTGACCATCAGTGCGTAGCCGG
Organism: Cyanobacteriota bacterium; assembly: GCA_046052125.1. Classification (GTDB taxonomy): domain Bacteria; phylum Cyanobacteriota; class Cyanobacteriia; order PCC-6307; family Cyanobiaceae; genus Vulcanococcus. The sequence goes on from JBJOMY010000001.1 coordinate 710,213, forward strand.
CTGAACAGCTTGGTGGTAGTCACTCTGGTGACACCAATCAACTCACCGATTCGTTCATGGCTGAGCTTGAAGGGCAACACACACCAGGCCCCAGACCTCTTCCCCATCCGCGTCACTAGTACGCCCAGTAAGGCCTGCAGACGCTCCTCCGCACGACCGAGATGGCGGATCCGTAGCAATTGCAGCGTCCACTCGTTCACCGGATCAAAGCCTTCAGCCGCAACGGGGATGGCATCGCTGCTGAACACCAAAGGCGTCAACGCTTCCACGCACACGCCCTCGCTGCAGAGGCGCTCCGGTCGCAACTGATCACCGGGCTGCAAGAACGCGATCGTCATGCCCTCGGTCTCCTCGCAGGGGCAATAGACCCGGGCCATCCCCTCGACAACCTCAATACAGCAGGCATCCGGCAGTAAAGCGGGATTCAGCAGAACGCTGTGCCCGGCTGGGAGTCGGACTGTCCGAAAGGGCGCTGTGGGCAGAAAACGAAGGCTCATGAGGCCCAAGATCCAGGGTTATTGCGAATGGCTCGCAACATAAGCAAGACAGCGGCCTTTTTGCAAGCGATTCTCAAGTGCAACGCGCTCTGACGAGTCGCCCCTTGGCTCGATGCCCCCGGGTTCTAGTGACCTGGAGAAGCCCACCTCGCCCCCCTTGCGCGCGGCTCCGGCTGTCAGTGCGTGTAGACCCCACCACGCAAAGAGTGGTGAGGCGTCAAGGCCTATGGCCACGAGCGCATACCAGCGGGTGAGCAGTCCATCAGATGCACCCCACCGGCTCCAGACGCACCACCAGATGCGCCGCGCCGGGCACCTCCAGGATCGCCCCTGGTCAAGGGCTGCGCGAGGCGAGTGGCTGGTTGGTGTGGCGCGATCGCCCCGGCGGTGCCGGTGCTCACCGCGCATCAGCGGATGGACTCGCCCCTTGACTGGCGGGGCGGTCCTGTAGGCGTCCCGTCGCTGCGCCGTAGGGCGTCAGAGCGTTATGGCTACGCATGTTTTGGGGTATGGCCCCGAGGATCCGGTTGGTCTGGTGGAGTCCTGCTATCGGGCCGTGGAGTGGATCCTCGCCACCCACGCCGCCAAGGGGGTCTTGATCCCCAGGCCCTGGATTGATCACCCCTATGGGGAGGAAGAGATTGCGTTGCTCGAGGAGGAGTTGCTGCCAGCGATGGCTGGGTTCCTTGCTCGGGTTGATGCGATTGATCGCGCGATTGAGGCTGATCAGGAGCTGGAGTTCCAGGCCCCTCAGGCCCGCTGAGGGCCAGGCCGGCGGTGGCCGGCCTTTTCTGCTGCTCCCGGGGGCGGATCAGGTTTGGAGCGGGTTGCGCGGTTCCAGGGGAAGAATGCGCACCCGTTGACGGCGCTCATCGGCAACGATCAGGGCACCTTGATCCAGCTCATCGCTGTAGCTCTCGAGAAGATTGAGCACCAGCGAACCGATCACCTCAGGCAACACGTTCAAGCAGCGCACCTGCAGAACACTGGGGCCATCGGCACCAGAGAGGGCAAGCATGGTCCCGAAGTCGAGATCGTGGGTAAAGACCGCATAGCGATGGGCCAGGGCCCAGGCCATCAGGTCGCCATCCGGAGCGCGTGGATCGCCCACCTCGGACCAATGCACCGCCTCGTGACCGGCTGCTTGCAGGAGAGGGATCCACTCAGTCGACAAGTTCATATCGACCAGAAGCCGCGCCATCAGGTCAGCACCAGCGCCTCCTCTCGCTCCTCGAGGCGCCAGGCTGCGTAAGCAAGGGCCTCATCGATATCGGGTGATTCCAGCAGTGGGTAAGCCGCCAGGATCCGCTCGCGGCTGACGCCACTGGCTACAAGGCCAACGATGGTGCCAACGCTGATCCGAAGCCCGCGGATACAGGGCTTGCCGCCCATCACGGCTGGGTCGTGCGTGATTCGGGAGAAGGCCATGGGACCAGCGTAGGCAGCGCGAAGGGATCAAGCCGTAGCGGATTCTGCGAGGAAGCTCTCAATCCAGCGCTGGTGCCGGCTGGTGGTGATCAGCCCCGCCAAGGATGGTTGAGCCTCAGGCACCTGGAAGGCAGCGCGGAAGCCTTTGGAGAAGGCCTCGAGCCGAGCGGGGGCGAGGGCCTTGATTCGGTCCTGCAGCGCAGTGATGGCAGTGGGCGGAAGGGGAGCATCAGCCATCTCAGGCGATGGGCTTTTGGTTGCAGCTGCCACCGGCTTGGCATCGCTCACCTGGCGCTGCTGCTTGTCGTAGAGCGCCAGGCCAAAGGGATTGCCAAAGGTCATCAACGCCCGTTTGGTGGCATCGGTTTCAGCTTCCTTGAGCGCGGATTCATGGGCCAGGCCCTTGTCGGCATCAATGCCATGGCCGGCCCCTGAGCCCTCACGGATCAAGGTGCGGTGGCCAGCGGTAACGGTGATGCGCACGCGGGCGGTGTAAGTGACACCCCAGCCGCTTTTGCGATCCCGCCCAATCGGGCGTTCGTGTTCGGTCACGCAGCGGCTGATCAGGGTGCAGCGCTCCCAGCCATCAAACCCAAAGATGCGGTTGGCCTCTGCGATCACCTGCCACCCCTCGAGGTAGCTCACCCGGCTGCGGCCCTGCTCCCGCTGCCGCACATTGGCCCGATCCAACGGCGCCGACAGCAACGCCACCTGCCTCTCACTAAAGCCGGGGCCATGGGCCCCCTCGAGGTGGGCGGTTGCAGGTGCGGGCGATGGTTGAGCAGCGTCTTGGCTGAGGGTTTCGCGCAGCAGCTGGAGCGTTGTGGGTGGCCGGCTCGTGGCATTGCGGCGCACAGGCGCCGAGTGGGTTGTGGTGGTGTTGGCTGTGGATGTGATGGCCATGGCGATGAAGTGGCGTGTGTGGAGTGGAGAAAAGGAAATGGGGCCCGCACCTGCAAAACCCCATTGCGAGGCCCCCCTTGGGGGCTAGGTGATGGACCAGTGGCGGCGTTTGATGAGGCGTGCGCCGGGGACGGCGGTGGCGGAGAGGGAGAAGGCGAGGTGAGCGGCTTCTGGTTTGGGGAGGCCTGAGATGGCGGAGGAGATGACGGAGCGGATGCGGGCCTTGATGGAGGTTTTGTTGGGGGTGGTGGTGGTTTGGGTGGTGAGGAGATCTGGCGGGAGGAGACCTGCGTCATCGATCTCGATGGCTTCTGTGGTGCGTGAGGTGAGGCGGTGATCGAGGAGGTTGTGGGCGGTGGCGGATGGATCGAGGCGGGAGAGCAGATGAATGAGGGTGGATTCGAGGGCGTCAGCGCGGTTGTCTTCTCGTTTGGCGAGGGCTGAGAAGCGCTTGGATTGGCCGGAGTGGTAGTTGGCTTCTGCGCGGAGGCGTTCGATCACCCAGCAGGTGGCATCGGCTTTGCGGAGAAAGGCCTCGCGCTTGTTGTCTTCCAGGGCGAGGGATTCCTCGAGATCGGCAATGGCGAGAGCACGTTCGTCGTCGTCCTCGGTGTCGAGGCGTTCAGAGAGATGAGCAATCCAGGAGGTTTCGACCTGGAGATCGGTGCCGAGCTCCCAGAGGGTGGGGAGCTGGGGGGTATCGGCGGGAGGGGTGGTGATGGCGATGGCTACGGACATCGGTGTTTGGGTGCGAGGAATGGGAGGGAGAAGAAGGGAGGCCTATGTCGCCTGAGGGATCTGGATCACCTCGATGGGGATGGCCGAGCGGCGGCTGATGCGATGGGCCTGATCCACCAGCGAGGCCGTGCCGCGGGATCCCGGGAAAGTGATCACGAGCAAGGCAGCGCCGAGGGGAAGAGCGGAGGCCAGATCCAACGAGCGCTCGAGCATCTGGCGGTTACGGATCGGGCCGGCGGCGCGGCCGTGCTCGCTCCAGGCAGCAGGGCAGGCGATCTGAAGCCAACCGAGCTGATCGGCAGCTGCGGCGATCGCTTGATCCGCGCCGCGGGCAGCGCCATGGAGCAGGGCCTGCACCAAGCGACCACGGGTGGCGCGCAGGAGATGGGTGGCAATCAGCTCGGAGGGCCAGGTGAGATCACGGCCACCACCGGCCACGATCACCAGCTGGCCACTGCCAGGGAGAAAGAGTGAGCTGAATAAAGAAGCAGCAGGCGGCGCCAATGCGGCGGCCTGGGTGAGCGAAAGCATGGGAAGAAAATGAGCGCAAGAGGATTTCTTTCAAGGGCTCCGGCAACAGCGGAGGCCATCCCTTGATCACCTCTTTATTGTATCAGTACGGGCGTACTATGCGCCAGGCGAGACGGGGCTCTACGGGCTCTCTTCTTGAATCTTTACGGCTCTAGATCTGAGCAACTGAGGCATCAGCAGTGCGGCAACTCTTCTAAGAGCTGAGCATCGATCAATCGCCCAGAACGCAGCCACCACAGCTGCTTCCAGGAGCATCAGGTAGGCCTGATAGAGCCATGCCACCGCAGCCGCGGGAGGACGCTGTGCGTGATGAACCAACGCCACACATCCCGGCGGCGGCAAGGACACAAGAGATCACGCGAGCGCCAGGGCCGGTGTCCGCGCAGCGGCCACGCCGGCTCGCGAAGCCCTGGCGCCGTGTGACATCCTGAATCACCTGCCGCCGGGTGGCGATCAAGAATTAACGGTTGAACAACCGCAGCAAAGAAAGAAGCCACACGGTGTGCATCAAGCGCCCCAGTCACATTTGGTGAGAGCCTCAGCCCGGGTCAGTCACCCATCGCCCAGCAGAACGGATTTGGCTGGTTGCAGGTCATAGAGCACTGCTGCTCTCTGGCCTCCTCCCACACACCCAAGCAGTCATGAGCCCTTCTGCTTCCCGCTCTCACCGCCTGAGCGCTGCAGCGCGACTTGGCTTTGTTCTTGCCGCTGCGACCGCCGCATTGATTCCCCTCTCGGCATCGGCGCGGCCCTGGCCGATCCCGCAGACCAGCTGGAACAGCAGCGTTCAGGACTATCCCGCGCCCACCGCACCGCCACGGCCCTGGTGGAACCCAGGAGTCAACACTGGCTATCAGGCTTACGCCACTCCACCGCTGACTCCTGAGCAACAGATCCAGCGCTGCAACACCGGCCGCCTGATCGGTGGCCTCGGTGGTGGTGCCGTGGCCTACGCCATGTCACGGGATGACGGACGGGCCTGGGCGATTCCCCTCGGTGCACTGCTGGGATCACAAGTCGGCTGCAATGCGGCCGCCGGTCGCGGGCCACTGCCCTGGTGAGGAGCGGCTCAGCTCTGCTCAGGTTTCTCCGCTGTCCAGATCCAGCCCTCCTGCCTGGCTGTGACCAAATCCAAAGGCGCACGTGCGCGGCCTTGGATGAAATCAGCCGCCGCGAGCGCGGCCACTAAGGCGTCGATGGCATCGGCCGAAGTTGGAAGAATGCCGTCGAGGGCAGAGAGATCAAGCAACGGCTCCAATCCCTCAATGGAGCCGCCCTTGCCTTCTGATCCATGGGCAAGCCGTGTTGCTGCCGGATAAACCTCAATGGCAGCGAAGGGGTTCACATCCATTGGAGACCAGGCCAATGGGATCGCCATCCGCGTCGACGTCCTCAGCGTCTGCAGCAGATCGAGTGCAGCGACAGCCGTGCGCGAAATGAAATTGGCGCCGACTTCCAGGGGGCGCTTGCGGAAACGGTTGTAGATGTCGTCGTCGGTCTGCCTGCGGAAGAGGGCATGGGCGCTGGCACCCATGGCATCTCCTGCCTGATGTCCCGCGAGAGCCCGCTGCAGCTCAATCGGCCAGCCCAGCGGTGCATCGAGGGCCAGTAAGGCTCTGCCCGATTCCTTTAGCCAGGCACCGACGATCTCCTCGGGCCTCTCTTGAGGGCTAGCGGTTCTACACGCCTTGATCCGCACGCGCTCGCCATCCCATTGACCGAGCGCTAGCCCCACCTTGTTGGGCTGCGTGGCGCAATCGATGCCGATCAGGGCAACCATCGCCGCTGAAGTACTGCTCAGACTCTGGCCTGAATCCACTCCTGCAGCAGTTGCTGTGGGTCAACACCGACCAGCAACTCATCGGGAACCACAGCCACCCGGCGTAGATCGGGTACTTGCCTGCGCACCTGCGAGATGGCGTGATCGGGATCCATCGCCCGCACCGGCTGGATGCTGCAGCGCTCCTGATCGCAGAAGAACACAGAAAACGCTGCCATGCCTGGGGCCTTGAACGGAAATGGGGTGGACTGCGGTGTGAGGAGTGCAGCCCTGTGCATGGCTGTGATGACGGCCAGGGGGTGATGACCGCTCCTGACGCGTGAAGCGAGCACCGCTCGGTCATGGCTGAGGTGATGGCTGATGCGCAACACCAAGACGACTGTCAGTGGTGATGCCCAAGTGCGCTGATGGGCTCGAGCACCTCCAACAACGCCTGCAATTCCGCCTGCGGCTCCCGCTGCAACACCACGATCACGTCCGGTCCGGGGTCTGCCGCTTGCGCGAGTGCTGCACCAACGGCTCCCTGAAGTTGCCCGGCCAGCTGCAATGCCATCAGGGCAAACGCTCCATCCACGGCGACCACCGCCAGGCTGGCCAGCCACTTCATCGCCACCCGAGAGGCGGGGTCCTAAAACGAGAAGCAATGCAGAAGCTCACGACATGCCGGCGCGTGAATGAAGAGAAGCGCCTGAAGTCGCGTGCGCTTTCAGCGCCGAAGCAGTAGTGGAGAATTTAGCAAGTTGAGATTTGGCAGAATACTGGCAAGAATGTCCCTTGTTGCAATTATTTTATCGAGGACCTGATTGAGAGGGCGGCTACTTACTGGGCATTGACTAGTTGCAACCAGGGTCCCTTCCCATAGTCAGGGCCCGGGACACGGTGGGGCATAGCACGTGCCTGGGTCATTCCCTCCATGAGACGCAGAAGACAAATCAAATACATCAGCATCAGATATATCATCGTGAACCCGCACATCCCGATTACCTGGGCTTGCTGCCAGGGCTTTAATCACTGGTGTCGTGAATTGCCGCCTGCCTGCCCCACCATTGGCATTAAAACGCCACTTGATATCTGCCGAGAAGCGTGATCTAAAGGCGCTGTCGTAGGACAGGTTGGTGGCGAGGGTTAGGTCGTTATTGATGGCGTAAGCAAGGCGCCCCAGAACGCCAGAGCCATCTGCTGTATTTAAGTCGCCGTTTTGGTAGTAATAACCAATCGATGCTCTTAGGGCAGGTGTGATGTTGTGGCCAGCGTCCAAGCCATAAGTATCCAGTGCGCCACCGTCGTAGACGCTGTTGAGCTGTTGCTCAGTATCGCCCGTTGGAATGAGGGCATAAGCGTTAAAGCGCCACTTGTTGGACACGGCTTCTGCATTGACTGCCGCCTGTTGGAAGAAGACAGTGCGTTGCCCTGAGACCGAAATGCCCGTATCGGCATTGCCAGTGCTCATCGGGCGAGTGTCATAGCCCGCATTGATGCCATACATCCAGCTGCGGTCACCGTTAAGCCAGCGGTAACCAAGGCGGGACGACGTGGAGATGGTGGTCCCCGTCACCAGAGTGTTGATGATGCTGCTGCTATTACCCCAGTCAGCGAAATTGGCATTCGCCAGCACATCTAAGAAGGCAACGCTGTTGTTGCCGATGACCAGTGGCAGAAAGCCGCCAATGCCTGCCTGGTTGGGGGTGCCAGCAGCCTGGGTCTGCCCCTGGACGCCAACCTGTGGTTTGACAACATCCTTGAGGTTGATGCTCATCAGCCCAAGGTCATTGGCTGTGCCTTGCGCGAGGTGAGCAGGTTTGGCGCTGGCCGCAGTTGTTGCGGTGGCTGCAAGGACCGCAGTGCTCAGTGCGGCAATGGCCAGAGAATTGGCAGGGCGCATGGTCGCCAGATTTTTGGTCATGGTATGGCAGATCGGTTGCAGCGCAAGGCATTTTGCGTCAGTACCGTTGTTGCGCAGTGTGTCCATCCCCGACCAAGTCAGACCCGTCTCGACAAACCCTATAAGGTCTTCCGATTTCTGTGCTGATCCTTCTTCACCCACAAAGGGTATCGGTGCAGTAGAGCAAGAAACAAAACCTCATTTTACGATCTCGGGCATCATGAAACCTCTGTGGTCGATGGATTTATTGCTGAGTCAAATGAGCAACTCCTTGAAATGATGGATGCACTGACTCGGAAACCTTTATAGGCTCAAATACATCTAACAACTCCTGCAGTTCTTCCTGAGGCTCTCGCTGCAACACCGCAATCACATCCACCCCCGGCACTGCGGCCTGGCTGAGCTCGCCTCCCGCAGCGCCCTGCAGCTGGCCCGCCAACTGCAACGCCAGTCCGGCGATCGAGCCATCCACCGCCACCAGCGCCAGGAGCTTTAGCCACTCCATAGCCACCCGACAGGCCGGGTCTTGAAACGCGATGCACTGCAGCAAGCTGCGGCACTCTGCTGCATGCACAAAGAGCCGCAAAGCGCGGCGTTCAGCGCGTTGTCGGGCTGTCCCAACGCCGACCTCGAGCACGCCAGGGAGTAGCGACACCCCCTCGCTATGGGAGACGCCATTGCCGGCTAAGGCCTGCTCCAAGCGCTGCTCCGCTGTGCGGCGAAGCACCCCCTCGGGCAGCTGCTCCACGAGAGCCTGACCGTCACGCTCTATCGCTTGCAAGATCTCCAGCGGTGAATCTCCAGGCCTTACGGATAGGGGAGCCAGGAGCCGATCGAGCCGCCATTCCAACCAGTGACGTGCACCAGCGATCAGGCCCTCGATGGCACTGGGTCCATTGCTACGAAGCAGCCCGTCAGCGTCCTGCCCCTCGGGCAGCTGCACTACCGAGGCGCTCAGCCCACCGCCCACCAACTGCGGCTGCAACTGCTCCAGCAACTTCTCCGTCGCTGCTTGCCCGGCCCGGTCACCATCAAGAGCAATGAGCAGATGCTTCATCCCCTGGCGTTGCAAGAGCTGCAGCTGCAGCGCCGACACGCTCGTCCCCAGACAAGCCACGGCATTCGTGAACCCCGCCTGGTGGAGCTGGATCACATCCAGCGGTCCCTCCACCAAGAGCGCCGTTCCCTCCTTCCGGATCGCCTCCGCGGCTTGGTCCAGGCCGAACACCACGCCATTGCGCTGAAACAGCAGATCACCACTGCTATTGCGGTACTTAGGTTCCTGATTGCCAGTGGCCCGGCCGCAGAAACCCACGGTTTGACCGGATGCTTCGTTCAGGGGAATCACCAAGCGACCGCCGGCAACGCCTAACTGCCAGGTGCGGGCGGTTTCAGGGGTGATGCCACGGGCCTGCAGGTAATCAGCGCCTGCACCGCCCTGCTCGAGTTGCTGCAACAGAGCCTGGTGGAACTGAGCCCGCTGCTCACCGCGCTTGGCCATCAGTTGCCGGCGCTCGCGCCACTCCTGCTCGAACCGCGCCTGCGCCTCGGGGTCGCCCTCGGCGACGCTCACCCCCGTGCGCCGCGCCAGCTCGAGCACGGCTTCCTGAAAGCTCAGGCCCTGCCTGTCCTGCAGCCAGCCGATGGCATCGGTGCCTTTGCCGCAGACAAAGCAGTGCACGCGGTTGCGCGTTGGGCTGACAGACAGCGAGGGGCGGCGATCGTCATGCCAGGGGCAGCGGGCGAGGAACTCCCGGCCACTCTTCTTGAGTTCAGCGGGCCCAAAGAGATCGGTGATCTGGGCCCGCTCGCGCACGCTCTCCAACACCGCCGGCGTGAGCAGCCCAGACGAGCGCCCGGTGGGATGCCCACTGGGAGCCCTACGGGCCGCGCCTGCAACCACCCGATGAGGGGCGGCTTTGCCGCTGCCATTGCCACTGGTGTTGGAGAGCATGAGCATCAGAGGCACTCCACGCCCGGGTACAGGTCACTGCCGATGAACAACTTGCGGGCGTTGTCGGCCTCGAGGTAGCAGTGGCCGCGGTCCATGCGGATCGTGGTCTTGCTGAAGTCGTTCTCGCCGGTGGTCTGGCCGTGACGGCATTTGCCGTGGTGGATGTCGAGAACACCGGGCTGGGGCTGGCTGAATTCATCCACCTTGGGGCGATCGATCAGCCACACCGCTGAGGCATAGCGCTCCAGCTCAGACGTCCCCGCCAGATGGGACACATCGGGGCCGGTGGGGTTGCCGTAAGCGCCGCGGTTCAGCTGGGCGATCACGAAGACATCCAGCTCACAGCGGCCTGCCAGGGCCTTGATGGCCGTGGCCCTCGCTGCCAATTCAGCCGTGGTGTTGCTCCCATACCCAGGCGTTGGCCCCATGGCATGGAAGTGATCGAGCACCACCGCCGCCAGCTCGGGGTGGGCGCTCTTGCAGTCCTCCACCAGGGCCGCCAGCTCTTCCACCGTGGCGGCAAATTGCGATTGGTAGAACACGTGCCCCATGCGCTGGCCATTGGTGGCAAGGCCATCGCCGAACTGATCGGCGAGCTGCTTGAGGTGCTCGAGATCGCGGCCCTCGATCACCTCCCCGCGGCCCTCGAGTTCGTTGGCCGAGTAGCGCGAGGAGAACACGCCGCTGGCCTTACGGCAGTAGTTGGCAAACAGGCGGGCACCGATCGCACGGCGGCTCAGTTCACAGGAGAGAACCAGAACAGAGGCACCGTTGTAGGCCAACCCCATCGCAGCGGCGATCCCCACGGTCGTCTTCCCGACGCCCGATCGCGCGGCTAATACCCAGGTGCTGTCGCCAGTGCCCGGGAGCACACCACCGCGCATGTCGATATCAAGCGAGGGAATGCCTGTCGAAATGGATTTGGGGCGTTGATCCGCAGGCAACGAGGCCAGAGCCACGCACTCACGGGTGGAATCAGCCACCGCGCAGACCTCCTTGTTCTGGCGATAACGCCCTGCGGTGATCGAGGTGGCGTCATTGAGGAGCTGGCGGCAGCGCTCAAGTTCGCCATCGATACCGCAATCGATCTGCTCCCGTGCCAGGAGCTTGCGCACGCCTGAATAGAACAGCGCCCTGGCCTTGGCGCTCTGGAACAGCTGGCAGGCGATCTTGAAATCCAGCTCGGGGTGAATCAGGCCGTCATCACCCCAGGCGATCACCTCCGAAAGCGCTTCTTCCATCTGGAGCAATGAACCGCGGAAGCGGCCTTCCAAGGCGCGTTGGCGCAGGTCCTCACGAATCGCGTTGGCATTGAGCACATCAATGTCACGCCGGCCGCGGAACAGCTCATCGATCTCCAGTGCCAAGGCTCTTAGGCCCGGTTGGGTCCAGATCGAGCCAGGCACCACCTCGTCAAAGCGCAGCCCAATGGCGCGGCGAAACAGGCCCCAGCGTTCGCGTTGGTCGTCGGTCCCAACCAACACGGCAGCCAGGAGATTCTTTTCGTGCTCCGCCAGGGAGTGATTCGCAGGCACCGTTGGCACCTCGGCCGCCATCAAGCCAGCGGCGGTCTCGATAAAGACGCCGTCATCGATCATCTTTTGGAGCAGCGCCGGGTCAAAGGCGCCGGGGATGGTGGTCTTGAGCTCCTCGTTGCCGGGGTCGTTGTTGCCGGCACCGGAGTTCGCGTTGGTGTTAGCGGTCATGGCCTGAACAGCGATGGGACGTGTGGGCCCTGGATTCAGCGCCTGGCCTCCTGAGCGAACTGCTCAGCGGCCTTGCCGGGCTCACCGAGTCCGGCGGCTTCCAGGAGTTCTGCCAGCCGTTGCTTCTCAGAGGCGGGGAGGTCAAAGGCCTCCATGCCCTGACAACGCCAGGCGTGATCCCCCCAGACCAGGAGCTTGCGAGCGCGAGCGAAGTCCGGGTGGTGAATGACGGCCAGGTGGCCGCTGCCCACCTCTGGAGTGTTCCCACCGATTCCGCCACAGAGCCACCCGGAGTAAGGCGCCGTTGAAAGAGCCGTCTGGCCCTGGTTTCCCCAGCAGAAGACGTGCCAGAACTCCACCCCCAGACCCGCTGCTTTGCGATCAGCGCTGAGGAGGGCCATGGCGCAATCGGCGCCGTTGCGGCCCTGGGGGTAGGTCAAGCGCCAGAACTCAGGCACGTGCCGTAGGGCGCTGATCAGCACCGCCCAGAAGGCCTCGGCGCCGCCGGCGTGGCGGATCGCCTTCTGCAGCCGGCTGGCCAAAGCCGATCCCGTGGGGTTGTAAGCGGGCCAGGTCTGGGGCTTGTGTTGGTTGTAGGTGGCAACGAACTGAGCGATCAACGAGCTTTGTGGAGGCGTGTTATCCGGCTCAGCTGAGGGTTCCGGCTCAGTGGCTGGAGTCGCCTCTGGCTCTGCTGGCGCGAGGGTCGATCCCGGCGCTTTGCATGCTTGTGGTGCTTCCTGGGGCTCTGGCCCCCCAACGGCTACCGCGCTCAGATCTGCGTCCTCGTCCTCCAGGAGGGGCTCATTCAGGTAAATCCGCGTGCCATGAATACCGCTGCTGTAGGTCAGCCAGCCCAGGGTCCTCAGATCCTGAAGGTCTTCTCTGAGCAGCCGCGGTTGCAGATGCCAAGCCGCTGCTAGATCCCGCAGCACCAGGTGCACTTCACGGCCTTCGCGCGCACGAAATTGCAGATGGCCATAGAGCTGGGCAACGCGCAAGCAACGGCTTGCCCCCGTCGATCCACGCAGCTCACGCCCCTGCTGTTGCAGGGCTCGATACGTGCGATCAATGCCGTCAGTGCTAAGGGCGTAGAAACGCATGGAGCGGATCAGGAGGACATGCTCCTGTCGTCATGCCGGAGGCTACCGGGGGCAACCTGCACACCCTCCCTGGAGCGGCTCGAGGCAGCGAGCTGTTCTGTCTTGCTTCTGAGTCCTGATCCTTCAGCCGCTTGCGTTTGTTATGGCTGTTGTTCTTTAAACCTTATAGATCTATAGATGGTGGACCTCTCCGTTCCCTTTGAAGGAACTCTCCGGCTCCTATCAAGCGAACTCAGCGGTCTCATCAAGGAACCTGTCAGGTTCTCATCGAGGATTCGGGAGGTTCTTTCCAGACCAACGCCGCACTGCCACTAAATCCGCTACTTCCAGATCGGGCAAGTCCGCCAGGATCTGCGCGCTGCTCAGACCAGCGGCATAGAGCTCGAGAATGTCGGCCACGCGGATCCGCATCCCGCGGATGCAGGGCCTACCGCCGCACTGCTGAGGGTTGGTGGTGATCCGATCACGCATGCCTGCACCCTAGGTGCGCTGGACGGAGCTGTTGACGACATCGGTTACAGCGCCACACCCCCTGAGCCATGACCCCTCGGTGCCCTCTCACCGCCCGCGGGGGGTCTAGCGAGTGCCACAGGGCCGCACTCCTCACGCGCGGCTTTCGACGGCTCTCCGGTTCTGCAGACCCTGGGGGCTCGTTGGGTGTTGGGTGCTGGCGAATCAGGCGGGAGATCCTGCAACGCGCTTGAGGCAGTCGTCCATCACTCCCGCCGATGCGACGCCATGAACTGCTTTACCCCAACCCCTGACGGGACATACGTCGCTCTCCCGCAAAAGCGCCGCGATGCAGAAGACCGGCCTGGCAGAAGCTCTGGCCAAGGATCTGCTGCACAGCCTCGAAGGCTGGCTGTCCTATGGCGTGTTGCTGGTGGTGCCATTCCTGATCTGCCGCTACTTCCATCTCTGATCGAGCAGCCCAGTCTGTCGAGGTCGAGTATCTCGATGCCATGGCCATCGGACTGCTCAACGCAGAAGACACGATCAAACACGTGCAAGACGTGAGGCCTTTGCAAGAGCGGCGATCCATGGGACAGGCATGGTTGACACAGAGCGCCTCACGCTTTTTCCCACGAGCAAAGCGATGGCCAGACTCGCTAAACCTGCCTGGCCACGATTGCAGCGCTTAGGGGTTATCGGATGTCGCACTGCGTCGCCACAGGCGCCACACCTTCTCCAGTTCCAGATACAGGAAGAACAACAGGCTGAAGCCCACGCAGATCAGAAGGTCATGGCCGCTGAGCGGCGTTGTTCCGAAGAACGTGGAGAGGGCTGGCACATACAGCAGTAACAACTGCAAGCCCGAGGTCAGAACGACGGCCCAGATCAGCCAGGGGTTGGAGAAGGGCGCTACCTGGACCAGGGGCAGGTCGCTGCGGGCTGAGAGGGCATGGCCCATCTGAGCCAGGCAGAGGGTGGTGAACACCATCGTTGCCCAGGGGGCGTCATGGCGTGCGGCGTAAAGCATCAAACCGATCACGATCACGGCGAACACCACACCGATGCGCAGGATGTAGCGGCCGATGCCCCGCGCAAAGATCGATTCACCGGGTTCGGCAGGCGCCTTCTCCATCAGCCCCTGCTCGCCGGGCTCCAGGGCCAGAGCCAGGGCCGGCACGCCGTCGGTCACCAGATTCATCCACAGGATCTGCAGCGGCGTCAGCGGCACACCCACCAGGCCCAGAAGCGGTGCTGAGGCGATCGTGATCAGCTCGCCCACATTGCTGCCGAGGATGTACTTCACGAAGCGGCGGATGTTGGCGTAGACCAACCGCCCCTCCTCCACGGCATTCACGATCGTGGCGAAGTTGTCATCGAGCAGCACCATGTCGGCGGCTTCCTTGCTCACCTCGGTGCCGGTGATGCCCATCGCCACGCCGATGTGCGCCTGCTTGAGCGCCGGGGCGTCGTTGACGCCATCGCCGGTCATCGCCACCACCTGGCCATTGGCCTGGAGGGCCTTCACGATCCGGAGCTTCTGCTCGGGCGGTACGCGGGCGTAGACGTTGCAGCGCGCCACTGCCTCCTTCAGGGCGGGCTCATCCATCGCCTCAAGCTCACGGCCGAGGATTACCTCGCCGCTGCTGTCGGTCAGGCCGATCGCCGAGCCGATCGCGCGGGCGGTGAGCGGGTGATCACCCGTGATCATCACCGGGCGAATCCCCGCCTGGCGGCAGGTAGCCACAGCCTCCGCAACCTCTGGACGGGCCGGATCCAGCTGAGCCATCAAGCCCAGAAAGATCTGACCATTGAGGTCATGGTCGGGGCTTTGGTGGTGGGGAGCGCAGGCGAACGCCAGGACCCGCAGTCCACTGGCTGCTAGTTGCTGAGCCTGCTCCAGCCACCACTCACGCTGAGCTCCTCCCATGGAGATCACGCCGGAGCCATCGACCCAGCGATCGCAGTGGCTCACGATCACTTCCGGTGCGCCCTTGCAGATCAGGAGACGATCGGAGCCGGCGCCAGCGGTCCCGAGCGGCGCCTGCAGTTCGCCGCGGGGATCCTCGATCCACACCGCCATCAGCTGCCGCTCAGAGCTGAACGGGATCTCGCCGTCGCGGCGGAAGTGGCTGCGCAGCTCGAAGTCATCGATGCCAACCTTCTGAGCCACCACCGACAGGGCGCCCTCGGTGGGATCGCCCAGGACATCCCAGCTGCCGTCGGCCTCTTGCTTCAGCTCGGCATCACTGCAGAGCACACCGGCGTTCAGAAGCAGGGTTTGCAGCCCCTTGGCGGCACCAGGCTCACAGCCTTGAGGCTGGGCGAGCGCGGATTCGATGAAATCACCGGTTGGTACATAGCCCTGGCCCGTGACCTCAACCCTGGAGGTTCCGAGGCGCAGTTCCTGCACCACCTGGCGGTTCTGGGTGAGGGTGCCGGTCTTATCCGAGCAGATCACGGTCACCGAGCCCAGGCCCTCCACCGCCGGCAGGCGGCGGATCAGGGCAGCGCGGCGCACCATGCGCTGGGTGCCGATCGCCAGGGTCACGGTGATCACTGCCGGGAGGCCCTCGGGCACGATCGCCACCGCCATCGACAGCGACACCTCCAGCAGGTTGAGTGGGTCCTGCTTGAGGAGCAGGCCGAGTGCCACCACCAGCGCCACAAGAGCGAGCGCGCTGCCCACGAGCACCTTGGCTAAGCCATCGAGACGTTCCTGGAGCGGCGTGCTCTCGCCGCCGGCGGTGTTGATCAACTCAGCGATCTGGCCCAGTTCGGTCGCCATACCGGTGGCAGTGACGACGGCGACACTGCGACCACGCACCACTTCCGTGCCCTGGAACAAGCAGTTCTGCCGCTCCAGAACCGGCGTGCCCTCCTCGAGCACCAGGTCGGCCCGTTTGAACACGGCTTCTGCTTCACCGGTCAGGGCGGCCTCCCGCACCCCCAGGTCGGCGACCTCGATCAGACGGGCATCGGCCGGAACGCGATCACCGGCCTCCAGGCGAATCAGATCGCCAGGCACAAGCAGTTCACTACTTAGACGCTGCCAGCTGCCATCGCGGCGGACTTGCACCAGGGGCTGCGCCATGTCACGCAGCGCCAGCAGTGCCTGTTGGGCCTTGCTCTCCTGCAGGTAGCCAAGCAGGCCGTTGAGGACCACGATCACCAGGATGGCGATGGCGTCCTTGGGGAATTCCTGCTGGTGGATCGAGACAGCCGCTGACACAGCGGCCACCGCCAGCAACATGATCAACATCACGTTGCTGAACTGATCCCAGAGGATCTGCCAGTTGCTGCGGCCCGCCGAAAGTTCCAATCGGTTGGGGCCGCCGTCGGCCAGGCGACGCGCGCTCTCAGCGGTCGACAGGCCCTCGGGACTGCAGCTCAGCTGCTTCAGGGCATCGGGAACCGCCAGCGCATGCCAAGGCGTTGTGCGTTGCGGGTCCAAGGCTCGGTGGGCAAACGGGCGAGACCCTAAGGCAATCGACACGCTGTTTTGGCCGAAAGCGTCTGCTGGAGAGAGCGGACGGGCGGACTTCGGCAGCAGGCGTTAACGATCGGTGCTCCGCTTCTGATCGTGCAACCAGGCGTGGACGCCCAGGCTTGTGAGTGCTTGGCCGGTTGGCCACCGCAGTAACCCAACCCGGCCGAACGGCGCAAGGGTGAAACCACGGGGAATGCTCCCGGCAGATGCCGCCCGTCCCCATGCCCCCTCGTCACGCCCCCGTTGCCTCCACCGTGAAGACCTGGCTGAACACCAGCAGTGCCCATCGCCCGCTGTGCGAACGCACGGTGATGGAGCTCTCGCGCCGGATTCAGCGTTGGCAACAACACCCCGATGGCCCAAGCCATGCCCCCAAGCCCGTGCGCCGCAGTGCCCTGCGGGCCCGTGAGCAGTTGGTGCGCCACAACCTGGGCCTGGTGGCCCACACCTGGGGCCGCCACCGCTGCAGCCTGCCCGCCCATGACGACACCACCGCCGATGCGCTGCAGGAAGCGGCGCTGAATCTGGTGCGCGCAGCAGAAAAGTTTGATCCAGCCAAGGGTTACCGGTTCTCCACTTACGCCACCTTCTGGGTGCGGCGGGGGTTCGCGGAGTTTGAACAACGCGCCAAACGCGCGATTCGCTTCCCGGCGGAGAAGGCAGCGGTGGTGCTCAAAGCGCTGCGCCTGAGTCAGCAACACCAGAGCAGCACGGGCGATGAACCGGAACTGGAGTGGTTAGCGGCTCAGCTCAAGTTCGATGGCAAAGCCATGAACACCAAGCAGCTGGCGGAGTTCATCCGCCAGTGGGATGCCACCCGCACCGGATCCCTCGATGGCGCCGAGGAGGACGGCGACGAGAGGGGCACTTCCACCCGACTGGATCAGGCGTCTCTGCAGCATGCGAGTGCTCAGGAGCAAGCATCAGAAGCCGACCCACAACACGCGGCCCTGCCGCAGTTGATGAACTGCCTGGATGAGCAGGAGTACCGCATGATCCGCAACCGATACCTGCGCCGCCCGCCCCTGAGCCCCTGTCAGTTGCGCCGCTCCATGGGCGGAATGGA
Organism: Cyanobacteriota bacterium; assembly: GCA_046052125.1. Classification (GTDB taxonomy): domain Bacteria; phylum Cyanobacteriota; class Cyanobacteriia; order PCC-6307; family Cyanobiaceae; genus Vulcanococcus. The sequence goes on from JBJOMY010000001.1 coordinate 727,741, forward strand.
GCCGCACCAGATGCAGCAGTTGGAAGCAACGGCCCTGGGCAAATTGCGCCAAGCGGCCACAGAGCACGACCTCAAGATTCAGGACTGATCCATCCCCAGCCAGCGGTTGGCCGTACAACGCCCGGGGGCCAGTTGTCCTCAGGCGTTTGTGGTATGTGGCGCAGATCTGGGCTGCGTGGCTACAGCGAGGGGGTTGCCGATTGGCGGCATGACTCCTGGTGAAATCTGCACCACCCTGCTCACCCACAAGCAACGGGTGGCAGAGGCGGCTCACGGGTGGACGGTGGTGATTTGCAGCGCCGACAACGAACTCGTTGCCATGGCGGCCCTACTGGTGCCCCACTGCTCTCTGGCGGCGGGTTCCATTGCAGACCTGCTCGCCGGCTTGCCCGCGGGGAGCGAGCGATTGCTGGTGATCTGCGACGACGCGCTCCCCGATGGCGGTGCGACAGAGCTGATGGAGCAGCTGCGGGCGGCTCAGCCCCAAGCCACCTGCCGCTTTCTGGCCTATCTCCCCAGGACCATGGCGCCCGAGAGGCTCGAGCAAATGCTCGCCCATGGCTGCGATGCAATCTGTTGCCGCAGCAGCGGCGGAACGGGCACGGTGCTCAGCACCTTGGTGCAGGCGCTCCACGGGCAGCAGAGCGTCGATGAAGTCTTTCGCCGGCGTCTGCGGCGCGGGTCTTGCGGCCATCGCCAGCCGCTGCTCAAGCCCGCTGAACAGGAGTTGGTGCTGCTCGTTGCTCGCGGGCACAAGGCACCGCAAATTGCGGCCCTGCGGCAGAGACGCTGCGACACCATCCGGCGTCAGCTGAGCGCCATCTACCGCAAGACCGGGGTGCGTGATCAACGCGGGCTGATCGCCTGGGCACTGGCCCATGGCGTGATCAGGCCACTGGATCTCGACTCAGGAATCCATCAAGCCAGGATCACTGAGATCAGGCAACGGCCTTAGCGTGGAGTCATGGATCTGCTTGATCGCATCACCGTCGACCCAGCCATCCGGTTTGGGAAGCCCTGCGTGCGGGGGACCCGACTCACGGTTGGTGATGTTCTGGGCACCCTGGCTGCCGGCTGCAGTGAGACCGAGCTGCTTGAGGACTTCCCACAGCTCAGCCATGAGGATGTGTTGGCTTGCATGGCCTTTGCCGCTGAACGTGAACGCACCTTGATGGTGTCCACGGGGGTGGGTTGAGCCTCAAGCTGCTTCTCGACGAGAACCTTTCTGAGCGTTTGCTTCCGCTGCTCAGCGAAGCGTTTCCAGATTCGAGCCACATCCGCTTACTCGGTCTCGGCGGTGTCGATGACCGCTCCGTCTGGGAGGAGGCCCGTGCTGGTGGCTATCTGCTGCTGACCAAGGACGACGATTTCCTTGGAATGAGCCTGAGCCTCGGCTGGCCACCAAAGGTGGTCTGTCTGGCCATTGGCAATGCCTCGAATGCAGCCACAGCCCGGCTGATCCTTTCAAGGCTGGAGGAGATTCGCTACTTCAACGACCATCCAGAAGCCGGCTTCCTCCTCCTCAAGCCAGCCTCTGGATGATCCAGTGTTGAACGCTGATCAGCGTCAATGGTTTCAGGCCGCCGCTCCTGAACGGTGCACTGCTGCTGAAACGGAAACCAACGCGTTCCGCCGCGGCAGATGGCAACAGGCACCGGAGCCAACCAACACATCACTGAGCCGCTTGGCCGCCAGGAGTGCATCGAGCTCGATGAGTTGCACCGCCTCGCGCTGACGCGGAAGCCAACCGGCGAGCAAGCCGCGATCACCCAGGGGCAGGGGTTTGGGTAGCTCGAGTCGTTGGCCGAGGAACGGCAACCAGCGCTCAACGCCATCGGCCTCACGCCACGGTTCAAAGCTGGCCACCTCCACCAGCTGCTTGAGCGTGGACTCGCCGTAGCTGAGGGACGTCAAATACATCACGTCCTTGAGCTGTTCAGCCTCAAGGGCAAGGGGCATCCAGAAGCCGCGATCGGCGGCGTTCTCGATCGCATCACGGTGGTGATGGGTGAGCAGAACCTTGGTGGTCATGGCAGCGAGGAATCACTGCACCGGTTCTGGCTTTGCGGTCCTCAGTGACACCGCCCACAGGTGTGGCATCACCAGCGCCACAGACGTGGGATCCACAGGCCACAGGTGTGGCATGGCTGTCTCTGGTGGAACAACACCAGCCAGTCGGGATCGGTGATTCCACGCACAGCGGGGGGCCAGCGAGCAGCCATTCCGTCAGCCTTTCTTCCAGCCAGATCGCCCCAACCGCAGCCCCAGCACCACCGCAACGGGGGCCCTGCCCCCCTCGGAACCCTATGGGGCGTTGCTTGTTGTTCATGCCTGTTGAGTTCCGAGGTGCCGCCATTGGCGGGGTGATGGCACTGGTGGTGCAGGCGTGTGGGCCGACACCGCTCGGGGCGGTGGTGCGTGGGGCGTTGGTGCAGCCCATGCATGCCCGCCAATCCATTGCAGCGCAAGGAGTTCAAGGCAAGGCCAATAGCCTCCCGCACCTGCAAACCACGCATGCCCAAACGCTGTCTGCGCCGGCCGATGACCAGTGAGCAGCGGGCGTTTGCCTGCAAGCACCTGGGCCTGGCGCATCAACAGGCGCACCGCTTTGCGCGCCGTTGGTCGATGGCCGTCGACGACCTGATTGGCCCCGCCTACGAGGGTCTTTGTAAGGGTGCGATTGGCTTTGATCCCACGCTGGGGCATCGCCCCTCCAGCTATCTCGTCCCGAAGGTGAAAGGCGAGTTGCTGCACTACCTGCGCGACACGGGCTTCTCGCTGCGCATCAGCCACCGGCTGCGGGAGCTGTGGATCAAAGCGCGCCGATACGTCGCCCAGGGCCTCAGCGATCAGCAGATCGCCGATCAACTCCAAGTGCCCCTGGAGCGCTGGCTGGATTGTCGCCGCGCCTGCGGACAACGGCCGATTCCGCTGCATGAACTCCAGCGCGATTAAGCGCTGAGCTGCACACCACTCCGGAACCCTTTGGGGTCTCAGCAGCTTGTTCAACCACCCCCAGTAGCCTCCCGCACCTGCATCTCTCTATGGGTTCAGCCAAACACCGCCACCAACCAGCCCGTCATCTCCCTGGACGGGGAGCACAACCGGCCAGCAACACTGATCAAGACCGCGAACTGCTGCAGTTCAACGTGCGCCTGGCCAAGGCACGTCAGGCCCAGGCCGACACCAACCGGATTGAGCGCAAGGCCTTCCGCGAACACGCCCGCATCGAGAACGCCGTCACCGCCTACACCCGCGAGCTGTGCTCGCTTCTGGATGAACGGGGCTTTACGCAAGGCGTGACGCTCTCCCGCATCCCGGACGGCGGGGATGCAGTGCTGATCGTGCAACTGAGCGATCTGCACTTCAACGAGCGGGTTGAACTGCCCTCCAACCGCTACGACTTCACCGTGGCCGCGCAGCGTCTGGCCAAGCTCGCCCAACGCGTCAAGCAACTGGGCCAGAGCTATGGCGCCCGCAAGGTGGTGGTGGCCTGCCTGGGGGATTTCCTCAACAGCGACCGGCGCCTCGATGAGCTGCTCTCCAACAGCACCAACCGTTCCAGAGCAACCCTGCTTGCCGTCGACATCCTGCGGGCGTTTCTGCTCGATCTACGCGAGCAGTTCGAGCTCGAGGTCTATGGCATCACCGGCAATGAAAGCCGCGTGAACAAAGAGCTGGGCTGGAGCGATGAGCTCGCCACCGACAGCTACGACCTGATGATCTACGAGATCCTCAAGCGCGGCTTTGCCGGCACAGAAGGGATCAACTTCTGCGGCTTCCGGGCCAATGAGCTCTTGTTTGAGGTGATGGGCCGCACCTTCCTCTGCCTGCACGGCCACCAGATCGGCGCGAACGTGCAGAAATCGGTGCAAGAGATCACCGGTAAGTACGCCGCCCAAGGCATCACGGTGGACTACACCCTGTTCGGCCACCTACACGCCAGCGCCATCGGCGACTACCACGCCCGCAATGCCTCGCTGGTGGGCAGCAACGCCTACTCAGAAGCAGGGCTGAACTTCTGCAGCAAGGCGGCGCAGAACATCCACATCGTGTCTGGCTCCAAGGGCACGGGCGCTATCGATGGCGTGAAGGTTGACCTCCAGGACATCAGCGGGATCGAGCCCTACCCCTTTGCCGCCGAATGGGAGGCCTACTGCCCCAAGAGCGAGCGCAAGCTCCACACCCCCTCTGTCGTTTACCAGGTTGTTGTCTGATGACTGTTTCCACTCCTTCCCGCACCTGCGCCTGCGCTAGGGGCGCCAGCGGCAACACGGCGCTTGAGCTGCAGAGCGCGCTGCTCCAGGCGATCACTGGGCTCACGCAACTGGTGAGTCAGCTCAGCCAACAGTTCCCGATCACCCAGCCGACTGCTCCTGCAGCAGAGCCCTGGATGGAGGAGCGCCCCAGCCAGGCAACCAAGCCGACATGCGTGCCCAACCTCTCAACCCTCTGGGATGAGCTGTCGGTGGTGGAACTGCGCTCGCTCTTGCGCAGCTATCCGATTGATCGCTCCTCCCTGCCAGCCCCGATCGAACTGCTGCGCCGCAGCGAGCTCATCGAAGCCCTCAACCAAATCCAAGCCCTCGGTGCTTAAGGGGCGAAAGGCCCCTCGCGAATCAGACCCGTTCACCCATTCCACACACGCCTATGACCACAACCCTCACCACCGCCAATCCCGCCGCTCTCGGCGAACCCATCCCCGGATCACCGGAAGCGCTGTTGCTCTTGGCCAACGCGGGAATACTGCCCGCCAGTGCCGGCGCCGACGATCCCCGCTTCTCAGCCGACGCCATCACCACCTGCGTCACCCGACTGCTCGAGGTGAAACAGCAGAAGGAACTCCTGGCCAATGAACAGAAGGAACTGAACGAACAGCTGCGCCTGGCGCACTTACGCGGTGACCTGCTCACCCTGTTGCCAGCCGGCAAGGACGGCAACGGCTATCAGATCACCCCGGATCTCGTGCTCAACCGCCGCCCCGGCCGCAAGCAGTGGAGCTACTCGATCGACTGCAAAGAGATCGAATGCCAGCTCAAGGCACGCCAGAGCTATGAGCAGCAGAGCGGCCTCGCCAGCTACAGCCTCGGTGCAGCGTTCTGGGAGGTGCGGGCGAGCAAGGGCTGAGTCCGCACATCACGGCGCAAGTGATCAAAAGCCCTGGGTTACGGCCCGGGGCTTTTTGGCATCCAGTGTTCAGCTCCAATCAAAAACCCCCGAGCAGCGCCCGAGGGTCATTGGCTAATCACGTCGAATGAAGCGTTTGGTCTGGATCGAAGCTGCTGGCGTTGGCGCCTGGGGCCGAACGTTCCAGATGTGGGTTGGTTGGTTCTCCTGGGGCACCTATGGCGGTGCAAACGGAGTGTCGACGGTTCAGACGCACCATTCAGTGTCCGAACTGACGACCCGCCCACGGTTGGGTGAAGACTGTTGGAGCAGGGGCCTGCAGTCAGCTTGCTTCTGGCGGGTAGCGGGGTGGCGTGTCGTCCATCTGGGCGCCTCCTTGGTTGATGGACACACCATCGCGCCGCCGCTGACGCCAGGCAATCGGGATTTACACGCATTGCCTTTGCAGCCAAGCGGGAGCAGGGTGGGTTGTTTGGTGCGTTCAGCGCAGGCAGCCGGATTTCGGGCTACACCCGTTGCCCCTCGCTCGCCACCCTGGAGGTTCATCTCTAGGTGCAGAAACCACCCGGTTCCTCAGCTGGAGATGCGGAAGCCCTGCTTGAGCCATAGCGACACATACACCAAGGACACCAACACCGGCACCTCGATCAACGGGCCAATCACACCGGCCAGGGCCTGTTGGGAACTGATTCCCCAGATGCTGATACAGACAGCAATCGCCAGCTCAAAGTTATTGCCAGCTGCGGTGAAAGCCAAAGCGGATGTGCGCGTGTAATCCAAGCCGCTTCTCTTGCCTAGGGCAAATGCGGTGCTCCACATGATCACGAAGTAGAGAAGCAGAGGCAAGGCCACCCGCAAAACCTGGCCTGGATTCGCAGTGATCGCCTTGCCCTGGAGAGCAAACATCACCACGATAGTGAAGAGCAAGCCGTATAAAGCGAAGGGAGCAATCCTGGGAATGAATCGCTCTTCGTACCAGCGGATGCCTTTGGAACGTACGCCAATCTGACGGGTCAGGAACCCAGCCACCAGAGGAATCCCAAGAAAGACCAGTACGGCTTTTGCAATCTCCCAGAAGGAGAAGCTCAGAACTTGGCTTTCAAGCCCAAGCCAGCCAGGAAGCACCTGCAGATAGAAGGTGCCCAACAAGGCATAAATAAGGACCTGCAGAATGGAATTAATCGCAACCAGCACTGCAGCCACTTCACGGTTTCCCTTGGCCAGATCAATCCAGATCAGCACCATCGCAATGCAAGGCGCAATACCAATCAGGATCAATCCAGTCCGAAAGGCAGGTTGATCTGGAAGGAACAACCAAGCCAAAGCGAACATCAACAGTGGCCCCAACCCCCAAACCAACCCAAGGGCCAGCTTCAGCAGGCGGGGATCACGGGCAGCGTGGCCCAGTTCGCCGTAGCGCACTTTGGCCAGCACTGGATACATCATCAACAACAAACCGATGGCGATCGGCAAAGAGGTGTGATCCACCTGCACCGCAGTGAGCGCAGCCTGTATGCCAGGCACCAGCCGTCCGAGCAGGAGACCACTGGCCATCGCCAACAGGATCCAGAGCGGTAGGAGCCGATCGAGCACAGGCAGCGAGGCCAACACAGTGGCCTCTTTGGACGACGGCTGCGCTGAGTGGAGAGCGTCGTCTCTCATGGCATGTGGGGCGCTGCGATTTGTAGTCGGGCCTCCGTTCCGTCGGGGCCTAGGCAGCAAGGCAGATGCCCTGTCTTCACCCAGATCGTGCAACCCGGTTCACTGCAAGGTCGATGCACACTGCCCGGTGGATTGCGCAGCCAGCTGCCAGCGGGATAGGTGCCGTGCTCGTCCTGGAACACACCAGACAACACATAAATCTCCTCGCCGCTTGGATGGCTGTGGGGCTGAAACACCGTGCCAGGCGCCCAGCGCACCAGCGCCACGTGCTCCGAGCCGTAGCCGTGTAGGGGCATGACCTCGAGCCCATTCACAAGCCCAGGAACCCAAACACCGGAGCTGGTATCGATCACCAGCCGCTGCTGATCTCCCGGGTGCATCTGATACAGCTTCACCAGAATCGTGCAGCCAGCCTTGCTGAACGGGGTATGGCTCGATCCCACCGGATTACGCAGGTAGCTGCCGGCGGGGTAGTCCCCGTGCTCATCCGAGAACGTGCCCTCGAGAACAAGGATTTCTTCTCCACCGGGATGGCCATGGGGCTCGAAGTGACTGCCGGGGGCGTAGCGCACGATTGAGGTGGCACGGGCCACCTCTTCCCCGCGGCGATCCAGAAGGCGGCGTTCCACGCCAGCCATTGGTGAGGGCTGCCAGGCCAAAGCATGGGTGTCGAGCACCACGCGTTCGCTGAGGTCGGCATGCAGGTCCATTCAGCTGATTCTGATCAGCTCACTTCCGGCGCCCAGCCCCGTTGGCGGACCATGTCATCCGTCCAGCCCTGACAGCGCCTGACCAGATGCTCACCCTGGGCAATCAGTCCGTGGTGAAGCTGGCAGGTGAGCAAAGGGATGCAGTCAGCACCGGGGTGGTACCTGAACCAATGGCAGGTCATGCAGACCTTGCGGCTGCGACTGGGACGCAGCACGTCCTCATCCAGATAGGGCCAGGCTTCGCAGTCGCTGCCTGCAGCCACTGAGGTGGCCCGGATTCGAGAAGCAGTCATCAACCCCTCTATGCATACACTTGTACTAGCAGGGATTGGCTGGGTTGGCGCGGGTCGTGCTGATCGGTTCCGGATTCCTCCAACAAAGGAGCCCCGGGCCATGGGCGCCCGGGGCTTTTTGAGCCAGTGGGTTGTTGGTCTCCCACCGCCTCTTGGTCATGGCTCAGGTCTGCGGCGGAGCGCAAGGCCTGTCGGAACTCTTTGGGGCCTTTCCCCATGTCCTTTGTTCAACTCTTTTCCGCGCTTCTTCTCCTGGCTGCGCTCGTTGCTGCAGCGACCTCAGACCTGCTCCAGCAGCGAGCTCGGGCCCTTTGAGCTCGACCACGCCTTTGCTGCCTTTGAGCAGGGTGATTGGTTGGCAGAACTGGACCTCCTGCAACTGGGTGTTGCCCTGCAGCGCGGCGCCATCGCCCGCGGCGGCTACGACGGCCGCTCCTTTGACCTGATGGTCGCCATCGCCGATGTCCTGCAAAGCGATCACGGCTGGAGCTTTGAGCAGTCCGATGCCTGGCTCGAGCGCATGGGGCTCTGGGAGGAGGAGTTCTGAGGGTTCAGGCCACCGCCGGTAGCCTCCCTCGCGGCCAAGTCCGGTCGCAGCGTCGTCTGCCTGGCTGCCGATGAGTGAACACCTCTGGCTGACCACTGCCGAGCTCTGCTCCCATCTGGCTATCAGCCGCTCCACGCTGTTTGCCATTCGCCGCTCGGGCCTGCTCAAGGACGGGCGGCATCTGGTGGCCAAGAACCCAACCAGCGCTCGCTCGCACCTGCTCTGGCACCGTCAGCGCTGTGAGTTGGCCCTCGGGAGGATCAGCTGATGGCTTCCATCGGCAGCTCCAACAGCGCCTGGGTCACCACCAGCGAGCTCTGCGCTGCCCTTGCCATCAGCCGCTCCAAGCTCTGCCGTCTGCAACAGCGCAAGGTGTTCCGCCAAGGGCTGCACTGGGTGCGCAAAAACCCAACCGCGGCACGTTCCGATCAGCTCTGGAGCCTGGAGGCGTGTCGTTCACTGCTTGAGAATCAACACCGTTTCTAGAGGCTCCTCCTCCGCCACCAACAAGCCATCAAAAAAAGGGGGCCTCAGGCCCCCTTTCTGCTGTCCGCTATCCGTTCAGGGCTAGGCACCCGCCCCGGGTTCAGGGAGCATCCGACGCGCCAGGGAGGCCTTGGTTTGCTCCTCCGTGATCTCGCTCAGGTACGTGCGCCGGTGTACCTCCGGGCTATGGCCCATCACCGCTGCCACATCCGCGTAGTTCCAGGTTGTGGTTTCCCGAGCCCGAATCGCGTAGGCGTGGCGCAGGTCATAAGGCACGCAGCGCTCCTTGCGTTTCTGCGCTTTCTTCTTGCCCTGGGCTGGCGCTGTTTCTACCCAGGCATACAGCTTGGTCTTGAGTTCAAACTCCGCCTTGGCATCGGAGCTGCGCAACTTGTGGCAGCACACCGCGCCCAGGCGTTCGTTGTTATCGCAGCGCTTCACGAGGTCACGCTCGGGATCAAAGGGCTGGCCCTCCTCATTCACGAACTTGGGCACGTAGCGGCTGCGCAGCTGCTCGAGCCGTTGCTCCCCATTCACACCGCCCAGCTGGTAGCGCTCCACCCATTCGGCAGGCAGCGGTAGTGCGACGCGGAAACCAGTCTTCGTGACCTTGATGTGGCGGGCCGCCACGCTGATGCTCACCATCCCCTGCTCATCGGGGAGTTCAGCGATATGCCACACCTCATGGGGCCTGAGCCCATAGGTGGCCACCATCGCGAACACCCACCCCCAGAGCGGGTCCTCGTCCATCACCTGATCCAGCCACTCCTGAATTGCTGCGGTGCTCGGAATACGGCGCCTGGATTCACCCGCCGAAAGGAGCGCCACCTTCTTCTTATTGACCATTCCCTTGAGCTCCTCGCTCAGGCTCTCCGGTGCAATCGCCCCGTAGCCGGCCCGCCGGAGCAACGACACCACCTCCCGCTTCTGGCGGAACCCCTGGCGGTGGGTGGCCATCGGCAGCAGCGTGGCCGTTGCGTCCTCCAGCCGTGCCTTGAGGCTTTCGCTGGTATGCAACGCAAAGCGGCGCACATCCTCCTCAGTAGCCGGGCGATCCGCCGGCAGCAGACAGAAGTAGCCCTTGCCTTTGAACGGACCCACCAGGTTCATGTTCACCCCCTGGGCTCGCTGGAACGCCACCACGGCGGCGCAGATGGCAGGCCAGCAAGGGTTGTTTGCGTTGGCGGCGTCGAGGTCTTCCTGGCCGTCGGGGAGAACAGCGGGCTTGCCACTGCGGGTCGCCTCGATCAGCAGGTCCTGGAGGTTTTCGATCGCCTCTGGGTCAGCGGCTGCATAGCCCTTGATGGTGTGCTCGCGGGTTTTGCCACCCTCGCCGAGCTGGTACACCGTGATCCATGGGCTGCGGCGGTGCTCCCGCAGCCGGTATCGGGCGCCGAAGGCGCGCAGCACGGCATTACAGCGCTGCATGGGGCTCTGAATCGTGGCCATGGGGAACGCATCTCTGGATGGAGTGTTCCCACCGATCCGGACCCAGAACCCCAACCAATCTCACGCGGTGAGACGAGCCGGATTCCTTGGGACTTGTCCCAAGGAAATGACACAACTACGGTTTTCGGCGATCTCCCCCGGACTCATTCCGCCCGGGGGAAACCGCCTTCTGAAACCCTGAGAACCCTTGCGTTGCAGGGTAAAACCCTTGCAGTCCAAGCGATCTCAAAACATGGGTCGTCTGAGATTCGAACTCAGGACCAATCGGTTAAAAGCCGAGTGCTCTACCGCTGAGCTAACGACCCGCCCGGTACCTGGAAATCCAAGCGCGGGGGTGGCCCTTGCGGGCACCCAGTGAACGTATCACCCAGAGGGTCCCGCCTCCAACCGCGCCGAGAATGGCTGGAGCGCACCCCCAGCCATGCCTGTTACGCCCTGGCCCCAGCCTTCCGTGCACCCGGATGCCTGGGTGGCTGATTCAGCGGTGTTGATCGGCGACGTGCGCCTGGCGGCCGGGGCGAGTGTCTGGCCCACTGCAGTGGCCCGCGGCGATGTGTGCAGCATCGAGATCGGCGAGGGCAGCAACGTGCAAGACGGCGCAGTGCTCCACGGCGACCCGGGCCAGCCGGTGCGGATCGGGGCCGACGTGACCATCGGACACCGGGCCGTGGTGCATGGCGCCACCCTGGAAGACGGCTGCCTGATCGGGATCGGGGCCGTGGTGCTCAACGGCGTCACCGTGGGGGCCGGAGCGCTGGTGGCCGCAGGAGCGGTGGTGACCAAAAACGTGGCGCCTCGCGCCCTGGTGATGGGGGCCCCGGCCCAGCTCAAGCGTGAGCTCAGCCCTGAGCAAGCCGAGGAGCAGCGGCAACACGCCCGCCGCTACCGCCAGCTGGCCATGGCCCACGCCGGCCGCTCGAGCGATCTGGGCTTCCACGCAGCCAGCTGAATTGCTGCGAATTCAGTCGATTGCCGGCCCTAGCCGCTGCGCTTGGCGCGTGGCCCGTAGGATCAGCACACGCTTCGACACATTTCCCAGCCATGGATGCACGGCTTCTGCTTGTAGTCACCCCGGTTCTTCTGGCCGCCGGCTGGGCCGTGTTCAACATCGGCCGCGCTGCCGTGGGCCAGCTGCAGCTGATGCTCAAGCGCGCCAACGGCTGATCGGCTTCGAGCCCGTTTGAATCCCAGAGCCTCCGCTGCGGCGGGGGCTTTGTTGTGTCGAGCCACCAAGGGCGCCCCGTAGGGTGAAACCTCGGAGCAGATCGGGGCCCCACGGTGCAGACACACAGCCCAACCACCCCAAACGAGGTGCTGGTGATCGGTGCCGGCCTGGCGGGCACTGAGGCGGCCTGGCAGATCGCCGCAGCCGGCGTACCGGTGCGCCTGGTGGAGATGCGCCCCGTGCGCCGATCACCCGCCCACCACAGCAGTGAATTTGCCGAGCTGGTGTGCAGTAACAGCTTCGGGGCGCTAAGCAGCGACCGCGCCGCGGGCCTGTTGCAGGAGGAGCTGCGCCGCCTCGGTTCCCTGGTGATCGGCACCGCCGACCGCCACGCCGTACCCGCCGGTGGCGCCCTGGCGGTGGACCGCGGCCGCTACAGCGCCGCCCTCACCGAAGCGCTCGAGCAGCACCCGCTGGTGACGGTGGAGCGCCGCGAGCAGACCGAGCTGCCTGGCCCCGAGCAGATCACGGTGCTGGCCACCGGTCCGCTCACCAGTGAGCCACTGGCCGATCAGCTGCGCGCCTTCACCGGCCGGGCCGATTGCCACTTCTTTGATGCCGCAAGCCCGATCGTGGAGGGCGAGAGCATCGATCTCTCGGTGGCCTTCCGCGCCTCCCGCTACGACAAGGGCGACGCCGACTACATCAACTGCCCGATGAACAAGGAGCAGTTCCTCGCCTTCCGCGAGGCGTTGCTGGCGGCCGAGCAGGCCGAGCTCAAGGATTTCGAAAAGGAGAACGCCACCTTCTTCGAGGGCTGCCTGCCAATTGAGGAGCTCGCCCGCCGCGGCGAAGACACGATGCGCTACGGCCCGCTCAAGCCGATCGGCCTCTGGGATCCCCGCTGGGGCGATGTGAACGACCGCGACGTGCGCCGCGCCAACCGCGCCTATGCCGTGGTGCAACTGCGCCAGGAAGACAAGGACGGCCGTCTCTGGAACCTGGTGGGCTTCCAGACCAACCTCAAATGGGGGGAGCAGAAGCGCGTGCTGCGGATGATCCCAGGGCTGGAGAACGCCGAGTTCGTGCGCTTCGGGGTGATGCACCGCAACACCTTCCTGGAGGCCCCGCAGCTGCTCGATCCCACCCTGCAGTTCCGCCAGAGGCCCTCCCTGCTCGCCGCCGGCCAGATCACCGGTACCGAGGGCTACGCGGCGGCGGTGGCTGGCGGCTGGCTGGCTGGCACCAACGCCGCCAGGCTGGCCCTCGGCCATGAACCGCTGCAGCTGCCCGCCACCTCAATGATCGGCGCTCTCACCCACTTCATCGCCGAAGCCCCGAGCGAGAAGTTTCAGCCGATGCCGCCGAACTTCGGCCTTTTGCCCGAACTGCCCGAGCGGATCCGCGACAAGCGCCGCCGCTACGGGGCTTACCGCGATCGGGCCTTGGAGGATCTGGCGCCCTTCTGCGCAGCACTGGCGGTCGCCGCCTGAAGGCCTGGCTAGCAAGGGGGTAACAGCGGCTGCTGGATGCCCCAAGCCCCACCCGGCGCCCGCCAGATCGAACGCCGCTCGCTGCAGATCGGTGTGGCCGCAAGCCTGGTGATGGCGGCGATGGGCATCAGCGTCTACGCCCTCTCCGGCTCGGAGGCGCTACTGCTCGATGGCCTCTATTCCGGCGTGGGGCGGCCTCGAGCTTCATTGCCGCCCGCATCGGAGCCAACGTGGTGCGTCCCCCGGATCGCGCCTACCCCTACGGCTACGACGGCCAGGAGGCTCTCTATGTGCTCTTACGCTCACTGGTGTTGATCGGGATCCTCAGCGTGGCGGTGATCACGGCGGGCACCACGATCGTGAACCACCTGGGCGGCCAAGCGGTGGAGGCGGTGCAGCTGCGGCCGGTGGCGGGCTATGCCGGCTTGATGGTGGTGCTCTGCCTGGCCTTGGCCTGGCGCCACGAGCACGACTGGGAGCGCAGCGGCCGCTGCAGTGAATTGCTGCGCACCGAAGCCCACGCCGCCCGCGTCGACGGGCTGATCAGCGCGGTGGCCGGGGCGGCTCTATTGGGAGCACCGCTGCTGGAGCGCACACCCCTACGGCCGCTGGTGCCGGTGGCCGATTCGGTGCTCGTGTTGTTGCTGGCCCTGGTGGTGTTGCCCGAGCCCCTGCAGCAGTTCTGGCGGGCCCTGCGCCAGAGCGCCGGCGCCGCCTGTGATCCCGGCCTGATCGCCCGCACCCGCGATGCCGTGCAGGAGCTGCTCAGCGGCATGTCCACCTGGCTGCTCGACCTCACGGTGATGAAGGTGGGCCGCACCACGTTCGTGGTGGCCTATCTCAACCCCGCGATGCCGGTGGATGGCCCCTGGATCGATCGGTTGCGGGAGCGCATCGACGCGCGCTGCGCCGAACTCCTAGGCCCCGTGCGAACCGAAGTGATCCTCACGGGGCAGGCGCCGTTTGCGGCGTGAGCCGATGACAGGCCCATCTGAATGATCGGTGCCCTCACCCACTCATCGCCGAGGCCCCGAGCGCAAAATCAGCCAATGACCCCGGACTTCGGCCTGCACCCGAACTACCCAATAGCATCCACAAAAAGCGGAGAGGCTATGGGTTTCACCACAATCGGGGCCTACTAGCGAGCCTCGCCTACCTTCACTGAATCCACAATCCAGCTTTGAATGCCAGTGCGCTCTAACACCTGCTCGGCATCAAAATGAGCCTTGATCCGATCCCAGTCGATGTCATGCACATCCGCAGGGGGATCGCGGTTGATTGCCTGGTACGCCCAGCTGTAGTGGGCTGTGAACATCACCGTGGGCTGATCACACCACGCAATCTGCAGACCCATCTGCTGCACGGCGGTGAACACAAAGCGATCACACACCGGACCTAAATAAGGCGGCATCATCCCCCATAGTGCTAAAGCTCGGAAGCTACGGGGATAGAAAACAAAACAGGATGTGTCCGCGTGGATGCGGAGTACATCCTCCTCAGGCACACCGGGCACTTCAGTGCCGTCCGGCAACACCACCCGGCGCCCCATCACAAGCACATCAGCTGTTGGCTGTCGCCGTTTGAGCTCAAAGGCGAGTGCCAGATGCTGAGGCTCAAACCAGTTGTCGGCATCGAGCATCAGAATCGGCCAGTAACCGCGGTTGATCGCTGAAATAGCTCCGAGGCAACGGGGTGTGTTGCCGTTGTCGCCATGGCGAAACGGCAAGATCAGGTGGTCGCAGTCCCAGCCATCAATCTGCGAGCGCGCTTCACCATCTGCCACCATCACGTGTCGAACCGGGACCGTCTGGCGGAGACAACTCATGTGGCAGCGCTCCAGCACCTCCAGCGACTCGCTGCAATAGGGAGTGATCACGGCAGCCCCGCGACCTGACACAACCCCCATGAGCCCCTATGCAGTGGAGCGATTGAACCACGACTTGCGAATCGCTGCCGCTTAGGGTCGCCCCAACCCACCTCCAAGCCCCGGTGACCACAAGCCCTGCCCCCACCTGGGATGTGATCGTGATCGGCTCGGGCATTGGCGGCCTGGTCACCGCCTCGCAGCTGGCGGCCAAGGGGGCGAAAACTCTGGTGCTGGAGCGCTACCTGATCCCGGGTGGCTCGGGAGGCAGCTTCCGGCGCGAGGGCTACACCTTTGATGTGGGCGCCTCGATGATCTTCGGGTTCGGCACCCAGGGGCACACCAACCTGCTCACCCGCGCCCTGGCGGATGTGGGCCAACACTGCGACACGGTGCCCGATCCGGCCCAGCTCGAATACCACCTGCCCGGCGGGCTCAACGTGGCGGTGGACCGCGACTACGAGGCCTTCATCGCCAGGCTCTCGGCGCTGTTCCCCCACGAGGCCAAGGGGATCCGGGCGTTTTATGACACCTGCTGGCAGGTGTTCAACTGCCTCGATGCGATGCCGCTGCTCTCGCTCGAGGATCCGGCCTATCTGGCCAAGGTGTTCTTCCGCGCGCCGCTGGCATGCCTGGGGCTGGCGCGCTGGCTGCCATTCAACGTGGGTGATGTAGCGCGCAAGCACATCCGCGACGAACAGCTGCTCAAGCTGATCGACATGGAGTGCTTCTGCTGGTCGGTGATGCCTGCCGATCTCACGCCGATGATCAATGCGGGGATGGTGTTCTCCGATCGCCATGCCGGCGGCATCAACTACCCCAAGGGAGGCGTCGGCGTGATCGCCGAAAAGCTTGTAGCCGGCCTGGAGAGCCATGGCGGCGAGATCCGCTACAAGGCCCGCGTCACCCAGGTGCTGATCGAGAACGATCAGGCCGTGGGCGTGCGGCTGGCCGATGGCGAGGAAATCCGCGCCCGCCGAGTGGTGAGCAACGCCACCCGCTGGGACACGTTTGAAACCGAGCAGGAAAGCGCCGACGTGCAGCGCCCGAGAACCGCCGCCCTCGTGGATGCCGCGCATACCCCCAAAGCCGAAACCACCTGGCGCCGCCGCTACAAGCCTTCGCCCTCCTTCCTGTCGCTGCACCTGGGTGTGGAGGCCTCCGTGATTCCGGAGGGCTTTCACTGCCACCACCTACTGCTTGAAGACTGGAGCGAGATGGAGGGCGAGCAGGGGGTGATCTTCGTATCGATCCCCACGCTGCTCGATCCCTCCCTGGCACCGGAAGGCCGACACATCGTGCACACCTTCACCCCCAGCGACATCAAGCACTGGAATCAGCTCAGCCCCTCGGACTACAAGGCCAAGAAAGCCGCCGATGCCGCCCGGCTGGTGCAGCGACTGGAGGCAATCCTGCCGGGGCTCGGCAGCGCGATTCTCCACCAGGAGATCGGCACACCACGCACCCACCGCCGCTTCCTCGGCCGCATGGGCGGCAGCTACGGGCCGATCCCAGCCCTGCGGCTTCCGGGCCTGCTGCCGATGCCCTTCAACCGCACCGGACTGCAAAACCTTTACTGCGTGGGCGATTCCTGCTTCCCAGGGCAGGGCCTGAACGCCGTGGCCTTCAGCGGCTTCGCCTGCGCGCACCGCATCGGCGCTGATCTGGGGCTCAACCCCTGGGCGTTGCCGGCCTGATCAACTGCGCTGCCTCCCACACGCTCAACGTTCCGGGTTTGCACGGATGCCGGAGCACCCCCGCCGCCATGACGCTGAAGGTTCGATTGCAGTGGCTACGGTCGTTCTGGGATTTGATCGTCAGGGCTGGATCACCGTCATCGCGGCTGTTCTGCTCGCCCTGATCACTCTGTATGGCCTCCGGCCGACTGCGTCTACACCAGTGACGACTATGTCTCAGTCCTGGGAAGCACTGCCATCGATTTACCGCAGCAAGCAGGACTTCCTTGCATCGCTGCCGCCCTGGCGGCGGCCATAGAACAGCAAGTTGGCATCCAACGATCGACAAGAAAGTGCAGCGATACGCGCTGGAGCAGAACATCGAGCAGCTGAGGAGAGAGAACGCGCGGCTCGCAGCGATCGAGTCCAGGCTCGCGCACTTCGAGCGGGAGCACTTGTCTGGCTCAACCCCACACCCCTCAACCCGCGATTCCTCGAACTTGTAGCCACTGAGCTCGCTGAAGTCGCCCAGCCATGAGCGCCCCCCGGAGATCCGAACTCACAGCAGCAGCGCGCCTCTCCATAGGGTGGCTCATTCCTGCGCTCAGAGCTCCATGGCCGCCCCCACCCCCGGCGATGCCAACCTCAGCTCCGTTGAACTGGCCCGCTACCTCGAGCAGCGCGGCGAGCTGAGCAAGCCCTGGATGCTGCAGCTGCTGCGGCTCACCAAGCTAAAGGAGGAGCGCGCCTCCATGGATCCGCAGGACTACATGGACAAACTCCAGGAAGCCCACGCCGACCTGATGCGTTTGGGTGAGTTCTGGAAGGGGCGCGAGCAGGAAGTATTCGGCGGGCGTTACCAGCCCTCAGAGTTGCTCGAACCCCTGCCAGGTTCCCCAGAGGATCGATGACGGCCCACCGCTACCCAATGGCGCCGCTGATCCGCTTCACCCTGATCAGTCTCTATCTGGCGCTGGTATTGCCCCTGCCCCTGCTCGCTCCCGCGGAGCTACAGCCGTGGCTGTGGGCAGCCCTGCCTCTGGGGCTGGCCGTGGTCCTCGCCCTGGTAAGCGAGCAGGTGGAGCTCGATGAGAGCGGCATCCGCGTCGGCCATCCAGCCTGGTGCCACTGGCTGCTGCGGCGCGGCTGGCAGCTCAACTGGGATCAGATCAGCGGCCTCACCCCCGTGGCCACCAGCCAGGGCGGGCGCGTGTTTTACGTGCGCACAGCAGACGGCTCGGCCTACCTGCTCCCCCAGCGGGTGCAAGCCTTCGAGGATTTCCTGAGCCGCTTTAGCCAACACAGTGACTTAGACACCAGCTCCATCGGCCGAATCAGCCCCCCCTGGACCTACCAACTCCTGGCCATCCTCTGCACCCTGGGCCTGGCAGGCGAAGCGCTCACCGGCCTGCTGCAGCTGCAGCGCTGATCAGGGCAACGCCGGCAGAGCGGCTCGGTTGGGATCGGGCGTTCCTGAATCGACCGGAATCGTATCCAAGCTGAAGCGATAGCCCTGCTGGCGCACGGTTTCGATGCCGCCACCCTCGCCGAGGCCGGCCTGCTCGAGCTTGCGGCGCAGGGTGAGCACCTGGGTGTCCACCGAGCGGGGGCCACCGCTGAACGGGGGCCAGGCCATGCGCAGCAGTTCGCTGCGGTTGCGCACCACCCCAGGCGGCATCAACAGGGCACACAACAGCGCAAACTCCCGCGGGCTGAGCTCCACCGGCTGATCGCGCAGCGTCACCTGGCGCAGCAGCAGGTGTACCTCCAGCGGCCCCACACACACCCGCTCCTGCAGGCCACTGCGGCTGCGGCGCAGCAAGGAGCGGCTGCGGGCGGCCAGCTCCTCGAGGCCAAAGGGCTTGCGCAACACATCGTCGGCGCCGGCATCGAGCAGCGACACCACCGGTTCGGAGCCGGAGCGGGCCGTGAGCACCATCACCGGGCAGCGCAACTGGGCGGCGAGCTTGAGGGCGGTGGTTTCCTCTAGCAGTTCGGCCGCCACGAGCAGATCGGGCGTGAGGTCGTCGCAGAGGGCCACCGCTTCGGCGGCGCTGGCCACGGCGGCGGCCAAGTAGCCGTCCTGACGCAGCCTCTGGGCCAGCACGGTGCGAAGCGTGGGGTGCGGATCCACCACCAGCACACGCTTCAGGGAACTTTCAGCTCCGGAGAGGGAGCTGGTTGTGGAGCTGTCAGCGGAGGAATCCACCTGCGTCTCCAAGGTTCTGCCTACGCTATCTCTGTTTCTGTGGCCAGAGTGGTATCAGGCGATGCCTTGCCAGCTGTCCCCTCCGGTCCTGTCATGACCGCTCTGCAACACCCCGACGCGATCCGCCACTTCCAGTCGCTGTGTGACGCCTGCCAGTCACTGGCGAGCCGCTACCACAGCCCCGCGGAGCTGCGCCTCTACGCCGACGGCTACCTGCACGCCCTACGCAAAACCGCGGTGCTCGATGCGCTCACCCAGCGGCGCCTGGAAGAGTTGGTGGATCGCTGGATCATGGACCCCTCCAGCTTCATCGGCCCAGGCGATGACATGAGCACCCTCTACGAAACGGGCCGGAACTGATCCGGCCCCGCGGGCGACCTCAGGCCAGAGCAACAGCCAGCTTTTCGCGCAGTTCGCCGGAGTTGTACATCTCGATCAGGATGTCGGATCCGCCCATGAACTCCCCGTTCACATAAACCTGGGGAATGGTGGGCCAATCGGAAAACTCCTTGATCCCCTGACGCACCTCCGGGTCGGAGAGCACATCGAAGGTTTCAAACGGCACCGCCAGGGCGTTGAGGATCTGCACCACGTTGTTGCTGAAGCCGCACTGGGGCATCAACTTGCTGCCCTTCATGAACACGAACACCGGGCTGCTGCCGATCAGCTGTTCGATGCGTTGCTTGGTGGAGGCGTCCATGGATCAGGCGGTGGGAGTGGAGGTCTGCAGAGCCAGGGCGTGAATGGCCTCGCTGGCCAGTTCACTGCGCAGGGCGCCGTACACGAGCTGGTGCTGCTTCACGCGGCTCAGGCCGTCGAAGGCGGTGGAGACCACCGTCACCTGCAGGTGATCGCCGCCGCCGGTGAGGTCTTCCACCTCAACGCGGGCATCCGGCAGGGCCTGGGTGATGGCAGCTCTCACCTGGTCGGGATGGACCATGGGCTGGAGAGACGAGACGCGTGCTGAGCAGGGAATGTAAGCGCCGCGCTTACTGGGCTGGCGGCGTGGCGCCGGCTGCGGTGTAAGGCGTGCCCACAAAGCCCAGCTCCACCAAGCTCTGGTAGGCCTTTTGGCCCTGGGGGCTGGTGGGCGACATGCGCTGCACCACCCGCACCAGCAGGGGTACGGCCACCTGGGGCTGGTTCATGCGGCGCAGCAGAGCCGCCAGGCGCAGCTCGATGTTCGCTTGCAGTTCGGTGGCCTCGCGGCCCTTCTGGTCCATCTCGCGGGGGATGCGGGCATCAAGGCCGCGGAAGGCACCGGAGAGATTGCGGTAGGCGCTCACCAGATAGGTGGCGGCCTCCAGAGCCTGGTCGTAATCGGTTTTGGCCTGGCTGAGCTTGCCGGCCGCCGCGGCCGCATCACCCTGGGCCACCTTGGCCTGCACCGCCGCCAGGTTCAGACCGGAGCTGGGCGACTCGAGCACCTTGAGGGGCTCCTGTTGGGCCCGGGCCGGCAGCTGCGCTAGGGAGGGTGTCACAAGCGCCAGGGCGCTGAGGGCAAAAGCAGCAATCGGCCGGCGCACGGCAACAAGTCAGACGTTGGAAAACTCTACGGGCGTTGCAAAGCCGCCCTCGGCGGCGCTGCGGCCCACGGCCTCGAGGGCCTGCGCTTCAGCGGCAGCCATCGCCGCGGCCAACTGCTCACTGAAGTGCTGCGCCGCCTCGCGGCCATGGCCCTGCACGCGTAGCGGCGGCCCGAAGGCCAGGGCGGCGCGATCGCCGAAGCGGGGAATGGCCCGGCCGTAGGCGATGCCGATCGGCAACACCGGCACCGAGAGTCCGTGGGCCGAGGCGAGCAGCGCCAAGCGCGAGAGCCCCTGCATCAAGCGGATCGGACCGCGCTCGCGCATGATCCGGCCCTCCGGAAACACCACCAGCTGCTGGCCGGCTTCGAGCAGATCCACGGCATAGCGCAGGCTGGCGGTCTGGGGCTTGAGCTGATTCACCGGGAAGCAGCCCAGGCGATGCAGGAACCAGCCCTGCACACCCTTCATCTCATCGAGGGTGACCATGAAGCGGCAATCGCGGCCGCTCACCCGCCGCCCCGCTGCGTAGGGGAGCATCAGCGCATCCCAGCGGGCCCGGTGCGTGGGCGCCATCAGCACCGGGCCGCTCAGGGGGAGATGCTCGCGGCCAAGCACGTGCAGACGGCGAAAAAAGCCCTTGAGGGCGAGATCCTGGGTGACCACCATCGCCAGAGGCGACAGCCAGGGGCTGATGCCATTGCAGAGGCTCTGCTCGCGCTTGATCAGTTGGCTGGAAGCCGTCGCCACCCTGTCGTCGCCTGATCGGCCATCCCTCAAGCTCCAACGTAGGGGCCGCTTGGCGAGCTCACCGCCAGCGGCAGGCACTTCCCCCTGCGGCCGTTCAAACCGCAACCGAATCCGGTGGCCACAGCCGAATCCATAGGATCCGGCCAGACGCCTCCGATGCCATGGCCAGCCTTGGCGTGAACATTGATCACATCGCCAACGTGCGCCAGGCCCGCCGCACCGTGGAGCCCGATCCGGTGAGCTACGCGCTGCTAGCGGAACTGGGCGGAGCCGATGGCATCACCGTGCACCTGCGCGAAGATCGCCGCCACATCCAGGACCGCGACGTGGAGCTGCTGCGCCAGACCGTGCGCAGCCGCCTCAACCTGGAGATGGCCGCCACCGCAGAAATGGAGGCGATCGCCCTGCGCATCCGGCCCGACATGGTGACCCTGGTGCCAGAGAAGCGCGAAGAGGTGACCACCGAAGGCGGCCTCGATGTGGCCGGCCAGCTGGAGCCCCTCACAGGTCTGGTGGGCCGGCTGCAGGAGACCGGGATCGGCGTGAGCCTGTTTGTGGATGCCGAAGCGAGCCAGCTCGAGGCCTGCCGCGCCACCGGCGCCCGCTGGGTGGAGCTGCACACGGGCACCTACGCCGAAGCCAACTGGCAACAGCAACATCTGGAGCTGGCCCGCCTCACCGAGGGCAGCTTCATCGCCCGCAGCCTCGGCCTGCGCGTGAATGCCGGCCACGGCCTCACCTATCAGAACGTGGAACCGGTGGCGGCGATCGAGGGGATGGAGGAGCTCAACATCGGCCACACGATCGTGGCCCGCGCCCTAGCGGTGGGCCTGGAGGAGGCGGTGCGGCAGATGAAGGCTTTAGTTCAGAATCCCCGCCGGGAACCCCTGTTCGGCAGCACCAGTTCATGACCCACTACCACTTCGTGGCCGCCAGCGAGACCTTCCTCACGGTGGAGGAGCCCCTCGATGAGGTGCTGCGCGAGCGGGTGCGCAACTACGGCGAACAGGGCAAAGAGATCGACTTCTGGCTGGTGAAGCGGCCGGCGTTCCTGAACGCTCCCGAACTGAAGGCCGTGGCGGATCGGGTGCCCCAACCGGCGGCTGCAGTGGTGTCCACCGACGCCAAGTTCATCGAGTTCATGAAGCTGCGCCTTGAGTTTGTTGCGAAGGGCAGCTTTGAGGCCCCCAGCGCCTCGATCCCTGACGCCCTGGCCAGCGCCGCCTGAGCAGGGCAGGGCACGGCGGGAACAGCCAACAACACGCTCCCGCCACCCTCAAGGATTCCGTCCGGTCTTTACGGAATCCCGGAGGCAGATCGGGTCGATTCATAAACCCGGGCAACCCAATGAGAAGAAGGGCCCTCCTGCGCGTCGAGGAGAAGCAACCGTGTGGCTTGCAGCTCAGAACAGGCCCAGAAACTTCTTGCGCTCGGGTTCAGCTGACGAGGAAGGCTGGGCGCCGGGGCGGGCCTGATCGCTGTCCTGCTGGTAGCGAGGCTTGGCATCGCCGATGGTGAGCAGCGCCTCCTTGTTCTTCCACCAGATCCAGTCGCGAATGGGTGGGGTGCGGGTCAATTCAGCCCGGGTGAGGCCCAGGCCGAGCTTGCGGGAGGCATCGAGCAGCACCTCCACCATCTGATCGCCATTGCTGCAGTTGGCCAGCGCCTCGTTGGTGCGCTTGGCGCCATCGAGGGCTTTCACCAGGATCGAAACCCGCTGGCCCACCGAGAGCGTGCGGGGATCCGTGGGCTGGCTCTCCATCAGCGCAAAGGCAGGTGGTGGCAGGTTAGTGGCGTTGCAGGGATGACAGATCCGCCAACCGGAGGCAAGACTGGAGCCAACGCGCCGTCTGCATGACGTCCTCCCAGCGCCGAGCACACCATTGGGTGATCGGTGACGTTCATGGTTGCGCCGATGCGCTGGATCAGCTGCTGCTGCAGCTTCCGCCTGCTGATCGACTGATCTTCTGCGGCGATGCGATCAACCGCGGTCCGGGGATCGAGGCGAGCATGCAGCGGATCTGGCGTCTGGTGGAGTCGGGCCGGGCCGTGTGGCTGCGGGGCAACCACGAGCAGGATCTGATCCAGGGGCTCCAGGGCCATGACAGCGAGGCCGAGCGCCGCCTGGCCGGCTGCGACACCTACCGCCAACTGGGCGACACCCAGTGCCGGCAATGGCTCGATCGGCTGCAGCATCTGCCCCTCGCCTACTGGGGTGAGGGCTGGGTGGCGACCCACGCCGGCTTCGATCCGAGCACCTGGCAGCCCGATCTGCGGGTGCGGCTCGATTTCTGGCAGAACTACGACGGCCGCTTCGGTGATGTGGTGATCGGCCACACCCCCGGCCCGCACGTGCGCCGGATGCGCCACATCGTGATGGTGGACACCGGTGCCTGCTACGGCGGCGATCTCAGCGCCTACTGCCCGGAAACCGAAGCGGTGATCGCGGTGCCTGGGCTGCTCAGCGAACAGGCCAGGCCGTTGCCGGGCGTGAGGCCCGCCGCCCCCCAGCCGGCCGCTGCCCGCAGCTGAGCCTTGCTCACCCTTTACCGCAGCAACCGGGCTGAACTGCTGGCGCAGGTTCTGGCCACGCAGCTGCGCCTCGATCCCCCTGGCCCGCTCGAGCAGATCCAGGTGGTGGTGAACACCTGGCCTACCAGCCGCTGGCTGGGGGAGCAGATCGCCACGGGCAACGGCGCCGGCATCGCCGCCAACCTGCGCTTTCCCTTTCCCACCAGCCTGCTGCGCCAACTGGTGGATCAGCTGCTCGCCGAGCCCGAGCTCGAGCTGGAAACTCCCGTTTCAGGACCTGACCCCTGGCGCGCCCAAAACCTGGTGTGGCCCCTGCTCGAGCAGCTCCCGGCCCTGCTCGCGGAGCCAGAAGCCGCCCCGTTGCAGCGCTGGCTGCAGCAGCGCCAGGGCGATCAGCAACTGCGCCAACTGGATCGGCCCCTCTGGCAGCTCACGCGGGCCATTGCCGATGCCATCGACGACTACGGCCTCTACCGGCCCGCCATGCTCGAGGCCTGGCTGCGGGGCCAGGCGGTGGATGGCCGGGGCCAACCCCTGGCGGAAGCGCTGCACTGGCAGCCGCTTCTGGTGCGTCGCCTGGCCGAGCAACTGCAGGGCCAGCCGTTTGGGCTACGGGCGCTGGAGTTGATCCGCCGCCTGCAGCAGGGCTGGCGGCCAGATCCCACCAGCTCCAGCGAGCAGCCGCTGCGGTTGTTCGGCCTGAGCAGCCTGGCGCCGGTGCAGGTGGAGCTGCTGCAGGCGCTCTCGGCTGTTCAGGCTGTGGAGCTCTACCTGCTCACCCCCTGCCGGGATCTCTGGCAGCGGCGGGATGGGGCGGGGAGTCGCGATCCCCTGAGCAGCGATTGGCTCCTGGAGGTGCCGGGGCTCGAGGCCCGCTTCGGGCGGTTGGGGGCTGAATTCCAGCAATTGCTCGAAGGCAGCGGCGAGAACCAACTGGGGGAATGGCGCGAAGGGGATCTGTTCTTTGCACCGGCGCGGGTGGCATCCGAACAGGGCCGCCCCGCTTCGCTGCTGGAGCAACTCCAGGAGCGGCTGGCCAGCGGTGCGGCCGATGGCGAGGGGGGGGAACCGCTGGAGGCAGCGGCTGGCGACACCTCCCTGGAATTCCATGCCTGCCCGGGGCGGCTGCGCCAGCTGCAGGTGGTGCGCGATCGGCTGTTGCAGCTGCTGGCCGCCGATCCCGAGCTGGAGCCCCGCGACATCCTGGTGATGACCCCCCAGGTGGAAGCGTTCGCGCCACTGGTGGGGGCTGTGTTTGGCGACAGCGGCGCCACCGGCGTGACGCTGCCCTGGCGGCTCACCGACCGCAGCCAGCAGAGCGAGGCGGGCATCAGCCAGGGGCTGCTCGAGCTGCTGCAGCTGGGGGGCGAACGGTTCACCGCCTCAGCCCTGGAGCGCCTGTTGGCCTGCGCGCCGCTGCTGGAGGCCCAGGCGCTCGCCTCAGACGATGCGGCCGCCATCAGCCGCACCTTGCAGGAGGCGGGCTTCCGCTGGGGGCTCGATGGACGAGATCGCGGCGGCGACGACAGCCACAGCCTCGAGTGGGCGATCGATCGGCTGGTGCTCGGGCTGGTGTTGCCCGAGTGGCCGGGGCTGGCTCCCGGCGGCTGCGCGCCGCTGGCCCTCGAGCCGAGCCTGGAGCAACAGGAGCGCTGGATCGCATTGCTGCGGGCCCTGTTGCGCTGGCTGCGCTGGCTCGGCCAAGCCCGCACCCCGGCGCAGTGGCTGCAGGGCCTGCGCACCTTGCTGACCGAGCTGTTTGGCGATGGCGGCGAGCGGGCCTGGGAGCTGCAAAGCATCCACGCCGCCCTGGCGGACTGGAAGGCGGTGGCGGAGTCGAGCGATCTCGAGCTGGCGGCGCCGGTGGTGGCCGAGCTGCTCGGCGAGCGCCTCAGCGAGGGCAGCGGCCGCTTCGGGCACCGCTCCGGCGCCCTCACGATCAGCGCCCTGGAGCCGATGCGCGCCATCCCCCACAAGGTGGTGGTGCTGATGGGTCTCGACGCCGGCGCGTTCCCGCGCCAGAAGCAACGCCCTGGCTTCCACCTACTGGAACAACAGCGCCAACTGGGCGATCCCAACAGCGGCGACCAGGACCGCTACGTGCTGCTCGAGAGCCTGCTCTCAGCGCGCCAACACCTGTTGATCAGCTGGAGCAACCGCGATGAGCGCACGGGCGAGCGACTGGAGGCCTCCACGCCGGTGCGGCAATGGCTGGAGTGGCTCAGCCGCGAGCTGCCAGAGCTGCCGGTGCGCGAGCACTACGCCAACCCCCTGGAGCGCGGCAATTTCCTGAGCGATCCCCCCTGGCCGCCCGCTAGCTGCGATCGCCGGTTGCTGCAGGCGCGTAGGCAGCTGGAGCAGGGCAGCGCCGAGCCGGCGCAGCGGGGCCTGGCCTTCAGTGCGATCCCGCCCCAGCCACTGCAACCGCCGGCACTCACACCCCAACAGGCCTGGATCAACCTGCGCCAATGGCTGGAGCACCCGCAGCGCCAGTGGCTGGAGGGGCTGGGCCTGCGCCCGCGGGAGTTCGACAACCCGGTGTTGGATCGCGATGCCCTGGAGCTGCAGGAGCGCGAGCGGGCGGCCCTGCTGCGCGGGCAACTGGATCCCCTCCCCAACGCCCTGCCCGACTGGCAATGGCTAGAGCAGGGCACAGGCCTGCTGCCGCCCCAGGCCGCCGGCGAGCTGGAGGTGCAGCAGCTGCAACAGCGCTGGCTGGCCCTGCGCGATTGCCTCGAGCAACTGGGGGAGGCCACAACCCGCAGCACTCGCTGGCAAAACCTGGAGGGAGACCTGCACTGGCGAGGCCGCCAGCTGGTGGTGGTGCACACCGCCAAACCGCGCCCTGCGCAGCGCATGGCCCTGTGGCTGGAGCTGCTGTTGGCTTGCGCCGCCGGTGAGGCCCCCACTGGAGCTGCCCTGGTGGGGCGCGATGGCCAGCGCTTCCGGGTGCTCGAGCGGCTGGAGGCCCTGCCCGCCGCCGCGGCCGCAGACCATTTGGAGCAGCTGCGCCAATGGCACGGGCACTACAGCCAGCGCTGTTGGCCCCTGCCGCCAGACACCGGCTGGGCCTTGGCCTCTGCGGCGGAGCCGCGCCGCTGGAGCGCCGCCCAGAGCGCCTGGGAGGGCAACGCGATGCTGCGGGGCGAACGGCGCGATCCCGTTCAGGCGGTGTGTTTCGGGGCGGATCTGCCGGCGGCGGAGCTGCTCACCCCTGAACTGCAACAGCTGGCCCTTGCGCTGCACGGGCCGCTCCTGGAGCGGCGCCAGGAGGTGAAGGGATGAGCACCCTGGCCCGCTTCGATGCCAATGCCATGCCCCTGAGCCCGGGCATCCGCCTCCTGGAGGCCAGCGCCGGCACCGGCAAAACCTTCGCCCTGGCCCATCTGGTGCTGCGCCTGCTCAGCGAGGGAGCAAAGCCGCTCAGCGTGGAGCAACTGCTGGTGGTCACCTTCACCGATGCGGCGGCGGCGGAACTGCGCGATCGCATCGCCCGCCGGCTCCAGGAGGCCCTGCAGTTGCTGGAGCCAGGCTGCAGCACACCCCCAGGCGATGAGCCGCTGGCGGCCTGGCACGCGGCCCTCGCCCCTGCGGCGCCGGGCTTGCTGCGGGGCCGCCTGCTCCTGGCGCTCGAGCAGCTTGATCGCGCCGACATCACCACCATCCATGGCTTCTGCCGGCGCACCTTGCAGCGCCAGGCCCTGGAGGCAGGCCTGGGCCCGGCGGTGAGCCTCGAGAACGAAGGGCGCGAACGCCGCGCCGAGCTGGTGCACGACTACTGGAGCAGGCAGGTGTTGCCCCTACCCGCGGGCTACCTGGCCGGCTTGCGTCAGCGGCACATCACCCCCGATCAGCTCTCTGGCCTGCTCGGCAGCCTCGATGGAGACCCGGCCCTCAGCCTCGAGCCCCTGCCAGAGCCGCTGAGCGCCAATGCGCCTCTGGCACCGCAACTGGAGGCGATCTGGCAGGAGCGCTGGCAGGTGTTCCGGCAGGAGTGGCAGGAGCGCAGCGAAACCCTGGAAACCGATCTGGCGGCTGCAGCCGCAGAGCTCAAGAGCCTCCAGCTGCCCTACAAGCCCTACCGGCTCAAAGCCAAGCCCGACAAGCTGCAACGCGTGCAGGCCTGGCTGGATGGCCTCAGCGATCCCGAACAAGCCCCCAGCTACCAGGAGGTGCTGAGCCAGAGCGATCTGCTCGGCTACTTCCACCCCGGCAGCTTCTGCAAGGTGGCGGCCCAGGCCCATGGCGATGGGGTGTCGCTCCCGCAACGGCCTTTGCTGGAGGCGATCGCAGCCCTGGCGGATGGCCCGGCGGAGCTGCTGCTGCTCCATTTCGCCCACTGGGGCCGCGCTGAGCTGGCGCGGCGGCGTGAGCGCAGCGGCCAGATGGGCTTCGCGCAACTGCTCGAGCAACTTGATCCAGGCCCCGAGCCCGCCATTCCCTCGCCGCTGCTGGAGGCGGTGGCCCGGCGCTACCGCGCCGCCTTGATCGATGAATTTCAGGACACCGATCCGCTGCAGTGGCGGATCCTGCAGCGGGCCTTCACCGGCAGGGAGCCTGGGCATCTGCTGGTGATGGTGGGTGACCCCAAGCAGGCGATCTACCGCTTCCGCGGCGGCGAGCTGGCCACCTACCGACTGGCGGCGCAAGCCGCCAGCGAGCGCTACGGGCTCACCGAAAACCGCCGCTCCAGCGCTGCCTTGGTGGAGGGGCTCAATGCCCTGATGCAGCCCGGACTGGTGCGCTCCGAGCTGGAGGTGCCGGCAGTACAGGCCAAGGCCCAAAAGGGCACGTTGCAGCTAGCTGAAGGCGAAGCGCCCCTAAAGGTTCTTCCCCTCGAGCCCGCTCAACTTGAGAGCCAGATGGCCGCGCTCTGCCAGCAGTTGCTCGAGCGGCGACTGGTGTTGCGGCAAGGGGATCAGGAGCGCAGGCTGCGGCCAGGGGATCTCTGCCTACTGGTGGGGCGCCACAGCCAGGCGGAGAGCCTGCGGGCGGCGTTGGAGCGGCGTCAGCTGCCCAGCCGGCTGGTGAGCCGCGGGGATGTGTTCGAAAGCCTGGGCGCCACCGCCCTGCAGCGGCTGCTCGATGCCCTCGCCAACCCAGGCGATCCAGGCCGGCAGCGGCTCCTGGCGGCTTCGCCGCTGTTGGGCTGGTCGGCGGCCGAGCTGCAGAGCCGCCCTCCCGAGCGCTGGGATCAGCTGGCGGCCGAGCTGAGCCAGTGGGCGCAGCAACTGCCGCGGCTGGGGCTCACCGGCGTGCTCGCAGAGCTGCTCGCAGCCGATGGGCTGGCGCGGTTGTCGCTGCGGGGGCGGGCCCTGGCGGATCTGCAGCAGGCAGCCGAGCTGGTGCAGGAGCAGATGCACAGCCAGGGGTTGGGGGCCGTGGCGGCGGCGGATTGGCTGCGCAACCTGAGGCTGCAGGAAGAGCGCGACCCACCCGAGGAGCACCTCTGCCGCAGCGATGCCGCCGAATCAGCGATCGCCGTGGTGACGGTGCACCGCAGCAAGGGCCTGGAGTACCCGGTGGTGATCTGCCCCTATCTCTGGAAGGCACCCGCCCCGGCCAAAGCAGGCAGCCAGCGGCTGGGCCGGCGCTGGTTGCCGCCCGGCGCCAGCCAACCGCAGCTCGATCTGCACCTCAATCCCTACTGGGGCCGCGGCCGCCAAGCCGCTTTCCAAGACCACCACGCCCAGCTGCAGGAGGCGGAACGCCTGGCCTATGTGGCGTGCACCCGGGCGCAACACCTGCTGGTGCTCGGCTGGCCGGGGGCGGAGCTGGCCGAAGCGGGCAACCCCTTGAGCCCCTGGCTGGAGCACCGCAACCTCACGGCACTGCAGCCCATCGATCTGGCCCAGCTGCCACCGCTGGAGCGGCGCTGGAGCCCGGAGCCCGAAAGCGGTGAGCTGGAGCTGGGCCCCACCCCCAGCCGCTCGCTCGATAGCCGCTGGGGCCGGGCCAGCTATTCCGCCTGGACCCACAGCGACGCCGCCCTGCCCCCCCAGGCCCGCGACGAAGGCCGCGACAACGATGCCCTCACCCCAAGCGACGACAGCAGCGAATTAGTCCCAGCGGAGGACGGCACGCGCTGGCCGGTGTTGGGGCCCCTGGCCCACTTCCCCCGCGGCGCCGGTCCGGGTGATGCCCTGCACCGGATGCTCGAGCAGGTGGAGTTCCGCCAACTGGCGGACAACCCCGAAGCCAGCCGCGCGCTGTTGCTGCAGGAGCTGGAGCGGGCGGCTCTCGATCCCGAGCAGATCGAACCGCTGCTCGAGGGGCTGCAGCTGGTGGCGAGCAGTCCTCTGGGGGGAGCCTTGGGCCGCTGCCGGCTGGCGGATCTGGAGAGCGGCAGCTGGTTGAGCGAGCTCAACTTCGATCTGCCTCTGGCCCACAGGGATCGCGATCGGCTCGTGCGCAGCAGCGGCCTGGCGGCAGCCTTCGAGCAACACCCCGGGGGCCGCTTCGGGGCCGCCTACGCCGAGCAGCTGCGCGGCCTGCAGGTGGCCAGCCGCGGCTTCCTCACCGGCTCGATCGACCTGGTGTTCCAGTGGCAGGAGCGCTGGTGGGTGGCCGATTGGAAGAGCAACTGGCTGGGGCGGCGCGACAGCCAGGGCCAGGTGGTGGCCTGCGGCCCCGCCGATTACAACCAGCCAGCCATGGCCGAGCTGATGGCCCGCAGCCACTACCCCCTGCAGGCGCATTTGTATTTGGTGGCCCTGCACCGCTACCTGCACTGGCGCCTGCCCGGCTACGACCCCGCCCAACACCTGGGCGGCTACGCCTACGTGTTCTTGCGTGGTGTGGCCGGTCCGGCGGCAGAGGCTGAGGCCCAACAGGGGGCGGGCGTTCCCGGTGTGCTGGTGGACACCCCCCCGCTGAGCCGCTTGCTGACCCTCGATGCGCTGTTGCGGGAGGGGCAGCCATGAACCAGCTCGCCTCCGCCCTGGGCGACACCCTGTTGCGCCGGCTTCCCCCTGCGGCCACCAGTGATCCGGCCCTACTGCTGCAGGCCAGCCGCGCCCTGATCGCCGCTTTGGAGCAGGGCGAACTGGGGCTCGATCTCGAAGGCCCACCCCCGGAGGGCGTGGAGGCGAGCAGCTGGCCGGAGGCCACCTTGCAGGCACTGGCCGCCAGCGGCTGGATGGCGGAAGCTGATCAGCTGGCAGCGAACTCGAGCGCCGAAGCCAGCTCCGCCAGCCACGCCGTGATCATGCGCGATGGGCGCTGGCTGCGCTGGCGCCGCTGGCATGAGCAGAGGCTCCTGTGCCTGGACGACCTGATCCAGCGGGCTCAAGCCTCGCTGCAGCCGGCTCCCACCGCTCAAGCGATCGCCGCCGCCACCGCCAGCGCTGCCGCAGCAGGGCTCGACCCTCAGCAACAGGCCGCAGTGGCAGCACTCCTGAAGCACCAGCTGGTGTTGCTGCTCGGAGGCCCGGGCACCGGCAAAACCTCCACCGTGGCCCAGATGCTCCAGGCCGCCCTAGCCCTCGATCCGCAGCTGCGGGTGCAACTGGCAGCGCCCACGGGCAAAGCGGCGGCCCGCCTCAGCGCAGCGCTGGACGCCGTGCACCCACTGCCCTGCTCCACCCTGCACCGGCTGCTCGAAGCGCGGGGCAACGGCCGCTTCGCCCGCAACGCAAAGCAGCCGCTGGAGCTCGATCTGCTGGTGGTGGATGAACTCTCGATGGTGGATCTGCCCCTGATGCGCGCCCTGTTGGAGGCAATGCCCGCCCAGGCACGCCTCTTGCTCGTGGGGGATGCAGGGCAGCTGCCACCGGTGGGCACCGGTGCGGTGTTGGAGGAACTGTCGCGAGCGGAGCTGCGAGAGCGATTGGGAGCAGCGGTGGTGGAGCTCACCACCACCTACCGCAACAACGGCGCCATCGCCGCATTGGCCTCGGCCCTGCGCCAGGCCCCCGAGCGAACCTCCGATCCCCTGCCAGCGCTGCGGCCATTGCTCAGCCAACTCACCAGCGAAGACAACCTGCGCTGGCTGGAATGCCCCCTGCAGCAACTCCCGCCGGAGGTGCTCCAGCCCCTGCGGGAGCACCAACAGCGTTTGCGGCAGCTGAGCCTGGCCCTGCGCTGGCAGGGCGGTGAGGTGGAGCCCAGCGGCAGCGCCGCCCTGCTCAGCGAACTGGAGCAGCTGATGGCCCTGAGCCCCCTGCGGCAGGGGCCCTGGGGCGTGGCAGCGCTGCACCGCGCCTTGCTGGGGCCGGCGGCCACGGGCCCGCTGGAGCGCTGGCCCCTGGGCACACCGGTGCTCAACCGCCGCAACCATCCCGAGCAAAACCTGGCCAACGGTGAAATCGGCGTGCTGGTGGAGCGCAACGGGCAGCGGCTGGTGTTGATGGCCGGCGATCGGCTGCTCCATCCCGCCCGGCTGGCGGGGGCCGAACCGGCCCTGGCGCTCACGGTGCACAAAGCCCAGGGCAGCCAGTACAGGCAGGTGCTTTTGCTGGTGCCCCCGAGCCGTCACGGCGATCCACGCCTGCTCTACACGGGACTCACCCGCGCCCGCCAGGCGGTGCTGCTGGTCACCCCGGCCCAGGCTGCCTAGCCTCAGCCCCATGGCCAACGTTGTGGAGCGCCCCTGGGGCTGGTTTGAACCGCTGGGCGGCGGCGAGGGCTACCTGGTAAAACGCCTTTGCATCCGCGCCCAGCAGCGCATCAGCCTGCAGCGCCACCGCCACCGGAGCGAGCACTGGGTGGTGGTGGCCGGATCGGGCACGCTCCAGTGCAACAACGACACGCTCACGGCCGAGCCGGGCACGAGCCTGTTCATTCCCTGCGGTGCCCTGCACCGCGCCAGCGCGGGCGAGCACGACCTACTGATCGTGGAGGTGCAGCGCGGAGAGCAGCTCAGCGAAGACGACATCGAACGCATCGCCGACGACTATCAGCGCCTCGGCGAGGGCAGTTCCATCGAGTGTTAAGTTGAGTTCGAGACCCTTTGTGTAAGGGCAAGGCAGTTATTCGAAGCTCAAACGCAGCTCAGCGCCGCACAACGGCACTCTTCGCGTGATCGCTTCATCTCCAGGGTGTCTGCCGGCCTGTCGACGAAGGACATTTCAGGCCCAGCGATTTACAACGTGACCCAAAGCATTTGCGAGAGCCTCAACAGCTCATCGGACGAACGCGCCACAACATCTTCTCTGCAGAACGATTCATCTCCTGAACAGACCATCCCAGCGGTGGATCTGAGCGCTGCTGTTGATCTGAGCGCCATCGATCTCCCCACCACCAGCAGCGATGCCCCTGTGGAGGTGAGCACCACTGTGATCCCGGCCAAGCCCCAGGGCTTCGCCAGCTTCGGCTTCGCTCCTGAACTGCTCGATGCGCTCACGGCGATCGGCTACCAGGAACCCTCCCCGATCCAGAAAGCCGCCATCCCCGAGCTGCTGCTCGGCCGCGACCTGGTGGGGCAGGCCCAGACCGGCACGGGCAAAACCGCGGCGTTCGCCCTACCGATGCTGGCGGCCCTCGATGCGGAGCAGCGCACCCCCCAGGTGCTCGTGCTCACCCCCACCCGGGAACTGGCGATCCAGGTGGCCGATGCCTTCAAGAGCTACGCGGCCAACATGCCGCACCTGCGCGTGCTGCCGCTCTACGGCGGCTCCGACTTCCGCGATCAGATCGTGCGCCTCAAGCGCGGCGTGCAGATCGTGGTGGGCACCCCCGGTCGGGTGATGGACCACATGCGTCAGGGCACTCTCGATCTCTCAGGCCTGCGCAGCCTGGTGCTCGATGAGGCCGATGAAATGCTGCGCATGGGCTTCATCGACGACGTGGAATGGGTGCTCGAGCAGCTCCCCAGCCAGCGTCAGGTGGTGCTGTTCTCAGCGACGATGCCCCCGGAGATCCGGCGCATCTCCCACAAGTATCTGAACGATCCCGCCGAGATCACGATCAAGACCAAAGGGTCGGATTCGAGCCGGATTCGTCAGCGCTTCATCACGGTGAACGGGCCCCAGAAGCTCGAGGCCCTCACCCGCGTGCTGGAAGCGGAAACCAAGGAAGGGGTGATCATCTTCGCCCGCACCAAGGCGATCACCGTCACCGTGGCCGAGGCCCTGGAAGCCAAGGGTTACGATGTGGCCGTGCTCAACGGCGACGTAGCCCAGAGCCAGCGTGAACGCACGATCGAACGGCTCAAGAACGGCACCGTGGATGTGCTGGTGGCCACCGATGTGGCGGCCCGCGGCCTCGATGTGGACCGCATCACCCTGGTGGTGAACTACGACATCCCCTTCGATTCCGAGGCCTACGTGCACCGCATCGGTCGCACCGGCCGGGCCGGCCGCACCGGCGACGCGATCCTGTTTGTCACCCCGCGGGAGCGGCGTTTCCTCGGCGGACTGGAGCGGGCGGTGGGCCGGCCGATCGAGGCCATGGAGATCCCCAGCAACGCCACCATCAACCAGAGCCGTCTCGATCGGCTGCGCCAACGCCTCTGCGACGGTTTGAGCAGCGAAGGCCGCGAGGAGGAGCGGGCGCTGCTTTCCGAGATCCTGCAGCGGGTGGGCCAGGAAAGCGGCGCCAGCCCCGAGCAACTCGCCCTGGCCGCCCTGCAGCTGGCGGTGGGCGCCCAGCCCCTGCTGGTGCAGGGCGATGAGAGCTGGATTCGCCAGAACAGCGGCGGCCGCGATGCCCGCGACAGCCGCGATGGCCGCCGCCAGGAGCGACCCGGCCCCGGTGGTCAACTGCGCCGCGGCCCCCGCGAGCAGTCCGGCCCGCCGGAATCCGGCATGGAGCGCTTCCGCATCGAGGTGGGCTGGCGCGATCGCGTGAAGCCCGGAAACATCGTGGGCGCCATCGCCAATGAAGCCGGCCTCAACGGCCGCAGCATCGGCCGCATCCAGATCTTCGATGCCCACAGCCTGGTGGATCTACCCCAGGGCATGCCCGAAGACGTGTTCCAGGGTCTGCGGCGACTGAAGGTGATGAACCGCGAACTGCAGATCAGCCGCTCCCGCGACTGATCCGGCTGATCAGGCTCAAGCGGGGCTCAGGCACACAGGCCGGTGAGCCCCTCGGTGGAGAGCTCGGTGGACAGCAACGTCAGCTGCTCCACACCGAGGCGCTCCACCGCCACCACCAGACTGGGCTGGGCGCTTTCACTCTCACTGGCCACAAGGCTCTGCAGCAGATCAAAGCGATCCTGGGGAGCCAGTTCGCCGTTATCACTCCAGGCCAGACTCCAGGGCACGGGTGCCGTCATGGGAGGCGCTCGCTACGAGTGTGGGTTCACTGACAATCGGACAATAGTTGGGGATCGCTGCGTTTCTTCCGCTTCCCTTCGCTGTTGCTTCAAGCCTCTTCACCTGGATGACCCGGTGGCATCCCGGGTGGCAGTCCAGGCCCGCAGCATCGCTGCAGCAGCCCGCAAGTGTCCGGAGCATGCCCCTGTAGGCTGACAGAGATTCAAAGGCTTACTGCCTCCTTCAGGAACCGCAGCACCCACGGATCAGTTTTCAGGTTCCGCATCAAGGAATGACCATTTACATCGGCAACCTCTCGTTTCAGGCCGAACAAGAGGATTTGCTTGACCTCTTCAGCCAGTACGGCGAAGTGGCCAAGTGCAGCCTTCCCCTCGACCGCGAGACCGGCCGTAAGCGCGGTTTCGCCTTCGTCGAAATGGCCAATGAGGCCGACGAACAGAAAGCCGTCGACGATCTCCAGAACGTCGAGTGGATGGGTCGCATGATCCGCGTGAACAAGGCCACTCCCCGCCAAGGCGGCGGCGGTGGTGGCGGCGGCTACGGCGGTGGTGGTGGCGGCGGCGGCCGTGGCGGCTACGGCGGTGGCGGTGGTGGCCGCGGCGGCTATGGCGGTGGCGGTGGTCGCGGTGGCGACGGCGGCTACGGCGGTGGTGGTGGCGGCGGCTATGACGGCGGCGGCGGCAACCGCTGGTGATCACGCGCTGATCGAGGCTTGAGCCTCCATCAGAAAAGCCCTGGGTGCTGGCAGATTCGCCGGCCCCAGGGCTTTTTGCTGGCCAGGGCCCTGATCACAGGCCCTGGCCGAGATCACCAACGCACCTCAGGCGATGGCTTCGCTCTCGTCGAGCTCGATCAGATCGTGCAGCTGATCCCGTTGCCATTCGCGGCAGCGCACTTCGGTGGCCGGATGGGTGGGCTGGAGTTCGCCCTCGCGGGGTTCAGGCAGCGCATTGCGCAGGCTGCGGCGACGCAACTTCGCTGTCCAGCGATGGAAACGATGGAAGTCTCGGGTCCGTGTCATGAACACCTCCAGGTGGTGACACCACTGGTCTAACGCGGCCATCGCCCACCGCAATGTCCGCGGGAAACAGATTCACAGAGGCAGCTTCACAGTGGCTGCACAGCCGGGGATTCGGCTCGTTAAACCTCGCCGCTCTCCTTCAGCAGGGCGTCGTAGCGATCGAAGCCCACCAGCTCACGCAGCTCAGCGAACTCCAACATTCGCTCCGGCGTACGGCCGGCCTTCAGCGCCGCAAGCGCGCCCTGCATCGCCGCCGCCGCGCACGACAACAAGGTGAGCGGGTAGGCCGCCAGCCGCACACCCATCTCCCCCAGAACATCCGGCGGCAGCAGGGGCGTGATCCCTCCCTCGAGCATGTTGGCCATCCGCCAGCCCGGCACCTCCTGGCAGAAGCGGCGCAGTTCGGCCTCTGAGCGCGGGGCCTCCAGAAACAGCACATCGGCCCCGAGTTCAGCGAAGGCATTGAGGCGCCAGAGGGCCTCATCCAGCGCCGCCGCCTCGCCATGGCTCGCCGCCAGGGCGGAGCGGGCATCGGTGCGGGCCACGATCACCAGATCAGCGCCTTCGGCGCGGGCCGCCACAGCCGCTCGGATCCGGGAGAGGGCCTCCTCACGCCCCACCACCTCCTTGACGCCGGTGTGGCCGCAGCGCTTCGGGGCCAGCTGGTCTTCAAGCATGATCCCGGCGAATCCAGCGCGGGCGAATTGCTGCACGGTGCGACGCACGTTGAGCGGATTGCCGTGGCCGGTGTCGCCATCGCCGATCACCGGGATCTGCACCGCCTCACAGATCGAGCGCCCCTGATCGAGCATCTCCGACACGGTGAGTAAGCCCGTATCCGGCAACGCAGCCCGGGCCGCGGCCACGGAGAAGCCGCTCATGAACGTGAGCGGAAACCCGGCGCGCTCCACCAGCCGCGCCGAAAGTGCGTCAAAGCAGCAGGGCATCACCAGACAACCCTCACGCTCAAGCAAGGCGCGCAACCGCTGAGCAGGAGGAATGGTCATGGCCGGACAGCGATCAAGCTCCATGACCCTCGCGCAGAGGCCTGCCCTTGAATGCAGCGATGGCTTCCCCTCAACCGCCCCTGCAGCGTCTGCTGCGCAGCCTGCGCCCCCATCGCCGCCTGGTGTGGCTGGCGGCCAGCTGCTCGGTGCTCAACAAGCTCTTCGATCTAGCACCGCCGGTGCTGATCGGCCTGGCGGTGGATGTGGTGGTGCAACAGAACACCTCCTGGCTGGCAGCGCTGGGGGTGCGTTCGGTGCCCGGCCAGCTGGGGGTGTTGGCGCTGCTCTCCTTTGTGATCTGGAGCGCCGAATCGCTGTTCGAATATCTCTATGCCCTGCTCTGGCGCAATCTCGCCCAAACAGTGCAACACGAGCTGCGCCTCGAGGCCTACAGCCATCTGCAGCAGTTGGAGATGGGCTTCTTTGAGGCCAGCAGCAGCGGCCGCCTGCTGGCGATCCTCAACGACGACATCAATCAGCTCGAGCGCTTCCTCGACCACGGCGCCAACGAGCTCCTGCAACTGATCACCACCGTGCTGGCGGTGGGCGGCGCCATGGTGTGGCTCTCCCCCACGGTGGCGGGGGTGTCGTTCATACCGATCCCGGTGATCCTGTGGGGATCGCTCACCTTCCAGAAGCGGCTGCAGCCCCGCTACCGCGAGGTGCGTGAGAGGGCCGGTGATCTGGCCAGCCGCCTCGCCAACAACCTCGGCGGCATGCTCACGATCAAGAGCTACGCCGCCGAGCCGTGGGAGAACCAACGGCTCGCCGAGCAGAGCCAGGCCTACCGGGAGAGCAACGCCCGGGCGATCCGCTTCTCGGCGGCGTTCATCCCGCTGATCCGCTTCGCGATCCTGTTCGCGTTCCTGGCGATCCTGGTGATCGGCGGCTTGCAGGCCTGGAGCGGTGCCATCGCCGTGGGCACCTATTCCTTCCTGGTGTTCATCACCCAGCGGCTGCTGTGGCCGCTCACCAGCCTCGGCCGCACCCTCGACGACTACCAGCGCGCCATGGCCTCGAGCCAGCGGGTGCTGGATCTGATCGACACCCCGATCGCCATCCCCAGCGGCCATCGCCCCCTGCCCCTGAGCCAGGTGCGCGGATCCCTGAGCTTCCGGGCTGTGGATTTCGCCTACAGCGGCCGCTCCCCCCTGCTCCACCACTTCAACCTGGAGGTACCCGCCGGCAGCACCATCGGCATCGTGGGCGCCACCGGCTCGGGCAAGAGCACGATCGTGAAGCTGCTGCTGCGGCTCTACGAGATCCAGGGCGGCGAAATCCTGCTCGATGGCCTGCCGATTGATCAGCTGGAGCTGGCCGATCTGCGCCGCGCCATCGGCCTGGTGAGCCAGGAGGTGTTCCTCTTCCACGGCACGGTGGCCGAGAACATCGCCTACGGCAGCTTCGAGGCACCCCGCGCCGCGATCGAACGGGCCGCCCAGCTCGCTGAAGCCTCACGCTTCATCGAAGCGCTGCCCCAGGGGTACGACACGGTGGTGGGGGAGCGGGGCCAGCGCCTCTCTGGCGGTCAGCGCCAGCGCATCGCCCTGGCCCGCGCCATCCTCAAGAACCCGCCGGTGCTGATCCTCGATGAGGCCACGGCCGCGGTGGATAACGAAACCGAAGCGGCGATCCAGCGCTCGCTCGATCTGATCACGGCCGAGCGCACCACCCTGGTGATCGCCCACCGCCTCTCCACCGTGCGCCACGCCGATCAGATCGTGGTGATGGATCAGGGGCGGATCGTGGAGCAGGGCAGCCATGACAGCCTGATCGCCGCCGGCGGGGCCTACGTGAACCTCTGGCGGGTGCAGGCCGGCCTGCGGGCCGATGAAGCGCTGCGCCTCTGATCGCTCACGCCCAGCAGCCGGCCAGCCCAAAAACTGACCGCTAGTTAGTCAATGCCAAAGGGATGGTCAAGAGGCGTGAAATAAGTTGTGAGAATGAAGAGTCCAGGCCTGAAGAGCATCGGCACGCACCCCCGCGATGAGCGCGGCCCGATCCTGATGGCCATCGCCTTGGGCCTGGGTGGAGGCCTGCTGCTAGCGGCGCCGCTCAACCAACTGCTCAATGGGCCGCCCCTGGGCAGCAATCACCAGGTGGTGAATCCGTTCAGCAGCTGGACGGGCATGGGCGAGAAGGAGGTGGTGATCCTCGGCACCGATGTGGGCGGCGGCAACACCGATGTGATGTACACGCTGAGGGTGGACAACGGCGTGACCAAGCTCACCCAGGTGCCGCGCGACACCTACATCGACTCCAGCCGTTTCGGCCCGCTCAAAGCCAACGCCCTCTACGCCTTCGGCGGCCCCGATGCGGTGAAGCAAGAGCTCACCAAGCACCTGGGGCGTCCGGTGCAGCACCACATCCTGGTGAACCTCTCGGTGATCCGGCGCCTCGGCGATGCCCTCGGCGGCCTCCAGGTGAACGTGCCAAAGAGGATGTACTACAACGACAACACCCAGGGCCTGCACATCGATCTGCAGCCAGGCCCCCAGGTGCTGCGCGGCCGCGACATCGAGGGCTTCCTGCGCTTCCGCCACGACGAGCTGGGTGACATCGGCCGACTGGATCGCCAACGGCTGCTGCTCAAGGCCCTGTTCGATCAGATCACCAAGCCCGAAAACCTGGTGCGCATGCCCGCCCTGCTCGCCGCGGCCGGCAAAGACATGAAGACCGACCTGGGCCCGATGGAGATCGGCGGCCTAATCACGGCCATGGGCGGCACCAAGCTCGATGCCGAGCGACTGGGCGGCCGGCCATTCATGCGCGATGGCATCAGCTACTGGGAAGCCGAGTGGCCCAAGGCCACTGACACCAGCGCCGCCAATAGCTCCACCGACCGCTACGGCTCCGTGTTCTGAGGCGTGTCCTCAGCGGTGCCCTGCAACTCGGCCTCGTAGGCCGCCGGCACCACCACCAAAAACAGCCACCACCACAGCACCACCGCCAGCGCCACGGGCGCTGTGATCCACCAGCGCTGCAGCAACCACCAGCTCCCGGCCACGGCCAGGACGCCCGTGAGCAGGATCGACCAGGGCTGGCACCACCAGGGCTTGTGGCTCCAGATGCTCTCAGCCATGGGGATGCCCCGAGCGCGACAACACGAGTAGAGCCAACAACAGCGCCACCACGGCCAGCACGGGGCTAGCGGCCGCCACCGTCACTCCCAGAGCAGCGGTGAACCAGATCGAGGCCGCACTGGTGAGGCCATGCACTTGAGGGGTGGGATCGTCGTGGCCGTTGCCGCGGCGATCCACCAGGATCTCGCCAGCCCCAAGGAAGCCCACGCCTGTGGCCACCCCCTGAATCACGCGGCTGCGCGCCTCTGGATCTGGCCCGGCCGCCAGCACCATCAGGCAGGCACTGAGCCCCACCAACACGTGCATGCGCAGGCGACTGGGCTGGGGATGGCGGAAATGCTGGGCCCGGTTCACCCCCACCGCCATGCCGCAGAGCACGGAGAGGCCGAGGCGCAACAGCACCTCAAGGTCGGGGGAGACAGCGGGAATCCAGGTCACAGAAGGGAAGCACTCAGCAAAACCCGGCCATAAGCTCCACCCAAGCGCCCTCTACCGCGGCCTGTGTCCAACGAGTTGGTGCGCAACAGCCTCAAGTTGTCCGTGGCGGTGTTTCTCACGGCAACCATTGCCGTCTGGACCGAACGAATCGAGTTTGTCTGGTATCCCGTGCTGGCGGCGATCATCGTTGTAGATGACAACGACGATCTCACCATCAACGCCGCCGCGGCCCGGATCCTGGGCACGGTGATGGGAGGACTGATCGTCTTTTTGGTGCACACCATCCTCTCGGGCTGGATGGGAGTGCTCGTGTCGTTGGTGTTGATGATCCCGATCCTGCAGGCCCTCGGCTGGCAGAGCGCCTTGGGTACAGCCGGGATCACCAGCATCATGTTTTTGATGATCCCGAGCCACGTGGCTCTCAACTGGAACTACGTGTTCAACCGCGCGCTCGACACCGTGGCGGGCTGCGTTGTGGCGATCCTGGTGGGCCTGCTGTTCTGGCCCCGCAACAGCTACCAGGAGCTGAACGCCGCCGACCAACGCCTGCGGGCCAGCCTGCAACAGCAGCTCAAGCGCTACATCACCTGGCTGTCGGAGCAGAGCCATCGCCCCACCCCGCTGAACCCGGCGCCGCTCACAACCGACCTGATCCGGATGGAGCAGCTGGTGGGGCGCGAGCGCAGCGGTCCCCGCCACCAGGTGCTGCGCCGCTCGCAGTGGGAGCAGCGCCTGCGGCTCTGGCAGCTGGCCCACGCCCACTGGATCAGCTGGGAGCAGCTGATGCACAGCCTCCCCGAGCAGAAGGCCCTGCACGCTGAGCTGATCCGCCAATCGGTGCTGGGGTTGCAACAGCAGCTTCAAGCGATTCCCAGGCCCACACCGCAGCGCAACCCCAAGGCCTGGCAGGCCTTGGCCGAGCGGGATCAGCTGCCGCTGTTGCCGCTGTTGGCCCTGGCGGAGGAACTGCGGCCCCTGCACGCCTGCCTGGGGGGCCTCCAACGGCTGGCGCCCCAGTGATCAACCGCAACAACCTCCGCACGGCGCTGACGGCCGGACTGGGCAACGGCTTCGCCCACATGAGCGGCCTGCCTGACGCTCAATACGTCGCCCTGGCGGTGCTCTCCGTGTCGAGCGGCACCTATGGCGGTGCGATTGAACTGGGCCGACAACGGCTGCTCGGCACCGTGCTCGGCTCGCTCTTATTGCTGGTTGGCTACGAGTGCCTGCATCGCTTGCCCCTGGCGGTGGGGCTGGCGATCACCCTGGGCAGCCTGCGCCTACTGGGTGGCCTTCTCAATTTGAAGGTGGGCTACAAGGTGGGCGGCATGATCGTGGTGATGGGCTGGCTGGTGCATGAGGGCAACCTCGCCAGCTGGATTCCGCTGCGCTTCTTCTGGACGGCCCTGGGGGTGTTGATCACCCTGCTGAGCTTGCGGCTCTTTTGGCCGGCGCGGGGCGTGAGCCTGTGTTTGAACCGCTACGCCGATCTGCTCCACCAGCTCAGCGACAGCTTCACCAGCCTGTCGGCACGACTGCAACAGAACACGGAGGGGGCCGGTTCGCGCTCCAACAGCTACCGGCAGCTCCGTTCAGTGCTGCAAAGCGCTCGCAGCCTCAAGCCAGCGCTACTGCAAGAACTGGGCAGCCAACCGCTCCGCCATCCCGCCTACCTGCTGATCACCACCCTCGACAGCACGGCCTCACGGCTGGTGACGATGGTGGGCGGCATGGAGCGGGCGGCGCCCACCCGCCGCGATCCCCAACTAGTGGAGCGTCTGCACCAAGCCGAAGCCGAGCTACTGGAGCGCATGGCCGCTCAGGTTCTGCTCTGGGAGCAGCAGCTCCGCAGCCAGCGCGGCTTACCCAGCCCCCCTGCCATGGGGTTGCAGCTGCCGCAGAGTTGGCTGCAGCTCAGCGCCGAACTCAACGACCCCGTGGCCAACTCCGCCTCGCTGCAGCGACTGGAGCGCATCGCCTCCCGCCTGCTGCTCTGCCGTCAGGCCGAGCAGGCGCTCCGTGAGGGCGAGACGAGCTGGGGCTCGATCGTGGCCAGGAGCTGAACCTTGATGCGGAGCACGCCATGACGGTGATCCACGCCCTGCTGCGGCAGCGCCATCGCTACTACCGCAACCTGCTGATCGTGGAGGTGATCGCCCTGATCGGCTTGCGGGCGCTGCAACAGGCCCCGCAGCTGGTGAGCCTGGTGTATCTGGTGATCAGTGGTGTGGGCGTGCTCGCCGACACACCCTTGCTGCCCGGCAACCGGCTGACCCCCCAGCTCAACCGCAACCCCTTGCCCGTGCGTAGCCAAGAGCGGTTGCACCGGATCTTCCAACGGCGGCTCTGGCTCGCGAAGGGCTGGCTGATCGCAGCAGTTGTGGAGCTGGGGTGGCAGGCCTCCCTGGTGCTGTCACCGGCCGTGGCCGTGCAGCTGAGCGTGCTCCACATCGTGGTGTGGCTCGGCCTGCTGCTCTATGTGCTCTGGGCGCTGATGAACGCCCTGGCTGAAGAACCCACCTTCAGCGGCGCGATGCTGATGGGTGCGGCCGCGGGCTACCTGCTGATCGGCTTCACCGGTGGAATCATGCTCAATTCACTGCTGGTGTTGGATCCAGCGGCCTTCCACCTGCCCGCCAGCGTCCATCCGCAACTCCCCGTGGGCATCGCCCATGCCCCGCAGATGCTCGGGGCCGCCTTCGGGAGCCTCACCACCTTGGGCAGCGCCGTGCTCAACCCTGAGAGCCTCACCAGCGTGAGCGCCAGCGTGGGCATCACGATCGTCGGCCAGCTGTATGTGGCAATCCTGATTGCCGGCGTACTGGGCAAACCGAGGCAGCTGGCTGCCGTCCGCAAGGCTGCACACCGCCGTCAGCAAGCCGAGGGCACATCCCCCAGACTGCGGCGCATCAGGCGCTGATCGGCAACACGTTGGCATTGCGACAGCCGGTCCTGCTTGCACTCGCCCTGGCCATGGCGCCGGCGATGGCCGCGCCGCAACTGGCAGCGCCGCAAGGCGCCAACCCGCTGGCGGGCGCCGTTTCCGCCCCCCTCAGCCGGCCCGACAACGCCGAGCTGCTCGAGCGCAGCTGGCAGCAACTCGATGCGGAGCTCCGGGCTCTGGATCAACTGCTGCCGCTAGAGCCCGAACCGCCGGTGCGCGATGTGCTCAGCACCCCGCAGCTGCCTCCCAACCTGCTGCGCGCCAATCAACCAGCCCAGGGCGCGCTCCAACCCGCCCAAAGCAGCCCGGCCCCACCCCTGGATCTGCCCAGCCCGCAGCAGCTGGCGGAGGGCCCGATCGCCGGCCTCAGCCTGGAGCAGGCCCTGGCCATCGCCTTCGCCAACAGCGCCAGCCTCCAGGCCCAGCGGGAGCAGGTGGCCTCGGCCCTGGCCAGCCTTCAGGCAGCGCTTGGCACCTACTGGCCCACGATCAGCGCCTTTGCCTCGGGCGGCTACGAGCGCAGCCGCAGCACCGAAACATCGCTGGCGCCCAACGACAACCTTGGCTTCGGGCCCCTGTTCAGCGGCACTGGCCTACTAACGCCAAGCAACCCCAGCCTGCCCTCCACCCAACCGCAACAGGGACTGCCAATCGCAGGGCCGTTCTACGTGCCCGAGGGCGGCTGGGTGAAAGCCAATTCCGGCACCAGCGCCTTCGAAGGCGGGCTCCAGCTCAATTACGCCCTGCTCGACTTCGCCCGCACCCCGAACGTGCGCGCCGCCCGCGCCAACCTCGAGCAACAACGCAACACCTACGCCAACCAGCTGCGCACGCTGCAGCTGCAGGTGAGCGAGGCCTACTACCAGCTGCAACAGCAGGATCAGCTGGTGCGCGTCTACGACGCCAACGTGCGCAACGACCTGGTGATCCTCCAGGACAGCTTCGACCTCAAGCAGGCGGGCTTGGTGCCCCGCCTGGATGTGCTGCGGCGCCGCTCAATCCAGGCCTCCGATGAAGAAACCCTGATTCAAACCCTGGCCGATCGAGCCGTGGCGCGCCGGCAACTGGCGGTGCTGCTCAACCTGCCTCCGGCGGTGACCCCCAGCGCCAGTGATCCAATCGTGGTGCAGCCGCGCTGGCCGCTCGATCTCGAGCAAAGCCTTCTGGCCGCCTACCGGGGCAATCCAGAGCTGGAGGCCATCCTGGCCACCCGCTCCGCCCTGGCCCAACAGAAACAGGCCACCGCCGCCGGCCTCCTCCCCAAGCTCTCGCTCTTCGCCAACGGCGGCGGCAGCAGCAACCTCTCCAGCCTGGGCAACTTCGAGCTGGGTGGCGGCGGCTGCTGCGGCTCCACCGCCCT
Organism: Cyanobacteriota bacterium; assembly: GCA_046052125.1. Classification (GTDB taxonomy): domain Bacteria; phylum Cyanobacteriota; class Cyanobacteriia; order PCC-6307; family Cyanobiaceae; genus Vulcanococcus. The sequence continues at coordinate 772,302 of JBJOMY010000001.1, forward strand.
GCCGCTCACCTCCACCAATGGCTGGGACTGGTCGGTGGGGCTGACGATGACCTGGTTGCTCTTCGACGCCGGCACCACCGCCGGCCAGGCCCGCGCCCTGGCCAAACGCGAAGCGGCGGCGGCCCAGCAGTACGCGGCCACCCGCAACGACATTCGCCTCCGCCTCGAGCAGGCGTTCTTCAATCACGAAGCCAGCCTGGCCAAGCTCAGCTCGGCGCGGCGCGGGGTCGCCGCTGCCCTGGAGGCGTTCCGCGATGTACGCCTCCGCTACCTCACGGGCCTCTCGAGCGAGGTCGATCTCTCGATCACCCAGGAGCGGCTGATCGGCAGCCTGGTGCAGCGGCTCAACGCCACGGTGAACGTCAACGTCAGCTATGCCCGCCTGTTGCGCGAACTGCTGCCGATGCCCCGCGATCCCGATCAACGGATCCAACCGCAACTGCAATTGCCGCTCCCCACCACCTCCCGCTGAGGGCGGCCCAACCGATGGCCACCGCCCTGCCCGCCCTCAGCCCGCTCTGGCGCAACAGCCTGCGCACCTGGCTGGCGGCCACCCTCACGATCGGGATCATGCTCTGGTCGGGCCGGGGCAGCGTGATGCTGCTCGGGTTGTTGGTGGCGGTGTTGTTCATCAACGACAACGAGCTCACGCCGCTGCGCTTTGTGAGCCAGATGGTGGGTGGGGCCCTGATCGGCATCCTCACGGCCGTGGTGCTTCACCAGATCACCAGCGGCTGGCTGATCACCGCCATCGGCCTGCTGATCACCGGCGCCCTGGTGCGAGGCCTCGGACTGCTCAAGGGACTGAGCATGGGCTACATGGGCTGCTGGGCCCTGGAGGTGATCGGCTACGGCAAGCACTTCAACTGGGCCCTGATCTTTGATCTGGCCTTCACGGTGGTGGTGGGGATTGGCATGGCCCAGCTCGCCACCTGGGCCTTCTGGCCGAAGCGCCCCCTCCAGCAACTGCCGCTGTTGGAGCGCGAACTCTGTGAGCAACTCAGCGGGCAGATGGGCTTGATGCGGCAGTGGCTGAACGATGGCGGCACGCCACCGGCCTCGCTGCGCTCCCAGGAGCTGCTGCCGCAGATCCTGGTGCTCCAGCAACTGCGGGATCAACGCCGCCAGAGTCCAACGCCGGCGCGGGTGCGACGGCTGAGTGCCCGTTGGGCGCAAACCGGCAGCATCTGGCGCCAGCTGCTGCGCCAGTGGATGCTCCTGGAGCCCCTGCTGATGCAACTGGCCGCGCCCCTGCACCCCGGTGGGCTGCTGCAAGAGAGGCTCCAGAAGCTCGAGCACAGCCTCCAGACTCCGGTGAGTGGGCCACAGCCGCTGCAGCGGAGCGGAGCGGAGCTCTGGCTCGGAGAAGCCCGCACCAGCCAGAGCTCCGCACCCTTGCTGCTAGCCATCGCCCAACAGCTCGATCAGTTGGAGCAGCTGCTCCACAGCCGCGCGCTGATCCGGCAGGCGATCGAGCACACCCGATGAGTAGCCCAACCAGCCCAGCCAGCCCAGCCCTACGTGACACCCTGCGCCTGGCCCTCACCGTGGCGGTGGTGAACGGCTTCGCCACCCTGACCGGGCTGGCCTTTGCCATGTATGCCTCCCTGGCCGTGCTCAGCGTCACGGTGGGGACCTACGGCAACACGCTCGAGCTGGGGCGCCAGCGCCTGATCGGCACCACGATCGGAGCCATCGTGGTGTTCTTCGGCTACCGGGCCTGGGGCCAGCTACCGGTGTTAGTGGCGTTGCCCCTGGCCCTGCTGCTGGCGCGGCTGATCGCCGGCTCGCTAAGGCTCACTGTGGGTTACACCGTGTGCTGCTTCGTGGTGATCACCGGCTGGCTCACCCACGAGCATCAGCTCGGCAGCTGGATTCCTTTGCGCCTCTTCTGGACGGCCTTCGGCATCATCATGGCGCTGCTCAGCCTGCGGCTGTTCTGGCCCTCACAGGCGCGGATGCAGCAACGCCAGGGCCTGTTGCAGCTCCTGGTGGATTTAGGGCACACCCTGCAGGAGCACCTGCAACTGCAGACCACACAGACCACGCCGAGCGAGTCGAGGCGACACCTCACCAAGCGGCTGCGCGAGCTGCGCACCCACCTGCTCGGCCTGCGGGATCAGCGGGTGAACGCCCTGCGGGAGCTCGGCCCCCTGGCGGCGCAGCATCCAGTGGCCCAACTGTGGGAGCTGCTGGATCACGCCTGCGAAAGCCTGATCCTCGATCTAGATGAACTGCGTCGGCTGCCCGCCCCCCTCTGGCAGGCCTGGGGGCTGGAGCCGCAGCACGCAGCGGCGCTGGCCTACAGCGGCGCCGTCGCCGAACGGCTGTTGGCCTGGCAGGCCGTTCTGCGGCGTTCGCTGGAGCTGCAGCCACCGCCCCAGGAGCCTGCGCCCGCGCTGCCGCTCGAGAGTGTGCAAAGCGCCGCTGCGGCAACAGCCTTCGCCCAGCTCAGCCCCGAACAGCTGCAATGCGTCGCCAGCCGGCTGGTGGTGCTCAATCGCATCCACCACGTGATGGAGAGCACGGAGCAGCGCTGGCAGGCCCTGCTGCGCGGCTGATCAGGCGTTCGGGCGCGACGACCACCAGCGCTCGATCCGGTAGAGCAACACCACCAGCAACACCACCAGCCAGAACCACAATTCCGGTGGGTTGGCGTTGAACAGGATCAGCAGCAGCACCACCTCACTCACCAGCCAGGGCAGTTCCTGACGGAGCAGCTGATTGCGAATGGGCGGTAGGCGTGGGGTCATTGGATGGTGTTGGGCTGACGCAGGAACGGCAAGTTCCAGCGCAGGTCGATCGCGGGGGTGCGGTAGCCGCCGGTGAGGGAGCGCAGGCCGGGGATCACGTAGGTGATCGGTGAGCGCCACTCCACGTAGGCGTGGGTGGAGATGGTGAGGCCATCGCGGATCGGGAACACGCCGCTGCCGCCCGAGAGAGTCCAGCGGTAGCCATCCACGCTGGAGGCGTCATGTTCCAACTCGATCTCGCTGCGCATCACCGGACCGTTCTTGGTGAGCGACTGGGCCAGCTGCGGGTTGCCGATGGTGGTGGAGATGTCGTCCTCCGTGGCGGGCAGGGTGAGCACCTGGGTCACCCGGCCGACGATCCCGCCGAAGCGCCCCCGCTGGTTCCACAGAGGCACCACCTCCACCGGCAAGCCCAAGGGCAGGCGACGGGCATCGGCGGGGGAGAAGTAGGCCACAGCCTTGAGGGGGCGATCTTTGGCGTTCGGCTCTTCTGGCCTGCCGATCGTGCCCAGGCGCTGGCCGGTGCTCACCGTCTGGCCGCGGATCACCTGCAGATCGAGCACCGTGCCATCGCGCTCCGCCTGCACCTTGCCGTCGTAGGCGATCTTGGCCTGGGTCACCGCGATCTCCCGCTTCAGGTCGTCGATCTGATAGCGACGTTGCAGGGCCTGGGTCTCAATGTTGAGCTTCACCTGCTGGTAGTTGGTGACGACGTTGCGCTCGGAGATCTTTACGTCGTCGAGGTTGACGCTGGTATTGGTGAGCCCCTGCTCCGCCGACACCACCTCGGTGGAGAGCGGCGCCACCACCTCGCGCTTCGCCAGCCAATCGAGGTTGCGCAACTTGCTCGAATACGTCGACTGCAGCTGCCCGTAGCGGCGGCGATCGTCGGCGTACTTAGCGAGGGCTGTATCCAAGGCGCGCTTCTCGGTGAGCAGCCGCTGGGCATCGCGGTAGTCGAGCTTCTCGTTATGGCGCTCCAACTGGCGCAGATTGCCGCGCTGCTGCTCCAGCTGGCGCTCGAGCACCGGCAGATAGAGCTGCATCAACAGCTGCCCGCGCTTCACGCGCTGCCCCACCCGCGCGTACACCTCCTGCACTTGGCCGCCGGAGCGGGCGTTGAGGATGCCGGCGTTCTCGGGATAGATGAGCACACCCGTGCCCTGCACTTCGGTGGGCACCGGCCAGAACAGGGCCCAGAAGACCACCGCCCCGCTCACCCCAGCCAGGCAGACGCCCACCTGGTTGTGATCGCTGAGCCCCTGCCAGCGCTGCCGCAGCTGACGCGCCCGGCGCCGGTACCAGGGCTGATCAGCAGTGGGCGTGGCCTGGGTCATGGGGGCCAGCTTGCAGGAAGCACCAGCCCCTGTCAGCCCCCCGCAGGCCACACCCCCAGCTGTTGCAGCCGCCGCTCAGCCCGCGCAGCCGGCTCAGGAGCAGCCGCCAGCCGCTGGGCCAACAGCGGCGCCAACACCGGCACCTGAGCGAAGCCGGCGCTGAAGCCGCTGAACACCCAGAGCCCCTGAGCGTGCGGCACGGGCCCCACCAACGGGGCGCCGCCGCTGCAGAAAGCCACCGGCGCCTGTCGCAGCCGCCCCGGTTGCCTGGCCCAGCCAGCGCCCCAAGGGTCGGCGGCCAAGCCCAAGCGCAACTGCTCCTTGCTTTGGACGGAGTGTGGCGGTTGCTCCAGAGCCCCCCCGGGCCGAATCAAACTCAGCTGCCCCAGCAGCGCTCCGGATCCCCGCGGCACCAGGCCTGGATCCACCACCCAATCCAGCTGCTCAAGCGTGGCCGCGCGGCGCTCCAACTCCACACGCGCAAACCGTTGGGGCAACCAGGCGGCGGAACGCCCGAGCCCAGCGGGAAACGCCGGCAACTCGAGCACAGCCGCCCAACTAGAGCGCAAGCGCTCAGGCAACGCCGGCCAGAGGCTTCGGCAGGCTGCGCCCGCCGCCAACACCACACGATCCGCCTGGCAAGGGGCGCCATCGTCAACGCTGAGCTCCCAGCCCTCGGCAACCGGCGCCAGGCTCAGAACCCGAGCCGCGCGGAGCTGCACCCCCGCCGCGGCCAACAACTCCGGCAGCCGCGCCACCAACACAGCGGTGTCCACCTGCGCGAAGGGCAGCACCCCCAAACGGCTGATGGCCGAGAGCGTGCGGCTGGGGCCATGCAACCGCAGGGCGCGCGGCCGCCAGCCCAGATCACCGTGGCGCTGCTGCAGCGCACGCCAACGCTTGGAGGCCACGGCCGCCAGACGGCTCAAGGGCGTCGGAGCCAACGGCCAGCCGGGCAGAGCCCCGTAGCTGATGGCGGTGGCCGTGGTGTTGAGGTCGCCCGCTGCATCAGGCGGATCGATCAGCGTCACGGCCGCGCCTTGCTCCCGCAAGGCCAGCGCCAGGAGCGCTCCGGCGACACCCCCACCGACGATCACCACGCCGGCAGGGTCTAACGCCATCAGATCCGCAGGGTGAAGGAGCTAATCACCTGGTGGAACAGACCTTCCACCCGGGGCCAACGCAGCTCGTTGGTGCTTGCCGCAAAGGTGTACAGGCGGCCGCGATCCACCACCACCGTGGCGAGCTCGTGGCGGTCGCGATCGTTGAGGTGGACCGCATATTCGAGGTCGTAGAAGGTGCGGCCGCCGTCTTCACGCTCCGAGGCCTGCACCAGCTCAGCCTCACGGCCGCTGCCCTCAGGGGCGATCACCACGCGGCGCAGCTTTTCACCCACGGCCACCGCGCTGCCGAGATCGTCGAGGCTGTTGGTGCTGTTCACATCCGACACCACCAGGCTCAGGGTCTCGTCGGCATTGATCAGGTCGTGGAACACCACCTGGGGGCCATCGCTCACCTGCACCCGGGTCCAGCCGGTGGGATAGAGGAAGGCGTAGCGCCCATCGGGGCTCTGGTAGGAGTTCAAACCAGCGGCGGCCGCACTGCAGGCGCTGAGCACCACCGCCAGCAGCAGGGCAACCAAGGCCGAGAGCGAGGCTGAGCGCACAGCCGGGCGAGTGGTCGGGCGGGACACCGGATGCGACATGCGGCTGGGCCAGGGCGCGGAGTGCCGCCATTCTGGACCGCTGGCCCGGGCTGCCCCGCCTAGATTCCCGCCAGACGAACCAGTGCCCTGAGCGGCTTCACCCGCCCCCTGGCCCGACTGATCGATCAGTTCGAGCGACTGCCAGGCATTGGTCCGCGCACGGCCCAGCGCCTGGCCCTGCATGTGCTGCGTCAGCCGAGCGAGCAGATCCAGGCCTTTGCCGATGCGCTGTTGGCAGCACGCAGTCAGGTGGGGCAGTGCAAGCGCTGTTTTCACCTCTCCGCCGAACCCCTCTGCGAGATCTGCCGCAACGAGGAGCGCAACACCGGCGTGCTCTGCGTAGTGGCCGACTCCCGCGACCTGCTGGCGCTGGAGCGCACCCGGGAGTTCCGGGGCGGTTACCACGTGCTTGGCGGCCTGATCTCACCGATGGATGGGGTGGGCCCGGAGTTGCTGCAGATCCAACCCCTGGTGGAGCGGGTGGATCGTGACGGCATCAGCGAAGTGATCCTGGCGCTCACGCCATCTGTGGAAGGCGACACCACCAGCCTCTATCTGGCGCGATTGCTGAAACCGTTCACCCAGGTGAGCCGCATCGCCTACGGCCTGCCGGTGGGCAGCGAACTGGAATACGCCGATGAGGTCACCCTGGCGCGGGCGCTGGAAGGCCGGCGGCGGATGGAATAGCCAGCCATGAGCCGATCGGTGCCCACCACCAGCCGCTACAGCAGCATCGCCCCCACGGAACGCCTGCCGGAGTGGCTGCGCTCACCCATCGGCAACGCCAGTGATTTGGAGGCGGTGCAGGCGGTGGTGAAGCAGCAGCGCCTGCACACCATTTGCGAGGAGGGCCGCTGCCCGAACCGGGGTGAGTGCTACGCCGCAGGCACCGCCACCTTCCTGCTGGGCGGTCCGATCTGCACCCGCAGCTGCGCTTTTTGCCAGGTGGAGAAAGGCCAGGCCCCAACCCCCTACGACGCTGAAGAGGCGGAGCGGGTGGCCGAAGCCGTCCAGTCCATGGGCCTGCGTTACGTGGTGCTCACCGCCGTCGCCCGCGACGACCTCGCCGATCACGGCGCCTGCCTGTTCACCGCTGCCATGGCGGCCATCCGCCGCCGCAACCCCCTCATCGCCATCGAAGTGCTCACCCCCGACTTCTGGGGCGGATACCGCGACGAAGCGGAGGCGATCGCAGCCCAACGCCAACGCCTGAGCGCTGTGCTCGCTGCAGAGCCGGTGTGCTTCAACCACAACCTGGAAACCGTGGAGCGCCTGCAGGGCGAGGTGCGCCGCGGCGCCACCTACCGCCGCTCCCTGGGGTTGCTGGCCGCGGCACGGGAGCTGGCCCCCCAGATCCCCACCAAAAGCGGCTTGATGCTCGGGCTGGGAGAGCACTTCGACGAGGTGGTGGAGGCGATGAAGGACCTGCGCGCCGTTGACTGCCAACGCCTCACCCTCGGCCAATACCTGCGCCCCTCCCTGGCCCACATCCCGGTGGATCGCTACTGGACCCCGGGTGAATTCGAGCAGCTGGGGCAGATCGCCCGGGAGCTGGGCTTTGCCGATGTGCGCTCAGGTCCCCTGGTGCGCAGCAGCTATCACGCCGGCTCAGCGCACTGAACCGAGCGCCAGGCCCGCTCCAACCCCTCTGCACAATCGCCGCGCATCAACAAGCCGGCCCCACCCCACACCAGGCGCAGCGGCAGATCGGCAGCCGCGGCGCCCACCTCGCGAATGGCGCTGAAGCCAAGCCGCCGGAAATACCGCACCAGGCGCCGGTGCTGCTGATCGTTGTCGCGGATGGCGAGCAGGCGGGCACGGCGGCAGGGAGTGGTCTCCAGCGCCCAGGCGAAGGTGGCTGACCAGATCAGGGCGCCCACCCCCTGGGTCTGCGGCCCCTGCACCCGCATCGTGTCGAGCTGCAGGCCATCGCGCAGGGGCAGGGTCCAGCCCTTCAGTTCCCCGAGCAGCAGCGGCGCCTGGCCCGGCCGTTGCCGTGCCACCACCACCCGCAGCGTGGTGATCGCCAGGATCTGCCGCACCTGCAAACGCAACAACAACCCCTGCGCTGCAGCCGCCTGTTCGATCTCAGGGAGTGTGGGCAGGGTCATGGCGCAAACGGCTGGGCGAGCAACACGGCCTGCAGCGGCAGCGCCCCATAGAGATGGGGGAACAACTCACCGCTCCCTGGCGCCGGCTCGTGAATCACGTTCAAGCCAGAGGCAACGAGACGCTGGGGATCGATGCTGAGCAGCACCAGCTCTCCGGGGGGAAGGTCGGCATAGAAGCGCTGGGCGGTGGCCTCCACTTGATGGGCTGCACTGAGGTGGATGAAGCCCACCTCCGCCAGGCTGCGCCCACGGGTGGAGCGGCGGTAGCTGCCATCCCGGCGGGCCTCGGCCCAGTCGCCCCGTAGGGCCAGGTGATAAAGCCAACCGGGCGACCGCCAGGCGCTGCGCTCGGCCCAGGGGTGATCCATCACTGCCGCGAGTTCGCTGGAGTTGAGAAACCGGCCCAACCAGTGCTGCAGGGGCTCCAGTCCAGGCTCGGCATCAAAGCCATCGGGATCCGCAAGGCGGAACTGACGCACAAACGGCAACAGCGCCCAGTCCGCCAAGCAGGGGCGATCGCCGAGCAACCACCCAGCCCCCAAACGGCTGCTCCAGCGCTGCAGGATCACGAGGGCTGCGTGGCGATGGGGCGCAGACGTCTCCCCTGGGTAGCGATCCGGATACTTGAAGCGATCGAGATGGTGCTTGAACGGCCCATCGTTCTCGGCGATCAGCGCGTCCATCACCGCCCGATCCGCATCACGCCAACCAGCCAGCCAGCCCTGGGGATCCGCCTGAGCCAGCGCCCAGCGCATGATCGCCAGGCTCTCTTCAATCACCGCGCCATCTGGCAACGTCAACACAGGCACGGTGCCCTTGGGCGAACACTGCAACAACTCCGGCGGCTTGGCCTTCAGCGCCACTTCCCGTAGATCAAGATCCCGGCCCGGCTGCAAACCCGCCGCCGCCAACGCCAGCCTGGCCCGCATTGCATAAGGGCAGCGGCGAAAGCTGTAGAGACAAGGCAACACGCCACCGATGGCGCCCACTCGGGCCTCAGCCACCCGCCGACCCAGCTGCCACCTGCGCGCCGATGTGCTGCTGACCGCGCTCGCGGGCCAACTGCATCTGGCGCTGGCGCTCGGCGAAGCGAGCTCGATCCGCATCGCTGAAGCGGGTGATGCAGTGGGGGCAACTCACCCCCTGGCGGTAGGCGGGATGCTCCCGATCGGCCGGTGAGAGCGGCAAACCACAGGCATGGCAGAGGCTGTAGCTGCCCGGTTCGAGCTGGTGATTCACGCTCACCCGCTGATCAAACACGAAGCACTCGCCCTGCCAGCTGCTGTCCTGCTCGGGCATCTCCTCGAGATAGCGCAGGATGCCGCCCTGGAGGTGGTGCACGTTGGTGAAGCCCTGCTGGAGCAGATAGGCGGTGCTCTTCTCGCAGCGGATGCCGCCCGTGCAGAACATGGCGATCGCCTTCGGTTGGCGCTGCTCCACCAGGGGCCGCAGCTCGCGCTCCACCCAGCCGGGGAACTCGCGGAAGCTTTCGGTGCCGGGATCAATCGCGCCGGTGAAGCTGCCCACCGCCACCTCGTAGGCGTTGCGGGTGTCCACCACCAGCGTGTCTGGATCACTGATCAGGGCATCCCACTGCTGGGGTGGCACGTAGGTGCCCACCTGCTCGGCCGGCTTCACCGTGGGGCAGCCCATGGTCACGATCTCGCGCTTGATCCGCACCTTGAGCCGGTGAAACGCCTCATCCGGCGCCTCGCTGAACTTGGCCTCGAGGCCGCTCAGCCCAGGCAGCTTCCGTAGCCGAGCCAACACCGTTTGCACCCCAGGCTCCGGGCCGCTGATAGTGCCGTTCACACCCTCCTCGGCTAACAGAATCGTGCCGCGCACGGAGCCGGCCTCCGCCAGGGCCCGCAGCTCCGCCTGCAGTTCAGGGAGCGCCGCCATGGCCGTGAAGCCATAGAAGGCCGCCACCTGCACGCTCATGCGGGCACGGCCTCCTGCCAGGGGGTCACGCCGGCGGCGGCCAACAGCTCCTGATCAGCTGCCACATCTGGATTGCCGGTGGTGAGCAGCGTGTCGCCGTAGAAGATCGAATCCGCCCCAGCCAACAGGCAAAGGACCTGGGCTTCCTGGCTCATCGTTTCGCGGCCGGCGCTCAGCCGCACCCGGCTCTGGGGCATGAGGATGCGCGCCACCGCCACCATCCGCACCAAATCGAGCGGATCCACAGACGGCTGATCCTCCAGGGGCGTGCCCTCCACAGCCACGAGCGCATTAATCGGCACGCTCTCGGGATGGGGGTTCATCGCGGCGAGCACCTGCAGCAGCGAAGCCCGATCGGTGAGGGTTTCGCCCATGCCGATAATCCCGCCGCAGCACATCGAGATGCCCGCCTTGCGCACCCGCTGCAGCGTTTCCAAGCGTTCCTGGAAGGTGCGGGTGGTGATGATCCGGTCGTAGTGCTCGGGGCTGGTGTCGAGGTTGTGGTTGTAGGAGGTGAGTCCGGCCTCGGCTAGCCGCTCGGCCTGGCTGTCGGTGAGCATGCCGGCGGTCACGCAGGCCTCCATTCCCAGCTCGCGCACACCACGCACCATCGCGAGCATGGCGTCGAAGGGGGCGCCATCGCGAATGTCGCGCCAGGCCCAGCCCATGCAGAAGCGATGGGCGCCGGCATCCCGCGCGGCCCGGGCCCGAGCCAGCACCGGCTCCACCTCGAGCTCCGGCCGGCCGGTCACATCGCTGCTGTTGTGCATCGACTGGGGGCAATAGGCGCAGTCCTCCTCGCAGCCGCCTGTCTTCACGCTGAGCAGCGAGGCCAGTTGCACCCGGTAGCCCGGGTTGGCCTGCCGGTGCACCGCCTGGGCACGCCAGAGCAAGTCCATCAGCGGCAGCTCCAGCAGGCTCTGAATCTCGGCCGTGCTCCAGTCGTGGCGCAGCTCGAGGGAAGGAAGGGTCACGGGGCTGGAACTCATCGGGACGCGTGGGGTTCAACGCCACCAAAGCGGCGCTGACGGCTCTGGTAATCGAGAAGGGCGGCGGTGAGCGCCGCTTCGTTGAAATCGGGCCAGAGCACATCGGTGATGTGGAGCTCGGCGTAGGCCAGCTGCCAGAGCAGGAAGTTGCTGATGCGCTGTTCGCCGCTGGTGCGGATCAGCAGGTCGGGATCCCGCTCACCGGCCGTGAACAACTGCTCGGCGAAGTGCTGTTCATCGATCGCGGCTGGATCGAGCTCGCCACGGGCCACCCGTTCCGCCAACAGCCGCGCCGCGCGCACCAGTTCGCGGCGACCGCCGTAGTTGGTGCACACGTTGAAGTGAATGCCGGTGTTGGCAGCGGTGCGCTGCGTGGCATCGGCGATCAGCCGTTGCAGCCCCTCTGGAAGCTGCTCGAGATCCCCCAGAAAGCGGATCCGCACCTGCTCCTCCTCGAGAGCCTGCAGCTCCCGGGCCAGCACCCGCTCAAACAGGGTCATCAGGAAGCTCACCTCCTCACCGGGGCGGCTCCAGTTTTCGGTGGAGAAGGCGTAGGCGGTGAGGGCACCGATGCCCCAGTCGCTGCAGAGCCGGAGGGTGCGTTTGAGGGCCTCCACCCCCTCGCGGTGGCCCATTACCCGAGGCAATTTGCGCTGGCTGGCCCAGCGGCCGTTGCCGTCCATGATCACCGCCACATGAGCGGGCAGCCGCGCCGGATCGAGGCTGGCGGGCAGCACGGAGCGGGAAGGATGGTTTCCCTGGATGGCAGTGGCGGTCGCCAGGGAGCGACTCATGCGTTGGGCTCAGCCTTGTCCAAGGCCACGCTACGCCCAGCCCCCTTGCCGGCCGGCTTGGCGCTTTGCGCCAGGGATTCGCCCAACAGCTCCTGGAGGCGGCTGCTGGTGAGGGGACGCTCCAGCCGTCCTTGCCGCGCCATCGAGAGGGTGCCCGTTTCCTCCGACACCACGATGCAGAGGCAGCGATCGAAGCGTTCGGTGATCCCCAGAGCCGCCAAATGGCGGGTGCCATAACGGTTGAGGCCCTGGCGGGAGAGGGGCAGGATCACGCCCGCCGAGAGGATCCGATTGCCCTTAACCAGCACCGCCCCATCGTGAAGCGGCGTGTCAACGGCGAACAGATTGAGCAGCAGATCCGCCGAGAGCTGAGCGTCCAGGGCGATCCCGGGATTGAGGAAGTCTTCCGGGCGGAGATCACTGCCCAGATCCACCACGATCAGACCACCACGGCGCAGCTGCGAGAGGCGCCCAGCGGCTTCACTGAGCACCGCCGCCGAACCCGACGCGAGCTTGTCGGCGCGCTGACTGCCGAACAACACATCCAGCCGCCCGGTGCCAAGCAGCTCCATCAGCCGCCGCAGCTCCCCCTGCCAGAGGATCGCCAGCGCCAGGCTGCAAGCCATCACCAGGGCATCGACGAGCTTGCTAGTGAGCGGCAGGTTGGCGTAACGCTGGACCACCCAGGCCAGCGCCACCAAGGTGAGGTAGCCGCGCAATAACCAGAGGGTGCGCGGCTCGTTGACACGGGCCAACAACACCATGCCAAGGGCGGTGGCGAGGAGGAGATCCAGCACACCTCCCAGCTGGATTCCGGCCACCGCCCCGAACACCCTCAACACAGCACTTTGCTGGGGCTCAGGCTACCGGCCGCAGTCGCTCGGGCAGCACGTCGTAGCGCAGCAGTTCCTCCGGCTGTTCACGCCGCTGCACCAGCTCTGCCATTCCGTCGTGCACCATCACCGCCGCCGGCCGGGGGATGCGGTTGTAGTTCGACGACATCGAAGCGTTGTACGCACCGGTGGCAAACACCGCCAACACATCACCACTGGTGGCGGGCGGCAGCTGGAGATCCTTCAGCAGCACATCACCGGATTCGCAGTGCTTACCGGCGAGGGTCACGGTGTCGGTAGCTTCGGCCTCTGGGCGATCAGCCAGAACAGCGGTGTAGAGCGATTGATAGGTGATGGGCCGGGGGTTATCGCTCATGCCGCCATCCACAGATACATAGGTGCGGATGCCAGGGATCTCCTTGCGGCTGCCCACGCTGTAGAGCGTCACCCCAGCCGTGGCCACCAGCGAACGCCCCGGCTCACACAGCAGGCGCGGCAGATCGAGGCCCCGCTCCTGGCAGGCGCCAGCCACAGCTTCCGCCACGGTGCGCACCCAGGCATCGATCGACGGGGGATCATCACTCTCCACGTAGCGGATGCCCAGGCCACCGCCCACGTTGAGGTCACTCACGGGATGACCCAGCTCGCGGGCCAACTTGAGGGCATCGGCCATCACACCGGCGAGATCGCGGTGGGGCTGGAGCTCAAAGATCTGAGAGCCGATGTGGGCATGCAGGCCAGTGAGCTGGGCCCAAGCGCAGCCTTTGAGGTGCGCCAACACCGCCTCCAGCTGGTCGGGGTCAAACCCGAACTTGCTATCGAGGTGGCCGGTGCGGATGTATTCGTGAGTGTGGCACTCGATGCCGGGGGTGAAGCGCAGCATCAGCCGCACCGGCTGGCTGGGCGCCAGCGCCGCCAGCTGCTCGAGATCGAGCCAGTTATCCGCCACCACGGTCACGCCCAGATCAACAGCTAGCCGCAGTTCATCGGCGCTTTTGTTGTTGCCGTGGAACACGATCCGCTCCGGCGGCATGCCCCCCTGTACGGCCGTGAGCAACTCACCGGCAGACACCGCATCCAGACCCAGGCCTTCAGAGGCCACCACCGCCGTGATCGCCAGGCTGCTGTTCGCCTTGGAGGCGTAGAGCGCCAGGGCCGAGCCGGGGTAGTGGGACGCCAGCGCCTTGCGATAGGCCTGGGCCGTGCCCCGCAGGCTGCCTTCATCGAGCACATACAAGGGTGTGCCGTAGCGGCGAGCCAGATCGCTCAGCACGCAGCCGCCCACCACGAGGCGCCCTTCGGCATCCACAGCGGTGGTGACGGGCGTGAGATTGCGGTTGGGGCTGGCGGCATCACGCGCCGCCTCGTAGGGCCGCAGGGAGGAACGATCAACCGCTGCAGCAGCGGGTGCACTGGTACTAGTCATCAGGCGATCCTATGAAGAGCCCCGCCTGCACCCGGTGTCTGCTGAGACAGAGTCGCCCCATCCAGCCGGTCAAACCGTTCGACTGCTGGATAGCGGCGATCTCGAGGCGTGTCTGAACCTGGATCAGGCAGCGCTGGGGGGGCTTTGGACCCGCGAGCAGTGGCTCATCGAGCTGGAGGAGCTGAAACGCCCCTGCCTCGGGGTGGTGGAGAGCGGGCAGTTGCTGGCCCTGGCCTGCGGCTGGTTGGTGGTGGATGAGCTGCACATCACCGCCGTTGCCACCAGCCCAGATCGGCAGCGCGAGGGCCTCGGGCAACGGGTGCTGCAAGCCCTCCTGGCGGAAGGAGCCCAGCAAGGAGCCAGGCACGCCACCCTTGAGGTGAGCGCCACCAACCAGGCCGCCAACGCCCTCTACGCCCGCTGCGGGTTTCGCACTGCGGGCATCCGTCACGGTTACTACTGCAACGGCGATGACGCTCTGATCCAATGGCTGCGCTTACAGGACACGGAAGAGGTTCGGATTGCCGGCCATTCCTGATGCGAACAACCGAATATTTGCGCGGCTTGAGTTGTTGAAACCGGGGCCAAAGATTCCAGTTGCCGCAGGCGGTTTCGCAGATGCCTGGCATGCACCACACCACCCGGGCCAACCCTGATAAATTGGCTGTACACGCAACAGGCCCCGCCCATGTTCGAGCGGTTTACCGAGAAGGCCATCAAGGTGATCATGCTGGCCCAGGAAGAGGCCCGCCGCCTGGGACACAACTTCGTGGGCACAGAGCAGATCCTCCTGGGCCTGATCGGCGAGGGCACCGGCGTGGCCGCCAAGGTGCTCAAGTCGATGGGGGTCAACCTCAAGGACGCTCGCGTTGAGGTGGAGAAAATCATTGGCCGCGGCTCCGGTTTCGTGGCCGTGGAAATTCCGTTTACGCCCAGGGCTAAACGGGTGCTGGAGCTCTCCCTTGAGGAAGCCCGCCAGCTGGGGCACAACTACATCGGTACCGAGCACCTGCTTCTGGGCTTGATCCGTGAAGGCGAAGGCGTGGCCGCACGGGTCCTCGAGAACCTCGGCGTCGACCTGGCCAAGGTGCGCACCCAGGTGATTCGCATGCTCGGCGAAACCGCTGAGGTGGCCAGCGGTGGCGGTGGCGGCAAGGGCTCCACAAAGACCCCAACGCTCGACGAATTCGGCAGCAACCTCACCCAACAAGCCGCTGACGGCAAGCTCGATCCGGTGGTGGGCCGCCAGCACGAGATCGAACGGGTCATCCAGATCCTCGGCCGCCGCACCAAAAACAACCCCGTTCTGATCGGCGAGCCCGGCGTCGGCAAAACCGCCATTGCCGAAGGCCTGGCTCAGCGCATCAACTCGGGCGATGTGCCCGACATCCTCGAAGACAAGCGGGTCCTCACCCTCGACATCGGCCTGTTGGTGGCTGGCACCAAGTACCGCGGTGAGTTTGAGGAACGCCTCAAAAAGATCATGGAGGAGATCCGGGGCGCCGGAAACGTGATCCTCGTGATCGACGAAGTCCACACCCTGATCGGCGCCGGTGCAGCTGAAGGCGCCATCGATGCCGCCAACATCCTCAAGCCGGCCCTCGCCCGCGGCGAGCTGCAGTGCATCGGCGCCACCACGCTGGATGAATACCGCAAGCACATCGAGCGTGATGCCGCTCTTGAGCGCCGCTTCCAGCCGGTTCAGGTAGGTGAGCCCTCGGTGGACGACACCATCGAGATCCTGCGGGGTTTGAAAGAGCGCTACGAAGCGCACCACCGCCTCACCATTGCCGATGAGGCACTGGTGGCCGCTGCCACCCTCGGCGATCGCTACATCTCCGATCGCTTCCTGCCCGACAAAGCGATCGACCTGATCGATGAAGCCGGCAGCCGTGTTCGCCTGATGAACTCCAAGCTGCCACCGGCAGCCAAGGAGGTTGATAAGCAACTGCGGGCCATTCAGAAGGAGAAGGAAGACGCCGTTCGCGAGCAGGATTTCACCAAAGCCGGTGAACTGCGCGACAAGGAAGTGGAACTGCGCGAGCAGATCCGCTCGATCCTGCAGACCCGCAAGGACGAGGTTGAACCCAAAGCCGAAGGCGAGGCAGAACCTGCGGAAGCAGCCGTGAATGCCTTCGAAGCCGGCGGCGATGCCGAACGCACGCCTATGGTCACCGAGGAAGACATCGCCCAGATCGTGGCCTCCTGGACCGGCGTGCCGGTGCAGAAGCTCACCGAAAGCGAATCGGCGAAGCTGCTGAATATGGAGGAAACCCTCCACCAGCGCCTGATCGGTCAGGACGAAGCCGTCAAGGCTGTGTCCCGCGCCATCCGCCGTGCCCGCGTCGGCCTGAAGAACCCCAACCGTCCGATCGCCAGCTTCATCTTCTCCGGCCCCACCGGCGTCGGTAAGACCGAGCTCACCAAATCACTGGCCGCGTACTTCTTCGGCAGTGAAGAGGCGATGATCCGCCTCGACATGTCGGAGTTCATGGAGCGCCACACGGTCAGCAAGCTGATCGGTTCGCCTCCGGGTTACGTGGGCTTCAACGAGGGCGGCCAGCTCACCGAGGCCGTGCGTCGTCGCCCCTACACCGTGGTGCTGTTCGATGAGATCGAGAAGGCCCACCCCGATGTGTTCAACCTGCTGCTGCAGCTCCTGGAAGACGGCCGCCTGACCGACTCCAAGGGCCGCACGGTGGACTTCAAGAACACGCTGATCATCATGACCTCGAACATCGGTTCGAAGGTGATCGAGAAGGGTGGCGGCGGCCTCGGCTTCGAGTTCTCAGGCGCTGATGCGGAAGAGACCAACTACAACCGCATCCGTTCCTTGGTGAACGAAGAGCTGAAGCAATACTTCCGCCCTGAGTTCCTCAACCGCCTCGACGAAATCATCGTCTTCCGTCAGCTCAGCCGCGATGAGGTGAAGGAAATCGCCGAGATCATGCTCAAGGAAGTGTTTGGTCGCATGAGTGAGAAGGGCATCCATCTCTCCGTCACCGATGGCTTCAAGGAGCGACTGGTGGAAGAGGGCTACAACCCCAGCTACGGTGCTCGCCCCCTGCGCCGCGCCGTGATGCGTCTGCTCGAAGACTCCCTAGCCGAGGAATTCCTCTCCGGCCGGATCGGCGAAGGCGACAGCGCCGTTGTCGACGTGGACGACAAGAAGCAGGTGGTGATCCGCAAGCTGAACGCCACAGCCCAAGAGCCAGCCCTTGCTACCGCAGGCGCCTGAGGCCTCATCCGGCGCCTAGCCTCACTGACAGCTCAATCTTGAAGCCCGACCTGTCTGCAGGCCGGGCTTTTTGTTGCGTTTCACTGGGAAGCTTAGAGCTATGCCAATCTTCAAGGCATCAGGCTGAACAGCGGTTGGGATGAACTCAGGCGAAACAAGGCGAATCGGGCAGCTCAAGGAATGGGGCGTGCTTGCTCTGCTTTATGGCCTGTCCAATTGCAATGCTGAGATGCTGAGGCGATCGGTGATGAATGATCGCGTTTTACATGCCTCAACAAGTCTGGTGGCGCAGGCGTCTCGCCTGATCAGCGACCAGCTGCACCCCGCAGTGATGACGATCGGTGCTGCTTGGTTAGCGGGCATGGCGCTGTGCATCGCCAAGGATCGATCATTGCCACGCTGGACTTTTGACGGGCCGGGGCTGTGGTTTTGCCTGCGCTTAGCGCTGGAGTTTTCA
Source organism: Cyanobacteriota bacterium (assembly GCA_046052125.1). Taxonomy (GTDB): domain Bacteria; phylum Cyanobacteriota; class Cyanobacteriia; order PCC-6307; family Cyanobiaceae; genus Vulcanococcus. Next base: position 789,886 of record JBJOMY010000001.1, read on the forward strand.
ATCATCAGCGGGCTGATTTTCGAACCTTCACTGGTTCAACCAGGAGTTCTACTTGGGCAAATCGTCATCTTTCTGCCCTTTTTCGCAATCACCTGGGGATGGATCTTTTGTCGAGTGGACTGGGTTGGAGCAAACCAACCAGGCAGTGTCGTTCTACTAAACGACACTGGACACAGTGCAAGCTACAGCCGATTTGACTATTTCCATTCAACAATTCACACGCTCATCAACAAAGGAACGCCATCCATCTCCGGGGTGAGCCGACAGGGGCGCGTGCTCGTGCTGCTCTTCAACGTCATGGCGCTCAGCCTTTATGCCGTCGCAATCGCAAGGATCTTGCAACTCACAAAAGCATCTCTATAGAACCAAGCCTTTAGAGACAAAGCCCCCGCAGCCAGCCAAGAAACGAACCAAAAAACCAACCAACAAAAAAGCCACCCTTATGGGTGGCTTTCTCGTCTCCAGCTGTTGCGGTGATCAATTCACGCGGCAGCAGTTGGAGGATGGTGGAGCAAAGAATGTTTTACCTGGCATCGACCTATTTT
>JBJOMY010000002.1:0-541524 GCA_046052125.1 Cyanobacteriota bacterium
TCGTGCTGGAAACGTCTCCCTCTACGCCAACGGCACTTTCCTCACCTCAGGAAACATCTCCCACGGCATCCTTCTCCAGTCCATCGGCGGTGGCGGCGGTCAAGGCGGTTCCGTCACCTCCAATGCCTCCGCTAGCGCCGACTCCGCGAATTCCTCCTTCTCCTTCGGCGCCTCCGCTTCCCTCTCCGGCTCCGGCGGTAGTGCCGGTGCAGCCGGTGATGTCTTTGGCTCCATCGCCGGTGACATCCAAACCCAGGGCGATGGCTCCATCGGCTTCTTCGCTCAGTCCGTGGGTGGTGGTGGTGGCGCCGGTGGCTCCGTCACCAATGCCGCCGGCTCCGGTGGCAACGCCTCCCTTCAAGCCTCCGCCTCCTTCGCCATGGGTGGCGCCGGTGGCAGCGGCGGCTCCGCTGGTGATGTCTCCTTCGCCGTTCCCTCTCAACTCACCGTCATCACCGGAAACCTCACTGCAGGTACCGGCACTGGCGCTCACGGCATCCTCCTCCAGTCCATCGGTGGCGGTGGCGGTCAAGGCGGTTCCATCCTCTCCGGCAACGCCACAACCTCCGCTTCCAACTCCTCCTTCTCCTTCGGCGCCTCCGCTTCTCTCTCCGGTTCCGGTGGTGCCGGCGGTTCCGCTGGCTCCGTCTCCCTCGGTTCCTCCTCTCAAATCGCTCCCCTCGCCGTTCAAACCTTCGGCGATAACGCTCACGGCGTCTTCCTTCAGTCCGTCGGCGGCGGTGGCGGTGCCGGTGGCTCCGTTAACTCCGCGGCAGCCGGCGGCAACCTCTCCGCTTCCTTCGCCATGGGCGGTGCCGGTGGCTCCGGGGCTCGTGCTGGAAACGTCTCCCTCTACGCCAACGGCACTTTCCTCACCTCAGGAAACATCTCCCACGGCATCCTTCTCCAGTCCATCGGCGGTGGCGGCGGTCAAGGCGGTTCCGTCACCTCCAATGCCACGGCAGGAGCCAGCGAAGCCAACGCCACCTTCAGCATGGGGCTGAATGCCAGCAGTGCTGGTGAGGGCGGCAAGGGCGGTTATGGCGGTGCTGTCACGGCTCAGCTAGCCGGCACCGTCCAAACAACAGGCGACCAGTCGATCGGCGTGTTCCTGCAATCGGTGGGCGGTGGAGGCGGTGCGGCCGGCACGGTCACCAACACCGGCGCCGGTGCCAATGCCACCTACAGCGCCGGCGCCAGCTACAGCATGGGCGGTGCTGGCGGCTCAGGTGCCAATGGCGGCAAGGTCAAGCTCAAGCAGAAGGGCAGCGGCAACCTCACGGTGTTCACCGAGGGTGACAACAGCCAGGCCATCCTGCTGCAATCCGTTGGCGGGGGCGGGGGCCAGGGATCGAGCGTCAGCAACAGTTCGAACGGCGGTAACGGCAGCTACTCCTTGGGCGGCAGCGTGGGTGCCCCCGGCGCTGGTGGTGGTGGGGGCAATGGCGGCTCCGTGACCGCCACGTTGAAGCAGCTGATCATTCAGACGACGGGCAACAGCTCCCCCGGCCTGATGGCCCAGAGCGTTGGTGGCGGCGGCGGCGCGGCCGGGACAACGATGAACGATGTGCAGGACGCCAGCGTGAGCCTGCAGCTCAACCTTGGGGCTAGCGGCGGCGACGGCGGCAGCGCCGGCAAGGTGAACGTCACCGTGAATGGCGGTCAGCTCGCCACCTTCGGTGACAGTTCAGCGGCGATCTACGCCCAGAGTGTGGGTGGCGGTGGTGGTCAGGCGAGTTCCGCCATGGGCAATGGCGACGGGTCAAGCGTCTCGTTGAGCGGCACGATGGGCGGAACCGGCGGCGGTGGCGGTGGCGGCGGTTCCGTGAGCGTCAGCAATCGGGCCCGCATCAGCACCAGCGGTGTCAACTCCGTCGGCATCTACGCCCAAAGCGTCGGCGGTGGTGGTGGCGAAAGCAGCGTCACCAGCCCGAGCACCAGCTCCTCCAACAACCTCAACGGCAGCTTGCAGATCGGAGGCAGTGGTGGCTCCGGTGGCAACGGCGGCAATGTGACCGTGACCAACCGCGGTCGCATCGACACGCTCGGCTCCCAAGCCCATGGCGTGTTTGCCCAGAGCGTTGGCGGCGGTGGCGGTCGCGTCTCCATGGCACTGGCCAACAATTCGAGCAACACGGGCAATGCAGCCCTGAGCGTTGGTGCCAGCGGCGGGAGTGGCGGTAATGCCGGCTCCGTGAAGGTGACCAACCGTAGTGTGATCGTGACCCAGGGCGATGCCGCCTACGGCATCTATGCCCAGAGCGTGGGCGGTGGTGGTGGTTCGGTGAGCAGCAGCTCGTCGGTGGCCCTGACGTTCGGGGCCAGTGGCGGCGACGGCGGCAACGCCGGCTCGATCACCATCACCAACAGCGGCAGTGTGGGCACCTACGGCAACAACGCCGTCGGGGTGTTTGCCCAATCGGTGGGTGGCGGTGGTGGCGATGCCGGCACCACCCAGTCGACCCTCACCATGGGAGCCAGTGGCGGCACTGGTGGCAGTGCCGGTTCGATCAACATCGACAACTCCGGACTGATCGTTACCTATGGCGCCAGCTCAATCGGCGTCTTCGCCCAATCGGTCGGCGGCGGCGGCGGCCGCGCCACCACGGGCAACGGAGCCGCGAACTTCGGAGCCAGTGGTGGCGCCGGCGGTAACGCCGGCAACGTGAGCCTGGTGAACAGCGGCACCATCGCCACCTATGGCGAAGACTCGATCCCTGTGTTGCTCTCCAGCGTCGGCGGCGGTGGCGGCATCGCCAACAGCGGCTTCCTCGATGCCGTGCTGGGCAGCCAAAGCTCAGGCAGCAATGGTCAATCCGGGGTCACAAGCCTGGTGAACACGGGCACACTCCAATCCAGTGCCATCTACTCGCCCGGCATCCTTTATCAATCGATCGGCGGCGGCGGCGGCAGCATCAACCGCATCTCCGGCAGCGCGACCGCCGGCTCCACGTCAGCCACAGGTGCCCAAGGGGCTCAGCCGATCACCCTGAGCAACAGTGGCAACATCATCACGCTGGGCGCCTACTCCGGCGCTTTGATCGCCCAGAGCATCGGTGGAGGCGGCGGCCGCATCGCCCAGGTGGGAACATCCGCCGTGCTCGGCGCCACCAACGCCAGCAGCAGCGCCAATCTCAACGGCGGGGCGATCACCATTAATTCCAGCAGCACCTTCCTGCTCACCGAAGGCACCTACAGCCCAGGGATCCTGGCTCAGACCATCGGCGGCGGCGGCGGCTACATGGGCCCCGTAGGCAGCGGCAACGCCAGCCTTGGCATCAGCGGCAGCCAGGGCCAGGCCAATGGTGGTGCGATCACGGTGAACAACAGCGCCATCATCGTGACCAAGGGCGACTATTCAGGCGCCATCACCCTCCAGAGCATTGGTGGTGGTGGTGGCCAGGTGGGCACAGTCAACGGAAGTGTGCAGCTGGGTTCGATCAACAGCGGTGGTAGTCAGGCCGGCGGCAACATCACCCTCAACAACAGCGCTTCTCTCGAGACCACCGCCAACAGCAGCCCTCTGCTGATCGCCCAAAGCGTCGGCGGTGGTGGTGGTGTCGTGGGGCTGGTCAGTGGCTCCGCCAATCTCGGCAGCATCAACATCGCCCCCGGCACGAACGCTCAGGGCGGCCAGATCAGCATCGTCAACACGGGCGAAAGCCTGGTGACACGCGGCCAGAACTCGCCGGCTTTCTACGCCCAGAGCGTGGGTGGTGGTGGTGGTCGTGCAGCGGCTGTGACTGGCAACGTGACCATGGGCGCCAGCGGCAGTGGCTACCTCTCTGGCGGCAATGTGAGCGTCAACAACACCGCCAATGTGGCCACCACGGGCATCAATGGCTTAGCCATCCTGGTGCAGAGCATCGGTGGTGGCGGTGGCACCGCAGGGATCTCCGAGGGCAATGCGGTGGTGCTCGGCGGCTCCGCCCTCGGCGAAACCATGGGTGGAGCCGTGAGTTTGATCAACTCCGGCACCATCTACACCGAGGGCAACAATGCCTCGGCGCTGCTGGTGCAGAGCATCGGTGGCGGTGGTGGTGCAGCCGCCAAATCTGCCGGAGACCTCAGCCGGCTCGGCGGCACGGCCGGTCAGCAGAGCGGCGGCGGCAGCGTCACCATCAACAACAGCGGCGCCATCCAAACCATGGGCTACGGCTCGGCTGGCTTTGTGGCGCAGAGCATCGGTGGCGGCGGTGGCTACATCGCGGAAACGAACGACACCGACAGCTACGACGTCACCCTCTCCGGCACCGGACAAGAGCAGGCCAGTGGTGGCAACCTGACGATCACCAACACAGCCCCCTTCATCAGCACCAATGGGAGCTACTCCCCAGCATTGGTCGCCCAGAGCATCGGTGGTGGTGGTGGTTGGTCGCTGCTGCGTAGCAATCCAGATGCCCAGATCGGCAGCGAAAGCGGTGGCGGCATGACTGGGGGCTCCGTCAATCTGCGGAGCACATCAAACATCTACACCACAGGCGCCTCCTCAGCTGGCGTGGTGATCCAGAGCATCGGGGGTGGCGGTGGTGTCACCGGTAGTGCCGTGGGCAACGTGACGCTTGGAGCCAGCAACGTGAGCGGCAACCTTTCTGGCGGCCCTCTGACGGTGCAGCTTTCGGGCATCGTCTACACCACCGGCTATGCCTCACCCGCAGTGGTGGTGCAGAGCATCGGCGGCGGCGGCGGCCTGGGTGATGTGGTCGGCGGTAACGCTCAGCTCGGCCAAAGCGGCACCCAAAGCTCCAACAGCAACAGTGGCACCATCACCCTCAAGACCCAGGGCCGGGCGGTCCAGACCGACGGCACAGGCGCACCGGCTGTGATAGCACAAAGCATCGGTGGTGGCGGCGGCTGGCTGTCGGATGTGTCGGTGAATGCCAACTTGGGCGGCACCACAGCGTCGGGAGGCAGCAGCAGCGCTGGTGCCATCCAGGTCACCAACAACTACAAATTGATCGCCACCCAGGGCCGCAACAGCACGGGTCTCCTGGTGCAGAGCATCGGTGGCGGTGGTGGTTTCACCGGTATCACCGCCGGCGCCAACCTGATTCTGGGCGGCAGCAACACCGGCAACACCACTGGTGGGAACGTCCAGGTTCGCAGCCGCTCCACGATCACAACCACCGGTCTGAATGCAGCCGCGATGGTGGTGCAATCGGTTGGCGGTGGTGGTGGATCGTCCGCCACCATCAGCGGCGATCTGATCCGTCTGGGCGGCAGCGGCAGCGGCGATGCCAGTGCCGGGGCGATAAACGTCACCAACAGCGGCAACCTGCAAACCGAAGGCACAGGCTCAGCAGCCCTGTTGGTGCAGAGCATCGGTGGTGGTGGTGGCTACATCTCCGAGGTGAATGGCGATGAGCAATACAGCGTCTTCTTCGGTGCCCGGGGCAACCTCTCATCCAATGGGGGATCCATCAATCTGCGCAACAGCGCCCGGCAGATCACCACTCTTGGCGACTATTCCGCCGCCGTGAACGTGCAGAGCATTGGCGGCGGCGGCGGCTACGCCCTGATCAAGGGTGCCAATCGAGCTGCAACCCGTCTGGGGTCCATCGGTGCGGATGCCAGCGCCAATGGTGGCAATCTTGAGATCACCAACGCCGCGAACATCTACACCCAGGGGGTCTCCTCGGTGGGGATTAACGCGCAGAGCATCGGTGGCGGTGGCGGCACGATCGCTGCAGCGTCAGGCCGCCTCAACCTCGGTGCTGATCTGCTCGCCGGCAGCGCCAATGCAGGGGCGATCAGCTTCAACAACAGCGGGAGTGTCTACACACAAGGAGACTTCTCCCCGGCCCTGTTCATCCAGAGCATCGGCGGCGGCGGCGGCAATGTGGGCGGTGGTGATAAGGACGGATTCAGCGATCTCGGCGCTACGGGCGTGTCAGGCCGGGGCAGCAGCAGCGGCGGCACGATCAGCGTGACCCTCAGCGGTGCATTGGCCCGCACCGACGGCAACACGGCGCCCGTTCTCACCGTGCAGAGCATCGGTGGCGGCGGCGGCCGGGTGGGCGATGCGGCCGGCGGCATCCTGCTTGGGGGTAGAGACCTGCAGGCCGCAGGTGGCGGCACGATCAGTGTCAACAGCAGCACCGAGCTGGTGAGCCTCGGGGCCGATTCCCCAACGGCCGTGATTCAGAGCATCGGCGGCGGTGGTGGCGTGGTGGGACGTGTCACCGGCACCCGGATCGGCATGGGGGGAACAGGTCTCAACGATGCAGCAGGCGGCAACGTGAGCGTGAGCAACAGCGGAGACATGACCTCCCTGGGCCAGAACGCAGCCTTGCTGGTGGTACAGAGCATCGGCGGCGGCGGCGGTTTCACCGCCACCACCCAGGGCTCGGAAAACGCCGCTGAAACCGTGAACCTCGGCAGCACCCAGAGCAGCAATGTGGCCGGCGGATCGATCACGGTGGTGAACAGTGCAGCGCTCAGAAGTGTCGGCACTGCTTCCGACACCCTGCTGGTACAAAGCGTGGGCGGTGGCGGCGGCGTCGTTGGGCGCATTGGCGACAGCCCGCGGGTGTTCAACCTCACCCTTGGCGGCTCTGACGTGAACAACGCCGCTGCTGGCGCCATCAACATCAACAACAGCGGCGCTCTGCTCTACACCGAAGGCGACTATTCCCGGGCCCTTCTGGTACAGAGCATCGGCGGCGGCGGCGGCTGGGCATACGTCAACTCCGACACCGACTCACTGAGCTATGTGGGAGCCAACCGTGCAACCGGCGATAACGCTGCCGGATGGATCTCAGTTGTGAATAGTGCCGAAGTGGTGACCAAAGGGCTCAGCTCCGGCGGCATCATCATTCAGAGCATCGGCGGCGGCGGCGGCGTGATCGCCAATGCCGCTGGCGAGCTCACCATGGGATCCACCAACAGCACCGGCGACACCTCCGGTGGCAGCGTGACCCTGCGCAACAGCGGCAACATCAGCACCCTGTCCATCGATTCACCAGCCCTGTTCGTGCAGAGCATCGGTGGCGGTGGTGGCCGCGCCAATAACATCCGAGGCGAGCTGCAGCTTGGTCTCACCGGCACCGAGGGGTCCCTGACTGCCAGCGCCGGCGACATCAACATCACCAACACCGGGGCCTTCATCAGCACCAGCGGCGATTACGCCGGCGGCTTGGTGGCCCAGAGCATCGGTGGCGGCGGCGGCCTCACGGGCAGCATCCTGGAAACCAACACAGAGGGACGACTGGGCAGCGGCGCTTACTCGCCGAGCACCACTGTTCCATCACTGGGAAACAGCTACATCCTCAATTCTGGCAACATCACGATCTCCAACACAGCTGAAATAACCACGATAGGCAGCTATTCACCGGCTCTGCTAGCCCAGACCATCGCCGGCGGTGGGGGCCTCACAGGAGAGATCACCGGTGGCACCCTCACCATGGGCATGAATGGCGCCGCAGTGGCCAATGCCGGCAACATCACCATCACCAATAGCGGCCAGCTGCTCACCCGCGGCATCTTCTCCGCTGGTCTGCTGGCCCAGAGCATCGGCGGTGGCGGCGGCGCCACCAACTCGGAGGGCAACGACAAGTTCTTCATGGGCAGCCTGTTCGGCCAGCAGAGCCGCGCTGGCTCCGTGACCGTGAACAACAGCGGCTCGATTCAGACCCAGGGCGAAGGATCGGTTGCCCTGCTCGCGCAGAGCATCGGTGGCGGTGGTGGATACACCGCCTCGCTGGAATTCACCCCAGGCAACACAGCCGAAAAGATGTATCTCTCCGGCTTCTACACCAACGACGCTGCCGCTGGCGACATCACCGTAACGAACAGCGGCGAAACGGTGAGCACCCTCGGGGCCAACTCCCCAGCTCTCCTGATTCAGAGCGTGGGCGGCGGCGGCGGCTGGAGCTTCGTGGAAGGTATGCACTCCGCCAAGGGCCGCGTGGGCATGAAGGGCGGCAGCAATGCTCCCGGCGGCGACATCACAGTGACCAACAGCGCCGACCTGGTGACCCTGGGGGCCAACTCCCATGCCCTGCGCATCCAGAGCATCGGCGGCGGCGGTGGCTCGATTGCCGCCGATGCCGACTGGCTATCCCTGGGGGCGATCGACGGCGTGAGCACGGATGGTGTGAGCGATATCGCCCTACGAGGCGACCTGAGCGGCGGCGATGTGAACGTGACCAACAAGGGACGCATCAGCACCGCTGGAGAGAACGCCAGTGGCCTGGCCGTGCTCTCCCTCGGCGGTGGCGGCGGCTCGGTGTTCGGCTCGATCTACCAGCGCGCCAGCATGGGCAGCTCGGTGACGCTGGCGGGTGATACCAACCTCCAGGGCGGCAACGTCATGGTGAATTCCAAGGGCAAGTCGATCCAGACCCTGGGCAGCGCGGCACCGGCCGTGATGGTGCAGAGCATCGGTGGCGGCGGCGGCTACGTGGGCAGCATCCAAGGCGATCTCACGATGGGCGGCAATGTGGCCGGACTGGCCATGGGCGGCAGCATCAGCGTGAAGAACCGGGCGGAGATCTCCACCACAGGCAACAGCTCCCCCGGTCTGCTGATTCACTCCGTCGGCGGCGGCGGCGGCGCCACAGGCCCCATCAGTGGTGATGCCTCCTTCGCACTTCTGGGCAGCGTCGGCTCCGCCAACAACAGCGCAGCTGCCGTGACGGTGACCAACCGCGGCACCGTGACCACGCAGGGCAGCAATGCCCCCGCCCTGCTGGCCCAGAGCATCGGCGGCGGCGGTGGTTACACCACCACCAGCAGCGGCACCGATCTGATCCTGATGGGCAGCTACGGCACCGGCACCCAGCAGGGCGGGGCCGTGAGCGTGAACAACAAGGCGATCCTGCAAACCCAGGGTCGCGGCTCTCAGGCCCTGGTGGCCCAGAGCATCGGCGGTGGTGGCGGCTTTGTGGGCCAGGTGAGCGACAACTCCAGCCCCACCCTCATCCTTGGCGCCAAGGGAGCTCTGGTGGACGGCAACCAGCGGCGCACCTTCATCGACAACATCCGGGCCGACCAGGCGACCTTCGATTCTTTGGATCCCAGCACCATCGATGGCTTGAATGATGCGCTGAGCCTCCTGGCCCAACAGTTCAGCAACCAGGCCGGCGCCGGTGATGCCAGCGCTGTCACCGTTGAATCTTCGGCCCGTTACCTCGCCACCCAGGGCAACGCCGCCACGGTGCTGCTGGCCCAGAGCATCGGCGGCGGCGGTGGCTGGAGCGTGCTGCAGGGATCCGACGATCTGATGCTGCTGGGCTCCATCAAAGGCGGCCAGGGCAATGCCGGCAGCGTGAGCGTGACCAACAGCTCAATCCTCTCCAGCCTGGGCGACTTCTCCTCCGCCCTGCTGGTGCAGTCGCTCGGGGGCGGTGGTGGCTTTGCCGGTGATGGCGGCCGCCAGGCCCATCTCGGCGCCTATGAGAGCAATGGCTCCATGCAGGGCAGCACGGTCACCGTGAACAACAGCGCCGCGCTGGTGACCCAGGGCAACAGCTCAATCGGCCTGCTCGCCCAAAGCATTGGTGGTGGCGGCGGCAAGGTGGTGACCATCAACGGTGCCGCTCAACTCGGCAGCATCGGTGTTCTGGGCGCTGGCAGTTCCCAGAACTCCGGCACTGTGGTCGTGGTGAACACTGCCCCTGGCATCCAAACTGCTGGCAACAATGCCCCCGCCCTGCTTGCCCAGAGCATCGGCGGCGGCGGCGGCATCGTGGCAACCGTGAATGGCGAGGTGACCCTCGGCAGCACTGACAGTGCCGGTAGTCAACAGGGCGGCAACGTCACGGTGCGCAACAGCGGCGTTCTGATCACCAGCGGCACCAACGCCGCAGGCCTGGTGGCCCAAAGCATCGGTGGTGGCGGCGGCATGGCCGGCATCAACAGCAGCAACCTCTCCATGCAGCTCGGCAGCTCAGGGGGCACAAACCTTCAGGCCGGCGCCGTCACGGTCACGAACAACGCTCAGATTCAAACCACAGGCAACAATGCCGCGGGCATGACCCTGCAGAGCATCGGCGGCGGCGGCGGCATGGCAGCCAGCAGCGCCACAACCGCCAGCGGCGACGACCGGCTGGGCAGCACCAACAGCAGCAACAGCGGCGCTGGCGCCCTCGAGCTCACCAGCAGTGGCCAGATCACAACCGCAGGTAGCGGTTCTCCGGCCCTGTTGCTCCAGAGCATCGGTGGCGGCGGCGGCGCCATTCAAGCGATCGACAACGCTGCAACCACCAACCTCAGCCTCGGCGCCAGCGGCGGCGGCAACGCCAGCGGCAACACCGTGCAACTGGACCATCGCGATGGTGTGATCGCCACCAGCGGAGAGAACGCTGCCGGAGTTGTGGTGCAGAGCATCGGCGGTGGTGGCGGCTGGTCACTGGCGCAAAGCACCCTCTCCACAACCCTGGGCAGCAACGGGCTCCTTGACGGCTCCGCCGCCGCAGTCAGCGCTCTGCTCAACAGCAACGTGGCCACCAGTGGCAACAACTCACCCGCTCTCGTGCTGCAGAGCATCGGCGGGGGTGGTGGCTACGGCGGCAACAGTCAGGGCAATATCCAGCTGGGCGCCATCAACAGCAGCGGCAATCTCTCTGGTGGTGCAATTGAGCTGAACCTCAACGGCAGCCTCCAAACCACGGGCAACAACGCACCGGTGGTGTTGATCCAGAGCATCGGCGGCGGCGGTGGCCGCGCCGCCAACGCCGACGGCAATGCCAGCCTTGGTCTGAGCAACAACAGCAGCACCGGCAGCGTCGACGCCAGTGCCGCTGACATCACGGTCACCGTGGCCAGCAGCCCCGTTGGTCTGGTGTCGCTGGGCGACGAGTCACCGGCGCTGGTGGTTCAGAGCATCGGTGGCGGCGGCGGCATCGTGGCCAGCGTCAACGGCAACGCCAACCTCCAGGGCAGCGGCAACGGCAACCTCTCCGGTGGCGATGTCACCGTGTCCACCGAGGCCATGGTCCGCACCCTCGGCAACAACGCGGCGGCCCTGCTGGCCCAGAGCATCGGCGGTGGAGGTGGCGCAGCCAGTGTGGTGGGCGGCGACACCATTCAACTCGGCACCAGCAGCAGCGGCACCAGCATCAGCGGCACCGTCACGGTGACCACCAAGGAGCTGATCACCACCCAGGGTCGCAATGCCGCCGCCATCGTCGCCCAGTCGATCGCTGGTGGCGGCGGTATCGCCTACACCGACCAGGGCAGTGTCACCCTTGGAGGCAGCGTTAATGGCCTGGCGAATGCCGGCGATGTGACCGTGACCACCGCCAACGCCTCCACGGTGGCGACGGCGGGAGAGAGCGCTGTGGCTGTGCTGGCTCAGAGCATTGCCGGAGGTGGCGGCTTTGTGGGCGGCAGCGGCACCGGCAACAGCTCGAGTGTGCGCCTCGGTGGCTCGGGCAACCAGCTCGGCAACAGTGGAGCGGTGTCGGTCAGCCTGGCCAACGACGGCACGGTGCAAACCAGCGGCAACCAATCCCCGGCAGTGATCGCTCAGAGCATCGGCGGGGGTGGCGGCTTCACCAACCAGAGCGGCACCAGCATGAGCCTGGGCATGAGCGGCGGCCGTGGCAGCAACGCCAACACGGTCACCGTGGTGAACCGAGGCCGCATCTTCACGAGCGGCGACAACTCAGAAGGCGTCATCGCCCAGAGCATCGGCGGCGGCGGTGGTTCAGCCGGAGCCAGCGGCACCAGCCTGGTGATGGGTGCCAGCGGTGGTGCCAACGGCTCCGGTAGCGACGTCAGCGTGCGCAACCAGGGCACCAAGATCGTCACCAGCGGCAACTACTCCATCGGTGTGGTGGCCCAGAGCGTCGGCGCCGGTGGTGGTCGGGTGGCCAGCGCCAGCGGCAGCATCACCCTCGGTGCCGATGGTGGCTCCGGCGATGGCGGCTCGGTGTTGCTCAACAACAAAAATGGCTTGATCGCCACCTCCGGCGACTACGCACCGGCCTACCTGATCCAATCCGTGGGTGGCGGTGGTGGCGTCGTGGGGATTGGCACCGGCAGTTCCAGTGGCGAGGTGGTGCTGGGTGGCGGCAGCAGCGGCACGGCCGGTAGCGGTGGTGTGGTGGCCCTCACCAACAACAAGGGCAAGATCCAGACCACCGGTCAATACTCCGCCGGCGTCATTCACCAGAGCATCGGTGGCGGCGGCGGCTGGATCGGCAGCGTGACCTCCGGCAACGTGCGCCTCGGCGGTCAAACCGTCGGGCGCTCCGACGGTGCCGATCTCAACTTGATCCTGCGCTACAAGCTGGTGACCAACGGCGACAACGCGCCTGGTGTCACCCTCCAGAGCCTCGGCGGTGGCGGCGGTGTGGTGGCCAACGTGGGCGGCAACCTCAGTCTGGGAGGCAGCCTGTCAGGGGCAATATCTGCCAGCGGCGGCAGCCTCAATTACACGGGCTACAACAAGCAGATCGCCACCAACGGCAGCGACTCCCCCGCTCTCGTGCTGCAGAGCATCGGCGGAGGCGGTGGCTTGGTGGGTTCGCTCGGCGGGTCCCTGAGCGTGGGGACCACCACATCAGCCGGCAGCTTCAGCAATGGCGCCGCAATCACAGCGGTGAATCGCGCTGAACTGAGCACCAACGGCAACAATTCCGCCGCCGTGGTGCTGCAGAGCATCGGCGGTGGTGGTGGTCTGATCGCCAGCTCCCCTCGTGGCGTCACGATCGGAAGCAACGGGTCCGGCGTTAGCCGTTCCGGCGACCTAAACCTCACCACCCTCCAAGCGATCCAGACCCGGGGGATCAACTCCCCCGGTGTGATTCTCCAGAGCATCGGTGGCGGCGGCGCCCTCGCCACTGCCAGCGGTGGCGCGATCGCTCTAGGCGGATCCCCCCAGGGCAACAGCAACAGCGGCTCGATCACCTACAGCAGCCAATCCACCATCGGCACCGGCGGAAGCGGCGGCGCATCGGGCACCGGCAACGCCAGCGGCGATGTGATCGATCCGGAACAGAGCCGCAACTCGCCCGCGGTGATTGCCCAGAGCATCGCTGGAGGTGGCGGCTACGTGGGCAGCACAGCCGGCGCGACGGCCAGCTCCATCAGCCTGGGCAGCAGCAACGCCGCCATCTCCGAGGCGGCAGATGTGAACCTCAGCTTTAGCGATGCTCTGAGCACCAATGGCACCCAGAGCATCGGTGTGCTGGCCCAGAGCATCGGCGGCGGTGGTGGCTACACCAGCCTTGGAGGCACCAGCGTGCGGGTGGGTGCCATCGACGGTGCACGCCACAGTGCCGGCAACGTGACGGTGACCCTGAGCGGCAAGAACGCCACGGTGGACACCTACGGCGATCAAGCCGACGGCATCCTGGCCCAGAGCATCGGTGGCGGCGGCGGCTTGGCGGGCAGCAGCAGCAGCAGCCTGCGCCTCGGGGCGAGCCGCAGCGTTGCCGTCGACCCGGCGGTGCTGAGCAGCAGCGACGGCGGCAGCGTCACCATCAACAACGCCGCCCGAGTGGTCACCCGCGGCAACTACGCCATCGGCATCTTTGGCCAGAGCGTGGGAGCGGGCGGTGGCCGTGCCGGCGATGCCAGCGGCTCGGTGACCCTCGGCGCCGATGGCGGCCGCGGCGATGGTGGTGCCGTGACCCTGAACCTCAACGGCAGCGACAAGGGCAACGGGCTGGTAGCCACCTACGGCGATACGGCGCCGGCATTCCTGCTCCAGAGCATCGGCGGCGGCGGCGGTGTTGTCTTCCCTGCCGGCATCGTGGCCTCCGGCAGCCTGCTGCTGGGCGGTGGCAGCTTTGGCGCCAGTGGCAGCGGCGGCAGCCTCAGCTTCACCACCAACAGCTTCAGCGAGGTGTACACCCTCGGTGAAAACTCCAGCGGTTTCGTCTATCAAACGATCGGTGGTGGTGGTGGTTTCGCCGGCAGCACCAGCAGCTCCGCGCAGATCGGTGGCGTGTTTGCCGGCCGCTCCCGCGGCAGCGATCTAACGGTGGTGAGCCTCTACGACGTGAGCACCGGCGGCAGCAACGCACCGGCCCTGCTCGCCCAGACCATCGGCGGCGGCGGTGGACGAGGCGGCAACATCGGCACCACCCTTGAGATGGGTGGCAACGGCTCCGGCCTTGAGCCTGACGGCCGCGGCGGCACCCTCTCGATCACGGTGAACAGCAACCTGTTGAGCAGCGGCGCCAACACCGCTCCGCTCACAGCCCAGACGATCGGTGGCGGTGGCGGCATCACGGGCAGCGTGGGCGGCAACACCAGCCTTGGCGGCAGCGGCAACGGTGATCGTCGCGGCGGCGAGCTCAGCATCACCATCAGTGGCAATCTCTCCAGCACGGGCAGCAACGGCGCTGCCCTGTTGGGACAGACCATCGGTGGTGGCGGTGGCGCCACAGCAGCGGTGGGCGGCAGCCTCAGCCTGGGCAGCAGCGGAGGCGGAATCGCCAGCGACAGCCGCGGTGGTGCCATCAACGCCAGCATTGGCACTGATCAGGTGCTGATCAGCTCGGGGGAAGCCAGCCCCGCGGTGGTGCTGCAGACGATCGGCGGAGGCGGCGGTTTCAGCAGCTCCGCCCTAGGGGCTGTGACCCTTGGCAGCGCCGCTGGGTCCAACGGCAACCAGAGCGCAGCCCGCATTGACTTCAACAACGCCGGAACCATCCAGACCAGCTCCGACAACGCCCCGGCGGTGGTGCTTCAGAACATCGGCGGCGGCGGCGGCTACAGCTTCGGCGGCAGCAGCACCACCTTCCGTAGCACCAACAACGGCATCGCCGATGCCGGTGACATCACGGTGACCAACAGCGGCACCGTGGCAACCCAGGGCAGCAACAGCTTCGGCATGTTGGTGCAGACCATCGGCGGCGGCGGTGGCTTGTCAGGCGCCAGCGGCGGCAGCGTGAGCCTGGCGGGCAACGCCAACACCGCAACCAACTCCGGTTCGATCCGGATCGACAACAGCGGCCGCATCAGCACAACGGGACGCGGGGCCCACGCCCTGGTGGTCCAGACCCTGGCCGGTGGCGGTGGTTTCGTGCTCGGGGGCGTCAGGCGTGACAGCAGCTCCGGCAGCGGGACCACCACCGGACGGAGCGGCAACATCGCGGTGAACAACAGTGGTGTGATCAGTGCCAGCGGCGAGAACGCCGTTGCCCTGCTCTTCCAGAACGCCAGCGGCGGCGCTTACCTCTATCAGAACCCTGACGGCACCGTGAGCGCTGTCTCCAGCGCACCCGACAGCGACAGCAGCCGCGCGGGTGAAGTGGTGGTCACGAACACCGGTGTGATCCAGTCCACCGGTGTCGGCGGCATCGGCATCACCAAATCCACCAACGCCAACGACACGCACGGCAACCTCCGGGTGGAGAACGCCGAAGGGGCCACCATCCAGGGCGGGGCGGGTGGTGCAGCCATCGTGCTGGTCACCGATCAGGTGGAGAGGGTGATCAACCGCGGCTCAATCATCGCCGGCGACAAGGGTCGCGCCATGGCCCTAGAGGGCGTCGGTGGCAACGACTACGTGCGCAATTACGGCACCATTGCGGGCAACATTGCGATCCCAGGAGCCCTTACCGACTTCTACAACGCCCCAACCGGTCGTATCGAAGCTCAGTTCATCGATCTTGATGAGCAGTCGATCGTCTTGAACTCGGGAACCATCTCACCCAATGGTCCATATCGCCTCGGAACCCTCGACATCTGGGCTGACTACATTCAGACAGGTACCGGCAACTACGAAGCCGATTTGGTGCTTCGCAGTGGTGTCACCGATCAACTGAATGCTGCTTCAGCCACCTCCATCGATGGCACGGTGACCCTGCTGCCCAACCAGGTGGGTCAGGCCAAACCCGGCAGCTTCACGAGCACTGGCATCATCGACACGGCTGCGGGCATCAGCCTTGATGGCTTGGAGCTGGTGGCCCCCATTTCTGCGGTGGCCGACTTCTCCATGCGCCTGATCGAAGGTGGTCGCGATCTGGCCTTCGACTACAGCGTTGATTACGCCCCGAAAGGCCTCAGCCCCAACTCCACCAACGTGGGCAAGGCGATCAACACCATCCAGGCCGCAGGCAGCACCAGCAAGTTCGAACCCACGGCTGCTCTCGTCTTCTACGACGAAACCGTGTCGGAGCTGGATGACACCTACCGTCAGCTATCCGGTGAAGCACTCACGGCCTTCAGCCAGGTGGCAATTGATGCCGCCCAAAACTTCCAGATCGCCGTCAACAACAACCTCGATGAGGTTGCCCTCAACCCTGAAGCCCGCTGCCTGGCGGAACAGCAGCAGGCTCCTCGCCAACCCACAGGGTTCGGAGATCAGCCAAAACAACAGCCGGCACCAGCGGTAGCCCCTTGCGGCACCTGGCGCGGCTGGGCCCTCATGAGTGGCTACGACGCATCAACCCCCGGCCAAGGCAGCTCAGATCAGGCCTCCTACGACACCACCGCCTTCGGCACCACCATCGGCGCTGACGCCTTGGTGCGTCACGGCACCCTGGTCGGCGCCGCCGCACGCTGGGACAACCTCTGGACCACCGCCTCCTCGCTGGGCACTTCAGGGGTCACCACCGGCTGGAGCGGCATGCTCTACGCCAAGCAGGCCCTCGGCCCCGAGACCAGGCTCACAGCCATGCTCGGAGCCGGCAGCTACAGCGCAGACATCCGGCGCAATCTCAGCCTCAGCGCCCCGGCCACCGAGCAGAGCACGGTGAATGCAACCGGTTACTCCGCTCAGCTGGGGGTGAGCCACCGTGTTCCCATCGGCCGCGCTTCCCTCACACCCAAACTGGGTATTAGCTGGCTGCAACTGAAGCAACCGGGCTTCAGTGAATCCACCAGTTCCAGTGGAGCCGCCTTCCAGCAACCCGGCAACCCACTCGATCCGGTGCCATCACCGGGCAAGGCCTCCTACTCACTCAAGGTGGCCAGCGAGACCTACACGAGTGTTCCGCTCAGCTTCGGCGTCGAGTTCAGCCAGGCGATCAAGAAGGGTTCCACCACCTGGATCCCCCGATTGGGCATCGGCTACTCCTTCGACCTGGCCAACACCCAACGCAACATGAATGCCCAGTTCACGGCGGCGCCGGGTGCCTCTTTCGATGTGGAAGGCACGCCCGCACCCTCCCAGTGGTGGACCATCGGGCTGGGTCTGGACGTGCAACTTGGTGATCGCGTCAGCCTGTATGGCGGTGCCTTGGGTCAGCTTTCTCCCGGTAGCACCCAGTCAATCAACTACGGCGGCGGCTTCCGCTGGCGCTTCTGATCCCTCAGATGGCTTCTGACCGGTAGCCATCTTCAGTGGTCATCGCTACGGTTTTGGCACATCAAGTGCTGACTATGGGTCTGCCTACACCAGGCACTAACAAGCTTCAAGTCCTACGCGCTATTGAGGATGGCTGGCAGGCCTTCTGCCGAGCCCCCTGGCCCTTCCTGCTCTTTCAGGTGCTGGTGCTGCTGATCATGGCGCCCTTCGCCGCCTTAATGGTGAGCGGCCTGGTGCGCCTGAACAGCCCTGAACCCTCCTTCCTGCACCCGGTGGCCGCCGGTGTGGGTTTGGTCGTGGGCGTGATCGGTTACGTGATCGTGGGGCTGTGGGGTGCCGTGGGAATCACCCGTAGTGCCTGGATGAGCCTCGACGGGCAGAAGCCCAGCTTCCGCAACTTCACCCGCTGGGATGGTGCCGCCAGCCGCCGTCTGCTCGGTTCGGCGATCCTGCTGGCGATCGTGGTCGGCGTGGTGGGCGTGATCGCTACCTTGATCGGCACTGGCCTCAACCAGGTGAATGCGGCGCTCACCGCCATTCCGGTGATCATTTTCGGCATCTTCTACATCTGGTTCCTGATCAGCCAGAAGTTCCTGCTGCAGCTCTCGCTGTTCGGGGTGAAGCGCCCTGTGGAAACCATTCAGGCCGGCGTGAGTGGTGTGAACCCCAGCTGGTGGGTGGTGCTGTGGCTGGCGATCGTGGAAAGCGTGATCCACGCAGTAGCCGCGCTGTTCAGCTACGGCGGTCTGTTTGTGATCTTCCCTGTGGTGATCTGCATCAGCACCGCGGCCTACCGCCAGCTGTTCGGCAGCCAGGACCACACCGGCATCCTCAGCAACGGCTGAGTCCGATCAGCTAGCTGATGGGATCAACGGCGGCGTGCCAGCCGCCATTTCGCTGAACGGCTGCGGGGGTTGGAGCACTGCTCCTCCTCCGCAGCCGTTTCCGGTTTGCGGGTGACCCGCTGCAAGCGCTCATCGCTCACGAAGGCCGTTTTCACGCGCCGGTCTTCGAGGGAGTGAAAGCTGATCACCCCGAACAGGCCGCCGCTCAACAGCCAGTCGGGGGCCACCTGCAGCAAACGATCCAGCACGCCCAGCTCGTCGTTCACGGCAATCCTCAGCGCCTGGAAGGTGCGAGTGGCGGGGTGGATGCGGCCACGGCGCGCTTTGGGGGGGTAGCAACCTGCGACTGCGTAGGCCAGGGCTGCAGTGCCGCTGTAGGGACCCTGCTCGGCCAGGTCGTGCTTGATCCGCCGGGCAATGCGGCGCGAGAGCCGCTCCTCCCCATAGGCGTAGATCAAATCCGCCAGTTCCGTTTCATCCAGGCGCTCAATCAAGTCCGCCACCGGTTCACCGGCGCCAGGATTCATGCGCATGTCGAGCGGGCCATCGAGGCGGAAGCTGAAGCCGCGCGCCGCCACATCGAGTTGGGGGCTGCTCACCCCGAGGTCGGCCAGCACCGCCAAAGCCGGCTCAGGCGGGCTGTAAGCCGCGAAATTGGTGGCCACGATCTGCACCCGATCGCCGAAGGGCGCCAGGCGTTCTGCTGCTGCGGCACGGGCGGTGGGGTCTTGATCCAGCCCGATCAACCGCAGCAGTGGATGAGCCTCCAGCAGCAGGGCGCTATGCCCCCCACCGCCCAGGGTGCAATCGATCAACAGGCCGTCACCCCGGGCAGCCAGCAGCGGTTCCAGCTCTGCGAACCCCGCCAGCACTGGCGCCGCCAGCACCGGAACGTGATCAAAGCTGGAGGAATCCCGCAAATCGCCCAAGCGCAGCGCCAGAAGCGGTGGCCCTTCCTTCCTAAGATCCCGCCAGCGAGCCCATCCCCCACGGCCCCATGACGCAGCTGGAAACGCGCACGGAGCCGATGGTGGTGAACTTCGGGCCCCACCACCCCTCGATGCACGGGGTGCTGCGGCTCGTGGTGACGCTCGACGGGGAAGACGTGGTGGACTGCGAGCCGGTGATCGGCTACCTGCACCGCGGCATGGAGAAGATCGCCGAGAACCGCACGAACGTGATGTTCGTGCCCTACGTGAGCCGCATGGACTATGCGGCCGGCATGTTCTACGAGGCGATCGTGGTGAACGCGCCCGAGCGGCTGGCCAATGTGCCGGTGCCGAAGCGCGCCAGCTACATCCGCGTGTTGATGCTGGAACTCAACCGCATCGCCAACCACCTGCTCTGGCTTGGCCCCTTCCTCGCAGACGTGGGCGCCCAGACGCCGTTCTTCTACATCTTCCGCGAACGGGAGATGATCTACGACCTGTGGGAAGCGGCCACCGGCCAGCGGCTGATCAACAACAACTACTTCCGCATCGGTGGTGTGGCCGCAGATCTGCCCTACGGCTGGCTGGAGAAGTGCCTCGACTTCTGCGACTGGTTCGGCCCCAAGATCGATGAGTACGAGAAGCTGATCACCAACAACCCGATCTTCCGCAAGCGGATTGAAGGGCTGGGCGTGATCAGCCGCGAGCAGGCGATCAACTGGAGCCTCTCCGGCCCAATGCTGCGCGCTTCAGGCGTGCCCTGGGATCTGCGCAAAGTGGATCACTACGAGTGCTACGACGACTTCGACTGGGATGTGGCCTGGGAGAAAGAAGGCGACTGCTATGCCCGTTACCGGGTGCGCGTTCAGGAGATGCGCGAATCCCTCAAGATCCTGCGCCAGGCCTGCCAGATGATCCCCGGAGGCCCCACCGAACACCTGGAAGCCCGCCGCATGGCCGAAGGCAAGGGCAGCGAGTTCGCTGGCTTCGATTATCAAATCGTGGCCAAAAAGGTGGCCCCCACCTTCAAGATCCCCAGCGGTGAGCTCTACACCCGCCTGGAATCCGGCAAGGGCGAGATCGGCGTGTTCATCCAAGGCAACGACGACGTGACTCCCTGGCGCTTCAAGATCCGCGCCGCCGATTTCAACAACCTTCAGATCCTTCCCCACATCCTCAAGGGGGCGAAGGTGGCCGACATCATGGCCATCCTCGGCTCGATTGACGTGATCATGGGTTCGGTGGATCGATGAGCAGCCTGGATCGCTGATCCGCCCCATGGGGCCCGACGACTGGTTGGTGCTGTGCCGCACCGTGCGCTTCGGCGACACCGATGCTGCGGGTGTGATGCATTTCCACCAGCTGCTGCGCTGGTGTCATGAGGCCTACGAGGAGAGTCTCGAGCGCTTCGGAATTGCGGCACCAGAGATCTTTCCCGTGCCGGGAAGGTCTCCCGAAACCGCACTACCGATCGTGCACTGCAGCGCCGACTTTCTCCGCCCACTCGTCTGCGGTGATCCCCTGGCCATTGCCCTGGAGCCACGCCGCATCGATCCGGGCTGCTTCGAGCTGACCTACCGCTTCAGCAGCAACCTCACCCCTGTCGCCACAGCCCTCACACGCCACCTGGCCATCAGCAGCAGCCAGCGCCAACGCCGTGAACTGCCCGAAGCAATCAATCGTTGGCTGGAGGCGTCGTCCCTGAAGGGCGGGATTCAACCGCTGTAAGCCAGTTTTGCCAGCGCGAGCGCTGCCATTTGCCCAGGGCGGTGCGCTCCAGCTCAGGGCAGAGCAGCCAACGCCGAGGCCGCTGGCTGGGGGGCAGGCCTAGGGATAGCTCCTCCAAACGCTGACGCAGCTGTTCAGCCTCAGCCCTACCCACCGCGGCAGGCTTCACCAACGCCACCAGCCGCTCGCCCCACAGGAGATCCGGCTCCGCCAGAAGCAGCAGCTCCGCCACGGGTAAATCTGCTGCGCGGCTCAGCTGCAGCAAGCGCAGCTCAACGTGGTCTGGAAACACGGTTTCGCCACCGCTGCTGATGGCGCCGTCGAGACGGCCTTTCAGCTGCAGCCCGTCTGGAGCCAGCAAGGCGCGGTCGCCACTGGTCCACCAACCCTGACTCAACGCCAAGGGCTGGAGCTCACCGTGCAGCAGACATCCCTCAGCCAGGCTGGCCGCCTTGATCTGCAGCGCGCCGGTCGCTGGATCCAGGCGCAACTGGGCATGGGGCAGGGGCTGGCCGCAGCCCCGCACACCATCGAGAAATTGCTGCGGCGGCAACGCCGCCACCATCGCGGCGGTTTCAGTGCTCCCGTAGCAAGGCGAGAGGCGCACGCCCAGTTGGCGGCAGTGCTGAGCGACTGAGTCCGGCAACGCTGCACCCCCCACCCAGATCAGCTCGAACGCCGCCAACCAGCGCTGCCCCACCGGATCCTCCAGGAGCCGCTGCAACTGCGTGGGCACCAACGAGAGCACGGCCGGTGCCGCAGGCCTGGGGAGCCGCGGCGGCTCGCGCATCCACTCCGGCTCCAGCCACCGCAGCGCAGCGCCCCAACGCTGCGCCCGCACCAGCGGTAACAGCCCACTGACGTGCTGCAGCGGCAACGGATTGAACAGCTCAAGCCGTTGCGGATCCAGCCCGAGCTGGCACAACCAGCTGCCGGTGGCATCCGCCGCCACCTGCAGATGCCTGAACGGCTGCAGGCACCAGCGGCGCGCACCACTGCTGCCTCCGGTGCCCAGCACCACCGCCGCACCCCAGCCGGAATCGCACTGCTGCGGCAGGGCCTGCTCCAGCAGTGCAGCTTCCTCGGGCGCTGCAATGGCCACAGTGCGCTGCTCACTCCAGGCACGCAGCACCGCTGCCGCCAGGGCAGCGCGATCTCCTTGCGCCACCAGGAGCTGCGGCCTGCTCACGCCGCGGCCTCCCAGACCCGCTGCGGATCCGCGGAAAACAAATCGCCACCGGGACTCCAACCCGGTGCCAAGCCTGGCGCCGCAGGCGTGGGGCCATCGGCTTGCAAGGCGGCGAGGTGCTCGAGAAAGCGGTGGCCGATACCCGTTTCAAAAGCGGTGCTGAGCATCTGCCTGGGGGCGGTGCCGGCTTCGAGCTGACGCAGCAAAGGCCGTGGATCACCCTCCTGAAGCGGGCGACGCACCAACCAACCCGACCAGGCCAAGCGTTGCTGTTCGGATAGGTGCGGGAGGGATTCATCCAGAGCCACCGGAACCCTGGCCACCAGCGCTTCCAATCCCTGGAGATCGTGGGGCGCCAGCGGCTGCTCCAGCCACTCGAGCCGAGATTCGCTCTCCAAGCGATCAACCCACTGGCCTGCCGTGAGGCGATCCCAGCCGCCATTGGCATCGAGGCGCAGACGTGATTCCAGAGGCAAACGCTGCAACAGAGCATCGAGCAGGGCTCGCTCCTGGACATCGCCCACAGCAGCCACCTTCCACTTCAGGGTGAGCGGCTGCGCGGGCTGGATGCAGTCGTGGCTCAGAACCTGCTCCAAAGCAGGCACAGCAGCCTCGCCAGCTGGCAGCAGCCAAGCAGCGGCCGGTGCCGAACGCCACCCACCCTGGGCCATCGATCCCAGGCCATCGAGCTCCGCCAAGGCCATGCCGAGGCCGCAGGCGAGCGCAGGCGGCAACTGCGGCAGCTGCAACTCAAGTGCCCCGCGCTCGATGGCAGCCGGAACGGCCGCCATCGCCGCCGCTAGATCTGTATCTGACCCTGATAACAGCGGCGCAGCTGCCTCGCCCCAACCGCAGTGGCCGTCGGGGGTGGTGAGCCGCAGCAACCAGCCACGACGCTGCACCAAGGCACCACGGCTGGTGATCAGGCGGCGCGGCAGGTCAAAGCGATAGGGCCGCCAGCTCAACTGCAGCAGCCCCTGCACACTCATCCCAGCCAGCGGCCAAGAGCCAGTCCCGCCG
This sequence comes from Cyanobacteriota bacterium, assembly GCA_046052125.1. Lineage (GTDB taxonomy): Bacteria > Cyanobacteriota > Cyanobacteriia > PCC-6307 > Cyanobiaceae > Vulcanococcus. The sequence continues at coordinate 22,921 of JBJOMY010000002.1, forward strand.
CCAAACCCAGTCCGTTCAGGGCCTGAAAGCGCAGGGCCAAAAACTTGCTGCCCACGATGCGCTCCGGCTCACGGTGATGCTGGCGCAACAGGCGGATAAGAGCCTGGGCTGGCGGCAAACCAATCGCCCCGATCAACGCCGTGAGCGGCCAATGCCCCACCAGCACCGGCGCCCACTCCAAGGCAAGAGCTGCCGCCACAAACCAAGGAACCAGGGCAGCAGCGGAGCCTGTGCCCAAACGAACCACCGGGGAGCGCTTGCCGTGGGCGGCGTCCTCCTCCACCTGATGGAAGTGGGAGCAGAACAGCACCAAGGTGGTTGCCAACGCAGGGCCGCTGCCCAATTCCAAAGCAACCCGCCAGGGCAGCGCCGCCTCAGCCGCCGGGGCCAGGGCCAACAGGGCGGCAGCGGTAGCCAGGGGCCCGAAGGCGATCCAGCAGAGCGGTTCGCCGAGCCCTCGGTAGCCCAATCGCAGCGGCGGCCCTTGATAGGCGTAACCGATGCCGCAGCAGGCGAGCACTAACCACAAAACGGCTGAGCTACTGCGGAGTCCGACCAGCGCCATCAACAACAAACCGAGCAGGAGCGCACCGTTGGCAAGCCAAGCGACCCGGTCGCGCCGGCCGGTGAGATTCACCACCGAGTGGGGCTTGCCGTGGGTGTCCACGCCTGTATCGGCATCGAACACATCGTTAGCCAGGTTCTCCCAGGCCAAGAGCAGCACCGCCGCTACAAGGAACAGCAGCAGCTGATCCAGGCGCACCTGCAATCCCTGGCCCGCCCGCCAGCCGGCGGCGAGCAGCACCGGCATCACGGCCACCGAATACATCGGCCATTTGATCGCTGCCTTCCACAGGCGCCGGCGTTGCGCCGAATCGGCATGAAGGCTTGCGACGACCTGAGGCTCGGACGCGGGCAGGGGCAACTGGCGGCGCTGGAAGGCCCATACATTTGAGCAGCCGCTTCAGCCCGCTCCGGGTGCAGGCTCCATCCAGCGTCACAACCAGCTTCAGCGATCTGCTGGCGGCAGCGGCCGAAGGCGCGCGCCAGCTGGATGGAGAGGGTGTGCTCAGCCTGGCGCTGCCGCTGGCCGGCCGCGACCCGATGGCGCTGCTGAGCCAGCTGGAGCAGGGCGAACGCTTCCGTTTCCTTTGGGACAGCGCACCAGGGCTTTGTCTGGCCGCCAGTGGTCGCTGCAACAGCCTCGAGCTGAGCGGTCCGCGCCGATTTGAACTCGCCCAGCGCTTCAGCGCCGTAAGCCTGGGCCGGCTAGCCGCACCCCAAAGCTGCCCACCGCTGGCACGGCCGCGGGTGCTGCTGGCCTTCTCCTTCTTTGACAGTCCGCTGCAGGAGGGCGAAGGCGTGCCCGGGGTGCAGGCCGTGCTGCCCCGCTGGCAGCTGAGCCGCCAGGGCCGCCACTGCTGGCTGCGGCTGCAGCGCACCCTCGGCGGCGAGGTGAGTGCCCGTGCCCTGGCCGAAGAACTGTGGGAGCAGGCCCAGCGCCTGAGTCAACTGCCGTCCGACCCCTGCGCCGAGCAGGGCGATGCGCCTGGCCCGGCCATCCTCAACAGTCCTGCCTGGCAGGAGGGCTATCGCTCCGTGGTGCAGCGGGGCCTGGAACTGGTGGAGGGGGGCGAGCTGCGCAAGTTGGTGCTGGCGGTGCGCCAACAGCTCCTGCTGGCCCAACCACTGGATCCCCTGTTGCTGCTCGCCCAACTGCGTCAGCGCCAACCAGGCAGCTGCCGCTTCCTCTGGCAACAGGGGGATGGCCCGGCCCTGCTGGGGGCATCGCCTGAGCGATTGCTCACGGTGCGCCAGGGCCAGCTGCGCAGCGACGCCCTAGCGGGCACCTCGCCCGTGGGTCCACAAGCCGAGCAACTGCTGCACTCCGATAAGGACCGCCGCGAACACGAACTGGTGGTGGAGGCGATCACCGAGGTGCTGCACCAGGCAGGACTGACACCGCGGCGACCTCGCCACCCACGCCTGGCCCGCCACGGCCAACTGGTGCACCTGCACACCCCTATCACCGCACCCCTGGCAGACCAGCAGCCCCTGGCCGTCGCCGCAGCCCTGCACCCCACACCGGCTGTGGCCGGCCTGCCCCGCCGCGAAGCGATGGCCGCGCTGCGCAGCCTCGAGCCGTTCGAGCGCGGTTACTACGCCGCTCCCATCGGCTGGATCGATAGCGAAGGCGATACAGAGCTGCGGGTGGCGATCCGCAGCGGCTGCCTTCAGGGCCAGAAGCTTGAGCTCACGGCCGGCGCCGGACTGGTGCGGGGATCAGCGGTGGATCGTGAACTGGCGGAGGTGGCCCTGAAACTGGGGGTGCTGCAGCAGCAGCTCGATCTGCCCGGGATCAACAGCAGCACGGCTCAGAGCGCCAGCAAACGCTCAATCGTCTGATCGGCAAGGGCGATTCCGCCCAGCCGCTCCACTTCCCGCACGCCGGTGGGGCTGGTCACGTTGATTTCGCTGAGGCGGCCATCGATCACATCGATGCCCACAAAGAACAACCCCTCCGCCTGCAGGGCCGGTGCCAGCTCTGTGCAGATGCGCCGTTCCTGATCGGTGAGCTCGGTGGCCTCCGGCTCCCCGCCCACCGCCAGATTGCTGCGGAATTCCCCGGGGGCCGGCTTGCGGTTCACAGCACCGAGGGGCTCTCCGTTCACCAGCAGGATCCGCTTGTCACCGGCCGTGACCGCCGGCAGGAAGGCCTGCACCATCACCGGCAAGGTCTGCTGATTGGTCACCAGCTCAAGCAGCGCCTTCAGGCCGGGAGCTTCAGCGTGGCTGCGCACCACCCCCTGACCCGCACGCCCACCGAGGGGCTTCAGCACCACGTCGCCATGGTCGGCGGCGAAGGCCGCCAATTGCTCAGCGTTGCTGCTCACCAGGCTGGGGGCCATCAGATGGCTCCAGCGCAGGGCGCCGAGCTTCTCGTTCCAGGCCCTCAGCGAGGCGGGGCGATTCAGCACGCGCACGCCCTGCCGCTCCGCCAGCTCGAGCAGATGGGTGGAATAGAGGTAAGCCTCATCCACCGGCGGGTCCTTGCGCATCCACACCCGGGGGAATGCGGTCAACGGCAACCAGCGGGGTGCCTCGGCCTCAAACCAGGGATCCGGAAGATCCCAACCGCTGGCGGTGGGCCTGATCTCCGCTAAGCGGATCGGCTGGGCCAGCACCATCGGCTCATGGGCCGGATCGCTGCCGCGCACCGCCAACTGAGCCGGCGTGCACACCCACACCTGCTGCCCGGCCCGCTGGGCGGCCTGCATCAGGGCAACGCTGGAATCTTTGGTGGGGCGAAGCTGCGCGATCGGATCGATCACAAACAGCTGGGCCTCGCGCCCGGCCTCAAGCACCACCAAGGTCAGGCTCCGAGCAGCGCATCGAGCTGGCCGCTGCGCTCGAGGGCATGCAGGTCATCGCAACCACCCACGTGCTGGCCGTTGATGAAGGTCTGCGGCACGCTGCGGCGCCCGCCGCTCTTGGCGGCCATCGCCTCGCGGGCGGCTTCATCACCATCGATGGCGTATTCGGTGTAGGCCACGCCCTTGCGATCCAGCAGCGCCTTGGCCCGAATACAGAACGGACAGGCGCGCCAGGTGTAGATCTCAACGCTTGCCATCAAGGCGCCAACCGCAGCCTGGATCCTAGAAGCGGCGCCCCGCCCTGCTGCCCACCATTCAGTACGGTCGACCCAACGTTCAACAGCCGCCGGTGCTCGACCTCACCGACTTCAAACGCGACCTCTCCGAGCTCACTGACCGCCTGGGCAATGCCCAGGACTGTCTTTGACGTTCCTGCACTGAAAGCACGCCAGCAGGACCTCGAGCAGCTCGCCTCCCAGCCCGATTTCTGGGACGACCAGAAGCAGGCTCAGGCCAAGATGCGCCAGCTCGATGAGGTGAAGGCTCAGCTCGAGCAACTCAGCAAGTGGCAGGCCGCAGTGGCAGATGCCGAGGCCACCGTTGAGATCTACGGCCTCGAGCCCGATGAGGAGCTGCTGAGCGAATCCAACGAAGCCCTGCAGAAGCTGCGGGCTGATCTGGATCGCTGGGAGCTGGAGCGCCTGCTCAGCGGCCCCTACGACAAGGAGGGTGCCGTGATCTCGATCAACGCCGGTGCCGGCGGCACCGACGCCCAGGACTGGGCGCTGATGCTGATGCGCATGTACACCCGCTGGGCGGAGGACCACGGCATGAAGGTGACCGTGGACGAACTCAGCGAGGGTGAGGAAGCGGGGATCAAGAGCTGCACGATCGAGATCGAGGGCCGCTATGCCTACGGCTACCTGCGCAACGAGAAGGGCACGCACCGGCTCGTGCGCATCTCGCCGTTCAACGCCAACGACAAGCGCCAGACCAGCTTCGCCGGCGTGGAGGTGATGCCGAAGATCGAGGAGGAGGTGAAGCTCGACATCCCCGATAAAGACCTGGAGATCACCACCTCACGCTCCGGCGGCGCTGGCGGCCAGAACGTGAACAAGGTGGAAACGGCCGTGCGCATCCTGCACATCCCCACCGGCCTGTTCGTGCGCTGCACCCAGGAGCGCTCGCAGCTCCAGAACAAGGAGAAGGCGATGGCGCTGCTGATGGCCAAGCTGCTGGTGATCGCCCAGGAGCAGCGCGCCGCCGAGATCGCCGACATCCGCGGCGACATCGTGGAAGCGGCCTGGGGCAACCAGATCCGCAACTACGTGTTCCACCCGTACCAAATGGTGAAAGACCTGCGCACCCAGCACGAAACCACCGACGTGCAGGGCGTGATGGACGGCGACCTCGACCCCTTCATCCAGAGCCTGCTGCACGCCGGCGTGGAAGTGGCCGGAGGCAGCAGCGATGACTGAGCCCCAACTGCCTCAGGCCCAGGGGGAAAACCCCAGCTTCACCAAACTGGCGATGCGCAACATGGTGCGCAAAGGCAAGCTCAGCCTGTTCCACTTCGGACTGACAGCTCTGGGCTTCGTGGGTTTCATCGTGCTGGTGGCCTATCTGGGCCGCCCGCAGCTCCCCGGCAGCTGAGCGATGGATCCCACCGAGCTCAGCCCCACGCAACCCGATCTCGATCTGGCCTTTGAGGCCGACGACAGCCTGCCGCCCGAGCTGCTGGAGCAGGCCGGCGACCTGGCCGACCCCCTGCAGGGAGCCGAGCAGTGGCATCTGCGCATCAGCGGCTGGCTGGAGCAGCTGGCCGGGGAACTGCCACCAGAGCTGCAGGCCTCGGCCTACAGCTTGGGGTTAAGCCTGGTGGGCGATGACGAGATCGCTGAACTCAACCAGGACTGGCGAGACAAAGCCGGCCCCACCGACGTGCTGGCCTTTGCCGCCCAGGACGAGGGCCTGGAGGATGCACCGCCGATCCCGATGCCTAGCGCAGCCGAGGAGGCCGAACCACTGGAGCTCGGCGACATCGTGATCTCCCTGGAAACCGCAGCCCGCCAGGCACCGGAGCACGACCACGACCTCCGCCAGGAGCTGCTGTTTCTGGCCACCCATGGTCTTCTCCACCTTCTGGGTTGGGATCACCCAGACGACCCCAGCCTGGCGGCGATGTTGTTGCGGCAGGAGCAGCTGCTTTGCGCTTCTCAGCAGCGGTAAGGTGCGGCCAATGAGACCAAGCGGGGGCTTTGGCGGATGCTCGTTCCCCAGGAACCAGGCTCTGAGTTGAGGCCCACGCTGCGCGAAGTGCACCACAGCCAGTCCGATACCGGAACCGGGCACGCCTCAGCCCGTGAGTCTCCCGCCAAGGTGCGGCGCCTCGGCGCTTGGACCGTGGCCGGCGATCTGCCCGCAAGCTTTCGCTACGCCGCCCAGGGGCTGATCTACAGCTTCCGCAGCCAACGCAACTTCCGCATCCATGTGGTGACCGGTGCCGTGGTGTTCGGCCTGGGGCTCTGGCTGCAGCTGCCTCTGGCGCAGCTGGCGGTGCTGGTGCTCACCGTGGCCGCGGTGCTCGTTCTGGAACTGATCAACACGGCCACTGAAGCGGTGGTGGATCTGGCCATCGGCCGCCGGTTTCATCCCCTGGCCCGCATCGCCAAGGACTGCGCCGCCGCGGCAGTGCTCGTTGCCGCCCTCAGTTCGCTGGTGATCGCCTCACTGCTGCTGCTGCCCGCCCTGCTGGTGCGTCTGGGCGTTTGAATGGGGCCAGGCCAGGCGCGGCGATGCTTCTCGTTCTCGACAACTACGACAGCTTCACCTTCAACCTGGTGCAATATCTGGGCGAGCTGGCCGCCGATCACCCGATCTGCGACGACCTGCGGGTGGAACGCAACGACGCCCTCACCCTGGAGCAGATTCGCGCGCTTGCCCCCGACGCGATCCTGATCTCCCCGGGCCCAGGCGACCCTGATCAGTCCGGCGTGTGCCTCGAGGTGCTTCGGGAGCTCAGTCCCACCATTCCCACCCTGGGGGTCTGCCTAGGACACCAGTCGATCGCTCAGGTGTATGGCGGCAAGGTGGTGCGGGCCAAAGAACTGATGCACGGCAAAACCTCACCGGTGCTGCACGAAGGCGCAGGAGTGTTCGCCGGCCTCCCCAACCCGCTCACGGCCACCCGTTATCACAGCCTGATTGCCGAGCGCGACTCCCTGCCCGACTGCCTGGAGATCACCGCCTGGCTCGAGGACGGCACGATCATGGGGCTGCGCCACCGCGACTACCCCCATCTGCAGGGGGTGCAGTTCCACCCGGAAAGCGTGCTCACCCAGAACGGCCACCAGCTGCTGAGCAACTTTCTCGCCCAGGCAGCAGCGGGCTAGGGTTCGGCCCACGCAACTTCTGGGCGATCCGCTTCCCCATGGCCCTGCCCACCACCATGGCTCTGTCGATCCGCGCGCTGAGCGCCGCGGCCGTGGTCGCCCTACCCCTTTCGGTGCTGCCGGCCGTCGCTGAAACCGGCGTCACGATCACCAGCTACGGCCACAGTGCTCTGCTGATCCAGGGGGGCGGCGCCTCGGTGCTGCTCAACCCCTTCAAGGCTGTGGGCTGCGCCGCCGGTTTGCCCGAGCCCCGCGTGAGCGCGAACGTGATCCTGGCCAGCAGCCGCCTCCTGGATGAGGGTGCTGGGGTGGCCAGCGGACGTTTTCTGAGCAGCCCGGGGTCGTACCGGGTGGGCGGGCTGAAGATCGAAGGGCTCTCCGCACCGCACGACCGGTTCGGCGGTCGCCGCTTCGGGCAATCCACCCTCTGGCGCTGGAAGCAGGGCGGACTGGAGTTCGCGCATCTCGGCGGCACCGCCGCACAACTCAGCCCTGAAGATCGGGTGCTCCTGGGCAAGCCCGACGTGCTGATCATCGGCGTGGGCGGTGGGGCGAAGGTCTACAACGGCGCTGAAGCTGCCGCTGTGGTGCGTGACCTCGCCCCACGGCGGGTGATCCCGGTGCAGTACGTGAGTGGCACGGCACCCCAAGGCTGCGACCAGAGCGGCGTCGATCCCTTTTTGCAGGCCATGGGCGGCACGCCTGTGAAACGGGTGGGTCGGGTGTTGAGCCTCCCCGCCAAGCTCAGCGAAGGCACCCAGATCGAGGTGATGCGCTAAGCGCTGAATTCGATCTCCCGGAACGCCTCCCAGAACTGCTGCATCTGGGCTCGGGTGCCGATGCTCACCCGCAAGGAGCCATCGATGAGCGGTTTGCCATGCATGGCGCGCACCAGGATGCCCGCCTGCCGCAGAGCCGCATCCACCTGGTGGGCATCGCGCTTTGGCCAGATCAGCAGATAGTTGCCGCCCTCCACGTGATGGCGCACCCCGGCTGAGCGCAGCTGCTCCGCCAGCCAGCTGCGTGCCTCACAAACCTCCTCGACGTAGCCATCCACATAGGCCTGATCGTTGAGGGCGGCGAAGGCGGCCGTCACCGCAAAGCTGTTGATGTCGTAGGGACCGGTGACCCGGCTGATCCTGTCCACCACAGCGGGATGGCCGATGGCGAAACCAATACGTAAGCCGGCCAGGCCGGCGGTTTTCGCCAGGGAGCGCAGCACCACCAGGTTGGGGGTGGCGTTGAAATCCGCCAGCGGCAGCACGCTGTCGCCCGTGAACGCTTCGTAGAGCTCATCCACCACCACGAGGGTTTGGGGTACAGCAGCCGCCAGCTCGACGATCGCGGCAGGGGCCAAGCGGGTGCCCGTGGGGTTGTTGGGATTGCAGATCAGCAGCAGCCGCGGCGGCTGGCCGGAGGCTGGAGAAAGGAGAGCGCGGCGAATCGCCTCCAATGGAAACGCGAACCCCTCGGCTTCGTAGGGGATGGCCTCGATCACCATGCCCTGCATCTGCGCGCAGGGGGTGTAATAGCCAAAGGTGGGCGACGTCGTGAGCAACGTCTCCCCGCGGTCGCCATAGGCATGGAAGATGGCGTGAATCGCGGCATCCACACCGTTGAACAGCCCCACCTGATCGGGCTGCAACGGCAGGCCCAGGTTGGCCACCACCGCCTCGCGCAGGCCGTCGTATTCGGGGTAGATGGCGATGTGATCGGCGGGGATGGCGCGCAACGCCTCCACCACCCGGGGGCTGGGGCCGATCGTGTTCTCGTTGAAATCAAGCCGCAGCATCTGGCGCCGCCCCTCCAGCGGTGCGCTGTAGGCGTGGAGACTCTCCACCTCTGGGCGGGGCAGAGGGAACTGCACTCCGGCGGCGTTGTGGTCCTGCGTCATCCGATCACATGCGCTCGAGGGTGGGAATGCCCAGCAGGCCCAAGCCCAGTTTGAGGGTGTCCGCCGTAAGGCGGCAAAGGGCCAGGCGCGAGCGCAGAGCAGCAGGCTCAGCCTTGAGCACCGGCACCTGGTCGTAGAAGCGGTTGAACACCTGGCTGAGCTCGAACAGATACGTACAGAGCCGGTTGGGCAGAAGTTCTTCCTCCACTTCTGCAATCACTGAATCGAACTTCAGCAGCTCACGCACCAGCGCCCACTCCTGGGGCTCGCTGAACTGCAACGGCTCGCTGGCACCACCGCTGCCGGCCTCCAGATCACCACCCTTGCGGGCGATGCCAGCAATGCGCACCACGGCATAGAGCAGATAAGGCGCGGTGTTGCCCTGCAGGGCCAACATCCGATCAAAGCTGAACTGATAGTTCGTGATCCGGTTCTGGCTGAGGTCGGCGTATTTCACGGCGGCCAGTCCCACCGTGGTGGCCACGTGCTGAATGAAGGCCTCGTCTTCACTGCGGCCCTCCTCCTCCAGGCGGCCGCGTAGATCGGCTTCGGCGCGCTCCACCGCTTCATCGAGCAGATCGCGCAGGCGCACGGTGTCGCCAGCACGGGTCTTGAGCTTCTTGCCGTCTTCCCCCTGCACCAGGCCGAAGGGCACATGCTCCAGCCGCCCATCCTCCGGCACCCATCCGGCCCGGCGAGCCACCTGGAACACCCCAGCGAAGTGGTTGGCCTGGCCAGCGTCAGTCACGTAGATCACGCGGCGGGCGCCATCGCCATCGGGGGCTGCTCCGAAGCGATAGCGGATCGCAGCCAGATCAGTGGTGGCGTAGTTGAAGCCGCCATCACTCTTCTGCACGATCACCGGCAGGGGCTTGCCGTCCTTACCGCTCACCCCTTCGAGAAACACGCAGCGGGCGCCGTCGTCCACCACCAACAGGCCAGCGGCGTCGAGGTCGGCAACGACGCTCTCCAGGTAGGGGTTGTAGAAGGATTCGCCGCGCTCGTTGAGGCGAATGTCGAGCCGGTCGTAGATCTTCTGGAATTCACGGCGGCTCTGATCACAGAGCAGGCCCCAGGCCTTGAGCGACACCGGATCGCCGCCTTGGAGCTTCACCACCTCTTCGCGGGAGGTGGTCTGGAAGGCCTCGTCGTCGTCGAAGCGCTGCTTGGCCTGGCGGTAGAAGGCCACCAGGTCGCCCAGATCCACCGCATCGGCGGTGTTGAGCGCTTCGGGCGCTTCCTCCTTCAAGTGGGTGATCAGCATCCCGAACTGGGTGCCCCAATCGCCCACGTGGTTAAGGCGCAGCACCGGATGGCCGCGGAACTCGAGCACCCGCGCCAGGGAGTCGCCAATGATCGTGGAGCGCAGGTGCCCCACATGCATTTCCTTGGCGATGTTGGGGCTGGAGAAATCCACCACCACTGGCGCCCCCTGATCCACACCTGGCACCCCAAGGCGCTGATCACCGAGGCGGGTCTGCACCTCCGCGGCCAGCAGCTCAGGCCTGAGGGTGAGGTTGATGAAGCCAGGGCCGGCGATCTGGGGCTCCAGGCAGAGCTCGTTAAACCCTGGATCTGCCTTGAGCTGCTCCACGATGGCCGTGGCGATTGCCCGCGGCGGCTGGCCCAGGGGCTTGGCCAGGGGGAGGGCGCCATTGGCCTGAAAGTCGCCGAACTCCGGCTTGCTAGCGGGGGCTAACTGCGGATCAAAACCCGAGCCAGCCGCCTCAGCTGCAGCATCGGGGAAGGCACGCTGCATGGCCGAGCGCAGCTGGGCTTCGAGGGTCTCAGCGATGCGCAGCATGGACTTCAGAAACCGCTCTGGCGGCATGTCTGCTTCTGATCATCCCTCCCAGCCTTGAGCTCAGCCCTCGAAGCGCATACTCAGATCCAGCCAGCTGCTACGTGTGATCGGAGCACTGGTGGAGATCAGATCAATACCGGTGGCGGCATAGGCGCGCAGCTGATCGGGCTGCACACCAGATGCCTCCAGCACCACTGAGCGCGGGGCCAGCTGGCGTAATTGCGGCACCAGCTCTGCCAGAGCCTCCGGGCTGAACTCATCGAGCAACACCCCATCCGCCCCAGCCAGCACCGCTTCTTGGGCCTGTTCGGGTGTTTCAGCTTCCACAATCACCTGCGCCGGCCAGGGAGCGGCGGCCCGCACGGCTGTGAGGGCCTGGCTGATGCCACCGGCCCAGGCCAGGTGGTTCTCCTTGAGCATGGCTGCGTCATCAAGGCCGAGGCGATGGTTCACGCCACCGCCGCAGCGCACCGCGTATTTCTCCAGCACCCGCAGACCGGGGGTGGTTTTGCGGGTATCCGCCAGACGAACGCCCGTGCCCTGCAGCTGGTCCGCCAATGCCGCCGTGGCCGTGGCAATGCCGCTGAGCCGCATAGCGAGATTCAAGGCTGTGCGCTCCACCGCCGCCAACGCCTGGGCCTGACCCTCCAGCTCCAGCAGCCGTTGACCGCAGCCCACCAGCTCCCCCTCCGCCACGAGCAACCGCACCTGCGCCTGGGGATCGAGGCTCTGGAGCAGCGGTTCCAGCAGCACCCCGCCGCAGAACACGCCCTCGGCCTTGCTGATCCAGTGGGCCCTGGCATGGGTGCCTTGCAGGGCGGGGGCCGTGAGATCACCGCGGCCGATGTCCTCCATCAGCCAGGCCTGCAGCTGAGCGCGCAGTTGCGGCGTGATCACCAGCGGAGCTGCCATCCAATCCACCAGCCAACGCCCCCTCATTGTGTGGGGCAGGCCGGGGCCCATTCAGGCCAGGGTCTACTTGCCGATGCAGAAGCGAGAGAACACGCGATCGAGCACCGCTTCGCTCACCTCCTCACCGGTGATCTCCCCCAGGGCGCGCACGGCTGCCCGCAGATCAATGGTCCAGAAATCCCATGGCAGCTCTTGCCGTGCAGCCTCCAGGCTGGCGCCCAAGCTCGCAGCCGCAGCTGCCGCCAGATCCTGCTGGCGGCGATTGAGCGCCAGCTGCACCCCATGGGGATCACTGTGGCCGCAGCGACTCAGCAACTGCTGCACCAGATCGTCCTGCCCCGCTCCAGTGAGGGCGCTGATGCAGACATCCGCCTGAGCACTCGGCTCATTGGCGCGGGCTAAGCAATCGGCTTTGTTGCCCACCACCACCAGCGGCACCGCCTCGGGCACCAGATCGCGCAGGGCCTGATCCTCCGCACACCACCCCGCCGAGAGGTCAAACAGCAGCAGCACCGCATCGGCGGCCTGCAAGGCGGCGCGACTGCGCTCAATGCCGATCTGCTCCACCCGATCGCTGGTGGTGCGGATGCCGGCGGTATCAAGCAGCGTGATCGGCACGCCCTGGAGCACCAGCTCGCTTTCCACCAGATCGCGGGTAGTGCCGGGCAGATCGGTCACGATGGCGCGCTCACTGCGGCTGAGCAGGTTGAGCAGGCTGGATTTGCCCACATTGGGGCGGCCCACGATCGCCACCTTGAGGCCTTCACGCAGCAGCTGACCGCGCTGGCCATCAGCCACGAGCTGCTCGAGTGCAGCCTGAACATCCTTCAGCTGGTGCGCCACAGCGGGCCCATCGAGGGGCGGCAGATCCTCTTCAAAGTCCACCCGCGCTTCCAGCTCCGCCAACTGATCGAGCAGGCGCTCGCGCAGGGATGCGATGCGCGCCTGCAAACCACCATCCAGGCCTGCCATCGCCAGCTGCGCGGCACGGCGGCTGCGGGCGGCGACCAGTTCGCTGATCGCTTCGGCACGGGTGAGATCGAGCCGTCCGTTCAAAAACGCCCGCTGGCTGAATTCGCCGGGCAGAGCACGGCGGGCGCCGCTTGCAAGCACCAACTCGAGCACCCGCTGCACGCAAATCAGGCCGCCGTGGCAGTGGAGCTCCACCACGGTTTCGCGGGTGAAGCTCCGGGGCGCTCGCATCAACAGCAGCAACGCTTCATCCACCCGCTCGCCGCTGGCGGGATTGCACACATGGCCGTAGAGCACCCGGTGGCTCTCCCAGGACTGCTCACCAGGTGCCACAAACAAGCGGCGGCCAATCGCCTCGGCCTCGGGACCGGAGATCCGCACGATCGCCACGCTGCCCTCGCCGGGGGCAATGGCCGTGGCAACCGCAGCGATGGTGTCGTCCGGCAAGGCGGGAGGCGGGGATGCCTCCAGTGTCACCCGCGGCTCAAGACTCCGGGAAGCCGGGGCAGACCATCAGATCGATATGACCTCCGCTGGGATGGCGCCACTCCCGAAACTCTTCGGCAAGGGCCCTGTGGTTTTGGATCTGTTGCTCGTGCTCGAGCGAGATCAACCGTTGATGCACCAGATCAAGGGTGTCGTCGATCAGTTGAGCGGCCTGTTCAGAAGTCATGGCAACGGCAGCAGGTTGCACCTGTCGTAGGCAGCCGAGCGCCGCGGAGCTGTAGTGCACGCCACCGGCCGTGGTGTGTGTTGCCGGATCAGAACGCAAAGGAGCAGAGCCCGTCAGCCGATGCCGGTGCGGGCGATGTCGAGCACATCCGCCATCGAGCGGATCTGGTCCATGGTGTCGCGCAGCTGGTGGGCGCTCTGAAGCTCCACGCGCAGGTCGATGCGGGCGGGCTTGCCGGGGTTGGTGCGCACGCGGGCATCACTCACGTTGATGCGGTGATCGGAGAGGCGGGTGAGGATGTCTTTGAGCACGCCAACGCGATCGAGCACTTCGATGCGGAGCTGCACGGGGTAGCGCCGGCGCAGGGCTTCGGCGGCATTGGGGCTCCATTGCACGGGCAGGCGCCGCTCCACCGGGACCGAGCGGAGATTGGAGCAGTCCTGGCGGTGAATGGTGATGCCGTGGTTGCCGAGGGCCACGGTGCCCACAATCGCTTCACCGGGCAGTGCGCTGCAGCAGCCGCCCATGCGGTATTCCAGGCCCTCCAACCCCAGGATCGGGCTGGCCTCACCGTGGGTGGCCAAGGAGGTGGCTGGTGCCGCGGAGGCCTGGGCCTCCACCTTGCGGGCCAGCTCCTCATTGCTGAGCTCCGGCTCCACCTCAGCCGAAACGAGCCGCAGCTCCTCCCGCAGGCGATTGAGCACCTGATGCAGGGTGACCCCACCAAAACCGATCGCCGCCAGCAGGTCTTCGGTGGCCACGAGGTTGCAACGCCGCGCCACCTTCGCCATCGCGTCGCCGTTGAGCAGGGCGTCAAAGCCATCGCGGCCGAGCTCCCGCTCGAGCATCGCTGTGCCGCGTTGGATGTTCTCCTCGCGGTGGCTCTTTTTGTACCACTGGCGGATGCGATTTCTGGCCGTGGGTGTAGCCACGAAGTTGAGCCAGTCGAGGCTGGGATGCGCCGCCTTGGAGGTCATCACCTGCACGAAGTCGCCGTTCTGCAGGGGCGTGGCCAGGGGACAGAGACGATCGTTAATCCGCACGCCCTGGCAGTGATTACCAACTTCGGAGTGAATGCGATAGGCGAAATCCACAGCGGTTGAGCCCTTGCGCAGACCCACCACATCACCCTTGGGGGTGAACACGAACACCTCCTCATCGAAGAGGTCTTCCTTGATCGAGCGAAGGAAATCGCTGCTGTCGTCGCCAACTCCATCTTTCTGCCAATCCACCAGCTGCCGCAGCCAGTTGAAGCGCTCGGCATCAGCGCCGGTGGCGGCCGGGGAGCCGCCCTCCTTGTATTTCCAGTGGGCGGCGATACCGAACTCCGCCACGCGATGCATTTCGCCGGTGCGGATCTGCACCTCGATCGGCCGATGCCGACCGATCACCGCCGTGTGCAGCGATTGGTAGCCGTTGGGCTTGGGCAGACCGATGTAGTCCTTGAAGCGGCCGGGGATGGGCCGGAAGGTGTCGTGCACAACCGCCAGGGCCCGGTAGCAGCTCTCGAGATTCGGGCAGATGATCCGCAGGGCGGCCACGTCATAGATCTCGTGGAACGCCTTCTGCTGACGCTGCATCTTGTTCCAGATGCCATAGAGGTGCTTCGGCCTGCCACTCACCTCACAGTCAGACAACCCCACCGCCGCCAAGCGATCGCGCAGAAGCTGAACGGTGACGCCGAGCCGCTCCTCGCGATCACTCCGCTTGCTCGCGACCTGCTGCTGCACATCGCGGAAGGCCTCGGGCTCGAGGATCTTGAAGGCCAGATCCTCCAGTTCCCACTTGAAGCGGCCGATGCCCAGGCGATTCGCGAGCGGCCCGTAGATCTCACGGGTTTCGCGGGCGATGCGCTGCTGCTTTTCGGGTTTGAGCGCCCCGAGCGTGCGCATGTTGTGGAGCCGGTCCGCCAGCTTCACCAGCACCACCCGGATGTCGCTGGCCATGGCCAGGAACATGCGCCGCAGGTTCTCCGCCTGGGCCTCGGTTTTGTTGGTGAAGTGGATGCCGCCGAGCTTGGTCACGCCCTCCACCAGCCCGCGCACCTCAGCGCCGAAATGCTGCTCGATCTCCTCAGGGGTGACGTCGGTGTCTTCCACCACGTCGTGGAGGAAACCAGCGGCGATCACCCCTGCGCTGGCGCCGATGTCGCGCAGGAGATCCGCCACTGCCACGGGATGACAGATGTAGGGCTCGCCACTGGCCCGCACCTGGCCGTCATGCAGCTGAAAGGCGAAATGGAACGCCGCCGCCAGCAGACCCTCCGCATCGGTAGGGCAACTGTCGCCCGCCCCCGGGGGCACATGTTCGATGCAACGGCACAACCAGTCCGGAAGGGCGATGCCGTAATCCGCCGGGCCATGGATGCTGCGCAAACCCAAGGCCGGAGGCGCACCAGCACACACAGGCTCCTCGGGAGCAACTGCTGCAGCTGTGCCGGTTACCGCCTGGAGCATGACGCCCTGCCGATATTTCCATCGTATGCAGAGGGTGAAACAAACCGGCCCCAGGTTCGGGTTTGCAGGCGAAGTGGCTGCCAACCTGAGCGACAACAGCGCCGCCGCAATCCATGGCCGCACGCCAGAGCTCCGGGCCGGTGCTGAAGCTCGATCAATTGCAGGTTCGCTACCCCGAGGCGAACAGCGACACCCTGGCCGGACTAACGCTCACGCTGAACCCAGGAGAGCGACTGGCGCTGGTGGGCCCCTCCGGCTGCGGCAAGAGCACCGTGGCCCGGGCCGTGCTGCAGCTCCTTCCCCAGGGCAGCCTCTGCCAAGGGGGGCTGGAGTTGTGCGGCCAGGATCCGCGGGCGCTCCGGCGCGGGGCGCTGCGCAGGCTGCGGGGCGAAGCGGTGGGGCTGGTGTTTCAGGACCCGATGACCCGGCTCAATCCGCTGCTCACCATCGGAGAGCACCTGGCCGACACCCTGGCCCAGCACCGGCCGGCCTGGAAACGCCACCAGGTGAGGCTGCGGGCGGAGATGCTGCTGGAGCGGGTGGGCATCCGCGCCGATCGCTACGGCAGCTACTCCCATGAATTCAGCGGTGGGATGCGCCAGCGGCTGGCGATCGCCCTGGCCATGGCCCTGGAACCGGCGCTGGTGATCGCCGACGAGCCCACCACGAGCCTCGATGTGGCGGTAGCGGGGCAGGTGATGGAAGAACTTTGCCGGCTGTGCGAGGAAGCGGGCAGCGCCCTGCTGCTGATCAGCCACGACCTGGCCATGGCCGGGCGCTGGTGCCAGCAGATCGGCGTGCTCGATCAGGGAAGGCTGGTGGAGCAGGCTCCGGCCACGGAGCTGCTCACGGCACCGCGATCCGCCCTGGCCCAACGGCTGGTGGGAGCAGCCCGCAGCCGCGAAGGCAGCCGCACGCCCGAAGCCCCAGCCGCAGCGCCTCTGCTGCTCGAACTGGAGGATCTGCGCTGCTGGCACCCCTTGCCAGGGCTGCCCTGGCAGCGCAACTGGTACCGGGCCGTGGACGGGGTGAGCCTGCAGTTGCGGCAAGGCGAAACCGTTGGGGTGGTAGGCGCTTCCGGCTGCGGCAAGAGCACCCTCTGCCGGGCCCTGATGGGGCTGGCGCCGGTGCGGGGAGGCACGGTGCGGCTGCAGGGGCAGGATCTGCGACGCCTGAGGGGCCAAGCCCTACGGCGCGCACGGCGGCGCATTCAGATGGTGTTTCAGGACCCACTGGCCTGCCTGAACCCAGTGATGACCGTGGCTGAAGCGATCGCCGATCCGCTCTTGATCCATGGACTGAGCAGCCGCAGCCAGGCGATGGAGCGGGCCCGCGAGCTACTGGCCGCCGTGGGGCTGAACCCGCCGGAGGCCTATGCACAGCGGCTACCCCGCCAACTCTCAGGCGGACAGCAACAGCGGGTGGCCATCGCCCGCGCCCTGGTGCTCGACCCACAGGTGCTGCTCTGCGACGAGAGCGTGAGCATGCTCGATGCGGAAATCCAGGCGGAGGTGCTGGAGTTGCTGAGGGAGCTGCAGCAACGGCTGGGCCTGGGCCTGGTGTTCGTGACCCACGACCTCTCGGTGGCCAGCGGCTTCTGCCAGCGCGTGATCGTGGTCGATGGAGGACGGATCGTGGAGGAGGGCCCCGGCGATCAGCTGCTGGAGCATCCGCAAGCTGCGATCACGCGCACGCTGGTGGAAGCCTGTCCTCGCCTGCCTCAGCCGGCCAGCTCCCACCACTGAGGCTTCATGAAGTAGTCCTCGTCCTCGTAGTCCACCAGGGCGCCATCGGCGTGCTTCACCAGGTCGCTGGGGCGCACCTCAAAACCGGCCTGACGGGCAATCGCAGCCACTTCATCCGCATCGGCCGCCGCCGCGGTGGAGAGCTCCTGCTGCAGAGCCGGATCCTGGCGGACAGCGGTGATGAAGGCGTGGAGTGCCTGCTCGGCCATGGATAAGGCCTCTGGAGGGAACGTGGAACCAGTCTGATGGCGGCGGCGCAACAGGGCCAGCAGCTTCTCGAACACAGGCGGCAGCGGTGCCTCAAAGAGCATCCGCTCGCGATGAATCGGATGGTCGAGCCCCAGTTGAAAGGCATGCAAAGCCTGGCCGGGCAGGGCCAGCGGCAGCTTGCGGCAGCGGGAATACACCGGATCGCCCACGATCGGATGGCCGATATGGGCGCAGTGCACGCGGATCTGGTGCGTGCGGCCGGTGTCGAGCTTGAAGCGCATCAGGGAGTAATCGCCAAAGCGCTCCAGCAGGGTCCAGTGGGTGCAGGCATGGCGGCCGCTGTCGTCATGCACCACGGCGTATTTCTTGCGATCGGCGGGATGGCGGCCGATGGCGCCCACGATCGTGCCGTGCTCGGCGGCGGGCACGCCGTGCACCACCGCCAGGTATTCGCGTGAGGCGATGCGCTTCTGGATCTGCACCTGCAGCTTCACCAGCGCTTCCTGGCTTTTGGCCACCACAATGCAGCCGGTGGTGTCTTTATCGAGGCGGTGCACGATGCCGGGCCGCAACTTGCCGCTGATCCCAGGCAGATCCGGGCAGTGGTGCAGGAGCCCATTCACCAGGGTGCCGTCTTTATTGCCGGGGGCCGGATGCACCGTGAGACCAGCCGGCTTGTTGAGCACGATCAAGTGCTCGTCTTCAAACAGCACATCCAGGGGGATCTCCTGGGGCATCAGGTAAGGCAGCGGCTCCGGCGGCGGCATCCAGACCTCCACCGTGTCGCTCTGGCGCAGGGGGGTTTTGGCCTTGCCCGTGACGCCATTCACCCGCACGTAGCCAGCATCGATGAACTTCTGGATGCGGGCGCGGCTCTGCTCGGGGCGCTGAGCCACGAGCCAGCGGTCGAGCCGCATCGGCAGCGGCTTGGGGTAGGTGAGGGTGACGAGCTCGCCCTCGCCTTCGCCGAATCCGCTCACGGCAGCTCCAGGGCCAGGGGCCCCAGCATGCCCCGCCGGAAATCATCGAGAAAGCGCTGGGCCATGCGGGCGGTGTCGCCACTGGTGTGGCGCTCTGCCGCGGCCCGCAACCAACCATCGGCATCCGGGCGCGGCGCAGCTGGCACACCGTCCAGCGAAGACGCGCCCGCAGACAACTGTCCAGGATTCTGCGC
The DNA here is from genome assembly GCA_046052125.1 of Cyanobacteriota bacterium. Taxonomy (GTDB): domain Bacteria; phylum Cyanobacteriota; class Cyanobacteriia; order PCC-6307; family Cyanobiaceae; genus Vulcanococcus. Next base: position 41,527 of record JBJOMY010000002.1, read on the forward strand.
AGTCTGTACAGAATCCTGGACCGTTGCGATGGAGAGATCCGCAGCTGGTCCGCGCTCCAGAGCCAAGCCCTGATCCGGACCTTGATCCAAGGCCTCAACCGGAACGCCATAGCGGCTCTCCAGCAAACCCGGCTTCACGCCAGAAGCCGCCACGCGTTCCAGCGCAGCCAGCATCTGCACGAAGGCCATCGCCACCGCTTCGCCGTCGTAGGCCGCCTGACCGATGTCGTCGCAGAGGGCCAGGCGCAGTGCCGCCAGTTGGTCGTCGAGCCGCGGGGGCAGCACCCCCGGGGCATCGAGCAGATCAAGGTCCTGCCCCAAGCGCACCCAACGCAGGCTGCGGGTGACGCCGGCGCGGCGGGCGCTGTCCACTACCTTCTGGCGCACCAAGCGGTTGATCAAGGCCGATTTGCCCACATTCGGAAAGCCGAGCATCAGGGCGCGCACCGGCCGGGGGCGCATGCCGCGGGAGCGGCGGCGTTCATTAAGAGCATCACCGGCGCGGATCGCCGCCTGTTGCAGCTGCTTCACGCCAGTGCCCGCCTTGGCATCGCTCCACCAGGGGGTCTGCCCCTGGCTGCGGAACCAGGCATCCCAGGCCTCTTGGGCGGCTTTCGGGATCATGTCGCGCCGATTAAGCACCAGCAGGTGCTGCTTGCCTGAAATCCAGCGCTGCAGGCGGGGGTGACCGGTGGCCGTGGGGATGCGCGCATCGCGCACCTCGATCACCAGGTCCACCTTGGCCAGGTTGTCGGTGAGCGAGCGCTCCGCCTTGGCGATATGGCCCGGATACCACTGGATCGCCGGGGCGGCGGAGCTCAGCAACTCACTCACGGAACCACCAACACAGGGCAGGGCGCCAGCTGGATCACGCGCGAGGCGGTGCTGGGCGCTTCGTCAGCCTCCAGCGTGAGCCCTCGCGTGCCCATCACGATCACATCGGCGTTGATCTCATCGGCCACATCGCAGATCACAAACGCCGGCTTGCCCTCCCGCTCGATCACCTCACAGCTCACGCCCTGCTCCTGAAAACGGCTGCGGGCCTGCTCCAGCAGCGCGGCCACGGCGGCCGGATCGTCCTGCCCCGGCTCCACAACCGACAGCACCACGAGGCGGCTCTGGTGTTGCTGGGCCAGCTTCAGGGCCGTGGCGGCGGTTTCAGCCGCCTGGCGGCTGCGATCAATCGGGAAGAGAACGGTCTCGAACATGGCCGCTGGGCCGGTGTTCCCTCTGTTTAGCGCCAGAAGCGACATCAGCCAGGGCCTGCCGTATTAAGCCCCCCCTTGACCGGCCCGCTAAATTCGCCCGACCCTTCTTTTGCTTAACGCCATGGCGAAGCGCTCCCTGGCCAGCCTCTCCGCTGATGAACTGCGCGGCAAGCGCGTGCTGGTCCGGGTCGACTTCAACGTGCCCCTCAACGATGCCGGCGCCATTACCGATGACACCCGCATCCGCGCCGCCCTGCCCACCATCAACGACCTCACCGGCAAGGGCGCCAAGGTGATCCTCTCGGCCCACTTCGGCCGTCCCAAGGGCCAGGTGAACGAGGGCATGCGCCTCACCCCCGTGGCCGCCCGCCTGAGCGAACTGCTGGGCAAGAGCGTGGTGAAGACCGACAGCTGCATCGGCCCCGACGCCGAAGCCAAGGTGGCCGCCATGGCTGAGGGCGATGTGGTGCTGCTGGAGAACGTGCGCTTCTTCGCTGAGGAAGAGAAGAACGAAGGCGATTTCGCCAAGCAGCTGGCAGCCCTGGCTGATGTGTATGTGAACGACGCCTTCGGCGCCGCCCACCGCGCCCATGCCTCCACCGAGGGCGTGACCCAGTACCTGAGCCCCAGCGTGGCCGGCTACCTGATGGAGAAGGAGCTGCAGTACCTGCAGGGCGCCATCGATGAGCCCAAGCGCCCCCTGGCCGCCATCGTGGGAGGCTCGAAGGTGAGCTCCAAGATCGGCGTGCTCGAAGCCCTGCTCGACAAGTGCGACAAGATCCTCGTCGGCGGCGGCATGGTCTTCACCTTCTACAAAGCCCGCGGCCTGGCCGTTGGCAAGAGCCTGGTGGAAGAGGACAAGCTGGAGCTGGCCAAGGAGCTTGAGGCAAAGGCTGCGGCCAAGGGCGTTCAGTTCCTGCTGCCCACCGATGTGGTGCTGGCCGACAACTTCGCTCCCGACGCCAACACTCAGATCGCCAATGTGAACGCCATCCCCGATGGCTGGATGGGCCTGGACATCGGTCCTGACTCCGTGAAGGTGTTCCAGGACGCCCTGGCCGACTGCAAGACCGTGATCTGGAACGGCCCCATGGGCGTGTTCGAGTTCGACGCCTTCGCCGCCGGCACCAACGCCATCGCCACCACCCTGGCGGACCTGAGCGGCAAGGGCTGCTGCACGATCATCGGCGGCGGTGACTCCGTGGCCGCTGTGGAGAAGGCCGGCCTGGCCGACAAGATGTCGCACATCTCCACCGGCGGCGGCGCCAGCCTCGAGCTGCTCGAAGGCAAGGTGCTGCCCGGTGTGGCCGCCCTCGACGAAGCCTGATTCAGCGGGTTCAACCCACTGCAGAGGCCCCCGTAAGGGGGCCTTTTTTGCGCCTAGCGATCGTCGCGATCACCAGATGCAACCGAGCGGCCCCGCAGCACCACCGCAAAGCCCTCGGCGCTGCGCCGGCACTCCAGCTGACCGCCATGGCTGGCCGCCACCCGCGCCGCGATCGCCAGGCCCAGGCCGCAGTGGCCGCCGCCGCCACGGGCCCGATCAAGCCGCTGAAACGGCTGCAGCGCCTGCGGCCAGGCCTCGGGGCTGATGCCGGCGCCGCGATCCCACACCTCGATGCGGAATCCGTCGTCGGCTTCGCGGCGCAACACCAACCGCAGGGGCGGCCGGCCATGGCTGAGGGCATTATCGAGCAAGTTGCCCACGGCCCGGCCCAACGCTGTGGGCTGCACACAGGCCTGCAGCGGTTCGAGATCGAGCAGCAACTGATCGGGCTCAATCGGCGCGCTGAGCTCCGCAAGCCATTGATCCAGCGGCAACTCCACCGCCGCCTCCGCATCACCGCCGCCGGCGAACAGCAGAAACTGGGCTGTGATCCGCTCCAGCGCATCGAGATCGGCCTCGGCCCGCTGCTGCTCCTTATGGCCGGTCAGACGCAGACGCAGTCGGGTGAGCGGGCTCTTGAGGTCGTGGGCGATGCCGGCGAGCATGGTGGTGCGATCGCGTTCATTGGCCGCCAGGCGCTGCACCATCGCCTTGAAGCGCGCCGTAAGCCGGCGCACGGCGCCACTGCCGGATGACGGCAGGGGGGAAGCCAGAGAGGCGGCACCGGCCTGATCGCTGTTGCCCACTTGGGCCAGGGCCTGCTCCAACTGCTGCAGCGGCCGTTGCACCTCCCACCACAGGTAGAGCAGCGAGCTGGAGATACTGCCCGCGAGCAGAGCCAGTCCCAACAGGAGCGGATCGGGGGCACGTCCCCGCGCTGTATCGAGCGGGGTAAACAGCCACACCGGTTCCAGGGGTGAGAGCAACTCAACCCACACGCCCGGACGCGTTGCCGCAGCCGGCAACACCGGCGGGCAGGGGGCGATCTCCCTGCAGAGCTCCTGCTGCAGTTGGCGGGCCTGCCGCTGCAGCCGGCCATCGCGACTGAGCGGTGGATGGGCACCCACCCGCAGCGGTAGGCCGCTGAGGCGCGCCAGAGCAGCCGGTGGCAGGCGATCAAGAGCCAGCTCTCCGAGGCGGAGATTGAACGCCACCTCAGGGCCGAGCTGGAGGATCTGAGCCCGCTCCAACCGCTGGGCCAGCAGAGCCTGCAGCAAAGCCAGGCTGAGAGCCGACACGCCGGCCCCCACCAGGACAGTCCTAACGGCTGCGGGGCTGGCCATCAGGCACGAACACATAGCCGTAGCCCCACACCGTCTGCAGGTAGCGGGGACGGGCGGGATCGGGTTCGACCAGCTTGCGCACGCGCGACACCTGCACATCCATGCTGCGGCTATCGGTGTCGGAGCCGGGACCGCGGGCCAGCTCGATCAAGCGCTCCCGCGAGAGGGGGCGATGCGGGTGCTGCACGAAGGCGGCCAACAGGCTGAACTCACCGCTGGTGATCACCACCGGTGCACCAGAGCGCTCCAGGCTGCGGGCCGCAAGATCGAGGCGGTTATCGCCGAACTCCACCAGCCGCCCCTCCGCCACTGGCGTCCCGGCCGGGAGAGCCACACGCCGCCGCAACACCGCCTCGATCCGCGCCGTGAGCTCCCGCGGCAGGAACGGTTTACCCAGGTAATCGTCGGCCCCCTGCTCGAGGCCAATAATCCTGTCGACGCCGTCGCCCCGGGCGGTGAGCATCACCACCGGTAGATCGTCACCGCCATCGCGCAGGCGGCGCAGCAGGGTGAGGCCGTCGTCGCCGGGGAGCATCACATCGAGCACCACTAGATCGGGCCGCTGCGCATCGAGCCGGGCCATCAGCTGCTCACCGCTGCTCAAGCAGCGCACGTCGTAGCCCTGATCGGTGAGGTAGGTACCCAGCAAACGCCGCTGCTCAGGGTCGTCATCCACCACCCAGATGCGCGACGAAGCGCTGCGCTGAGCAACAACCATCGATCGGTTCAGCGAGGCTGCGCCGACTGTATGGAGATCAGGGCGTTCAGGCAGCGTCAGACAGATCTGGTCACAGGTTGGTGGCGAGACTGCCGCCTGGAACCCCAAGCGGCTCCATAGCCTGAGGGCATGCGCCGCCGCCATGCGACCCCCCAATGCGCTCTTGCGTTCGCCCTGGCGTTGAGCCTGGGCGCAGCTGCTGCGGGCCGGGCTCAGACCGCCGCGGAGAAGCAGAGCTATCAGCAGCGGCTCCAACAGCTGTTCCAACGCCTGGATCGCAATAGCGACCAGCGCCTGCAGCGACAGGAAGTGCAGGGGCATCCCTATCTGGAGCGCCACTTCGAGCGGCTGGACAGCCAGCAGCGGGGTTATCTCACCCCCGACGAGCTGAAGCCGGCCGAGGCCCAACGCGGCGAACGCGCAGCGCGCTTCTTCAGCCAGGCTGATCGCAACGGCGATGGCCGCATCGACCGCCGCGAAGCGGAGGGATACACCTGGTTGCGGCAACACTTCAGCAGTGCCGACCGCAATGGCGATGGCAGTGTGGATCGGCAGGAGCTGAACGGCCTGGCCGAGCAGCGTCGCCGCCAACAGTCACCCGAAAGCCGTGCCCGCTGATTCCACGCCGATGCCTCTGGCCTGGATCGGCCTGGGGGCCCTGGGCGCACCGATGGCGCTCAACCTGGTGCAGGCCGGGTACCGGCTCAGGGTGTTCAACCGCGACCCAAGCCGCTGCGAAGCCCTGATCAGTGCCGGGGCGGATCAAGCTCTCACCCCGTCCGAAGCCGCAGCAGGAGCCGAGGTGCTGCTGGTGTGCGTGAGCGACGATGCCGCCGTGGAGGCGGTGCTCCTTGGAACGCCCAATCCAGAGTTCCGTACAGACCAAACGGAATCGCAAGCAGCAGCGATTCACGGCCTGGCCCCAGGCAGCCTGGTGATCGACTGTTCCACCATCAGCCCCGCCACCAGCCGCCGCGTGGCAGCAGCCCTGGGGGAGCGCGGGATCGCCTACATCGATGCCCCGGTGACCGGCGGCACCGAGGGCGCCAAGGCCGGCACGCTCTCCGTGCTCGTGGGCGGTGAGACCGCCCACCTGGAGCGGGCCCGGCCGCTGCTGGAGGTGCTCGGCAGCGCAATCACCCACTTCGGCCCAGTGGGATCCGGCCAGGAGGCCAAAGCGGTGAACCAGGTGCTGGTGGCGGGCAGCTACGCCGCCGTGGCCGAGGCGCTCAGCCTGGCCGAACGCCTTGGCCTCAATCGCAGCCAGGTGGTGGAGGCGCTCAAGGGCGGCGCCGCGGGCTCCTGGGCCCTGGAACACCGCAGCGAGCGGATGATCAACGATCACTACCCCCTGGGTTTCAAGCTGGCTCTGCACCGCAAGGATCTGGGCATCGCCCTTGCTGCAGCGGCCGAACAAGAGCTGGAGCTACCGGTGAGCCAGTTGGTGGCCGCCATGGAAGACCAGCTCATGGAAGCCGGGCACAGCGATCTGGATGTGTCGGCGTTAGCGCGTTGGTTTAGAAGCTGAGCTCCGCGCGGTCGGCCACCACACGCACCTGCTTGCTGGCGGCCACGATCCCCTTGGGATGCACCAGCAACACCGCCCAGGTTTGGCTGCCGGGCTGGAACGGGGCCTGCACGCTCTTGAACAATCCGCCGCCGCCGAGGGCTTCCAGCTGCAGGTCGGGCGTCTGCAGACGCAAGAGCTCACCGGGGCTCACCGCCTTGATCGCACCAGCCACCACAGCCCCATCGAGCGGTTCATCGAACACCACGTCGAGGTCGTAGCGCTGACCGGTGAGGACCGCATCGGGGATCAACAGGCTCACCTTGAGGTCGTTGTCGCCGCTCCGCAACAGCGACGACTCACGGATCAGCTCCTGGCTGTTGAAGCGCGGACCACTGGCGCCAAGCACCAACTGCTGACGCGCCTCAAAACGGAAGCGGTAGGGGCCCTCCTCACGGCTCCCGGTCACATTGATCTCGGTGGTAGCCCGCCCGTCCTTGAGCAGAGGGCCGGGCTGAACGCGCCAACTGGCATCCGGGAACTGCTGGCGGAGCAACAGGCGGCGGCGCTCCACCTCCGCTGGATCAAGGCCCTGTCCCGGCTCGAGCACCGCATCCAGAGCAGCCGGCGAGCTGCTGTTGAGGGCATCCTGCAGGGCCTGCAGGCTGGGGGCCGCCCGCAGCGGTGTTGAGCCCATCACCACACCGGCCAGGGCGAGGGCAGCCGGCAGGAGAGGGCGCAACAGCACTGGGGCTCAACCAACACACGGCCCTTAAGTTAGGCGCGCCTTCCCGCCGCCACCATGTCCCGCCTGTTGATCGCGGCCAGCGGCACCGGCGGGCATCTGTTCCCGGCTATGGCCGTGGCGCAGGCACTGCCCCCCGACTGGCAGATCCAGTGGCTGGGGGTGCCTGACCGACTGGAGACCGAGCTGGTGCCAGCGGAGATCACCCTGCACACCGTGCAAGCGGGCGGGCTGCAGGGGCGAGGGCTGCAGAAACTGCTCAACCTGCTGCGACTGCTATGCGCCAGCTGGAGCGTGCGCCAACTGATCCGCCGAGAGCGCATCCAGGTGGTGTTCAGCACCGGCGGCTACATCGCCGCGCCGGCGATCCTCGCGGCCCGCTGGTGCGGCGTTCCAGTGGTGCTGCACGAATCGAATGGCGTTCCCGGCAGAGTGACACGTCTGCTCGGCAAGCTCTGTACGCACGTGGCGGTGGGTCTACCCCAAGCGGCCGAGCGGCTCCAGGGCTGCCAGCCGCGGGTCACGGGAACCCCCGTGCGGCGCGAGTTTTTGCAGCCTGCGGCCCTGCCCGCTTGGGTGCCCGCGGGGCCGGGGCCCTTGCTTTTGGTGATGGGCGGCAGCCAGGGAGCGGTTGGGCTGAATCGCATGGTGCGACCCCTGTTGCCTCGCTTGCTGAGCGCGGGGTGCCGCGTGGTGCATCTGAGCGGCAGCAACGACCCCGAAAGCGGCCAACTGCAGCACCCGCACTACGCCGAGCGTCCCTTCAGCGATGAAGTGGCGGGCCTTCTGCAACACGCCGATCTGGTGATCAGTCGCGCCGGGGCCGGCAGCCTCAGCGAACTAGCGGTGTGCGGCAGCCCCTCAATCCTGGTGCCCTTCCCCCAAGCCGCCGACAAGCATCAAGACGCCAACGCTGGTGCAGCAGCAGCGCTCGGGGCGGCCGTGATCGTGTGGCAGCACCCGCCTGAGCACCCGGCGCTTGAGCAGGCGATCTGGCGCTTGCTGGGGCCTCGGCTGCGGGGCAGCGATCCGGCTGTGGATCCACTCCTGGAGCTGCGGCGCGGCATGGAGCGGCTAGAGGTGCGGGATGCGGATCAGCTGTTGGCGGGGTTGCTGATGGAGTTGAGCTCCTGACGCATTGCTCGGATGATGCGGCGATTGCCAGCGCGGCTCAGGTAGCCGATGCGCAACCAGGTTTCGTCCAATCCTTCAAAGGAGCGGCAATCGCGCAGGAGGATCCGGTGTCGAGTTTCCAGAGCCTCACGCAACGGCTGGAGAGACACGGGCTCGCCATTGCACTCGCCGCGAATCAAGAGGTAATTCGCCGCAGACGGCATCGGGATGATGCCGGGCAAGCTCGCGAGCTGGTGCTGCAACCACGCACCCTCGCGGGCCGTCCAGCGCTGCACGCGTTGTATCCAGGCCTGGTGCCGTTTCGGGCTCCGCAACAAGGCTTGACCCACTGCCGAGGCCACAGCATTCACCGGCCAGGGATCACGCCACTGAGCCCAACGCTGTAGGCGCTCAGGTTGAGCCACCGCGTAGCCCAGTCGTAATCCGGCGATTCCGTACAGCTTGGTGAGGCTGCGGATCACCACGAGGTTGGGGTGATCCGCCACGAGTGGGATCAACGATTGGACTTCGCCGTTGGGCACCAAGGGAAGAAAAGCCTCATCACAAATCACCAAAGCAAAACGGTCCAACAACGGTTCAAGCGACGTACGACTCCACAGCTGGCCCGTGGGGTTGTGGGGATTGGTGATCCAGAGCACCCCCGCCTCAGTCGGGCAAGACGGGAAGGACGTCGCGTCATTGCTGGTCCACTGCAATGGCAGTCGCATAGGAGCGGTATCAGCGCCCCAACAACACAACGCTCGCCGATAGTCAGCGAATCCAGGCTGGGGGAGCACAGAACATCCCATTGCCTCCGCATCCCGAGCCGCCCAGGTGAAAAGCTCCGCAGCGCCATTACCAGGGAGAACGGTCTCCGGAGCCAATTCATGGGACAGGCCAATGCACTGACGTAGCCGTTCCATGCCTCGATCGGGATACGCACCCAACGAAGCCCGAAAAGCCTCCGTACGGACAGTCCATGGGAGAGCGAACGGAGCCAAGGAGGCGCTTGCATCCAGCAACTGGTGCGGACGGCAGCCGAGCCGAAGGGCGGTGGCTTCAAGATTGCCGCCGTGGGCTTCAAGCACTCAGGAACTGCACTCGCAACAACCAGCCTGATCGACGATCTGACACAGGTCCTGTACAACCAGTGAACTGTTGATGCACTGAACGCGATGCCACAGCACCACTGGCTAGCCCTGGGATCAATCCTGGCCGTGGTCAGCTGTGGTGCCGGCATCCCAGCAATGTCAGCCGATTCCAAAGCTCTCGTACAAACCCTGGACGAGCGGAGCTGCACCCGTTGCAACCTTCAGGACGCTGATCTAGTGCATGCCGACCTGCGCGACGCGCGTCTTCAAGGGGCTCAATTGCAACGGGCCAACCTGAGCGGAGCGCGCCTTGACGGAGCTGATTTACGGCATGCGGATCTCAGCTTCACCAGCCTGACAGGAGCCTCTTTGGAAGGCGCCGATCTGCGGGGAGCAACGCTCACGGGCACTGATTTCCGCAACAGCAATCTGAGTGGGGCCCAAATCGACCCAGGCAGCCTGAGTAGAAGTCACTGGCATGGAGCCAGAGGAGTTTCGGGATCGCTGCACAGTTACGCCGAACTGCACAATGCTGGCGTCCAAGCGGCACTGAAGGATCAGCATCCCGTGGCGGAACGTTGGTTCAGCGAAGCGATCAAGCGCATGCCCAACGCAGCGGTCAGCTGGGTTGCCCGCGGCATCAGTCGAGCTGAACAGGGACAACTCCTGCTGGCGTCCCAAGACCTTCGTTACGCCGGCGCGCTTTATGCACAACTGGGAGACCAAGAACAAGCCACAGCCCTCACCAAGGCAGCGGAACTACTGGTTCAGCCGACCAAACGCCCAAAAGGCGGCAATGGAATCGGTTCTCAGCTGATGACAGGCGCCCTAGCCGCATTCCAATTGCTTGCCCCATTAGCAGCGAAAACGATGCTGCCGATGCCGTTTTAAAAACCTGATGACGGAGACGACACAAACTGCCGCGCGTCTTGCGTGGTGGCCTGATAGCCATATCCGTACACACCCCCATCCACATCATCGACAATCCTCGGCGTCACGAGGATGACAAGCTCATTTTTCGAGCGTGTATTTGAAGACGATCTGAAGAACTGACCCACGAAAGGCAGATCGCCAAGAATTGGCCATTTCGTAACGGCTTGCCTGTCTTCGTCGGAAATCACACCAGTAAGGATGAGGGTCTGCCCATCTCGCACGCGCACAGAGCCCGTATCCAACCTACGCACACGCAAGATACTGACATTGCCACATCCTTCAATTTGCTGAGGAGTGTCCGCAACAGCAGACACTGCGGGCGATAGCGAAAACGTCACAAATCCATTGTCATCAATCTTGGACACCTTGGCACCAAAGGTCAGACCAGCAGTGCCAAATTCAGGCTGACAGGTATTAGGGGCCCCGTTTTGACCAGCTTGAACCGTGTAGTCCGTAATTACCTGAGTCCCAACAGTCACAAATGATTCATTGGCAAACGGCCTCCCGATACTTGCCGTGTTTAAGACAGCATTACCACCGCCGTCGGACGCCGCCGCAACAGCGGCGCCGCCCTGAATGGGCTCGGCATTTTCACTCAGAATCAACGTCGGACTCGCAAGAACTTTTGTATTTTCCGACTGAATCTGAGCCCTAACTAGATCATAGAAGTTGTTCCGTGCATAAGCCTCACCAGGATTCGCAGGGCCAGGAACGAATGGCTGATCAGAAACAGGGGGCAGACGATCATTGAAGGCGCCGACCAATCGCCCTTCCTGACTCACGATAAAGTTGTTACCATACCGAAAAGCGAAGCTATTTTTAATATCAGTATCGTTCTTCAATGTCACGTCAAGGATTCTTACCGATAGAGCAACCTGCCGCTGGCGCAGGTCGATCTGGCGCAAGTAGTTTTCGGCGACATGCACTAGCTGGGCATCGCCAACCAGAGTGATCGTCTGCAGTCTCGAGTCCGTCGTGCCAATCAAACCAAGGAGCGGTCCAGCCGCAGAGCCATAGGTTTCAGTGGAGGTGATTTTTTCTTCCCTCGTCTGCTGAGTCTGCTGAGCACCAGCCACCTGATTAGCCAAAGACTGACCAGAGCTCACCACATTGGTGATGGAAGTTACTTTCGTAATCCGAGCACCAAGACTGGCGAGATAATTGGCAGCCGAATCAGCCGACACTTGATTCAGTCGATAGACCTTAGAGAGCTGAGCCCCGAAAGTCTTACCCAAAACAGAGGGGCCCACCATCAACATTCTCCCCTCAAGCTTTCCCTGCAAACCAGCAGCCAAGAGCACAGAATTAATAGCCCTTGAATAGGATTCACCACGAAATGCCAGGGAAACTGTGGGCTCCTGCCTAGGCGATGGATTGGAAGAGGGAGCAGACGATGGAAGCTGCGCAGCATCGTCTGCTACATAAACAAAGCCATATCCCCCCAACTGCGCCAATGCCATTAATGCATCCTTTGGGGGTGCATTACGAAGGGTCATCGTTACAGGAGGGCCATCCAAGCGAAGAAAGCTTCGATTGGATAACACCATGGTTCCAACGGCCATATCACCCAGCGGAGGCGCCACTGCACGAGGCTGGAAGGGCGGCGCATAAGCGGACTGTGGAACACTGCCAGGCTGGCGAACATTGAGCAAAGCAGCCCTAGAACTTGACGGTGCTGAAGCCTGAAAACTGATAATCAGATTGCGACCATCCGCACTCACCACAGGACGACCAAGCGCAGCACCTGGCATGGGTACAACTTGCAATTGATAGTCACGACCAGCCCCATCCAGATTCACCGCCTGCAAGCCGGCTTCAGGCAACGTGAGGCGCTGAGGGCCTAGCCGTAAGCCACCAGGAGTTCCAATCCGAAGATCCCCCTGCCAGGCCTGTCCATCACGGCTCTGTTGCAGTACCGGGCCGGCACCGGTGCCCTCAATCACGAGTTCAACACCTTCGGAGGAGCGTCTCAAGGTGAGCGCTACAGCTCCAGCCGGATTCGCAGAAGAACTGGCTGTGGGTGCTGGTATGGCAGCTTGGCGGGGAGCCGCGCTCAAGGGCGCCAGCGATGCGCCTGCGGCCAGCAAGGCCAGAACCAGGCCACAACGCAGCTTCACCCTTGATCTCGCGCGGTTTTGGGCGGATCGTATCGGTGAACACCAGGCGCGGCCAGGCTTTACGGGGTTTTGCGTGGCGGCTCCGCTTCGCTGTAGACGCTGAGAGTCAGGCGCAGGTTGGTGGTGTTAGGGGCTGCTTCGCCAGGCTTTCCAGCCTCCTTGAGCTCATGTTTAAGGCTGAGATCGCTCTGCACCACCAACAGGCTCAGCTGCTCGAGTCGACGCAGGAGGTCCAGCAATTGCGGCCCCTTCCCCCTGGCCGTCAGCAATAGCGAGGTTTTCTGCAGGCCTGGGGCCAGCAGAGGATCGGGGGGTGGAGGCGGCGGCTCGCCCTTGGCGGGTTTGGGTTTCGCGGATGCGGCCCCAGCCTCAGATGCGGACGTGGTGATCGGCTCGTAGCCATCGAGCACAACGCCGCTGCGCTGGGCTTCTGCGCTCAGCTGAGCCATGAACGTGTTGATCTCACCACTGCCAGCAATCAGACCCAGGATCTGGCGGCTGCGCCGCTCGGCCTCCTGCACGTTGTCGCCGAGCTTGAGCAATTGGGCCCGCAACAGCGGTAGGCGCTGGCGCTGCTCCTCCAGTTGCTCCAACTCCTGTTGCGCAAGCTGGAGCTGCTGCCAGCTGGGCCAGAGCGCTGCCGCCACCACACCCAAGCTCAACAGGGCGCCGGCTGCCACAGGCAACCCGAGCAGGAGCCACTCCCGCTTGGTGGGGGAAGAAGGTTTCCCCTGCAGGTTGGTCATGGCAGCACCCCCGCCCGCTCAAGGATCTGCAGGCGCCGAGCCAGACCCTCAGCGCCAAGCTTCTGCAGCAGCCTCACCTGTTGATTGGGGGGCAGGGTGGCGAATGATGCAGTGAGATCCCATTCCACCGGCGCCCCGGTCTTCGCGGGATCACGACTGAGCTTCACCACCTTCACGCCCTTGGCTTCAAACAGGGGGGATTCAGCCAACAGCAGGGTCAGGGCATTCACCCGCCGAAACGCCTGTGGATCAGCGGCCACACCCTTGAGCTTGAGGCTGCCGCCCTGCACCTGCGCGTCGATGAGCTGAACGCCTTGCGGGGTGATCGCTGCCAGTTGGGCGACCAGCGCCGAGCCTGAAGACACGGCCACCAACCCTTTCGCCAAACCCTCATTGCTGCGCTGGATGGTGCTGAGCTTGCGGCGCTGGACCAGCGCCCTGGCCTCGAGGGTCTGCACCTGAACCGGAATCCCCCGCAGCCCCTGCAACTGCAGCTCGAGCTGAGCCTGCCTCCATCGCAACCCAACCCAGATCAGCAGCACCGCCACCACCAACCCACCACTGATCGACGCACCGCGCAGCAACAGCCCCCGCGCCGGAACCAATGGCTCCGCCGCCGCTGCTAATCCGCGCTCCAGCCGCCGCTGCGGCAGCAGATCTCCATCGCTCTCCAGCCAGCTGGGGGTGCTCATCGCCTCAGCTCTGCCTCCGCCAGTCCCCATAGGGCTGGCACACCCTCAACCCGGGCTGTCCCGCTAGCGGGACAGCCCAGCGCCTCGGCACTGGCGGGATCACCACCGAGCACGATCGCGGCAGTGGGGCTGTAGCGCCGCCGCCATCGAGCCAAGGCCAGGCTCAGCTCCTCGGGATCACTGGTCGCTGGCATCAACCACTCGCCGAGCGGCTGCCCCTGATCCAGAGCCAGCAACCAACTTTGATCCGGCTCCAACTGCAGCAACACCTGCACACCCTCGCCAGCCTGAATCTGTGAACTCACCGCGCGCCAGAGGCAGATCGGCAGGGCCTCCACAGCGTCGAGCGCCACGCTGGCCTGGTTGCACACTTCAATCCAGGCTTCCAGCACACTCCGCTGCACTGCCACCACTAAGGATCGCGGCTGGTCGCCCGGTAGAGGTTCCAACAACAGATCCGCGTCCTGCAGCGACCAGGGCAACTCCAGCTCCAGTTGTTGCTGCCGCACCACCAGCTCGGGATGCTCCGGCCAGGAGGCATCAGGCCACTCGATCACGCGCCAGGCGGTGGCGGTTCGCGGCAGCACGGCTTTCACTCGGGCGCTGGCGTAGCCACGCTCCACCAATAGATCTCCGAGCAGATCTCCTAAGGCCTCAACCGCCTTGGGCTCACCATTCACACAAAGCCCTTCCGGCAGCGGTACCCGCTCCAGCCAAGCCACGCGCTCCCCATCGAGAACCATCGCCGTGAATGCCTGATCCTCGAGCTGCAGATACACGCGCCGAGGGAAGAGCCAACTCTTGAGCGGTGCCAGCTGATCCTGAAGCCCGGAGAGCACCACCGCAGCTCAGCCGCCCACTGCCCGCAAACTATCGCCAGCCCGCGCCGCTGCCCACCGCTTCACCGATGTTCCGGAAGCCGTGGCGATCGAGCTGCTGGCAGATCCCCTCAACGATCGCCGGCACCAGCTGCGGGCCCTCGTAGATCCAACCGGTGTAGAGCTGAATCAGCGAGGCCCCGGCACTGATCCTCTCCCAGGCCGACTCGGGCGAGTCAATCCCACCCACGCCGATTAACGGCAGGCCAGGCCCAGCCACCGCCCGCAGCCGGCGCAGCACCTCCAGAGCACGGCCGCGCAGCGGCGCACCGCTGAGGCCACCGGCTTCCTCCGCCAGGGTGCGGCCGGTTTGGGCGATGCGCCGCTGCTCAAAGCCGAGCCGGTTCAGGCTCGTGTTCACGGCGATCACGCCGGCCAGGCCCTCCTCGTAGGCCAGGCGGGCAATGGCATCGATCGCTTCATCCTCGAGATCAGGGGCGATCTTCACCAGCAACGGCGGGCAGGCCGGCAGCCGCCGCAGCCGCTCCACCAGGCGGCGCAGCTGGGCATCGTCCTGCAGCTCCCGAAGCCCCGGAGTGTTGGGGGAGCTCACATTGATCACGGCGTAATCCGCCAGGGGAGCGAGCAGCTCCAGGGAGGAGGCGTAATCGTCGGGCGCCTGCTCCAGCGGCGTGATCTTCGACTTGCCGAGGTTGATCCCAAGCACCGCCGGCCGCTGGCCCGCCGGTGGCAGCGCCTGGCGCTCAAGGGTGCGGCGAGCAGCTTGAGCGCCGTTGTTGTTGAAGCCCATGCGGTTGAGCGCCGCCCGCTCGGCCGCCAGCCGGAATAGGCGTGGCTTGGGATTGCCGGGCTGGGCGTGCCAGGTGACGGTGCCCACCTCCGCAAAGCCGAAGCCAAACAAGTGCCAGATGCCGGCGGCCACGGCGTTCTTATCGAAACCGGCCGCCAGGCCCACGGGGTTGCGGAAGCGGCAACCGAACAGGGTTTGCTCGAGGCGCAGGTCGCGCACCTCCAGCTCAGCGCCAAGCCCCGCCAGGCTGCCGTTCACCAGCGGCCAGTTGCGCCGAAGCGAGGCCTGACCCAGGGCCTGCAGGGTGAGCTGGCTGAGCTGCTCGGCGTCGGCCCCCTCGTCCCGGCTCAGCAGCGGGCCGACGAAGCGTTGATACAGAGCCCCGGTGCCGGTCTCAGCCATCCAGATTCCGCTCGGCCTCTACCGATCCTGACGCTTCCCTGGCCAAACGCCAGCGTCCATCCGCCTGGGGCAGCACCTGCCAATCCCGCCAACGCCAGGGTTCGCTGCGGGCTTCCAGGCTCTTGAGGGGCTTTTCCACCAGTTGCGCCAGTTCCGCAAGGCTGAGGCCATAGGCCCCTTCCGCCAGGCGATCGGCCAGCTCCAGGCGGGTGAGCAGCTGCTGCAGCGCCGGTGGCGCCAGATCCGGCTTGGCCGCGGGGGCGGTCTCACTCACCATTAAGCCGCCGTAGTCGCCATGGGCCAACTGGGGCTTCTGCCCCTTGGAGTAGGCCACGGCGATGGCATCGCAGCGATCGTTATCGGGATCACCGCTGTGGCCCTTCACATAGGTGAACGGCAGGCCTGACACGCGCGCGGCATCGAGGGCTTCCCAGAGATCACGGTTGAGCACCGGGCTGCCGGAAGCCGTGCGCCAGCCCTTGCGCTTCCAACCGTTGATCCACTTGCTGAAGCCGTCGATCAGATATTTGGAATCGGTACGGATCGTGAGGTTGGGGTCACGCGGGAGCACCGCCAGCTTCTCGAGCAGCGTCAGCGCCGCCGTGAGCTCCATGCGGTTGTTGGTGGTGTTGGGCTCGAAGCCGCCGAACTCCTGCACCGAGCCATCGCTGAAACGCAGCAGGCAGCCCCAGCCGCCGGGGCCTGGGTTGCCGCTACACGCGCCATCACAGGCAGCCGCTACCACCACTGGCTGATCAGGCACTGGGCTTGCTCCTCCGGCTCCGGTACAACTCTCTCCTGATGTGATGTGCAGGCGAGAGATCCATGCAGCGAACCTACCTGCCACTGCTGGGGCTCGCCGCGAGCGCGGCCGCACCGGCCATCGCCGCCAGCGTGTTCAACAGCCAACCCCTCGATCAGGCGCGCTTCGCGGTGCTGGCCCAGCCGCTCGGCAAGAGCGATTGGAAACTGCTCGTGCTCGAGCAGATCAAGCCGGAGCCCCGCTGCTGGGAGAGCCGCAGCGACGGCCTGATCGATCCGGCGCTCAACCGCTTCGACTTCACCGGGATCTGCAGCCGCTACATCGACAGCAACGGCTACTCGCTGCGGGTGGGCGATGAGGACCTGGCGAACCGCTATCGCCTGCGGCTGGAGCAGAACGGCCAGAGCGTGGTGCTCCTGGCCATGAACCCCAACGAGCCGGCGGAACTGGTGGTGGGCCGAGGGTCGATGCCCCAGCGCGACCGCGAAGCGTTTGTGGCGATCCAGCTGGAGCCGGGCTGGCGCCTGGAGCGGCGCGCCTACGGCAGCCAGACCCTCAGCCACGTGTATTTCGCCAATGGCACCCCGCTGAGCCAGCTGGTGGCGCGGGCAAACCGCACACCGGCCACCAAAGCGCCGGTGACGGCGATCGCGCCCCCGCCCACCGGAAGCATCCGCCCGCTTCCCCCCCAGCCAAGCGGCGGCGGCGGGGCCATTGCGCTTCAGGTGATCCCCTTCAAGCCGTAGGCCAGCTGATCCAGTGGCCCAATCCCCCTTGGAGCTTTTTCCTCCTGCTGTATGTTTCTCTTGTGTGAGGAGTGCGGAACACCACTTCCGGGGTCGAAACGAGGACAGACTCCCAGAAGCGTTCCGAACTCAAAGCCCTGCCTTCGGCGGGGCTTTTTTGTTGGCTGCCGATCACGCACAAAAAAACCGGCCCCCGCAGGAGCCGGCTGAATAGAAGCGTGATGGCAGGCCGCCGGGGCGGCCCACCGCAGCGATCACTTGATGGTGACCTTGCCGCCGGCCTCTTCAACGGCCTTCTTGAGGGTCTCGGCGTCAGCCTTGGACACGCCTTCCTTGATGGCACAAGGAGCGCCTTCCACGAGAGCCTTGGCTTCGCCCAGGCCCAGACCGGTAGCTTCGCGCACGGCCTTGAGCACCTTGATCTTGGCAGCGGCGTCGAAGCTGTCGAGCATGACGTCGAACTCGGTCTTCTCTTCAGCAGCCTCAGCAGCACCGCCAGCGGCGGGAGCGGCCATCACAACGCCAGCGGAAGCGGCGGCGGACACACCGAAAGCCTCTTCGATCTGCTTGACGAGCTCGGAAGCTTCAAGCAGGGAGAGCGACTTCAGTTGCTCGAGAATTTGGTCGGTAGTAGCAGACATGGTTGGGAATCAGCAACAGATCTGTATGAACAGTCGGAGCGGAGAGCTCAGCAGAGCAGGCCTCAGTTGGCCGTGCCCTCGCCGTCGGCGTGCTGCTTGAGCGCCCGGGCAAGACCGGAGGGAACTTCGTTGATGCCCACAGCCACCTTGGTGGCCACGGCATTGATCGCACCGGCGATCTGTGCCATGAGCACCTCCTTGGAGGGCAGATCCCCGATCGCCTTGATTTCGGACTTGGAGAGGAGCTTGCCTTCGAAAAGGCCGCCCTTCGTTTCCGATTTCTTGGTGTCCTTCTGGAAGGACTGAACGGCTTTCACCGCACCACCCACGTCGCCCTTAACGAGCACGAAGGCGTTGGTGCCGGTGAGCAGGGAATCGAGTTCCGACCAAGCGCTGTTGCCATCAATGGCACGGCGCATCAAGGTGTTTTTGGTCACCTTGCACACACCGTTGCTGGCCTGCAGACGGGTCCGCAGATCAGACATCTCCTTGATGGACAGGCCCTTGTAATCAAGAACCAGCGCCATTTCGGCCTCACCGAGGAGCTGCTTGAGCTCTTCGACGATCTGTTGCTTGTTCTCCAGCGTGCGGCCCATGGGAAACGGAACGGATCGGGGGAACAAGCCGGGTACGCAGCCCCAGTGCGAATGCACTCGAGGGGCTGCGGCTTGTCATCCCCCCAACGGCGAACCGCCAGGGCAAAAACCAGTCGCGTGCACCTCGGCAGGGTTTGCAACTCGCGGCACGGGATCACCGAAGCGATCGCCAGCCTTGAACAGACCTGCTGTCTTGGGTAGGGCGCGTGCCCTTCTGGCCTAAGCCAGCTTGCAACCTTACAACAAGGCCCCCGCCAAGGCAGGGGCTGAGAGCCGGGAACGGAGCCCCGGCCGGAAGCACCTGGATCAGGCTTCCTGCTTGATGTCCTGCAGGGCAGACACATCCACTTCCACCGAGGGGCCCATGGTGGAGGTGATGTAGAGGCTCTTCCAGTAGCGACCCTTCGCACCGCTGGGCTTGTTGCGGTCGATGGTCTCCTGCAGGGCCTTGAGGTTGTCGAGCAGCTTGGCGGCGTCGAAGCTGGCCTTACCGAAACGCACGTGCACGATGCCGGTGCGGTCGGCGCGGAATTCCAGTTTGCCGGCCTTGAACTCACTGATGGCGCCAGCCAGATCAGTGGTGACGGTGCCAGCCTTGGGGTTCGGCATCAGACCACGGGGACCGAGCACGCGACCGAGCTTGGCCACCTTGGGCATCATGTCGGGGGTGGCGATCAGGAGGTCGAACTCCATTTCGCCCTTGGCGATGGTCTCCACCAGATCGTCGTCACCAGCCAGATCAGCGCCGGCGGCCTTGGCTTCGGCCACCTTCTCGCCACGGGCGATCACGGCGATGCGGATGCTCTGGCCGGTGCCGTGGGGCAGCGCCACGGTGGTGCGCAGCTGCTGGTCGGTGTACTTGGGGTCGATGCCGAGGCGGGCGTGGGCTTCGACGGTCTCGTCGAACTTGGCCGTGGCGTTGGCCTTCACCAGTTCCACCGCCTCGAGCGGGGAGTAGGTGCGGGTCTCAACCTTGCCGAAGGCGGCGGAATAACGCTTGGAAACTTTGGGCATGTCGGGCGTGGGGTGCAGGCGAGCGTTGAAGCTCTCCCCCGGTAAAGAACAGAGATGGACAGGAGATCAGTGCATGGGCCTAAGCCCGCGGCTGGCCTCAGTCGTTCACGGCGACGCCCATGTTGCGGGCGGTGCCTTCGATGATGCGCATGGCCGAATCAACGCTGGTGCAGTTGAGGTCGGGCAGCTTGGTCTTGGCGATCTCTTCGAGTTGCGCGCGGCTAATCGCACCCACGGAACCCTTGGAGGAGGTGGCAGCACCCTTCTCGATGCCGGCTGCTTTGGAGATCAGCACGGAAGCGGGAGGGGTCTTGGTGATGAAGGTGAAACTGCGGTCTTCAAAAACCGAGATTTCAACCGGGATCACATAGCCAGCCTTGTCCTGCGTCCGAGCGTTGTACTCCTTGCAGAACGCCATGATGTTGACGCCGTGCTGACCGAGGGCAGGGCCCACCGGCGGCGCGGGGTTGGCTTTGCCGGCCTGGAGGGCCAGCTTGATCACAGCTACAACTTTTTTTGCCATCGTCCTGGCGGCTTGAGCAATCTGCGGATTCGCGACCCTAGGGCAGCGTGTGCGGCAGGTCCCGGAGACCGGAACACCACCTGTGGCCGCCCTCCGCAGGGAGACGGCCGCACCGAAATCAGCTCTGCTTGCTGATCTGCGAGAACTCGAGTTCCACCGGGGTCTCCCGGCCGAAGATCGAGAGCAGGGCCTTGAGCTTGTTGCGCTCGCCCGACACCTCGATCACCTCGCCCTGGAAGTCCTTGAACGGACCGGCGGTCACCAGGATCTGATCGCCCTCGGTGAGGTCGACCTTCACCACAGGCTTCTTCTCGGCAGCGCGCTTGAAGATGCGATCCACCTCAGAGCGGCTGAGGGGACGGGGCTTGATGTGGCCACGGGCCTTGCCGGTGGCGCGGCGATCCTCAGCGCCCACGAAGTTGATCACGTTCGGGGTGCTGCGCACCGCCATCATCGTGTCCTCATCCAGCACCATCCGCACGAGCACGTAGCCGGGGAACACCTTCTCTTCGGTGCTGGTGCGGCTGCCGTCCTTCTTGAGCTTCACCGCCGGGGTCTGGGGGATCTCGATCTCGAGGATGCGGTTGTCCACGCCCAGGGTCACGGCGCGCTGCTCGAGCGTGGCCTTCACCTTCTTCTCGCAGCTGGAAGCCACCTGCACGGCATACCAGCGGGCGATCGGTGCACGACCCTCCAGCGCTGGTGCCGCAGGAGCTTCGGCCGTTTCAGCCAGCTCGGCAACAGCAAGATCTTCAGTGCTCAGATCAACGTCGGACACGGGCAATGGCAAGGGGGGAGAGATAAATCAGCGGAACACCTGGGCATTGGCCCAGCTGTAGAGACGATCGACGGCGGCGATGGCGAAGGCCGAGAGGGTCACCATCAGAATCACAGCCACGGACTCAGCGAACAGCTGCTGGCGGCTGGGCCACACCACCTTGCGGAGCTCGGCGACGGTGTTGCCCACGAAGCCTTCAGAGGCCGGCGGATTGGGTTGTGGCTCAGTCGGGGTTTCCACCGGAGTGTCCAGAAGGGGTTCGCACAGCGAATGTGCGCGCTGTTGCGCAAACAGCCACCCTACCGGATGTGATCAAACCGCCAGAGCGATCGGACTGAAGCACAGCCGCCCCTCCGCCTCCACCAGGCTCACCTGCACAGCAGATGCGCCGACAAAGCGCTCCTCTAGGAGTTCGGTGGCGAGCGGATTCTCGATGCTGCGCCGCAACAGGCGCCGCAGCGGGCGAGCGCCGTATTCGGGCTCGTAGCCCTGCTGGGCCAGCCAGGGCACCACAGGCTCATCCACCTGCAGCTCCAACCCCTGCTCCCGCAGCAATGCACCCAGTTCCGCCAGCTGCAGATGCACAATCCGCTGCAGCTCCTCAGGCCCAAGCGGCTTGAAGCGGATCACCTCATCAATGCGGTTGAGGAACTCCGGCCGGAACTGGCTGGCCAGGGCCTGCTCCACCTGCTGCTCCAGCGCAGCGGGGTCGGCGCCACTGCGAGCGTTGTCGAGGATGGCGCGGCTGGCGAGGTTGCTGGTCATCACCACCACCGTGTGGCGGAAATCCACGGTGCGGCCCTGGGAATCGGTGAGGCGCCCATCGTCGAGCACCTGCAGCAGCACGTTGAACACATCCGGGTGGGCCTTCTCCACTTCATCGAGCAGCAGCACCGCATAGGGGCGGCGGCGCACCGCCTCGGTGAGCTGACCGCCTTCCTCGTAGCCCACATAGCCCGGAGGAGCCCCGAGCAGGCGGGCCACGGCGTTGCGCTCCATGAATTCGCTCATGTCGAGCCGCACCAGCGCCTCCTCCTCATCGAAGAGCGCCGCCGCCAGGGCCTTGGCCAGCTCGGTTTTGCCCACGCCAGTGGGGCCGAGAAACAGGAACGAACCCACGGGCCGGCGCGGATCCTTCATGCCGGCCCGGGCGCGGCGGATCGCCGCGGCCACGGCCGCCACCGGCTCCCGCTGGCCAATCACCCGCTCGCCGAGCCGCTGCTCCAGCTCCAGCAATTTCTGGCGCTCGCCCGCCATCAGGCGCTGCACGGGAATCCCGGTCCAGCGGGCCACCACATCAGCGATGTCGCCCTCTTCCACCTGCTCGCGCAGCAACGACTGGCCCGCTCGCTGCTGCTCCTGCAGTTGCGCCTCCAGCTCGCTGCGGCGCTGTTGCACGCCATGGAGCTGGTCGTATTGCAAGCGGGCCGCCTCCTCCAGGTCGCCGTCGCGCTCGGCCTCGGCGATCTGCAGCCGCAGGCTCTCGTCGTCGGCCAGCAACTGCCGCAACTCCGCCAATTCCTCGCGCTCCCCCTGCCAGCGCTGCTGCAGCTCCTGGAGTTGGGCGCTGGCCTGGCGGCGCTGCTCCTGCAAGGCCACCCGCTCGGGCTCAGGTGCACTCTCCGCCGACAGCAACGCCAGTTCCACCCGCCGCAGCTCGCTTTCGGCCTCCTCCACGAGCCGCGGCTTGGAGGTGACCTCCATGCGCAGCTGGGCGGCGGCCTCATCGATCAGATCGATCGCCGAATCAGGCAAACAGCGATCGGCGATGTAGCGATCGGCCAGGCGCGCCGCGGCCACCACGGCTCCATCGGTGATTGCCACGCCGTGGTGCAGCTCGTAGCGCTCCTTCAGGCCCCGCAGGATCAGGGTGCTCTCCTCCAGGCCCGGCTCCTTGATCAACACCTGCTGGAAGCGGCGGTTGAGCGCCGGATCCTTTTCCACCGTGCGGCTGAACTCCTCGGGGGTGGTGGCACCGATGCAGCGCAGATCCCCCCGGGCCAGGGCCGGCTTGAGGATGCTGCCCGCATCGCTGCTGGAGCGCTCCGGCCCCACCACCATGTGCAGCTCATCGATGAACAGGATCACGCCGGCCCCTTCGCCTTCGGCCTCGCGCACCTCCTTGAGCACGCTGCGCAGGCGCTCCTCGAACTGCCCGCGGAACTTGGCACCGGCGATCAGGGCACCGAGATCCAGGCTGATCAGCCGCTGCCCCTTGAGCGCATCGGGCACCTCACCGGCCACGATCCGCTGGGCCAACAGCTCAGCGATCGCTGTTTTGCCCACGCCGGGTTCGCCGATCAGCACCGGATTGTTCTTGCCCCGGCGCGAGAGCACCTGCATCAAGCGACGGATCTCGGTGTCGCGGCCGATCACCGGATCCAGTTCGCCGGCGCGGGCGGCGGCGGTGAGATCGCGGCCGAACTGATCGAGGGCGCTGGGTTCCTGCTCGAGCTTCAGCTCAGGAGGCGCAGGAGCGGGCGCCGGCTCCGGGGCGGGGCTGCGATCGATCCAGCTGTCGGCAGGTGGCGTGGGCCTGGGCGCCGCAGGAGCAACCGGTGACACAGAAGGAACGGATGGCGCTGGGGCAGCGGCGGGCTGCTGCACAGCGCGCGGCTCCACACGCTGTTGGCGCAGCAGAAGGTCTTCGCTCAGGCCCTGCTGTGCCAGCAAGGCACCACCCAGACGGGGTTCATCAAGCAGCGCCAGGAGCAGCTGGGGGAGATCGATCAGCCGCGCACCAGCCGCCGCCCGGCGGCGCTCCGCCGCATCGAGAAGCTCCTCGAGCGCTTCACCCACGTAGAGCTCACGCCCCGAGCTGGTGGGCTGATCGGCGCAGAAATCATCGAGCTGATCGAGCAGGCGATCGGGATCGATCGGCAGGGGATCGATCCAGCTGCCGTAGCGCGGATCGCTGAACAGCACCTGCAACAGATGCTCCACGTCCATCTCCCCGTGGCGCCAGCGACGCGCCTGCTCCTGGGTGGAGAGCAGCAGATCCCAGGCTGCATCGCTGAAGCGATCCGGCTCGGCGGTGAGGCTGCCGCGGCTGGCGGACGACGGTGATTCAGGCCGCATGGGCGCGGGAGCTCAGCTCGATCAGTTCCACCTTGTAGCCATCGGGATCTTCCACAAAGGCGATCACGGTGCTGCCGTTCTTCATCGGGCCCGGCTCACGCACCACCCGGCCACCCTTGGCGCGGATCTGATCGCACACGCCCACGATGTCGTCCACGCCGATGGCGATGTGCCCGTAGCCGCTGCCGATCTCGTAATCAGAGGTGTCCCAGTTGTGGGTGAGTTCGAGCACGGTGGTGTCGCTCTCCTCGCCATACCCCACAAACGCGAGGGTGAAACGGCCGCCGGGGTAATCCTTACGGCGCAGCAGGCGCATCCCGAGCACCTCTGTATAGAAGGTGATCGATCGCTCCAGGTCGCCGACCCGCAGCATCGTGTGGAGCAAGCGCATGGCAGCAGCATCAGCCAGGCGCATTCTGGCGAGTGGTGCCAACGGTCACACAAGAGCAGACCAGGGCGACCCATAGGATCGCCGTCAAGGACCACCGAGACACACCTAGGACGCTGTGATCGACACTCTCGACCTCGTGATTGACACCATCGTGGCCCGGGAGGTGCTCGATTCCCGGGGCACGCCCACGGTGGAAGCTGAGGTGATGCTCGAGGGCGGCGCCAGCGGTCGGGCGATCGTGCCCAGTGGCGCAAGCACCGGCGCCCACGAAGCCTGTGAGCTGCGCGATGGCGGCAGCCGCTACTGCGGCAAGGGTGTGCTGCAGGCCGTGAGCAATATCGAAGAGAAGATTGCCCCCGCCCTCTGCGGCCTGAGCGCCCTCGATCAAGGCACCGTTGACGCGGCGATGATCGATCTCGACGGCAGCGACAACAAGAGCGCCCTGGGCGCCAACGCGATCCTGGCTGTGAGCCTGGCCACCGCCCGCGCTGCGGCCAACGGCGTGGGCCTGCCGCTCTACCGCTATCTGGGGGGGCCGATGGCCAACCTGCTGCCGGTGCCGCTGATGAACGTGATCAACGGCGGTGCCCACGCGGCCAACAGCCTGGATTTCCAGGAGTTCATGCTGGTGCCCCACGGCGCTCCCACCTTCCGCGAGGCGCTGCGGATGGGCACCGAGGTGTTCCACACCCTCAAGGGCCTGCTCAAGGACAAGGGCCTGAGCACCGCCGTGGGTGACGAGGGCGGCTTCGCCCCCGACCTGGGCAACATCGAAGCCGGCGACCTGCTGGTGCAGGCGATCGAGAAGGCTGGCTACCGCCCCGGCGATCAGATCTCCCTGGCCCTGGATGTGGCCAGCACCGAGTTCTTTAAAGACGGCCGCTACGCCTTCGACGGCGGCAGCTACAGCAGCGCCGAGATGGTGGATCAGCTGGCGGCCCTGGTGAACCGCTTCCCGATCACGTCGATCGAAGACGGCGTCGCCGAAGACGACTGGGAAGGCTGGGCCCTGCTCACCGAGAAGCTCGGCAAAACCGTGCAGCTGGTAGGCGACGACCTGTTCGTGACCAACAGCGCCCGCCTGCAGCGCGGCATCGACCTGGGCGTGGCCAACTCGATCCTGATCAAGGTGAACCAGATCGGTTCCCTCACCGAAACCCTGCAGGCAATCGATCTGGCGGGCCGCGCCGGCTACACCAGCGTGATTTCCCACCGCTCCGGCGAAACCGAAGACACCACCATTGCCGACCTGTCCGTGGCCACCCGCGCCGGTCAGATCAAGACCGGTTCACTGAGTCGTAGCGAGCGCGTGGCCAAGTACAACCAGCTGCTGCGCATCGAAGATGAGCTGGGCAGCCAGGCCGTTTATGCCGGCGCCGAGGATCGCGGCCCCCGCGGAAAGGCTTGATCACGGCGAGGCGGCTGAGCCGCCTCAGGATTGACCCAACTTGTCGATCCGGCCATCGCGGCGCAGCCGGGCCTGCAGCTTCAACCAGCTCAGGCTCACAGGCGCTGACAGCACAATTGGCACGGCCGTGAGCGCGGGCCGGGCGCTGGCGGCCAACAGCGCCGCCGACACCAACAACGCCGCCAGCAACATCGACTGACCCACGCTCTGCTGGCTCAGGGCAACGCGCCGCAGGAGGCGGTCGGTTTCGCCGGCGCGGATCTGCACCTGCAGATCGCCCTGCTCAATGCGCGAGAGGCTTTCCTCCAAACGCTGCGGCAGGCCGAGGGCACGGCTGCCCACCTCCACGGCCTGGCGTCCCAGCTGATTGAACAGGTCGTTGGGGCCGTTGCCGGAAGCGCTCATCAGGGGCAGGAGATAGGGGCGGGCGATGGCCACGAGGCTAAAGCTGGGATCGAGGCTGCGGCCCACACCCTCGAAGGTGGAGAGGGCCCGCATCACGAAGATCAGCTCGGGTGGCAGGCGGAACGGCTGGCCATAGACCAGCTCATAGAGATCACCCGAAAGCTTCTCGAGCACGTTGGCGGAGAAGGGTGGCGTGAGCGCTTCGGTGAGCATCACTCGCACGAGCCGGCGCACAGGACCAGGGTCGATGTCGGCAGCGATCACCCCGGCAGCCTGAAGCTCGTTCACCAGGCCCGCTGCATCCCTTGCCGCGGCCGAGGTCACCATCCGTCCCAGACGGCTGCGCAGGCGCTGCGACAGGCTGCCCACCATGCCGAAGTCGTAGTAGATCAGCGCCCCATCGCGGGCCACGGCCAGGTTGCCGGGGTGGGGATCAGCGTGGAAAAAGCCAAAGCGCACCAGCTGCTGGAGGTAGCTGGCGGCTCCTTTCTCGGCCACCGCGGCCGGGTCGATGCCGGCCTCGATCAGGGCCTCGCGGTCGTTGATCTTGATGCCCGGCACGTAATCGAGGCAGAGCACGCGGCGGGTGGTGAGCTCCCACACCACCGCCGGAATGCGGATCCCGGGATCGTCGAGAAACTGCTGGCGGAAGCGGGCGGCGTGTTCGGCCTCCAAACGGAAATCGAGCTCCCGCAGCAACACGCGCCGGCATTCCTGGGCGATCGACACCCAATCGCGCCCCACGCCCCAGCTGGGGTGGCGCTGCAGCAGCGCCGCCACCTGCTGCATCACCTCGAGATCGAGGCGGAACAGTCGCTCCAGGCCGGGGCGCTGGATCTTGAACACCACCTGCCGGCCGCTGCGCAGGCTGGCGCGATGCACCTGAGCCAGGCTGGCGGCCCCGAGGGGTTCGGGATCGATGTCAATGATTTCGGCGCAGCGCTCCCCGAGCTCCTGCTCCAACAACGCCTGAGCCGTTTCAAAGGAGAAGGCGGGAACGCTGTCCTGCAGGCGGGCGAGCTCCTCCACCCAGCTAGCCGGCAACACATCCGGCCGAGCCGACAACAGCTGACCAAGCTTGATGAACGCCGATCCGAGCTCCAGCAGTTCAGCGGTGAGCCAACGGGCACGGCGCCGCTGGCGAGCAGCCCGCCGCTCAGCCGTGGCACCGCCGGGATAGCTCCAGCCTTTGCCGTCGAGCCAAAGCCACAGCAAAAGCTGCAGCACCGCACTCCAGATGCGAAGCACCCGGCCGGCGCTGCGCAAGCCCTGCACAACAGGGGGCATCAGGCCTGATCCTCAAGACGGCGCGCCAGGCGTGCCACCTGGGCCCGCAACTGGTCGATCTGCTCCTGGGGATCCGAGGGAGTTGGGGACTCAGCCCCAGGGCTCGAGTGGGCAGCGCTGGTTGGGCCCGCAGCCTCGCCGTGTTCAAGCCGCTGGGCCTCCAGTTCCACCTCCTCGCGGAAGAGGTCCCACTCCTGGCGAAGCCGCTCCGGTGCGTCCTGTGCGAGCACGGCGAAGCCGGCCGCTGCATCGGCCAGGCCGCTGCCCAAGCGCGCCGTCAGCCGGTTGAGTGCTGCCTGCACCAGGGTCTGGGGTGTGCTCATGGCGGCCGACCGGGCCGAGGCCAGGCTTGATCTGCTGAAACTGTGGCAGATCAGAGCGGAGGAGCGGGAGCGCTGGGCGGTGGGGCCACCGGCGGCAGCGGTGCAGGGTCGCTTGCGGCGGGCAACTGCGGCTTAGCCGGCGGATCGAGCTGGGGATCGATCGCATCCGAGCGATTGAGGGCGGCCTCTGCTTGCTTGGCCGCCTCGGCCCGCTGTTTGGCTTCCTGCTGCTGTTGGCGCTCGAGTTCCTGCAGCTCCAGATCACCGCGGATTTCCGCTTCGGCATCGCCAAAGCGCAGCCGCAAGCTCTCCAGGCTTGTGCCAGGGAACACCTGCACGTCAAACCCCGGACCGAACCGGATCAGCTCGGTGACGTTGAGGCTGAGCAGGCGCTGGGTGACGCCGTAAGCCACCCCAAAACAGAGGCCCGCCACCAGGGGACCCTTCCAGATCTCGCGCAGAGCCGGTTGCGACACCCGTGCCATCCAGCGCCTACCAGGGAATCGAACTCTAAGCAGGGCGAACACAGCGCCCAGCAACCGGCAAACCATGCAGCTTCTGCATAAACGCGCAGATCCCTTGACCTAACCGTGAACAACACAGACCACAGCCAACCGGAGCACCTACGGTCCAAGGGAGCTGCCGGAGCGGGTTGTGATCTCGGTGGATGGCCTGGCCGCCCTCGATCACCTCATCTGGTTGCGCACCGGTCAGCGCGCGGCAGAGGCGCTCGCTTGCACGCAGCCCACCGTGAGCCGCAACAGCCGCAAGTGCCTGGATGTGTTCGAACTGGAGCTGGAACGCAGCCGCGGCGAATGGCGACTTCTGGGTGACACCCAGCTGATCAAGCTTGAGCGCCTTGTGCATCAAAAGCAGCGCTGGGCCCGCAATCTCACACTGCGGCTTGAAGCGCAGCACTGGTCGGCGCCTGGGCTGGATGGACTTGAGCTGGCGAACTGGCAGCGCGGCAACTTCAACCAACTCGAGTACGAACAGCCGCTCGCGTTGCTCGAAGACGGAGTGATCGATGCCTGGATCTGCTCCGCTCCCGATGCTCCAGTGCGGCCAGGCCTCACGGGCCTACGCCTCACCACCATGCCGATGCACCTGATGGTGCCCCGCGGCCATCCCCTGGCCGAACGACGCAGCCCCATCGCCTGGGAGGAGTTGCTGCCTTATCCGGTGCTACCGCTGCCAAGCGGCAGCTTCCCGATCTTTGAAGCGGTGCTGCAGCGCTGCAGCTTGCTGCCGTGCCCTGAGCGCACTCAAGCCATCAAGGCCTCCGGCTGGTACGGGCAGAGACCCACCGAAGCGATGCTGATCGCCTACTCCTCACCGCTCACGCTGCAGCTCTATGGCGACGCCTGGGTGCGACTGCCCCAGAAGCTGCCGGTGGAGGTGGGCGATGTGTTGATGGTGCGCGAGGAGTTCAGCGATCACCCACGCACGCAACAACTGCTGCGCAAGCTTCTCGATCATCTGGCCGAGCTGGCTGCGCCCCACAGCGATGTGATGGTGCATCATGCACCGGCGGCTTACGTCGTGTAATCGGCGTCTTGCTCGCCCATCCCTCTGCGCCTGCCGCTGCAGAGCTTTGATGGCTTTACGGATCTCAGCGGCATAGTACCAACCGCTTCTGGACCACTGCTTGAGGATCCACCCACCTCACTGGAGGCAATTGGTCCTCTGATGTCAGGTCAGTGCTCAGTAGTTGTCCCCGTACTTGAGTCCAGAGGCGGCATCCATCAGTTCCACCGTGGTCTGATGCCCCTGCGCCACAGTCACCTCGTGCTGGATGCCGATGTCCCGCAGTGCCTTGATGTCGAACTCAGGCGCGGTGATCCAACTGAAACCCTTACCAAAGGTGTTGTCGGGATTCACCACATACCAATGGCAGGCAGTGTCGGGGACGGCGACAGAGCATTTGGTCCAGTCGTTATCCCACTGAGGCACCTGAACGAAGGAGAGGGCGGCGAATAGGAAACCAAACAGACTGGAGAACATGCCGCTTTTACATTTCTCAATATCCTAGGCGGTATCTGGGTTTTCCTTCGCCAATGGGTTGAACGGGCGTGTATCGGGCATCCCGATTTGCTTCCTCAGGATGGTTCTTTTGAGGGCGTCCCTGGAAGCATTGCCTGAGCGGTAACTGCAGTGTCTGGCACTGGATTCTGGCTTGAGGACACTCGATGTACTGTGCGCTTGATGGCAAAGCAAGTCCGTCTGACCCTCGCCAAGGCAAATCTGCGCCGTGCTGAGGCAGGGGAGAAATCCATCACCATGAACTCGTTGGCGACTCAGGCAGGGGTGGCGGCAACAACCATCACTCGCTTGGCAAGAACCGACGACAAGGCGGCATCAGCACTGTCACTAGACCTGGCATCCAAGATTGGACGGTGCTGGATTGTGAGATTGAAGATCTTCTGGAAGTAGTGGTAGCGGATTAGTTCTCCAACTCCAGGAAGAAATCCTCATCCATTCTCCGGATCACGAATGTCTGCTTTGTTGAAACGCCGATGCCGTGTTTGAGCATCAGTTCAGACATTCTCTTACCATCAACAAGAATGATTCTGCGGTCAGTCAGTGTCTTGACGTATTCCTGGGCGGGTTGAGCAAATGTCGAGGTGGTCATAATCACACCTTTGGAAGCACCAACCCCTGCAAGCGCACCCACAAAACCTTGAATAACGGGTCTCCCAACTGACCCCTCCCATCGCTTTGCCTGGATATAAATGCGATCAAGACCAAGGTGATCTTGGTTTACGACGCCATCGACGCCACCATCTGCACCACGGGCAACGCCTTGAACGTCTTCCATTGACCCGCCATATCCCATACCAACAAGCAGGCGCAACACCAACTGCTCAAATCCCTCAGGGGGCAACTGCTTGACTCGATCCAAGACCTCATCTTGAAGTTCACGTTGGATTCGCCTCACGCCCTTCTCAATCTGTTCTTCTGGTGTCAGATCATCATCAATATCGCCTGATTCAATCAGATCTTGCTTGCCATTTCTGGTAGTCGAGATGAAGTCATTGAACTGCTCGTAAGACCGAAGGAACTCAGCGTCGATTGCGGCAGGCGGATTTGAGAGTAGATCTTTGCCGCTTTGACTGATGACATAAGTTGCTCGACGTGGGCGTTCGATCAATCCTGCCTTAAACAGATAGGTTCGTGCCCACCCCATTCGATTATCAAAGGCAGTTTGTGTTCCACTGGGCAGGCGTTGACTCAACGCTTCAGCGCTCAGACCAAGGTGATCTGCGACGGCATCCCGCATCTGATTGGTTGTGAGTTCGCTGCCACCACCCATCACCTTGAGGAGAGGAAGCATCAGAGTGTGATATTGAGGAATGCTGTTCATTCGCCGACGCCTCCCAACTGACCGCCCATATTGCTTGTAAGTGCATGAGCGACAACCGCCTGAATCTTCTTGCCAAGATCCTCTCTCGACCACTCCTCAGAAATCATCTCGGTCTGCTGGAGCACCAACTCAATCGCTGCTGCTTCCTGATCAGGCGGATACTTGTAGCGTTTGAGCAGTGCCTTGATCATCGTTCGCAGTCGTGCCCGAACGTTTTCCTTGTATTGCCAGTCGATGCTGAGGTTGCCTCTGAGTTTTTCTGCCAGTTCCCTTGCCATCTTCATCAGCACCTCATCACCCATCAGATCGTGTGCTGACTGGTTGTTCGCCAGGGCGTCGTAGAAGGCGACTTCGGCAACCGACAATCCCATTGCTTCGACTTTCTCCGCCTCATCACGGAACTGCTTTGCCATGGCAATCAGTTCCTCGATCACTTGTGCCGCCTCGATGGAGCGGTTGGCGTATTTGTTGAGAGACGCCTGGAGCAGTTCGCTGAACCGCTTCTGCTTGACCACGTTGGTCTTGAAGCGTGTCTGAACTTCCTCTGCCAGCAACCTCTGGAGCAGTTCAACCGCCAAGTTCTTCTGAGGGATCTTGCTGACTTCTGCCAGGAACTGATCCGACAGGATGCTGATGTCTGGTTTTTCAAGACCTGCCACCTTGAAGACATCAGTGATTCCATCTGCCACCAATGACTCAGAGAGCAGTTGGCGCAACTGAAAATCAACATTTTTAGGAGCAGATCCGTCGCCCCCTGCGTCATCGCCTTTGACTAGTGGTGCTCGGATCGCCTGAAGGAAGGTCACCTCATCATTCAGTGCCATCGCTTCATCAGTCGTGCCGCACAAAGCAAATGCCTTAGTCATCGCCAGCACGGTGTCGCAATATCGCTTCTTCCCATCGGGCATCGCCAGGATGTGATCCAGGCAGTTGGGCAGCAGTGCCATTGCTGTCTTGGGATCCCTGAATCCACTCCAGTCGATGGGATGCAGGAGGTCATGGGCAACCCGGAGTTTCTCCTTGAGGATCCTCAGCGCCTCACTGTTATCGATGGTGGGAGCACCCTTGCCCTTGGCAGCAGTGTAGGTCGCCAGTGCTTCTTTGAGTTGGGGGGCGATGCCGATGTAATCGACCACCAGACCGCCTGGTTTGTCTTTGAACACCCTGTTCACTCGGGCAATCGCCTGCGCCAGGTTTGCCCCCTTCATCGGTTTATCCACATACATCGTCGCCATACAGGGAGCGTCAAACCCCGTCAACCACATATCCCGCACCAGCACGATCTTGAGAGGATCAGCGGGATCCTTGAACCGTTTCTCCAGATCCTTCTTCTGCTGCTTGCTGGTGTGGTGAGGTTGGAGGTGGGATTCGTCTGATGCCGATGCCGTCATCACCACCTTGATGGCACCCTTCAAATGGTCGTCGTCGTGCCAGTTAGGGCGTAGGGCAACGATGGCGTCATAGAGGCGAGCACAGATATCCCTGCTCATCGCCACCACCATCGCTTTGCCTGGTTGGGTGCGTGAGCGTTGCTCGTAATGGGCAACCAGATCCGCTGCCACTTGCTTCAGGCGTGGTTCAGCACCCACGAGTGCTTCCAGTGCTGCCCACCTGCTCTTTGCCCGCTCAGCAGCAGGGATGTCGTCTTCATCAGCGAACAGGTCATCGACCTGTTCATCCACCTGCGGCAGCAGCGGTTCTTTGAGCGCCAGTTTTGCCAGGCGTGACTCGTAGTAGATCGGCACCGTGGCACCGTCTTCCACTGCCTGCTGGATGTCGTAGACGGAGACGTAGTGCCCGAAGACCGCCTGGGTGTCACGGTCGTCTTGGGAGATGGGCGTTCCCGTGAAGGCAAGGAAGGTCGCCTGGGGTAGAGCATCCCGCAACGCCTTTGCTAACCCGTATTTGATCTCCCCTGTCTTGGTGTCGAAGCGACCCTTGAACCCGTATTGGGTGCGGTGTGCCTCGTCGCAGATCACCACGATGTTGTGGCGTTCGGTCAGGGCAGGGAACTTGTCTTCATCAGGTTCGGTAGCGAACTTCTGAATGGTGGTGAAGATGATGCCGCCACTGGGTCGGTTGGCGAGCAGATCCCTGAGTTCCTGGCGACTCTCTGCCTGCTTGGGGGATTCGCCCAGCAGGTCACCCGCCCCAGCAAAGACCCCGAACAGTTGCCCATCCAGGTCTTGACGGTCGGTGACCATCACCAGGGTGGGGTTCTCCAGGCGTGGATCGGTAAGCAACTTGCCCGCCAGACACGCCATCTCGATGCTCTTGCCAGCGCCCTGGGTGTGCCAGACCACCCCACCCTTCTTGTCACCATCAGGTCTGCTTGCTTCCACCACCCGCTCCACTGCTGCCCTGACGGCGTGGAACTGGTGGTAAGCAGCGATCTTCTTGATGATCTGCCCGTCTTCCTCAAACAGGCAGAAGGAGCGCACGAACTCCAGCAGTCGCCCCTGATCGAAGATGCCCCGCACCAGGGTCTCCAGATCACGGTGAGCACCCAGCGGATCGAGGTGGTTCTCGCCGTCGATGGTGCGCCAACGTTGGAACCGCTCCCGATCAGCACTCAGCGACCCCAACCGTGCCTGGATACCATCGCTGATCACCAGCAGCACATTGGGCGTGAACAGGTCGGGGATGTCTTGCTTATAGGTCTGGAGTTGGTTGAACGCTGCCCAGATGTCTGCCTTCTCATCGGCAGGGTTCTTCAGTTCGATCACCGCCAGCGGCAGACCGTTCACGTAGATCACGACATCAGGGCGGCGGTTGTGTTTGGTGCCCTGGATCGCCAACTGGTTCACCACCAACCAATCGTTGGAAGCAGGGTCATCGAATCCGATCACCTTGAGACGGATGCCCACCTGCTGGTTCCCATCCATATAGGTGATGGGTAAACCCTGGGTCATCCAACGGTGGAAGTTGCGGTTGGATGCCAGCAGACCAGGCACGTTGGGGTTCGCCAGTTGGAGCACCGCTGATTCGATGGTGCTTGCTGGAACTTCAGGGTTGAGGCGTTGGAGTGCTGAGCGCAGACGCCCCGTGAGGATGACTTGCCTGAAGTCAGTGCGTTCTGGTGAGGCGCCGTCGCTGTCGAGTTGGGGCGCGAAGACGTGGGTGTATCCCAGTTCCTGGAACCACTCAAGGCACTGCTGCTCCAGATGGTCTTCTGTGATCAAGGCCATGGGGTGAAGCCAGAGATTTTGCCAGTGGTCGATGGCTTGGCCCTGCCTCTTGCCACCTGCCACGCGGAGAGGCCAGACGAGCCTGGGATGCCTGGCTCAGGGAAAGCCTTAAATACGAGACCGACTGGGGCCCAGGCGGTTTGGGGGATTGGGCGGCGGCGGCGGTGGGTTGCCATTAAAAAGGCCTCATGCCCAGAAAGGGAGGTAGCGGGCGAACTTCCGTGAGGCGCCGACGCTGCCGTCCGGCTTGATCAGATTGGCCTCAATGGTGGCTGAAATGACCTGGGACGTCACGGCGGCCTTCTCCTCTCCAAGCCGAAATCGCTCTCTAAGCGTCTGATTAGACATCCGCTCGCCCATCACCCACCGGAGAGCGCAGTGTTGATAACAGGCTCGAACCCGGTTGTTCCGGTCCATTTGGTCAAATGGAAGGGGGCCGAAGATCGTGACAATCGTGCGGCGGAAACCTGCGTGAAAATCTGGAGCAGGGAGTTGATACACCTCAGCGGCATCAACCACCCGATCAATACCGCTGCTCTTCTCCTCGCAGATGCCGAAGCGACGCATCAGATCAGCAAGATGTTCATTGCGAGATTGATAGCCATCGATGAAGCGCTCTACAGGCACAAGGGGTTCGCCCGGATTGGAGATCTCAACGCGATTGGCGAAGATGTCGATCATGACAGAAGCCCCAGCGACAACGAAGTCCTGATGAATTAGGGCATTGGCCAAAAGCTCACGAATCACAACATCTGGAACGAGCTTAACCTCTTTGCGCAAGGCGCGCTCAATGATTTCATTCTGCGGCAGTTGTGCATAGATGTAGTTCACAAATTCCTGAAAGCCAACGGCGTAACCGCGATCAAAAACGTGATCCAGCTTTGTTTGCAACTTGGATGGCCCTGAGTAGACGACAACGCGCGCAGCTTTACGTGATAGATCAGGGAAATCACTCAGTCGGCGAGCCAGTAAAAGCGCACCAAGACGTCGAATGGTGTAGCTGCTGCCTTCATAATCGACAAGCTTTTCTGCCGTGAGCCTGTCAAGAACGCCTACGCGATCTGTGGGATAGGGCAACCGCAGAAGCTCAAAAAAGGTTTGTGTATCGAGCAGCTCTACAACCTCCTGAGCATCCAGACCTCGTCGGGAAGGCTCTTCGAGCCAATCAGGTTGACCTTCAGAAAAAATGCGCCTCAGCTGGTCTTCGCTCATCGGCACCAACGCTTCGCCTGCGCGCATCAAATATTTGCCTTCCAGGTTGTAAGCCGTTCCGCGGGGACGTGATGGAATGTGAAAAACAAGAACACGTCCATCTGGATGAACAACGGCCTCGATATCGACTCTGAATCCAACGGCCTTGAACAGTTTTTCTGCTGCTGCAACCGTGTCTGGGAAGGCTTGAGTGCTGACAACCTGGCGTGGAGGTTCATCTGCGATTCCAAGAAGAAGCACACCGCCACCCTCATTGGCCAGGGCCACGCAGTATTCATTCAGTTTGCGCGTGTCAAACTGATGCTTCGCTTCCTTGAATTCCAACCGTTGGTGCTCAGAGGCCGCTTGCCGCCAGAGATCAATCTGCTGTGGGGTCGTGCTCATGACAGCATCCCCTCAAGCATCTTCTCGGCATCAGGGATTCGGATTTGACCTGAGATGAGTTTGGAAAGGAGGGTATCCCTGGTTGTTGCGAGATCTTTGGATTGCTTCCGTAAACCAAAGACTCGATCCAGAAGAGGGGCAAATGCTGAATCCATCGCAGCAAGAAGAGATGGTGTGGGGATCAGCGCCTTAGCCTCACTTAGATGATGCCTTTGGATGTGCCCCATCGTTGTCGCTTTCCCCTGGGCGATTTCCTGAAACTCAGGCAGATGGTGCTTGACCCACTGAAGGAAGAACCACTTGTCGTAGGTCTTGGATGTGACCTTGAAGAGGTGCTGGTTCAGAGCACCATCACCTCCACACCACATATCAACAGCAAGAGAACCAGACCAGGAGAACAACACATCACCATCCCTAACTACATAGTCGGATGGAACTGCTGTCGAGCACCTGTCTGCCCCAATGGAATCGCCCTTCTTTAGTTGAGCGATCTTGATCACTGGAAGCGTTGGGTTGCCGTCTTCAGGCGGGAACTTCTGTAGGGCAAGACCATTGAGGAAATGAGCGACCTCATCCAATGACTTCACTTTCCACCCACTAGGAATCTCGCCGTGTTCCGAATCCTCAAATGAATCTTGGAACAGGTCGCTGATTTCTGCTGGCAATCCAGTAGGGCGACCTTCTGCCTTCGCTCTGACTGGATCGAAATCCACAAACCACGACTTGAAGAGCGCCTTTGCCATCGCCTCCAAGGTTTCGTTGGTCTTGCGGTTCAGTTCGATCTTGTCATCAAGGGTGCCGAGGATATGAGCGATTGCTTTCTGTTCATTGAAGGGTGGCAAGTCAATCTCAACCTGCTTCAGTTCCCTGACTGAAAGGTTGCCCTGAACGGAACCATTATCCAGTTCTCTGGCAATGGTCTTCCCAGTTGATCCGCTCAGGATGTAATAAAGAAAATCACGGGATACGTTTTGCTTTGGTCGAATGATGACAAGAGACGATGCTATCGCCCCTTTCTGAATGCCCTTCGCAAGACCGATCTTTCCAAGAGATCCACGAAGGCAAAACAAGATATCGCCCTTCTCAATCTTTCCATTACCAAGCCGATCGTATGCCCCTTGCGAAATAAAGGTTGCCCCCGACAGGTCTATGCGCCTACCGTCAAGGTCAGAGGCGCTGACAAACGGTATTCCGCTGGCGACATAATCAGAAGAGGATGGGTAGTTCTTCCCCCTGTCGCCATTGATGAAATCAGCAGCGTTGTCGAGAGTAGAAGTCGACCAACTAAAATCAGAACTCATATCCCAACCTCCTCAGATTCTCGGCAATCTGCTGATCCAACTTCGCCCCCTCTTCCTGCTGCTGCTTGAGCAGAGCAGTGAGGCGCTTCATCTTCTGATCAAAGGGTTCGTCGTCGTCATCCTGATCTGCCGCTCCCACATAGCGACCAGGTGTGAGCACAAAACCATTCTTCTCAATCTCATCTAACTTGGCGCTGTAGCAGAATCCAGCAACATCCTCATAGACATCAGATACCTCGCCATCACCACGCCAGGCGTGAACAGCACCAGCAATCTTCTCAATATCCTCATCCGTTAGCACCCGTTCAACCCTGGTCTTCATCGTGCCCATCTGACGGGCATCAATAAAAAGCGTCTCTCCACGACGATCACGACCACGCAGGGTCTTGTCATTCGTCAAGAACCACAAGCAAACAGGAATCTGAGTGTTGAGGAACAGTTGACCAGGCAGTGCCACCATCACCTCAACCACATCACCACGCACCATCGCTTCACGGATCTGCCCCTCACCGCTCTGGTTGGAACTCATCGATCCATTTGCCAGCACTACACCTGCTTCACCACCAGGGCGTAGTTTCCAGAGCATATGTTGCAACCACGCATAGTTCGCATTGCCTACAGGTGGTCGCCCGTAGACCCAGCGTGGATCACTTTCGTATTTCTCCCCGCCCCAATCCGAAATGTTGAACGGTGGATTAGCAAGGATGTAGTCGAACTTCTGATCAGGGAACTGATCTCTGGCAAAGGTGTCAGCAGGTTCCTGACCCAGATCCGCAGCAAACCCACGGATCGCCAGGTTCATCGCTGCCAACCTCCAGGTGGTTGGGTTGCTCTCCTGCCCATAGATCGAAGCGTCATCACGCTTGCCCCCGTGCGCCTGGATGAACTTTTCGCTTTGAACGAACATTCCACCTGAACCGCAGCAGGGGTCATAGATCCGACCCTTGTGCGGTGCCAGCACAGCAACCAGCGTTTTGACGACGTGAGCAGGCGTATAGAACTGACCTCCCTTCTTGCCTTCTGCGCTGGCGAACTGACCGAGGAAATATTCGTAGACCTCCCCCAGCACATCACCCGAACGCTGGTCGTCAGCAAATCCAATGGTGGAAATCAGATCTACCAGTTCACCCAGACGCCCTGGTTCCAGTTGAGCGGCACCAAACCGCTTATCCAACTTGCCCCGCAGGGTCGGGTTCTCGTTCTCGATGGCGACCAGTGCCCGATCAATCAGTTGACCGATATCAGGTTGCTTTGCCCGTGCCCGTAGCGACTCCCAGCGAGCATCAGCAGGCACCCAAAACACGTTCTCTTGGGTGTAGTAGTCACGATCCTCCAGTGCTGCTTCGTGATCGGCAGGGTCATCACCGATGTAGAAGTCAGAGTCAGGCGAACTGACCATTGCCAGCACCTTCGCCCGATGCTCGGCAAACGTGTCTGAGATGTATTTCAGGAAGATCAGACCCAGAACCAGATGCTTGTATTCCGCCGCATCCATCTGGGCACGGAGTTTGTCGGCGCTCGCCCAGAGAACTGCCTTGAAATCCTTGGCGGGTGCTTCCTTCTTCGCTCGACCTCGACCGTTACCTGCTGCTGGTGCTGAGGGTGCCTCGTAGCGACTGCCGCCAGGGATCCCATCTGCCAACCCAATGGCACCCCCACGCCCCCGACCCTTGCGGATTATTCCCAGGGCAAGCGCCTTTTCCTTGACTGCCTCGTACTCCTCTTCGCTGATCTGGCGCTCTGCTGCTCGACTCAGCGCCTCCCGTGCCGACTGGTTCCCGATGGTGCTGCCATCAGGGGGGAGCACCTCCAGGAGCAGGTCACTCAGTTCTGCTTCCCCTGCGTCGGGTGTGGTGAAAGTCGCTGAGTCGGTCACTGGGACTGGATGCTTCCGCCCATTTTCGCCGCTGCGCCTTGGTTTTGCCCGTTATGCGCTATTCGCATAGACCAACGGCGCCTGTGGTGGGAACTCTGAGAGCAGTCGCACTGATCCGATGACCACACTCACCACTGGTGCCCTGGCAACCGAGACCCTGATCGCCTCGCTCCTTGCCCTGGAAGACCTGACCAACCGCCTGACGGTGCTAACCCTCAATGCCTCTGGATGCCCTGAGCAATCCCCCAGGGTGCGGGCGCTGCTGGCAGACCTGGCGGATGCCCTGAAGCGATGTGAGGAGGATCTGGGGACCTATGCCGCAGCAAACGACACCTGACGGTTCAACGCCTCTCGGTGATGGGTTCCCATTCCGCCTTAATCCCGATGTCGGGTGCTCCTGACTCTTTGTTGGTCTTCTCCATCCACTGTGACCTCACGATCCTGTGCCCCTTAAGCACCTGCCGCATTCCTGCTGGTGCTTTGGCGGCGGCGCAGGAGGTGCCACCGTCCCTACAGGCGCTGGATGCTGAGCGGTCCCTCTTGCTCCCACACCCCGCCAGCAGCAGCACCCCAAGGAACAGGGCAACCCGCTTCATCGCTTGTGAGCAGTCTTTGCCCAGATCCGCTCCAGGGTCTTGCGGAACTCGCCCTCGCTCAAGGGTCGTGCCAGATCTCGCTTCCTGACGGTGCTCCAGATCCACCAGACCTGAAGACCGCCAAAGGCAAGGGCGAACAGACCCAGTTGGAGGTACCCAGAGTTCAGATGCTCCATCACGCCGTCTGCTGGTCCTTTGCCCAGATCCGTTCCAAGGACTGCCTGACCTGATCGGTTCTGGAGGTAGCGCCCAGCACTCGCTTGCGGAACAGGGTGGTCAGGCGCCAGAACTTGACTCCAGCAGCAAGGGCAAAGACCGCCCAGGGCACCAGCATCCAGAGCGGGTTGCTCATCCCCTGTTCAACGCCCACCGCAGTGCCCCCAGACCGATCGAGAGTCCCACCATCGTGTTCCAGGCGATTGCCCTGCGGGTGCTGAGGCGCAGCAGGAAGGGCGGCAGGGTCTGATGGCGACTCAGCAGCAGGGCGGTGCTGATCAGGAGGTAGGCAGCGGGGATGCCCAGTGCCAGCAACAACTCAGTCGTCACAGCGGGGTCTGCTGCCACTGGTGAAACGGTAGTGACGCTCCAGGGAGGCGCCCGATCGGAACCCTTGACCCCACCACCGCACCACAGGTAGTACAGGTGTACCCGCCCGCCTCAGATGCCTGCTGCTCGTCCCGTCGCCTCTGGCGCCCCTGCTGAAGAGTGGGACTACCTGGATGTGGATGTCCTTCGCCCTGCCCGTTCAGGTGCCGTCTGTATCACCTGCCAGCACTTCCGTTACGAGGTCGGCAGGCACTGCGTCACGGTGCTGACCTGCCCGATCCATCAGGGTCTTATCCCCCAGGGTGAGCACCTGACTAAGCGGTGCGCTCAGTGGGTTGCTCGGCGGGAGGTGGCGGTTGGGTGGCGCCCTGAGACGGGGTGAAACCGCTTTGCTTACGGAGAAATCATTTGCCCCGCAATGGGTTTGCGGGAATGACCTCGACCTGAACGTAAGCACTACCCTGATCGACACTGGGTTTTACGTCTGTCTTCTCCGTAAGCGTTGCGTAAGCGTCGATCTAAGGTCCCCCAGATCCCTTGCGGCAGAACGGGTTTGCCCTTACGTCGTGTAATCGGCGTTGATGCGCACGTATTGATCCGACAGGTCACATCCCCAGGCGCGACCCTGCCCTGAGCCTTCACCCACCTGCAGGCGGATCACCACGGTGTCGTCACGGAGGTAGGCGCCGGCAGCGCGATCGCGCATGTAGGCAGAGGCGGCAGAGCGATCAAAGGCCAGCGGCTGACCGGCTGCCATCAGCTGGTGATCGCCGAGCCACAGGGCCACGGCGTCGGGATCGAAGGGCACACCGGCCCGGCCGGCAGCCGCCACGATGCGCCCCCAGTTGGGATCGCGGCCGTGCACGGCACATTTCACCAGCGACGAACCGCAGATGGTGCGGGCGATGGCGCGGGCACCGGCATCGTCGGCTGCCCCCTCCACCAGCACCTCGATCAAGCAGGTGGCACCTTCGCCGTCGCGGGCGATCGCCTTGGCCAGATGTTGCGACACCGCCGTCAGGCCAACCTCCAACGCATCGAAGTGCTCGGGGCTCAGGGGCTCACCGGCTGCAAACGCCAGGTACGTGTCGTTGGTGCTGGTGTCGCCGTCCACCGTGATCGCATTGAAGGAGCGATCCACCGCCCGCTTCACCATCGCCTGCCACGCATCCGCCGGCACGCCGGCATCGCAGCTGAGGTAGCCGAGCATCGTGGCCATGTTGGGGTGAATCATTCCCGACCCCTTGGCCATCCCGCCGATGCGCACGCGGCGGCCGCCCAGCTCCGCCTCCAGGGCGATCTGTTTGTCGATCAGATCGGTGGTGAGGATCGCGGTAGCCGCTGCCGCACCGCCCTCGGGGCTGAGGGCCTCGGCCAGTGGGTCGAGCCCCGCAAGGAGGGTGTCCATGGGGATCGGCACGCCGATCACGCCGGTGGAGCAAATCAACACTTCATCCGGGGCCAAACCCAGGTGATCCGCCATGGCCTGGGTGGCGCGCAGGCTGTCGATCAGGCCGCGATCACCCGTGCAGGCATTGGCCTGCCCTGAGTTGCTCAGCACCGCACGGGCGCGGCCGCCGCTGGCCTGCAGGCGCTCAGCACAGAGGTCGACGCATGCGGCCCGCACCAGTGAGGTGGTGAAGGTGCCAGCGCAGACAGAACCTTCCGGGGCCAACAGCAGTGAAAGATCAGGCTTGCCGGAGGCCTTGAGGCCAGCGGTGATGCCAGCCGCCAGGAAGCCTTCAGGAGCCGTGACGCCTCCGGGAATCGACTGCCAAGAGTGGGGCACAGACGAGGTTGTTGCTGCACCAATCCTCCTCCCGAACTGGGCCCGCTCAGCTTTTGCGCCAACGGATAAACATGGGGATCAGCACCAGGCCCACCAGGAGACCCACGGGGTTCTGAAGCACCACCCAGCCGCAGACTCCCACGGAGAACATCAAGATCACGCGAGCCATCACTCGCCCGGATCGACTTCGGTAGAAACCGCGGCTATAGACAGGGTCGTAGAGGGCCACGCAGCCTCCCTGCAAAACCAGATGACTCACCCATCTTGGAAACGCTGGCAGGGATCGCAACGGCGCATTGGCCTCACCGGCGGCATTGCCACCGGGAAGAGCACCGTGGGGCGCTGGCTGGAGCAGCAGGGCCTGCCGGTGTTGGATGCGGATGTCTACGCCCGTGAAGCGCTCAGGCCAGGAACCGCTGCCACCAAAGCCGTTCTGGAGCGTTACGGAGAACGCGTTGAGTCAACGAGCGGCGAAGGACAGAGCGCTGTGATTGATCGAGGGGCTCTTGGAGCAATCGTGTTTCATGACCCCGCCGAAAAGGCTTGGCTCGAAGCCCTGATCCACCCTCTGGTGCGCGCACGCTTTGAGCAAGAACTCACCGGCTTGAGCCACGAGACCACGGTGGTGTTGATAATCCCCCTGCTGTTTGAAGCGGGCCTGGAGGAGCTGTGCAGCGAGATCTGGCTGGTGGATTGCACAGAGAACCAGCAACTGGAGCGACTGATGCAGCGGGATGGACTGAGTGAGGCGGGGGCCCAGGCACGGATCAACGCGCAGTGGCCAATGGAGCAGAAACGTCGACTGTCGGACCACCTGATCGCGAACCAGGGAGATCCAGAAGCTCTGGTGCGAGAGCTTCGCGATCAGCTCGGCTTAGGCGGCTCAGGGGTATTCCTGGATTCCACCAGCTCAGTACGGGGCAATGGATCCTGCTGGCGATCGGCCACATAGGTTTTGCACAACCGAGCCCCGATGTGGTTATCGGTCCTGGAAACGTAGTCACTCTCCCGGCCCAGGTTGCCGAGATGCCTGCGCCTATACATCCGGCAGTTGATCTCAACCAGCAGGAAGAAGATCGATACGAAAGAAAGACAAAAAGCCAGAACGACATCGGAGCGTCCTAAGCCTGAGCTTTAGCCCTTGAGTTTCTGAGTGAGGATCTGGTTCGCGAGCTTTGGATCTGCCTTGCCGCCGGTTTTCTTCATCAGCTGACCGACAAAGAAGCCCTGCAGCTTGGTCTTGCCGCCGCGGAAGGCTTCCACCTGTTCTGGGTGCGCCGCCAGCAATTCCTCAACGATCGCTGTGATCGCCGCCGGGTCACTGATCATTCCCAGACCGCGCTCTTCGACGATCGCCGCCGGTGAGCCCCCCTTCTCCAGAAGCTCGGGCAGGATCTCCTTGGCGATCTTGCCGCTGATCGTGCCGCCGTCGATCAGCGTGACCATCTCCGCCAGCTGCTCCGGGCGGAAGGCGAGCTCGGAGTAGCTGAGGCGATTGGCATTCACATAGGCGGCGATATCGCCGGCGATCCAGTTGGCCACACCCTTGGCGTCTGCCCCGGCCGCCACAGCAGCTTCA
The DNA here is from genome assembly GCA_046052125.1 of Cyanobacteriota bacterium. Taxonomy (GTDB): domain Bacteria; phylum Cyanobacteriota; class Cyanobacteriia; order PCC-6307; family Cyanobiaceae; genus Vulcanococcus. The sequence goes on from JBJOMY010000002.1 coordinate 84,886, forward strand.
AAGAACTCCGCCATCGGCCGCTCATCGGTGAGCACACGGGCGTCGTATTGCGAGAGTCCGAATTCCTCGGCGTAGCGGTGACGCTTGGCCGCCGGCAGCTCCGGCAGCTCAGCGCGCCAACCCTCGCGCAGATCGGCACCCACCTCAATCGGGCCAAGATCCGGATCGGGGAAATAGCGATAGTCGCTGGCGCCTTCCTTACCGCGCATGCTCTTGGTGAGCTGTTTGCCCTCATCCCAGAGGCGGGTTTCCTGCACCACCGGCTCTCCGGTTTCGTAGGCCTTGATCTGGCGCTGAATCTCGTATTCACAGGCCCGTTGGATGGCAGAGAAGGAGTTCATGTTCTTGATCTCCACCTTCGTGCCGAAGGGCGCATCAGGCCCGCGGCGCACGGAGATGTTCACATCGCAGCGCAGGGAGCCCTCCTGCATATTTCCGTCGCTGACCCCCAGGTACCGCATGATCCGGCGGATCTCGGAGGCGTATTCCGCCGCCTCACGGCCCGTGCGGAGATCGGGCTTACTGACGATTTCAGCGAGGGCCACACCGGCGCGGTTGTAATCCACCAGTGAATGGGTCGAGCCCGCCAGGCGGTCACTGCCGGCATGCACCAACTTGCCGGCGTCTTCCTCCATGTGCAGGCGCTCAATGCCGATGCGCTTGAGGTAGCTGTCTTTGCCTTTTTCAGCCACCTCGACTTCGATCCAGCCGTCTTCAGCGATCGGCTCATCGTATTGGGAGATCTGGTAGTTCTTCGGCAGATCGGGATAGAAATATTGCTTACGATCGAACTTGCTGTGCTCAGCGATGTTGAGATTGAGGGCCATGGCCGCCTTCACCGCATACTCGAGCACCTTCTGATTGAGCACTGGCAGGGTGCCGGGCAGCCCGCACACCACAGGATCAATGTGGGTGTTGGGGTCATCACCGAAGGCAGTCGAGGCGCTGGTGAAGATCTTGCTGTTGGTCCCCAACTGCACGTGGGTCTCCAGGCCGATCACTGCTTCCCAGGCCGCCTCAGCTGCCATGTCCCGTCTCCAAGCGTGCCTCGATCCTATGGAAGAGGCCCTGGGGCCAGGGGTCCGTCAAGCTGAAACACTTAACCCTGCTCCCAACGCTGCGTGATGGCGGTGCTGATCCTGGGTGGCGGCCTGATGGGTCTGGCCCTCGCCCACCAATTGGCGCGCAACGGTCAACGGGTGGAAGTGTTGAGCCGGCGCCGCAGCGAAGCCGCGGGCTTTGTGGCCGCGGGGATGCTGGCTCCCCATGCCGAGGGGCTGAGCGGCGATCTGCTGCGCCTGGGCCAAATCAGCCTCGAGCGGATTCCCGACTGGGTCAAGCAGATCGAAGCAGACAGCGGGGTGAACTGCGGCCTACGCCCCTGCGGGATCGTGGTGCCCTTTGCTTCAGAGGCAGAGCGGGATGTGTATCCCACCGCCCGCTGGGGCACGGCGCTGAACCGCCAGCAATTGGAAGAGGAGGTTCCTGGCATCGGGCCTGGCTGGCAAGCCGGATTGCTGTTCTCCCAGGACGGGCAGATCGACAACCGCCGCCAGCTGATGCGCGCCCTCGAGCGCTCCTGCGTCGATCTGGGGGTGCGCTTCCAAGAGGGCCTTGAGGTGCTCGAGGTCCTCCAGAGCCAGCAACAACTCCAGGGGGTGCGGGTCCGCAATGCAGAAGGCGACCTCGAAACCCTGAGGGCTGATCAGGCGGTGCTGTGTTGTGGGGCCTGGAGCGGACAACTGCTGCCCGATCTGCCGATCCACCCGGTGAAGGGACAGATGCTCTCGTTGCAGGGGCCAAGAGACGCCTTGCAGCGGGTGATTTTTGGACCTGGCACCTATTTGGTGCCCAGGGAGGACGGCCTGCTGGTGGTGGGCGCCACCAGCGAACGCGAGGCGGGGTTCACCGGCGGTCTGACCCCCTTCGGGCAGCGACAACTCCAGGCGGGGATCGCGGCCCTGCTGCCGGAAGCCGAACACTGGCCACCGATGGAGCGCTGGTGGGGCTTCCGTCCCTGCACCCCCGATGAAGGTCCTCTGCTGGGAGCCAGCAGGATCAAAGGTCTATGGCTGGCAGCAGGGCATCACCGCAATGGGGTTCTGCTGGCGGCGATCACCGCCGAGCTGCTGCGCGGATGCCTGCTCGAGGAGGAGCTCTCCCTGGAGCACCAGCAGCTGCTCGAAGCCTTCAGCTACCGGCGCTTCGAGCGGGACAAACGCTTCGACTGAAGCCATTCCACAAAACTTTCCGACAGATCGCCCTGATGCCCCAGGCTTTTGCGACATAAAAAAGCCGGGGTGCTCTCGCAACCCCGGCCGGGACCGTGCTCTGAAAGGGCTTGATCAGCCTTCGACGCGCCAGGTCTGATCAGAAGGGGTCCAGTCGCTGAGCTCAGAGGCCTGGAACCAGAGACCGATCTCGAACTGGGCGGTTTCCGGGGCGTCGGAACCGTGGATCACGTTGCGGCCGATGTTCACGGCCAGGTCACCACGGATGGTGCCGGGCTCGGCCTCGAGGGGCTTGGTGGCACCGATCAGCTTGCGGGCGCTGGCGATCACGCCGTCGCCTTCCCACACCATCGCCACCACGGGGCCGGAGGTGATGAAGTCAACGAGGCCAGCGAAGAAGGGACGCTCACGGTGCACGCCGTAGTGGCTCTCGGCCAGCTCACGGCTGGGGGTGAGCTGTTTGAGGCCCACCAGCTTGAAGCCCTTGCGCTCGAAGCGGCCGAGGATCTCGCCCACCAGCCCGCGCTGAACACCATCGGGCTTGATGGCAACAAAGGTGCGCTCGGCAGCCATAACTCAAAACGTTGTATCCGGCCCATCGTCCGTGGCCGCCCTGCCGCTTGGCAAGCAGACCTGGCACAGCGGGCGTCAGTCCTTAGATTTCCGCCATTGCCCTGCTCCCGGTTGATGGTCGCCGCTGAACACACCGGCTGGAGCGTGAATGACAGTGCAGCCCTCTACGGCCTTGATCGCTGGGGGGATCCCTATTTCTCGGTGAATGGGCGCGGGCACATCAGTGTTCAACCCAAAGGTGAGCGGGGCGGAAGCCTCGATCTGCTGGATCTGGTCCAGGGTCTTGAGGGGCGCAATCACACCCTCCCCCTACTGATCCGCTTCGACGACATCCTCGAAGATCGCCTCGAACGCCTACACGCCGCCTTCGAGCGCGCGATCGCTCAATACGGATACAACGGTCGCTACCAGGGTGTGTTCCCTGTGAAGTGCAACCAGCAGCGCCACGTGGTCGAAGAACTGGTGGCCTGCGGCAAACGCTGGCACTTCGGGCTGGAGGCCGGCAGCAAGGCGGAATTGCTGATCGCCCTCTCGCTGATCGATGACCAGGAAGCGCTGCTGATCTGCAACGGATACAAGGATCAGCGCTACATCGAGACCGCCATCCTCGCCAGGCGCCTCGGCCGGCAACCGGTGGTGGTGATTGAGCAGGCCGATGAGGTCGAACGCATCATCCAAGCCAGCAAAGGGCTGGGCGCCGCCCCCTTCATCGGCATCCGCGCCAAGCTTTCGAGTCGCAGCACCGGGCGCTGGGGCAGCTCCGTGGGGGCCAAGGCCAAATTCGGCCTCTCCATTCCCGACCTGCTGGCCACGGTTGAGGCCCTGCGGCAAGCCGATCTGCTGAACGATCTGAAGTTGCTGCACTTCCACGTCGGCAGCCAGATCAATGACATCGCCGTTCTCAAGGACGCCCTCCAGGAAGCGGGGCAGATCTATGTCGAACTGACCAAGCTCGGGGCCCCCATGGGGTTCCTCGATGTGGGCGGAGGCCTGGGGGTGGATTACGACGGGAGCCGCACCGCCACGGCTGCCTCCACCAACTACTCCCTGCAGAACTACGCCAACGATGTGGTCGCCACTGTGCGCGAGTGCTGCGAACCCCATGGCGTCCCGGTGCCCACCCTGGTCAGTGAAAGCGGACGGGCGATCGCCAGTCACTTCTCGGTGTTGGTGTTCAACGTGCTGGGGCAAAGCGCTGTGCCGAGCGGTTGCCCCGCCGCCAGCGACAACGAAGCCCTGACAGTCCGCAACCTGCGGCAAACCCTGGCGGAGATCGCCGCAGTGGAGGGGGGGCAGACCAGCGACACCTCCAAATTGCAGGAGGCCTGGAACGACGCCCTCAAGTTCAAAGATGACGCCCTGAACGCGTTCCGCCTGGGCTATCTGGGCCTGACCGAACGATCCGTGGCGGAGCAGCTCACCTGGGCCTGCGCCCAGACCATCGCCTCGAAACTTCCCAACAGCGACACCATCCCCGAGGAGCTCAAGAACCTCAAAGCGGAACTGGCCTCCACCTTCTACGCCAACCTCTCGGTGTTCCGGTCCGCCCCCGACAGCTGGGCAATTGAGCAGCTGTTTCCCCTGCTGCCCATCCATCGGCTCAACGAGAAGCCCCAGGAACTCGGGCACTTCGCCGATCTCACCTGTGACTCCGATGGCAAGTTGGCGCGCTTCATCGCCCAGGGCCAGAGCAAGCCGCTCCTGGAGCTGCATCACCACAATCCCGATGAGCCCTATCTGATCGGACTGTTCCTGGGCGGGGCCTATCAGGAGGTGATGGGTAACCTGCACAACCTGTTCGGCAGCACCAATGCGGTGCACATCCGCTTGTCACCAGGAGGGGGCTACCAGGTGGATCACGTGGTGCGCGGAAACACCAACGCCGAGGTGCTGGAGGCGATGGAGCACAGCCCTGAACTGCTGCTGGAACGCCTGCGAGTCGCCAGTGAAACCGCGATCCAACGGGGCGACCTCAAAATCCAGGAGGCCCGTCGCCTGATGGATCATCTGGAAACCAGCCTGCGGCAAACCACCTACCTGCAGAACTAGATCAACGACCGGCAGGCCCAGAGATATCTCGAAGCCATTAAAAGACCCACCCAATAAGCAAAGTCACCCATATATTTGACAAGAAAAAGCAAGATAAAAAAGTACTTTTTCGAGCATGACTTCACCAGTCTTACCGGCACAAAGGGTGGGCCCCCGCCAGGCGCAAGTCGCTGGCGGAGGATAAATAGGCTGGCATGGGACTCAGGCTACAGAATTACCCTTGCCTCGACCAGAGCATGCCCACCCCAAAATCAGCCGCTATTGCGACTAGAAGCCACTAAATTGCCGGCAGACCGAGAGCTCTGGCACAGCTAGAGTTTCGATTATCAACCGGGATCGAGATCCGAAGGTTGTCATTTAAATATTCAAGCCTGATGCAATTCTCAGGCATCCGCGCATACTTTGCAATCACAGAAGCCTTTGCGAATTTTGCAATGTAGGTATTTGCAGTTGGAGTAATCGTCCGCAGTGCATTTGTCGCAGCAGTGCTGGCGATTTTGCGCATCGTGCGATCCGGGAGCAGAGAATCAATACCACCAAGATCAAACGACCCCGAAACACCCACACTTGACTGAGGCTTAAGAGTCAGATTATTATTAAAGAGTAGGTTGATTTGTATCGCTGGGCTGTTCCAGTTCACGTCCGGGCATGCATTATCTATCCAACCGCCTGGTCCAGCGGGATCGCCATGGCAGAGCAACTTTGCTCGCGAGAAAGGAATAGTAAAACGCAAGCCTCCTGGAATGGGGGCAACGCTTTCAACACCACTGGAAATCGGATCCCCTACGCGGACCTTAATATCAAGTGGACTGACGTTACTCGTGTACTTGAACAGTGTGCCGTCAGCTATGACTGCTGTCGAATGCGGATTCTGCCTAAAATTGATCGAGGGAATCTCCTGAGGTCCCAAACGCCAATCTAGCTTGGTCTGGCCACCCCAGCCGGTGGAATAAATTTTGAAGCCAGATTGAGAAAAGTAGGGATTCAACAGCGCTGCAAGCGCTGTGTTGTTGCACGAGACGCCAACCTGCGGTGATGCTTGGGTCGGAAATGCCGCCACAACGCATCCTTCGCGCATTAGGGCAGCTGCCGCCTGACTAACAGCCTGCTGCGAGGGGACAGCTGCCGATACAGGAGTGCTAGCAGTTGCGAAGACAGAGAATCCTGCTAGCAATACTGCTGTTTTACGATGGCCAGATGAAATCATCAGAAAGCCTGAAGAAGCACATCCGAACAGTAGCCAGACTGCAGACAAACGGCTGAGGCCTTATTTTTTTTCAATATTCAAACAACAGAAGGCTCAGGCTTTTGAGGCGATCAAACGATTGAACAGCGAGAATTCACACGCTGCACCTTGACCATCCGCCTGGTAGATGCGCGGCTGCCATAGGAGTGGAAGCTTAATGGTCGCCGCAACTTATCCGAGCTCTCGAAAGCAAAGCAACAATAGCGGCGCTGAGTATTAAGATCAAAGAACAAATGCCCTTTACGACATTGACTGATCACAGATCTGGCTTAGACGAAAAGCCACGCCCCCTATACAGAAGGGCATTAAAACACGTAGAGAACTCAGAGCCTCCTCTATTTGTAGCCTACTAAGCTATATTGCAGAGAATATCTCACTTTGAAAACGCTTGCTGAAGCAGTCCAGACAAGGCCGAAAGCAACGCACAAGCTAGTTGCTCGCTAAACGTCTGGCCCGTACATGCAGCGGCAGTGGGAGCTCCCATGCCAGGGGGAATCATCTCTTCTGTGGTATCGAATTCGCCCTGATCATCGCCACCCGTCAAAGCTGGGTCGCCTCCCTGATCTCCAAGATCTGAACTTGGATCTCCAACACTTGGGTCACCATCGACAACAGCATCGCCTCCCGCCATTTCATCTGACAAGCAGGACTGAGAATCAGGATCCAAGTAACTACCAGACGGACAATCTCCCTGACCACCCGAAGGGGAGCCTGACGCACCGCCTAAATCCGAGGGTGGCTGAGCTTCTGAGTCTTGACCAGGAAATGGCGTCGACGGCTTTCCTTGCATTGTCTCAACGCACCCAGAAAAGTCCTGAGCCTTTAAACAGTACTCGGCAATTTGTGGGTCAACCTGGGAAACTAGATTTGAGTGATCAAGCGATCGAGCGCCATGAAGCGCATCAACCAACGCCGTGAGAGCAACACCGACGTGGGGGGAGCTGTCAGAAGTGAACAAGCCAAAAGATCCTAGACTTGCCACTAGAGCTCGGGACGAATCAAAAGTCATACCGCCCCCTGAGTCTCCTGGCATCAAATAAGACTGACTTGAATTAGGCTTCACAATTTTCTTAAGATCAATTATTCGCCGCAAAGAAGACTTTGCGCTATCCGAAAGCACCTGAGCTACGTCCTGCGATAAACCGATCAAACGCAGTGGCATAGCAACTTCAGCAACCTTAAAGCTTGACTGGTTACGTCCGTCAACAAATAACACCAAGGCATTGTTAACAGTCAGAACAAGCATTGGGCGACTCTCGCCCGACAACGACCTCCAGACAGCCTCCCTGGCGATAATGCCAAACCTGGAAGCCTTACCATTGTTGGCCTTCAGGAAATCAGCATAACTTCCATACAAAGGAAATGCATAGCCATCGGAAGAACGAACGAGGGAAGAAGGCTTTTTGGCGCCAAGGTATTTCCCAAATTCGGCAGGACTGATTACCCCTGTATACAAGCAGCGAGAAAGATTTCCACCAAAGCCCTGATAAGTAGAAAGCGAGTTCTTTAGGCTGGAAGCGATAGCAGCCGCCTTGGCTCCATAAAGCCTGGATCGGAAACCTTTAACGATCTGACCGTCTCGACGAAAAGAACGGCAAACGAGAACAGGCTTTCTCAGAGGAACAAAACGTGACTTTTGGGTTTTAGGCAGTGGCCTTGAATCACCCAGAGGGCTAGGTAATGGAGCCGAGGGATCAAGTGGGCTAGTGGAAAGCTCTTTAGAAGGCGGCGTTGCATTCGGACCGGGCACCAGAGGGAAACGCGTTACCGGCGGCTTGACCGGCTTGGGCGAAGTCAGCGATGGCGTAGCACTTGGACCAGGCACCACAGGGAAACGGGTAACTGGTGGTTTGAGTTGGTAATTCAGGCCGCCAGCAGAGGGCTTAAGGGGCGTTAGGCCGGTCTTAGGCACACCTGAGGGCGGCGAAGTCTTGTAGAGCGTTGAAGAGGATGGAGTTTGTTGGGCCAGCAAGGGGTAAGCACCTGCTCCCCAGGCAGACATTGCTCCTAATCCAGTGATGAAGCAGGCAAGCTTTCGTTTGACCTGCATCGGGGCGGTCCCAGAGAGATGTCCTTCAGATAGCAGCTCTGCTCAGAGAACGACAACGCTTAGACGCCATTGTTCATTTACTCGAATCGTCTAAACACTCTTGGGGATCCGGAAGATGCCTCAGAGCGCGCAGCTGGGGTGGGCCATCAAGTCGTGGGCCACGTCATACGGGGTGTCCTGGGGCTGCAGCCAGGTGGAGCAGTGAAGGGGCTCATCCCCTGGTCGCTCCGCATCGCGGCAGCCTTCCAGGCGAAGACGGCTCCCCAACAGCACCAGCTGGAAGCTCCAGTGCTGGCGGGCTTGGATTTCAAAGCTGCTGGCCATGGCGTGCAGCTCCTCGGCGTTTGATACCAGAAGGATTCCCCCGCTGTTTCAGGGCGCCAGCCAGCAGGAACGGTTCCTGATCCGGCTGGCCCTGACGCAGGGCCTCAGCCCAATGCCGACGCGAGGTCCGTGCGGGCCTGCTCCAGCGCCCCATCGAGTGCGGCCCCATCGCGGCCACCAGCCTGAGCCAGGTTGGGCCGGCCGCCGCCGCCGCCGCCGCAGGCCTTAGCGATGCCACCGATGAACTTGCCAGCCTGCAGCCCCTTGGCGATCACGCCCTTCCCAAAGGCCGCCACCAGAATCACCTTGCCCAGATCAGCAGAATCGGGCAGGCCGCCGAGCACCACGGCCGCGCCATCACCCAGCTGATCCGCCAAGCCTTGAGCGGCACTCTGCAGACCGCCGCCTTCCACGCCATCGAGGCGGGCCACCAGCAGCTGGTGCTCGCCAACGGCCACCGCTTGAGCCACCAACGCCGCTGATTTCGCCAGGGCCAGCTCCTCGCGCGCCGCGGCCAGAGCCTTCTGGCTGGCCTTGAGCTCATCTGACAGCTGCCCCACCCGCTCAACGATCTCGGCGGGCTGGGCCTTGAAGCGCTCGCCCAGTTGCTTCACCACCGCATCGCGCTCGTTGAGATACGCCAGCACCGCCGGGCCGGCCACCGCTTCGATGCGGCGGATGCCGGCGGCCACGCCGCTCTCGCTCACGATCTTGAACAGTCCGATCTCAGCTGTGTTGGCCACGTGGGTGCCGCCGCAGAGCTCCATCGACACGCCGGGTACATCCACCACCCGCACCACATCGGCGTACTTCTCGCCGAACATCGCCACGGCGCCAGCAGCCTTGGCCTTCTCGATCGCCATCTCCTGCACCTCGAGGCGGTGGGCCTCGCTGATCCAGCCGTTGATCAGGCTCTCGATCTGCTCGAGCTCAGCGGCGGACACAGCGCGGGGGCAGTGGAAGTCGAAACGCAAGCGATCGAAATCCACCAGCGAGCCGGCCTGGCCGATGCCTGGATCCACCACCTGCTTGAGGGCCGCCTGCAGCAGGTGCGTGGCGGTGTGGTTCGCCTGGGCGCGGCGACGGCAGGCGCGATCCACCTGGGCATTGAGCAGATCACCCACCGCCAGGCTGCCCCGCTCCATCCGACCGCTGTGCACGAACACGCTGCGGTTGCGGCTGACGCCCTCGATCGCCACGATCACACCATCACCGCTCAGCACGCCGCGGTCGCCGATCTGGCCGCCGCCCTCGCCGTAGAAGGGGGTCACATCGAGCACGAGCTGCACGCTGTCACCAGCCGTGGCACGCTCCGCTGGCTCACCGTTCACCACCAGGGCCAGCACGCAGCTGGGGTGTTCCAGGGCCTCGTAGCCCTTGAAGGCGGTGGCCTCGAGATCTGCCGCCATCTGCTCGATCGCGCCCTGCAGGGTGAGATCGATGCTCACCGCCGCCGCCTTGGCACGCTGGCGCTGGGCCTCCATCGCCGCTTCGAAGCCTTCGAGGTCCACCGTGAGGCCGTGCTCCTCGGCGATCTCCTCGGTGAGCTCCAGCGGGAAGCCGTAGGTGTCGTAGAGCTCAAAGGCCTGCTCACCGGAGATTTGCTTCGGCTTGGCCGCCAGCACATCCGCCAACAACTTCTCGCCCCGCTCCAGGGTTTCCAGGAAGCGGGCCTCCTCGCGGGCCAGCTCCGCCAGGATCACCTCACGGCGCTCCAGCAGCTGCGGGTAGGCGGCCTGCATCAGCGTGATCGACGCCTCTCCCATCGCCGTCAGGAACGGCTTGTCGATACCGAGGAGCCGTCCGTGGCGCACCACGCGGCGCAGCAAGCGGCGCAGGATATAGCCGCGGCCAAGGTTGCTGGCGGTGACGCCATCGCAAATCAGCTGGGTGATGGCGCGGGAGTGATCGCCGATCACCTTGAGGCTGGTTTTGCCCTTCTCATCGAGGGCGCGGTAGTCCACGCCAGCCAGACCCGCCGCCGTTTCAATCAGCGGATAGATCAGGTCGGTTTCGTAGTTATTGGGCACCGCCTGCAGGATCTGCGCCATGCGCTCAAGACCCATGCCGGTGTCGATGTTGCGGTTGGCCAGCGGCGTGAGGGTGCCCTCCGCGTCGCGGTTGTACTGCATGAACACCAAGTTGTAGAACTCGATGAAGCGCGAGTCGTCTTCAAGATCGATGCCGTCGTCGCCGAGTTCGGGCTTGAAGTCGTAATAGATCTCCGAGCAGGGGCCGCAAGGACCGGTAGGGCCGGACGCCCAGAAGTTGTCGGCCTCATCCATGCGGATGATCCGCTTGGGGTTCACCCCCACCACATCGCGCCAGATCGCCTCGGCTTCGCCGTCCTCGCGGAACACGCTCACCACGAGGTTCTTCGGGCTGAGGCCGAACACGCCGGTGCTCAACTCCCAGGCCCACTGAATCGCCTGCTCCTTGAAGTAGTCGCCGAAGGAGAAGTTGCCGAGCATCTCGAAGAACGTGTGATGCCGTGCCGTGCGGCCCACGTTTTCGATGTCGTTGGTGCGGATGCACTTCTGGGAGCTGGTGGCCCGGGGAGCCGGCCGCTGCTGCTGCCCCAGAAACACCGGCTTAAAGGGGAGCATGCCCGCGATGGTGAGCAGCACCGTGGGGTCTTCCGGCACCAGCGAGGCACTGGCCATCGGCTTGTGGCCGCGCTGCTCGTAGAAATCGAGGAAGGCTGCGCGGATCTCAGCACCAGTGCGATGAGTGGCGGCAGCCATGGCGAAGCAAGAAAAGCCTGAACCGGGCATGATCGCGCAGCATGAGCGCCCCTTCCGCCTCCACCAGCAGCCGCGACGCCACCGCAACGGCGAGCCCATCGCGGGCCCAGCTGCGGTTGCAGTCGATCGCCTGGGCGCTGGGGGCGGGGCTGAGCGCACTGCTGCTGGGGCTGCCCTTTGGTGTGGAAGCGGCGCTGCGGGCGGGGGGCTGCGGCTTCTTCTATGGCCTGCTCGCCTTTCACCTGCAGCGGGTCGACCCCGACGACAGCCACCTACAGGCGGGCTTGGTGGGGGCTGTGTGCGGCATTCACAGCCTGGCGTTACCGCCCCTCAGCCCCTGGCCGCTGCCCCAACCCTGGCTGCCGGCCTTGGCGCAGGTCGCGCCAACTGTGATGATGGAGCTCGTTCGTGCCTGGCTGCCGCTGATCGGCGCCGCACTGGTGCTGCACGGATCGCAGGTTCTGCCACGAGTTCTCGCGGCAGGGCATACCGCGATCCGGCGCTCCTGAGTCCTCAGGCCCCGCCTTCATGAGCCTGCTGCATGCCACCTGGCTGCCCGTCGTTCCGCGGGGCAGCTTCGCCAAGGGCAAGGCCCCGAGTGCGGGCCTGTTCATCTGGGCGGATACCTGGCGTGTGGCCGATCCGGTGGTGCCCGAAGCCGAAGCACCCTTCCACCCCCTCAGCCTCAACCTCGACGATCTGGCCACCTGGCTGGATGAGAACAACTTCTGGTCGGAAGACCTGCGCCAGGCCAGCGTCACCCTCACCCTGCCCAGCCGTCAGCAGCTGAGCCGCGGCCAGAAAAGCAGTGCCGGCGATGCCTGGAGCGGGCTGCCCCTGCAGGCCGGCGAACCCCTCCCCAAAGACCTCACCTGGTGGCCCTGGCAGCTGGAGGGCTGGTTCCTCAAACCCGGCCCCGCCGCCGAGTGGCTCAACCAGCTGCCCCTCTCCGGCACCGCCGCCGCGGGCCTGGGGGATGACCTGCTCTGGTGGTGCCACCTGCAGCGCTGGTGCCTGAGCCTGATCGCCCGCGGCCGCTGGCTCCCCGATGCCGCTGAGGGCAAGGCCAGCTGGCTGCCGCTGCTCAACCGCGAAGACGACCGCCGCCGCCTGGAAGACCTAGCCACCCGCATGCCCCAGGTGGTGGCGGCCTCCAGCGCCGACACCCATCTCGCCTGCGGCCGGCCCCGCTCCAACCGCCTGCTGGTGGCGAGCATCGTGGAAAAGCTGGTGGACGGCCAGCTGCGCGCCGCCTTCGCCCCCGGCGGCCCTGGGCTCGATCCGCTGCTGGCGGCCTGGCAGGAGGGGCTCGCCAGCCACGACGGCAAGCTCCAACTCGACGAGGAAGACCAGGAACGTCTGGCGATCGCCAGCCACCACTGGCGCGAAACCGTGGCCGGCAAGGTGGCGCCAGCGCGGGCCTGCCTGGAGCTATTCACTCCGCCGGAAGGCGAAGAGCTGTGGGAGCTGCGCTTCGGCCTGCAGGCCGAGGCCGACCCCAGCCTGCGAGTGCCGGCCGGAATCGTGTGGGGCGCCGGCGACGGCAACCTGGCCCTGGGCGAGATCCAGCTGGAGCAGCCCGGAGCGCTACTGCTGGAAGGCCTGGGCCGAGCCCTGTTGGCGTTTGAGCCGATCGAACGGGGCCTCGATGCCGCCACCCCGGAAGCCATGCAGCTCACGCCGGCGGAGGCGTTCGTGCTGGTGCGCACCGCCGCCAGCCGCCTGCGGGATGTGGGCGTGGGCGTGGTGCTGCCCGCCAGCCTCTCGGGCGGCCTGGCCTCGCGCCTGGGCCTGGCGATCACCGCCGAGCTACCCGAAAAGTCGCGCGGCTTCACCCTCGGCGAAACGCTCGAGTGGCGCTGGGACTTCATGATCGGCGGCGTCACCCTCAACCTCAAGGATCTCGAGAAGCTGGCGGCCAAGCGCAGCCCGCTGGTGCAACACAAGGGGGCCTGGATCGAGCTGCGGCCCCTCGATCTCAAGAATGCCGAGAAGTTCTGCGCCGCCGAGCCACCCTTCAGCCTCGACGACGCCCTGCGCATCACCGGCAACGAAGGCGAAACCCTGCAACGCCTACCGGTCCATGCCTTCACCGCCGGCCCCCGCCTGCAGGCAGTGCTCGAGCAGTACCACCAGCAGAAAGCCCCCGATCCGCTGCCGGCGCCCCCCGGCTTCGCCGGCCAGCTGCGGCCCTATCAGGAGCGCGGCCTGGGCTGGCTGGCCTTCCTGCACCGTTTTGATCAGGGTGCCTGCCTGGCCGACGACATGGGCCTGGGCAAAACGATTCAGCTGCTCGCCTTCCTGCAGCACCTCAAGGCCGAGGAAGAGCTGAAGCGGCCGGTGCTGCTGGTGGCGCCCACCTCGGTGCTCACCAACTGGAAGCGCGAGGCAGCGGCCTTTACACCGGAGCTGGTGGTGAACGAGCACTACGGCCCGCGCCGCCCCAACAGCCCCGAAGCGATCAAGAAGGCGCTCAAAGGCGTGGACCTGGTGCTCACCACCTATGGCCTGCTGCAGCGCGACAGCGAACTGCTGGAGGCGATCGACTGGCAGGGCGTGGTGATTGACGAGGCCCAGGCGATCAAGAACCACAACGCCAAGCAATCGATGGCGGCGCGGGATCTGGGCCGGCCCGGCCGGGGCAGCAAGAGCGGCCCCCGCTTCCGCATCGCCCTCACCGGCACACCGGTGGAAAACCGCGTCAGCGAGCTGTGGGCGCTGATGGATTTCCTCAACCCCAAGGTGCTCGGCGATGAGCCGTTCTTCCGTCAGCGCTATCGCCTACCGATCGAGCGCTATGGCGACATGTCGTCGCTGCGGGATCTCAAGGGCCGCGTTAGCCCCTTCATCCTGCGCCGCCTCAAAACCGACAAATCGATCATTTCCGATCTGCCGGAGAAGGTGGAGCTGAGCGAGTGGGTGGGCCTCGCCCCCGAGCAGAAGAAGCTCTACAACAAAACCGTGGAGGAGAGCCTCGATGCGATCGCCCGGGCGCCGCTGGGGCAGAAGCACGGCCAGGTTCTGGCGCTGCTCACCCGCCTCAAGCAGATCTGCAATCACCCGGCCCTTGCGCTCAAGCAGGATCCCGACCCCAGCGATGCCGGCTTCTTCAAGGAGTTCGCCGCCCGCAGCGCCAAGGTGCAGCGGCTCGAAGAAATCCTCGAAGAGGTGATCGAAGCGGGCGATCGGGCGCTGCTGTTCACCCAGTTCGCCGAATGGGGCCACCTGCTCAAGGCGCATCTGGAGCAGAAGTGGCGCCAGGAGGTGCCGTTCCTGTACGGCAACACCAGCAAGACCGAACGCCAGGCGATGGTGGATCGCTTCCAGGACGACCCCCGCGGACCGCAGCTGTTCCTGCTTTCCCTCAAAGCTGGCGGTGTTGGCCTCAACCTCACCCGTGCCAGCCACGTGTTCCATATCGATCGCTGGTGGAACCCCGCCGTGGAAAACCAAGCCACCGACCGCGCCTACCGGATCGGTCAGCAGAACCGGGTGATGGTGCACAAGTTCATCACCAGCGGCTCGGTGGAGGAGCGCATCGACCGGATGATCAAGGAGAAGTCGAAACTCGCCGAAGACATCGTGGGCTCCGGCGAAGACTGGCTCGGCGGCATGGACGTGAGCCAGCTCAAGGACCTGGTGACCCTCAGCGAGGACTGAAGCCATGACCATCACCCCCGGAAACGCCAACGGCATCACCACCCAACTGGGCGATCAGGGCCTGGGCCAGCAGCCCTGGTGGGTGGAGCAGTGGATGGAGCTGATCAACGGCTACCGCTTCAAGAAACGGCTCGAGCGCGCCTGGGAGTACGCCCGCAGCGGCAACGTGCTCTCGATCCGCTTCGAGGGGCGCCGCGTGCACGCCCGCGTGCAGGGCAGCGGCGAAGACCCCTACAAGGTGAAGCTCTGGCTCGATGTGCTCAGCGACGACGACTGGGGCTACGTGCTCGAGGCCCTCGGCCAGAAGGCCCGTTGGTCGGCCCAGCTGCTGGCGGGGGTGATGCCGCAGGACATCGAACGCGCCTTCGCCGCCAGCGGCCGGCGCCTGTTCCCGTTCAAGTTGCAGGAGGTGCGCAGCGAATGCACCTGCCCCGACAAGATCAACCCCTGCAAACACGTGAGCGCCGTCTACTACCTGATGGGCGAGCGCTTCAGCGAAGACCCCTTCGTGCTCTTCCAGCTGCGCGGCCGCACCCGCGCTCAGCTGCTCAGCGATCTGGCCGTGAAGCGGCGGGCGCTGCTGGCGAAGAAAGCCAAAGAAGCGAAAGAGGCGGCTCCAGCCGATGCCCTCCCGCAGCCAGCCGCCGAAGGCTCCCTCAATCCCGCCCCCGCAGCCATCCGCGATCCCAACCGCTGGTGGAACTACGGCGCCGCCCTCGATCCGGGGCTCGTGGTGATCACCCCCGCGATGGAGGGCGACACCGGCCTCGATGAAGCCGGCCCCCTGCCGTTGGCCGAAGACGGCCGCTTCCCGGAAGCCGGCAAGCTGTTTGTGGAGCAGCTCAAGGCCCATGGGGCCGCCTGCGGCACCCAGGCGATGGCCACCGCGATGGCCGCCGGCAGCAACAACGGCGAAGCGGAAACATCCCAGGCCTCCAACTAACGCGATGGGCGCCTTGATCGCCGGTTCACGCCGCAGACGGCTGCGGCGCCTCGCCGTTCAACAGGCACCCGCTGTTTGGCTCACCCCGGCCAAGCACCATCTAGCTGCATGCATCGTGCGCTCCTTCGAGCAGGCCTTCGGGCGCCCGCTGCTGCCGCGGGGCAACGCTGAGCACCTGGCCCAGGAACTGTTCGCAAGCGACACCGTTGTGCTCGCCCACGACGGCAGCGCCGACCCGTGCTTGATCTACGCCAATGCCGCCGCGCTTCAGCTCTGGGAGCGCCCCTGGGCCGACATGATCGGCATGCCTTCGCGGCTCACGGCCGAACCACAGGAACGCGAAGGGCGTGCCCGGATGCTCGCCACTGCGCTGCAACAACACGCCAGCGAGGGCTACAGCGGCGTGCGCATCAGCAAGAGCGGTCGCCGCTTCCAGATCCACAACGCCCGCCTCTGGACCCTCTGGGGGCCGGGCGATCAACCCTGCGGCCAGGCAGCAGCCTTCAGCAGCTGGTGGTGGCTCCAAAGCCCCCATTCGGCTCTTACGAAAACCCTGGTGTAGCAACCGAACTGGAGGCGTGACGACCGTACGGAGCGGATCGGTTCTCACCCTTCTGGTGATCAAGCAAGCGGAGCACATTGGCGTTGCGGGTGATCACCCCGCACCCGCACATTCAGGAGCTATCGCCATGCTCACCCTTCGTCAATCTGCCTTTGATCGCGCCGGTTTTGATCGCATTGAATCCGATCTGTTCAAGCGCCTCGAGCAGCAACTCCACAGCGCCGAGCGAGTTCCGGCTGCAGAAGTTCGTGAAACCGAAACCGGTTACAGCATCAGCCTGGAGCTCCCCGGCGTCGCCCGCGACTCCATCGATGTGAAAGCCACGGATCGCAACCTGGTGATCAGCGCCGAGCGCCGGGCTCCGCAACCCAGCGAAGCTGCATCGGCCACCGAATCCGAACAACCGCAGGCCGCCCCGCTGCTGAGCGAATTCCGCTACGGCACCTGGAGCCGCAGCTTCCGCTTCCCTGGCGGCATCGACCGTGAGGCCGTGCAGGCCGTCTATCGCGATGGTCTGCTCACGGTGAGCGTGCCCAAGGCCCAGACGCTCACCAGCGTGAGCGTGAAGGTGGAGGGCTGAAGCCAGCGGCTCGACGCCGCCCACCACGACCACACCAACGAGACGGGATCGAGCCCTGGCCTCACCGCCGGGGCTTTTTTGTGAACCCCTGGCCCCAGCTGGCTTACCTACAGTTGCTCCCAATCGCGAGCGGATCCCATGGCTGAGACAGCCGTTGCCAGCACACCGCGCCTGAGCCTGCAGTGCGAGGCAATAGCTGCCGACACCACCACGATCCGCTCGCTCGACTGGGACCGCAGCCGCTTCGACATTGAGTTCGGCCTGCGCAACGGCACCACCTACAACAGCTTTCTGGTGCGGGGTGAGCGCACCGCCCTGATCGACACCAGCCACCTCAAGTTCGAGAGCACCTGGCTGCCGCTGCTGCAGGAGCAGATCGATCCGAAGGCCATCGATCACCTGATCGTGAGCCACACCGAACCCGATCACTCCGGCCTGATCGGCCACCTGATCGATCTCAACCCCGAGATCGAGATCGTGGGCTCCAAAGTGGCGATCCAGTTTCTGGAAAACCAGGTGCACCGCCCCTTCAAGAGTCGGGCGGTGAAGAGCGGCGATGAGCTGGATCTGGGCACCAACCCTGAGAGCGGGGTGCAACACCGCTTCGAATTCCTCAGCGCTCCCAACCTGCACTGGCCCGACACAATCTTCTCGTTCGACCACGGCACCGGCATCCTCTACACCTGCGACGCCTTCGGCCTGCACTACTGCTCCGATGACGTGTTCGATGTGGATCCCGGCGCCATCGCTCCAGACTTCCGCTTCTATTACGACTGCCTGATGGGGCCCAACGCCCGCAGCGTGCTGCAGGCGATGAAGCGCATGGACGCGCTGCCGGCGATCAACACCGTGGCAGTGGGCCATGGGCCGCTGCTGCGCGAACACCTCAGCCTCTGGCTCTCCGACTACCGCGAGTGGAGTGAAGGCCGCAGCAAGGGCGAGGCCTACGCCGCCGTTTGCTACGTGAGCCAATACGGCTTCTGCGATCGCCTCAGCCAGGCGATCGCCCGCGGCATCGGCAAGGCGGAAGCCCAGGTGCAGCTGGTGGACCTGCGCGCCACCGATCCTCAGGAACTCAGCGCCCTGATCGGAGAAGCCAGCGCCGTGGTGGTGCCCACCTGGCCCGCCAACCCCGATGCCGACCTTCAGGCCTCAATCGGCACGCTGCTGGCAGCGTTGCAACCCAAGCAGTGGGTGGCCACCTACGACGCCTATGGCGGCAACGACGAACCGATCGACACCGTGGCCTCCCAGCTGCGGGGCCTGGGCCAGAAGGAAGCCTTCGAGCCACTGCGCATCCGCCAAGTGCCCGACGGCAACGACTACCAGCGCTGCGAAGAAGCCGGCACCGACCTGGGCCAACTGCTCACCCGCGCCAAGACGATCGCGGCGATGAAGTCGCTTGATGGCGACCTCGACAAAGCCCTTGGCCGTCTCTCCGGCGGCCTCTATGTGGTGACCGCCCGGCAGGAGGAGCGAGCCTCGGCCATGGTGGCCAGCTGGGTGAGCCAGGCCAGCTTCGAACCGCCCGGCCTCACGGTGGCGGTGGCGAAAGACCGCGCCATCGAAGCGCTGATGCAGGTGGGTGATCGCTTTGTGCTCAACGTCCTGCGGGAAGACAACCACCAGGGCCTGCTGCGCCATTTCCTCAAGCGATTCCCGCCCGGTGCCGATCGCTTCGCCGGTGTGGCCACCCTCGAGGGCGTGGCAGCCGGCGGGCCAGTGCTGGGCGATGCCCTCGCCTACCTCGGCTGCCGGGTGCTGCAGCGCATGGAAGGGCCCGATCACTGGATCATCTACGCCGAAGTGGAGCAGGGCAACGTGGCCGACACCCAAGCCA
Organism: Cyanobacteriota bacterium; assembly: GCA_046052125.1. GTDB lineage: Bacteria > Cyanobacteriota > Cyanobacteriia > PCC-6307 > Cyanobiaceae > Vulcanococcus. Next base: position 103,688 of record JBJOMY010000002.1, read on the forward strand.
GCACTGCAGTGCATCACCGCAAAGTGGGGAACCACTACTGATGGGCACCCCTGCCAATGACCGCCGGGTGATTCAGATCCCGGTGGAGCCAGGCCTGGTGTGCCTGCGAGGGCTGAGTCCCAAGCGGCTGCGCTTCGAGGTGGAATACGGCCTGGAGCGGGGCACCACGGCCAACAGCTTCCTGTTCCTTGCCGCTGGCGAAGATCCAGCCCTACTGGTGCACCCACCCGGGAACACCTTTGCCGAGCCCTACCTGGAGGCGTTGGCTGAGCTGGTCCCATCCAGCAGCAGGCTGCAGGTGGTGGTGGGCCACACCAACCCCAACCGAGTCCAATTGCTGCGGCAGCTGGCCCAGCGCTGGCCTGAGCTGGAACTGATCAGCTCCAACCCCGGCGCTCAGCTGCTGCGGGAACTCTGGGATCAGCGCAAGCCCACGCCCCCAGGCGCAGACACCACCAGCAAACCAGAAGCCCTTCCGCCGCTACCGCCGCTGCAAGTGGTGCGCGGGGAACTCCTACTGGAGCGCGCCGATGGCCACAGCCTGCAGTTGCTCTCCACCCCCACGCCGCGCTGGCCGGGTGGATTGATGGCCTTCGAGGAGAGCAGCGGCCTGTTGATGAGCGGCAAGTTCTTCGCGGCCCACCTCTGCATCGAGGACTGGGCGGAGAGCAACCGCAGCAGCACCGAGGAAGACCGCCGCTACTTCTATGACTGCCTGATGGCTCCGATGGTGCGCCAGGTGGAGGCGGTGCTCGATCGCATCGATGAGTTGGCGATCCGCACCATCGCCCCCGGCCACGGCCCGGCCATCGCGGAAAGCTGGCGCAGCCTCCTGGTGGACTACCGTCGTTGGGGAGCCACCCAGGAGCGCGCCAAGCTCTCAGTGGCGCTGCTCTACGCCAGTGCCTACGGCAACACTGCGGCCATCGCCGACGGGCTCGCCCAGGGGGTGGCGCGCACGGGCGTGCGGGTGGAAAGCATCAACTGCGAATTCACTCCCCCGGACAAATTGCTGGAGTCGATCCGCAGCTGCGACGCGGTGCTGATCGGTTCGCCCACCCTCGGCGGCCACGCCCCCACGCCGATCGTGTCAGCCCTGGGCACGTTGCTGGCCGAAGGCGACCGCGCCAAACCAGTGGGGGTGTTCGGCAGCTTTGGCTGGAGCGGCGAAGCGCTCGATCTGCTCGAGAGCAAATTGCGCGATGGCGGCTTCCGCTTCGCTTTCGAGCCGATCAAGGTGAAGTTCAGCCCGGATGCCGCCACCCTCAAGACAATCGAGGAAACGGGTACAGCCCTCGGCCGCAAACTGCTGAGCGAGCAGCGCAAAGAACAGCGCCGCAGCGGCGGAGGCGGTGGCCTGAGCGAAAGCCGCAGCAATCCCGCCGTGCTGGCCCTGGGCCGGGTGGTGGGCTCCCTGTGCGTGCTCACCACGGTGAAGGGGAGCGGCGACACGCCACTGAGCGGGGCGATGGTGGCCAGCTGGGTGAGCCAGGCCAGCTTCTCGCCACCCGGGCTCACGGTGGCCGTGGCCAAAGACCGGGCCGTCGAAGCCCTGCTGCATGTGGGCGACTGCTTTGCACTCAATGTGCTGGCGGCGGGCCGGGAAAGTGGACCGATGAAGCAGTTCCTGCAGCCCTTTGCACCGGGTGCCGATCGCTTCGCGGGGCTGGAGCTGGAGAACAGCCCCTCGGGCCAGCCCGTGCTGCCGGAAGCCCTGGCCTGGCTGGAGTGCAGCGTGAAACAACGGATGGAATGCGGCGACCACTGGCTGCTCTATGCCCAGGTGCAAACCGGCGCCGTGCTCGATGCGGCTGCCACCACCGCCGTTCATCAACGCCGTAGCGGCGCGAATTACTGATCGAACAGCTGAACCAAAGAACACAGTTGCAGCCCCTGATCTGTAGCTCAGCGCACAGCGAACCAATTGTTCACGATGGCCGCAAAATCGGCAAAACCCAGGCTGGCACAGCGGTTTGAGCCAGCCCAATCATGTCTCTGTCAGGAGACTTGATCTCCTGAGGAAGAAAAGCTGAAGTCTGCCTGGATCGGCCTGATCACCGCTCAAATGGGAGCAGCCGATTGCCAGCACAATGTCGATGGCCGTGAGTCCCAACCCACTGCATCAACGCTGGGTTGTGCGCTACCGCGGCTTTGTGCTGATTCCGCAGAACGACCTCAGCTGGCTGGTGCGTCCTGAGCGCAGCCCGATGACGCTGCTTCCCTTCCGCACACCGGCCAGCTCGGTCGACGATGTGAAGGCCCTGATCGACTGGCGCCTGAATCAGGCGGCCTGAGGCGGCGGGGGGGTCGAGCCACCAGCCACAAACGGCAGCACCACCGTGGCCCAGCGCTCCGGACGGGCGGGACGCTCACGGCGCGGGCGTCGCACGCCGAAGGGCACGCGAACGACGTTGGTGCCCTCAACCCGCAGCGTTTGATCGTTGCTCAGTACCGGCGTGGAGACATCGCTGAGCGACGGCAACGACACATCGGCGAGGAGCTTGATCGAATTGGTTCCCTGGTCGTCAGCGCTCATGGTGTTGTTCCAGTACCGGTTTCACCGATGCCCAGTGATGCTTGCAGTTGCAGCAGATCCTGCTTGGAAAGCAAGGGTGAATGCGGGAAGAAATTCCGCACTTTTCATCCGGCGAAATCTAAACGCAACCCGGCGGGAATCAAGTTCAGCTGAGGGTGGTGCTCGCCAGTTCCTCCACCGACGGGCAGGTGCAGACCAAATTGCGATCGCCGTAGGCGTTATCAATCCGGGCCACAGCTGGCCACAGCTTGTCCACCAGCTGCTGTTCACCCAGGGGATAACCCCCGCGCTGACGGCTGTAGGAACGCTCCCACTGATCGGCCGTGATGGCCGCCAGGGTGTGGGGCGCCTGCTTCAGCGGGTTATCGAGAGGATCACTGGTACCGCTCTCAATCGCCGCGGCCTCCATGCGGATGGCGGCCATGGCATCCACGAAGCGCTGCAGTTCCGCCAGGCCCTCGCTCTCGGTGGGCTCCACCATCACCGTTCCGGCCACGGGCCAGCTCACGGTGGGGGCATGGAAGCCGTAATCCATCAACCGCTTGGCCAGATCATCCACCTCAAGCCCGGCGCTGCGCTTGAGCGGACGCAGATCGAGGATGCATTCATGGGCCACCCGACCGCCGGCGCCGCGATACAGCACCGGGAAGTGAGAATCCAACTGCTCCGCCAACCAGTTGGCCGCGAGCAGGGCCACCGCTGAAGCCTGGCGCAGGCCGGCACCACCCATCATCCGGATGTACATCCAGCTGATCGGCAGGATGCTGGCGCTACCCCAGGGGGCAGCGCTCACCGGCCCGATCGCCTGCTCACCGCCGCAGCGCTGCGCCAGGGGATGCCCTGGCAGAAAGGGCAGCAGGTGCTCGGCCACCGCAATCGGACCAACTCCGGGCCCACCACCGCCGTGGGGGATGCAGAAGGTCTTGTGGAGGTTGAGATGGCACACATCGGCGCCGTAGAACCCCGGCTTGGCCAAGCCCACCTGGGCGTTGAGGTTGGCGCCATCGAGATACACCTGACCGCCGTGCTGATGCACCAGGGCACAGATCTCCTGAATGCCCTGCTCGAACACCCCGTGGGTGGAGGGGTAGGTGACCATCAACGCCGCCAGTTCGGCGCTGTGGGCCTCCATCTTGGCCTGGAGATCGGTGCGGTCGATGTTGCCCTGCTCGTCGCAGGCCACGGGCACCACCTGCAGGCCCGCCATCACGGCGCTGGCCGGATTGGTGCCATGGGCACTGGCGGGGATCAAACAGATGCGGCGCTGCTGCTGGCCGCGGCTTCGATGCCAGGCCCGAATCACCAGCAACCCGGCGTATTCGCCCTGGGAGCCGGCGTTGGGCTGGAGTGACACCCCGGCAAAGCCGGTGATCGCCGCCAGCCACTGCTCCAGGTCCGTCACGAGGCGCCGGTAACCGGCACTCTGCGCCGCCGGTGCAAAGGGGTGCAGGGCTGAAAAGCCCGGCCAGCTCACCGGCTGCAGCTCGGCGGCCGCATTCAGCTTCATGGTGCAGCTGCCCAGCGGGATCATCCCGTGCACCAGGGAGAAGTCGCGGGCAGCCAACCGCTGGATGTAGCGGAGCAGCTCGGTTTCACTGCGGTAGCGGCGGAACACCTCCTGCTGCAGCCAGGGCCGCTGGCGCCGGGGCACCGCATCAGCCCAGAGGAGCTGCTCGGGCACATCGCCGGCCGCAGAGGCGGCGAGCTCCTGCTCAAGCCGTGCCGCCAGGTCCCCTGCCTGGGGCACCGAGGCGGATCCAGCCACAGGTGCCAGAGCCTCCAGTAACTGCTGGAGCTCGCCCAGATCGCTGCGCTCATCGAGGCTGATGGCCAGGCCATCGGGCTCAGGCCGCAGGTTGAAACCGGCTGCCTCTGCCGCGGCCAGCAGCTCAGCGGCTGCGGGGGTGCGGAGTCGCAGGGTGTCGAACCCGGGGGTGGGCTCCACGGGCAGCCCCAGCTGCTCCAGCCCACGCCGGAGCACCTCCCGCAGCCGCAACACCCGCCGCGCTATCTCAGCCAGACCGTCTGGGCCGTGATGCACGGCGTAGAAGCCGGCCATGACAGCCAGCAGCACCTGAGCAGTGCAGATGTTGCTGGTGGCCTTGTCGCGGCGGATGTGCTGCTCCCGGGTCTGCAGGGCCAGGCGCAGAGCCGCCCGCCCTTCCGCATCCAGCGATTGCCCCACCAAGCGGCCTGGGATCCGGCGTTGATGCGCGGTAGTGGTGGCAAAGAAGGCGGCATGGGGACCGCCGAAACCGAGTGGGATCCCAAATCGCTGACTGCTGCCGATGGCGATCTCAGCCCCCAGCTCGCCCACCGGCGCCATCAGAACCTGGGCGAGGGGGTCGACAGCGGCCGTCACCATCACGCCCGAGGCACGGGCAGCAGCGATCAGCTCGGCTGGATCCCAGAGGCCGCCGCTGGCACCAGGCAGCTGCAACAGCAAGCCAAAGGCTCCAGCGAAGGGTGCATCGCCGCTCGCCTCCGCTGCCTGCAGGGCCGCCGGCTCCACGCGAACCAACTCAATCCCCAAGGGTTCAGCGCGGGTCTGCAGCACCGCCCAGGTTTGGGGCAACACATCCGCATCCACCAGGAAGCGCTGAGCGCTGCTGTCGCGGCAGACGCCGTAGCTCAGGCTCATCGCCTCCGCCGCTGCGGTGGCCTCATCCAACAGCGAGGCGTTGGCAATCGGCAGTCCGGTGAGCTCGCTGATCAGCGTCTGGAAATTGAGCAGCGCCTCCAGGCGCCCCTGGCTGATTTCGGCTTGGTAAGGCGTGTAGGCCGTGTACCAGGCCGGGTTTTCAAACACGTGGCGCTGCAACAGCGCCGGCGTGATGCAGTCGTAGTAGCCGAGGCCGATCAGGCTGCGGCGCACCTGGTTGGCAGCGGCGATGCCTGTGAGTTCTGCCAGGGCTTCAGCCTCGCTGCAGCCAGCTGGGAGTCCCTGAGCGGCGCCAGCGGCATCCAGGCGGATGGCTTCAGGCACCACCGCCGCGATCAACTCGTCGAGAGAGCCGAGCCCCAAATCCGCGAGCATCGAGGCCTGCTCGCCGGCCGTGGGGCCGATGTGGCGAGCGACAAAGGGGCTGAGGGCCGTGCGCTGATCAGTGGCCATCCACCTTGGCGCTGTAGGTGGTTGCATCCATCAGCCCCTGCAGCTGAGCGGGGTCGCTGGGGCGCACCAGCAGCAGCCAGCCCTCCCCGTAGGGATCGTTCTGCAACTCCTCTGGGCTGGCGAGCACGGCTTCATTACGGGCCTCGATCGTGCCGCTGATCGGTGCGATCACCTCCTCGACGGCCTTCACCGATTCCACGGAGCCGAAGCTGCTGCCTTGGTTGATGGCCGCTCCCACCTCAGGCAGCTCCACAAACACAATGTCGCCCAGCTGATCCACGGCGAAGGCACTGATGCCAACCCGCACCAGCTCTCCCTCCGCCCTGGCGTATTCGTGGCTGTCGGCGTAACGGCAGTCGTCGGGGTAGCTGAGAGCCATGGGGCCGCCTGGGCGGGTCGCTGGGGAGCAGTTTGTCGGAAATCGGCGAAGGCGGGTTGAGAAGCGGCCTGGCTTGCAGCTCCCGCAACACTGTCCTCAGTTCTGTACAGACCTAAGGAATCAGCCAGCGACTGGCCCGCACCACCCCCCATCCGCCAGCGCCAGCAGCGCCCGCTCCAAGGCGAGCTCTGCGTGGGCCTGGGTGGTGCCGCCCTGGGCATAGAGCACGTAGGGCTCCCGCAGCGGACCATCGGCCGAGAACTCACTGGTGCTGCCATCGATGAAGGTGCCGCCAGCCATCACCAGCTCGCTTGCGTAGCCGGGCATCGGCGCCGGCACCGGATCGAGATAGCTGCCCACAGGCGAGCAGGCCTGGAAAGCACGGCACACCGCCTCGAGCGGCTCGGGCGAGCCGAAGCGCACCGCCTGGATCACATCGCTGCGAATGCCCCCCACCAGGGGCTTCACCGCGTAGCCCAGCTGCTCGAACACCGCCGCTGTCAGTTCGGCGCAGAGCAAGGCCTCACTCACCATCTGCGGCGCCAGAAACAAGCCCTGGAACAGCAAACGGTGCAAATCGAAGCCCGTGCCCCCCTCGCTACCGATCCCCGGGGCGGTGAGCCTGCAGCAGGCCTGCTCCACCAGCTCGGCCCGGCCCGCCACATAGCCGCCGGTGGGGGCGATGGTGCCGCCGAGGTTCTTGATCAGGGAGCCCGCCATCAGATCGGCCCCCACAGCGGTGGGCTCCTGCAGCTCCACCAACTCGCCGTAGCAGTTGTCCACGAACACCAGGCAACCGGGTTGGATCGCCTTCACCCGCTCCACCAGCCGGCCGATCTGCTCCACTGTGAGCGAAGGGCGCCAGCTGTAGCCGCAGCTGCGCTGGATCAGCACCATGCGCGTGGGCAGCGCCAGAGCGTCGGCAATGCCCGCCTCGTTCACCGTGCCATCCGGCAGCAGATCGAGCTCGTCGTAGGCGATGCCGAACTCCGCCAGCGAGCCCTGGCCGCTGCCGCGGATGCCGATCACCTCCTCGAGGGTGTCGTAGGGGCGGCCGCTGAGCGCCAGCAAGCGATCGCCAGGGCGCAGCACGCCATAGAGCGCCGCGGCGATGGCGTGGGTGCCGCTCACAAACTGCAGGCGCACGGCGGCCGCTTCGGCCTGGAGCACCTGAGCGAACACCCGATCGAGGACCTCACGGCCCAGATCACCGTGGCCGTACCCACTCACCGAAGCGAAGTGATGCACCCCCAGCCGCTCGGCCGCAAACGCCGACAGCACCCGCTCCAGCCGCGGCTTAATGCCGGAACGGCGCTCGCGGGCTAGAGGGGCGGTGCGTTCCAGGGCAGCAGCCAGCTGATCGGCCGCCCAGGCCTGATGGGAGGCGGTCATGGCAAGTCGCGGGGATTCACCATGCTGCCGGCCGCGTGCCGCTCGCCCATCCGTCTAGATTTTTTTGGATTGGTGTCTTGGCTACAGCTCAAAACTGTTGCCAGCGCCCCAGGCCAGTGGTGCGTAGGTCCCCAGGGACCCTCGAGCGAACCGGAGCCTGCGCACCCTCTAGGAGTTCACTTTGGTCGTAGCCCCAGATGCCGCTTCCGCGGCACGCACCCAGCGCGTCAGCGTTGACATGGAGGGTGGGTCAGGCAGTTACAGCGAAGCCCAGGAAGCCCGGATGCGGGCAGCCCTGGTGGTGCCCCGTGCGCCGCTGCCCCGCAGCCAGCGCAAATACAAGCTCGGCACCACCGGCTTCATGCTGGCCATCCACGTGGGAGCGGTGTTTGCACTGCTGCCTCAGTACTGGAGCTGGCAAGGCCTTGCGGCGCTGGCGGTTCTGTACTGGACCACGGTGCTGGGGGTGACCCTTGGCCTGCACCGGCTGGTGGCGCACCGCAGCTTCGTGGCCCCGAAATGGGTGGAGCGAGTCCTGGTGCTGATGGGCACCCTGGCCTGCCAGAGCGGCCCGATCGAGTGGGTGGGTCTGCACCGCCACCACCACAAGTTCTCCGACCAGCCCAACGACCACCACGACGCCGCCCGCGGCCTCTGGTGGGCCCACAGCGAGTGGATGCTGCACGACATCCCCGCCCTGAAGGAGATGAGCCGTTTCACCGGCGATCTGCTCCAGGATCCCTTCTACCGCTGGCTGGATCGCTGGTTCCTGCTGCTTCAGATCCCCATCGGCGCCGCTCTCTATTGGTATGGCAATGCCGCGCAGGTGCACGGCGGCGGCCTGGGCCTGGTGCTCTGGGCGATCCCGCTGCGCCTGGTGCTCGTGTACCACGTGACTTGGTTGGTGAACTCCGCCACCCACGCCTTCGGTTACCGCAACTTCAACTGCCCCGACCTGTCGCGCAACTGCTGGTGGGTGGCGATCCTCAGCTTCGGCGAGGGCTGGCACAACAACCACCACGCCCACCCCTCCAGCGCCCGCCACGGCCTGCGCTGGTTTGAATTCGATATCACCTGGCAGCACATCAAATTGCTGCGCGCCCTGGGCTGGGCCAAGCGCATCCGCGAGGCGCGCTACCCCGCCTGAAGCTGCCGGCGGATCGCCTCCGCCAGATCAAGTTCCCCGTCCCCTGAGCCCGGTTGCTCCTGCAGCCGGGCTTTTTGGCGCAGCAACTCCAGAAACTGATCGGCACTGAGCTCTTCCTCCTGGGTTGCCCCCAACGCCGCCAGGGTGCGGCGGAGGTCGTTGAGCTCCGCGTCCAGCTCCTCCGCGCTGAAATCGCGCTGACCTGCCATCACCTCCGCAAAGCGCTCCCGCCGCTGACGCTTCTCCGCCGGGTAGGCCGCCAAGACCTGCTCCCGGCAAAGTCGCCAGGGCCTTCCGGCGGTGAACAACTCCGCGAGGGCCGCGCTCAAGCCGGCCGCCTCCGCAGCCTGAATACGCAAATCAAAGCCCGGCGGCAACGGCCTTAGACCCACAAAGATCTCGAACAACTGGGCCGGCCCCAGGGCCGCGCCGTTATCCGCCAGCAGGGGCAACGCCGAGGCCTGCAAGGCCGCGAGCAACTCCGGCTGATCGACAAGCTGCTCCTCCAACGACGCTGACAACCCTCCAGCTCCCGCGTCTTGAGCGAGCAGCTGGTTAATCCGCCCCAGCGCCACAAACAGCTCGGGCCCCGGGGAGGCGAGCTTGCGGTTACGCAGGTTGGAGAGCTGCGAGTTGTGAACGCGGCCCAGATCGAGCCGCTCCGCCAGCGCCGGCAACACCCGCTGGCTCCAGCCATTGCGCTCATGCCAGACCCTGATCAGATGCCCGAACGCGTCGCGGCCCGCTTCGAGTTCGCTCCGATAATCCACCTGATACGGATCCGTACTGCTACCATTTTATCGGAAACAAACGGAGGGCCCATGACGGCCACCATCACCAGCCCCGGCAGCGTGCAACACCTGCACCGGCCGCGCGGCGCGCACCACGCCACAACCCCAGTTGCCACTCAGCCGCAGAACCGCGACTGGGTCGTCATCTTGTTTATGGGCGCCCTCCACGTACTCGCCCTGGTGGCATTGCTGCCCCAGTTCTGGAGCCTCACCGCCATCGGCACCCTGGCGGTTCTTTATTGGGTGACGGCGTGCCTGGGCGTCACCATCGGCTACCACCGCCTCCTGAGCCACCGCGCTTTCCGGGTGCCCCGCTGGCTGGAGCGCTTCTTTGCCACCTGCGGCGCCCTCAGCTGCCAGCACGGCCCGATCGACTGGGTGGGCCTGCACCGCCATCACCACAAATTTTCTGATACGGAACCAGATCACCACAACAGTCACCGCGGCTTCTGGTGGAGCCACATGGGCTGGATGTTCCGTCCCATCCCTGCCAAAGGAGCAATCCCACGCCTCACCGGCGATCTGGCTTCCGACCCCTATTACCGCTGGTTGAACACCAATTTCCTGCTGCTGCAGCTGCCCCTGGCCGGCCTGCTCTTCTGGCTTGGCACCATCACCGGCGCCGGCGGCTGGGCCCTGGTGCTCTGGGGCATCCCGCTACGCCTGGTGCTCGTGTATCACGCCACCTGGCTGGTGAACTCCGCGACCCACCGCTGGGGCTACGTGCTCCACGACAGCGGTGACGGGTCCCGCAACAACCCCTGGGTAGCGGCGCTCACCTTCGGTGAGGGCTGGCACAACACCCATCACGCCTATCCCCATTCGGCGCGCCACGGCTGGGGCCGCCGCGAACCCGACCTCACCTGGCTGCACATCCGCCTGATGCAACGCCTGGGGTTGGCGACCCAGGTGCGGCTGCCGGCAGCGCTGACGAACCGTGCTCAAGCACCCGTGGCGTAGGCTGACCCACTGCCCAAATGTCGATCGTTAGTTCGTAGATCCCATGGCCAAGCGCGTTTCCGTGGTCCTCAGCGAGGACGTCCTCAGCCTGGGTAAGGACGGCGATCTGGTGGAAGTGGCTCCTGGCTACGCCCGCAACTTCCTGCTGCCCCAAGGCAAGGCTGTGCCCCTCACCCCTGCCGTGATGCGTCAGGTGGAGCACCGCCGCGCCAAGGAGGCCGAGCGCCAGGCCGCCCTCAAGGCTGAGGCCGTGGCCTTCCGCACCGCCCTCGACACCATCGGCCGCTTCACCGTGAAGAAGCAAACCGGTGGTGACGACGTGCTGTTCGGCACCGTGACCAACGGCGACGTGGCTGAAGCCATCGAAGCCGCCACCAAGAAGGAAGTGGATCGCCGCGACATCATTGTTCCTGAAATCCACCGCACCGGCAGCTACAAGGTGCAGGTGAAGCTGCACAGCGAAGTGACCGCTGAGATCAACCTGGAAGTGGTCAGCCACTGATTCACCCTCACCAGATCGCTCATTCGTCCACTTGCCGCCTGCGGGCAGCGCGAGAGAATGGTGATTCCCTTTGCCGTCAGGCCCCCCGGGGTCTGGCGGCTTTTTGATTCCGTAGGCAGCAATCGGCCATGGTGAGCGTTCCCCTCAGCAACCTCGATCCCGAGGAGGGTCAAGGTCGCCGAGCGGGCTCCCGCGGCCGGCCCCGCGATGAGGCCAGCTTCGAGGCGATGCCCGATGGCGTGCCGCCGCAGAACCTCGAGGCCGAAGAAGCGGTGCTCGGCGGGATCCTGCTCGACCCCGATGCCATCGGGCGCGTCGCCGATGTGCTCCAGCCCGAGGCCTTCTATCTCACCGCCCACCGGGAGATCTATCGCACGGCCCTGATGCTGCATGGCCAGGGCAAACCCACCGACCTCACGGCGATGACCGCCTGGCTGGCGGACACCGGCGCCCTCGAGAAAGTGGGCGGCAGCGGCCGGCTGGTGGAGCTGGTGGAGCGCACCCTCTCCACCGCCTCAATCGACCAGGTGGCGCGGCTGGTGATGGACAAGTTCCTGCGCCGCCAGCTGATCCGCTCCGGCAACGAGGTGATCCAGCTCGGTTTCGATCAGAGCAAGCCGATGGAGCAGGTGCTCGATGAGGCCGAGCAGAAGATCTTCGCCATCAGCCAGGAGAAGCCGAGCATCGGCCTCACCCCCACGGCCGAGATCCTCACCGCCACCTTCAACGAGATCGAGAGTCGCTCACTGGGCACAGCGGTGGCCGGGATCCCGGTGAACTTCTACGACCTGGACGCGATGACCCAGGGGCTGCAACGCAGCGATCTGATCATCATTGCCGGCCGCCCCGCCATGGGCAAAACAGCGATCACGCTCAACCTGGCCAAGAACGTGGCCCAGCTCCACCAGCTGCCGGTGTGCGTGTTCTCCCTGGAGATGAGCAAGGAGCAGCTCACCTACCGCCTGCTGGCCATGGAGGTGGGCATTGAAAGCGGTCGCCTGCGCACCGGCCGGCTGCAGCCGGAGGAATGGCCTCTGCTCGGCCAGGGCATCAGCACCCTCGGCCAGATGCCGATCTACATCGACGACAAACCCAATGCGGGCGTGCTGGAGATGCGCTCGCTCTGCCGGCGGCTGATGGCCGAATCGGGCAAGGAGCTGGGGCTAGTGGTGATCGACTACCTGCAGCTGATGGAAGGTGGCGGCTCCGACAACCGTGTGCAGGAGCTCTCCCGCATCACCCGCGGCCTCAAGCAGATGGCCCGCGAACTCAACGTTCCCGTGATCGCCCTCTCCCAGCTCAGCCGGGGCGTGGAGGCCCGCACCAACAAGCGGCCAATGCTCTCCGACCTGCGGGAATCGGGCTCGATCGAGCAGGACGCCGATCTGGTGCTGATGATCTACCGCGACGAGTACTACAACCCCGACACGCCCGATCGCGGCATCACCGAAATCATCGTGACCAAGCACCGCAACGGCCCGGTGGGCACGGTGAAGCTGCTGTTCGAGCCGCAGTTCACCCGCTTCCGCAATCTGGCGGCCTGAGCGAAGCGCTGCCTAGATTGAAGTCAATCACCGGAGGCTGCCATGGAGCCGCTCTCCCCATCCTCCGCCTCACCGATCGGGGCGATCCTCAGCAGCGTCAGCGAGGGGCGCGACGATTTCTCCGCCTCGGCGGCCAGCCTGGGGCAGGTGGCGATCGATTCCGCCGCCACAGGCCGCTGGAAGAAGGGTGACCGCGACTGGTTTGCCGTCTCCCTCGACGCAGACCGGAGCTATCAGTTCCAGCTGAGCAGCAGCGGCAAACGCCTCACGCCCCAGCTGCTCCTGCGCAACGCAGCGGGCGATGTGGTGGCCCGCAGCCTGGACAGTGCCGGCAGCAGCTGCGCTCTCTCCTTTGAAAGCACCAGCAGCGGCCTCTTCTATCTCGATGCCGGCAGCAGCGGCCGGGGCAAGGGCAGCTACCAGCTGAGTGCCGCCGTTGCCGATCGGATCAACCCACCGCCGCCGGCTCCCGTGAGCCCGGCTCCAACGCCGCAGGATCCGATCACCGCTGCCAACCCAGCACCGCCGGCGCTCACCATCGCGCCGGCCCCCGAGCGCACCGATGGGATCACCGGTCTGCTCGACGAAACCATCCAGCAGTGGGTGCACACCAGCCTCAGCGACAGCTTGCTCAGCAAAGCGGAACTGCGCCAGATCCTGGCCTGTGCCGGTGATGGAGGGGTCGTGGATGCCAACGAACTCACCGATCTACGCCGCATTGGCGCCGTGCTGAGCACCTACCTCGATCCCAGTCAATCGGCCTATCTCAGCGACATCTATTCCAATGTGGCCGAGAGCAATCCCGCCAACGCCTGGTGGAGCGGGGGCGGCGGACGCACGGCCCTCGGCAATCTGCAGGCCGGCTCCAGCAGCCTCACCCTGGAGCGGCTACTGGGCAAATGGTTTGACGGGACCGACCTGCCCGTTAATGAGATCGGGGGCGACAGCGCCGCCGGCATCAGCGGCAGCCGCTTCAGCTACGGCACCACCACCGGCTCCTTGTTGGTGGACGATGTGAACCTGGACGATGTGAGCCAGGGTGCAGCGGGCACCTGCTACTTGCTGGCCGCCGCTCAAGTGGCGGCTGACAGCATGCCCGCGCTGATCCATGAGCTGTTCTGCGACAACGGCGACGGCACCTACGGGGTTCGCTTCTACGGCAACGATCGCAGCAGCTTCTGGGTCACCGTGAATAGCAGCCTGCCGCTGAACGGGCAGGGGCAGTTGCTGCTGGCCGGCAACGCCAGCAAAAGCCGCTCCGGCGAGCTCTGGGTGAGCCTGCTGGAGAAGGCCTATGCCCAGGCCAATGAAACCGGCTGGCTCGGCCGCGATCTCGCCATCAACAGCTACCAGGAGGTGGAAGGTGGCCTGTTTGAAGCGCTGAGCCACCTCAGCGGCAGCGCCGTCACCGCCTATTCCGCCTACTACGCCGTGGCCGGCAGCACCTGGGCGGGCCGAACACGAAGCTGGCAGCTGGCGGAAGCCGCAGCCCAGGCAGCTCTGAGCAGCGGCAAGAGCCTCTGGCTGGGCAGCTTCGGCTCCAGCAACGGCAGCAACGGCAAAACCAACCTGGTGGCCGGCCATGCCTTTGCCATCTCCAGCTACAACAGCAGCACCGGCACCTATCGGGTGCACAACCCCTGGGGCGCCAGCGGCGGTGCCAACTGGAACGGCAGTTTCGAGGTGAGCTGGAGGGAGCTTTACAGCGCCCGGGGCATCGTGGCCTGGGTGTGAGCAGCCGTAGCGTGGCGGGATGAGCGCCTCCTCCGCAACCGAACACTTCGACGTGATCGTGGTGGGTGGTGGCCATGCGGGCTGTGAAGCCGCGATCACGGCGGCCCGGCTCGGCTGCTCCACCGCGCTCTTTTCACTCAACCTCGATCGCATCGCCTGGCAGCCCTGCAACCCCGCCGTGGGCGGGCCCGCCAAGAGCCAGCTGGTGCACGAAGTTGACGCCCTCGGGGGCGTGATCGGTCGGCTGGCCGACGCCACAGCCCTGCAAAAACGCATCCTCAATGCCAGCCGCGGTCCGGCCGTCTGGGCGCTGCGGGCCCAGACGGACAAGCGTCAATACGCCCGCCAGATGCTGCAACTGCTGCAGCACACCCCCAACCTCGCCCTGCGCGAAGCGATGGTGACCGGCCTCCTGGTGGAGGGCGAGCGCGTGCGCGGCGTGCGCACCTACTTCGGCAGCAGCTATGGCGCTGGCGCCGTGATCCTCACCGCCGGCACCTTCCTGGGCGGCCAGATCTGGGTGGGCAACCAATCGATGAGCGCCGGACGGGCCGGCGAGCAGGCCGCCGAAGGGCTCACCGAAGTGCTGGAGACGCTCGGTTTCCAGATGGGTCGCCTCAAAACCGGCACCCCGGCCCGGGTGGACCGGCGCAGCATCGCCCTCGATCAGCTGGAGGAGCAGCCCAGCGACGCCCACGGGCGCTACTTCTCCTTTGACCCGGCCAGCTGGGTGAGCGGCGAGCCGATGAGCTGCCACATCACCCGCACCACCGCGGCCACCCACCAACTGATCCGCGACAACCTGCACCTCACGCCGATCTACGGCGGCTTCATCGACAGCAAGGGCCCGCGCTACTGCCCCTCGATCGAAGACAAGATCGTGCGCTTCGCCGACAAAGACAGCCACCAGATCTTCCTGGAACCGGAAGGGCGCGACACGCCGGAGATCTATGTGCAAGGCTTCTCCACCGGCCTGCCGGAGCGGCTGCAACTGGAGCTGCTGCGCACCCTGCCCGGCCTGGAGCAGTGCGTGATGCTGCGGCCCGCCTACGCCGTGGACTACGACTACCTGCCCGCCACCCAGCTCAAACCGTCCCTGGAAACCAAGCGGGTGCAGGGGCTCTATTCAGCCGGCCAGCTCAACGGCACCACCGGCTATGAGGAGGCAGCAGCCCAGGGCCTGGTGGCCGGCCTCAACGCCGTGCGCCAGCTGCGCAACCAGCCGCCGGTGCACTTCCCACGGGAGGGCAGCTACATCGGCACGATGATCGACGACCTAATCACCAAGGATCTGCGCGAGCCCTACCGGGTGCTCACCAGCCGCAGCGAATACCGGCTCGTGCTGCGGGGCGACAACGCCGACCGGCGCCTCACACCCCTGGGCCGCGAGCTCGGCCTGATCGACGATCGCCGCTGGGAGATCTACACCCGCAAACAGGAGGCGATTGCAGCCGAGAAGCAGCGACTCGAAACGGTGCGCCTCAAGGTGAGTGATCCAGCCGCCGATGCCGTGGCCACCGAAACCGGCGCCGCGATCAAGGGCTCGATCACCCTGGCGGATCTGCTGCGCCGCCCCGGTTTCCACAGCGCCGATCTGGTGCGCCATGGCCTGGCCGACGCCAACCTGCCGCTCGAAGTGCGCGAGGGCGCCGAGATCGACATCAAATACAGCGGTTACCTGGCCCGCCAGCAGCAGCAGATCGATCAGGTGAAAAAGCAGGAGCACAAGGCGATTCCCAGCGGGATCGACTACGCCGCCATCGGCACCCTCTCGCGCGAAGCCCGCGAAAAGCTGGCGGCGGTGCAACCGATCAACCTGGGGCAGGCCTCACGGGTGCCGGGGGTGAGCCCCGCCGATGTCACCGCCTTGATGCTGTGGCTGGAGCTGGAGCAACGGCGTGAACGCCTCGTCAAAGCCAGTCAGGGCCGATAAGGTGCGGCCACTTGCTGCAACGGTGCTGATCCACTGATCGCACCGGATTCCTTTGAGCGCTTCTCGCCCCACCAACACCTCGCGGGCCTACTGGGAGCTCAAGGCTGAGCAGGTGATGGATCGGGTGTTTGCAAACGCCGGCCGAAGCGAACCCGCAACCCTGCACGCACCGCCAACGCCACCACCGGCCGCGAGCGAGGAGCCGATCGATGTGGAGGTGCGCGACACCAGCCGGCATTGGCCCGGGAGCTGGCGCCAGACCTGGCTCCGCCCTTGGCAGGTCGCCGCGGGCTCTGTGGCCTGCCTCGCCCTGATCGGCGGCTTCAGCCTGTGGCGCGGTTGGAGCGAAGCCCGCAACGACCTGCGCCAGGAGCGCAACCTGCGGCTGCTGGAAGGGATCCGCAGCCTCGGCACCACGCCAGACGCCAGCGGAACCAACCCCGCTCCCGCGGCGACGGGCAGCGACAGCCTGCCGCCACCGCCCCCCAGCGAGCCCTGGATCGAGGAACTCGGCCAGCTGGAAGCCCGCTCCCCTGGCGGCGTTGCACCCCTGCAGGTGCCCCTCAACGGCACTCTGCAGGCGCCGGCTCCCGCTGCCACCCTGCCCGTGGCACCAGCCGCAGGTGCCACGCCGGAACTGCTCGGTGTGGTGCAGATCCCGGGCAAGCCCGGCTCAGCGATCTTCCAGGTGGGCGGCAGCTCCACCAACGCTCTGGTGGGCGAAAGCATCGGCGGCAGCGGCTGGCGATTGGTGTCCACCAGCGGCGACAGTGCCGTGATCGAACGCGGTGGCACGAGCCGGCGCGTCAGCATCAGCAGTGGTTTCTAGGGGGCCGGCGGGTCCTCAACCCTGCGCCGATGCCCCCTTCTGAGCTCTGGCCCTCCCCTCGGCCCATCTGGCAAGCGGCGCCAGAAGCGGTGGCGGCAGGGCTATCGGGCCAGCCCGATGCTGATAGCGGCTCCTTGAGTGGCCCCTGGCGCCTGCTGTTGCTGGGCGATGGCAGCCCCACTCGCCACCTGCAATCGCTCACCGGCCTGGAGGTGGAGGTGGAGGTGATCGCGATGGAAGCGGATGCCGACCGATGCCATGAAGCGCCGGCGGAGGTGGCGGAACTCGATCAGCCGTTACTGCGCCGCCAGGTGTGGCTGCGCTGCGGCTGCCAGACCCTGGCCTGGGCGGAGAGCTGGTGGAATCAGCTGGAAGCTGAGCGACACCTGCAGCAGCGCAACCAGCCGATCTGGCGCAGCCTCACCGCGAAGCGCGCCGAGCTCTACCGGGAAGTGGATGGGCTGGCCCTGGTGGAGGCCCCCGCTCTGGAGGAGGGCTTCGGCAGGCCCGGCCCCTACTGGAGCCGCCACTACCGGTTTTTTCGCGGCGGCAAGGAACTCACCGTGATCCGCGAAGTGTTCTCACCGGCCGTGGAGCAGTGGCTGGGCCCAGCCCAACACACAGCTTCATAACGATTTCCAACAAAGAATACGAGTGGCTACAAAGGGAACTTGACAGGTTGCACAGGGATGTGCTGTGACCAGCATGAAGTCACTCGCAGCAGGACCATGCATCAACCAATCCGCAGCAGCCAGGGGCCGCCTGCCCCGGCGAGCAGCGAACCCCAGTGGCTCTCACTCACCGATTTAGGCCGCGTTTATGGCATCTCCGCCGTGCATTGCGGACGCCTGCTTAGCGATGCGGGCCTGCGCGACAGCAGCGGACAACCCACACGCCATGCCCTGCGCAGCGGTTGCGCGATCCGCGGCCACCAGCCCCAATCCCATGGCCCCACCCAGTGGCACCGCAGCCACTGCAAGGCGGTGTTCCAGCGCGCGGGCCTGGAACCGATCCAGCGCACCACCCTGGTGCAGCAATGGGCCCAGCTGCTCAGCGCCCTCACCGATGGCTCACCCTCGATCAGCACCAGTGCGGATCAGATGGCCGAAGAGATGCCGGGCGAACTGGTGGACTCGGTGAACGCTGAGCTGCGCGAGATCGGCTGCAGCTTCCAGGTGGCCGCAGCCGGCCGCGCCCGCCACAACGCTCAGGCCGGTCGGCGCCGCGAAGAGCGAGGCAGTGCACGGCCGCTCTGAGCAGGCGGTTCGCCCCGGAGCTCCCTGGCAGGGGGTTCTGAAGCTGGCGCAGCGCTGGAGTTGCGCTGCCAGCGGCTCACACTGAAGCTCTCATCGTCAGGCCAGGGCTCCGCAGCGCCCGCTGCATCGGTGGGCCTGGCAACCGGCGCTTCAGCGGGCACCCGACCAGGCGCAGACGAGGCGGCTCGGCGACGCGACAGGGCCTCCAAAGGCTGACGCTGGCTCCGCCGCTGCGGAGCGGATGCGGGCGGCTGCTCCCAGGATTCGCGCCAACCCTCGTCGTCTTCCAGCAACCAATCGAGCTTGTCTTCCACCCAGCGGCCCAGGTGATCGAGCCGCAGGCCGGGGCGGGCTCCACCACGGGATCCCGGGCGCGCTCCCGACACACCATCCACCAATTGGCGGCCCGCCGACACCCACTGATCCAGGCGCTGCTCCAAGCGGGGCTCCTGTCTGAAGTCGGAGCGGCGGGGTCCGCGGCGCTCTGGCCGCTCGTCGGAGCGCTCCTCCCGCCAGTTGTCGTAAGCGTCCACCATCAGCGCAGGCTAGGGAGAGTCAGCGCCCGAGGCGCCGGGCCCGCAACCAGCGTTCGCGGCCCAGCCCCAACAGGGCGATCGCCACCCCGCTCCACTCCAGTGTCCACAAGGCCGTGCCCATGGCCGGCAACCTAGGCGGCCGCGGGCTTGAACACCAGCTGGCAGCTGGCGTGCCACAGGCCGCCATGGTGCCGCTCACAGCAGAGGCGACAGGCCACCCCGGGCCGGCGACGCCGATAGGGCGACTCAAGCCCGCAACACGGACAACTGGCGATCCAGCGGGCCGGTTCGCTGGGAACGGGGAAGCGATGGCGAACGCTCACCTCAAACTCCTGCTGCGCCGCATTGATGGCGGCCATGCGAGAGCGGAAGTGGGGCCCGTGCACCTCGTCGGCATGCACCACCCGATGCACCCAGGCGTGGATCATCTCGTGGCAGAGCGTGCTCGCCGTGGCCTGCTGAGGCAGGGCTTCCAACAACGGCCTTGAGAGCACGATCTCGCTGATCGCACGCCCCTGGCGGTCGCGCCCGTAACGATATAGCCCCGCGCTGCGGCGCATGCGGCCATCGCTCCAGCGCACCGCCACCAGGGCGGAACCATCGCCATCCGCCAGGGATCCCTCGAAGTGCTCCCGGTTCAAGCGATGAAACAGCGGCAGCAGCGGAACGAGGGGCACGCTGGCGCTAGAGCGCTGGGCGCCGGCAGTCTGACGGACACCCACGGTGTGGTGGAGGGAACCGCACTGCAGGAGAAGGGGGTTAGTCCTGCAGAATCAGCCGCACTCCTCCCCGCGCGCCCATGGACGGACAACTGGTGCAGACGATCGGCACCAAGGCCCTACTGGCCGGCGCCGGCACGCTCCTCCTCTACTGGACGATCAACGCCGTGAAGCTGGTGTTGAACGCGCGCGGGATCAATCCGGTGATCAAGCAGTTCTTCACCCAGGTGGCCTCCGGGCGCGTGGATGCCGCCTACCTGCTCACCACCAAGAACTACCGTTCCCACGTGAACCGGCAGCAGTTCATCCGCTTCCTGGCGGGGCTGCAACTGAACAAGTACCGCAACCTCAAGTCGGGCCGGCCGCGCATTCAGGAAGACCAGATCACCCTCACGGTGAAGCTCAAAGCAGAGAACAACGACGAGCTGCCCCTCGATTTCACCTTCGTGAAGGTGGAGGACGACTGGAAGGTGGACCGCATCCAGCAGGCCGCCGCCTGATCCATCCCCTCCGTGAGCAGCGCCGCCTCTGCATCCGGCCGAGCCGCTGAGCTGCGGCAGCTGCTCAACAGAGCTGCGCATGCCTACTACGTGCTCGATGCTCCCGAAATGGAGGATGCGGTCTATGACCGCCTCTACCGGGAGCTGCTCGATCTGGAGGCGGCGGATCCCGAGCTGATCACGGCCGACAGCCCCACGCAGCGCGTGGGTGGTGCTCCGGCCCAGGGCTTTCAGAGCGTTCGCCACCGCATCGGCCTGCTCAGCCTCGATAACGCCTTCAGCACCGGCGACCTGGAAGCCTGGTATGCCCGGCTGCTGAAGGTGCTCGACCGGGATCCCGGTACCGCCCTGCCGATGGTGGGGGAGCTCAAGATCGACGGCAACGCCCTGGCCCTCAGCTACGAGCGGGGCGTGCTGGTGCGGGCCGCCACCCGCGGCGATGGAGAGCAGGGCGAGGAGATCACCGCCAACGTGCGCACGATCAGTTCGGTGCCGCTGCGGTTGCAGCTGGAGCAGCCGCCGGAGTGGGTGGAGGTGCGCGGTGAAGCGCTCATCCCCGACCACACGTTTGCGGCGATCAACGCCGAGCGTGAAGCCCGGGGTGAAGCGCTGTTCGCCAACCCCCGAAACGCCTGCGCCGGCACCCTGCGCCAGCTCGACCCCAAGGTGGTGGCGGCGCGGCGGCTGGATTTCTTCGCTTACACCCTGCACTTGCCCGACAGCTGGCAAGCCGCAGCAGGCGACCCCGCCCGCCCGAGCAGCCAGTGGGACTGCCTGCAGTGGCTGCAGCATGCCGGATTCAAGGTGAACCCGAACGCCGAACTGCTGCCGGATCTGGCGGCCGTAGAAACCTTCTTCGACCAATGGGAGTCGGGTCGCCGGCAGCTGGCCTACGCCACTGACGGCGTGGTGGTGAAGCTCAACGACCTGCGCCTGCAGGATGCAGCCGGCTTCACCCAAAAGGCACCGCGCTGGGCGATCGCGCTCAAATACCCCGCCGAAGAAGCACCCAGCAAGTTGCTGCGCCTGGCCTGCCAGGTGGGCCGCACCGGTGTGGTGACCCCCGTGGCCGAATTCGAACCGGTGCCACTGGCTGGCACCAGCGTGAGCCGCGCCACCCTGCACAACGCCGATCGCTTGGCGGAGCTGGATCTACACGCCGGCGACACGATCGTGGTACGCAAAGCCGGCGAGATCATCCCCGAAGTGGTGCGGGTGCTTTCTGAGCTGCGGCCGGCTGGCGCCCCGCGGCTGGAGCTGCCCCACACCTGCCCGGAATGCGGCTCGGAGCTGGTGCGCGAAGAGGGTGAGGCAGCCACCCGCTGCGTGAACAGCAGCTGCCCGGCGATCCTGCGCGGCGCCCTGCGCCATTGGGTGAGCAAAGAGGCCCTGGATGTGGATGGGGTGGGCGCGAAGTTGATCGAGCAGCTGGTGGATCGGGGCTTGGTGCGCTCGATCGCCGATCTCTACCGGCTCGATGGCGCCCTGCTGGCCAGCCTGGAGCGCATGGGCCAGAAGAGCGCCGACAACCTTGTGGCTGCGCTGCAGGCCTCCAAACAACAGGCCTGGCATCGGCAGCTCTACGGCCTGGGCATTCACCACGTGGGTGAAGTGAATGCCAAAGCCCTGGCCAGTGCCTTCCCAAGCGCCGCCGAGCTGGCCACCGCCGCCATTGAAACCCCGGAGCTGATCACCGCCGTGTATGGCGTGGGCGGCGAGATCGCCCAGAGCCTGCAGCAATGGTTTGCCACCCCGGCCAATGAAGCCCTGCTCAGCCAGCTGGAGCAGCTGGGCTTTTCCCTGGCATGCAGCGAGGAGGAGCTGGCCAGCGCCGCCGCGCGCCAGAACGGCAACGGCGCCCACCTCAGTGGTCAAACCTTTGTGCTCACGGGCACACTGCCCTCGATGAGCCGCAGCCAGGCCCAGGCGCTGATCGAAGCGGCAGGGGGCAAGGTGAGCGGCTCGGTGAGCAAGAAAACCAGCTACGTGGTGGCCGGCGCCGAAGCGGGCAGCAAGCTCAGCAAGGCCGAAAGCTTGGGTGTGGCAGTGCTGGATGAAGCGGGGCTGCAGGCGCTGCTCAACAACGCCTGAGTCAGCCCCACTCACACCCTTCAGCGGAAGCCCGCCCGGTTCACCGATCCACCGGCATTCGGACCCACGCCAGGGCCAGCTGCGGGACGCACACCCACGCCAGGAGCGCCGTAGCCCACACCCGGCGTTGGATTCACCACCGGGCCGCCAGGAGCCGCAACCGGCCGGCCATAGACCCGAACCGGCGCTGCCTCCACTTCCACACAGCCGACGGGGTAGCCGGGAGTGGTGCAGACCACAGCCGCCTGCATAGGGCCGGCGGCGAGCAGGCCCAAACCCGCCAGACCTTGCAGCAACCAACGCCTGTTCATGGTGGCTCGTGCCCAGAGATCCTTACCCTGGCACGTATGCAGCAAAGCGCCATCCACCGCTGGATCAAAACCGAGTGCGGGCGGGCGAAATACGCCGAGCTGGCCGCTCGCCCGGGGGTGCTGGCACGGCTGCGCCTGGCTTGGTTCGTGCTGATCGCCGCGATCCGCGATTGGCGATTGCCGGATCATCCCGGCGGCTCTGACGCCTGAAGCGCCTGCCTGGCAGCCCGGCTCACCAGCCACACCACCCCCACCGTGGCCACGATGCCGGCGATGCGCAAAGCCCAGGTTGGGGCGTCGGCTTCGCCGCTGAGCACCTCGCCGAAGCGCGCCACATCACCGGCTAGGGCCCCCAGGCCACAAAAGAGGATCGTGCCTGGCAGGATTCCGATCAAGCCCAGGCTGTAATCGCGCAGGCTCACCTCGCTGAGGCCATAAGCCAGGTTGAGCAAGGAGAAGGGGAAGGCCGGCGACAGGCGCGTGAGTAGCACCAGCTTCAAGCCCTCGCGGCTCACCGCCTGCTCCACGGCCTGCAGTTTCGGCAGGGCGGCCAACCGGCGCTGCGCCCAGCCGCGCAGCCAGTGGCGACCCAGCAGAAACGCCGCCTCAGCCCCGAGGCAGGCACCCACAAACACGATCAAGCTGCCCCACCAGGTGCCGTAGAGGGCACCGGCGAGCATCGAAGCCCACACCCCCGGCAACAGCAAGGTGACCCAAAGGGCATACAGGGGCACGAAGGCCACGGCCCCAGCCGGTGATTGCAGCGCAGGCCAGAGCGCCTGCAGGGTGGAGAGATCAGCCATGGCATGGATCCTGATCGCTCAGACCTCTCAACCGCTCACACCTCTGATGAATAACCACCATCCACGGGGATGGCCGCGCCGGTAATGAAGTTCGAGGCCTCGCTGGCCAGAAACACCGCGATGCCCTCGAAATCAGCAGGCACACCCCAGCGGCCCGAAGGAGAGCGGGCCAGCACCCGCTCGTTCAAACCCGGCAGCTGCTCGCGGGCGGTGCGCGTGAGGGCCGTATCAATCCAGCCCGGGAGAATCGCATTCACCTGAATGCCATCGGCCGCCCAGCCCACCGCCAGCGACTTGGTGAGCTGCACCACGCCACCCTTGCTGGCTCCGTAGGCGGCCGCCACGGCGGAGCCGAACAACGACAACATCGAGCCCACATTGATCACCTTGCCTCCGCCCATCAAATGCGGGTAGGCCGCCTTGGCGCACAGAAAGGCTCCCGTGAGGTTGGTGTCGAGCACCTGATGCCACTGCTCCAGCGTCAACTCCTGAGCGGGCAGCCGCACATTCGTGCCGGCGTTGTTCACGAGCACATCCAAACGGCCGAAATGGGCCACGGCCTGCTCCATCAAGGCTGTGATCGAGCCTTCGCTGGAGACATCCGTTTCGATCGCGATCGCCTGAACGCCCAGCGCCTGAAGCTCAGAAACGGCCAGGGCCGATTTCTCGGGGTTGCGGGCCGCCACCACGAGCGAAGCCCCAGCCCGTGCCAACCCACGCGCCATCCCCAGGCCAATCCCTCCATCACCGCCGGTGACGATCGCCACCTTGCCGCTGAGATCAAACA
Source organism: Cyanobacteriota bacterium (assembly GCA_046052125.1). Taxonomy (GTDB): domain Bacteria; phylum Cyanobacteriota; class Cyanobacteriia; order PCC-6307; family Cyanobiaceae; genus Vulcanococcus. The sequence goes on from JBJOMY010000002.1 coordinate 127,553, forward strand.
CGCGACGGTGGCTGGCACTGCATCACCACGCCCTTGGCGCGGCTCCAGCGGGCCCGATCACCCTTGATCCAGAACTCCTGATCAGCGGCGCCATAACGACCTCCATCCCCGGAGGGCAGGCGTGGCAGGCGTGTCGCGCTCTGGCCCTCCAGCAGCACCACCTCGGAGGGGTCCTGGTTGAAGAAGAAGGCGGTGACATCCACCGCGTCAAAGCGACCAAGGCAGCGGTACTCCGCCCGGATGCCCGGTTCAGCCTGAACGGCGACGGGCAGAACAGCCAGCAGAGAAAGACAGCTCAACCAGCGCATCGGAATCAACTCCAGGCCTCACGCCATCATCAGCCCAGATCCGCCAAACGCCTGCGGGCCAACTCAGCCTGAGCCTCGGCTTCGGCCAGGTTGGCCTTGCATTCGGCCACCACCTCCGGCGGTGCTTTGTCCGCGAAGTTGGGATTGGCGAGGCGGCCAGCGAGGCCTTTGATCTCTTTGTCGGCCTTGGCGATGTCTTTCTCAAGGCGGCCGCGCAGGGCCTCGAGATCCACCAGTCCTTCGATTGGCAGCAACACCTGCAGCTCACCGCTCACGCCGGCGAGGGCCTTGGTGGCTGGCTGGGCCTCGGCGGCGGCGGGATCGAGCACCTCAACGGTTTCAGCGCGGGTGAGGGCAGTGATATCCGCCGTGGCGGCTGAGAGCACCGCAGCGAGGGCGCCGCGGCCAGTCACGAACCGCACCGGCACGCTCTGGCTTGGCTTGAGGCCCGCCACGGCACGGAGGTTGCGCACCACCCGAATCGCTTCGATCAGATCACTGAACGACGCCTCCAGCTCGTCATCCAGCGAAGCAACGTCGACCACCGGCCAGGGCTGCAGCGCCAGGAACGTCTCTTCAGAAGAGCCGGTGAGGCCATGCCAGAGCTCTTCGCTCAGGTGGGGCATCAGCGGATGGAGCATCACGAACAGCTCGTTCAGCACCTTGGCGAGCACCTGCCGGGCGGTGCGCTGATCGGCCAGGGCGGCTGCGCTGGGGGACTCGCCGGGATTGAGGCGGCGCTTGATCAGCTCCACATACCAATCGCACACCTCGTTCCAGGCGAACTCATACAGACCCTTGGACGCTTCACCGAGGCCGTAGCTGCCGTAGCGCTCAGCGGTTTCACGATTCACCCGCGCCAGGCGCGAGAGGATCCAGCGATCCGCCAGCTGCAGCGCGGCCGGATCGGGTTCACCCAGGGAGGCGGGGGTTTCGCCACCCAGGTTCATCAGCGCGAAACGGGTGACGTTCCAGAGCTTGTTGGCGAAGTTGCGCGAGGCCTCCACCGTGGCGGAGGTGTCGGATTTGCGGTCGTAGTCGAGGCGGATGTCCTGGCCGGCACCAGCCACCTCACGCACCAGGGCGAAGCGCAGCGCATCGGCGCCGTAGCGATCGATCAGCAGCAGCGGGTCGATGCCATTGCCCGCCGATTTGCTCATCTTGCGGTTGTTCTCATCCCGCACCAGGCCGTGGATGTAGACGTCCTGGAAGGGCATCCGGCCGGTGAAGGCGCCGGCCATCATCGTCATCCGGGCCACCCAGAAAAAGATGATGTCGAAGCCCGTCACCAGCACGCTGGTGGGATACCAACGGGCCAGATCGGCAGCACCCGCATCGGGCCAGCCGAGGGTGGAGAAGGGCCAGAGGCCGCTGGAGAACCAGGTGTCGAGGGCGTCAGGGTCCTGTTCGAGCACCAGCGGGTGGGCATGGGTGCCGCCGCTGAACTGGGCTTCGGCCTTAGCGCGGGCTTCCGCTTCATCGCGGGCCACCACATAAGGAGTGGTGTCGGTGATCACGCCACCGGTTTCGCTCACCACAAACCAGGCGGGGATGCGATGGCCCCACCAGAGCTGGCGGGAGATGCACCAGTCGCGGATGTCGGTGAGCCAGTCGCGGTAGACCTTGCTCCAGCGCTCTGGCACGAAGCGGGGATCGGCTTGCTCGAGGGCCTCGCGGCAACGGGCGGCGAGGGGCTCTGTTTTCACGAACCACTGGGTGGAGAGCAACGGCTCCACCGGCACCTTGCCGCGATCGGAGAAGGGCACGCTGTGGCGGTAGTCCTCCACCTTCACTAGGAAACCTTCGGCCTCCATCGCTGCCACCACGGCCTTGCGGGCCTCGAAGCGATCGAGACCCCGGAAGCGACCGGCGGCCTCGTTCATCGAGCCGTCCTTGGCCATCACCGTGATCAGCGGCAGGTTGTGGCGCTGGCCGATCGCGAAGTCGTTGGGGTCGTGGGCGGGGGTCACCTTCACGCAGCCGGTGCCGAACTCCGCATCCACGTGGTCGTCAGCCACGATCGGGATCTCGCGGCCCACCAGCGGCAGGGTGAGGGTCTGCCCCACCAGATCGGCATAACGCGGATCCTTGGGGTTCACGGCCACGGCCGTATCGCCGAGAAGCGTTTCGGGGCGGGTGGTGGCCACCTCCAAGTGGGTGCGGCCATCGGCGGCGGCACCGGCTGTGAGCGGGTAGCGGAAGTGCCAGAGGTGGCCATCCACCTCCTTCATCTCCACCTCCAGATCACTCACCGCCGAACCGGAGGCAGGGCACCAATTCACCAGGTATTCACCCCGGTAGATCAGTCCCTGCTCATGCAGGCGGTTGAACGCTTCGATCACTGCCGCGCTGCAGCCGGCATCGAGCGTGAAGCGCTCGCGCCGCCAGTCCACCGAATAACCGAGCCGGCGCAGCTGGCCCACGATCGTACCGCCGCTCTGGGCCTTCCACTCCCAGGCCTTCTCCAGAAAGGCCTCACGGCCGAGATCCTCCTTGCGCTTGCCCTCAGCCTTGAGCTGCTTCTCGAGGATCGTCTGCACGGCGATCGAAGCGTGATCGGTGCCGGGGAGGCAGAGCACGTTTTTGCCCTGCAGGCGCTGGAAGCGCACGATCGTGTCGATCAGGGCCGTGTTGAAGGCATGGCCCATGTGCAGGCTGCCGGTCACATTCGGCGGCGGGATCACCACCGAGAACGGCTCACCGGGAGCACTGGGATCGGGGTGGAAGGCGCCGCTGGTTTCCCAGGCCTGCTGCCAGCGCGCTTCGGTGCCCACCGGGTCGTAGGTCTTGGGCAGGGCGTCGGTCACAGGCAGCAGTGAGGCAATCGGGCCATGCTCGCAAAACGGCACCAGAGCCGGGATGATGTGCCCGCTTGCCGCGGCCATGGCCCTGTTTCCTGCACCCCGATTGAGGCCATGGCGGCGCCGCGGCCTGCTGCTGGCACTCCTTGGCAGCCTCAGCCTCACCGGCTGCAAGGGCGGGCTCGAGCTTCCGAATGTGCTCTACCTGGCGATGAGCACAAACAGCGATCAAGCGATCGATGCCGACCTTCTGGAAGAAACGCAGGCGCGCCTGAGCGTGCTGGAACGGGGCTACCGCCAGCTGCACCCCGCGAGCCGGTTTCAGTTCGCGCTCTACTCAGACAACACGATCAGCAAGGCCCTGATCCGGCGCAACAGAGCCGGACTGGGACCGGATGTGATCTTCGTGAACGGCGAAACGGCTTTACGGATGCTGGCGGACGGGGTGGTCTCCCCCTACCCCGCAGCCCCCGAGCAGTTGAAGCTGTTCGACCCGGACGATCTCGATCAACTCCGCAACAGCCGCGGCGAGTTGGCGGGCATCCCGGTGGTGATCCAGACCCAGCTGGCTTGCTTCAACCGCAAGCGCCTACCTGAGCCGCCTGCCACGGTGACGGACTTGCTCGCTGCCAGTGCTGCGGGGAACACTGTGGGGCTCACCGTGGACCCCTACTACTTGTATTGGAGCACCGGCAGCCTGGGGGCGCTGAAAGGCATCAATCGAGCCATCGCCGGACAACAACCATCGCCAGCCGAGGTGAGGCAGATCGAGCAATGGCTGGCTTGGCTCCAGAACGCCAACAGTCAGCAGCGGGTGACCTTCTACAGCGACCAGAAGTCCGTGATCGCAGAGTTCCTGGCTGGGCGCATTGATTGGATGCCCTGCAACAGCATCACGCTCCCAAAACTGCGCAAACAGCTCGGCTCCAGCCTCGGCGTGAGCGCCCTACCCAACGGCCCCGATGGCAGTCCGCCAAGCCCCATGAAGCGGCTGCGTGTGTTTGCTCTGGGCAGCAGCTCCAGCGCCGCCGGGCGAGCTCGTGCCATTGCGTTCATTCGATTCTCAGCTAACCCGCTGATGCAGCGCATGCTCACCGTGGGATCTCAAACCCTTCTGCCGGCGAATCGCTTCGTGAAGGTGCCCGTGCAGAGCTCACAGGTGCTGGCGGCGATGGAGCTGTCCAACCGCCAGAGCGACCAGTTCAGCCAGATCGTGAAGCTCATGCATGACGACGATCCGCGTGTTCCCAAGGTGCAAGCGCTCATCACGGAGCTCGTGTTTGGCGAGGAGAGCGCCCGATCCAGCACCGAAACCCTGATCCAGATCCTGAGGGGCAAGGCATGAGAACCCTGCTGCTCGAGGTGTTCGGCTGGCTGGGCTACCTGGAGCGCCCAGGCGTGGTGCTCCAGCTCCTGCTGATGGCGGGGCTCGTGCTCGGAACGCGCCTGGTGCGCCGCCGCCGCTTAGTGCCCCAGCTCCCGCGCCAGGCCCTCACGCCCATCGCCCTGGGGCTGGTGGTGATCTGCGTGCTGATCCTGGCTGCGGTGGGACTTCCCTACGCCCTCATGGCGCTGTTGGGGGTGATCTGGCTGGGCTGGTATGGGCTGAACAGACTCCACAGCCTGCTGTTGCGCTGGCTGCCGGGGTCACGGGTGCACCAGCTGGAGAGCCGCCTGCTGCGGCCGGCTTATCTCGTTCTGGTTGCGCTGGTGCTGATCAGCGAGGTGGACAGCCTGCAGGATCTTGCGGTGGCTCCCCTAGGGAAGCTGTTCGGGGTGGCGATCAGCTTCGGCAAGCTGTTTCAAGCCCTGGTGGTGATCTATCTGGTGCTGGTGGGCTGCGGCCCGCCGGCGGCGGGGCTGGCCTGGCTGGTGCAGCGGGCCGTGGGGATGAGCGAGGGCAGCCGCAAGGCGATGGAGCTGATGCTCCGTTACGCCGTGGTGGGCGTGGGATTGGTGGCCGTAGCCGTGCAGCTCGGGCTGAACACCACCGCCCTGATCGCGGTGGCCGGTGGCCTGTCGGTGGGCCTGGGCTTCGGCATCAAGGAGGTGTTTTCCAACTTCGTGAGCGGCCTGTGGCTGCTGTTTGAGGGCTCGGTGCGGCCTGGGGAGGTGCTGATGCTCGATGGCGACCCCTGCGAGGTGAGGAAGCTGGGGCTACGGGCCACCCTGCTCTGGCGCGACCGCGACAACGCCGAACTGCTGATCCCCAATCAGACCTTCTTCACCGAGGCGGCCACCACCTACACCGCCAGCGACCGGATGCGCCGCAGCCAGGTGAGCGTGGGTGCGGCCTATCACCACGACCCGGCCGAAGTGATTGCCCTGCTGGAGGCCACAGCCTTTGAGGTGCCCCGGGTGCTGCACGAGCCGGCGCCGAAGGCTCTGCTCCTGAGCTACGGCGATTCAGCAATCAACTACGCCCTGCGCTTCTGGATCGCCAATCCCATGGACAACGTGGGCATCTGCAGCGAGGTGAACCAGGCCATCTGGCATGCCTTCAAGCGCCACAACATCGAAATCCCCTTCCCGCAGCAAGTGCAATACGAGCTGCCCTGGCCCTCATCAGAGCGGGCGGAGGCTTAACCAGCCGCCAAACGGCTCAGATAACCCTCGCGGCTGCCGGCATTGATCCAGCCGGTGGCGATGGTTTTGGTGTCGGTGTGGTTCACCCGCCCGCGGTGAATGTGCGAGGGCCCAGCGGGAAAGATCACGAGCTTTCCGCGCTCCGCGTCCTCGTGGTGGGCCTGCCAGTGAAACTCCGTGCCGGCCTCCTCCACGCTGTTGCAGTAGAGGATCCAGGCCAGCACCCGGTGCACGGGCTCCGTGGCTTCATCGCTGATGGTCCAGTCACAGTGCCAGCGCTTGAAACCCTCCCCCGGCGCATAGCGCTGCAGGTTGAAGATCGGATTCACAAACAGCTGCTGCTCGGGGCAGCAGTCGCGGAACAGGGGCCGCTCCTGCAGGTAGCGCTCCAGGCCGGCGCTCACGCCGCGCAGGATCACCTCCGCCAGGGCAAAGGCTTCCGGATCGGAGCGATCGATCGCCACCAGGCTGATGTCGGTGGACACCTTGGCGGGCTCGCCGCCACCGGGACCGAAGGCCACACCAGGGCGCCGCAGATCACTGCGGCGATCGAAGAAGGCGATCACGCCATCGGCCAGGGCCTCATAGCCGGCGTTGCGGTAGCGGGCGATCAGCTCCATCAGCGCTGCTCCAGCCAGGGGATGGCCACCAGCGCGTCCAGGTGCTGCCAGCGAGCCTGATCGGCGGGCACCCTGGCCGTGAGCCCCACCCGCTCCAGGGCCTGGGCGATCCGCTCGTTGGTGAGCACCTCCTCAGCCGGCCCCTGGGGAAGCACCAGCAACTGCTGCTCTGCGGGATCGGCCATCAACTGCAACTCCAGATCCCCCAGCTCCCGCTCGAAGAACACCCGCCGCAGCCGCCCCATCTGCAGGGGGCCGATCGCCTCAGCAAAGGCCTTGAGGCCGGTCTCATCGCCGCTGCAGCCGCAGTTGAGCGCCAGCCAGATCAGCAACTTGGCCCAGCTCTCAGGCGTCCAGAGGGGCGGAAAACTGTCGCGGTGCTGACGCACCAGTTCCGCCAGGGCGAAATCCACCAGGGTGGCCTGCAGGGCCAGTGGGTCAGGGGATGCGGTCGTCATGGTCACCATCTTCCCCACCGGCCGGCAGACTGCAGGCAGCTCGCCCGCTTCTGCGATGGCCCTGGACTTCAACGATCCCGATCTGGAGTTTTCCGATCTGGTGTACGCCTACCAGAGCTGGGTGATGGCGGTGATCAACGATGAAAAGCTCGACGGCGACAAGCTGCTCACCGATGACATCGCGGATGACGCCTTGAGCGCCATGCGCTTTCTGCCCGGCGAGGTGACCGCAGCGATCGAAACCAGCCTGGCCCGCGTTTACGACGTGGATCCCGACGAACTCGCCGCCCTGCTGTTCCCCGAAGACTGAGCACTTAGGCCATGGCTGACTCCAGCTATCTGCTCGGCACCCATGCCGAGGAGCTGGATCGGCTGCGATTCCAGCATCAGCTCTGGCTACCGGAAGCCCAGGCCGCCTGGCAGCGAGCGGGTCTCGCGTCAGGAGGTCGCGTGCTGGATGTGGGCGCCGGGCCGGGGTTTGCAGCGATGGATCTGGCCAGAGTGGTGGGCCCTTCCGGCCGGGTGCTCGGACTCGAGCTCAGCGCCAACTATGTGGCAGCTGGCCGCACCCTGGCCAGTGCGGAAGGGATGGCACAGCTGGAGCTGCGGCAGTGCCACCTGCTGGAGGATGCCTGGCCCGAGGAGCGCTTCGAGCTGATCTGGTGCCGCTGGGTGGCGATGTTTCTCCCCCGGCTCGAGCCCCTGCTCGATGGGCTGGATCAGTGCAGCCAACCGGGCGGCCAGGTGCTCATCCATGAATACGTGCACTGGGACAGCTTCGGCCTGTATCCCCACGGACAAGCCATCCGCCGCTTTGGCGAGGCCTGCCAACAAAGCTTCCGCCAGGCAGGCGGTGATCCGGATGTGAACCGCCGGCTGCCGGCACTGCTCGCCGCCAGAGGGTGGCGGATCGAAGAGCTGAGACCCCTACCAGTCGCGGGACGGCATGGCTCGATGGCTGCCCAGTGGCTGCAGACGTTTGTGGCGGTGTACGGAACGCGTCTCCAGGAGCTGGGCTGTTGGACGAGCGCTGATGCAGCCGAAGCTCACGCTGAAATCAGCGCGGCCGCTGAAGATCCCGGCAGCTTCTGGGTGGGCCCAACCCTGCTGGAGCTCATAGCCCGACGCGCGTAGGGCTCCGCCACCCCCCTGGCCGTCGTTTGCTGGCGCGCGATTCAGGCCAGAGCGCCACCCTCGAGGTGCACAATCCGATCGGCGATATCCAGCACTTTGTTGTCGTGGGTCACCATCACAATCGCCGCGCCACGGGTGTCGGCCAGCTCCCGAAACAGGGCCACCACATCGCGGCCTGATTCTTTATCCAGCGCGGCGGTGGGCTCGTCGGCGAGCAGCAGCTGGGGGTTGGAGGCCAGGGCGCGGGCAATAGCCACCCGCTGTTTTTGGCCGCCGGAGAGTTTGGCGGGCATGAAATCCACGCGATGGCCCAGGCCCACTTGGGTGAGGCGCTCGCGGCAGCGTGCATCCATGGCGCGCCGCCCCTGCTGCAGCCAGCTTGGGGCCACCTCCAGCCCCAGGCGCACGTTCTGCAGGGCACTCAGGTAGGGCATCAGATTGTGGGCCTGGAAGATGAAGCCCACCTGCCGGCGCAGCTGCGTGAGCTGCTGCTTCGAGGCGCCGCGCAGCTCTTCGCCGAAAAGCCGCAGGCTGCCGTCCTGGGCGGCGCGCAGGCCTCCCACCATGGTGAGCAGCGTTGTTTTGCCCGATCCAGAGGGGCCGGTGAGGATCACAATCTCGCCTGCGTTCACGGTGAGGTGGATGTCGCTCAACACCTGTTTGCTGCTGCCGGCCTCCTCAAACCAATGGTTGAGGCCCTTGATCTCCACAGGGGCTGCCGCGGCCATTCAGAACACCTCGGCCGGATCGAGGCGGCGCAGCTTGCCGGTGGCCAGCCATCCCGATGCGCCGCAGATCACCAGGGTGAGCGCAAACACCAGGCCAGCGCGACTGAGGGTCATCGTGAGCAGCAGCCCTGTGGAACGCACCAGGATCTGATAGAGCCCTATCGACACCACAACGCTGGGGAGAAACGCCACCGAAGCCAGGATCAACGACTCCTGCAGGATGATCCCCACTACGAAGACATCGCCGTAGCCCATGGCCTTCATCGTGGCGTATTCGCCGAGGTGATCCCCCACGTCGGAGTAGAGGATCTGGTAGACGATGATCGCCCCGACGGCGAGCCCCACCAGCACGCCGAGGTTGAAAATCAGGCCAAAGGAGCTGTTCTTTCGCCAGTGCTCCATTTCACGATCCATCAGCTGCGGGATCGTGAGCACCTGCACCGAAGGCTCGAGGAAGCTCCGCAGTGTGGCTTGCACCCGGGTGGCACTAACGCCCGGGTGCAGCTGGATCACGCCGATCTGGATGTCGTCGTTATTGGTTTCTGGGAGGTAAGTCTGGAAGTTGGAGCTAGAGCTGATCAGGTTGATGTCGGCTGCAAAGGTGAGCCCGAGCTGGAACAAACCCACCACCTGGGCCCGCTGGCCGCGCAGCTCTGTGTCGTAGGGGTGCCCTGACGCCAGGGTTTGGGCGACGGGCCCGGCACTCTTTTTGGAGCCGCGATCAAAAAAGATGCTGTTGGGCCGCTCCAGCAGGCTGCGCTGTTGCTGAAGCTCCGACAGCTTCAGGGCGGGGTTGTCTGGGCTAACGCCAAACAACAGGGCCTGTTTTTTCTGGCGGGTGTCCTGGTTGATCCAATCGATCTTGCCGATGTAGAGCGGCGTAACCGCCTTCACCCCTTCCACACCGAGGGCCCGCGCCAGCTGGGCCCGGGGCATGGTGAGGGGTTCCCCCAGGTTGCTGTAGCGGCGTGGCACCAGCACCAGTTGGCCATTGATCTGCTGGATCGGCCGTTTCTGACTGTCGTAGAGGGCTCCCGAGAGGCCCATCTGAAAGAACACCAGCACGTTGGCGAAGCCCACGCCGGCGATGGCGGCCAACAGGCGCATCGGTTTGTGGCTGAGCTGCAGCCAGGCCACCGGCGTGCGGGGCTTTGGCCTCATGGCTGGCTCGGCCGCTGCTGGCGTTGCTCCGGCGTGAGCGGGTCAAACACCACGTTCACCTGCAGGTAGTTGACCCGGCTGGCCTTGGCGATCGCCTCGGCCGGTAAGGCGATCTTCACCTCCACCACCCTCCGGTCGACGTTGTCCCCCGACTCCCCCGTGGTGACGCTCTGACGGCTCACCTGGCGGGAGATCGCACTGACGTTGCCGCGAACGCTGTGGCCAGGGAATCCATCGGCACTGATCGTGACCGCCTGGTTGGGCCTGATTTCGGGGAGATCGGATTGGTACACCTCGGCGATCACCCCCATGCGGCTGCTGTCCCCCATCTCCAACAGCCCGCCTTCGCCGATCTTGTCGCCGGCATGGGCAATGAGTTTGAAGATGGTGCCGCCATAGGGCGCCCGAATGGTGGTTTTGGCCAACTCGGCTTGATCTTTGACCAGGGATCCACGGCTTTCGATCAGCTCCGCCTGCAGGGTCTCGCGATCCGCAAGTGCCTCCTGCAACTGGGCCTCACTACTCTCGGCTTCGGCCTGCTTGGCCTCGTAGCGATTGGCGGATGTGGCCCCTGCTGCAAACAGCTCTTTGGCGCGGCGAGCCTCGGCCTTGGCCTGATTGAGTTCTGCGCGGTAGCGACGGATCACTGCATCCTGGGAGCGCAGCTTGCGCTCGGCCACCGCGATGCTCGCCTTGGATTTCTGAGCGGTGGCATTGAGGCTGTCGAAACTCTCCAGGATCGCCAGGGGTTGGCCCTGCTCCACCCGTTGGCCTTCGCTAACCAAAATCTCGCGCACCCGGTCATTGCTCAGGCTGCTGGGCACGGACACCTTGCTGATGCCACCGAGGGGTTCGATGCGCCCCAGGGCAGACACTCTGCGGGCTAGCGGTGCTTCAGCCTGCGGTGCATTGCTTGGGAGCAGCTGACAGCCTCCGCTCAAGCCCCCCACAAGCACAAGGAGCGCCGACAACGCAGCGCGGTTAGCCATGGCGCAGTAATGGGCTGGGTGGCGCTCAGTATGGCCATGGTTGGAGCAGGTGCCTAGGCCACTGCAACAGGCTCGCTCAGCAAGCCGTCAAACCTGCAAGACCGGCAATCTGGGCGGAGCGTTGCGCCGCACACCATGCCCTGGACCCTCGCCGATTGTCCGGATCAACAAGGGCGCACGGCCCTAATCACCGGGGCCAACAGCGGCCTGGGGCTTGAAACCGCCCGCGCGCTGTCAGCCCGCGGGGCCCGGGTGCTGCTGGCCTGCCGCAGCCACGCCAAAGCGACCGCCGCCTGTCAACAGCTTGGAGCAGTGGGCGGCGAACTGATCCCAATCGAGCTGAATCTGGCGGATCTCGAGAGCGTGCAACAGGCAGCCCGCACGGTGAGCGAACGCTGCGGCGCCCTGGATCTGCTGATCAACAACGCCGGTGTCATGGCTCCGCCCCGTGAGCTCAGTGCCCAGGGGCATGAACTGCAATTTGCGGTGAATCACCTGGGCCACTTCGCCCTCACCCAGCAGCTGTTACCCCTGCTGCAGGAGCGGCCGGGCAGCCGCGTGGTGCATGTGAGCTCGGGCGCCTCCTACTTCGGCCGCATCGCCTTCGACGACCTGCAGGGAGAACGGCGCTACGACGCCTGGGCCGCCTATGCCCAGAGCAAGCTCGCCAACGTGATGACCGCCCTCGAGCTGCAACGGCGCCTGCAGGCCCAGGGCAGTGGGGTGCTCTCCATCGCCGCCCATCCAGGGCTCGCTCGCACCAACCTGCAGCCCACCTCGGTGGCAGCGCGGGGCTCAAAGCTGGAAGCCTTGGCCTACAAGCTGATGGACCCGCTGTTCCAGAGCGCCGCCATGGGCGCCCTGCCCCAGCTGTTTGCGGCCACGGCGCCAGGGGCAGAAGCAGGAGGCTTCTATGGACCGGGCGGACTGGGCAACCTCAAGGGCTACCCGAAGGCCTGCCGCATTGCACCAGCAGCGCTGGAGCGCGAAGCCTGCACTCGGCTTTGGAGTGTGAGCGAGGAGCTCTGCCAAAGCTGAGGCCGGCGCCGGCCAAGCGGAGCTGCGGGGAATGCGGGGAATGTTCGGCTCAGTTCCCTCGGCCCCTGGCATGCACACAGCCCCCACCCCGGCTCAGCAATCGGTCCTCGCCCTATTGCGCGCGCCCACTCAGAACGATTGGCTGGGCCCTCTGCAGCCGTGGGTGAACCTGTGCCGCCGTGGCGTGGATCCCCAGGAGGCCTGGCAACAGCTGCAAAGCCAAGAAAAAACCCGGTGACGGAGATCACCGGGTCCCATCCCCTTGTCGTTGCTGGGCGCATTGGAGCGCGGGGCCGCGCCAGCTGCCATAGGTGAGATCACTCAACACTGCGCGATTTGATCGCTACGGTTCGCGCAGTGAAGCCGACCCAATGAGCTACACCGTCCTCAAGTTCAGCTCGGAAGATTGCGGCACCTGCCATCGCATGAGTCATTACGACGCCGCGGTCTGCACCGAACTGGGCTGCAGCTTCGTGAGCGTGATGCTGCAGGACACCGACACCTACCGGCGTTACCGGCGCGTGTTGATGGCTCAATACCCGGACAAACAGGGCATGGGCTGGCCCACCTATCTCGTGGTGAGTGATCCAGAAGGCGAGTTCACCATCCATGGCGAACTCAGAGGCGGCATGCCCAAGGGCGATTTCCGCACACGCCTCGGCGGCTTGATTCCCTGATGCCCGGTGCCGGGTTCGAACCAGCGACATCCTGCTTGTAAGGCAGGCGCTCTACCGCTGAGCTAACCGGGCGGCTCGGCCATTCTGCAACGCGACACCTGCCACAAGCCATGGCCAGCGGCCAGCAGCACGACCGCGCCACCTGGCTGCTCGCCCTGCCCTACGGGCTGCTCTGGGCCCCCTGGCTGGGGCTGGCCGGCATCGCAGCCGGAGCGCTGGCGTTTCTGATCGGGGGGCTTTGGCTCTCCCCTGATCTCGACACCCGCTCCAACCCCAGCCGCCGTTGGGGGCCGCTGCGCCTGCTCTGGGAGCCCTACCGGCGCTTGCTCCGCCATCGCTCCTTGCTCTCACACTCACCGTTCCTGGGAAGCGCCGGGCGGCTGCTGTACCTGGGGGCGCTGATCGCCGGGCTGGCTTGGCTGCTTCAGCCCTGGGGCGCGCCGAGCCCACTGCAACTCGGCCGAAGCCTGCACATGCTCTGGCAGGAGCAGCGCGGCCTCAGCCTCGCGGTGCTGATCGGCGTGGAAGCCAGCACTTGGCTGCACCTGATCCAGGACGGCGATCCAATGCCCCGCTGGCCACGGCCTCGACGATCACCGAAGCGAAAGCGGCGGCAAGCCCATCGATTTTGAGGACGCAGCAGCGAACGCGCCGGAAGACACTCGGCAAGACAACAGCGCAAGGATCACACTGAGACCTGCAGCATCAAGCTGCAAAGTGCTGCATAAAGACGCAAGAAGTGGCGCCGACATCAAGCGCTGCAACGACAGACTTGCTCAAAAGCGCAGCCTTGCCGCCAAAACGCACTGATCAAGAAAGAATAAAGAGAATCTATAGACGGAATAGGGGTATTGACGCTTAGTTGATAGAGCGGACGAATCAAGCCATGCACAACGAACTGAGCTCGCCCAAACAACAGCCCTGGGCGACCACAGCCCGATTTCGCACCCCAAAACGTATCACCATCACGCTGCCCTATGGAACCTATCAACGCTTGATCGATCGGAGCGATCACGAAGGAAGGTCGTTGAGCAATCTGGCGGCATTCTTACTAGAGACAGCTGCATAAAAGCCAACTATCATCTCGCGATCACCAACCACCACTGCCAACGGAGTGGCATCGTGACCCAACCAACTCCTCCTAACGACGAGCAGCTGGCAGCACTGCAGTTCCCCCTTCAGAACAGCAAAGAGATTTTTTCGCTGGACCCCGTGGATATGGCGAATGAGATTGATAGCGTCTTTTCAAAAGGCAACCACGGCAATCAACCCACGGTCAAACATCCCTATGCCGATTTCGCCTTTGCAAACCTTGGCGGAATGACAATGGTGGCCTCACGCTTGACGCCATCCATCATCATCGAGCAAGAAAACAGTGGATGCAGCACGTTGGCGGCATGCACAGCAGGTGATGTGCACACCTATAGAGACGGGTCGTATATCGAGCACATCAACCCAGGCGACATCTTCTTGAACCCAAGAAACGGAAGCAGGGCTGACACGGGCTATATCTCCGGCCTCTATTGCCAGATAGAGCACAAGAAACTACAACGAACGATCAGGGTTATCAGCGGAATCGAGATCGATCAAGAACTAGAAAATCCCTGGCTTTTCGGATCTGGCAGCCACGCCGAGCGCATGGCATTAGCAGGACCCTTCCTAGCCTTCTTCTCCTATATCGACAACCTGCTTGGAGAGAGCTTTTATCTGCCGGAAGCCCTTGGGCTATCCGAACAGATTTACCGCTTGCTGGCACTAGCACTGATGCAGCAAACCGGCCTACTGGAGCTTTATCAGAGGCGCTCAGCATCCGCAATCAGTCAATGGAATGCAAAGCTTGACGACCTTGTGGACTACATCCAGGCAAACACGCATCTCAACCTCACACTGACCGACCTGCAAGAGCACAGCCATTACTCAGCAAGGCACCTCCAAAACCTTTTCAGGGAGAAGTTTGACTGCACCCCAATGCAGTTCGTCAGAAAGCAGCGCCTCAACAAAGCCATGGAAGAACTGCAAACAGCAGGCGAGGAAGACACCGTAACGAGCATCAGCAGAACCTACGGCTACCGCTCTAGCTCCAATTTCACCACAGAATTTCGGCGTCAATTCGGTGTTAGTCCCTCAACGGTGCTTAGAGCATCGAGAACGGGGGGTAGGAAGTAAAAACACTGAATTACGAGAAAAGTATTGGCACAACGCTTCTCGTAAGCCTGGAATAGTGATTCAACTTTCGATTGCAAGCAGCCGAGCATGCGGCCCCTACGCGTTTGACCAGGGTTAGTACAACCGCCGCATACCCATGGCCCGGCGTCCAACGGCAATGCGAGGGTGGCGTCAACGCCTCAGAGCCCATTCATGGCCGCCTCGCCCACAACTACAGAAGCTCTGAGCGAGCTGATCGATGTGGTGGCCCAACTGCGCAACCCTCAGGGTGGCTGCCCCTGGGATCTGGAACAGACCCACGCCTCTCTGGTGCCCTACGTGCTGGAGGAGGCCCACGAGGTGGCCGATGCGATCCGCCACGGCGATGACGCCCACCTCAAGGAAGAACTGGGCGACCTGCTGCTGCAGGTGGTGCTCCACGCCCAGATCGCCCAAGAGGAGAACCGCTTTGATCTGGCCCAGATCGCAGCCGGGATCAGCGAAAAGCTGGTGCGCCGCCACCCGCATGTCTTCGCCGGCGCCGAGGCGGCTGATAGCGCGGCCGTGAAAGCCAGCTGGGAAGCGATCAAGGCCGAGGAGAAGGCGGCGAATCCAGCGGGCGCACCCTCCGCCAGCCCCCTCAGCGATCGCCTCGCCGGCAAGGTGCGCGGCCAGCCCGCCCTCGCCGGCGCCATGACCATCTCCAAGAAAGCGGCAGCGGCCGGTTTCGAGTGGGACGACATGGCCGGTGTGTGGGAGAAGGTGCATGAAGAGCTCGATGAGCTCAAGGAAGCCGTGGCCAGCGGCAATAAGACGCACGCCCAGGAAGAACTAGGGGATGTGCTGTTCACCCTGGTGAACGTGGCGCGCTGGTGCGGCATCGATCCCGAAGCCGGCCTGGCCGGCACCAACCGCCGCTTCCTGGATCGCTTCTCCCGGGTGGAGGCCGCCCTGGGCGGTGATCTGCAGGGCCGCAGCATTCGGGAACTGGAAGGCCTCTGGCAACAAGCCAAAGCGGAGATCCGCGCAGCTCAGTCGTCGGGCAGCTGAGGCCTGCCGCTGCGCTGCTGCTTCACAGCGCTGCGCTGTTTCTTGGCCGCCAGCCGCCGTTGCACCGAACCGCGTGTGGGCTTGGTGGCACGCCGCGGCGGCGGTGGCGGCTTGATCGCCTCCTGCAGCAACTCCACCAGGCGCCGCTGGGCTGCCACCCGGTTCTGCCATTGGGAGCGGTGTTCGCTAGCGGCGATCACCACGCAGCCCTCCACCAACCGACCTTCCAGCCGCCTCAGTGCCCGAGCCTGCAGATGCGGCGGCAACGAGGGCGTGGCCGCCAGATCAAACAGCAACTCCACCCGCGAATCGGTGGTGTTCACGTTCTGGCCGCCTGGTCCAGAGGAGCGCGAAAAGCGCCAGCGCAGCTCCGCTGCGGGGATCACCACACCCGGGATCAACTGCAGATCGCCAGGCGTCGCTCCTCCAGCCATCACCAAAGCCTGTCACGGGGCACACCGGCAGAACAGGAACCGGCGACCGGTGATGCGCAAATCTGGAGACACGATCCTCACTGCCCATGGCTGAGAGCAGCACTGCGCCCGCCCCCACCCCTGGCTGGCCCCTCTCCAGCTCAGGCTGGATTGACGAGATCTTCGATGGCGTGCGCTACGGCCTGGCCGGGCGGGTGATCGCCGAGGAGCAGTCGCCCTTCCAGCGGGTGACGATCATCGAGAGCGAGCGCTACGGAAAGGGCCTGCTACTCGATGGCTGCTGGATGACCGCCGAGCGCCAGGAGCGGCACTACCACGAATCGATCGTGCATCCGGCCCTCTGCAGCGCCGCCTCGGTGGAGCGGGTACTGGTGATCGGTGGCGGCGATGGGGGCACCGCCCGCGAATGCCTGCGCCATGCCGGCGTGCGACACCTCGACATGGTGGAGATCGACGGCCTGGTGGTGGAGTGGAGCCAGCAGCACCTGCCCTCGATCGGGGCTGGCTGCTGGAGCGATCCCCGCTTTCACCTCACCGTGGGCGATGGCATCGCCTGGGCGGTCAACGCAGCAGACGCCAGCTACGACGTGGTGATCGTGGACGGCTCGGACCCGGCCGGCCCCGCTGAAGGTCTGTTCAACCGCGCTTTCTTCGAGCAGTGCCGACGCATCCTCAAGCCGGGTGGTGTGTTCGCCACCCAGAGCGAATCGCCGGAGGCCTTCCGCCAGGTGCACATCGACACCGTGAAGGTGATCCGCGAAGTGTTCGGCCACGCCGATCCGATGTA
This sequence comes from Cyanobacteriota bacterium, assembly GCA_046052125.1. Lineage (GTDB taxonomy): Bacteria > Cyanobacteriota > Cyanobacteriia > PCC-6307 > Cyanobiaceae > Vulcanococcus. The sequence goes on from JBJOMY010000002.1 coordinate 144,469, forward strand.
CGGATGGGTGCCGATGTATCCGAGCGGCTGGTGGAGCTGGACCTTCGCCGCCACCGACGGCCGCCGCTACCTCGAGCCCGATCCCAGCCGCGCCGCTGCCGTGGCCGAGGGTTGTGAGATCTGGAGCCCCCGCTGGCAAAGCGGCGCCTTCGACGCCATCCCCGCCGCGATCGAGCGGGCCCTCAACGCCTGATGCACACCGCCATGCCCGACCTCTCCCTGTTCGACACCGACGGCGCCATCTACATGGGCAGCCAGCGCGATCCGGCCGGCTGCCGGGTGGGTGTGTTCGGGGTGCCCTACGACGGCACCACCTCCTTTCGCCCGGGAACCCGCTTCGGCCCGGCGGCGATCCGGGAGGTGAGTTCGGGGCTGGAGAGCTACTGCCCCCAGCTCGATCGCGACCTGGAGGAGCTCGCCATCGCCGATCTCGGCGCCGTGGACATTCCCTTCGGCGCACCAGAGCCGGTGGTGGCCGCGGTGAAGCAGGCCACCGAAACGGTGCTGGCCCTGGGGCTCAAACCGTTCATGCTCGGCGGTGAGCACTCGATCAGCTCCGGCGCGGTGGCTGCGGTGGCGGAGCAGCATCCCGATCTGGTGCTGGTGCAGCTCGATGCCCACGCCGATCTGCGACATGAATGGCTTGGCACCCACCACAGCCACGCCTGCGCAATGCGCCGCTGCCTGGAGGTGCTGCCCAGCCAACAGCTGCTACAGATCGCCATCCGCAGCGGCACCCGCGAGGAATTCTCCGAACTGCGCCAGACAGGCCGCCTGGTGGCAATCGAGCGCATGGCCGAAGCGCTGAAGCCCCTGCGGGGCAAGCCCCTCTATCTCACCGTGGATCTCGACTGGTTCGATCCCTCTGTGATGGCGGGCACCGGCACCCCCGAGCCAGGCGGCTTCCTCTGGAGCGATTTCGCCGCCCTGGTGGATGAGCTGCGCCACCACAACCTGGTGGCCGCCGATGTGGTGGAACTGGCGCCGATGCTCGATCCCACAGGTGTGAGCAGCGTGCTCGCATCCAAGGTGGTGCGCAGCCTGCTGTTTCTGTTGGATCGCTGAACGGAGCCGCGAACCCTGACGCGCTCGATTCAGTAGGCGCAGGTGCCGCTGGCCCGCTGCTCACGCAGCCGCTCATGCTGCTGACCGATGAGCAGGATCGCCATCGTTGGGTGGTTGTGCAGCAGGTTCAGAAAGCGCAGGCGATCGAGCCGCACCAGCTCCACAGGCGTGCGAGCCACCGCGTCGTTGTGGCGCACATCTTCATTCCAGACGATGTCCTCGTAGCTGAACAGCTCACCGGGGCGGTAGCAGAGCTTGTCGCCTTTGGCGTTGATCACTTCCACGATGCCGCGGCGCACGCCGTAGATCGCATCGGCCGCCTGCCCACGACTGAAGATCGCCGCGCCTGTCGGGAACGAGACCGTCTCACTGTCCACCTGGGTGGCCATTAAGTCGATCGGACTGGCAACAGCGGCAACAGCCATCAACGGTGTCCTCATCGAGCTGCGTAAGTCCAGCTTGGCACCGCCAAATGGCAGATCTGGCATGCGGGAACACATCCCACCCGCTTTGTCCGCGAATCTTCGGCTTCTCTTCAGCTTTCCAGCACATCGGCGAGGGCCAGCTGCCGATCGCGGCGCTGGGGCTCGAGCTCCGTGCCGCCATCGCCCATCACCGGCAGCCGTGGCGGTCGCGCCGTCCAGTGATGGCACCACAGCTCGGATGCCAGCTCCCCGTGGATCGGCAACTGGCGCAGCTGGCACCAGCCCATCTCCACACCGCTGGGCGGAGTGCAGTGACGGCAGCTGCGGCAGCAGGCGCGAGTGCCCATGGCGGAGCTTCAGGGTGCTCAACGTAGGCAGCGGATTCGGCGGCGACCAGTGCAGAACGAGAAGCTGCAGGTTGTCTTCCCCTTGTTGAAGCCAACCGATCCAAGGCGCTCCATAGGATCCGCTCCGACGCCAAGCCGCCATGGCTCCCCTGCAGCGCACCCCGTTGTTTGAAGCAGCGCAACACGCCGGGGGGCGCATGGTGCCCTTCGCCGGCTGGGAGATGGCCGTGCAGTTCGCCGGGCTGCTGGAGGAGCACAAGGCTGTACGTGAGCGCTGCGGCCTGTTCGACATCTCCCATATGGGGGTGCTGCGCCTCAGCGGCCCAGGCGCCAAAGATGCGCTGCAGGGGCTGGTGCCCACGGATCTGTTTCGGATCGGCCCAGGCGAGGCCTGCTACACGGTGCTGCTCAACGAGCAGGGCGGCATCCAAGACGATCTGATCGTGTACGACCGCGGCTGGGATGCCGCCGCCCAGACCCATGAGCTGCTGCTCGTGATTAATGCAGCCTGCGCTGAGGCTGACACCGCCTGGATCCGCAGCCAGCTCGAGCCGGCCGGGATCCAGGTGAGCGATCACAAAGGAGATGGCGTGCTCGTGGCGCTGCAAGGGCCTGAGGCGGCTGCCCAGCTGGAAGCGCTGAGCGGCACCAGCCTGGAGGGCCTGCCCCGCTTCGGCCATCGCCAACTGGAGCTGCCGGGGATCGGCTCGGCGTTCGTGGCCCGCACCGGCTACACCGGCGAAGACGGCTTTGAGCTGCTGCTCGAGCACGCCGCAGGCCAGGCGTTCTGGGCGGAGTGCCTGGAACGGGGCATTCAGCCCTGCGGCCTCGGCGCCCGCGACACGCTGCGACTGGAAGCGGCCATGCATCTCTTTGGCAGTGATATGGATGCAAGCACTAGCCCCCTGGAGGTGGGCCTGGGCTGGCTGGTGCACCTGGAGATGCCCAAACCGTTCATCGGCCGGGAGGTGCTCGAGCGACAAACCAGTGATGGGGTGGAGCGGCGCCTGGTGGGCCTCCAACTCCAGGGCCGTGCCATCCCCCGCCACGGCTACCCCGTGCTCGCGGCCGGCGCCGAACCGGGCTCAGCGCCGATCGGCACGATCACCAGCGGTGGTTGGTCCCCCAGCCTGCAGGCGGGCATCGCCCTGGCCCATGTGCCCGCCGATGCCGCCAAGCTCGGCTCTGAACTGGCCGTGGAAATCCGCGGGCGCGCCGAGAGGGCCGTAGTGGTGAAGCGCCCCTTCTACAGGCGCTGAAGGAGGCCCCACCAAGCCAAACCCAGCCTGGCAGCACCAACGGCCGAGTGGGACAATCGCCCATTACCCCCTCGATCCCAGCATGCGCAGCCACGGATGCGGCGACCTGCGCCAAGACGCCACCGGCCAGGCCGTGCAGCTGTGCGGCTGGGTTGATCGCAGCCGTGATCACGGCGGGGTGATCTTCATCGATCTGCGCGACCGCAGCGGCACCGTGCAGATCACGGTGGATCCGGACAACGGCGCCGAGATGTTCGCCGTGGCCGAACACCTGCGCAACGAAACGGTGATCCAGGTGGAGGGCAAGGTGCGCGAGCGCCCCGCCGACGCGATCAACGAGAAGCTGGCCACCGGCCGGGTGGAAGTGCTGGCCAGCGCCATCACCGTGCTCAACAGCGTGAGGGGGAACCTGCCCTTCGCGGTGTCGGTGCACGACGAGGAGAACACCCGCGAGGAGCTGCGGCTGCGCCACCGCTACCTCGATCTGCGCCGCGAGCGCATGAACAGCAACCTGCGCCTGCGGGCTCAGACCATCCAGGCGGCGCGGCGCTTCCTCGAAGACCAGGGCTTCATTGAGGTGGAGACCCCCGTGCTCACCCGCTCCACCCCTGAAGGCGCCCGCGACTATCTGGTGCCTTCCCGCGTGTGCGGTGGCGAGTGGTTCGCCCTGCCCCAATCGCCCCAGCTGTTCAAGCAGCTGCTGATGGTGGGCGGCATCGAGCGCTACTACCAAGTGGCTCGCTGCTTCCGCGACGAAGACCTGCGCGCCGATCGCCAGCCGGAATTCACCCAGCTGGACATGGAGATGAGCTTCATGGATCAGGAGCAGATCCTCGAGCTCAACGAAGCGCTGATCGCCTCCATCTGGAAAACCGTGAAGGGCGTGGAGCTGCCGCGTCCCTTCCCGCGCCTCACCTGGCATGACGCCATGGAGCGCTACGGCACCGACCGCCCCGATACCCGCTACGGCATGGAGCTCACCAACGTGAGCGACCTGGTGGCCGACATGGGTTTCAAGGTGTTTTCAGGCGCCGTGGCCGCCGGCGGCTCGGTGAAGTGCATCGCCGTGCCCGGCGGCAACGACGCCGTGAGCAACGTGCGCATCAAGCCCGGCGGCGATGTGTTCAGCGAAGCCCAGAAAGCCGGTGCCGGTGGCTTGGCCTTCATCCGCGTGCGCGAAGGCGGCGAGATCGACACCATCGGCGCCATCAAAGACAACCTCTCTGACGAGAAGAAGGCCGAGCTGCTGGCGCGCACCGGCGCTGAGCCCGGCACCTTGATCCTGTTCGGCGCCGGCGACACCGCCACGGTGAACAAGGCCCTCGATCGGGTGCGCCAGTACCTGGCCCGCGAGCTGGGGATGGTGAAGCCCGACAGCGAAAACGACAGCTGGAACTTCCTCTGGGTGGTGGACTTCCCGATGTTCGAGTTCAACGCCGACGAGAACCGCTACGAGGCGCTGCACCACCCCTTCTGCGCCCCGAACACAGCCGATCTGGGCAGCGACCCCGCTGCCTGGGCCGACACCCTGCCAGCAGCCCGCGCCCAGGCCTACGACCTGGTGCTCAACGGCCTGGAGCTGGGCGGCGGTTCGCTGCGCATCCACGATTCAGCCCTGCAGCGCCAGGTGCTCCAAACCGTGGGCCTGCCCCTCGAGGAGGCCAACCAGCAGTTCGGCTTCCTGATGGAAGCGCTCGACATGGGCGCCCCGCCCCACGGCGGCCTGGCCTTCGGCGTGGATCGCATGGTGATGTTGCTGGCTGGTGAGGAATCGATCCGCGACACCATCGCCTTCCCCAAAACCCAGCAGGCCCGCTGCCTGATGACCGGCGCCCCGGGCGGTGTGGCCGCCAAACAGCTCGAAGAGCTGCACGTGGCCAGCACCTGGGTGGAGGAAGACGCGGAGGCCTGAGCCACCGCAACGGCGCGGCAATCCCGAACAGAAACAAGCGATTCGGAGACGAATCTCAACTGAGACTCGATCCTTGGGTTGCTGTTTCAGGCGCAGCCTGTGCCCCAGGGCCCTTCCAGCCCCAAACCCTCTTCAGCCGGCAGGCGCGGCAGCAGCGATCTGGTGCGCCTCTACCTGCAGGACATCGGCCGGGTGGACCTGCTCAGCCACGAGGAGGAGCTCACCCTGGCCAGGCAGGTGCAGAAGCGTGAGCGCCTACTGCGGGAGCGACAGGGTCTGGCCAGCCAGGCCGCACCCCTGGCTGATCTGATCAGCCTGGAGACCGATCGCCAGCGGCTTGCCACACAGCTCGGACACTGGCCTGCGGTGCAGCAATGGGCCGAGCATTTGGGCTGCTCCGTACCGGAGCTGCGCGAGAAGCTGAGGCAGGATCATGAAGCCTGGGCGGAGCGCAGCGGCCTGAGCGTGGCCGAGCTCAAGCAGGCGTTGCATCACGGCCGCCGCGCCCGCGACCGGATGATCCAGGCCAACCTGCGCCTGGTGGTGGCCGTGGCCAAGAAGTATCAGCAGCGGGGCATGGAGCTGCTCGATCTGGTGCAGGAAGGCACCCTCGGGCTCGAGCGCGCCGTGGAGAAATACGACCCCACCCGCGGCTTCCGCTTCAGCACCTACGCCTACTGGTGGATCCGCCAGGGGATCACCCGCGCCATCGCCACCCAGAGCCGCACCATCCGGCTGCCGGTGCACGTCACCGAGAAGCTCAACCGCATCAAAAAGGCCCAGCGCCAGATCGCCACGGAACACGGCCGCCTGGCCTCGGTGAGCGACCTGGCCAAGGAACTCGGAGTGAGCGAAGAGGTGGTGCGACTCACGCTGATGCGGGTGCCGCGCTCGGTGTCGCTCGACACGCGCGTGGGCCGCGAGCAGGACACGCAGCTGGGCGATCTGCTCGAGGACAGCCACGCCACCCCGGAGCAGGAGCTGGCCCGCGAAGCCCTGCACGACGACCTGGAGGCATTGCTGAAAGAGCTCACCAGCCGCGAAGCCGCCGTGATCCGCCTGCGCTACGGCCTCGAGGACGACACCCCCCAGACCCTCTCCCAGATCGGCGAAGACCTGCACCTCTCGCGGGAGCGGGTGCGGCAGATCGAATCGCGCGCCCTGCTCAAGCTGCGCCAACCCCAGCGGCGCTGCCGAGTGCAGGACTACATTCGCAGCCTCGACAGCGACCAGCCCGATGCCGGCCGGTAAATTAAAGGGTCGCTACGGATCCCATGGCCAAATTCGTCTTCGTGACCGGTGGCGTGGTATCCAGCATCGGCAAGGGGATCGTGGCCGCCAGCCTGGGGCGCCTGCTCAAGAGCCGGGGCTACAGCGTTTCGATCCTCAAGCTGGATCCGTATCTGAACGTGGACCCGGGCACGATGAGCCCGTTCCAGCACGGTGAGGTGTTCGTCACCGAAGACGGCGCCGAGACCGACCTCGACCTGGGCCACTACGAGCGCTTCACCGACACGGCGATGTCGCGCCTCAACAGCGTGACCACCGGCTCGATCTACCAATCGGTGATCAATAAGGAGCGCCGCGGCGATTACAACGGCGGCACCGTGCAGGTGATCCCCCACATCACCGGCGAGATCCGCGAGCGCATCCACCGGGTGGCCGCCAACTCAGGCGCCGATGTGGTGATCACCGAGATCGGCGGCACCGTGGGCGACATCGAATCGCTGCCCTTCCTTGAAGCGATCCGCGAGTTCCGCGGCGATGTGGGCCGCAACGACCTGGCCTACGTGCACGTGACGCTGCTGCCCTTCATCGGCACCTCCGGCGAACTGAAAACCAAACCCACCCAGCACTCCGTGAAGGAGCTGCGCTCGATCGGCATCCAGCCCGATGTGCTGGTGTGCCGCAGCGACCGCCCCATCAGCGAAGACCTCAAAGCCAAGATCGGCGGCTTCTGCGGCGTGAACAAACGGGCCGTGATCCCGGCTCTTGATGCCGACAGCATCTACGCCGTGCCGATCACGCTCGAGCAGGAAGGCCTCTGCCGCGAGGTGCTCGATCTGCTCGGCCTGGCCGACCACGACAGCGACATGGCCCTCTGGGCCGAGATGGTGGCCAAGCTGCGCAACCCCGGCCCTGCCGTGAAGGTGGCGCTGGTGGGCAAATACGTGCAGCTCAACGACGCCTACCTCTCGGTGGTGGAGGCCCTGCGCCACGCCTGCATCGATCTGGGGGCCGCCCTCGACCTGCACTGGATCTGCGCCGAGCAGATCGAGGAACGCGGCGCCGATGCGCTGCTGCGAGGGATGGATGCGGTGGTGGTGCCGGGCGGCTTCGGCAACCGGGGCGTGGACGGCAAGGTGGCCGCGATCCGCTGGGCCCGCGAGCAGCGCGTGCCGTTCCTGGGCCTGTGCCTGGGCATGCAGTGCGCCGTGATCGAGTGGGCGCGCAACCAGGCCGGCCTCACCGGCGCCACCAGCGCCGAACTGGATAGCGACACGCCCCATCCGGTGATCCACCTGCTGCCGGAGCAGCAGGACGTGGTGGATCTCGGCGGCACGATGCGCCTGGGCGTGTATCCCTGCCGCCTGGCACCGGGCACCATGGGCCACCGCCTCTACGGCGATGAGGTGGTGTATGAGCGCCACCGCCACCGCTACGAGTTCAACAACGCCTACCGCAACCTGTTCCTGGAATCGGGCTACGAGATCAGCGGCACCTCTCCCGACGGGCGCCTGGTGGAACTGATCGAACTGAAGGATCACCCCTTCTTCACCGCCTGCCAGTACCACCCCGAATTCCTCTCCCGCCCCGGCCGGCCTCACCCGCTGTTCCGCGGGTTGGTGGAGGCGGCGCAGCAGCGGCTGCCGAGCAGCCAGAGTGAGATCACTACCAGCGGAACAATCCCTTCCCTCTCGAAGATTTAAGAAGAGCCCGCCAAGGCCATCAAATTCGACGCAAAGACTCCGTTTTGTCTTTGAACTCACCCAACAAGAGCTGCAAATAGCTCACCTTGCGTAGCTTGATATTGGCAGTAAGAGACATTCCCACCTGAAGAGGCAGCTGAGTGCCAGATTTCACCTGGAGCTGTTGCGAAGCCAACTGAATCTCAGCCGGATACCGGTAGGTCTGCTTGAGTTGATCAGGCGGTAGGGCATCGGAGGCAATCCGCTTGACTGTCCCGTGCAGTACACCGAAATCAGAAGATGGGAAGGAGTCAATACTGAGATCAACAGGCTTACCCACAGAGACGAAGCCAATCTTACTGCTATCAATTTCCACCTTCGCCTTCAGGTTGTTGTAAGGCACGATCTTCATCACCGGTTCACTGCCCTGAGCAACAAAGCCCGGACCCGTAGGCTTGAGATCAAATACCAAACCATCCACTGGTGAGCGGATGTCCTGATAGCGGATATTCACCCGCAACTCCGTGAGCTTGCTTTGCAGATCAGCGAGCTCACCGCGCAACTGCTGAACCTGCTGTTGGAGGATCGCTACCTGACGCTGGCGATCCATGGTGGTTTTCGCGAGGTCACCCTCCACCTCGCGCACCTTGTTGCGTTGCTGCAAAACCTGCAGCTCCGCAGATGCCCCCGTTCGCTGCAAACCAGCAAAACGCTCAAGAATCTCTCGCTCCAGCACAAGATTTTGCCGCAACACCGCCTGCTCCGTGTCGTTGAGGCCTAGGTAGCGCTGAAGCTCAACTTCCTTCAACCCCAGCTGCTGCTGTTTGGCAGCAATGGTTTTTTGCAGACTAATCTCGCGATCTTTCGTTGTTTCGCTATCCAAACGCAGAAGAACCTGCCCTTTACTCACTCGCTGACCTTCCTTCACGAGCATTTCATCCAACACACCGCCCACTGGCACCTGAATCGTTTTCACATCACCAATAGGCTCTAATTTGCCGGGAGCAACAACCACTTCCTCAGTCTGAGCAAAGGTGAGCCAGGCCAATCCGAAACCAGTGCAACCAATCAGCGACCAGGTCAAAGCCCGAGCCAATACGCGAGACTGCTGCAAGCCCATCTGGTCTTGACTGCTCTGCACTCTGCGCTCGATCGCATTTTGAGCAGCACGAACAAGCGAGCCGGGCTGGATGGGTTTACGCCGCGGAACCAAATCAGACATCAGCTTGCCTCCTGCTGGCGATAGAGGGCGAAATAGCGACCCTTTCGGGCAATCAACTCATCATGCGTTCCGGTTTCCACAACCGCACCCTGATGCATCATCACAATCAAATCAGCCCGACGAATTGTGGACAAACGGTGAGTGATGAAAAACACCGTGCAGTGATTGACATGTTCAAGAAGGTTGTTGCACACTCGGCGCTCTGTGTCGTAATCGAGCGCGCTAGTGGCTTCATCCAGCACCAGCATTTTGGGCCGGCTCAGCAAGGTGCGCGCCAAAGCAATCCGTTGACGCTGCCCCCCCGATAGGCCAGCCCCCCTCTCACCCACATTGGTGCTGTAGCCGGAGGGCAACTCCATGATGAATTCATGGGCACAGGCCAGCGATGCAGCCTCCACAATGGAGTCACTCGTGGCATCGGGATCAGTGAGCGCAATGTTCTCTGCCACAGTGCCAGAGAACAGCAATGGCTCCTGCGGCACGATACCGATCTGTCGCCGCAACGAGTACAGCTCAACCTTATCAATGTCGTAACCATCCATCAGCACACGGCCCTGGCCAGGCGCATAGAGACGGGTCAGGAGTTTGGTGAGCGTGCTCTTACCACTGCCGCTCTGACCAACAATGCCGACAAAGGTTCCTGCAGGAATATCGAGATTGATGTTCTGCAACACAGGCGTTGACGTGCCCGGAAATGTGAAGCTCACATTCTCAAAGACAACCCGTCCATCCACGGGTGGCAATGGGATCTTCTGCTTGTCTTCTTCGTTCGATTCCTCTGGCGTATCAACAACATCGGCCAGACGCTCAAAAGAAACCTTGAGCTCCTGGATATTTTGCCAGATGCCGGACAGCCGCAACATGGGCTGGGTGACATAACCAGAAATGATCCGAAAAGCAATCAACTGCCCAAGGCTCATCTCTCCTTTGAGAACAAGACTGGCGCCCACCCACAGCACCAGAAGCTGAGAGAGCTTCTGCAGCACCTGACTGGTTTCTGTGAGCGCCGTACCCGTAATTGTTTTTTCAAAGGTTCGCGCAATGTATTGGCTGTAAAAATCTTGCCATTTCCAACGGCTGATCATTTCTACGTTCTGGGCTTTCACCGTCTGGATACCACTGAGCACCTCCACCAGGTGACTTTGAGTACGAGCGTTTTGGTTGGCCGCATCGCGGTATTGACGGCGAAACAGTGGCGCACCCAGCAAAGTGAGCCCAACCTGAATGGGCAGCACCGACAAAGCGATCAGGGTGAGCAACCAGCTGTAGATCACCATCACCACGATGTAGATCACCGAAAAAGCAGCATCCAAAACCGTCGTGAGGGCTTGACCAGTGAGGAAATTGCGAATTTTCTCCATCTCGGCAATGCGAGTGCCAAGCTCGCCGACCGGCCGACGATCGAAATAGCTCAGCGGCAGACGGAGCAGGTGATCGATCACTTCAGATCCCAGACGCAGGTCGATCCGATTGGTTGTTTCCGAAAAAAGGAAGGTGCGGAGCGATCCGATCACACCTTCCATCAAGGTGACTACCACCAGGGCGACACCCAGCACTTGCAGCGTGTCCAAGCTGCGCTGACTGATCACCTTATCGATGATCACCTGAATCAATAGGGGATTGGCCAGGCTGAACAGCTGCACCACAAAGGATGCCAGCAAGACCTGGAGCAATAAGCCGCGATAGCGGCGCAGGGCCGGCCAGAACCAGGAAAAACCAAAGCGCTGCTCGGGAGTGCTGTTACTCCTCTCCAACAACAGAAGCTCGATCCCTTCCGGGAAGGTGGTCTCGATCTGCTCGGGCGACAGCTCAACCCAACCATCACGAGGGGAGGCCAACACAAGGCCTTGCGCGTTACTGAGCTGCACGAGAGCAAACCCACCGTTCCAGCTCACCAATCCAGGTGTCTGAAGCCGGGTGCCCTGAGAAGCTGGGACCCGCACGCCGCTCACGTGCAAGCCGAGCATGGCGCCAAGGCTTCCGCATAACTGCAGATTGGGCTGTCGCCCGCGATTCAAGCCTTCGCGCAGGATCCGCTCAATTGCATCGCGGCGAAAAGGAAGACGCAGCTCGGCCGAGAGCATCTGGAAGCACGCCAGCACTTCATCAAGCGGTCCAGTCGCGCGCACCAGCGCAAATCTGGCTCGATCACGGCTACCCAGATCGAGGCCCGATTGCAACGGTGCCGTAGGCAACGCGGTATCAGCAGCAACCAACGCTCCTGCTGAAGGAGTCTCGACTTTGACTGTATCCAGACCGTCACCGAGCAGTGCCTCTAAGGGCTCGCGCTGCCAGGCCAACAACCGTGCTTGAAGAGGTGGATGAGCCTGCGGAACGCCCGCCGCTGGATCCAGGCTGGCGCCCAGCTCATGGTCGGCAAGGTTGTTGCTGGCGGCTAGGAGCTGCTCGTTAGCCCGCACGGATCCCAAGGAGGGAGCTGTCGCGTCCACGCAGCGTGCGTAGGGCAGAAGATCGCGACATAGATCACGCAGACCGATCCGTGCCGTGGGGTGCACCTGCAACAACGGCGCGAGGAGATCAGCCAACTCCGCAGGCCACAACTGCGAACTACACCAGCTGCGAAAACTGGGTTCCTCCTGTAGCAGCTGCAGCAGATCTGCATCCGAAAGCGCTGCTGCCCGTAGCTCGGAAGCGGCAGCCACCTCCTCGCAACCCTTCACGCGCAGAAAGGAAGCCAGGCCAACCCACTCGCCGGGACCAAGTTTGCACAGGGTGACGGTGCGTCCATGCTCCTGGACCAGCACCCGGGCTTCTCCCTCAAGGATGAGGAGCACCTCCTTGGGCACCAGGTCGCGATGGCACAGCGGCTGGCCAACCCCGAACCTGCGCTCTTGCAGCTGTGTGCTGAGCTGCTCCAAGCGAGCCGGAGAGAGCTGGGCCAGAGCGGGGTGGGCGGCCAACAGGTTGTCGGAGACGACCTGAGTCATGCCTCGGGAAAGCGCAGGGGAATCAGCTGATTGATGCGTTGAAGCACGGCCTCCTCAACAGCCTCCTCAAAGAGTTCGCGGGCCATCTGCTCAGCCGTTTCGTCGTTCAGGGTTGCAGGGGTGTAGCTCTCCAGCCTCACAACCAGCCACCACTTCTCAATCCGAAACGGCTCCAGCAGCACACCAGGCGTCCCTGTGCGCAGCCGCTCCGCCAAAACAGGGTGCGCCTGCATCAACGGGACAGGACCGACCACTCCACGGGTGGTGCGCTCAGGTCCTTCGGCATAGCGCGATGCCAGTTCTGCGAAATCCGATTCACCTTCATTGATCCGCAGATAGAGCTCGCGGGCCAGACCGGCATCCTCAAGACGCAACAAGCTGTAAACCACACGGTCGAGTTGGTTCTTGCGCTGCAGAAAGCGAGCTTCGGCCTTGGGCCGGTAATGCTCCTCCACGTATCGCTGCAGACGCCAGGGTTGGAGGAGCTGTTGCTCCAACTCCTCGCGATGCAACAAGTTGAGGCGCAGAAAGACCTGTAGATCCTCTTCCGTCGAAAGTTGCTGCTCCTGCATGAATGCCTGCAGAGCCTGAGCGGAGTCTTCAGGAGTCACCGGCACAGCAGCTGCGTATTTGGCGACCACCATCTGACGCAGTAGAGGTTTCACCATCCGATGACGCGCCAACAGATCGACCTGATCCGGGCTCAGCGACGGAGAGGGTTCACCGGCGAGCAATGCAACACCTAAGAAAGCCGCTGCAAGTTAGGTTCAAAACCATTGGATCGCACCACTGGTGCAGCATCTAGGGATCGATCCCCTGCAATTGACAGCAGAGAGTGACTGAATTGAGCCTGCCGGTGGTGGAAACCTTCCACTCGCTCCAGGGCGAAGGAATCCACGGCGGCCGCAGTGCCTTCTTCATTCGCCTGGGGGGCTGCAGCGTGGGCTGCAGCTGGTGCGACACGAAGCCGTCGTGGCCGCGCGACGTGCATCCGAAGCTGGCGATCGAGGCACTGCGGCGTGAGGCGGAGCAGGCCACCGCTGCCGGAGCGGCCTTCGTGGTGATTACCGGCGGGGAGCCGCTGGAGCACAACCTGTCTCCACTCTGCGAGGTGCTGCAGTCCATCGGAGTGCCGCTGCATCTGGAAACCAGCGGCGTGGGTGATCTGAGCGGATCGTTCCACTGGATCACCCTGTCGCCCAAGCCGCACCGACCGCCCAGCCCTAGAGCCTTGGCCGCCTGCCATGAGCTCAAGGTGGTGGTGCATGAAGCCAGTGATCTGAGCTTCGCCGAAGCGATGGCCGCCGCAGCCATCCAGGGGCGCGGCGCCGATCAATCAGCGCCCCAGCTGCTGCTGCAACCCGGTTGGGCAAGCGAAGCCGGCCAGCAGTTGGCGATCGATTACGTGCGTAGCCATCCCCAATGGAGGCTGAGCCTGCAGAGCCACAAGTGGCTGGGGGTGCGATGAGGGATCCCACGCCTCGGCATCATGGAGCTGGCGCCCGTTTCGCAGCACTTGCCCACCGCCATTGCTCTGCTCTCCGGCGGGCTCGACTCCGCCACCGCCGCCGCCCTGGCCGTTGAAGCGGGCCAGCGCGTGATTGGGCTGTCGTTTGATTACGGCCAGCGCCATCGGCGTGAACTGGAAGCCGCCGCCTGCGTGGCGCAGCGCCTTGGCCTGGCGGAGCACCACACCATCAGCGTGAACCTGGCGGCTTGGGGCGGATCCGCTCTCACCGACAGCAGCATCGCCGTCCCCAGCGAAGGGGTGCAGAGCGATGTGATCCCCAGCACCTATGTGCCCGGGCGCAACACCGTGTTCATCGCCATCGGCCTCAGCCTGGCGGAAGCGCGAGGCGCCGAACGGCTGGTGCTCGGCGTGAACGCCGTGGACTACTCCGGCTATCCCGACTGCCGGCCGGATTACCTGGAGGCCTTTCAGCGCCTGGCCGATCTGGCCAGCAAAGCCGGCCGGGAAGGCCATGGCAGCCAGCTCTGGGCGCCCCTGGTGCAGTGGAGCAAAACCAAAATCGTGCAGGAGGCCCTGCGGCTGGGGGTGCCGATCGAAGACACCTGGAGCTGCTACAGCGGCGGCAGCGAACCCTGCGGTGTGTGCGACAGCTGTCGGATCCGTGATGCCGCCCTGATCGAAGCGGGCCGGCCCGACCTGGCCAGCCGCGCCGGCCGGAGCTGATGCCCACCACGCGCTTGCGGGTGAGCTGGCGCACGCCAGCCAACCTGGCACCCCTGCTGGCTGAGCACTGGGGCCAGGAGGGGCTGATCTGGCTCGATGGGGATGGCAGCGCCCTGGGCCGCTGGGCCACCCTGGCCGCCGATCCGGTGGAGCAGTACTGCTGCCGAGGCCGCCCGGGCGATCCGGGCGCCAGTGATCCTTTCAACGTGCTCAGCAGCCTGGGGCCAGGGCATTGGTGCGGCTGGCTCAGCTACGAAGCCGCAGCCTGGGTGGAACCGTCCAACCCCTGGAAGGCAGACCGCATGGCCAGCCTCTGGATCGCCCGCCAAGATCCGGTGCTGCGCTTCGATCTGGAGGAGCAACAGCTGTGGCTGGAGGGGCAGGATCTAGCGCGGCTGGAGGCCATGGCTCAGTGGCTGGAGTCGTTGCCCGATGGCGGAGAGCTGCGCCGCGAGCAAGCGCCCTCCATCCCCCTGGAGAGCTGGCAGTGGCATAGCGATCGCGCCGCGTTCGCCAGAGGGGTGGAGCGCATCCGCGCCTTGATCGCCAGTGGCGATCTGTTTCAGGCGAACCTCACCGCCTGCTGCAGCACGGTGCTTCCGGGCGGCGGGCCCGAGGAATCAGCGGTGGCTTTGCCGCTGTTTGAGCGGCTGCGGGATCGCTGCCCAGCACCCTTTGCCGGACTGGTGGTGGCAGCGGGCGAGGCCCGCGGCGAGGCAGTGATTTCGGCCTCGCCGGAGCGTTTTTTGCAAGTAAGCGCCGATGGCCTGGTGGAAACCAGGCCGATCAAAGGCACCCGGCCGCGGGATCCCGATCCCCAGCGCGATGCGGATCAGGCGGCAGAGCTGGTGTGCAGCGGCAAAGACCGCGCCGAGAACGTGATGATCGTGGACCTGCTTCGCAACGACCTAGGCCGGGTCTGCGTGCCGGGCTCCATTCATGTGCCTCAGCTGGTGGGGCTGGAGAGTTACCCACAGGTGCATCACCTCACCTCGGTGGTGAGTGGACAGCTCCAACCCGGACGCAGCTGGGCCGACCTACTGCAGGCCTGCTGGCCGGGGGGATCGATCAGCGGTGCGCCAAAACTGCGGGCCTGCCAACGGCTGGCGGAACTGGAGCCGGTCGCCCGCGGCCCCTATTGCGGCTCGCTGATCCGCCGCGACTTTGACGGCAGCTTCGACAGCAGCATCCTCATCCGCACCCTGCTCTTGCAGGGCCGCGAACTGCGCTGCCATGCGGGCTGCGGCATCGTGGCCGATTCCGATCCCAGCGCTGAGGCCAGCGAGCTGGGCTGGAAGCTCAACCCCCTGCTGGAGGCCCTGGCATGAGCAGCAGTGCAGTGGCGTTCTTCGATGGCTGCTGGGCTGAGCCATCTCAGCTCTTCATTCCTCTGAGCGACCGCGGCCTGCAGTTGGCCGATGGCCTGTTTGAAACGGTGCTGGTGCTGAGCGGCGAGCCCAAACTGCTGGAGGCCCATCTGGAGCGTTGGCAAACCAGCGCTGCTCTGCTCGCCATGGCCCCGCCGCCAGAGGCGGCTGAGGTGCAACCGCTGATTCAAGAAGCGATTAGCCGGGCCGGTCTCCAGACAGGCAACGGCGCGCTGCGGCTGAACTGGAGCCGCGGCACCAGCCAGGGCCGCGGGATCGATGTTCCAGATCAGG
Source organism: Cyanobacteriota bacterium (assembly GCA_046052125.1). Taxonomy (GTDB): domain Bacteria; phylum Cyanobacteriota; class Cyanobacteriia; order PCC-6307; family Cyanobiaceae; genus Vulcanococcus. The sequence continues at coordinate 160,411 of JBJOMY010000002.1, forward strand.
CCGAACCGCGCTTCTGGCTGCAACTGAGCCCGCACGAGCCGCTCTTCACTGCCCAAACGGCGATCGTGAGTCGCCATGAACGGCGCAACAGCGCCAGCCGCTTGAGCCAATGCAAAACCTTTGCCTACGGGCAGGCGATTCAGGCGCGCCTGGAGGCACAGCAAGCCGGCGCCGATGAGGCCTTGTTGCTGGGCTGCGGCGGTGAACTCTGCTGCGGCAGCACCGCCAACCTGCTGATCGAGCGCCAGGGGCAATGGCTCACTCCAGCGCTGAGCAGCGGCTGCCTACCCGGAGTGATGCGGGGGCGACTGCTGGAGCTGGGCCTGGCCCGAGAGGCCCAGCTGCAAGCCACCCCTGAACCTGGCGACGCTTGGCTGTTGATCAACAGCCTGGGCTGCCGGCCGCTCAGCTCCGTGGAAGGCCAAGCGCTTGAGCTCCGCCACGACGCCGCAGCGCTGTGGCGGAGTCTGCTTTAGTCGCGCATCGCTAGGGCGACTCGCTCAGTTGCAGCCCTGCACGGAGATCCGATAGGTGAAGCCGGTGGCCGCCTGATCAGCACTGGCGCCGATCTTGAAGTTCACCTGGCTCACGGTCTTACCGGGCACAGCTTGCACCACCCAGTCACGTCCGGTGCCAACCCCAGGGGTCAACGAATCGTTGATCACCTGCAGGTTGGAGCCATCGGTGAATTTGAGATAACCCTGGATCGGATAAGTGGCGCTCACCGATGAGTTCGCCGTGAAGAACAACTTGTAAGAGTTGAAGGGCTGGGTCACGAAGAAATCCGTGTTCCAGTTGGGCCGGGTGAAGGGCAGCGGATTCCCGGGGCTGATGGTTTTGGTCACGATGTTGGTGACGCCATTGCCGCCGACCGGAGCCAGGAACTGACAGGTTTGGGCGGAAGCGGAAGCAGTGGCCATCAGCATGCAGCTGCCGGCGGATGCCAGGGCGAGCTGCATGGGCCGGCGCAGGGACAGACGCATCGAAAACGTTCCTGAATGTCGGACCCGATTGTGCATCAAATCCCACAACATGGGCGCAGTTGCCTCTGCCCATGTCGGCGACCAGCAGCCATCCAACCCAGGCTCCAGAGGGGTTAAAGCGCAGCCTCGGCTTGCGAAGTCTCACCCTGGCGGTGGTCACCAGCACCATCGGTTCGGGTTGGCTGTTTGCCCCGCTCTATGCCGCCCGCTTCGCCGGTAGCGCCAGTTTGCTGGCCTGGCTATTGGGAGGGCTGATGACCTTTGCCCTGGCGCTGGTGTTCGCCGAACTCGGCGCCCTGGTGCCCAGCTCCGGAGCCCTGGCCCAGATCCCGCTGCTCAGCCATGGCCGCTGGGCGGGCTTCATCGGCGGCTGGTGCGCCTGGATCGCCTACCTCACGTTGCCAACGATTGAAGTGTTGGCGATGGTGCAATACCTGGCCAGCAGCTTCCCCTGGCTCACTGCCGATGGGGGGCAGGGACAGGTGCTCAGCTCAGCCGGACTGGGCATCGCCGCCGCGCTGTTGGTGCTGATGGCCTGGATCAACCTGGCTGGCGTGAGCTGGCTGGCCCGCTGGATTGACGGACTCACCAGCTGGAAGCTGGTGGTGCCGCTCCTGGTGTCGCTGAGCCTGATGGCCGTGGCGGGCCATTGGAGCAATCTCAGCCTCAGCAGCAACGCCCAAGGCGCAGGCCTCACAGGCGTGGTGGGTGCCATCAGCGGCGGCGGCATCCTGTTCAGCCTTCTGGGCTTCCGCACCGCCATGGATCTGGCCGGTGAAGCCCGCAACCCGCAACGCAACGTGCCCCTGGCGATGGGGCTGGGACTCGGGATCTCGCTGGCGATCTATCTGGTGCTGCAGTTGAGCTTCCTGGTGGCGGTGCCGCCCCAGGCCCTGGCGCAGGGCTGGGGCAGCCTGCAGCTCACCGCCCACGGCGGACCGCTGGTGGCGATCGCCACGGGTCTCGGCATGGGCTGGGTGGTGATGCTCCTGCTCAGCGATGCAGTGATCTCTCCCGGCGCCACGGCCATGACCTACATGGGCGTCTCAGCGCGGGTGGCCTGGATGATGGGAAAGCTCGGACTCCTGCCCGCCTCCATGGGCCGACTCAACCGCCAGGCCGTGCCGGTGGTGGCGCTGCTCTGGAGCCTGTTGATCGGCGTGGTGATGCTGCTGGGAGGGCCCAGCTGGCAACAGGTGGTGAGCTTCCTCACCGCCACGCTGGTGATCGCTCTGGCTGTCGGCCCGGTGAGCCTGCTCGCCCTCAGGCGGCAACTGCCCCAGGCCGATCGCGCCTTCCGCCTGCCGTGGGCTGAACTGGTCTGCCCACTCACGTTCGTGCCCGCCAGCTGGGCCGTGATCTGGTGCGGCCGTAGTGCCCTGGAAGGAGCGATCCTGCTGGTGGTGGTGCCGTCACTGTTGTTCGGCCTGCTGCAGAGCCGAAGCCAACAACAGCTCCACGCCGGCTCAGGCAGCTGGTGGTTTCTCTATCTCGGCGGTCTGCTGTTGATTGCAGAACTCAGCCAGGGCGGTGCGAGTCAGCTGGTGCTGGTGGCCCTGTTTGCCCTGGCTGTGTTTCCGATCGCTGTTCGGGCGCGGCTACCAAGGGCCTCAGCAGAGGCCCAGGTGGCCATGGAACTCACACCGTGAGGAAGCGATCCACCACGTCCTTGCTCAGTTCGCTGGTGGGTCCGCTGGCCACGATCCCGCCGCGCTGCATCGCGTAGTAGCGATCCGCCTGACGCACGAAGTGCAGGTGCTGCTCCACGAGCAACACGCTGATGCCGGTGGCCTCGATGATGCGGCGCACAGCGCGCTCGATATCGAGCACCACCGAAGGCTGAATGCCCTCGGTGGGTTCATCGAGTAGCAGCAACTTCGGCTTCCCGAGCAGGGCTCGGGCAATGGCGAGCTGTTGCTGCTGGCCGCCGGAGAGATCACCGCCGCGACGGGCCAGGAATTTCTCCAGGATCGGGAACAGCTCGAACACGAGCGGATCGATATGGCGGTGTTTCGCCATCCCACCCGGCAGGGCCTCCAGACCAAGCAGCAGGTTTTCGCGCACGGTGAGCTGGGGGATGATCTCCCGCCCCTGAGGCACGTAGCCCACACCCACGCGAGCGCGCCGGTGGGGCGGCAGTCCGGCGAGAGCGCGCCCTTCGAGCGACAGATCCCCACTGCGTTGCTGCAGGAGTCCGATCACCGTTTTGAGCAAGGTGGTCTTGCCGACACCATTGCGGCCGATCAGGCACACCATCTCCCCAGGAGCAACGCTGAGGTCGACATCCCGCAGGATATGGCTCTCGCCGTAATAGACGTTGAGCCCACGAATATCGAGCAGGGTCATGCCATCTCCTCCGGATTGTCGCTGCCGAGATACACCTCAATCACCCTTGGATCGTTCTGAACCTGATCCATGGAACCCTCACACAGCACATGACCTTCATGCAGCACCGTGACCGGTGCCTGCAGGTCGCGGATGAACTCCATGTCGTGCTCAATCACCAACACGGTGTGATCACCGGCCAGCTGTTTGAGCAGATCAGCGGTGCGCTCGGTTTCCTCATCGGTGAGGCCCGCCACCGGTTCATCCACCAGCAACAGCTCAGGATCCTGCGCCACGAGCATGGCGATCTCGAGCCACTGCTTCTGGCCGTGGGAGAGGCCTCCCGCCGGCTGCTGAGCCTGCCGTTCCAGACCCACCACCGCGAGCAGGTGCTGCACACGGTCGCGCTGCTCGGCTGAGAGCGATCCGAACAACAACGCCGCCGGGCCATGGGGGCCCCGCACCGCCAGTTCGAGATTGCGGCGCGGCGAGAGGTTCTGATAAACGCGGGGCGTCTGGAACTTGCGGCCGATGCCCAACCGGGAGATGTGATGCTCACTGCGACCGGCGATGGAGCGGCCGCGGAACACCACATCCCCCTTGGTGGGTTTCACCTTGCCGGTGATCACATCAAGGAAGGTGGTCTTGCCGGCACCGTTGGGGCCGATCACCGCCCGCAGCTCGCCCGGGGCCAGCTGCAGGTTGAGGTCGTTGAGGGCCAGAAAACCGTCAAAGCTGACGGTCACGCCCTGCAGTTCAAGCAGGTTCATCGAATGCGTGGTGGTCATCAGCGCTGTCCTCCGCTGCGGCTGGCGAGTTGGTCACCCTCGGCCTGCACCTGGGGATCGAGTTCCAGGGCCGGGTAGGTGGAGCTGCGGGGGGTAAAGCCCACCATCGCGATCAGGCGGCCGGGGCCACCCTGTCGCCACCAGCCCACCAACCCATCAGGCAGAGCCAGCACCACCAACAGGAACAAACCGCCCTGGATGAACAGCCAGGTTTCCGGCAGAGCTTCACTCACCAAGCTCTTGGCGTAGTTGATCAACACCGCACCGAGGAGGGCGCCGAACAGGGTGCCGCGTCCACCCACCGCCACCCAGATCACCATCTCGATCGAGAAGGGAACGGCCATGTACTGAGGCGACACGATGCCGGACTGCACCGTGTAAAGCGCACCGCTGATGCCCGCCAGGGCACCGGCGACAGCGAACACAACAGTCTTGTAAGCGGTTGGGTTGTAGCCGGTGAAACGCAGTCTGGGCTCGTCGTCGCGAATGGCGATGAGGGCATCACCAAAGCGGCCACTGGTGAGCCAGCGGCAGAGCAAAAAGGCGAGCACCGTGAGCACCACCGTGAGCCAGAAGAGGTTGCGCTGCATCGCATCACTGCCGATCAGCTCGCCAAAGATGCGGGCTGTGGAGGTTTTCAGGCCATTGGTGCCATTGATCAACTTCTGCTGACCGTTGAAGAAGTTGAAAAACACCAGGAGCGCCGCCTGGGTGAGGATCGAGAAATAGACCCCCTTGATGCGGTTGCGGAACACCAGATAGCCGAGGGCACCGGCAACCAGCGCCGGGATCACCCAGATGGCGAAGAAGGTGAACAAGGGCGATTCAAACGGTTGCCAGAACGCCGGCAGGCTCTTCACGCCATAGAGGGAGAAAAACTCCGGCAGCTCACCGGGTTTGAGCTCATTGAGCTGCAAATACATCGCCAGGGCGTAGCCACCCAGGGCAAAGAAGATGCCCTGGCCCAGGCTGAGCAAGCCCGTGTAACCCCAGATCAGATCCACGCCGAGGGCAACGATGCCCAACGACAGGAAACGGCCGAGCAAATTCAAACGGAAGGGCGACAGCAGCGCCGGCAACACCAGGGCAGCCACCACGATCAAGAGCCAAGGCAGCCAACGACGCAGCTGCCGGGAGGCAAACAGATCAGCCATCGATCAGGCCTCCACCATCCGACCTTTCTGCGGGAACAGGCCAGCGGGCCTGATCTGCAGAAACACCACGATTAAGGCAAACACGAGCACCTTCGCCATCGACGTGGTGGCGAAGAACGTGATCACCGTATTGAGACCTTCCGGCATCGCCGGCCACACCAGCAGCAGGGAGCCGGAGCCCACCACATAACTGAGCACGCCAATGCCTAAGGCCGCGAGCACGGTGCCGGCCAACTTGCCCACACCGCCAAGCACCACCACCATGAAGCAATCCACGATGTAGTTGCCGCCGAGATTCGGACCCACCGATCCCAGAAGCGTCACCGCCACACCAGCCACGCCGGCCAAACCAGAGCCGATCAGGAACGTGAGCGCATCCACCTTTTCCGTGGGAATGCCGAGACAATCACTCATCGTGCGGTTCTGGGTGACGGCACGAATGCGCATCCCCCACACACTCTTCTGCAGAAACCAGTTCACCAACAGCAGCGCCACGATCGTGAGCGCGATGATGAACAAACGGGCCGCCGGCATGTTCACCGCACCCACATCAATCGAGCCGCGCAGCCACACCGGAGCAGTGACATCGATGTTGCGGGCACTGAACCAGGGCTGATCAAACACCCTCTGCTCGCCGAGCAGTGAAGCGATCACCACACCCACTAAACCGGTCACCACCCAGCTGCCGGTGCCGAGCAACGGCGTCCAGCGCTGCTGCCACCAGCGAGCGGGCGTACAGCGAGGAATCAACAGACCCGCCACCACGGCAACCACCAGCCCGATCGCAAAAGCGCTCGACACCGAGCGCACGAATTGCTGCAGGATCAGGCTCACGCCCCAGGTGGCCAGCAACGTTTCCAGGGGCCGTCCATACAGCCGCCGAATCACCGTTTTCTCGAGCAGCAAACCAGCCAACCCACTCACCAGAAAGGCGCAGGGCAAGGCCACCAGGATGTAGATCGGAAACAGCGCCTCAGGCAGCACCGCTTTAAAGATGTTCTGCACCACAAACGTGGTGTAAGCGCCAAGCATCATCAACTCGCCATGGGCCATGTTGATGACACCCATCAGGCCAAACACCACCGCCAGGCCCAGTGCAGCCAGCACCAGAACCGAGCCGATGGCCAGGCCGTTGAAGAGTGTGTCGTAGAGAAGATCCATCGCGACCAGCAGCGGTCTCAGGCAAAGGGAAAAAACAAAAGCAGGGAAACAAAAAGGGGGAGATTGCTCTCCCCCCAATCCCTCAAGAGATGCCAGATGTGTGGATCACATCTTGTACTTGCCTGCGTCGGGACGGTTCTGGGTCCAGTCACAGGTGTAGCCCTTGGTTTCAGGCACGTACTGGTTCCAGGCCACAGGCTTCACGAAGCCCTTGTTCTCGAGAATCTTGAACATGCCGTCCTTCTGAACCTCGCCGATCAGCACAAGCTTCTCAACGTGGTGGTTGGGCATCACGGTCACCTTGCCTTCGGGAGCATCGAAGCTCACGCCGATCAGGGCCTCACGCACCTTGTTGTCGTCGACGCTGTTGGCTTTTTCAGCAGCAGCAGCCCACAGGTAGACCATCATGTAGGCGGCTTCAGCGGGGTCGTTGGTGACGCGCTTATCGCCGTACTTCGCCTTGAAGTTCTTGGTGAACTCCTTGGAAGCGGGGGTGTCGAGGCTCTGGAAGAAGTTCCAGGCGGCGTAGGTGCCTTCGAGGTACTCAGGACCGATGGCGGCGATCTCCTCTTCGGCGATCGAGAAGCTCATGATCGAGTAGCCGTTGGCCGGGGTGATGCCGGCAGCCTTCATCTGCTTGAAGAAGGCCACGTTGCTATCGCCATTGAGGGTGTTAACAATCACACCGCCCTTGGGCAGCGCCTGCTTGATCTTGGCGATGATCGGAGCCACTTCGGTGTTACCGAGGGGCAGGTAGTCCTCACCGACCACCTTGCCGCCATTGGCCTTCAGCTGCTCCTTCATGATGGTGTTGGCGGTACGTGGATACACGTAATCCGAGCCCACCAGGAAGAAGTCTTTGCCCTTGTTCTTCAGCAGCCAATCCACAGCGGGCTCAGCCTGCTGGTTGGGAGCAGCACCGCTATAGAAGATGTTCTTGGAGCACTCCTGACCTTCGTACTGAATCGGATAGAAGAGGAAGTGATCCTTGGCTTCGAACACCGGCAGCATCGCCTTGCGGCTGGCGGAGGTCCAACCACCAAACACGACGGACACCTTGTCCTGATCGATCAGTTTGGTGGCCTTCTCAGCGAAGGTGGGCCAATCGGAAGCACCGTCTTCCTCGATCGGAACGATCTTGAGCTTCTTGCCGTCGATGGTGATCCCGCCCTTGGCGTTGATCTCATCGATGGCCATCAGCTCAGCTTCGGCCACCGTGTTTTCGGAGATGGCCATGGTGCCAGAGCGGCTGTGAAGGATGCCCACCTTCACTTCGCCGTCGAAATCACCACCGGCCTTCTCACCGCCGCCGCAGGCCACCAGCGAGAGGGAGGTGGCGAGGGCCGTGGCACCGCCCAGTAGACGCAGCGAAGTCTTCCGCATCGAAGGGGACGTCATACAAGGAAAGTCACAAAAGGGCTGCCGCCGATCAGCGGTGAGCGGAACGTATCGGCGCGGCAGACCCCGCTTTGGTAGCCGATCGAACAATTTCCTCAACTCGCGAGACTCATTGCCCCGCAGGCAATCTCAAGGGCCGCCACCACGCCGCTTGACTGTGTCGGTTGCTACTAACCGCGGCGATCAGCCCGGCAATTGCTTCAACACAAACGCTTCAACCTCTGCGAGTCCCTCGCCGGAATGGAGGTTGGTGAAACACCAGGGGCGGCCCGAACGCATCCGCTCGGTGTCGCGCTCCATCACCTCAAGGCTGGCTCCCACCAGGGGCGCCAGATCGATCTTGTTGATCACCAACAGATCGGAGCGGGTGATGCCTGGGCCGCCCTTGCGGGGAATCTTGTCGCCGGCCGCCACATCAATCACATAGATGCAGAGGTCCACCAGCTCCGGGCTGAAGCTGGCGGCCAGGTTGTCGCCACCGCTCTCCACCAGCACCAGATCCAGCCCTGGATAGGCGGCCTCCAGCTCAGCCACCGCCGCCCGATTGATCGAGCAGTCTTCGCGGATGGCGGTGTGAGGGCAACCGCCCGTTTCCACGCCACGGATGCGCCCCGGTTCCAGGGCTCCAGCGCGGGTGAGGAACTGGGCATCTTCCTGCGTGTAGATGTCGTTGGTGACCACCGCGAGCTCGAGCCGATCCCGCAGACGGCGGCAGAGCGCCTCCACCAAGGCGGTTTTGCCGGATCCCACGGGACCGGCCACCCCGACGCGTAGACGACTGGGTGCCATCAACGCACCACCTGATCCGCCCGCTTCAGCAGCTCGTCGGGCACGCTGACGCCGATCGCCTTGGCGGTGGCCAGGCTCACCAGCAGATCCGTCTTGGTGAGCGGTTCGAACGCCATCTGAGCGGGCGACTCGCCCTTGAGCACGCGCACCGCCAGGCGCCCAGCGGCGGCGCCGTCATCGCGGTAGTTCCAACCGATCACCGCCAGGCAACCAGGGAGCTGAATATCGGGCGGATCAACGGAATACACCGGAATACGGTTCTCCAGGCCCACCTTGCAGATGGCAGCGAAGGCCTGAATGGTGGCGTAATCGCCGATTTTCACGAACGCCTCCACCTCCTTCTCCGCGAGGGCCTTGGCGGCCTGCTGCACCTCACCGGAATTGGCCACCGCCTGCTCCACCAGGGTGATGCCGCGTTTCTCGGCTTCCTTGCGCAGGATCTTGGCTTCGTAATCGGAGTTGGGCTCACCTGGATTGAAAATCAATCCCACGGACTTGATCGCCGGATTCACCTGCCGCGCCAGGTCCAGCTCCTGGCCCACGGGGTTGGTGCCCACGGTGCCCACCACATTCGGGCGATGCTGCCCCACGCCACCGGGCGGGGTGCCAGCGCCGGCACCCCACGGATTGGAGCAGTAGCAGAACACCACCGGAATCGACTCCGGCATCACCTTCATTGCGGCCTGCAGCGGCGGCGTCCCCACCGCCAGCACCATGTCCACGTTCTCCGCCAGGAACTGCTTCATCACCAGGGTGGTGTTGGGCAGCTCACCGGCCGCGTCCTTGCGCAGGAAGGTGGCGGTGTCGCCGTCGCGGTAGCCGGCGGCGGCCAACGCCTCCTCAAATCCCTCGCGGGTGAGGTTGGGCGGCGGTGCATCCACCATCTGCAACATGCCGATCAGCGGGCCCTTGCGCGGTGCCTTGCCACCAAGGCGGCCGCAGGAGGCCAGCACGAGCGAACTGCCGAGGCCCGCACCAGCGAGAGCCAGAAACCGACGGCGGGGCAGGGTCATGGCAAGGAAGAGTCGTCCACCGGCACTGTGGCGCTGGCGTAGAGCGCACGCAACGAGGCAGCGGTCAACGCTTGCCGCTGCAGAGCCGACCAGTCGCCAATCACCTCACCCGCCTGCAGCATCACCAGGCGATCGCCGTAGTGCAGGGCCTGCTCCAGGCTGTGGGTGACCATCAAGGTGGTGGTGCCCAAGCGAGCCACCAACCGGGCGGTGAGTGCCATCACACCGGCTTCAGCGCGGGGATCCAGAGCGGCGGTGTGTTCATCGAGCAGCAGCAGCCGCGGTTCGCCCAGGCTGGCCATCACCAGGCTGATGGTCTGCCGCTGACCTCCGGAGAGCTCGCCCACCGGCGTATCCAGGCGATCCGCCAGCGGCAGACCCAGATCATCGAGCAGGGCGGCATAGCGGCGCTGATCGCCGCGGCCGGGATGGAGACCGAACAGGGCCCCGGGGGAGAGCAGGGAGCGGCGGCGGCACTCAGCTAGGCGCAGGTTTTCAGCGATGGTGAGCCCTGGCGCCGTGCCATCCAGCGGGTTCTGCATCACCCGTCCGATGGCACGGGCGCGCCGATGCTCCGGCAGGCGCAGCAGCTCACGCCCCTCCAGCTGCACTGAGCCCGCTCCTGCAGGCAAACGTCCGGCAATCAGATTGAGCAACGTCGACTTACCGGAGCCATTGCTGCCGATCAGCACCAGGAACTGACCGCTGCTGCAGGACAGGCTGAAGTTGCTGAACAACTGACGCCAGCCGCCACCGGGCAGGGCATGGCCCCAGCTCAGCCCCGCAATCTCCAGGCTCACGCCTCACCCCCGGGAGCCGACAGCCCAGGGATGCGCAACCGGCCCAAGCCCAAAGCCGCCAATAGCAGCAATGCCGTGGCCAGCTTGAGATCCACCGGATCCAAACCCAGCTGGAGGGCCAGGGCGATCATGGCGCGGAACAGCACCGACCCCACCACCACCGCCACCAGCGACCAGCCGACTGAACGGGGCCGCAGCACCGACTCACCAACAATCACCGCCCCCAGGCCAAGGATCAGGGAGCCGAGGCCCATGGTGACGTCGGCAAAACCCTGATAGGTGGCGACCAGCGCACCGGCCAAAGCCACCATGGCGTTGCCGGCGGCGATGCCCAGGGTGAGGCCACGGCGGGTGGAGATGGCATTGGAGCGGGCCATCACCGGGTTGTTGCCAATGGCCCGCAGCGCCAGGCCGAGATCGGTGCGCAGCAGCAAGGCCAACAGCGCGATCAAACCGATCACCACCAACAGCAGAGCGATCAGCCACTGCATGTCGCTGCTCACCGCCAGCTGCACATCGGTGAGCGGGATGTTGGAGCGACCCATCAACCGGAGGGTGATCGAATACAGCCCCGTGGTGGTGAGGATGCCGGCGAACAGATCATTCACCCCAAGGCGGGTGTGGATCAGTCCGGTCACCATTCCAGCGAGGGCCCCCAAACCGACTGCCACCAGCAGAGCCACCGGCACCGCCACCTGCTCACTGAGCAGCAGGGCGGCGCTGCCACCACCGAGGGCGAAGGAGCCATCCACCGTGATGTCGGCGAAGTTGAGCACCCGCAGGGTGAGGTACACGCCGAGAGCGAGGCCGGCATAGGCCAGGCCCTGGTCGATGGCGCCGATCCAGAGGGTGAGCATGGCTGCATTGTGCCGAGATCAGTCGGCGCTGCCCTTCAACTGCGGAACAAGCGTGAATAGAGCTCCGCATGTTGGAGTTGCGCCAAGCCCGCACCCACGCCGCCGTTGTGCAGCTGCCGAGGGTCTCGCTGGGCCAGATCCTGCGCCCGTTCAGCAATCAGAGCGGCCAGAGCGAGCTGCAGGCGCTGCCCCTGGGTGGGCCCGAGCGGCACCAGACGCACCGCAGCACTGATCTGATTGGCAACCCAGCTGTAGAGGTAGGCCTCCTCCATGGCGGGTGAGCCGATCTCCAGGCACAGGCTCGCCCAGGCAAAGGCTGCTGGCCAGGCCAGCAATGGCGCACCCGGGCAGAGGGGCCAACCCAGATCCGCCAGCAGCTGCAACAGCGACTGCCCCATCTGACGCTGCTGAGCCCGCACCTCCGCCGCCTCCCGCTGGGCGAGCAGCCAGCCATCGAGCTCCGCCGCCGCGCTCAGATCAGCGCCACCCCCCTGATGCAGACGCAACACGCTCTGCAACGCCGAGAGCCCCGCCGCTTCAAGGGCCACGGCACCGCGACGGAGCTCATCGCTCAGCCAGTACTCGAGGGCTTCAGCGCCGGCGATCGCCCCGCGCTGCACCAGCACTTCCAGGCCTTCCGAGTAGCTGAACGCCCCCACCGGCAAGGCCGGACTCACCAGCTGAAACAGCCTCAGGCGGGCGGCGTCAGCGCTGCTCACGGGTGGTGGTGGCTATGGGCGTGGTGGTGGCCGAGCCCCTCGTAGGCACCGGCCTCCGGCTGGAAGGGCAACTGCAACAGGTCCACCGTCAGGCCCCGTTGCCGCAGCAGTTCGGCGAGCACGGGATCCTGCAGCACCACCAGGCGATCGGCATGGAGCTCCATCGCCACGTGGCGATTGCCGAGGTGATACGCGGCCTGCAGCAGAGCGAGGGGGTCAGCACTGCGCACCTGCATCACCGGCTCGGGTGCGGCTTGCACCTGCACCTGCACCGCGCCGTCGTCGCTGAGTAGACGTTCACCTGGCCGCAGGGCGGCGCCGCGGGGCAATTGCAGCAGCAGGTCACGGCCACAGGCGGAGCGCCGATGACCGCGCAGGCTGGTGCGTTCATCAGCCGCCAAAAGCAGTTGCAGCGGCTCGAGATCCACGGGCGGGGGCACTTGATCCGCCAGACGCTCCACCAACAGGATCGGGGCTTGCTCCGGCATCTCCAGCTCTGGCTCCACGGCACACTGATCGGCGAGGGGGCACCTCCCTGTGATCATCGCTACCGCTTCAACGGCCGCAGCCGCCTCGGGCTGGAGCGCCTCCGCCAACCTGCGCTTCAGCCAGCGCAACGGCATCACCCATCACCAGGGGGGAGCCAGTGCCCCGCTGAAGCTGATGCGCAGCTTTAGCCAGAGCAGCGGCCACTGCGAGCTACCGCTGCTGCACACCGCCGGCGGCCTGGTGGGGGGCGACCGGCTGCAACTCGACGCTGAGCTGCAAACCGGCAGCCGCGCCCTGATCACCAGCGTGGCCGCCCAGAAGGTGTATGGCAGCGTGCGCCGCTCCCGTCTCCACCCCGAAGGCTCCTGGGCGAGCCAACAGCTGCACTTCCGCCAGGCTGAAGGCAGCGATCTGGAGTGGCTGCCCCAGGAGCTGGTGCTCTATGCCGATGCGCTCTACCAGCAGGATCTGCGGGTGGAGTTGGCTCAAGGCGCCAGCTTCCTGGCCATGGAGGTGGTGCGGCTGGGGCGCACCGCAGCAGGAGAAAAGCTGGGAGAAGGCCGCTGGCGCTCCTGCGTGGAGATCCAGCGCCTGGCCACCCCAACCGCTGCCCCGTGCTGGGAGCTGGTGGATCGGCTCGAGCTGGGGGGCGATGGCCTGGCAGCGGAGCACGGCATGGCGGGCCTGCCGGTGTTCGGCTCGCTGGTGTGGGCCGCACCACAGCCATTACCGGCTGAGCAGCTGCAACACCTGCTCGAGCAGGCGCGCTCAGCCCGCAACGGCCTGGAAGGGTCCATGGCCTGCGGCCCGCTGGAGCAGGGCCTCGTGGCCCGCTATCGCGGCCCCTCCAGCCAGGCGGCCCGCTTCTGGTTCTGCCGGCTGTGGGCGCTGATCAGAGAGCAACGGGGGCAAGCCGCGCCGCAACTGCCGCGGGTGTGGCCGTTCCAGGAGAACCCCTTTGCAGCTTGAGCGCCGCTCAAGTGTTCAGGCTGAACACAATCGTGCACGGGCGCCGATCACAGTGATTGCGTTGACTGGGAGTCCCGGTCTGGCCCACCCCCTGCCATGCATCTGACCCCTCAGGAGAAGGACAAGCTCCTGATCGTGACCGCGGCGCTGCTGGCGGAACGACGCCTCAACCGCGGCCTCAAGCTCAACCACCCGGAAGCGGTGGCCTGGCTGAGCTTCCAGGTGCTCGAAGGCGCCCGCGATGGGAAGAGCGTGGCCGAGCTGATGCAGGAGGGCACCACCTGGCTGAGCCGGGATCAGGTGATGGAGGGCATTCCCGAACTCGTGCATGAAGTGCAGATCGAGGCGGTGTTCCCCGACGGCACCAAGCTCGTGACCCTGCACGACCCGATTCGCTGACCACCCCCGCCGCAATCCCATGGCATCACTGACTTCCAGGGGCCTCATCCCCGGCGAACTGCTCCCTGAACCCGGCGAGCTCGAACTCAACGCCGGCCGGCCCGTCACCACCGTGCTGGTGGCCAACACGGGCGATCGCCCCGTGCAGGTGGGATCGCACTTCCACTTTTTTGAAGTGAACGCAGCGCTGGAGTTCGACCGAGAGGCCACCCGCGGCCAACGGCTCGACATCCCTGCCGGGACGGCGGTGCGCTTTGAGCCCGGCGATAGCCGCGAAGTGCAGCTGGTGCCCTTTGCCGGCGAACGGCGCATCTACGGCTTCAACGGCCTGGTGAACGGCCCCCTCGACTGATCTCCCATGCCCTACCGGATCTCCCGCCGCGCCTACGCCGAGACCTACGGCCCCACCACCGGCGATCGCTTGCGGCTGGCCGACACCGAACTGATCCTCGAGGTGGAGAAGGACTTCACCGTCTACGGCGATGAGGTGAAGTTCGGCGGCGGCAAGGTGATCCGGGATGGCATGGGTCAGGCCCAGACCACCCGCGCCGATGGCGCCGTGGACACGGTGATCACCAACGCCCTGATCCTCGATTGGTGGGGGATCGTGAAGGCCGACATTGGCCTGCGCGACGGCCGCATCGTGGCGATCGGCAAGGCGGGCAACCCCGACACCCAGGCGGGGGTGACGATCGTGGTGGGTCCCGGCACCGAGGTAATCGCCGGCGAGGGGCACATCCTTACCGCCGGTGCCATCGACACCCACATTCACTTCATCTGCCCTCAGCAGGTGGAGACCGCCCTGGCCAGCGGGGTGACCACGATGCTCGGCGGCGGCACCGGCCCGGCCACGGGCTCGAATGCCACCACCTGCACACCCGGCGCCTTCCACATGGCGCGGATGCTGCAGGCGGCTGAAGGCCTGCCGATGAACCTGGGCTTCTTCGGCAAGGGCAATGCCAGCACCCCCGAAGCGCTCGAAGAGCAGATCCGCGCCGGCGCCATCACCCTCAAGCTCCACGAGGACTGGGGCACCACGCCTGCGGCGATCGACTGCTGCCTCTCCGTGGCGGATCGCTTCGACATCCAGGTGGCGATCCACTCCGACACCCTCAATGAGGCCGGGTTCGTGGAAGACACGATCCGCGCCATCGGCGGCCGCACGATCCACACCTTCCACACCGAAGGCGCCGGCGGCGGCCATGCGCCCGACATCATCCGGATCTGCGGGGAAGCCAACGTGCTGCCCAGCTCCACCAACCCCACGCGCCCCTACACCCGCAACACGCTCGAGGAGCACCTCGACATGCTGATGGTGTGCCACCACCTCGATCCCCGGATCCCGGAAGACGTGGCCTTCGCCGAATCGCGCATCCGGCGCGAAACGATCGCCGCCGAGGACATCCTTCACGACATCGGCGCCTTCTCACTGATCGCCAGCGATTCCCAGGCCATGGGCCGGGTGGGCGAGGTGATCACCCGCACCTTCCAGACCGCCCACAAGATGAAGGTGCAACGCGGCGCCCTAGCGGGCGACTCGGAGCGCAACGACAACACCCGCCTCAAGCGCTACATCGCCAAGGTGACGATCAATCCCGCGATCGTGCACGGCATCGACCACCAAGTGGGCTCGGTGGAAGTGGGCAAGTTGGCGGATCTGGTGCTGTGGAAGCCCGGGTTCTTCGGCGTGAAGCCCGAGATGGTGATCAAGGGCGGGGCGATCGTGTGGGCGCAGATGGGCGATGCCAACGCCTCGATCCCCACCCCAGGCCCGGTGCATGGCCGGCCGATGTTTGCCGCCTTCGGCAAGGCGTTGGCCCCCAGCTGCCTCACCTTCGTGAGCCAGGCCGCCCTCGACGACGACGTGCCCCGCCGCCTTGGCCTCGAGCGCCTCTGCGTGCCGGTGCAGAACACCCGCGGCGGCATCAACAAGGCGTCGATGAAAAACAACACCGCCCTACCCAAGGTGGAGGTGGACCCGCAGACCTACGAGGTGTTCGCCGACGGCGAGCTGCTCACCTGCGAGCCGGCCGAAGTGCTGCCGATGGCGCAGCGCTATTTCCTGCTCTGAACCAGGGGCGGCACCCGCGGCAGGGGCCGATCCAGCTGCACACCAATCACCTGCAGGGCCCCCAGCCCGTCGGCCGGGGTGCTCCAGCGCAGGGTGGCGGGCAAACGCACTGCTGCAAAAGCGGGGTGGTTGCTTACATCGAGCAGCAGGGGGCAACCCGACGAAAGCGCCGCGTTGGCCTGCACCAGCAGAGCCAATCCGCCATGGCTGATGTCGAGGATGTCGGCGCTGAGCCAGGCGCCGGGTGGCGCTGCCTGAGGCAGCGCGCGCAGTTGCACCGGCAGCACGCTGCCCACGGGCAGGCGGGGGTCGTGACGGCGATTGAGTGGCGCTCCCACCTCGTCCCACAGGGGTTGATCCAGCGGTGGGAACGGCCCGGCCATGGGCTGAACGCTAGGCAGCGTGCAGGCGTCGGGGCAACCCTGCGCTTCCGTAGCAACAGCAACCTGGGGGGGCCAGGGAGCTCTGCATGATCACGCCACCGCAGGCTCGGCGATGTTCACCGACTACCGGCCCAGCAAGGGCTACGACGAATATTTCAGTGCCAGCGAGGAGCCCCGCCGCGCTCTGCAGCCCCTGCTCTCCTCCCTGGGCGCGCTCGGGCTGGAGCAGCTGAACCGCAACCACGCCGCGGCCGGCATGTTGCTCAAGCGCCTGGGAGCCACCTTCCGGCTCAACGACTCCGGCAGCCGCGGCGGCGAGCGCATCCTGCCCTTTGATCCCCTGCCCCGTCTGATCGGCGCCAGCGATTGGGAGCAGCTGCAGCGCGGCCTAATCCAGCGCCTGGAGGCGATTGATCTGTTCCTGGCGGATGTGTATGGCGATCAGGCGATCCTTCGCGATGGCGTGATCCCCAGGGAAGACGTGGAGAGCTCCCAGGGCTGGCGCCCCCAGCTCCGCGGCTTCCGGCCGCCTCTGGGCAAGTGGTGCCAGATCTCCGGCCTGGATCTGATCCGCGATGGCCTGGGCACCTGGCGGGTGCTGGAGGACAACCTGCGCTGCCCTTCGGGAGTGGCCTACTTCCTCGAGAACCGGCGCGTGATGAAGCGCATGTTCCCGAGCCTGTTCAGCGGCCGCACCGTGCAGCCGATCGACAGCTATCCCTCTCAGCTGCTGCAGACCCTGCGGGATCTAGCCCCTTGGACCGAAGCCCCGCGGGTGGTTCTGCTCACGCCGGGGGTGTTCAACAGCGCCTACTTCGAGCACAGCTACCTGGCCCAGCAGATGGGCATCTCCCTGGTGGAGGGCCGGGATCTGGCCTGTCAGGACGGACGGGTGTGGATGCGCACCACCCAGGGGCTGGAGCCGGTGGATGTGATCTACCGCCGCATCGACGACGACTTCCTCGATCCGGCCGTGTTCCGCAGCGATTCAATGCTGGGGGTGCGCGGCCTGATGGAGGTGTACGCCCAGGGCCGCGTGGCGATCGCCAACGCACCGGGCACCGGCGTGGCCGACGACAAGCTCATCTACGCCTACGTACCCGAGATGGTGCGGTATTACCTGGGCGAGGAACCGATCATCGAGAACGTTCCCACCTATCTCTGCTCCAGGCCCGATGACCAGGCCTACGTGCTGGCGCACCTAAACGAGCTGGTGGTGAAGGCGGTGTCGGAAGCGGGCGGCTACGGGATGCTGATCGGCCCCCATGCCAGCCAGGCCGAGATCCTCGAGTTCGCCGAGAAGATCAAGGCCGATCCGCGCAATTTCATCGCCCAGCCCACGCTGGAGCTCTCCACCGTGCCCTCCCTGAGTGAAGGAGAGCTGTATCCCTGCCACGTGGATCTGCGGCCCTATGTGCTGCGGGGCAAAGACTCCTGGGTGACCCCCGGCGGCCTCACCCGGGTGGCGCTCAAACGGGGTTCGCTGGTGGTGAATTCATCCCAGGGCGGCGGCTGCAAAGACACCTGGATCGTGGAGGAAGCCGCATGCTGAGCCGCGTTGCCGATTCGCTCTACTGGATCAATCGCTACGTAGAGCGCGCCGAGAACCTCTCTCGCTTCGTGGAGGTGAGCGAGGCCATGGCGCTCGACTGCCCGCCTGGCAGCGCTGAACCCTGGCAGCCGCTAATCGATGCCAGCGGCGATCGCGAACTGTTTGATCAGCTCTATCCCAACGGTGGACCCGAGCAGGTGGTGGAGTTTCTGGTGAAGGCCGAGGCCAACCCCAGCAGCATCGTGAACTGCATCGCCCTGGCCCGCGAGAACGCCCGCCAGATCCGCGATGTGATCACCACCGAGATGTGGGAGCAGATCAACGGCCTCTACTGGACCCTGCTGGAGAGCGAGAGCTTCTGGCACCAGCCGCCCCAGGAACAGCTGCGCGAGATCCGGCGCGGTTGCCAACTCTTCTATGGCATCACCGATGCCACCCTCAGCCGCGATCTCTCCTGGCAGTTCAGCCGTTTGGGCCGCTTGATCGAGCGCGCCGATAAGACGACGCGCATCCTCGATGTGAAGTACTTCCTGCTGCTGCCCAGCCCGGAGGAAGTGGGTGGCGTTCTGGATGAACTGCAGTGGATCTCCCTCCTGCGCACCGCCGGCGCCTATCAGATGTTCCGCCAGTCGCAGCAAGGTGTGATCGCGCCAAGGGCGGTGGCGGCCTTCCTCTTGCTCGATCCGAGCTTCCCCCGCTCGGTGCGCTACTGCCTCGATCGCATCCACGAAACCTTGCAGGTGGTGGCGGCCAGCCCTGTGCCCGGCAACCCCGACGCGCTCGAATGCCTCAGCGGCCTCACCCGCGCCCGCTGGAGCTACACCGGCATCGATGAGTTGATCGCCGGTGGCCTGCACGAGGCGATCGACGCGCTTCAACAAGATCTGAATAGCCTTCACGAGCTGATCCACTCGCGCTACTTCGTGTTGCCGAGCCTGGCCCCAGCAGCAACCGCCACCAGTGACGACCTGGCATGCGCGCCCGCCTGATCCACCGGTTCGATTACCGCTACACCAAGCCCGTGGTGCTGGGTCCCCATCGCTTCTGCCTGCGGCCACGGCCCCATGGCTTTCAGCGCTTGATCGACTTCCGCCTGGAGATCTCTCCCGATCCCAGCCAGCTCTATGACCTATTGGCCGCCGGCGGCGACACGATCACCCGGGCCCGCTTCCTCGGGGAGAGCGATCACCTGCTGGTGGTGGCCACCAGCGAACTGGAAACCTTCAACCCTCCGCTGCTGGAGGCCTGCCTCGATGAGCCGATGGCGCAGCTGCCCGTGCAGATCGGCAAGCTCAACCCCGATCTCTTGAGCAACCTGCAGGGCTGGCTGCCCAACGGCCAGCACGATGCGGCGGCCGTGGATCTGGCCCAGGAAGCGCTGATGGGCAGCGATGGGCGCAGCCTCAACTTCCTGCAGCAGCTGATCGAGGTGATCCAGGACCGGGTGAAGTACACCCAACGCCACGTGGGTCCGGCGTGGCCCGCTGGCCGCACCCTCAAGGAACGGGTGGGCTCCTGCCGCGATCTGGCGATGCTGATGATCGAGTGCTGCCGCAGCGTGGGGCTGCCCGCCCGCTTTGTGAGCGGTTACCACCTGGTGGAACCCAAACCCGAGCGCTACGACCTGCACGCCTGGGCCGAGGTGTATCTGCAGGGAGCGGGCTGGCGCGGCTTTGACCCCAGCGGCAAGGGCGCCGTGGACGACCGCTACATCCCGGTGGCCACCTCGTCCCGCTCCGATCTCACCGCGGCGGTGAGCGGCACCTTCTCCGGCCCACCCGGGGTGGAGAGCGAGCTGGAGTGGGAGATCACTGCCGAAATCTTGAGTTCTGCGCTGCGGTAGCCGTTAGTGCTGCCGGATCGGCAGAGCCGCGCGTAGACAGACCCAGCCACCGCCGCCGGATGTTCCTCTCCAGCTGGAACTGCGCGAGGCGGGCAGCACCACAATCGCGGCGCGCTGGCAATTGGCGAGTGAGTCCGGCGGTTTTGAGCTGCTCACTGATCCCCGCTCAGAGGCGATGGGCCATGAAGCGAGCGCGGCCCCTCTACGTGGCGCTGGGCAGCATTGCAGCACAGTCGATCTACGGCTTTGAAGCACCCGAAATCTGAAGGGAATCAGGCCTGAGGTTCAGCTTTTTTTCCTGAGCCTCAAGATTGATTGCGTGGGCAAAAACACACATGCCAGGTCGTGTCCGGCAGACGTAGAAACAGATCAGTACGGAGCCGATTCATGGGCGGGCAGCTGCACCTTGTTGGCCTCACTGGCGATGGATGTCGGATTGCCCGCGATGGAGCCGGCGGCTACGTGGTGAACCACGCCGAGGTGGATGGCGCCTGGCAGCGGGTAGCCAACCTGCCCGCTGCCTATGCCGTCTGTGAACAGTTCAACCACCGCGAGGTGGTGCCGCTGCCCCGCCGCCGCGAGCAGGCCTGAGACTCACCAGCTCACGCCGTGCAATTTGGGTAGGGGCGCCGTCTTGAACGTGGTGGCAAACAGCCGCGGAATCAGGCGGCTGTTGTACACGCGGAACTCACGCACCACACTGGCGCCTTCCTCCCGCACGGCCTGATTGAGCACCACCGAACCGTCGGGATCGGAGACGGAGCGATGGAAGGTGCCGGGCGGAATGCGCAGGATGTCGCCACCGGTTTCCAGGCGAACAATGTGGTACGGGTAATTCCAGCCGAAGTTCACCAGGTAGAAGGTGCGGCCGCCGTGGAGGGCCAGCAGATTGTCTTCCTGGTGGGGGTGCAGATAGAACTGCCAGGCGCCAGTGTTCTCCTCATCCGGAGGGCTCACCGCCGGGCCCGAGTGGATCACCAGATCGCGCGCATTCGATTCGGCAACGGTGATGTCGAAGAAGCGAACCGCGGGAGTATCGCGGAACTTTTCATAGGGAATCAGCTCAAACATCGGAGCCCGCTCCGGGGAGGCGAGCTCCAGGGATCGGCTTTCACGCTGAAGTGAGTCCTGCTGCAGCGGCAATGCAGACATGGCGAATGATGCGGCGGTGGCCTGGGGGATGGGCCAATGAACCGCGAAAGGAGGTTCGCAATGGTTCGCAGTACTACGTAATCAACGTTTCCACAGACCAGTGCGTTAGGTGGTTTTGGCGTACGTAGCGTTGGTTACAACTTGGGCTGTTTTCTGATGACGACACCCTCCTTCAACTGCGCAGCCCGCACCCAGCAAGCCCTCGTACTGCTGCTAAGCCAACAGCTGATCGATGCCCAGATCGTGCGAGCGGATCGCCCTGGCACCAATCGCCTCTGGCAGGAGGTCGGGGCACTGGAGATCGAACCCGAGCGCATCGAAAATCTGCTCTATTGCGGTCTTGATGGCAGCGATCGCCAAGGGTTGATCGCCGAAGACAACGGCTGGCTCAGCCGCAACAGCCCGCGTCCACGCAACCGCTGGAACGTGTGGGGTGGCCGCCGCCGTCAGCCTTGCCGGAGCGGAATCGGCATCTCCACCTCCGCTGGCTTGGGCGCACAGCTCGCCACACGCTGATTCACCACTTCACCGATCACCACGATCGACGGGGACGCCAGCTCAGCGTCCCGCACCGCCTCAGCTAGACCCGCAAGATCCGCAATCACCGAGCGCTGACCGCGCACCGTGCCCTGCTGCACAGCCGCGGCGGGAGTTGTGGGGGGGAGGCCGCCAGCAATCAGCTCCTCACAGATGTGGGGCAAGTTATGCAGCCCCATGTAGATCACCAGGCCATCACTGCTGCGAGCCAAGGCCTGCCAATCCACACCAGGGCGCGCTTTATCGATTTCCTCGTGCCCGGTCACGAAGGTGACCGAACTGCCAGCGCGCCGATGGGTCACCGGAATGCCCACGTAGGCCGGGGCGGCGATACCAGCCGTGACCCCCGGCACCACTTCCACGGCGACGCCATGGCGCTCAAGATGGGCGGCTTCCTCTCCACCACGCCCAAACAGGAAGGGGTCACCCCCTTTGAGCCGCACCACACAACGGTGGCGGCCCGCCAGCTCCACCAACACCGCATTGGTGCTGGGCTGTGGCACGGAATGGTGTCCGCGCCGTTTGCCCACGAAGTGCTTCTCCGCCGTTTCGGGCACCAGCGCCAACACCTCCCGCGGCACCAACGAGTCGTACACCAGGGCATCGCAGCTGGAGAGCAGGCGATGGGCCTTGATCGTGAGTAGATCGGGATCGCCGGGTCCCGCCCCCACCAGATACACCTTGCCGGTGGAGCCAGCCTCAGCGCTCATGGCAGGGCCTCCAGTTGGGCCAACAGAAAATCGCGCACGGCAGGCAGATCGAGCAGAGGGGGCAGCACCTCAGCCGATGGTGCACACCCACCCATGTTGAGGGATTCACTGAGGCGATTGGCGGCGAGGGTGAGCGGCGCCAGCAACTGCGGTTTCACAGTCTGGGCAGCGAGGCTGGCGCAGGGATCGCTGTAGGACGCCGCCGCCCCCGGATAGCCCAGCACCGCGGCCAGGTGGTTGAGATAGCGATCACTGAGGGCACCCTGGAGTGGATGGTGCAGCCACAGCAAAGAGCGACCCTGAGCGAACTCCGCCCATGTAGCAGCCAACAGCTGTTGCCATTGCCGCCAGGCTCCAAGAAATGGCAGGCGGCGTACCGCCACCATGGCTTCGCCCCCCGCTGCAGAGCGGTGATGCCAGCCGGCGGTGATCGCGGGCAGGTCGCTGCGCACGTGCTCGCCAGGCAGCAACAACAAAGGCACCAGCGTCAGCGCTCCCGCCAGGCGGGCGGCCAACCAGAAACGGCCATCACCATCGGGGGTGACGGCCGTAAGGGCCTGCACCAAAACCGGCGCTCCACGGCGCTGCTCCAACTCAGCGGCGAGTTGCTGCAATGCCACTGGGATCACTCCCCCCTGGCGGCCGTGCACGACCAGCACAAGCGGAGTGCGCTGCTCACAGCGTTCAGTGGATTCGCTCAGCCCCAAGGGCCCATGGATCACCGTTGCCATCACCCTGGCAGGTCAGGGGCAGCTTCAGACAAGAGCCCAATCCAGCTGTGAGCCAGGATTAAAAGCGGCAAGCCGGTCATGGGTGGCATGGTTGAAGAACCCAGCCCAAACGCACTCTCAGACGATCGATCGGCGGCCAAGCTTCGTTTTCGCACCTATCTCGGCAAGGTGGGCAGCGGCGAACACACCAGCAGTGGCCTGAGCCGCGAGGAAGCGGCCGATGCCATGGAGCTGATGCTCGATGGCATCGCCAGCCCGGTCCAAATCGGTGCCTTCCTGATCGCCCATCGCATCCGCAGGCCCGAGCCCCAAGAACTCGCCGGGATGCTGGATGTGTACCGGCGCCGGGGGCCATCCCTCACCAGCAGAGAACCGGCGATCTGCTTCGGCATGCCATTTGATGGCCGCAATCGCACCGCGCCGATCTACCCGCTCACTGCCTTGGTGCTGGCGACCGCGGGGGTTCCGGTGGTGCTGCACGGCGGCCAGCGCATGCCTGTGAAATACGGCGTGACTGCCGCGGAGCTCTTTAGCAGCCTGGGACTAGCCCTGAGCGGTCATCCGCTGAGCTGGGTCCAGACCTGCCTGGATCGTTGGCACTTGGCTCTTGTGCATCAGCCGGACCACTTCCCTGAAGCTGATGGCTTGATCGAAATCCGCGATGAAATCGGCAAACGCCCACCGCTCGCGAGCTTGGAGCTGATCTGGACAGCCCATCGCGGCAATCACGTGCTCGTGAGCGGCTTTGTCCACCAGCCCACAGAGGCCAGAACTTGGGAAGCACTGCACCTGGCGGGTGAAACCAACGTGCTCACCGTGAAGGGGCTGGAGGGCGGCACCGATCTGCCCATCAGCCGCACCTGTGTGGCCGGCCGGAGCGAAAGCGGCAACGGTGAGCGCTTGTTGCTGAATCCGCGCGAGCACGGCTTCGAAGGCACTGACCCAATCTGGGACAGCCTGCCAAGCTGGAGCCAGCAGGCTCTGGCCGCCCTGAGCGGACAAGGTGAGCTCGCCGACGCATTGCGCTGGAACAGCGGCACCTATTTATGGCTGGCGGGGCGATGCGCCGACCAACAGGCGGGCATCCAGAAGGCGGACACCCTTCTGCAGAGCGGTGCTGCTCTACGACTTCTGGAGCAGATGCGCTAGGGGCGGAATTGAAAACCAAAAAGTTTCCGAACACCGCTGCACAAATCGGCCGCTAGGTCTACTTTTTCGAGCACTCCGCTGGTCCTCCAATGCTCGTGAAAAGCGGCACCGGCTCCTTCTCCATGGTGGGAGGAATGGTGATGAGCGCCCCGCAACAGCACACCGCTCGCCATAAGCAGCACTCACCGCTGAGCCAACTGGTGCGTCAACTCCTCAGGCCTTTCAAATAAGGCTGCGTGGGAAGGTGAAGCCAACACCGGGCCACCGCCATGAGCTGGAGCCGCCCCTCCACCTCCCTCTGCGCCTTCATCACGCTGCTGAACGACCGGCTGGGAGAAAGCATCGTTTTCCCGCTGCTGCCATTTCTGCTCGCGAGTTTCACCAGTAACGGCCGCACCCTCGGGCTGTTGGCGGGCAGCTACGCGATCGCCCAGTTCGCCTTCACCCCGCTGATCGGCGCCCTCAGCGATCGCTACGGCCGCAAACCCGTGATCGCCGTGTGCGTGGCGGGGTCGGTGTTGGGGCTTGGCCTGTTTGCCATCACCTTGAGCATCAACTGGCAGGCGATCCCCTGGGCCGCCGGGGGGCTGATTCCCCTGGCGCTGCTGTTCTGCGGACGGCTGATTGATGGGGTGAGTGGTGGCACGGCCGCCACCGCCGGCGCCGTGCTGGCCGACATCTCCACCCCCGAAAACCGGGCCAAAGCCTTCGGGCTAATCGGCGTGGCCTTCGGGCTTGGCTTCATCCTCGGGCCCGCCTTCGGCGGCGTGCTGGCTGGGTTCAGCGTGACGCTGCCCGTGTGGGTGGCCACGGGATTCGCCCTGGTGAACTTGCTGCTGGTGGTGGTGTTGCTGCCGGAAACCCATCCCCAGGAGGCGCGGCGGGCGATGCCGCGCAAACGCGATCTCAACCCCTTCACCGCCCTCAAGCGGGTGTTCACCAACCCTCAGGTGCGCCGGCTCTGCGCCGCGTTCTTTCTCTTCTTTATGGCCTTCAACGGCTTTACGGCCGTGCTGGTGCTCTATTTCAAGCAGGCCTTCAACTGGGGACCTGGC
The DNA here is from genome assembly GCA_046052125.1 of Cyanobacteriota bacterium. Classification (GTDB taxonomy): domain Bacteria; phylum Cyanobacteriota; class Cyanobacteriia; order PCC-6307; family Cyanobiaceae; genus Vulcanococcus. Next base: position 185,438 of record JBJOMY010000002.1, read on the forward strand.
CTTGCCACCACAGCCTTCCTGGTGGTGGGTGTGGTGGCCACAGTGGTGCAGGGCGGGCTGATCGGACCGCTGGTGGCGCGCTTCGGCGAGTGGCGCCTCACCCTGGCGGGCCTCGGGTTCGTGATCATCGGTTGCCTGCTGATCCCGATGGCCAACAGCAGCAACGCCGCGGGAGTGGTGTTCAGCGCCGTGGCGATCCTGGCCCTCGGCACCGGTCTGGTGACCCCATGCCTGCGGGCGCTGGTGTCGCGCCGGCTCGGCGACAGCGGCCAGGGTGCAGCCCTGGGCAGCCTGCAGGGGTTGCAGAGCCTGGGCAGCTTCATCGGCCCGCCCGTGGCCGGCTTCAGCTACGACATGCTCGGGCAGCGCAGCCCCTTCTGGCTGGGGATCGCCCTGCTGGTTGGCGTAGCCGCCCTGGTGGCGGGAGGGCTGCCGTCAAGCGGCCAGAACACGCAAAACAGACCAACCTGATTGCTAATTTGCACAGATAGGTCGATCGGTGATGCATGGCTGAACCCGCGGTAGCGCCGGAGCTGTACATCAACCGGGAGCTCAGCTGGGTTGCCTTCAACCAACGGGTTCTCTCCCAGGCGCTGAGCGAGCACACGCCACTGCTGGAGCAGGCCAAATTCAGCGCGATTTTCAGCAATAACCTCGACGAATTTTTCATGGTGCGTGTGGCTTCGTTGAAGTCACAGGTAGAGGCCGGCGTTCAAACCCTCAGTGACGACGGCCTCACGCCAAGCCAGCAGCTGGCGAAGGTGCGCGAAGCGCTGGCGCCGCTCCTGAGCCAGCAGCAGGCCCACTACCGCCACTACCTCAAGCATCAACTGGCAGACGTTGGTGTTCACCTGATCGACTACGCCAAGCTCAACAAGAAGCAGAAGCAGTGGGTCAACACCTACTTCCAGAACGCCATCTTTCCGGTGCTCACACCACTGGCGGTGGATCCGGCGCACCCCTTTCCGTTTATCAGCAACCTCAGCCTCAACATTGCTGCGCTGATTCGCGACCCCGATTCAGGCCAACAACAATTCGCCCGCGTGAAGGTGCCGCAGAAAAACCTGCCGCGCTTCGTGCAGCTGCCCGTTGAACTCAGCGACCACGAACCCAGCCCGGTCTACACGGCGGTTCCGCTGGAGCAGGTGGTGGCCTTCAACCTGAAGCTGCTCTTCCCCGGCATGACGGTGGAAGGCCACTACTTCTTCCGCGTCACCCGCGACGCCGACCTGGAGCTGCGGGATCTCGAAGCCGACGATCTGATGGAGGCCCTGCAGCAGGGTCTGCGCAAACGGCGCATGGGCGGCGAGGTGGTGCGCCTCGAAGTGGCCGATGAGATGCCCCAAGACGTGGTGGATCTTTTGCTGGAGGGCACCGGCGTGGAGCCGGCGGATCTCTATCGGATCAACGGGCCGCTGGGCCTCGACGATCTGATGAGCCTGATGGCCGTGCCCCTGCCGAAGCTCAAGGACAAGCCCTACCGCGGCCGCACCCCAGCGGTGCTGGCCCGGGCCCAGAAGAGCCTGCTGGAAGACGGTTCGATCAAGGCGGAGGAATTCGAAAGCATCTTTTCCGTGCTGCGCCGCGGCGACGTGCTGCTGCATCACCCCTTCGATCTGTTCTCCACCTCGGTGGAGGAGTTCATCAACCAAGCGGCCGACGACCCCTCGGTGCTGGCGATCAAGATGACTCTCTACCGGGTGTCGAAGGACTCGCCGATCATTGCCGCCCTGATCCGGGCAGCCGAAAACGGCAAGCAGGTGATGGCCTTGGTGGAGCTCAAGGCTCGCTTCGATGAAGACAACAACATCCAGTGGGCCCGGCAGCTGGAGCGCTCCGGCGTGCACGTGGTGTACGGGGTGATCGGCCTCAAGACCCACACCAAAATCACCCTGGTGGTGCGCAAGGAAAAGGAGCGGCTGCGCAGCTACTGCCACATCGCCACCGGCAACTACAACTCCCGCACCTCCACCCTCTACACCGATCTCGGCCTGCTCTCCGCCAGGCCGGAGCTGGGCCAGGACCTGGCCGAACTGTTCAACTACCTCACCGGCTTCTCCAAGCAGCAGGAATTCCGCAAGCTGCTGGTGGCACCGGTGACGCTCAGGCGGCGCATGCAGGAGCTGATCCAGCGCGAAACGGAACACGCCCGGGCCGGACGCCCCGCTGCGATCAAAGCGAAGATGAACGCGCTGGTGGATCCGCGGATCATCGGCCTGCTTTATGAAGCCTCTCAGGCCGGCGTAAAAATCGACCTGGTGGTGCGTGGCATGTGCAGCCTGCGACCAGGCGTTGAAGGGGTCAGCGACAACATCCGCGTCTCGAGTGTGATCGGTCGTTTTCTGGAGCACTCACGACTCTTCTGGTTCGCCAATGGCGGCACCGATGAGATGTATATCGGCAGCGCCGATTGGATGGGCCGCAACCTCGATCGCCGCGTGGAAGCGGTGGTGCCGATCGAAGATCCCAACCTGCACCAGAGCCTGCTCCGCCTGATCGACGCCTACCTCGCCGACAACTGCACCGCCTGGGACATGCAGACCGACGGCAGCTTCGTGCGCCGCATTCCCGACGATGACAACATCGCCGTTCAGGCTGGCCTGATCAAGGACTGGCACCAAGGGCTATCTGGCGGCGACAGCTAGCCGTAACGGCCGCTACAAACAAGAAGAAAATCCAACGGAAAGGCTGCAGCAAGTCTTCCAATTCGCTGCGTTCTCAACACAGTGAAAGTGCTACATTCCGGCCAAATCAAGTTGAGGTCGGGGTCACGAGCATGTCTCACCACTCCACCAACCCTCAATCTCTCCCTCCCCTCCAGTCCGACCCCGCTGGATTCCACGCCATGGATACCAACAATGCCGCTGCTTCCGGGCTGATGAACAACAGATCAGTCACCCGAAACGGCGCATACCGGCAGGGAGGTCGCCTCAGTGCTGATTCGATCGGCTGGTACCTGAGCAACATCGGTCGGGTGCCGCTGCTCACCCCCGCCGAAGAAATCGAGCTTGCCCATCATGTGCAGGCGATGAAGAAGCTCCAGGAGCTTCCCAGCGATCAACTCACCCCACGCCAGAAGCACCAGATCCGCATGGGCTGCCGCGCCCGCGACCGGATGATGGCGGCCAACCTCCGGCTGGTGGTGAGCGTGGCCAAGAAATATCAAAACCAGGGTCTTGAGCTGCTCGATCTCGTTCAGGAAGGAGCGATCGGACTGGAGCGGGCGGTCGACAAGTTCGATCCCGCCATGGGCTACAAGTTCTCCACCTATGCCTATTGGTGGATCCGCCAGGGCATGACGCGCGCCATCGACAACAGCGCACGCACGATCCGCCTGCCGATCCACGTGAGCGAAAAGCTCTCCAAGATGCGGCGTATCACCCGGGAACTCTCCCACCGCTTCGGCCGCCAGCCGAATCGCCTCGAACTGGCCCACGCCATGGGCATGTCGCCCGATGAGCTGGAAGATCTGGTGTCGCAAAGCGCACCCTGCGCCTCCCTCGATGCCCATGCCCGCGGCGACGACGACCGCAGCACCCTCGGGGAACTGATCGCCGATCCCAACAGCAACGAGTCCATGGATTCCATGGACCGCAGCCTGCAGAAAGAGCACCTCGGCACCTGGCTCTCCCAGCTCAATGAGCGCGAGCGGCGCATCATCGAGCTGCGCTTCGGCCTCGAGGGCAACGAGCCCCTCACCCTCGCCGAGATCGGCCGTCAGATCAATGTGTCGCGCGAACGGGTGCGCCAGCTGGAAGCCAAGGCAATCCTCAAGCTGCGCATGATGACCAACTATCAGCAGGCTGCCTGAGCCCGCTGCCCTTGAACGACGTTCTGATCCAACAGCTCATCGGCGTCGCCGTTGTGGTTCTTTGGCTCGCCGTTGTGGTGGTGACCGCTCTGGCGGTGCGCCATCGCTGGCCGCAGCAGCGGGAATGGAGCCGCAAGGTGGTGCACATCGGCACCGGACCGGTGGTGTTGCTGGCCTGGGGGCTGGACATCGACCGCTGGGTGGCGCTCCCCGCAGCAATCGCCGTGACCGCAGCCACAGCGATCAACCATCGCTTCCGGCTGTTGCCAGCCGTTGAGGATGTGGGCCGCCATAGCTACGGCACCATCGCCTATGGCGCCTCCATCGCTCTGCTGCTGGCATTGTTCTGGCCCAGTCAGCCCCTGGCCGTGGCAGCGGGCGTGTTGGTGATGGCCATCGGCGATGGGCTGGCGGGCCTGATCGGACCGCAGCTCAACTCACCGCGCTGGCGCCTGTTCGACCAGGGCAAATCCCTGGCGGGCACCCTGGCCATGGCCTTGGGGGCCCTGGCGGTGCTCACACTGCTGCACTCCACCGCTTTGAGCCAGGGCCTGGGGGCGCCCAGCCTGCCCAACTTGATGTTGATCGCGGCCATCGCCACGGCGCTGGAGCAACTCAGCGCCTTCGGCATCGACAACCTCAGCGTGCCGTTGAGCGCCGGACTGCTCTGGCAGCACTGGAGCCTCTGAGGCCAGGCTCAGGCCTGCAGCATCGCCTCACAGCGACGCTCCCAGTCGTGCTTGGTGCCTAAGCCCGCCACCAGTCGGCGGTCGTGCGGCTCCACCAGCAACCGCTGCTGCCATTGGCGAATCGCTTCGGCGCGCTCAAGCCAAACATCCACCACCGTGCTGTGGATCACCTCCAGATCCCAGCCGCGGCCGCGGGCGGTGTCGAGCGCCCAGCCCAGCAGATCATCCAACTGAAACGGCCGAAAGCCTGCGAACACCGGCCCCTGGCTGACGCTGCTCTGCTCCAGATAAAAGAGCTGCAAAGGATCAGTCACACCACACAACTGCAGGAGATAGGTCATCAACAGACCCCCTGATCGCGTTTGATCAAACACTAACCGCAGCCGATCGGGCCGCTGTTCAGCTCAAACAGTTTGCAACGAGGGCATGAATTAGCACTCCAACAAAGCGAGTGCTAATTCATCACTTGATCAACTCAAACCAGAGCCGCAGCCTTGCTTTTCGCCTGAGCCACCGCCCCAGCCAGCTCCGCAAGCACCTCACGGGTAGCGCCCAGATCGATGCAGGCATCGGTGATGCTCTGGCCGTAGGTGAGCTGGCTCAGGTCAGCGGGGATCTTCTGGTTGCCGGCCACCAGATGGCTCTCGATCATCACGCCCATCACGTGGCGGGATCCCTGGCTGAGCTGTTGAGCCACCGCCGCAGCCACCTCGCCCTGACGGCGGTAGTCCTTATTGGAGTTGCCGTGGCTGCAATCCACCATCACCCGCGCCGGCAGGCCGTCCTTCTCCAGGGCCGCCGCCGCCGCTTCGATCGCCTCGGCGTGGAAGTTGGTGCCCTGCTTGCCGCCCCGCAGCACCAGATGTCCATCGGGGTTGCCGGTGGTGGTCACGATGGCGGCACTGCCGTCCTTGTTGATGCCCAGGAAATGGTGAGGGCGGGCCGCTGCCTCCATGGCGTTGATGGCGGTGCTGGCGCTGCCATCGGTGCCGTTCTTGAAGCCGATTGGCATCGACAGCCCCGAGGCCATCTCGCGGTGGGTCTGGCTTTCGGTGGTGCGGGCGCCGATGGCGGTCCAGCTGATCAGATCGGCGATGTATTGCGGCACCACCGGATCGAGCAGCTCGGTGGCAGCCGGCAAACCCATCTCCGCCAGATGCAGCAGCAGGCCGCGGGCCAGCTTCAGGCCGGTGTTGATGTCGTAGCTGCCATCGAGGTGGGGATCGTTGATCAAGCCCTTCCAGCCCACGGTGGTGCGGGGCTTCTCGAAATACACCCGCATCACCACCTCCAGCTGATCGCGGTGACGCTGGTGCTCCTCAGCAATCGCTGCCGCGTACTCCTTGGCGGCGTCCACATCGTGAACCGAACAGGGGCCCACGATCACCAGCAGGCGCTGGTCATCACCCCGCAGGATCGCCTTGATGCGCTCCCGGGCTTCGCGCACCGTGGCAGCCGCCGTATCGCTGAGGGGCAATTCCCGATGGAGCAGCGCTGGTGCCACGAGCGGCCGCGTTTCCACCACGTGGAGATCAGAGGTGGGAATCATGCCGGCAGCCGCACAGGGGCAGGGGGATAGGAAAGCCTAAAAGCCCGATTGCAGCCGTTGTCACCAGATCAGGGCAGGGCGGCAAAGAACAATGGGTGTCACGTCACAGTTCGTCAGGTCCGCCGGACCCCTAGCGCCGATGGTTGCCAGCAGCTTCCTTGCCGACTACCGCGCCGCCGCCGCGGAGCGCAAAGCCCTGGGCATTCCGGCCCTGCCCCTCACCGCCGCCCAGGCCCAGGACCTCACCGAGCTGCTGCAGGCACCGCCGGCCGGTGAAGAAGCCTTCCTGCTGCACCTGCTCTCCGAGCGCATCCCCCCCGGCGTGGATGAAGCCGCCTATGTGAAGGCCGGCTGGCTGAGCGCCGTGGCCATGGGCACCAGCTCCAGCCCGCTGCTGAGCCCAGTGGAGGCCGTGAATCTGCTGGCCACGATGATCGGCGGCTACAACGTGGGCGCTCTGATCGAGCTGCTCTCCAGCGCCGATTCCACCATCGCCGAAGCCGCAGCAATCGGCCTGAGCCGCACCCTGCTGGTGTACGACGCCTACAACGATGTGCTCGAGCTGGCGGCGAGCAACCCTTACGCCAAGCGCGTGATCGACAGTTGGGCAGCGGCCGAGTGGTTCACCGCCAAGCCCGAACTGCCCGCCGAGATCACCGTGACGGTGTTCAAGGTGGAGGGCGAAACCAACACCGACGACCTCTCCCCCGCCACCCACGCCACCACCCGCCCAGACATCCCCCTGCACGCCACGGCGATGCTGGAAACCCGGATGCCCGGCGGCCTGGAGTTGATCAGCCAGCTCAAGCAGAAAGGCCACCCCGTGGCCTACGTGGGCGACGTGGTGGGCACCGGCAGCTCCCGCAAATCCGCGATCAACTCGGTGCTCTGGCACACCGGCACCGACATTCCCCACGTGCCCAACAAGCGCAGCGGCGGCGTGGTGCTGGGCGGCAAGATCGCCCCGATCTTCTTCAACACCGCGGAAGACTCCGGCGCCCTGCCGATCGAGTGCGACGTGAGCGCCCTCAACTCGGGCGATGTGATCACAATCCGCCCCTATGCCGGCACGATCGAGCGCGCCGCCGGCGAGGCCAACGCCGGTGAAGTTGTGGCTCGCTTCGAGCTCAAGCCCAGCACGATCACCGATGAAGTGCGCGCCGGTGGCCGCATCCCCCTGCTGATCGGCCGCTCCCTCACCGACAAGGTGCGCGCCCAGCTGGGCCTCCCCGCCAGCGATCTGTTCATCCGCCCCTCGGCCCCGGCTGATAGCGGCAAGGGCTTCACCCTCGCCCAGAAGATGGTGGGCAAGGCCTGCGGCCTACCCGGCGTGCGCCCGGGCACCAGCTGCGAGCCGCTGATGACCACCGTCGGCTCCCAGGACACCACCGGGCCGATGACCCGCGATGAGATGAAGGAGCTGGCCTGCCTGGGCTTCAGCGCCGATCTGGTGATGCAGAGCTTCTGCCACACCGCCGCCTATCCCAAGCCGGTGGACCTCAAGACCCACGCCGAGCTGCCCGACTTCATCAGTTCGAGGGGCGGCGTGGCCCTGTGCCCCGGCGACGGCATCATCCACAGCTGGCTCAACCGCATGCTGATGCCCGACACCGTGGGCACCGGCGGCGACAGCCACACCCGCTTCCCCCTGGGCATCTCCTTCCCGGCCGGCTCGGGCCTGGTGGCCTTCGCCGCGGCCATCGGCGCCATGCCGCTCGACATGCCCGAATCGGTGCTGGTGAAGTTCTCCGGCTCGCTGCAGCCGGGCGTCACCCTGCGCGATGTGGTGAACGCCATCCCCTATGTGGCGATCCAGCAGGGGCTGCTCACCGTGGAGAAGGCCGGCAAGAAGAACATCTTCAGCGGCCGAATCATGGAAATCGAAGGCCTGCCTGATCTCAAGCTGGAGCAAGCCTTCGAACTCACCGACGCCACCGCCGAGCGCTCCTGCGCCGGCAGCACCATCAAGCTCTCGGTGGACACGGTGAGCGAATACCTGCGCAGCAACGTGGCGCTGCTCAAAAACATGATCGCCCGCGGCTACAGCGATGCCCGCACCCTGGCCCGCCGCATCAAGGCGATGGAAGCCTGGCTGGAGAACCCGGTGCTGATGGAAGCGGACGCCGATGCGGAGTACGCCGCCGTGATCGAGATCAACCTCGATGAGATCACCGAGCCGATCCTGGCCTGCCCCAACGACCCCGACAACGTGAAAACGCTCTCGGAAGTGGCGGGCGATCGCATCGATGAGGTGTTCATCGGCTCCTGCATGACCAACATCGGCCACTACCGCGCTGCCGCCACCGTGCTTGAGGGCCAGGGCCAGAACACCGCGCGGCTCTGGGTGTGCCCTCCAACCCGCATGGATGAGGAGATGCTCAAGCAGGAGGGCTACTACGCCATCTTTGAGAAGGCAGGCTCCCGCATGGAGATGCCCGGCTGCTCGCTCTGCATGGGCAACCAGGCCCGCGTGGAAGACAACACCACCGTGTTCTCCACCAGCACCCGCAACTTCAACAACCGCCTCGGCAACGGCGCCCAGGTGTATCTGGGCAGTGCCGAACTGGCGGCGGTGTGCGCCCAGCTGGGCCGCATCCCCACCAAGGATCAATACCTGGCGATCGCCGCCGCCAAGATCGATCCCCGCGGCGCCGAGCTCTACCGCTACCTCAACTTCGATCAGATCGAAGGCTTCGAGGACAGCGGCCGGGTGGTGAGCGCCGAGCAGGAGGCGAGAGTGTTGGCAGAGGTCTAAGCCAACACCCTGAACCAGGAAACCCTGCTGTTTGAACCCGCCGCCCCGGCCGCCGGGGCGCTGCGGGCGGTGTTGGCGTTCCCCAGCACCTACACCGTGGGGATCACCAGCCTGGGCTACCAGGTGGTGTGGGCCACCCTGGCGCAGCGCAGCGATGTGGATGTGCGGCGCCTGTTCACCGATCAGGGGGATCCAGCGCATCGCCACTGCGACCTCTTCGGGCTCTCCCTGAGCTGGGAGCTGGATGGTCCAGTGCTGCTCGATCTGCTGGAGCAGCAGCGCATCCCCATCTGGGCCGCCGAGCGCGGCGATGACGATCCGATCGTGTTCGGGGGCGGGCCGGTGCTCACCGCCAACCCCGAACCCCTGGCGCCCTTCTTTGACGCGGTGCTGCTGGGCGATGGCGAGCTGCTGCTGCCGGCCTTTATCGATGCCCTACAGGACTGCCGCGAAGCACCGCGCCCGGAGCGCCTGCGCCGGCTGGCCGCGGTGCCCGGCGTTTACGTGCCAGGGCTCTATGCCCCCCGCTACGGCGCTGAGGGCGAACTGCTGGCCGTTGAGCCCACAGAACCCGGCATCCCAGCCACCGTGGCGAAGCAAACCTGGCGGGGCAACACCCTCAGCCACTCCACGGTGATCACCCCGGAGGCGGCCTGGCCTTCGATTCACATGGTTGAGGTGGTGCGCAGCTGCCCGGAGCTCTGCCGCTTCTGCCTGGCCAGCTATCTCACCTTGCCCTTCCGCACACCGAGCCTCGACGACGGCCTGATCCCGGCGGTGGAGAAGGGCCTCACCGCTACCCAGCGGCTCGGGCTCCTTGGGGCCTCTGTGACCCAACACCCCCAGTTCGGCGATCTGCTGCACTGGCTCGATCAAGACCGCTTCGAGGGCACCCGGGTGAGCGTGAGCTCCGTACGGGCCGCCACGGTGACGCCGGAGCTGGGGCGGATCCTGGCCAAGCGGGGCAGCAAATCACTCACGATCGCGATCGAAAGCGGCAGCGAGCGCATGCGCGAGGTGGTGAACAAGAAGCTCGCCACGGAGGAGATCTATGCCGCTGCCCGCTACGCCAAAGAAGGCGGCCTCACCGGACTCAAGCTCTACGGAATGGTGGGGCTGCCGAGCGAAGAGGAGACCGACGTGGAGGCCACCGCCGAGCTGCTGCTGGCTCTGAAGAAGGCAACACCTGGGCTTCGGCTCTCGCTTGGGGTGAGCACCTTCGTGCCCAAGGCCCACACCCCGTTCCAGTGGCAGGGGGTGCGGCCCGAGGCCGAGAAACGCCTGAAGCTGTTGGGGAAACGGCTCAAGCCCAAGGGCATCGAGCTACGGCCCGAAAGCTACGGCTGGAGCGTGATCCAGGCGCTGCTCTCCCGCAGTGATCGGCGCCTGGCCCCGGTGATTGCCGCCGCCCGCGGCCGCCACGAAAGCCTGGGGGGCTGGAAGCAGGCCTACCGGGCTGTGCGCGAGGGCGACGCCTCAGGCTCTGACCCGCTGCCACCCGCCTGGGAGGAGGTGATTCACAGCACCTGGAGCTCCGACCAGGTGCTGCCGTGGGAACACCTGGAGGGTCCGCTACCGAAGACAACCCTGATCAAGCATCAGCAGGAGGCGCTGGCCTAACGGATCCCGCAGCGCAAGCCCGCCAGCAGCACCCAGCCTGCGATGTTGATCCGGCTGTCGTACATGGGGATATCGGTGGCATGCAGCACCGCGAGCATGAACGCAGCCGTCCACCAGGCCCGCTCAAACACCGGAGCTTTCAACATCCCTTGGCGCACACCACGGATGTAAAGCCAGAGCACCAGAGCCACCACCAACACAGCCACTGGCAAGCCATGGCTGAAGGCCAGGTCCACGGCGATGTTGTGGGGGTGTCCGTGCCACCGACCGGTGCGCAACGGGTAGATCACGCTGAAGGCGGCCGCGCCCCAGCCGAGCCAGGGGCGCTCGGCAATCAGGCCGGAGGCCACACTCCACTGGGTGATCCGCAGCGACGCGAGCTTGCGCTGACTGTGGTGATTGAGGTCGTTGAGGCGTCCCCAGATCGACTGCGGAACAAGGGCACGGGCGGGCTCCTGCAGCAGCGCCGGCACCCCCGGCAGGGTGGCCAGCAACACCGGAAGCAGAGCCAGCGCCAATAACGGCAGCAACCAAATCCAGCTGGCAGGACCCGCCACCAGCGGCACCGCCATGAGCATCACCCCCCAGGCATTGCGGGAGTCAGTGAGAAGCATCGAGGCCACCTGAGCGACCACGAGGCCAAACACCACCAACAGGCGCCAGCCACTGCCAGCCATCCGTTCACGCCAATTCCGCCAACAGGCGATCAAGGCCGCGAGCAGCAGCGGCCAGCTCAACGACAACCAGGCGGCCGTGATGTTGGCGTAATCGAACAATCCGGAGAGCCTTCCCGTGGGATTGCCGCCCTCCTTGAGATGCCAGATCACGGCACCGCCCAGGATCTGCCAGGGGCCATGCCAACCCAGCCACAGCTGACCAAGCCCGGTAACCAGCACCGGAACCGTGCCGGTGGCGATGGCCAAGCCAATCCGGCGCCGGGCCTGGGGATCGGATACATAGGGCTGAAAGCCCCAGAACCCCCAGAACAGCGGCAGCCAATTGCCCAGGCCCACCCAGGCCAGCATTGGCGAGTAGCTGGGGAACTCGGCGCTGCGCAGCGTCACCGCCAGGGCACCGGCCACCATCAAGGCCGCTACCACCGCGAGCACCAAGTTGACGCGGTCGCTCCACAGCGGAGCACGTTTGCGACTGCCCTGGATCAGCGCCGGGAACAGCAAGAGCGCGGCGAACAACGCGCTGGAGGGGAGCACAAACATCCCCAGCTGAAAACAGCGCCAGCCGAGCGGATCGGCCTGAGGCGGCCGCTGGGCATCCAGGCGCTTCAGCAAGCGGCCCATACCTTGGCCAGCCGCGTGGAGGGCGCTCACTCGAACACCGCCGTGCGGCCGCGGTAAACCATCACCTGCCGTTTGAGATGCAGCCGCACCGCCCGGGCCAGGGCCAGGCGCTCGGTGTCGCGGCCCTTGCGGATCAAATCCTCCACCTCATCGCGGTGGCTCACGGACACGGTGGACTGGGCAATGATCGGCCCGGCATCCAGTTCCTCGGTCACGTAGTGGCCAGTGGCGCCGATCAACTTCACGCCGCGCTCCCAAGCGCGGTGATACGGCTGGGCCCCCTGGAAGGCCGGCAGGAAGGAGTGGTGGATGTTGATCACCTGGTGAAAGGCATCAGGCGGATCAAACGCCGCGAGAAAGCGAGGTGTGAGCACCTGCATGTATTTGGCCAGGATCACCAGCTCGATGCCGTGCTCCGCCAGCAACTCGAGGTGGCGATCCTCCGCTTGCTCGCGGTTGTCGTTGCTGATCGGCACGTGTTCGAAGCGAGCCCCGAACTCCTCCGCGATCGGGGCCAGATCGAGATGGTTACCGATCACGAGGGGCACCTGCATCGGTAGTTCGCCGGTGCGCGTCCGCCAAAGCAGGTCCAGCAGGCAATGGTCCTGCTTGCTCACGAAGATCGCCGCGGGAGGGCGGTAATCGGAGAAATTCACCTTGTATTGGCCGCCCAGCCGATCAGCCAGCGCCCAGGCGGTAGGGCAGATCGCCTCACGCGGCAGGCCAAAGCCCTCGAGCTGCCACTCGATACGGCTCAGGAACAGGCCAGCCCCCTGGTCGCTGTGATGATCGGCGTGCACGATGTTGCCGCCATTGGCAGCCACCCAACCGGCCAGCTCCCGCACCAGGCCGGGCTGATCCGGGCAGATCATCTGCAGGATGGCGGTGGCAGCCGTCATGGCGGGGCGGGGCGCAGCCCTGAAAGTTTGGATTCTGCCGGCAGGGGCCTACACAGATCCGATGGAGGGCCCCAGCACATCGATGCCGTTGCAGAGCGCGCCAGGGCCAAAACCCCTGGGTAAAGTCCCGCAATCCAGCTCCGTTCCGATGGCGGCTCAGTCCATGCCTGCACTGATCAACCAGCTTTCCGCAAGCCTGCGCCGCCTGGCCCTGGTGGCGCTGGCCGTGGTGCTGAGCTTCGGGCTTACCGCCTGCGCCGGTGGCAACGCCAAGGCGCCCAGCCTCAGCGCCGATGACATCGCCGTGATCGAGCGCCAGGCCGAAGGTTTCCTCGCCGCCCGCGACCGCCTGCCCGAGCTCGCCACCCTGGTGAACGAGCGCGACTGGACCTTCACCCGCAACCTGATCCACGGCCCCATGCAGGAAGTGGGCCGCGAAATGCTCTACATCAACCAGCGCCTGCTGCCCGCCGAACGGCCGGAAGCCACCAAGCGCGCTAACGCCCTCAAGGACGCTTTCGCCGAGCTCGATGAGGCCGCCCGCCTGCAGGACGCCACCAAGCTGAGCAAGGCCTACATCAAGGTGGCCAGCGGCTTCGGCCTCTATGCCCAGATCCTGCCGGCCCAGGTGCAGGCCGATCTGAAGCAGAGCTGACCCGGCTCCTGCCATCCAGCCTCTGATCCCAACGCCCACCCACCGGCCCACATCGATCTGCGTGATCGGTGCCGGTGTGGTGGGCCTTTCTGTGGCCTGGCTGCTCAGCCAACAGGGCCACACCGTGCTGTTGATCGACCCGGCGCTCGAGGGCGGACAGAGCAGCGAAGCCGGCAGCAGCGCCGCACTAGGACTGTTGATGGGCCAGGTGTTCCGGCGCAGCAGCGGCCGCGGCTGGAGGCTGCGGCAGCAATCCCTGGCGCTTTGGCAAGCCTGGCGGGCAGAGCTAGAGGAGCGGGGCGCACTGATCCCCTTCCGGCCGGGGCTGCTGCAGCTGGCCAGCAACCACGAAGAATGGCTGGCCCAGCAACGCTTGGCTGATCAACGGCAACGCCAAGGGCTGCCCCTGCAGCTCCTGGGGCCCGAAGCCCTTCAGGCGTTGCAACCCGCATTGCCCAGGAGCGCTGTCGGTGGCCTGCTCTCGCCGCTGGACGGACAGATCGATCCGCTGCCGGCAATGCAATCCCTGCTCAACGACGCCCGGCACCAGGGCCTGCAGACCTTGGCCTGCAACGCCCTGGCGATTGAGCGGGGCAGCGGCGCGCCGGAGCAGCGCTGGCGCATCCACACCGATGCAGGCCTTCATCACAGCCACTGGCTGGTGATCGCAGCGGGATTGGCGAGCCCAGCCCTGATCAGCCCTCTCGGCCATGAACGGCCCCAGGGCCCGGTGCTCGGGCAGGCCCTCGAACTGCAACTGCCTGAGGGCTGTGACGCCAGCGGCTGGCCCGGCAGCCTGAGCTGGGGCGGGATCAACCTGGTGCCGCGGCCGGGACGACGGCTCTGGCTGGGCGCCACCGTGGAGCCGGGCGTGACCGCGGGCTCTTCAGAAGCCCTGGCATCCCTGCGGGATTTGGGTGGCGCCGCACCGCCGTGGCTCCTCGAGGCGGAGGTGCTGCGGCAGTGGCAAGGTCTGCGGGCCCGGCCGGACAACCGCCCGGCCCCCCTGATCGAAACGCTGGAACCAGGCCTACTGCTCACCAGCGGCCACTACCGCAACGGCGTGCTGCTGGCCCCCGCCAGCGCAGCCTGGGTGGCGGAGCAAGTGGCAGAAGCACAGCCTTAACCAGCCCCTAAGACAGACTGAGCGAGCGAACCCTGGGTCATCGCCGCGGTCGCTCATCGACCGGCTACCCCCCCCTTTCCCACCATGCGCCGCACCACCACTGCCCGCGTCCTCACCGGACTGGCCGGAGTCGCCACCAGTTTGAGCCTTGTGTCCTGTTCGGTTGGAGGGGGCAACGGGCCGAGCGGCAACCTCTCCGGCGCCGGCGCTTCCTTTCCCGCCGCCATTTACCAGCGCTGGTTCCAGGAGCTGGCGAGTCAGGGCGTGAAAGTGAATTACCAGTCGGTGGGATCCGGCGCCGGCGTGCGCCAGTTCGCTGCCGGCACCGTGGATTTCGGAGCCTCCGATGCACCGATGAAGGCCGATGAGATCGCCAAGGTGAGCCGCGGCGTGCTGCAGATCCCGATGACCGCCGGCGCCATCGCCGTGGCCTACAACAACCCCGGCTGCGATCTGAAGCTGAGTCAGAAACAGCTGGCCGATGTGTTCCTCGGCAAGATCAGCAACTACAGCGAGCTGGGCTGCGCCGCCAAGAAGATCACCGTGGTGCACCGCTCGGATGGGTCCGGCACCACTTACAACTTCACCAAGCACCTCGCCGCCATCAGCGATGGCTGGAAGAGCGGCCCCGGCAACGCCAAAACCGTGGCCTGGCCCACAGGCGTGGGCGCCAAGGGCAATGAGGGCGTGGCGGCCCAGCTGAACCAGGTGGATGGCGGCTTGGGCTACGTGGAGTCGGCCTATGTGAAGGGCAAACTCCAGGCCGCTGCCCTGGCCAACGCTTCCGGCACCGTGGTGAAACCCACCAGCGCCAGCGAGAGCGAAGCCCTCGCCTCAATCGAGCTGGGCCCAGATCTGATCGGCAGCAACCCCAACCCCTTGAAGGGTTACCCGATCGTCACCTTCACCTGGATCCTGGCCTACAAGAGCGGCAACGGTCCCAAGGCCGAGGTGCTGAAGAAGGCCTTCAACTTCATGCTCTCCGAGCAGGCCCAGGCGCAGGCCTCCCAGCTGGGCTACGTGACCATGCCAGCAGCCGTGATCGAAAAAGCCAAAGCCGCCGTCGCCAAGATCGGCGAGTGATCTGTTCGGAGCGAAGCTCCTCCAATCCCAGCGCCAGGGCCCCTCGAGGGCCCTTTTTTCATGGCATGAAAAAACCCCGGCCGAAGCCGGGGTCTGGAACAGGTTCAACACAGCCGACCCAAATAGCCGGCTGATCGAACTCACTTCGATTCGGTGAATTCAGCGTCGATCACGTCGTCGCTGGCGGCACCGGTGCCGTTGCCATTGCCACCGGGAGCGGCAGCGCCTTCAGCACCAGCGGCCTGCTGATACACAGCGGCACCGGCGGCGTAGAGGGCCTGCTGCAGGGTTTCGAGTTCCGACTTCATCGTGTCGAAGTCTTCCTTCTCGATCGCCTCCTTGAGCTTGGCGGAGGAGGCCTCCACCTTGCTCTTGTCCTCGGCGCCCACCTTGTCGCCCAGCTCGCCCAGCTGCTTCTCGGCCTGGTACACCAGGGTTTCAGCCTGATTCTTCAGGTCGATGCGCTCGCGCTTCTCCTTGTCGGCGCTGGCGTTGGCTTCGGCGTCCTTCACCATCTTCTCCACCTCGTTGTCGCTGAGGGTGGAGGCGCCGGTGATCGAGATGCTCTGCTCCTTGCCGCTGCCCTTGTCCTTGGCGGTCACGCTCAGGATGCCGTTGGCATCGATGTCGAAGGTCACTTCGATCTGAGGCACGCCGCGGGGTGCGGGGGGGATGCCATCGAGGCGGAAGGTTCCAAGCGACTTGTTGTCGCTGGCCATCTCGCGCTCGCCCTGCAGCACATGGATCTCCACGTTGGTCTGCCCATCGACAGCCGTGGAATACACCTCCGATTTCTTGGTGGGAATCGTGGTGTTGCGGGGAATCATCTTGGTCATCACACCGCCCAGGGTTTCCACACCCAGAGACAGCGGGCTGACGTCCAGCAGCAGGATGTCCTTCACCTCGCCGGCGAGCACACCGCCCTGAATGGCGGCGCCCACGGCCACCACCTCGTCGGGGTTCACGGTCTGGTTGGGGTCCTTACCGGTGACGCGCTTCACCAGCTCCAGCACCGCAGGGATGCGGGTGGAACCACCCACCATCACCACCTCATCCAGCTCGGAGGAGGCGAGCTTGGCGTCCTTGAGGGCCTGCTCTACCGGCACGCGGCAGCGGTCGATCAGCTTGGAAGCCAGCTCCTCGAACTTGGCGCGGGTGAGGGTGAGATCGAGGTGCTTGGGGCCCTCGGGAGTTGCCGTGATGAACGGCAGGTTGATCTCGCTCTGAGTGGCGCTGGAGAGCTCGATCTTGGCCTTCTCAGCGGCCTCGGTGAGGCGCTGCAGGGCCTGCTTGTCAGCCCGCAGATCGATGCCTTCGTTGGACTTGAAGGTGTCGGCCAGGTAATCAACGATCACCTTGTCGAAGTCGTCGCCGCCCAGGTGGGTGTCACCGGAGGTGGAGAGCACCTCGAACACGCCATCGCCCACCTCGAGCACGGACACATCGAAGGTGCCGCCGCCCAGGTCGAACACCAGGATGCGCTCGTTGCTCTTCTTGTCGAGGCCGTAGGCCAGGGCAGCCGCGGTGGGCTCGTTGATGATGCGCAGCACCTCGAGGCCGGCGATCTTGCCGGCGTCCTTAGTGGCCTGGCGCTGGGAGTCGTTGAAGTAGGCGGGAACGGTGATCACCGCCTGGGTGACGCTCTCACCGAGGTACTTGCCGGCGTCTTCCGCGAGCTTGCGCAGCACCTGGGCGCTCACCTCTTCCGGGGCGAACTGCTTGGCGAGCACCGGGCACTTCACCTTCACGTTGGAGCCGGCCTTCTCCACGCCGTAGCTCACTTCCTTCGATTCCTCGTTCACCTCGTCGACCCGGCGGCCGATGAAGCGCTTCACCGAATAGAAGGTGTTCTCCGGGTTCATCACCGCCTGGCGCTTGGCGATCTGACCCACCAGCTGATCCTGGTTCTTGGTGTAGGCCACCACAGAGGGCGTGGTGCGGAAGCCCTCGGCATTGGCGATCACGGTGGGCTTGCCGCCCTCCATGACTGCCACGCAGCTGTTCGTGGTGCCAAGGTCGATACCGACAACCTTGCCCATGGATGTCCTCTGAACTGGAGGCATCCTCAACAGCAGGCCCCAGTCAGGGCTAGGTGTGGTTGCCGAACAGAACCCACCCACCGTGACGCGCCTGCCCAGGATCAGCGGCTCCACTGCCCTTGTGGGCGTGCTGGGCGATCCCGTGCGGCACTCTCTCTCACCGGTGATGCACAACGCCGCCCTGGAGGCGATGGGACTCAACTGGGCCTACCTGGCCCTGCCCGCCCCGGCCGCTGAACTGGCGGCGGTGGTGCGCGGCCTGGAGGCCGTGCAATGCCGCGGCCTGAACGTGACCATCCCCCACAAGCAGGCGGTGGCGGCCCTGTGCCGCAGCCTGAGCCCGCTGGCGGAGCGGCTCGGGGCCGTGAACACCCTGGTGCCCCTGGAGGGTGGTGGCTGGCATGGCACCAACACCGATGTGGAGGGGTTTTGCGCCCCCCTGGCCCGGGAGGGCCGCAGCTGGAGCGGCGCCAGCGCCGTGGTGCTGGGCTGCGGCGGCAGCGCCCGTGCCGTGGTGGCCGGCCTGGCCGAGCTGGGCTTCAGCCAGATCCACCTGGCTGGCCGCCGAGCTGAAGCCCGCGACGCCTTCCTGGCGGACTGCCGCAGCTGGGCACCGCAGCTGCAGGGGCTGAGCTGGGATGGCGCGTCCGGGGAGCTCACAGCCTCCCTGGCGCAAGCCGATCTGCTGGTGAACACCACCCCTGTCGGCATGGCCTCCGCGAGCGATCCCGCCGCTGCACAGGCCTGCCCTCTGAGCGCCACCGAGCTGGCCGCCCTGCGAAGCGACTGCTGGGTGTACGACATCATTTACACGCCACGGCCCACCCAACTGCTGCAAAGTGCTGCAGCCCGGGGCTGCCGCAGCCTCGACGGCCTGGAGATGCTGGTGGAACAGGGCGCCGCGGCCCTGCGCCTGTGGAGCGGCCGCCCGGATGTGCCAGTGGAGGTGATGCGCCAGGCACTGCTTGAGCAGCTGCCATAGCCTCGGCGGCACTGGCTTGAGAGCGATGGGCGACATCCCCTGGTGGCAACGATTGCTGGCGGTGCTCGCCTACCTGCTGCCCTGGGCCGACACCCTGCCCTTCGCCGAGTCGCTCGACAACCTCTTTCCCGCACTGCAATGGCTGATGCTGCCGGCGCTACCGGTGTTGCTGCTGGAGAGGAACGTGCCGTTTGGCGGTTTCCTGCTCTTCCTGGTGCTGTTCCTGGCGGTGGTGCGGAACCCCCGCATTCCCTACTTCCTACGCTTCAACGTGCTGCAGGCGATCCTGCTCGACATCGTGCTCGTGGTGGTGTCGCTGGCCTTCCAGCTGCTGCGGCTGGGCAGCCTGGGGTTCGCGGGCCGCACCCTCGCCAACACGGTGTTTCTGGGGATGCTCGTGCTGCTGGTGTTCGCCGTGGTGCAGTGCGTTCGCGGCAAGGAGGCTGATGTGCCCAGCCTGTCCGAGGCGGTGCGCATGCAGCTGTAGGGTGGGCAATCCGCCGCTGGAGAGCAGGGGCTCAGCCCCGAAGCGCCAGCCACCGTTCCCTTCGGCGTCCACGTCGGATCGCGCAAGTCATGTCGCAGCCCTACTACGAAACGATGTACATCCTTCGTCCGGACATCCCGGAGGAAGAGGTGGAGACCCATGTCACCAAGTACCGCGATCTGGTGACTGAAGCCGGCGCTGAGGTGCTCGATTGCCAGATGCGCGGCAAGCGCCGCCTGGCTTACCCGATCGCCAAGCACAAGGAAGGCATCTACGTGCAGCTCGCCCACAACGGCGACGGTCAGCAGGTGGCCACCCTCGAGAAGGCGATGCGCATCAGCGAAGACGTGATCCGCTACCTCACCGTGAAGCAGGACGGTCCTCTGCCCGCTCCCCGCACCGGCCCCATCCCCCAGGCCAGCAGCGACGCTGCCGCCCTGCAGACCACCGAAGCCTGATCGCTTCCTGCAGCTTGAATCCCGGCCAGGCCTTGGTTAAGGTTTGGCCGGGATTTTTGCTTTCAGGACTGGATACGGTGGACGCGACGATCGCCGACCAGCCTGAACAAGAACCAGAGCTGATCACCCACGAGCAGCAGTTGAAGCTGGCCTTGGCCAGTGCCGAGCGCAAGCTCGCCGAAGCACGGCTGCAGATTGCCGAACTGGAGGCCCTGCTCGACGAGATCCCGGAGATCTTCGAGCGCAAGTTCGAACAACGGCTGCAACCGGTGTTGGAGCGTCAAGAGCGGCTGCTCGACGACAACACCGACCTGCGCCAACAGATCCAGCTGCTCGCTCCGGTGCCGGGAGAAGTGCGGCTCCGCTTCAATCCAGAGGCCGGCCGAGCGAGCAACAGCCTCTCGCTGCCGCAGCTGCCGAGCAGGCCCCCCATCCGCCGCGTGGGCCGGGCTGATCGCCAGGGCCCACGCGCCGCCTGATCAGCGCTGGCTGGCGGCCCAGAGGCGTGTGGGGAGACCCCACACGTAGATGAAGCCCTCGGCGGCGCGGTGATCGAACTGATCGCCGGCGTCATAGGTGGCCATATCGGGCACGTAGAGGCTGTTGGCGCTGCTGCGGCCCACCACGGTGGCGTTGCCCTTGTGCAGCTTCACCTTCACGCTGCCGTTCACCGTGCGCTGGGTGCGCTCAATGAAGCCATCAAGGGCGTCCTTCAGCGGGCCATACCAGAGGCCCTGATACACCTGATCCGCCCACTGCTGCTCCAGCTGACGCTTGCTGCGCAGCACATCGGCGGCGAGGGTGAGGCTCTCCAGCTCCTGATGCGCCTTGATCAGCAGGAGCAGGCCAGGGGTTTCGTAGATCTCACGGCTCTTGATGCCCACCACCCGGTTCTCGATCATGTCGAGCCGGCCGAAGCCGTGGCTGCCGGCCAGTTCGTTGGCACGGCGGATCAGGCTCACCGGATCGAGCTGCACCCCATCAATGCTCACGGGATTGCCGTTCTCAAAACCGATCTCCACCACCTGGGGCTGATCGGGAGCGGCATCCACGCTCACGGTGAGGGCATAGATCTCCTCGGGGGGCTCCACGTTGGGATCCTCGAGGGGGCCGGCCTCAATCGAGCGGCCCAACAGGTTGAGATCGATTGAATAGGGCGACTTCTTGCTCACGGGCGAGGGGATGCCGCAGCGCTCGCCGTAGGCGATGGTTTCCTCGCGGCTCATGCCCCACTCCCGGGCGGGGGTGAGCACCTTCAGATCGGGGGCAAGGGCGCCGATGGCCACATCGAAACGCACCTGGTCGTTGCCCTTGCCGGTGCAACCGTGGGCCACCGCATCAGCGCCTACCTCGCGGGCAATCTCCACCAGGCGGCGGGCGATCAGCGGGCGCGCCAGGGCGGTGGAGAGGGGATAACGGCCCTCATACAGAGCATTGGCGCGGATCGCCGGGAAGGCGAACTCCTTGATGAAGGGCTCGATCAGGTCGCCCACGATCGACTGGCTGGCACCGGAATCGAGCGCCTTCTGGCGGATCGGCTCGAGCTCGTCGCCCTGGCCCAGGTCGGCGGCGAAGGTGATCACCTCCTCCACACCCCATTCGTTTTTGAGATAGGGGATGCAGACGCTGGTGTCCACACCACCGGAATACGCCAGTACCGCCTTCTTGGCCCTGCCCATCAACGCTCTCCGTGCGCGCAATCGATCGATTCTCCACTGTCGCGGTGGCGCAGCATCCGCGCGATCAGCAGGGCCGCCATCAAAGCCGGCGGCACCAGCACCAAGGCCAGGGCCACGAGCGCAGCCCGGCCTGGATCCGCCTGGGCCCAGGTTTGCTGCAGCAAAGGGATGGGCCAGCGCGCACCAGCTCCCACCAACAACGCGCTGAGCGCCAGGGCTGCAAGCCAGGGCTTCAGCAGAGCGCGCCAGACGGGGGTTTCAAGGTGCGCCAGGGAATTCACCATGCTGCTCCGTTAGGATGGCTGATTGGCAACCGCCGGGCCGCAGGCCCCCAAGCGCCGCCCGCCAGCCGAACGCCCTAAGCAGAACGCGATGAGCAGCAATCTCAGCACAAGCCTCAGCCAGCTGGATGGCATCAACCCGTCGCTCACCCGCTACGGCCGCAACGAGCCTGCGCCCGTGCTGCCCCTGCGCGAGGAGCCCGATCTGTTGAGCTGGCTCGAGAGCAGTGGGCGCCTGGTGGCCGATGAGGAAACCGCCAGCAGCGATGTGAGCACCGTGGAAGAGGAAGAGCTCTCCGCGCTCATGGGCGAAAAAGAGGACTACAACGCCGCCGACGAGCAGACCGAGGAAGACTGGGAGGACTGATTCCTCAGCAGCCCTTGATCTCCCCCACCAGGCTGATCGCCGCGATGCCCAGCAACAGCCGCTCCCTGGCGCTGTTGCTGGGCTTGCTGCTGTTGGGCGTTTCCGTCTTGAGCGACTGGCTCAGCCAGGCCCCGCAACTCACCCTGCCGCTCGTGATCAGCGCTGCGGTGAGCGCTCTGCTCTGCGCCTGGGGCGTGCCGCAGCTGCGGCGCTTGAAGCTGGGACAGGTGATTCGCGAGGAAGGGCCCCAGGCGCACCAGAGCAAAGCGGGCACCCCCACCATGGGCGGCCTGCTGGTGGTGCCTGTGGGGGTAATTGCTGGTGGTCTGGTAGCCCCTGCAGACCAGCGGCTGCTGGCGGTGGCCGCAATCACCCTGGCCACCATGGCCATCGGCGCTGTGGACGACTGGCGCAGCCTCACCAAACGCCACAACACCGGCCTCACTCCGCGCGGGAAGCTGCTGCTGCAGGCCCTCTGCGCCGTGGCCTTTCTGGCCTGGGCCCACTGGGATCAGCAGGTGGCTGCGTTCATCGCCCTGCCCCTCGGCTGGGTGCTGCCGCTGGGGCTGCTGATCTGGCCGCTGGGGCTATTTGTGTTTCTGGCGGAGAGCAACGCCACCAACCTCACCGATGGCCTCGATGGCCTGGCGGCCGGCTGCGGAGCAATTGTGTTCAGCGGCCTGGGGCTGCAACTGATGCTCAGGGGCCATGAAGGCGATCCCGCCATGGCCGGCTTCTGCGCCGCCATGGCGGGCTGCTGGTTGGGTTTTCTGCTGTTCAACCGTCACCCGGCTCGGGTGTTCATGGGCGACACCGGCTCCCTGGCCATGGGCGCAGCCCTGGCCGCGGTGGCGCTACTCAGCAACAGCCTCTGGCCGCTGCTGGTGATGGGCGGGGTGTTCCTGGCGGAGTCGCTGTCGGTGATCGCCCAGGTGTGGGTGTTCAAAGCCACCAAGGATCCCGCCACCGGCCAGGGCAAACGCGTGCTGCGCATGGCGCCGCTGCACCACCACTTCGAGCTCGGCGGTGCCAGTGAGCAGCAGGTGGTGGTGGGCTTCTGGCTGATCAGCCTGATACTGGTGATCGTGGGCCTGGTGCTGTTGCCCTGATGGCGTATTTCACCTGGAAGGAAGCCGGCCTAACGGCCGATTGCGCCAGCCTCGAAGCGATGGCGGCGCGGTTTGAGGAAGCGGCTGCGCTGATGCGCCGCATGGCGAACGAAGGGTTCGTGCTGGAGCGCCACAGCGATGGCCAGCACATCACCCACAGTGATGACTCCGTTTTCGCCGCCTACGGCTTCATCGATGAGCAATCGCCGGTGCGGCAGCTGAATCTGATCGACTCCATCGGAAGCGCCGGCTGAACGGCTGGCCCTCAGCCAGGCCGCCGCAGATAGCCCACCAGCCACACCACAATGAAGGCCAGCGCCGAAAGACCCAGATACACCAGGGTCCAGCGCTGCAGGCTCTCGATGCTCAACCCGTTGAGCAGGCCATCGGCGGCATCACCAGCAGTGGCATAGCCCAAGAACAACAGCCGGGCCAACGGAAGGAACAGCAGCACAGGGGAGCGCCGGGGCAGGATCGGGGCAGTCTCTCGCCTCAGCCGCGGCCATGGCCAGCTCAACCTTTCCGCGCACCCTGTTGCTCTTGGGCAGCGGTGAGCTGGGCAAGGAGGTGGCGATCGCCGCCCAACGCCTGGGCTGCCGCGTGATCGCCGTGGATCGCTACGCCGGCGCACCGGCGATGCAGGTGGCGGATGTGGCCGAGGTGGTGGCCATGACCGACCCAGAGGCGCTCAAGGCCGTGGTGCGCCGGCACCAGCCCGATGTGGTGATCCCTGAAATCGAAGCGCTAGCGGTGGATGCCCTGGCGGAGCTGGAAGCTGGCGGCATCACTGTGATCCCCACGGCCCGGGCCACGGCCGTCACCATGAACCGCGACCGGATCCGCGATCTGGCCGCCTCGGAGCTGGGGCTGCGCACGGCGCGCTTCGCCTATGCGGCAAGCGCCGAGGAGCTGGCCGCCGCGGCCGCACCCCTGGGCTGGCCAGTGGTGGTGAAACCGGTGATGAGCTCGTCCGGCAAAGGCCAGAGCGTGGTGGAGGGGCCGGAAGACATCACCGCCGCCTGGGAAGCAGCGATGGCTGGCGCCCGGGGCAGCGGCGAGCGGGTGATCGTGGAAGAGTTCCTGCGCTTCGAGCAGGAGATCACCCTGCTCACGGTGAAGCAGTGGAACGGGCCCACCCTGTTCTGCCCGCCGATCGGTCACATCCAGGAACGGGGTGACTACCAATGCAGCTGGCAGCCGGCCCACCTGGAGTGGGAGCAGCTGGCTGCCGCCCAGGCCATGGCCCGCCAGGTCACCGACAACCTCGGTGGAGCTGGAATCTTCGGGGTGGAGTTCTTCGTGTGCAGCACCGCCGATGGCGGCAGTGAAGTGGTGTTTTCCGAGCTCTCGCCCCGGCCCCATGACACAGGCCTGGTGACCCTCGCCGGCCAGAACCTGAGCGAGTTCGAGCTGCACCTGCGGGCGGTGCTGGGGCTACCGATCCCTGAGATCCGCTCCACCGGACCCGCCGCCAGCCGGGTGATCCTGGCTGAACAGGCCAGTGAAGCCGTGCGCTTCTCCGGCCTGGAGCAGGCCCTCGAAGAGGTGGATGTGCAGGTGCTGCTGTTCGGCAAGCCCGACACCCGGCCGTACCGCCGCATGGGTGTGGCCTTGGCCAGCGGCAGCAGCCTGGAGGAGGCCCAACAGCGCGCCGATCAGGCCGCGGCCGCCATCCGCGTGCTGCCGGCCAGCTGATCCAGCTGGCCGAGAGGCCCAGACCCCACTGGCCACAAGGGAAGACGCGCGATACGGTTCGGCCACGCAAGCCGTTCATGTCGCAGGCTCAGCCCAGTCCAGCCCCCCGCCGCGGGTCCCGTAGTCAGTCGCGCGGGCAGCTCAAGCCTGTGGAGCGGCAGCAGCGGCGCGGCCGTAGGACGGCGCCCGCCAAGGCATCGGTGACGCCGCTGGACGAGCGCCGGCGGCCCAAGAAAACCCGGGGCGGCCTGCCCCGGTTGCCCCTGTTTGTGGCCGGCCTGGGCCTGGGCTATGGCCTCAACGGCCCGATTCCGCACCTGGCCGCCGGCCTGCTGGCCGGCCTGCACAGCCCCCATGCGGTGCTCGGCGCCTTGGTGTCGCCAGCGGGCATGGGTGATCGGCGCATTGTGGTGATGGGCACCGACCATGTGAGCACCAACACCGATGTGATGTTCACGGTGCAGCTCAAGGATGGCCGCACCCAGCTCACCCAGGTGCCGCGCGACACCTTCATCGAGTCGGAGAAATACGGCGTGATGAAGGCCAACTCCCTCTACAGCAGTGGCGGACCCCAGATGGTGAAGCAGGAGCTGAGCAAGCTGCTCTCCGCGAAGGTGGATCGCTATCTGGTGATCAACCTTGGCGCCGTGCAGCGCCTGGCGGATGCCCTGGGCGGCGTGGAGGTGGATGTGCCGAAGCGGATGGTCTACGTGGACAACAGCCAGGGGCTGTACATCGACCTCTATCCAGGCCGGCAGCTGCTCAAGGGCGAGGCCCTCGAAGGCTTCCTGCGCTTCCGCCACGACGAGCTGGGCGACATCGGCCGCATGGAGCGCCAGAAGCTGGTGCTCAGTGAGGTGTTCAAAAAGCTCGCCAACCCCGTGATGGCCACCCGGCTCCCTGAGCTGATGCGCATTGCTGGAAAAGACGTCCTCACCGACCTCTCCCCCGTGGATATGGGCACCCTGGTAACGGCGATGGCCACCACCAAGCTCAGCTCCAGCCGCCTCTCGGGCACGCCCTACTGGCATGAAGACATCAGCTACTGGCTGCCCGACGCCAACCCCAACCGCGAGCTCTACCGCAGCCAGGAGCGACCACCCCTCTGAATCAACGCCGCAAAAAGCGGTAGTGATCCAGCCCTTCGAGCACACCCCACGCCTGACGGCGTGAGGCGAAAAACACCGTGGAGCGGCGGCGCAGCTCATTGAGGGAGCGGTCGTGATCGCCCACCACCACCCCCAGGGCCCGGCCGCTGAGCAACTCACCATCCCCCTGCTGGGAGGCCACCACCAGCACCTGCTCCAGCGGCAACCCCCAGCTGAGGCTGAGATGGCGAATCGCCTCCGCTTTCGAGGCCCTCAACGGCAGCACATCCAAAAACCAGTGGTGGAACAGGTGGGCGCGGGCCTCAAGCCGGCCCTGCCGCACCCGTTGCCGCACCATCTCCGGCACACCAGCCGGCGGCGCTTGCAACGTGTAGCTCACCTTGAACGGGCCCTGCTGAGCCTCGGGCTGCGGCAACAGCCGCGGGGCCAGATCCGCCAGGGCCTGCTCCACGGCATCACGCCGCCAGCCCTGAGCAATGTGCTGCCGCCAGGCCTGATCCGGCACACCCTCGGGGCCATAGCGGATCTCCGTGCCTGCCTCGAGAATCCACACCTGGGGGAGCGGCAGATGCAGCTCCTGATAGCGCAGGCGGGCCGAGGCGAAACCGCGGCCGCTGAGCATGCCGATACCGCAGCTGGGGTCGGCGGCCAAACGCCGGCGCAGCTCCTGCAACCCGGCGGGATCGGGGGCATCAAGGCACACATCCAGATCGAGCAGCAACAACCGCTTCACCGGGGGCGATGGCGCCGCCGCCACGGCCGACTGCGGCCGTGGCTCCACTAGCTCACATCGGCGCTGGGCCAGGCCCAGATAGCTACAGCCATGGGCATCCCAGCTGAAATGGCGGCTCACCGCCTCGATGCCGTTGTCGCGCCAGCGGCGCCAGCGCTGCGGGTCGGCGGCTGCAGCCTCCAGCCCCTGCTGCAGGGCATCGAGGTCCGTCACGTCCACCAGCTGGCCATTACCGCAGCGCTGCAGGATGTCGCGGGGCCCGCCGTCATCGGTGGCCACTACAGGCAACCCGCAGGCGGCGGCCTCCAGCAGCGTGAGGCCAAAGGGTTCGGTGAGGGCCGGGTTCACGAACACGCCGCCGCGGCGGGAGGCCCAGCGATACATCGCCGGGATGTCGTCGCCACCGTGCTGCTTGGGGTAGGCGACGCGCCCATAGAGATCGAAGCGATCCACCAGCTCGAAAATCTGCTGAAACTGATCGCGCTGCTGCCTCTCCATGGCGCGGGGATCCTCCCGGCAGCCGAGCACCAACACCAGGTTGTGGCGCTCCTGCAGCAGAGCCGAGCGGCCATAGGCCTCCACCAGGGCCGGCACGTTTTTGCGGCGCACGGCCCGGCAGATGCAGAGCAGCGGCGGCTTCGCCGGCTCCCGCAAAAACGGATCCAACAGGGCTGAAATCGCCTGCTCTTCCCCGGGCAGCTCCTGAGGATGGAAGCGGCGGGCGTCCACCCCCGGCGGCACCACAACGGCCTTCTGAGCCAGAAAGCGGTCGTAGCGGCTGTATTGCTGCTCCGCCTCCTGCTGGGTGCTGGTGATCACCAGCTCCGCCTGGGCGAGGGTGCGCTCCTCCGCATCAATGCGCTGGCTGATCGCGTAGCTGTGCTCGATCTGATCGTGGGTCATGCCCGCTGCCAGCAGGCGGCGCTGCTTCTCGCGGCCGAGGGAATGGCCCGTGAACACCAGAGGAATCCCCGTGCGCTGCGACACCAGCGCCCCCACATAACCGGCATCGGCGTAGTGGGCATGAATCCAATCTGGGCGGCGCTTCTGAGCCGCGACATGGGCCACCAGCGCATCGGCCAGCTCATCGAGGTGGGGCCAGAGCTGCTCCTTGCGCAGATAACGGCGGGGACCGAAGGGAAAGCGCAGGATGCAGGCACCGTTGCCGAGCTCCTCACGGGGCTGGCTGTAGTCCGGGGAAACGCGCCGGTCGTGGATCTGGCGGGTGATCACCTCAACGCGGTCCACCTCCGGCCGCGCCGCCAGAGAGCGGATCAGCTCCAGCACATAGGTGGTCTGCCCGCCGGTATCAGCATCACGCCCTAATTCCAGCTGCTGACCACGAAACAGACCATGCAGATGCAGGTGAAGCAGATAGGAACCCACCCCAATCGACGGCGATTAACTCACCCTTAGCCATGGTTTCAAGGCCGCGCAGCAAGCCATGCGCAAGAGATCCGGTCTGCGTGCAAAAACGCTGACCAACAATCCAAAACCCAATCAGGCCTTACCCACCAACTTCTGGCGCAGACCCTTGATGCGATCGCGCAGGTTGGCGGCCTCCTCAAAGTCGAGATTTTTGGCGGCGTTCTTCATCTTGTCTTCCAGCTGCTGGATCAGCTCCGGCAAGGAATCCAGCGGCACCTCGTTCTGCTCCGCCTGTTCGGCCGCCTGCTCGAGCTGATCGTCGTTGAGGCGACGCGACACCTCCAGGAACGCCAGGATCGAATTACCGGCTCGCTTGCCCGCCGGTGTGGGTGTGATGCCGTGCTTCTCGTTGTAGGTCTGCTGGATGGCGCGGCGGCGCTCGGTTTCCGAGATCGCTTTGGCCATTGAATCGGTGAGGTTGTCGGCGTAGAGCAAAGCCACACCCTCCACGTGCCGAGCGGCACGGCCGATGGTTTGGATCAGGGAGCGCTCGGCCCGCAGGAAGCCTTCCTTGTCCGCATCGAGGATCGCCACCAGGGACACCTCCGGCAGATCGAGCCCCTCCCGCAGCAGGTTCACCCCCACCAGCACGTCGTATTCGCCGTTTCTGAGGTCTTGGATGATCTCGATCCGCTCCAGTGAGTGAATCTCGGAGTGGAGGTAGCGCACCCGCACGCCGTTCTCAGCCAGGTAATCGGTGAGGTCTTCGGCCATGCGCTTGGTGAGGGTCGTCACCAGCACCCGCTCCTGTTTCTCCGCCCGGGTGCGGATCTCACCGAGCAGATCGTCCACCTGACCATCGGTGGGGCGCACCTCAACGATCGGATCGAGCACACCGGTGGGGCGAATCACCTGCTCAACCACCTGGCCATTGCTCTGGCGCATCTCCCAATCGCCTGGGGTGGCGCTCACGAAGATCGTCTGGCGCGCCTTTTCCCAGAACTCCTCACCCTTAAGGGGGCGGTTATCGGCGGCGGAGGGAAGCCGGAAGCCGTGCTCGATCAGCACCTGCTTGCGCGACTGATCGCCGTTGTACATCGCCTGGAGCTGGGAGCAGGTGACGTGGCTCTCATCCACCACCAGCAACCAGTCGTCGGGGAAGTAATCGATCAGGCATTCCGGCGGTGTGCCGGCCGGTCGACCCGCCAGATGCCGGGCGTAGTTCTCCACGCCATTGCAGTAGCCCACCTGCTCGAGCATCTCGAGGTCGTAGGTGGTGCGCTGCTCCAGACGCTGAGCTTCCAGCAAGCGGCCCTGTTCATTCAGCACATCCAAGCGCTCGCGCAGCTCGCTGCGGATCTCCTTGATGGCACCCTCCAGGCGCTCCTTCGGGGTCACGAAGTGCTTGGCGGGATAGATATTGATGCTTTCGAGGCTCTGCAGAATTTCACCGGTGGTGGGATCCACGTAGCGGATCGCCTCCACTTCATCGCCGAACAGCTCAATGCGCACGAGCCGGTCTTCGTAGGCGGGGCCGATCTCGAGCACGTCGCCGCGCACCCGGAAGCGACCGCGGGAGATCTCCAGGTCGTTGCGGGAATACTGGTTGTTCACCAGCTCCCGCAGGGAGCCGCGCAGGTTGAGGGTGGAGCCCACCTCGAACTTCACTGCCGCCTTGAGGTATTCACTGGGAATGCCAAGGCCGTAGATGCAGCTGATCGAGGCCACAACGATCACATCGCGGCGCTCAAACAAGGAGCGAGTCGCCGAGTGGCGCAGCATGTCGATCTCTTCGTTGATCGATGCCGTCTTGGCGATATAGGTGTCGGAGACGGGCACATACGCCTCCGGCTGGTAGTAGTCGTAGTAAGAGATGAAATATTCGACTGCGTTGTTGGGGAAGAACTCCCGCAACTCATTGCACAACTGAGCCGCCAGCGTCTTGTTGTGCGCGAGCACCAATGCCGGCCGGCCGGTGCTGGCAATCACATTGGCGATCGTGAAGGTTTTGCCGGTGCCGGTGGCCCCCAGCAGGGTCTGATAGCGCTCACCACCCTCAACGCCAGCCACCAACCCGGCGATCGCAGTGGGCTGATCACCCTTGGGGCTATAGGGGGCGCGGAGGTCGTAGGGGCTGGCCATCAACCCATTCTCGGGGAGATGGCCGGCCCATTGCGGTCGCCGTTCTGGCCGTGGCTCAGAGGGCGGCCTTCACGGCGGTGCCCAGGGCCTCACGCAGACCGCGCACCACTGCAACCATTGCCAGCTCGTCGTTGAGCTTGTTCACGGCAGAACCCACGCCCACGCCGGAGGCGCCGGCGGCGATCGCCATCGGCACGGTGACGGCGGAGAGACCGGAGGCGCAGAGCACGGGGGCATCGAGCTCAGCGGCCTGCACGGCGCGGCTGATGCTGTGGGCAGCGGCCAGGGTGGGGGCGGCCTTCTCGATCAAGCCGAGGCTGCCGGCGCTGAAGGGCTTGGCGCTGGTGCCGCCTTCGGTCTGGATGATGTCGGCGCCAGCCGCCACCAGATCCACCGCCAGTTGCTCCTGCTGATCGAGGGGGAGCACGTGGGGCACGGTGACACTCAGCACCACCTCGGGCAGCAGCTCACGGGTGCGGCGGGTGATCTCGAGCACTTCAACGGCATCGAAGATGCGGCCGAGGGGATAAAAGGCGTCGTAGTTGCCGATTTCCACCATGGCGGCACCGGCGGCCACCGCAGCGGGGAACAGTTCAGGATCCACGGCGCTCACGCAGATCGGCAGGCCGCTCACGGCAGCGGCGAGCTGCACCAGAGCCGGATCGCAGGCCACATCGATCAGATCGGCGCCACCGAGACCCGCAGCGCGGCTGATGCGCTCCACACTGGCGGCATCGAAGTTGGTGAGGCCGGCGATCACCTTGAGGGCGCGGCGCTCCACCAGAGCTGTGCGAAGCGATGCGGGCAGCTGGGCGAGACGCGACATGCCAGTGCAGACAGAGTGGGTCGATTCTCCCACGCAGCATTTGGCGTGAGCGATGGCAGAACGCTGGAGCCCCTACCACCTGCGCCTGCATCGCTGGCTGCTCCACCGGGCGGACCTGCTCCCCGACGGCGCCGGCCTGCTGCTGGCCGTTTCCGGCGGACAGGATTCGATGGCCCTGCTGGGCTTGCTGATGGATCTGCGGCGCCTGCATCACTGGCGGCTGCAGCTTTGGCACGGCAATCACCAGCTCCGGCCCAACGCCACCGAACAGGCCGATGAACTGGAGGCCTGGGCCCGGCAGCAGCAGCTGCCCATTCAGGTGGACACCTGGATCCACCCCAGGACCGACGAGGCCGCCGCCCGGGCCTGGCGCTACGACGCTCTAGCGGCCGCAGCACGCGCCGGCGGGGTGAGCCATGTGGTGACGGGACACACGGCCAGCGACCGGGCCGAAACCCTGCTGTTGCAGCTGGCCCGCGGCAGCCACCGCCGCGGCCTGGCCAGCCTGCGACCCACACGCAGCCTGGCGCCGGATCTCACCCTCACCAGGCCACTGCTGCTGTTCAGCCGAGCCGAAACCGCCCTGATTCGCGAGCAGCTGTACCTACCGCTCTGGCTGGATGCCAGCAACAACGAAGCACGGTTCAGCCGCAACCGGGTGCGCCAGGAGGTGATGCCCGTGCTCGAGCAGATCCACCCGGGGGCCGCGCGCCGCATCAGCGGCGTGGCCGAACGGCTGGCCCAGGAACACGACAGCCAGCAACAACTGGTGGAGCTGGCCCTTAGCGGCCTCCGCAGCGAAATCGACCGCTTGAATCGCCGCGGCCTGATCGCTCTGCAGCCGGCCAATCAACGCCTGATGCTCCAGGCCTGGCTGGAACAGCTGGGCCTGCCGCCCCTGCCCGCCGATCAGCTGCAAACGCTGTTGGATCGATTAGGCCCCTCGCAGCCTCCCGGCCGTCTGGCCCTCCCGGCCGACCACTGGCTGCACTGGGATCGCCAACAGCTCTGGCTCGAGCCCTAAGCGCCGAGGCTGCAGAGCACCTCGGCCAGCGGCAAAACCAGCGCAAGCGGCTTAAACAGGGGAGCACCCCACGTAGGCAGCCAACCGGCACCATGCAAAGCGCTCTGGAGCAGGCCTACAGCGCCATCGAGCGGAGCTATGCCCAGGGCCACTTCCCGGAAGCGCTGGAGCAGGCCATGGCGCTGCAGCCCCAACTCGAGCCAGGGCGAGCGGACCTGCTCGATCAGCGCCTGCAGCTGCTCATCGGCCACATCCATCTGTATGGCCTGGCTCAGCCCCAGCAAGCGGAACTGGCCTACGGCGCCGTGCTCAACCAGTGCAACGAAGCGGGCTACCGGCGGTTGGCCGAGCAGGGCCTGGCTCAGTGCCAGGGGGAACCTGCAACAGAACCACAGGCACGCGAGCCGGAACCCTTCAACCTGCCAGCCACGCCTTGGCTGGCGCAGCTGCGCGATCCCCAGCAAGCGCTGGCGGAGATTCAACAGGCGTGGGCGTCGGTACCAGCGGCAACACCAGCCGCCCAGCCGGAGCCTCAGCCGCTGGCCGGCAGTGGGATCGCTGCCAGCCCCTGGGACTCTGCAGCGCAAGCACAGATACCGGAGACGCCACCGGTTACGGCCGCGGAAACCGATTCACCTGAACCGGATTCGCCCGACACCGATGGATCTGAACCCGCGGGAGCAACGAGCTCAGAGCAAACCAACCCTGAAACCACTGCCGAGTCGGTGGCTGATGAGCTCGACAAGGGTCTGCTGCTGGTGAAGCTCTCCAGCCCGGGCGGCCAGCGGGACTGAGCCCGCCGGCGCCCAGGGCAGAGCCGATCAGCTGGCGGCGGCTGAGCGGCGGCGGCGGGTGCGGCCGCTGATCTCAGGCTCTTCGGTGCGGGCCGGTGTTGCGGCGGCAGCCACTGGAGCCGGAGCTGCAGCAGCGGCGGCGGGAGCAGCTGGGGCAGCTCCAACGGCCGCCAGCTCGCGGCGGGGCTGGGCGGCACGCTCGGGACGCTCACCCCGTTGCACATCGCGGCCACCGCCACGGCCGCCGCGGGGGGCCGGACGACTGTCGGGCTCGGCATCGGCGCGGCCCTTGTAGGCCGGAGTGCCGCCGGGGGCGGGCTGCACCAGGCAGATGATCAG
The DNA here is from genome assembly GCA_046052125.1 of Cyanobacteriota bacterium. Classification (GTDB taxonomy): domain Bacteria; phylum Cyanobacteriota; class Cyanobacteriia; order PCC-6307; family Cyanobiaceae; genus Vulcanococcus. The sequence goes on from JBJOMY010000002.1 coordinate 218,355, forward strand.
CGGCTCCACCTGCAGCTCACGGCGGAGGCGGCGTTGCAGACCGATCTCGATCTCGCGTTGCACACCCATCCAATCCACGTCGGGTGCCTTGCCTCCGCTGTTGCGCGAGAGCTGCTGCCAGCGGTTCTCGAGCACCCAGGTGATCTCGCGCTCGGCCCAGAGGCTGAGCTTGCGCGGATCGGCGGCGGTCACCACACCGCGCAGATTCACGCGAGGCGGAGCGGCCATCACGCCATCGGTGCTGATCACCGCGAGCATGGTGATCACGCCGTCATCAGCGAGCTGCTGACGCTCCTTGAGCACGCGGGCATCAACGATGCCGTTGCGGGAAGCATCGAGCAGCTCAATTCCGGCCTTCACCGGCTCACCTTTATTGATCGAATCGGGGGTGAGTTCGACCACATCACCGTTATCGATGATCAGGATGTTTTCGGCGGGAATCCCCATGGATTGCGCTGTTTTGCTGTGGCAAACGAGCATGCGGTGCTCGCCGTGCACAGGCACGAAATACTTCGGCTTGGTGAGCGCCAGCATCAGTTTCTGGTCTTCCTGGAAGCCGTGACCAGACACGTGAATGCCTTCGCCCTTGCCGTACACCACCTTGGCGCCCAGCATCATCAGCCGGTCGATGGTGTTCACCACAGAGATGGTGTTCCCGGGAATGGGGCTGGCGGAGAAGATGATCGTGTCTGAGTTCTTAACCTGCACCTGCGGGTGCTCACCGCGGGAGATGCGGCTCAGAGCAGCCAGTGGCTCACCCTGGCTACCGGTCATCAGCAGCAGGGTTTCGCGATCGGGCAGATCACGGATCTGCTTGATCGGCACAAACAGATCATCAGGGGCGCGCATGTAGCCCAGCTCACGCGCCTTGGCGATCACGTTGAGCATGGAGCGACCGAGCAGGCCCACCTTGCGGCCGTTCTTGAGGGCCAGCTCGAGAATCATCGCCACCCGGTGAATCGAGCTAGCGAAGGTGGTGATGATCACCCGGCCTTCCGCCTGGGAGATGTGGCGATCCAGGCAGGGGAACACGGAGCGCTCTGGCGGGCAGAAGCCCGGCACCTCGGAGTTGGTGGAATCGCTGAACAGGCAAAGCACACCCTGCTCGCCGTAGTGGGCCAGGCGGGCCATGTCGAAGGTTTCACCGTCGACGGGGGTGTGATCGAACTTGAAGTCACCGGTGAAGATCACGGTGCCCACCGGCGTGGTGATGGCCAGCGAGAAGCTGTCGGCCATCGAGTGGGTGTTACGGATGAACTCCACCGAGAAGTGCTGACCCACCTTCACCACATCGCGGGGTGCGACGGTTTGAAGGATGGTGCGATCCATCACACCGGCTTCTTCCATCTTTCCGGTGAGCATCGCCAGCGCCAGGCGCGGACCATGAATCACTGGAATATTGAAGTTCTTCAGGTGGTGAGCAATACCACCGATGTGATCTTCGTGACCGTGGGTCACGATCATGCCGCGGATGCGCTTCTGGTTTTCCTTCAGATAGCTGGTGTCCGGCATCACCACATTGACGCCGTGCATGCCATCACTGGGGAATGCCAGACCGGCATCCACCAACATGATGTCGTCGCCGTATTCAAAAACGCAGGTGTTCTTGCCGATCTCGTGAAGGCCACCGAGAGGGATGACCCGCAGGCAGGGTTTCTTGACTTGGTTCGTCATTCAGGAAGAGGAGTCCGGCGCAGCCGGATGCAGAACGGAAACATCGGGGGAGCAAACGCCATGGCGCGCTCCAGTGGGCCTTGGCGTCAGGTAGGACGCAGGGCTGCAAGAACGGAAGAGAGTCGGTCGCGCACGTCGTTAGAAGCGGATACGAGAGGAAGCCTTGGGGCACCCACGGGCCAGCCGCTGAGCTCCAGCGCGGCTTTCACGGGGATGGGATTGGTGGTGCAGAACATCGCCCTGCAGAGGGGCAGCAGTTGTTCGTGCACGGAGAGGGCGGTGCGGAGGTCGCCGGCCAGGAAGGCCTGCACCATCTGCTGGATCTGATCACCAGCCACATGGCTGGCCACGCTCACCACACCCACCGCACCAACAGCGAGCATCGGCAAGGTGAGGGCGTCATCACCGCTGTAGATCGCCAGCCGTTCGCCGCAGAGGGCCCGCAGTGCACTCACCTCCTCGGTGGTGCCGCTGGCGGCCTTGAAGCTCACCAGGTTGGGAAGATCCATCAGCCGAGCCGTGGTCTCGGGGCTGATGCTGCAACCGGTGCGGCCCGGAATGTTGTAGAGCATCAGCGGCAACTGGGGCGCCGCTGCAGCCACGGCGCGGAAATGGGCCTCGAGGCCCTCTTGGGGCGGCTTGTTGTAGTAGGGCACCACCACCAGAGCGCCGTCAGCCCCGAGGGCCGCCGCTTCAGCAATCGCTTCCACCGCTTCCGCGGTGCAGTTGCTGCCGGTGCCCGCCAGCAGGCTGGCCCGCTGACCCACCGCCTCTTTCACGGCGGAGAAGAGCTGATGCTGCTCCTCCCAGCTGAGGGTGGGGGATTCTCCGGTGGTGCCACACAGCACCAGACCATCGGAGCCGTGATCCACCAGATGGCTGGCCAGCCGTGCCGCCAGCTCCAGATCCACCGACCCATCGGCGGCAAAGGGGGTCACCATGGCCGTCACCACCCGGCCGAAGGGGGCGGGGGAGGCTGCGCCGGCGGTGAGGGGAGTCGACGCCATGGCGCTCATGCGCTCACTCCAGCGGTGGCGGCTCCCGCAGCAGCGGCAAGCGCGGGATCCATCAGCAACTCAGCAATCTGGATGGCGTTGAGGGCTGCGCCCTTACGGATCTGATCACCACAGAGCCAGAGCTCGAGGGCATTGGGCTCGCTGAGGTCCTGGCGGATCCGGCCCACGGCCACCGCATCCCGGCCCGTCACATCGGTAGGCATCGGGAAGCGATTGGCGTTGAAGTCTTCAATCAGCTCGACGCCCGGAGCCTCTGCCAGCAGAGCCCGGGCTTCCTCCACCGGGAATGGCTCATTGAATTCAATGTTGATCGCCTCGGAGTGGGCCCGCAGCACCGGCACCCGCACACAGGTGGCCGACACCCGCAGATCCGGCAAACCCATGATCTTGCGGGTTTCGTTGAGCATCTTGAGCTCTTCCTCGCAGTAGCCGTTGTCCTGCAGCGGGGAGTTGTGCAGGAAGAGGTTGAACGCAAGCGAGTGGGGCAGCACGCTGCTCTGGGGCGTGCCCCCATCGAGCACGGTGCGGCTGAGCTGAGCCAGCTCCTCCATGGCGCGAGCGCCTGCACCACTGGCCGATTGATAGGTGCTCACCACCACGCGACGCAGGGAGCGGCGGGCCGCCAGCGGCGCCAGGGCCAGCGTCATCAAGATGGTGGTGCAGTTGGGGTTGGCGATCACCCCGTTGTGGTGGAAGGCGGCGTGGGGGTTCACCTCGGGCACCACCAGCGGCACCTCCGCATCCATGCGGAACGCACTGGAGTTGTCGATCACCACCGCACCCGCGGCAGCCGCCACAGGCGCCCACTGCTTCGACACCGAGCCGCCGGCGGAGGCCAGCACCACATCCACGCCGTTGAAGGCCTCGGCGCTCACGGGCTCGATCGTGAGGGTCTGGCCGTTCCACTCAACCTGTTGACCAGCCGAGCGGGGTGACGCCAGCAGGGTGAGCCGCGCCACCGGGAAACGGCGCTCAGCCAACAGCAGCAGCAGCTCCTGACCCACAGCACCGCTGGCGCCGAGAACGGCTACGTGCAGGGGGCGCTGGGGCAGAGGGCGAATGGAGCTGGTCAACGGACGTTCAGAAGAAAACGGTGAATGCTGAAAAACGGGAGCTCAGTCGGGGAGCTCAACCAACAGCTGTCCAATGGGCTTGGAGAGACAGGCTGCGCAGGAAGCGATCTGCCAAACATGGTGCGGAAGCCCGCTGGGCTTTCGCTAAAAACTCTTCAGGTCGCTGTTCTTGCCGCCAACAATACGTGCTCAACGCAGGCCCGGCGACAGAGCGTGAAAGCTCGTCACAGGTCAGTTCATAGGATCGTTGGCTGCCCTACCGAATCGCTTCGGTCTCCGACGCCACCTCTCCATGAGCCCTGCCGCTTCCACCGCTAGCCAATCCGAGCTCAAGGTGAGCACCAGCCCTCGCCCCGGCAGCCGGATGGCGGTGGAGATCAGTGTTCCCGCCGGCCGCACCCAGACCAGCCATGAGCAGGCGGTGGAGAAGCTGAGCCGCACCATCAAGCTCCCCGGTTTCCGCAAGGGCAAAGTGCCCCGCACCGTGCTGGTGCAGCAGATCGGTGCTGTGCGCATTCGCGCCACCGCCCTCGAGGAGCTGGTGGACAACGTGTTCCGCGATGCCCTCAAGCAGGCTGAAATCCCCGCCATCGGCCAACCCAGCGTGGATGGCGGATTCGAATCCCTTCTGGAGCGCTTTGAGCCCGGCAAGGAGCTGAGCCTCACCCTTGAGATGGATGTGGAGCCCACCCCCAGCCTCAAGAGCACCAAGGGGCTGAAGGCCGAGGCGGAGAGCGTGAGCTTCGATGCCGCCCGCGTCGACGAGCTGATCGAGCAATCCCGCCGCCAGCTGGCCACGCTGGTGCCGGTGGACAAGCGTGCCGCTGAATCCGGTGATGTGGCCGTGATCAACTTCTCCGGCACCTACGCCGATAACGGCGAAGCGATCAGCGGCGGCAGCGCTGATGCCATGGAAGTGGAGCTGGAAGACGGCCGCATGATCCCCGGCTTCGTGGAAGGGATCATCGGGATGAAGCCCGGTGACAGCAAGACCGTGGCCTGCCAGTTCCCCGAGGAGTACCCCCAGGAGGACGCCGCCGGCCGCAAAGCCAGCTTTGAGATCACCCTCACCGAGCTGAAGGCCCGCGAACTGCCCGCCCTCGACGACGCCTTCGCCCAGCAGGCCAGCGACAAGCAGACCCTGGCCGAACTGCGCGCCGACCTGGAGGAGCGCCTCAAGGAGGACGCCGAGCGCCGCAACCAGTCGAACCGCCACGACGCCCTGCTGGCGGCCCTGGTGGAGCAGCTCGAGGTGGAACTGCCCGAAACCCTGGTGCAGGAGGAGATCATCTCGCTGCTAGAGCAAACCGCCGGTCAGCTCGCCCAGCAGGGCATGGACGTGAAGAAGCTGTTCACCCCTCAGCTGATCCAGAGCCTGCGCGAAACCTCCCGCCCGGAGGCCGAAGAGCGCCTCAAGCGCAGCCTGGCCCTCAAGGCCCTGGCCACCACCGAGAAAATCGAGGTGGCCGCCGATGAGATCGAGGCCAAGGTGAAGGAGCTCAGCCGTGGCTTCAGCGACAGCTCCCGCATCGATCCCGCCCGCCTGCGCCAGGCCGTGCAGGAAGACCTGATGCGCGAAAAGCTGATGGGCTGGCTGGAGAGCAACTCCACCATCACCGAAAAGGCCCCCGAAGCCGAGGGCGACCAAGCCAAGAAGGCGGCAGCCAAGAAGAGCACCGCCAAAAAGGCCAAGGCGGAGACCGACGCCGAGCCCGCTGCCGAAGCCTGATCCCCATAGATTGGCCGGACTGACGACAGTCCGGCCGCGTGATCAACGCCAGCACCCCTCACCCGATCCAGAACCGCTGGCTGGGGACTCGCCCGGAAGCCACCATTGCCTCACCAGCCCCGGTGGCAGCTCCGGGCGTGCTGCCCACCGTGGTGGAGCAGTCCGGTCGCGGTGAGCGGGCCTTCGATATCTATTCGCGCCTGCTGCGCGAGCGGATCATCTTCCTGGGTACCGGCATCGACGACCAGGTGGCCGACGCCCTGGTGGCGCAGCTGCTGTTCCTCGAAGCCGAGGACCCCGAGAAGGACATTCAGATCTACATCAACTCGCCGGGCGGTTCGGTGACGGCCGGCCTGGCGATCTACGACACCATGCAGCAGGTGGCACCGGATGTGGTGACCATCTGCTACGGCCTGGCAGCCTCCATGGGCGCCTTTCTGCTCTCCGGCGGTGCCAAGGGCAAGCGGCTGGCCCTGCCGAACGCGCGGATCATGATCCACCAGCCCCTCGGCGGCGCCCAGGGCCAGGCCGTTGACATTGAGATCCAGGCCAAGGAGATCCTTTATCTCAAGGACACCCTCAACGGGCTGATGGCCGAGCACACGGGCCAGCCCCTCGAGAAGATCGCCGAAGACACCGACCGCGACTACTTCCTTTCCCCGGCGGAAGCGGTTCAATACGGCTTGATCGACCGCGTTGTCACCGACGACGCCCCGGTTTGATCCTTAAGGACGGCAGACGAAACGCCGGATCCCGTTGATCCTGGTTTCGGGCCCTTAGCCCGCCTCCGCCAGGACGCTCCCGCAGCACCGCCGCTTCCGCTCGATGCCCAAGTTCGATGCCCACCTGAAGTGCTCGTTCTGCGGCAAATCGCAGGACCAGGTGCGCAAGTTGATCGCCGGCCCCGGCGTTTACATCTGCGACGAGTGCATCGATCTCTGCAACGAGATCCTCGACGAGGAACTCGTGGATGGCCATGGCGGCAGCACCCGCCAGCCCGCGGAAGCCAAGGGCAAATCCCCCGCCAAAAAAAGCACTAAGCCCGTCCCCACCCTGGCGGAGATCCCCAAACCCCGGGAGATCAAGGCCCACCTCGATGCACAGGTGGTGGGTCAGGAAGAGGCCAAGAAGGTGCTGTCGGTGGCCGTGTACAACCACTACAAGCGGCTGGCCTGGCAGGGCGACGGCAAAGGCGAAAGCAGCGAAACCGCCACGCGTCTGCACAAGAGCAACATCATGCTGATCGGCCCCACGGGCTGCGGCAAAACGCTCCTGGCCCAGACCCTGGCGGAGCTGCTGGATGTGCCCTTCGCGGTGGCCGATGCCACCACCCTCACCGAAGCGGGCTACGTGGGTGAGGACGTGGAAAACATCCTGCTGCGGCTGCTGCAGAAAGCCGACCTGGATGTGGAACAGGCCCAGCGCGGCATCATCTACATCGACGAGATCGACAAGATCGCCCGCAAGAGCGAGAACCCCTCGATCACCCGTGACGTGTCGGGCGAAGGGGTGCAGCAGGCGCTGCTCAAGCTGCTGGAAGGCACCGTGGCCAACGTGCCCCCCCAGGGCGGCCGCAAGCACCCCTATCAGGACTGCATTCAGATCGACACCAGCCAGATCCTGTTCATCTGCGGTGGTGCGTTCGTCGGCCTGGAGGATGTGGTGCAGCGGCGCATGGGCCGCAACTCCATCGGCTTCATCCCCGAGGGAGGCCGCAGCCGCAACCGTCAGGGCAAGGATCAGCAAGCCGCCCACGTGCTGCGCCACCTGGAGCCCGACGACCTGGTGAAGTACGGCCTGATCCCTGAATTCATCGGCCGTCTGCCGGTGAGCGCCGTGCTCGAACCCCTCGACAGCCGCGCCCTTGAGGCAATCCTCACCGAACCGCGCGATGCCCTGGTGAAGCAGTTCCAGACGCTGCTGAGCATGGATGAGGTGCGGCTCGACTTCGAGCCCGGCGCGGTGGAAGCGATCGCCGCTGAAGCCCACCGCCGCAAGACCGGTGCCCGGGCCCTGCGGGGGATCGTGGAGGAGCTGATGCTCGATCTGATGTACGACCTGCCCTCGGACAAGAGCACCAAGAGCTTCACCGTGACCCGTGAGCTGGTGGAGGAACGCACCAAGGCCAAGGTGCTGCCCATGCCGGGCAGCGATCAGGTGCAACAGGAAAGCGCCTGAGCGGATCCCTCGGCTCGAGCCGCCCCCTATGGCCGCCGCTGATCACCTGCAGGTGCCGCGCCAGCACGGCCTGTTCAACCACCACGGCATCGACCTAGGCGACGGCACGGTGGCCCACTACCTCGAAGGGCGCGCGATCCTGCGCAGTCCGCTGGAGGAGTTCAGCCGGGGCCAGCCCCTCAGCGTGGTGGCCTACAACCCAGACGACTGCTCAGCGCCGCGGGTGACCCTGCGGCGGGCGATGAGCCGGCTGGGGGAGCAGAACTACAACCTGCTGTTCAACAACTGCGAGCACTTCGCCCACTGGTGCAAAACCGGGCGGCACCGCAGTGAGCAGGTGGAGAACTGGCTCCACACCGGCAGCCTCGGGGCCCTGGCCATGGGCCAGTTCGTGCCAGCTGCCGTGCTCACCGGCGCCCGTGTGCTGCTGCGCCAGGGTCTGCGGCTCAACGATGCGCAGCTGGAGAAGGGCAAGGCTCTCGCCCGGCGCAGCATCGAACAGCTCGATGGCCTGCGGCTGAAACTGCAGAACCGGCTTGAGCAGGAGCTGGCGCGAGCGGAACAGCGCTGGAGCCAGGGGGAGCAGCAAAGCCAGGGCTTCGAAACGCTGCGGCTGGCCGCGCAGAAGCTGGCGGATCAGCTCAGCGAGGTGGAAGAGCTTGAAGCCAAGCTGGAGCGCATGCTCGAGAGCGGCCAGTAGCCTCCAGCCATGCCGGCCGCCTACCAGCCCCTCCACCACAAGTACCGCCCCCAGCGCTTCGACCAGCTGGTGGGGCAGGAAGCGATTGCGGCCACCCTCGGCAATGCGCTGCGCTCCGGGCGGATCGCACCGGCCTACCTGTTCAGCGGCCCGCGCGGCACCGGCAAAACCTCCAGCGCCCGCATCCTGGCGCGCTCCCTCAACTGCATCGGCTCCGAAGGCCCCACACCGGAGCCCTGCGGCACCTGTGAGCTGTGCACCTCGATCGCCAACGGCAACGCCCTCGATGTGATCGAGATCGACGCCGCCTCCAACACCGGCGTGGACAACATCCGCGAGCTGATCGAGCGCTCCCGCTTTGCGCCCGTTCAGGCCCGCTGGAAGGTGTATGTGGTGGACGAGTGCCACATGCTCTCCACTGCGGCGTTCAACGCCCTGCTCAAAACCCTGGAGGAGCCACCGCCGCGGGTGGTGTTTGTGCTGGCCACCACCGACCCCCAGCGGGTGCTGCCCACGATCCTCAGCCGTTGCCAGCGCTTCGACTTCCGGCGCATCCCGCTGGAGGCCCTGGAGCAGCACCTGGCCTGGATCGCCGAGCAGGAGCAGATCGGGATCAGCCCCGAAGCCCTGCATGTGGTGGCCCAGCGGGCCCAGGGCGGCTTGCGCGATGCGGAGAGCCTGCTGGATCAACTGAGCCTGCTGCCGCCGCCGGTGGAGCCCCAGGCGGTGTGGGAGCTGCTGGGCGCGGTGCCGGAGCAGGAGCTGCTGCACCTGGCCGAATCCCTGGCCGCCGGTGAACCGCTCGGGCTGATCGAGGCGATCCGCACCCTGCTGGAGCGCGGGCGCGAACCATCCGCTGTGCTGCAGGGCCTGGCCGGTCTGCTCCGGGATTTGGTGCTGGCTGGTGTGGCGTCCGATCGCCTCGAGCTCACGAGCTTTTCGCCTCAGTTCCGCACCGCATTGCCAGAGCTGGCCAGGCGCATCGGCAAGGCGCCGCTGCTGCGCTGGCAGGCCCAGCTGAAAGGCAGCGAGCAGCAATTGCGACAAAGCGTGCAGCCGCGGCTGTGGCTGGAAGTGCTGTTGCTCGGCCTACTGGCGGAGCCTCAGGCCCGCTCCGCAGCGCCGGCAGCAATGGCCACATCGGCAACCGTGGCCGCACCAGTGGCCGCTGCCGCTCCCCTCACCCCTGCCACACCGTCATCCGCGCCCCCCGCTGCCGTGGCACCAGCACCGGCCGCAGCGGCCCCTGCTCCAGCGACACCCAAGCCAGAACCCATCCGCGAGCCCGCGCCTGAACCTGCTGTTGCAGCCACCCCCGCTGGCCCCGACCTAACGGAGCTCTGGCAGCAGATCCTGGCGGGCCTGGAGCTGCCCTCCACCCGCATGCTGCTCTCCCAGCAGGCCGTTTTGGCACGCCTGGATCAGCAGCGAGCGGTGATTCAGGTGACGGGCAACTGGATGGCCATGGTGCAGAGCCGCTTGCCCTTGCTGGAGAAGGCCGTCACAGCAGCGCTGGGCAGCCCTCGCCAGGTGATGCTCGAGGCGGGCGGTGCTCCGCCGCCCGTGGCCGCAGCGCCGGAACGCCCGGCTCCGCTCCCTGCCGTTGCAGCGCCGGTGGCCCCCGCCACACCAACCGCCCCCACACCAGCAGCCGCGGCGCCGGAAGCGGAAGTCGCCAACTCTCAGACCAGTGCGCCAGCCGTGGCCACACCGGCAACCGTGGCCGCTCCCAAGCCAGCCGTGCAGCCCCCCGCGCAGCCAGCCCTGATCGACGATCAAGCCAAGCGACTAGCCGACTTTTTCAACGGCGAGGTGGTGCAGCTCGATGGCCCCCTGCCTGAACTGGATCTTGAGGCGAGCAGCGATCAGGCCGCCTGAGCCCGATCCCGCCTGAGTGGACAGCACCTGGGCTCAGAGCACCTGGGTGGTGAGATCCGATTCATCCGCCGGCAGGTCATCACCCTCACCCACGTGCAAGGTCTTGGCCCACACCAGGCGCTTGGGCAACAAAGCCATCCGCAGGGTGGTGTAGGGAATCACCACGAACCAATGGCCCAGATAGGCGATCCCCAGAGCCAAGTTGAGCGGGTGCATGGCCGGCAGCGCCGGCCCTTCGCTGGAGCGGCGACAGCCCACCAGGATGGCGCCGCCAGACAGCCCGAAGGCCACAAACGACAGCGGCCACATCAGCGGTGAGCTGCGGCTGAGCAGGCTGGTGAGTAGATCAGCCGCGGCCATCACCGGCAGCACGTACTGCAGCAGGAAAAAGCCGGTGAGATCGAGCTTGTGAGCTCCGCTGGTGGCTCTGCCGGTGAGCTCAGGCCAGTAGTCGAAAAAGCGCTGCAGGCCTCCTTCGGCCCAGCGCTGGCGCTGGCGCCACAGGCCAGCCAGGCTCGTGACCGCCTCCTCCTGAATCGGGGGATCCCAGAGCAAAGCAACCGGCTGGCCTTGCACCAAGAGGCGGAAACTGAGGTCAAGATCGTCGGTGACCGTGGCTTCGTTGAAGCCATCGCAGGCCAGAACAGCCTGGCGTTGCAGCAGCTGACCATTGCCGCGCAGCTCCACCACGCCGCCACTGCGCAAGCGCCCCTGCTGAATCACCGCATCGAGGGCCATTTCCATGGCCTGAGCGCGGGTGAGCCAGTTGTGATCGGCATTCACCACGGCCTTGCGCAGCTGCACCGCCGACCAGCCGCCCTGCTCGGCGAAGGCCACAAGCCGCTGCAGGCCATCCGGCTGGAACTGGGCATCGGCATCGAGCACCAGTAGCCAACGCCCCTGCAGTTGGGGCAACAACGCATTTAAGGCACCCGACTTCCCACCACCGGCATCGCGGCTGCGGCGCAGCACCTGCAGCTGCGGGTAACGGCGCTGATAGCTCTCGAGCACCTGCGGGGTGCGATCTTCACTGCCGTCATCGATCACCCAGAGCCGCAGCTGATCCGCCGGATAGGTGAGCTCCGCCAGCCGCTCCACCAAGCGCCCGATCACCGCCTGTTCATCCCGGGCGGCCACCACCAGATCCACGGCGGGCCAATCGCTCAGCGCATCGCTCCCGGCAGGTGTGGCGCCGCTCCGCAACAACGGCCAGAAAACAACCCGCAGCGCGTAAGCGCCGAGCAGGACCGTGAGCGCCAGCGCCGGCCACAGACTCCGGTCTGCTGGCAACCCATGGGGAGCTGCTCCAGCTGCACAACAGCAGATCAGGAACAGTGAGGCCTGCAATCGGCGGGCTCCTGTGGCTGTGCCCCCAGAGGCCATGGCGTGTTCCAGGTGAAGGAACTCTAAAGGGCTCCGCTGTGGGCCTTTCTCAAGGGGCCGGCGTCAGCGATTGGATCGGCACCAGGCGGGCACCGGGGTAGTAGCGACCGAGAATCTGATCCAGTCCCCAGCCACGGCCCGCCAGCTCGATCGCCCCCGCCTGCGAGAGCCCGGCCCCATGGCCGAAACCACCACCCACCACGCTCCAGTGGCCTGGGCCGGCGGGGTTCAGAAGAAAGAGCGTGCTGGGCAGCTGGCGGTAGGTGCGGCGGATGGCATCGCGCTCGAGCACCACACGGCCCCGGGGGCCCTCGATCGCCAGGCGGACCACCCGGCCACTGGGGCCCCGCTCCAGCACCACGGGTTTGAGCGGTGCCCCCAGGCTGGCGGCACGCGCTCCGAGGCCCTCGCGAAGCTGGGCCTGATCAAGCTCACGGCGCCAACGGAAGCGGGGATGGGACGCACCCACCACCCCGGAACGACGAGCCAACAAGGGCGCCAGTTCCGAGGTGTCGAGCGGCAAGGACAACCCCTGAGGGGTTGCGCTAAGCAGATCCAACGCCGGCTCGAGATAGCCGAGCTCCGGCAGGGGCCAGGCTTCATCCTCATCAGCACTCACGCCTCCATTACTGGCGTGATACACCGCATGGATCGGTTGGCCATCGGCGGCCAGCACCCGGCCGGCCGTGCTGCTCACCGCCTGGCGCACAGCAGCGCTCGCCTCGCGGGGATCGCTGTACACCTGGCACTGGGTGTCGGAGCAGAGGTGGTAGCCATCCACCGCGAAGCGATGCTGATTGCGCAGCGCCCAGGTGCGGGCGAGCACCGCCTGGACCGCCAACGCGGCTGGCGGTGAGCCGGCACCGATCTCATGGGGCACGACCCCTTGGAGATAGCGCTCAAGCGGCACCTGCTCCACCAGGGTCCAGCTGCCGTAGGCATCCCCCTGCAGCCGGAACGGCCCCGCGAACACACCACCCCTGAAACGCAAGCCACCGGGTGCCTGGATCTGAAGGGGACCCTCCAGGGATCGCCAGCCGCTGGACGTTTTGAGCTGGGGCACCCGGGTGTCGTTCAGCCGCTGCTCCAGTTGCCGGGCGGTCGAACCAGCCGGGGCGGGCACGCCGGCAGGCGCCCAGACCTCCCAATCGCGGGGGTGGGCCACCTCCGCCTTCACGCCCTCACGGCGCCAGGCCAGGGCCGCCTGCTCCGCCGCTTCAAAACTGGCGAAGGGGCCGAGCAACTGGCGCTGGATCTGCACCGGGCTGGGCAGGGGCTGCGTCGCCCAGCGCAGCTGCAGGCGCTGGGCACTGAAGCGTGCACCCCGGGCATCCACCAGCTGGAGCGGAGCCGATGCTCCCTCCAACAGCAGCGGTTCTGCCCCCAGGTGGGCCGCCAGCGACACCCACAACACCGGCTGACGGCCCGCCACTGCCGGAGGCGTCGGCACGGGCAAGCGGGTCAGCGATTCCGCCCCGACGCCTTGGCAGCCGGCCGTGAACACCGCCATCGAGACCAGGGCGGACAGCACTCGGGCAGCAGCCATCGCATCAACTGAGGCGCAGGCTTGACCCTAGGGGGAGTTGGCGGAAGGGACTCCCAGGTCGTACCCTCATTGTTTGTGCCCGAGCCCGTAGACATGCCGAAGCTCAAGACCCGCAAAGCAGCCGCCAAGCGGTTCAAAGCCACCGGCAGCGGAAAGTTCATGCGCCGCCACGCTTTCCGCAATCACCTGCTCGACCACAAGAGCCCGAAGCGCAAGCGTTTCCTCGGCACCATGGCCGTGGTTGACGAGCGCGACGCGGACAACGTGCGCGCCATGCTCCCCTACAGCTGAATCGCCCGGCTGACCCGCTGTTTCACCGTTTTCTGAGAACCATCGATGGCACGCGTTAAGAGGGGCAACGTTGCCCGTAAGCGCCGCAACAAAATTCTTCGCCTAGCCCGCGGCTTCCGCGGCGGTAACGGCTCGCTGTTCCGCACCGCCAACCAGCGGGTGATGAAGGCCCTCTGCAACGCGTACCGCGATCGTCGCCGCCGCAAGCGCGACTTCCGTCGTCTGTGGATTGCCCGCATCAACGCTGCAGCTCGCCTGAACGGCCTGAGCTACAGCCGTCTGATCGGCGGCCTCAAGAAGGCTGATGTGCAGCTGAACCGCAAGATGCTTGCCCAGCTCGCCGTGGTGGATCCCAGCAGCTTCACCGCTGTGGTGAGCACCGCCAAGAGCTGATCGTTACTCTCTGACTGCGTTGCCTGGTCGGGTTGGTTGATGGATTTTTCACTTCCTCAGGCCTACCTGATCGGGCTGTTGGTGATCCTTGGCGCAGCTGCTGTTGTGGTGGCGCGCCAGATCCTGCGGGTGCGGCGTGATGAGATCGCCCTGATCCGGCTGGAAACCTCCAGCAAGTCGGGCGAACAAACAGCAGCCGACCTCTATGAGCTGGCTTCCGTGCAGCTGCGCAAGCGCCTGTACAACCAAGCCGCCGACAATCTCAAGCAAGCCAGCAAGTGTTCCGCTGGCGAGCCCCCTGAAGCCCAGGCGTTGATTGAAAACGCGCTGGGTTTTGCTTTGGCCGCGCAGAACAACTACAGCGCCGCCATCAAGCACTACCGCACAGCCCTGCGCGCCAAGGCCGACTATCCGGTGGCGCTGAACAACTTGGCCTTTGCCCTCGAGAAGCAGCAAAAGCCCGAGGAAGCCAAGGAGACCTACCTCAAAGTGCTCGAGCTGGACAGCGGCAACAGCACCGCCAAAAAACGCCTCAAACGGTTAGAGCGTTTGGAGAGCACAGCAGCCTGAACACCAGGCTGCTGTGCATCAATTCACTCACCAGAGGCCGCGAACGGCAGGAGAAGTAGCAGTGCCGCTGCCCACGGGATTCAGCACCAACTGACCGCCCGCATTGGTGAGCCGCGGTGCCGACCAGCCAGCGAGGCTGAAGCCCTGCAGGCCAAGAAACAAGCCGCCATCCTCCAGGCCAGCTGCACTCGCATCACCGAGCAGCAGCAGATCGAGCTGGTCGGAGTTGGCGTTGAGATTGCCCTGCACCGGCAGGGTGGTGGAGCCCACGGTGATCTGACCGCGCAGATCCACCATCTGACCAAGCGCCGTGGCTGAAGCCAGATCCAATTGCACGCTCACCGGCGCAGCGTTGCTGAAGGCCTGATAGGTGCCGCTCCACTGGCGGGGCATCTGGGTGGCGAGCTGGGCAGCACGCGCCACGGGATCAAAGGTGCGCACCGGCGCCTGCTGACCAAAGTTTTCAGAGAGCGGAGTGGCAACAGCCGCCGGTTCCTGGAAAGGCACGGCACTGCCCACGGGCAGGGGCGTCGCAGCCAGCAGCAGCGGAATCACAGCAGGTCTTTAAAGATGCCCAAGGGTAAGAGGACCGGGGCGATCAGTCAGGACCGCGCGGTACGTTCGCTGCATGGCCCAATCCGCTGCCGTGACCGCCGCCTCCTCTTCGCCCAACGACCCTTTGGTGATCGGCGGGCGCAGCTTCCGCAGCCGGCTGATGACGGGCACCGGCAAATACCCGAGCCTTCAGGCCATGCAGGCCAGCCTGGCCAGCAGCGCCTGCGAGATCGTGACCGTGGCGGTGCGCCGGGTGCAGAGCCAGGCCGCCGGCCATGAAGGCCTGATGGAAGCGATCGACTGGCAGCGGATCTGGATGCTGCCCAACACGGCTGGTTGCGCCACAGCGGAAGAAGCGATTCGGGTGGCGCGGCTTGGCCGCGAGCTCGCCAAGCTGGCCGGCCAAGAGGACAACACCTTCGTGAAGCTGGAGGTGATTCCCGACACCAAGCACCTGCTGCCTGATCCGATCGGCACCCTGGAAGCAGCTGAACAGCTGGTGAAAGAGGGCTTCACCGTGCTGCCTTACATCAATGCCGATCCGCTCCTGGCCAAACGCCTCGAGGAGGCCGGCTGCGCCACCGTGATGCCCCTGGGCTCACCGATCGGCTCAGGCCAGGGCATCCGCAATGCCGCCAATATCGCTCTGATCATCGAAAACGCCGGCGTGCCGGTGGTGGTGGATGCGGGCTTGGGGGTTCCGAGCGAAGCGGCCCAGGCCATGGAGATGGGCGCCGATGCCCTGCTGATCAACAGCGCCATCGCCCTGGCCGGCGATCCGGCGGCGATGGCGCGGGCGATGGCCATGGCCTGTGAAGCCGGTCGCACCGCCTTTCATGCCGGACGCTTACCGATCCGCGCCGAAGCCAGCCCCAGCTCCCCCACCGCCGGCCGCGTGGGCACGTGAAGCTTCTGAACGGGACGATGGCAATTCCGGGAACCGTCCGTACTGTCGTCTGAACGACGCGCCACTGCGATGCAGGTCACCGAAGAGGACGGCGGCAGGCTGAACGCCTTCGCCAAGGAGCCCCGGATGGAAGTGATGGGGGTCGGTGAAAGCAGCGCCAGCAACAGCAAACTGCTCTTGATCGGCGGCGCCGTCCTGGTGCTGCTGATGGTGGGGGTTGCCGTAGGGATCAGCTGAATCCCTGTAGTAGCTTGCGTTGACGGAGCGAAGGCTCGCTCAGTCGCTCGCCTAGCAGGAGTCCAGCGGTGAAGGTTTTCGTTCTCGGCGGTGACGGCTTCTGCGGCTGGCCCTGCGCCGTGAACTTGGCCGACCAGGGCCACGATGTGTTGATCGTGGACAACCTGAGCCGCCGCAAGATCGACATTGATCTGGCGGTGGAGTCGCTGACTCCGATCGCGACCATGCCCGACCGGCTGCGCGCTTGGGAGCAGACCGGCGGCAAGCCCATGCGCTTCGTGCACATGGACATCGCCCACGAATATCAGCGCCTGCTGGATCTGCTGCTCGAAGAACGGCCCGACTCGGTGGTGCACTTCGCCGAGCAGCGCGCCGCTCCCTATTCGATGAAGAGCAGCGCCACCAAGCGCTACACCGTTGATAACAACGTCAACGGCACCCACAACCTCCTGGCCGCCATCGTGGAGAGCGGCCTCGACATCCACGTGGTGCACCTCGGCACCATGGGTGTGTACGGCTATGGCTCCCACCGCGGCGCCACCATCCCCGAGGGGTACCTCAAGGTGGAAGTGCCCCAGCCCGATGGCAGCCGCTTCGAAGAGGAGATCCTGCACCCGGCCAGCCCAGGCAGCGTCTATCACATGACCAAGACGCTGGATCAGCTGCTCTTCCTCTATTACAACAAGAACGACAAGGTGCGGATCACGGATCTGCACCAGGGCATCGTCTGGGGCACCAACACCGACGCCACCGACCGCGACCCTCGCCTCACCAATCGCTTCGATTACGACGGCGACTACGGCACGGTGCTCAACCGTTTCCTGATGCAGGCCGCCATCGGATATCCACTCACGGTGCACGGCACCGGCGGTCAGACCCGCGCCTTCATTCACATCCGCGATTCGGTGAAGTGCGTGCAGCTGGCCCTGGAGAACCCTCCCACCGGCGGTGAGCGGGTGAAGATCTTCAACCAGATGACCGAGAGCCATCAGGTGGGTGAACTGGCCAAGAAGGTGGCCGCCCTCACCGGTGCTCAGATCAACCATCTGCCGAACCCCCGCAACGAGGCGGTGGAGAACGATCTGATCGTTGACAACCGCTGCTTCATCGAGCTGGGCCTCAACCCCACCACCCTCGATGACGGCCTGCTCAAGGAAGTGGTGGAGATCGCCGGTCGCTACGCCGATCGCTGCGACCGCAGCCGCATCCCCTGCATCTCTGCCTGGACCAAGACCCAGGAAGCGGCCATCCAGGCCGCCTGAGGGCCGTTGCCTTGAAAATCGCCCTCTTCACCGAAACCTTCCTGCCCAAGGTGGATGGGATCGTCACCCGTCTCACCAAAACGGTGGAACACCTGGTGGCGGCTGGGGATGAGGTGCTGATCGTCTGCCCAGAAGGCGCTCCCAATACCTACATGGGCGCCCAGGTGTTGGGGGTGCCGGCCATGCCGCTGCCGCTCTACCCGGAGCTGAAGCTGGCCCTGCCGAGGCCCATGGTGTCGGATGCGCTGGAAGCCTTCAATCCCGATCTGGTCCACGTGGTGAACCCAGCCGTGCTCGGACTGGGGGGCATCTGGATCGCGAAAACCAAGGGCTACCCGCTGGTGGCCAGCTATCACACCCACCTGCCCAAATACCTGGAGCACTACGGCCTCGGCATGCTCGAGCCCGTGCTCTGGGAACTGCTCAAGGCAGCCCACAACCAGGCCCAGCTCAACCTCTGCACCTCCACGGCGATGGTGTCGGAGCTGAGCGAGAAGGGTATCCAGCACACCGCCCTCTGGCAGCGCGGGGTCGACACCGATCTGTTCCGCCCCGAGCTGCGCAGCGATGCCATGCGCCAGCGCCTGCTGGGGGGCCGCAGCGACACCGGTCAGCTGCTCCTTTACATCGGCCGGCTCTCAGCAGAGAAGCAGATCGAACGGATCCGGCCGGTGCTGGATGCCCTGCCCGATGCGCGGTTAGCCCTGGTGGGCGATGGTCCCTTCCGCCAGCAACTGGAAACCCTGTTCGCCGGCAGCGCCGCCACCTTTGTGGGCTACCTGGCCGGAGAAGAGCTTGCCAGCGCCTACGCCAGCGCTGATGCCTTCCTGTTCCCCAGCAGCACCGAAACCCTGGGTCTGGTGCTTTTGGAAGCGATGGCCGCCGGCTGCCCCGTGGTGGGCGCCAACCGCGGCGGCATCCCCGACATCGTGAGCGATGGGGTGAATGGTTGCCTCTACGAACCCGATGGGGTGGATGGGGGCGCCGGCAGCCTCACCGCCGCAGCCCTGCGCCTGCTCGGCGATCCCAGCCAGCGGGAACAGCTGCGCCTGAATGCCCGCCAGGAAGCGGAGCGCTGGGGCTGGGCCGGAGCCACCGAGCAGCTGCGTGGCTACTACCGCCAGGTGCTGGAGCCCTCTCCAGCCCTACTGAGCTAGCGAGCAGCCTTCTTCTCCGCAGGCTGGGTGCCACGGAACCAGGTGGTCATGAGCGCTTTCACCATCGGCGCCGCCACCGTCCCGCCATAACCGCCACTGTTTTCACCGAACGCCACGATCACCAGCGTGGGCTTTCCCGCCGGGGCGTAACCACCGAACCAGGCGTGATCCGGGCGCGGCGGATCTTCGCCCGTGCCGGTTTTGCCGGCCACAGGCGGCAGATTCGGATCGTTGAGGATCGTGGCCGTGCCATCGGTCACCACCATGCGCAGGCCCTTGCGCAGCACTCTGAGGGTGGATGACTTGAGCCCGATCCAACGCCGCTCGGTGGGACGCTCCACCACATGCGGAGTGACCAGCCAACCGCCATTGGCAACGGCGGCATAGAGGCGGGCCATCTGTAAGGGGGTCACGAGCACAGGCCCCTGGCCGATCGCTGAACTGATCGTGTCGATATGGGTCCAGGGTTCGCCGTACACCTTCTGCTTCCAGGCCTCATCCCCCAGCAGACCGGGACCATCTTCATCCTTGAGCTCAATGCCAGTCAGCTGGCCGTAGCCCATGCGCCGGGCCGCCTTGAACAGTTCGGTTGGGCCCACCTTCAAGCCCACCTGGTAGTAGAAGCTGTTGCTGCTCACGGCGAGCGCCATCGGGAAGCCGATCTGCCCAAAGCTGCCGTGATCGCCGTAGCACTGCCCGCGGTAGCAGAAGGAATTCATCGTGGGCAGCTTGCTGTTTTCGCCGAACTTGCCCGACTCAAAGCCCGCGATGGTGGTGACCAGCTTGAAGGTGCTGGCCGGAGGGAATCCTTGGAAGGCGCGATTGAGCATCGGCGCTTCAGGGCCACCGAGGGCCTGCCACTCCGCAGCCGTAGGCCCAGTGGAAAAGATGTTGGGATCGAAGTTGGGCCGACTCGCCATGGCCCGGATCGCACCGGTCTGGGGATCCATGGCCACGATGGCGCCCTTACGCACACCGGAGAGGGCTTTCTCCGCCGTTTTCTGAAGCTCCAGATCAAGGGTGAGGCGCAGATCCTTGCCGGCTTTGGAGGCTTTCTCGCCCAGCACCCGCTGCACCTGGCCGGCCGCGTTCACTTCCAGCTGCTGGCCGCCCCACTCCCCCCGCAGGTGCTGCTCAAAGGCGCTTTCGATCCCGCTGCGACCGATGCGGTCCTGCATGCGATAGCCCTTACTCTCGAGCCGCTCGTATTCCTCCGCCGTGATCGGGCTTGTGTAGCCGAGCACATGGGAGCCGAGGCTGCCGTAGAGGTAGTTGCGCACGAAATCCAGATCGATCTCGGCGCCGCGCAAGGCGCTGGCCTGCTCCCTGAACCGCAGCACCTGCTCGGGCTTGAGGTTGCTGGCCAGTTCGATGCGATACCCCTCCGCATTGAGACCGGCGCGGCGCTTCTGCTCGAGTTGGTCTTCGCTAATGCCAACCACTGCACTCAGCCGCTTCCTCAGGGCCGGCCAGGCCGCAGCACTCACATCCCTGGGCTGGACATACAGGTTGTAGGGCAGGCGGGTGGACACCATCACCTGGCCGTTGCGATCGAGGATCCGGCCCCGCAGCGGATGACGAGGCACCAGACGGATGCGGTTCTCATCAGCGCGGGCCCGGTTCTCAGGGCCATGCACAAGCTGCAGCCAGGCGAGGCGCGCCACCATCGACGAAGCAAACAGCACCACCACAGCCAGCAGGATCGCTGGCTGCTGCTGCATGCCTGTATGCCGCTGTCCGCTCGCGATCAGAGCCACGCCGCTCAGGCCTCCGGATGCAGCCGCTGCTCGAGCAGGGTCAGCCGATCGGAGATGCGTGCCAGGGCCTGCTGCAGTTCCTGGCGATCTTCGGGGGCCGGGGCCTCAGCCGGCACGTCGCGCACCTCTACCTTCATCACCGGATTGCCCAGGCCCGGTTGAAGCCGATCGAGGCTCTCGCGCACCTGACGGGCTGCCATCTCCCCTTCATCCTTGAGCTGGGCCAGAGGGTCAGTAACGCCGCTAAAGGCATCGATCACATCGCGAGGCCCACCGCGGCGCACCCGCTCCGCCACGGCCAGACCCACCGGCAACACGTCTTGCATCAGCGTGAGGCGCAGGGCATCGAGGGGATCAGAAGCCATCGGAGCCGAGCGGCGGGGCTGCAAGTGCTCACAGTCTGGCGTGCAGAGGCGGGCTGCTCAGCGGGCGCCGGTTTCCACAGGCGGTTGCACAATCTGTTGCCGGCAGAACTGCTGCGATCCCCACCACCAGCCAGCGCCAACGGCCACCACCACCAGGGCCGTGAACGGAAGCAGCGCCTGGCGGGTCACGGGCAACACCATCCACTCGCTCCAGTCGCGCAGCAGCCGTTCGCGATCAAACCGACGACGCTCACTCACCTCCTGCTGGAGTCGGCGCTTCAGGGCTTTAGCCACCCAGCGCTCAAAGGCGCGTTTCTTGGTGACGGCCATCTTGCGCTCCACCTCCAGCAGCTGGCCGGGGGTGAGCTCGGGGTTGAAGGTGCTGATCAGCTCCAGGCTCTTGAGGAACATCTCAACAGCCCCATCCTTGATCACCCGCTCGTCATCACTGAGCAGATCCCAATCGAGTTCGGGATAGAAACGCACCCTGTTGGCGCTTACCTGATCCTCAGCCAGCTGGCCGGGCTCGCGCAGCCAGCGATCGGTATTGGCATCGAAGCGGCGCCAATACAGGAATGGGTTGAGATAGATCACCTTGCCGGCCAGCTGGATGCTGTCCTGCTGGAGGCGGCGCTGCAGCTGGAGGTCCTGCTGGGGGGCGGCGGTCAAGGCTCCTGGGCCGGGGCCCCGAGGGTAACGGAGCCTCCCGGTTGCGGCTAGCCGGCGGCCTTCACTCCCACTCGATCGTGCCGGGGGGCTTGCTGGTGATGTCGAGCACCACGCGGTTCACGCCCTTCACCTCATTCACGATCCGGTTGGAGATCGTTTCCAGCAGGTCGTAGGGCAGGCGTGACCAATCCGCCGTCATGCCGTCTTCACTGGACACGCAGCGCAGCACCACCGGGAAGGCATAGGTGCGCTTGTCGCCCATCACGCCAACGCTGCGCACCGGCAGCAGCACGGCGAAGGCCTGCCAGATGTCGTGATACAGCCCTGCGTTCTTGATCTCCTCGCGCACGATCAGGTCGGCATCGCGCAGGATGTCGAGCTTGTCGTCGGTGACCTCGCCGAGGATGCGGATCGCCAGGCCGGGACCCGGGAAGGGATGGCGGCCCACGATCTCCTCGGGAAGGCCGAGGGTGCGGCCCACCTTGCGCACTTCATCTTTGAAGAGCTTGCGCAGGGGCTCCACCAACTTGAACTGCAGATCCTTGGGCAGGCCGCCCACGTTGTGGTGGCTCTTGATCTTCACCGCCACCCGCTCACCCGTTTTGGGATCAACGTTGGTGCCAGCGCTCTCGATCACATCGGGATAAAGCGTGCCCTGAGCGAGGTAATCAAAGGGACCAAGGCGCTTGCTCTCCTCTTCAAACACCCGGATGAATTCCGTACCGATCAGCTTGCGCTTTTCCTCAGGGTCGGTGACGCCAGCGAGCTTGTTGATGAAGCGTTCGCGTGCATTGATGTACTCCACATTGATGTGGAAGCGCTTGTCGAAAAACTCCACCAGAAACTCGGGCTCGCCTTTGCGCATGAAGCCTTGATCGATGAACATGCAGGTGAGCTGATCACCGATCGCCTTGTGCAGCAGGAAGGCGAGCGTGGAGGAATCAACACCCCCGGAGAGCGCCAACAGGACGCGCTTATCGCCCACCTGCCGGCGCACATCGGCCACCGCCTCATCAATGAAGGCCGCGGTGGTCCAGTCGGGCAGACAACCGCAAATGTGATAGACGAAATTGCGCAGCAACGCCATGCCGCACACGGAGTGCACCACCTCCGGGTGGAACTGCACGCCATAGAGGCGCCGCTCGTGGTGAGCCACAGCGGCTTCCGGGGTGTTGTCGGTGTGGGCCAGCCGCACAAACCCATCCGGCAGGCGCTCCACGGAATCACCGTGGCTCATCCACATCGTGGAGCCTTCATCCACGTTGGTGAGCAGATCGGTGGGGTCGTCCACATAGAGCGGCGCCTTGCCGTATTCAGCGCGGCCGGCGGCTACCACCGAGCCCCCCAGCTGCTGCACCATCAGTTGCATGCCGTAGCAAACACCAAGCACTGGAATCCGCAGGTTCCAGATCTCGGGATCACACAGCGGTGCGTACTCGGCGTACACCGAACTGGGGCCGCCACTGAGAATGATGCCCTTGGGGTTGATCGCCTTCAGTTCGGCTGCCGTTGTGCTGTACCCCATCACCAGGGAATACACCTCGGTTTCCCGCACGCGCCGAGCAATCAGCTCGGAATACTGGGAACCGAAATCGAGAATCACGATCGCCGGATGACGATCGGTTTCGCCGATGGCGGTGGGGTTCACGTTGGACATAGGGCGGCCAGCTGCTGCGGCCCGGGCAATCTCTTCACCCTAGATCTCGGGCCCTGAAGGCCTCCAGCAAACCAGCGCCCAGCGGGCCCTCGGCGCACACCTGCCGCTGGCGATCAAACAGCACGGCCCCCACCTGCATCCGGCTCTGGCCGTGGCGGGCCAGATAGCTGCAGCTGCGCGCCTCCACGGCCGCCGCCAGGCGCTGCTGCAGAGCCTGAGCCCCACCCGGATCCAGGGCAGCCAGATCGCGCAGCGCCTCATCCACGCTTGCGGAGCCGGCTAGCTGCTGCAGCCGCTCCAGCGGCAAACCCAACAGCGCCGCCTGGGTGGTGAGCACCTCGAGGCGGCCATCGGCCAGATGGTGGTGGGTGTGAAAGATGCCCCCCGCCAGCTTCAGCAACTTGCCCTGGTAGCCGAACAGCAACAGGCGCTCGATGCCCTGTTCGGCCGCGGCCACCAACAGGGGCCCCACCCAGTTGCCGGCCTTGAGCAACAGCGCCGCCGGCAACCCCAGGCGGGGCGCCAGATCGAGGCCGTTCTCCCCGATCACCAACACCAGATCCTTCGGCAGAGCCGGATCGGCGGCACGCCGGGCCAGCTCGGCGCGGGCGCTGGCCAACTGGTCGGGGTCGGCACTGCGTTGCACCGCAGCCTGGGTGCCGATCAAGGCCAGGCCATCCACCACACCGAAGGCGGCATTGCTGGTGCGCACCGCCAGCTCACGCCCCCCCGGCAGGGTGATGCGCAGCCGCAGGGCATCGCCCTGGGGCACCAATGGCCTGAGATTGCACTCCAGCAACTGCCGGGCGAACTGCGACACGCACAGCTCAGCGCTGCCGGCCTGCACACCCACCCCCTCGCCGGCCTCCAGCGCCAACCACTGATCCGCGGCTGGCTGCCTGCACCAGTGGGCCTCCACCCACACGGGCAGGCCTCGGGTGAGATCCAGCCCATCACCGGGCTCACAGCGGGCCATCCCCAGGGCACGCCCCGCCCCCAGCCGGGCCGCCGCTTCCACTGGCACCGGCTGGAGCGGGGCCTCGGCGGCATCGGGCCGAAGTTGAAGCTGAACCAGGGGCAAGAACGGCTGATCCAACAACTGCTGCACCGCCGCCTGGGCTGCGGCAGCCACCCACACCGGCAAGGTGAAGCCGCCGCTGGTCATGGCGTTAGAGACAGGGGAAAGGAAGGCCGTTTTTTAAGGTGGTGGATTGCGCCGCATCGGGCTGCGCAGCCGCCTCCAGATTCGCCCCACCAGCCTCTTCCATGCAGGACAAGCTCACCCTGATGATCCCCGGCCCCACTCCGGTGCCGGAAACCGTCCTGCAGGCGATGGGACGCCACCCCATCGGTCACCGCAGCGCCGACTTCCAAAAGATCGTGCGCCGCACCAC
This sequence comes from Cyanobacteriota bacterium, assembly GCA_046052125.1. Lineage (GTDB taxonomy): Bacteria > Cyanobacteriota > Cyanobacteriia > PCC-6307 > Cyanobiaceae > Vulcanococcus. The sequence continues at coordinate 242,746 of JBJOMY010000002.1, forward strand.
CGAGCAGCTGCAGTGGCTGCATCAAACGAAAAATGATGTGTTGGTGATCACCGGCAGCGGCACCGCCGCCATGGAAGCCGGAATCATCAACGTGCTGAGCAAGGGCGACAAGGTGCTCTGCGGCGATAACGGCAAGTTTGGTGAGCGCTGGGTGAAGGTGGCCAAGGCCTATGGCCTGGATGTGGAGGTGGTGAAGGCCGAGTGGGGTCAGCCGCTCGATCCCGAAGCCTTCCGCGCCGCCCTCGAGGCCGACAGCGCCAAGGCGATCAAGGCCGTGATCCTCACCCACTCGGAAACCTCCACCGGGGTGATCAACGATCTGGAAACGATCGCCAAGCACGTCAAGGCCCACGGCACCGCCCTCACCATCGCCGACTGCGTGACCAGCCTGGGCGCCTGCAGCGTGCCGATGGATGCCTGGGGCATCGACGTGATCGGCTCCGGCTCCCAGAAGGGATACATGATGCCGCCGGGCCTGGCCTTCGTGGCCATGAGCGATCGCGCCTGGGCCGCCGCCGAGCGCTCCGACCTGCCGAAGTTCTATCTGGATCTTGCGAAGTACCGCAAATCGGCCCACGCCGACAGCAATCCCTTCACCCCGGCGATCAACCTCTACTTCGCCCTTGAAGCGGCGCTGGAGATGATGCAGGCCGAAGGCCTGGAGGAGATCTTCGCCCGCCATGCTCGCCACCGCGCCGCCGCCCAGGCCGGCATGAAGGCGATCGGTCTGCCCCTCTACGCCGCAGAGGGTTGCGGCAGCCCGGCGATCACCGCCGTGGCACCCGAGGGCATCGACGCCGAGAGCCTGCGCAAGAAGGTGAAAGAGCGCTTCGACATCCTCCTGGCCGGAGGCCAGGACCACCTCAAAGGCCACGTGTTCCGCATCGGCCACCTGGGCTTCGTGTGCGATCGCGATGTGCTCACCGCCGTGGCCGCCATCGAGGCGACCCTGCAGGAGCTGGGCCTGCACAAAGGCAGCGCCGGCGCCGGCGTGGCCGCCTGCGCAGCCGCCCTGGCCAGCTGATTGAGGGGCTCAAGCCCTGCAGGCAATGCCTTCCGACCTGCCTAGGGTCGGGGGGCATGCTTTGCCTCCCGATGCGCCGCTCCCTCGCTATCGCAGCCGCCTGCCTGAGCCTGGCTCTGGTGGCCTGCTCCCCTGTGGAGAAGAAAAAGAAGAACAAGGTGGCCACCGAACAACAGGCCACGGTTGATATCTGCGACCAGCTGACCAAGGTGGGCGCCGCTCTTCAAGCCAGCGCCGCCCTCAAGCCCAGCTCCACCGTGGGCGAAGCCGAAGCCGCCGGCAAACAACTGCGCACAGCCCTAAAAGGCTTGAACCAGGCAGAAACCACCCTGGAGGAAGCGCGCCTGGAGGCATTCCAGAAGCAGGCCAAAGCCTTCAATAAGGAATTGAAGAAGGTGTCGAAGGAGAAGCAGCTCACCCTCGAGGAAGCCGCCAAAACCCTGAAACCCCAGGCCGATAGCGTGGTTGCAGCACACAAGGAACTGCAGGCCGCCGTTCAGTGCAACGCGAAAGCAGCCGCCCCAGCCAACTGATCTAACGCTCAGTTGCTATGGTTGGCCGAGCCAATCTTTGGATTCATCCATCGTTTCGGCCAACCAATCTGAAGCCCTAAACTTCAGATTTGCGGGTGTAATTCAGTGGTAGAATGTCAGCTTCCCAAGCTGAACGTCGCCGGTTCGAGCCCGGTCACCCGCTTTTTAAAAACCTGATCCTTAAACCTCAGTTGCGGGGCTTGATCAGTTGAAGAACTTGAGGGCCAACACTGCCTGCACGGCGCTCACAATCCAGCGAACGCAGAATCAAGCGAGCGGCGCCCTCCACATCACCAGCAGCCGCTGCCAGTTCAGCCGCATCGGCATAGCTGGACGCTTCTTTCAGCAGGTCTTCGCGGCGAGCAGCAGGTGCCGGAGCCTGACGTGTCGCTTGCATGCGTCGACATTGGCTTGTCCTGATGTTACCGGGCGTGGTGGTGAGCAAACAGCCAACCACAGCCCGATGATCGAATCAGCACAGAGCCAAGATCAGGTTCCGGGCTCCTCTCGGTTACCACCAAGGGCATCGATCTGCGCCCGAAGCTGCTCAACACGCTGCTGATCGCCGCGGGTGATCGCTACTGCCAGGGCGAATTCCAGCTTTTCAAGCTGATGACCACCCTCGGCAAATCCACGCTTCTGACAGGCGGGGGTTGGTGCGGTGCGATGGCTGTTGGAGAAGGCCATGGTTCGCTTTCTTTTCATTGTGGCACCGCTGCCAAGGCCACCGTCAGGCCGCCATCGGCTCCTGCTCGTCGTCGAGCAGGCTGCGGCAATCGGCCAACAGGGTGGCTACACGATCCAGCCGCAGCAGATCGTCGGGATCGGGCTCAGGCTCTGCAGCCACCCGATCGAGCTGCAATTCCATGGCCGCCAGGCGCTGCTCCAGCTTCACCAGGCGCTGGGACAGCGCCGCCACCGTTTGCGCCAGATCTTCGGTGGATCGCGTGATCCGGAACGACACCGATTCGCCGGCCATGGTGCACAAGCCAAGTGCACCGATCACAACACACATGCGGCCAGGCAGCCAGCAGACTTGAGCCATCCCACCGATCTGGCAGCGATGAGCGCGCCCCTGCAGCTGCTCGCTTATCTGATGGCTGGCCTGGGGGGAGGATTGCTGGCGATGCGCACGGGCATCCCCGCCGCACCGCTCGCGGGCGCCCTGCTCGGAGCTGGGCTGCTGAGCCTCAGCGGCCGGCTGGAGGTGGCGAGCTGGCCAGTGGGCACGCGCACAGTGCTGGAGATCGCCATCGGCACCGTGATCGGCACCAGCCTCACCGGCACGGCCCTCACAGAACTGAGGCAGCTCTGGAAACCAGCCCTGTTGATCACGATCACCCTGGTGATGACCGGCCTGGTGGTGGGGTTGTGGTGCAGCCGCCTGCTGGGCATGGATCCACTGGTGGCGCTGCTCGGAGCAGCCCCGGGGGGCATCAGCGGCATGAGCCTTGTGGGAGCTGAATTCGGCGTGGGCGCTGCGGTGGCAGCGCTGCACGCTGTGCGCCTGATCATCGTGTTGCTGGTGCTGCCCCTGGCCGTGCGGGTGCTTGTGGCCAGTGGCCTCAGCCAGCCCCCGGCCCCCTGAAGCTCCACTCCACTGGATCACTGCCCAGGCGCCCGATACCTTGGGGCGCGTCGCACCGCCAGATCCATGCTCCGTTCAGCTCTCACAGGGGTGATGCCGGCCCTGATGCTGACGGCGGCAAGCCTGAGCTTCGGCCCGGCGGCCCACGCCGCCACGGAGCCCTCGGGGCCAGCGGCCAAGGGCGCACAGGTGTACTGCTTCATGCGCAACTCCGGCAACAACCACGAGGTGAGCTGGCTGGCGGCCTATGCGCTGATCAAACGCCAGAGCGCCAGCCTGTTCAAAACCTCACCAGAACACGCGGCGGTGATGATCACCGAAGCTGTGGTTCAGAACCCGGGCACCTTCCCCGACTGCGGCAAATATCTGGGTGATCTCTATGCAAATGCGGTTCAGGAGCAGCAGAAACAGAAGGAGCAAAGCGAAGCTGCCGCTGCCACAAAGAGCACTGAAGGGGGAGCGACTCGCACTGAGCGCTACGCCTACTAAGGCCGCGGCCCTGGGTTCGGCAGCAGCCCTGGCCCTCACGTTGTTGGCGGGCTGCGTCAGCACCCCTGCCGATCCCACCACCAGCCTGCCCGGGCTGGGCGACTGCCTGAACCGCGTGGAGATGAAGAAGCTGCGGCGCGCGTTGGCCCGCTGCAACGAGGTGGTGGACGCCCATCCGCTCCAGCCGCAACCCCGCAATGAACGGGCGTTGCTCCACAGCCTGGCGGGCGACAACAAGGCCGCCTGCAGCGACAGCCGCGCCGCCTCGGAGCTGCTCAAGCGATTGCCGAAGACCCCTGCTCCCGACCCACTGCTGGTGGAGGAGATTCAGCTGCGGGCCAAGAGCTGCCAAGCGCTCACCACTGCTCCAGCAACTGCTTCACCAAAGCCGGCAGAGCGCGGCGCCTGAGCAACAGCTCGATGCGCTCAGCCTTGCTGGCGATCAAGTCATCCACCATCTGATCGGCCACCCCCAGCTGCAGCCAATGGCAGTGCAGGCTGCCCTGCATCCCGATGCGGTGGCAGCGATCCTCCGCCTGCTCGGCATCACCGGGGGTCCAGGGGCGCTCCAGCAACACCACGTGCCTGGCCCGGTGCAGCGTGAAGCCCAGGCCCCCCACACCGAAGGTGCTCACCAACAGGGGTTCCGCGCCGGCCTGAAAGCCATCCACAATCCGCTGCCGTTCCGCCGCCGGCTGCCGGCCCGTGAGCAGGGCGCCGCCAAGACGCGCATGCAACAGCTGCGCTGCGGCCACAAACGCCGTGAACACCACCACCGCTTCCCCCTGTGCCAGCAAGCGCTGCACAAGCGCCGTGGCGGCGGGCAGTTTGTACTCGGCACTGATCTGGCGCAGGGCCGTAAACGCCGCCAGCACCTCGGCGTCACGCCGCACCAGGCCTGCCGCGGCCCGGCTGCGGTAATCGTCCACCTTCAGCTGCAGCCGGTGCTGAAAACCCTGGCCCTCCGCATCGCTCAAGCTCACCGGCACCATCAGGCGCTGCTTGGGCGGGAGATCCAAACAATCCTGTTTACGGCGGTGCAGCACCAGCGGCCGGGTGAGCCGTTGCAACTCTTCGAGATGGGTGGCCCCCATGGCCTGCCATTGGCGTTTGCCACCCCGTTCGAGCCAGTGCCCCTGGCAATAGCGCTCCTCAAACGCCCGCTGATCGGCCGCCAAGGGATGACCGATCGCTGCCAGCAAGGGGAACAGCTGCACGGGCCGGCCGTTCTTCATCGGCGTGCCCGTGAGCAGCCACACCGCCCGCAGCCGCGGATGACGGCTCAGGCGCAGGAAGGCCTGGGTGCGGCTGGCCTGCAGGTTCTGGGCGTAGTGGGCTTCATCGGCGATCAACACCGTGCCGGCCGGAGGCAGTTCCGCGGGAAGGCGGGCCCAACTCAGCAACTCCAACTGCAGCTGCAGGGCTGAAGCTTCCTGACGCCAGTGCTGATGCAGACCGGCGGGTGCCACCACCACAATCCGGCAATCGGCGGCGCGCACCATGGCCCGGGCCGCCGCCAAGGCGGTGAGGGTTTTGCCCAGACCCATGGCATCGGCCAGTACGGCCCCGCGGCGGGCCAGCAACCAGCGCGCCGCCGCCCGCTGATGGGCAAACAGGCTGCGGCCATCCGGAAGAGGCTGCTCGAGAGCGGCGAGCTCCACCAAGCGGCGATGGGGCGGCAGCGGCGGCAGGGGCTGCTCAAGCCAGGTGAACCACTGCTCCAGATCAGGGGCCACAGCAAAGCGATGGCCGAACTGCCGCCGCAACACCGCCGCCGCCTCGAGGGGGAATTGCCAGCAACCGCGCCGGCCGATCCAGTGCCCCCGCGGACGCACAGCCCGCAGCTGCGCCTGGGTGACCGCATCGAAGGGGAGCTGCAGCTCAATGCAACCGGAGGCCCCAAGACGCATCAAACAGCGCTGCAGCGTTTGAGGGCGTGCGGGCAAGAGGCCAGGCGAGCGAAATTGATTCTAACGACGCCTCAAGGCGAGGCAAGCAAGGCGATCAAGTGCGAAAACTGCATCGCTCGACACATTGACATCCCAGCCACCGCAGGCAAACTCACTGCAACCGAACCATGCGGATGCACGCCAGGGATGCGGTGTTCCTTGAGGATCTGTGCCCCAAACTTCGTGTTCGTCGCTGGAGACAATCTCTCCATTCGTTTACTCACAAAACCTGCATTTACTGCGGGAAGCCATCTGAATCCATCGACCATGTACTGCCCCAGAGCCGTGGCGGGCTGAGCACCACCGAAAATTGCGTACCGGCCTGCCTGGCCTGCAACGGCCGCAAGAGCGACGCCGACGCCTTCGAGTGGTATCGGCGCCAGCGCTTTTATGACCCCCGCCGGGCGATGGCGATCCGGGCTTGGACCGATGGCGACCTGCGCCTGGCGATGCGCCTGTTGCAGTGGGCCAGCCCCCAGCGAGCGCCCCTGGGCCTGCAGGCGGCGTGATCCGCTGGCCTCACCAGATCCGGCAAGCCGCAGCACCGTTGTGTCGCTCGCAGATCTCCGCCTGGGCAGCGGGCTGCTCCGGAGCGAGCAGGGCAGCCCCGAGCACCAGCGCAACCACAGCTGGCCACACCAGCTGGCGGCGCTGAATCCTGGTGCGCACACCAGGCGCCGTTGCCAGCAGGGAGACAGGCCGCTGCAGGGCGCGACCAACAGTCAGGGGAGTAGAGAAACAGGACGCGGTCATCGCCGAATCGAATCAGTGATACAGGTGTACTCATGACCTCCCGTGCTGTCAACCCGGGGGCCAGGGTGCTGGTGGTGGGCGGCGGTTACAGCGGCGAGCGCTTCGCCCGAGCCGCAGCCGAACGCGGCGCAACGGTGTGGCTCACCCATCGCCGCGAAAGGGATCTCGGTGGCGAGCCCGCCGCCCCAAGCAGGCTCTCCTGGCTGCGCTTTGACGCAGACGCCCAGGCGATCCCTGCGCTGCCAGAGCAGCTCAGCCATGTGCTGATCACCCTGCCCCCCCAGGCCGATGGGAGCGACGCAGCGCTCAACCACTTGCTGGAGCCCCTACGCCAGCAGCCGCTGCGCTGGCTCGGCTACCTCTCCACCACGGGGGTCTATGGCGACAGCCAGGGGGCCTGGGTGGATGAGCACTCCCCCACCGAGCCGACCCTGCCCCGCAGTCAGGCGCGGCTGCGCTGCGAGCAACGCTGGCTCAGCAGCGGCCTGCCGGTGCAGAGCTTCCGGCTGCCCGCTATCTACGGCCCGGGCCGCTGCCCGTTTGAGCAGCTGCGCAGCGGTGCGGCGCGGCTGGTGCACAAGCCCGGCCAGGTGTTCTGCCGGATCCATGTGGACGACATCGTGGGGGCACTGCTGCACGCCAGCAACCAGCCCGAGGGCAAGCAGCCAGCGGTGATCAACGTGAGCGACGACACTCCCTGCCCCTCCAGCGAAACCCTGGGCTACGCCGCCCACCTCCTGGACTGCAAGCTGCCGGCCGTGCAGCGCTTCGAGGCCATCGCCCCTCAGATGAGCCCGATGGCCCTGAGTTTCTGGGCCGACAACCGGCGCGTGAGCAACCAGCGCCTCTGCGGCGAGCTGGGTTACCAGCTCCGCTATCCCAGCTACCGGGAGGGCTTCGCCGCCAGCCTGGCGGAAGAGCAGCGAGCAAAGGCTTAGGTCTGCTGCCCCTGGGGTGCAGGATTCTCGGGATCCGGCACAAAGGGAACACCGACGTCGTGCAGGAGCCGCTGCCAGTGCAGCTCCACCCAGCCGCTCTCCACGCCCTTCACCAGGCCGAAGCCCATCAGCAGCAACAACACCCAGCGCAGCATGCTCAACCAAGCCAGCCCCACGCACGCTAGGCGGGCTCCCCTGGCCATTTCCCTGGGGGATCCGGCAGGCATCGGCGCGGAAGTGACGCTCAAGGCGCTGGCCCACTGGCCCGCCGATCAACCGGCGCCACGGCTGGTGGGCTGCCGCCGCTGGCTGGAGCGCAGCTACCAGCAGTTGCGGTCCTGCACGACCGAACCCCTCGCAGACCCGGCACACCTGGATGTGCTGGATCTGCCCCTGGAGCAAGCGCTCGAGCCATGCCAGGCCGGCGCCGCCAGCGGTGATGCCAGCTTCCACTGGCTGAGCGCTGCGGTGGCACAGGTGCAGAGTGGCCATTGCAAGGCCCTGGTCACCGCGCCGATCGCCAAACACGCCTGGCACGCAGCCGGCCACCGATACCCGGGCCAAACGGAACGGCTGGCTGAACTGGCCGGGGTTGCGGAAGCCTCGATGCTGTTCACGGCCCGCTCCCTGAGCAGCGGCTGGCGCCTCAACACCCTGCTGGCCACCACCCACATCCCACTGGGGGAGGTTCCCTCACGGCTGGATGCCTCACGCATCAACCGCAAGCTCGATGTGTTGCTGGCCTTCTGTGAGCGGTTCACGGCCCAGCCACGGCTGACGGTGGCAGGACTCAATCCCCACGCCGGTGAAGGCGGGCAGCTGGGACGCGAGGAACAGGATTGGCTGATCCCTGCCCTGGAGCGCTGGCGGCAGGAGCACCCTGGCGTAACGCTGGACGGCCCGCTGCCACCGGACACCTGCTGGCTGGAGGCCGGCCGGGCCTGGCAGGGGCTCAGCGAAGAGGCCAACAACGCAGCCCACGGCTACCTGGCGCTGTATCACGACCAGGGACTGATTCCGGTGAAGCTGCTGGCCTTTGACCAGGCAGTGAACACCAGCCTGGGGCTGCCGTTTCTACGCACCTCTCCGGATCACGGCACGGGGTTCGGGATCGCCGGGCGAGGCATCGCCCGGGCCGACAGCATGCGCGCCGCCCTGGAGACGGCGCTGGAGCTGGGTTAGGGCTTGACCCGCATCAACACCTGGCCGAATTCCACGGGGGTGCCGTTCTCCACCAGGATCTCCACCACCTCGCCGCTCACCTCCGACTCGAGCTCATTCATGAGCTTCATCGCCTCGAGGATGCAGACGGTCTGGCCCACATTGATGCGGGCACCGAGCTCAACGAACGGCGGATCGCCAGGCGAGGGTGCGCGATAGAAGGTGGCCACCATCGGTGCGGTGATCTCCACCAGATCACCACGCACGGCCGGAGCAGCCGGCGGAGCGGCCGATGGAGCAGCGGCTGCAGCGGCAGCCACCGGGGCCATGGCGGCCGGGGCCGCCTGCATCACCACCTGGGGCTGACTGGCCGGAAGATTGCGGCGCAGCTCAAGGCGGAAGTCGTCGCCTTCGAGCTTGAGCTCCTGGATATCGCTGTCGCCCAGAAGGGCGATCAGCTCACGCAGTTGGCTGTGATCGAGTTGCATGGCGATCAGTTCTCGCGGCCGAGGTAGCTATCGGTGCGGGTATCGATCTTGATCTTCTCGCCCACAGACAGGAACAGGGGCACCATCACCTGGGCACCGGTTTCCACGATCGCCGGCTTGGTGCCGCCAGTGGCGGTGTCGCCCTTCACGCCGGGGTCGGTTTCAGTGATTTCCAGCACCACGGAGTTGGGCAGTTCCACTTCCAGGGGCTTGCCGTTCCAGTAGACGACATTCACCTCCATGCCTTCCTTGAGGTACTTGCGCTGATCGCCGATCTGCTTGGCGGTCAGGCGGGTCTCCTCGTAGGAGGACATATCCATAAAGATGTAGTCCTCACCTTCCATATAGGTGTGCTGGAGCACGGCCTTCTCCAGCTGCGCCTGGGGCACAGTTTCACCGGCGCGGAAGGTTTTCTCCACCACGTTGCCGCTCTGCACCGCCTTGAGCTTGGTGCGCACGAAAGCCGAGCCTTTGCCGGGCTTCACGTGCAGGAACTCAACAACGCGCCAGACCTGGCCATCGATCTCAATCGTTGTGCCGGTTCGAAAGTCGTTGCTCGAGATCATTCCGGCAGAACGGTTCAGGCGGGATTGTACGGCTGTGGCAGAGTCCCGGCAGAGACAAGGCTGCAGCATGGATCTCAAGCGCTGGCTCCTGGCCGCTCTGGTGGTGCTTGCCCTGATCTGCCCGATCGGAGCCGCCCCGGCCCACGCCGCCCTGCCGCCGGGCAATGCCGTGAAGGACCCCACGGCGATCCTGCGCAATGCCCTGCCGATCGATCAGCCCGATCTGCAGGAACTGCAGCACCGGCTCGAGAGCACCAGCGATGACCTTCGGGCCAAACGCTGGAGCGCCCTCACCACCACGGCACGCCGCAGCCAGACCCTGCTCAGCAGCCGCCGTCAGGCCATCCTCGACAGCCTCCCCGCCAACGATCAGGCCCAGGCCAGCCTCGTGCTGGATCAACTGGACGCCCAGGTGCAGGCGGTGGCCGCCGCCACAGAGGTGAGTGATCGCGACGCGTTCCTCGATGCCCGCCGCGCCGCCCTCAGCAGCATCGGCCAATTGGAAGCGCTGCTCGTGGGCGACTTCCCCTTTGAGATCCCGGCCGAATTCGCCGATCTACCCCGCCTGCTCGGCCGGGCCACCGTGGAGATCGAAACCACCCAGGGCAAGCTCACCGCCGTGGTGGATGGCTACAACGCACCGATCACTGCCGGCGCCTTCGTGGATCTGGTGCAGAAAGGCTTCTACGACGGCCTGCCCTTCACCCGCGCCGAAGACTTCTACGTGCTGCAGACGGGCGATCCGAAGGGTCCGGAAACCGGCTACATCGATCCGAAGACCAAGAGCGAGCGCACCGTCCCCCTGGAAATCATGGTTCCGGGTGAAGAGGCGCCCTTCTACAACGCCACCTTCGAGGATCTGGGCCTGTTCACCGCCCAGCCGGTGCTGCCCTTCGCCACCCTCGGCACCCTGGGCTGGGCCCACTCCGATGAAGCCTTGAACGACGGCTCCTCGCAGTTCTTCTTCTTCCTCTATGAGGCGGAGCTCACCCCCGCCGGCCTCAACCTGGTGGATGGCCGCTACAGCGCTTTCGGCTATGTGGTGGATGGCTTTGACGTGCTTGAGGAGCTGGGGATCAGCGACGGCATCGTGAAGGCGCGGGTGATCGAGGGTGCCGACAACCTCAAGCCCCACGCCTGAGTGCCGTGCTGCTGAGCGATCTGGGGGAGTGGGAGCTGCTGAGGCGCCTCGCCGCCTTTGCTCCACCCGGCCAGTTCGCGGATGATGCGGCGCTGCTGAGCGAAACCAGCGGCCAGCAGTTGGTGGTGAACACCGATGTGCTGGTGGAGGGGGTGCACTTCAGCGACGCCACGATCCCAGCCAGAGCCCTGGGCTGGCGAGCCGCAACCGCCAACCTCTCCGACCTGGCCGCGATGGGGTGCACCTCTGTGGCGGGGATCACCGTGGCCCTGGTGGCCCCCGGCCACACGCCCTGGCCATGGGTGGAAGGGGTGTATCAGGGCTTGCAGGAGGCACTGCAGCAGTACGGCGGAGTGCTCCTGGGGGGCGACTGCAGCAGCGGCAGCCAACGCCTGCTCTCGATCACGGCCCTCGGGCATCTGGGGCCAGGAGGAGGGGCGATCCGGCGCAGCGATGGCCGTCCGGGCGACTGGCTGGTGTGCACCGGCCCCCATGGGCTGAGCCGGCTCGGCCTGGCCCTGCTGCTGGAGGAGCTCCAGCCCAGCCAGCGCAGCCAGCTGAGCACGGGGCTCGAGCAACGGGCGATCGCAGCCCACCAGCGGCCGCTGCCGCGGCTGGATGCGGTCGCCGCCATCACCACCAGCCAACCCGCAGGCCTCCCCTGGCGCGTGGGCGGCACCGACAGCAGCGATGGGCTGGCGGCAGCGGTGGCCGCCATTGGCGCTGCCAGCGGCTGCGGTGCGGTGCTTGAGCGAGCAGCCCTGCCGCTGGATCCGGAGCTGGCCGAGCTGGAGCAGGGGGAGCACTGGTGCCTGAGCGGCGGCGAAGACTTTGAGCTGATCCTGGCGCTGGAACCCGCCTGGGCTGAAGCGCTGCTGCAGGCCTTGCCTGGCTCCACCCGCATCGGAATGCTGGTGAACGCCGAAGCAGGTGCTCTGCGCTGGCAGGAGAACGACCAGCCCCTTCCAACGGGCAGCACTGGCTTCTGCCATTTCCACTGAGCGCCACCACCACCTGAGCCCAGCGCGGCAGCACTCATAAAAAAACCGCCCCCCGGAGGGAGCGGCTGATGGGGATTTAGATCGAAACCGGCTGAAGCCGGTGAGCGATCACTTCCAGTTCTTGGCCACGATCTCGGCCAGGTCGACCACGCGCTGGCTGTAGCCCCACTCGTTGTCGTACCAGCAGACGATCTTCACCATGTTGCCGCCCATCACCAGGGTGAGATCGGCGTCAACGATGGTGCTCTCATCGGTGCCGGCGTGGTCGCTCGACACCAGGGGCAGATCGCAGTACTTGATGATCCCCTTCATGCCGTTCTCGGAAGCGGCCTTGAGCACGGCATTCACTTCCTCAGCGCTGGTGTCGCGGCCGGTCTCGAACACCATGTCGCACACCGACACGTTGGGGGTGGGGACGCGCAGGGCGATGCCGCTCAGCTTGCCCTTCACTTCGGGGTACACCAGGGCCACGGCCTTGGCAGCACCGGTGCTGGTGGGAACGATGTTCACGGCTGCAGCGCGGGCGCGGCGCAGGTCGCGGTGGGCGGCATCGAGGATGCGCTGGTCACCCGTGTAGCTGTGGGTGGTGGTCATCGTGCCCTTCACGATGCCGAAGGCCTGGTCGATCGTTTTCACGATCGGCGCCATGCAGTTGGTGGTGCAGCTGGCGTTGGACAGGATGTCCCAGTCTTCGTGGCGGTACTGATCGGCGTTCACGCCCACAACGAAGGTGCCCACCTTGGCACCCTTACCGGGGGCGGTGAGGATCACTTTCTTGGCTCCGGCCTCGAAGTGCTTGCTGGCGCCCACGTCATCGTTGAACACGCCGGTGGACTCGATCACCAGATCCACGCCCCACTCCTTCCAGGGGAGGTTGGCGGGGTTGCGGTCGTAGAAGGTTTTGATCGTTTTGCCGTTGACGACGATGGTGTCGTCGGTGGTGGTCACCTCTGCGTTGCGCAGGGGGCCAAGCATCGAGTCGTACTTGAGCAGGTGAGCGTTGGTGTAGGTGTCACCGGAACCGTTGATGCCCACCAACTCGATGCCGGTGTTGGCTCCACGGCTGAGCCAGCAACGCATGAAGTTGCGACCGATACGGCCGAATCCATTGATCGCAACCTTGATTGTCATGGCGTTGCGCGGGGAAGCCCGCTAGCAAGGGGGATTTGGCCGCCGATCATACAGAGATCAAAGTGATGTCCCCATCTGGGGACAAGGGCCTCCGGCGGGGCCTGAACACCCGGAAGAACCTCTCAAAACCCTCTCAAACAGACCGATCCGGGCAGACAAGGGGGGCTTCCCGGCTTACCGTCAGCCCAGGCTTGGACACGCCCTTGGCCCAACAGCTCGATCGCCGTCAACCCCTCCATTTCATTGGAGTTGGCGGGATCGGCATGTCAGCGATTGCGGGGATCCTGGCGGATCGGGGCTATCAGGTGAGTGGTTCCGACCCGCGCGACAACGCGGTACTGCAGGACCTGCGCAGCCGCGGCGTGCGCGTGTTCCGTGAACAGAGCGCCACCACCATCGCCGCGATCCGCAGCGGCACCTCCACCCAGCCGCTGGTGGTGGTGAGTTCGGCCGTGCCCCCCACCAATCCCGAACTGCAGGAAGCGCGCCGGGCCGGGCTGGAGATCGCCCACCGCTCCGATGTGCTCGCCGCCCTGATCGCATGCCAGAACTCCGTAGCCGTGGCCGGCAGCCATGGCAAAACCACCACCAGCACCCTGGTGGCCAGCCTTCTTCACGCCACCAACCACGACCCCACTGCCGTGATCGGCGGCGTGGTGCCCGCCTTCGGCAGCAATGGCCGCAACGGCAAGGGCGCGCTGCTGGTGGCGGAAGCCGATGAATCCGACGGCACCCTGGTGAAGTTCCAGGCCTGGCTGGGGGTGATCACCAACCTGGAGCTGGATCACACCGACCACTACGCCGATCTGGCTGCCCTGATCGGCACGCTGCAGCGCTTCGGCCGCGGCTGTGAGCAGCTGCTGGCCAACCGCGACTGCCCCATCCTCCGGGAACACTTCAACGCCAGCCACTGGTGGTCGACCACCAACCCCGAGGGGGTGGATTTCGCGGCCATTCCGGTGGAGCTGAGCGGCGAGCGCACCGTGGCTGAGTTCTACGAACAAGGCCAGCTGATCGGCACGTTCAACCTGCCGCTCCCTGGCCTTCACAATCTCAGCAATGCCACCGCAGCGATGGCCACCTGCCGGCTGCACGGGGTGTCGTTCGCTGAGCTGCGGCAGGCGGTGGAGGGGCTGCAGGCGCCCGGACGGCGCTTCGACTACCGCGGCACCTGGTGTGAGCGGCAAGTGGTGGACGACTACGCCCACCACCCCAGCGAAGTGGGGGCCACCCTGGCCACGGCCCAGCTGATGGTGAGCAGCGGCCGCAGCCCGCTGCCAGAGGCGCCCCAGCGCCTGCTGGCGGTGTTCCAACCCCACCGCTACAGCCGCACCGCCGAATTCCTCGAACCCTTCGCCGAGGCCCTCTGCCAGGCCGATGAAGTGGTGCTAGCGCCGCTCTACGCCGCCGGTGAAGCGCCGATCGTGGGAATCTCCAGCCATGCCCTGGCCGAGGCCATCCGCCGGACGCGGCCCAACCTCAGCGTGACGGTGACCGACAGCATTGAGGAGCTCGCCGATGCAGTGGCTGAGCGCAGCCTGCCGGGCGATCTGGTGCTGGCCATGGGGGCCGGCGATGTGAATGGCCTTTGGGGGCGCCTGCAGAACCGAGAAGACCCCCTCGCCATGTTTCCCTTAGCCGCTTGAGCCCCGCAACACCGCTCGCTCTGCGCCGCGCCGTCGCCCTGGCGGACTACACCACCTGGCGGGTGGGCGGCCCGGCCCAGTGGTTTGCCGAGCCCGACAGCAGCGGCCAGTTGCAAGCCCTGCTGCAGTGGGCCCAGGCCGAGGGGCTCGAGGCACGGGTGATCGGCGCCGGCTCCAACCTGCTAGTGAGCGATGCGGGCCTCGACGGCCTCACCCTCTGCAACAGGCGTCTGCAAGGGGCCGAGCTGGACGCCAGCGCCGGGCTAATCGAAGCCCAGGCCGGTGAACCGATTCCGAGCCTGGCGCGCCGGGCCGCAAGGGCGGGGCTCTCCGGCCTGGAATGGTCGGTGGGGATTCCAGGCACCGTTGGCGGCGCCGCCGTGATGAATGCCGGAGCCCAGGGGGGCTGCACCGCCGATGTGCTCGAAAGCGTCACGGTGATCGAACCGCACCGGCCCGATCACCCCTTCGAGCTCAGCAACCGCGAGCTCAACTTCGCCTACCGCCACAGCCGCCTACAAGACGAGCCCCTGGTGGTGCTCTCGGCTCGCTTCCGGTTGCAGGCCGGCCAGGATCCCGCCGAGCTGAGCCGCCGCACCAGCGCCAACCTGCACAGCCGCACCAGCACCCAGCCCTATCAGCAGCCCAGCTGCGGCAGCGTGTTCCGGAACCCTGAGCCCCAGAAAGCCGGGCAGCTGATCGAGGGCATGGGCCTCAAGGGCCTGAGCATCGGCGGCGCCCAGGTGTCGCCGATTCACGCCAACTTCATCGTGAACACCGGTGGCGCCACCGCCAGCGAGATCGATCAGCTGATTGCCCGGGTGCAGCAACAGGTGCAGGCCAGCCATGGCATCACCCTCCACACCGAAGTGAAGCGGCTGGGGCCCTTTGAGGGCATCGCCCTGGCGGCCTGAGCAGCACCACGTAGCCTGCCGCCAGCACAGATCTCGCCCCCATGGCCGGCTTCGGACTCCCCAACTTCGGCCAGCTCACCGAGGCCTTCAAAAAGGCCCAACAGATCCAGCAAGACGCCGCCAAGCTCCAGGAGGAGCTCGACGCCATGGAGCTGGAAGGCACCAGCAGCTGCGGCCGCGCCAGCGTGTGGCTCTCAGGTAACCAGCAACCCTTGAAGGTGCGCCTCGACCCCGCCCTGCTGGCCGAGGGGGCTCCCGCCGCAGAAGCAGCCACCCTCGATGCCCTCAAAGCCGCCTACGAGCTCTCCACCGGCACGATGAAGCAGCGCATGGAAGAGCTCACCGGTGGGCTCAATCTCAATCTGCCCGGCCTGGGCTGAGCCCGAGGCTCACTCCGCCTCGTCAGGCTCGTTCTGGCGCTGGCGCCGGCGCGACACCTGCCGCAAGCGTTGATCCAGCAGCGGCTCGCGGCGGCTACCGCGCTGCTTGATGCCAGCGGTGTCGGCAGGGCGGGATCGCTCGCGGGCCACTTGGGCCTGCACCGCCTCCAAGCAGCTCCCATAAAGGGGGAAACGATCCCAGTCGCTGCCCACGGCGCAGCCGGGATCGTCCTGGTGCAGGCAATTCTTGAAACGGCAAACGCCCGTTGCCAGCCGCTGCCGAATCTCCGGAAACAGCGGACCCAACGCCACGGGATCGGCCGGTAGATCGGGGCGGTTGAACCCTGGCGTGTCGGCCAACAGGGCTCCCGGGGCCAGAGGGAACAGCTCCACGTGGCGCGTAGTGTGTCGACCGCGCTGCAGCCGGCCCGACACGGCACTCACCCGCAGGGCCAGCTCTGGCACCAGGGCATTGATCAGGCTGCTCTTGCCCACGCCAGAGGGGCCGCAGAGCACGGCGATCCCGGGCTGGGTGAGGCGCTCCCGCAAAGCAGCGATGCCCTCCCCTTGCTGCGACGACACCAGCAGCGGCTCGTAGCCCCAGCCCCGCAACCGTTCGCGCCAGGTCTCCTGATCAGCCGCACTGAGCAGATCGGCCTTGGTGAGCACCAGCTCCACGGCCACACCGGTGCGCTCGGCAGTGAGCAGAAAGCGGGTGAGCTGCAGTGGATCGAGCTGGGGTTGCTCCAGCGCCACCGCCACCACCACCCGGCTGCAGTTGGCCACCGCCGGACGCTCCAACAGGCTGCTGCGCGGTTCGAGAGCAGCCACGGCACCGCGGGCCTCAGGCCAGTCGATCCCATCGATCTGCACCCGATCACCCACACAGATCTGCTGGCCGGTTTTGCCCAAACGGGTGCGGCGCACGCACAGCAGATGCTCGATCCCGCCGGGACCGGGTTGATCGAGCTGCACGCGGCAGAAGTTGGCCTCCAGGGCCATCACCCGGGCCGCTTCAGCCAAGGCGTTGAATCAGCAAGCGCACGGCACCGGAGTCCAGCGGTTCGAGCTCCACCCGGTGGCCGGCCTCCCGCAGGCCCGAGGCCACCAGCTGCTCAGGCTCTCCGGGATCGAGATCCACCTGCAACCAGGCGCCGGGATCGACCTTCTCGAGCGCCAGCTTGCTGCGGATGAAGTTGAGCGGGCAGGGGGTGCCGCGCAGGTCGAGCTGAGCGGTGGGGAGTTGGCCAGACCCAGGGGTAGTGGAGTCGGAGCTCACGGGCTGATCACCCGAACAAGCCGCCGAACAGGCCGCTCTTGTGGGGATGTTTCTGCCCCTTGGCGGTGTGATGGCCGGCCAACTGCTCGAGCAGCTCCTTCTCATCGCGGCTCACCTTGGTGGGCAGCTGCACCTTGATCGCGATCAGGTGGTTGCCACGTGCCACAGGGTTGCCCAGCTTGGGCACACCCTTGCCCGTGAGGGTGAGCACGGCCCCAGGCTGGGTGCCGGCCGGAATCTCCAGCTGCTCGGGGCCATCCACGGTTTCCACCTCGATCGTGTCGCCGAGGATCGCCTGGAGGTAGTTCACCACCACCTCGGAATGGATGTTGATGCCGTCGCGGCGCAGCTGCGGATGCGACTGCACGGTGAGGAACACATACAGATCTCCGGCAGGACCGCCCCGCTGGCCGGCGTTGCCCTCATTGGCCACCCGCAGACGGGTGCCGGTGTCGACCCCGGCGGGGATGTTGATCCGCAGCTTCTTGCGCACCTGCTGCAGTCCTTGGCCACCGCAGGCATTGCAGGGATCGGCGATCACCTGACCGGTGCCTTCGCAGGTGGGGCAGGGGGCCACCTGGGTGAAGCTGCCGAAGGGGGTGCGGGTGGCACGGCGCACCTGACCGGCCCCACCGCAGGTGCCGCAGCTGGTGGGGCCGCTGCCGCTCTTGGCACCGGAGCCGTTGCAGGTGTTGCAGGTTTCCAGGTGGCGGATCTGGATCTCCTTCTCCTGCCCGAACACCGCTTCGCTGAAGCTCACGGTGAGGTCGAAGCGCAGGTCGTCGCCCTGGCGGGGCCCGCGGCGACGGGCCCCGCCACCACCGGGGCCGCCCATGCCACCGCCGAAGCCGCTGAAGAAGGTTTCGAACAGATCGGCGAAGCCGCCCATATCGCCCATATCGGGCATGCCGGCAGCACCACCAAGACCCGCCTCGCCGAACTGGTCGTAGCGAGAGCGGGTCTGGGGATCGCTCAGCACCTCATAGGCGCGGCCGATCTCCTTGAACTTGTCTTCGGCGCCGGGTTCCTTGTTGATATCCGGGTGGTACTGGCGTGCCAGACGCCGGTAGGCCCGCTTGAGGGTGTCGGCGTCGGCGTCGCGGGCAACCCCCAGCAGGTCGTAGTAGTCGGCCATCGATCAGGCCTCATGCTCGGCGGGCTGCGCTTCGGCAGGGGGTTCGCAGGCAGGAGCGGCCTCGGCACCGCTGGGGCCGGGGCCCATCGACACCTTCACCAGCGCGTGCCGCAGCACGCGGCCATTGAGGTGGTAGCCGCGCTGCAGCTCAGCGATCACCACGTCCTCGTGATGTTCATCGCTGGGCTCGCGCAGCACCGCTTCATGCAGGCTGGGGTCGAAGGGTTCGCCCTCCACCCGCATCGGCGAAACGCCCAGCTGCTTGAACACATCAACCAGCTGCTTGTAGAGGCCCTGGTAGCTGCGGTGGATGGTCTGGGCTTCTTCTGCCTGGGGCTCGAGCTGCTGGCGGGCCCGCTCGAAGTTGTCCACCACCGGCAGGATCTCGCTGAGGGTGCTGCAGGCGATCTGCACGCGCAGGTCGTCCTGATCGCGGCTCTGACGCTTGCGGAAGTTATCGAAGTCGGCGGCGATGCGCATGTATTGGCTGCGCACCGTTTCGTGCTCGGCCTTCAGGGCGTCGAGCTCGGCCTCCAGCTCCCGCACCCGCTGCTCGGGATCGGCGCTGGGGGCAGAGGATTCAGGGGCTGCCTCAGCCGCCGGAGCCTGATCGGCCACCACCTCAGCGGGGGCATCACCAGGAGTCTTGAGGGTGTCGGCGGATTCCTGGGGGAAAGGGGTCGCTTCGCCGCTCATGCTGACCGAACCGGAGATCTGATCTAGACATGTTGGTGTGAAGGGGCTCCCCCCCACAAGCGGCGGAAGCCCGCACCTCCTGTGCCCGCCCGCCGATGACCCTCACCCCCACGAGGCCCGTACCGGCCGCGGCCACGGCCGATCAACAGCGGCTGGAGGTGGAGCTGCTCCTTGGGGAGGCGGTGCTGACCCGCCAGGAGCGGCAGTTCGCCGGCGAGGAGCGCTGGCAGTGGGCCCAGGCGTTTTCGCGTGAACGCTGCCGCGAACTGAGCTGTTTGCCGGTGGCCCACAGCAATGGGCAGCTCACTGTGGCCATCCCGAGCCACTGGGGAGCGCAGCAACGCCACAACCTGGAACAGATCGCCGCCGCTGCCGCGATCCCGATCCAGCTGCGCCTGGCCCTGCCCGATGAGCTGGAGGCCGCGCTGCAGAGCGCAGGACCCACCTCCAGCACCACTGCAACCGCCACCAGCTCTCCAACCCCTCCGCCCGCGCCGCAACCTGCGCCCAGCGCACCGCCGGCCCGCGCCGTGGCGACAGCCACAGCGACTCCCTCGCTGGTGGACGACCTGCAACTAGAGGGGAGCGTGGAAGAGGTCCCCGCCGACACCCTCAGCGACCTCGACCTGGAGGCCACCCTCTCCGCCTCCAACGCCTCGCCGGTGGTGAGCCTGGTGGACCGGATTCTGGTGCAGGCCCTGGAGCGCAGCGCCAGCGACATCCACCTGGAACCCCAGGACGATGGCTTAGTGATCCGTCTGCGGCAGGACGGCGTGCTCGAGCAGCTCGACAAGCTGCCGAAGAACCTCACCCCTGCGGTGACCTCCCGCCTCAAGATCATGGCGGACCTGGACATCGCCGAACGTCGCCTGCCCCAGGACGGGCGCATCCGGCGCCGCTACCAGGGCAAGCTCTTCGACCTGCGGGTCAGCACCCTGCCCACCCGCTACGGCGAGAAGGTGTGCATGCGCCTGCTCGACAGTGGCACCACCCACCTGGGGCTCGATCGGCTGATCACCGACCCAGCGGCCCTGGCCAGCGTGCGCGAGATGGGCGGCAAACCCTTCGGGATGCTGCTGGTCACGGGCCCCACCGGCTCTGGCAAGAGCACCACGCTCTATTCCCTGCTGGCGGAGCGGAACGACCCGGGCGTGAACATCTCCACGGTGGAGGACCCGATCGAATACACGCTCAAGGGCATCTCCCAGACCCAGGTGAACCGGGAGAAGGGCTACGACTTCGCCCTGGCCCTGCGGGCCTTCATGCGTCAGGACCCGGACGTGCTGCTGGTGGGGGAGACCCGCGACCAGGAAACCGCCAAAACCGCCATTGAGGCGGCCCTCACCGGTCACCTGGTGCTCACAACCCTGCACTGCAACGACGCCCCCAGCGCCATCGCCCGCCTGTCAGAGATGGGGGTGGAGCCGTTCATGGTGAGCGCCTCGCTGATGGGGATCGTGTCGCAACGGCTGGTGCGGCGGGTGTGCCCCGATTGCCGCCAGCCGTATCACCCGAGCGAGCAGGAGCTAGGGCGCTTCGGCCTGTTCGCCAGCAACGAGCAATCGATCACCTTCTTCAAGGCTCGCCGCCAGCGCGACGAGGGCGAAGCGGTGTGCCCCAGCTGCCAGGGCCTGGGTTACCGCGGCCGGGTGGGGGTCTACGAGGTGCTGCGCATCAACGAAACCCTGGCCACCGCCATCGCCCAGCAGGCAAGCACCGATCGGATCCGCAAGCTAGCGATCGAATCGGGCATGAAGACCCTGCTCGGCTACGGCCTCGATCTGGTGCGCCAGGGCCACACCACCCTCGAGGAGATCGAGCGCATGATCCTCACGGATTCCAGCCTGGAATCAGAGCGGCGAGCCAAGGCGCTACACACCATCACCTGCGGCGGCTGTGGTGCCGGCATGCGCGATGAATGGCTGGAATGCCCCTACTGCCTCACGCCACGGGGGCTGAGCTGAAACAGGGGTCCATGCCGCAGCGGCGCCATTGCCGCCACGATCCGCCGCACCCACACTGACGGCAGGCAGGGCACAGCAGCGGCATGGAGCTCCAGATCGAGCAGCTGATGGAGGAGCTGGTGCAGCAGGGCGGCAGTGATCTGCACCTGGCCGCGGGCCAGCCCCCCTACGGCCGCTTCAGCGGGGTGCTGCGCTCGATGCGCGAAGAGAAGCTCAGCGAAGACCAGTGCAACCGCCTGATCTTCTCGATGATCAACAACGCCCAGCGCAAGCAGCTGGAGCAAACCTGGGAGCTCGACTGCGCCTACGGCCTGCGGGGTGTGTCGCGCTTCCGGGTGAACGTGTACCGCCAGCGCGGCAGCTACGCCGCCTGCCTGCGGGCTCTGGGCAGCACGATTCCCAGCCTGGAGAGCCTTGAGCTGCCGCCGGTGGTGGAGGAAACCAGCCGCCGGCCTCGGGGCCTGATCCTGGTGACCGGGCCCACGGGATCAGGCAAGACCACCACCCTGGCGGCGCTGCTGGATCACATCAACCGCAGCCGCGCCGAGCACATCCTCACGATCGAAGACCCGATCGAATTCACCTACCGCAATGAGCAGAGCGTGATCCACCAGCGCCAGCTGGGGGAAGACACCCGCAGCTTCGCCGCCGCCCTGCGCGCTGCCCTGCGCGAAGACCCCGACGTGATCCTGGTGGGGGAGATGCGCGATCTGGAAACGATCCAGCTGGCGATCACGGCCGCGGAAACGGGGCACCTGGTGTTCGGCACCCTGCACACCAGCTCCGCCGCACAGACGGTGGATCGCATGGTGGACGTGTTCCCCGCCGAGCAACAGACCCAGATCCGCGTTCAGCTGAGCGGCTCGCTGGTGGGCGTGTTCTCCCAGACCCTCTGCAAACGGCTCAACCCCAGACCGGGCCAGTTCGGGCGGGTGATGGCCCAGGAGATCCTGATCAACACCCCCGCCATCGCCAACCTGATCCGCGAGGGCAAAACAGCGCAGCTCTATTCGCAGATCCAGACCGGCGGCCAGCAGGGCATGCAGACCCTGGAGCGGGCCCTGGCCAATCTCGTGGTGCAGGGATCGGTGAGCCGCGAGGAGGCGATGGCCAAAGCGAGCAAACCGGAGGAGCTGGGCCGCCTGCTCGACGGCCAGAGCGGCTGAGCTGAGCCAACCCCATGCCCAGCTTCAGCGCCACGTACACCACCCGCGCCGGTCAGACCCGCCAGCTGCGCCTCACGGCCGCCGATGCCGCCAGCGCCCGCCGTGATCTGCGCCGGCGCGGGATCGTGCCCAGCGCCCTTGAGTTGGTGGACAGCGCAAGCGGGCGAGGCCGCGGCGGGCCAGCCACAGCCGCGGCCCCTCGGAGCACCGCAGGGCCAGGAACCCCCACAGGCTCCAGCACCCCAGCCACCACAGTGTTCGGCCTGGATCTCTCGGGCGTCCTGGAGGCCCGGCCTGGGATCCGCGAAAAGGCCCTGTTCGCCAACAAGCTGGCGGCCCTGGTGGATGCGGGGGTGCCGATCGTGCGCAGCCTCGATCTGATGGCGCGGCAGCAGAGGATGCCGCTGTTCAAGCGGGCGCTCACGGCGGTGAGCACCGATGTGAATCAGGGCGGCAGCCTGGGGGCGGCCCTGCGGCGTTGGCCGAAGGTGTTCGACAAGCTCACCATCGCCATGGTGGAAGCCGGCGAGGCGGGCGGGGTGCTCGATGAGAGCCTGCGGCGGCTGGCGAAGCTACTGGAGGGCAACGCCAAGCTCCAGAACCAGATCAAGGGGGCGATGGGCTACCCGGTGGCGGTGCTGGTGATCGCCGTGCTCGTGTTCCTGGGGATGACGATCTTCCTGATTCCCACCTTCGCCGGCATCTTCGAAGACCTGGGGGCCGAGCTGCCGCTGTTCACCCAGCTGATGGTGGACCTGAGCAAGCTGCTGCGCTCCTCCTTTTCGCTGTTGCTGGCCTTGGTGCTGCTGGTGGGGGCCTGGCTATTCAGCCGGTATTACGCCACCAGCGAAGGCCGCCGCCGCGTGGATGGGTTGCTGCTGCAGTTGCCGCTGTTCGGCGATCTGATTCAGAAAACCGCCACCGCCAAGTTCTGCCGCACCTTCAGCTCCCTCACCCGGGCGGGGGTGCCGATCATGCTCTCACTGGAGATCGTGCAAGAGACAGCGGGCAACGCTGTGATCGCCGACGCAATCGTGGCCTCCCGCCAGGACGTGCAGGAGGGCATCCCCCTGAGCGTCGCCCTGGGGCGCAAACAGGTGTTCCCCGACCTGGCCCTGAGCATGCTCGCTATCGGCGAGGAAACAGGCCAGATGGACACGATGCTCTCCAAGGTGGCCGACTTCTACGAAGACGAAGTCGAGGCAGCTGTGAAAGCGCTCACCTCCATGCTGGAGCCGGCGATGATCGTGATCGTGGGCGGAATCGTGGGCTCGATCCTGCTGGCGATGTACCTGCCGATGTTCTCGATCTTCGATCAGATCAAGTAGGGCGGATCAAGCGGTCGCCGCCGCGATCGCCTGCCCGGCCAGCCAACCGGAGCTCCAGCAGTGCTGGAAGTTGAAGCCCCCGGTGATGCCATCCACATCCAGAAGCTCGCCGGCCAGGTAAAGCCCGGGGGTGCAGCGGCTCTCCATGGTCGCCAGATTCACCTCCCCCAGAGGCACGCCGCCCGCAGTCACGAACTCTTCGCCAAAGGGGCCGCGGCCCGCCACGGCGTAGGTGCTGCGCCGCAAGCTCTCGATCAGGCCCTGCTGCTGACGCTTGCCCAGATCCGCCCAGCGGCGATCGGGCTCCACCCCCTGTTGATCGAGCAGGTGCTGCCAGAGGCGGCGGCTCAGGGCCGGCCAGGGCCGGGCGTTGCTGAGCTGGCGACGGGCCTGATCGCGGCGGCAGTCGGCGAAAAGGTCCTCCAGCTGGGGCTGGGTGCGGCCACCACTCCAATCCACCCGCACGGTGCCCCGATAGCCGCAGTGGTGCAGCGCCCGGGCAGCAAACGCGGTGAGTTTGAGCGTGGCTGGCCCGCTCAAGCCCCAATGGGTGATCAACAGCGGCCCCTGCTGGCGGAAGCGATGGGCCATGCCCGGCAGCGGCGGGCCCGCGCCCTGATCGAGATCCAGCTCGAGCTCCAGATCCACCGGATCCATCACCACCCCCGCCAGGGCCACGAGCGGATTGGGCTTGAAGGCCAGGGTGAACAGCGACGGCACCGGCGCCACCAGGCCATGGCCAAGACCCTGCGCCAGGCGACGACCGCTGGGATGGCTACCCGTAGCCAGGAGCAGGCGATCGGTTGTGAGCGCCGCTGGTTGGTCACGCCCGCCCTGGGAAGCAACGCGAACCGTGAGCGCAAAACCCCCTTCAGGCAGCACGTCTGCCCCCTGCAGAGCGCAGTGGGTGCGCAGCTCCACACCAGCGGCTGACGCCGCCCGGCGCAGGCATTGGATCACCGCCATGGAGCGATTGGCCCGGGGAAACATGCGGCCATCGGGCTCCTCCACCAGCTCCAGGCCGTGATCGTCGAACCAACCCACCGCATCACCGGCGGCGAAGCGACTGAAAGGACCCCGCAGCGCTTTGCCGCCGCGGGGGTAAGAGCCCACCAGCTCGCGCGGATCCCAACAGGCGTGGGTCACGTTGCAGCGTCCGCCGCCACTGATCAGCACCTTGCCCAGGGGCTCGGGCGTGCTCTCCAGCACCAGAACCCGCTGGAGCCCTGCCTCCGCCGCGGCGATGGCCGCCATGAAACCGGCTGGCCCACCCCCCGCCACCACCAGCGACCAGTGCTCGGGGGAGGGGGGCATCACGCAAAGACGGGCAGAGATCAGCGTGCCTGGGCACCGGGCAGCATGAGGGCATGCCCAATTCGATGCCCGATTCGCTGTTGGACGGGGCCTACCGCTTCAGTGTGGCCCCGATGATGGACTACACCGATCGGCACTTCCGGGTGCTGATGCGGCAGATCACCCGGCGCAGCCTGCTCTACACCGAGATGGTGGTGGCCCAGGCGCTGCACTACAGCGAGCGGCGGGAGCGGCTGATCGACTTCGATCCCTGCGAACACCCGATCGCCCTGCAGGTGGGCGGCGACGATCCGCAGCTGCTGGCCGAGGCGGCGCGCATCGCATCCGATCGCGGCTACGACGAGATCAACCTCAACGTGGGCTGCCCCAGCGAGAAGGTGCAGAAGGGGCGTTTCGGGGCCTGCCTCATGGCCGAACCCGAGCAGGTGGCCCGCTGCATCAGCGCCATGGCCGCGGCCTCACCGCTGCCCGTCACGGTGAAACACCGCATCGGGATCGATGAGCGCGATTCCTACGAGGAGCTGCTGGCCTTCGTGGACACGGTGGCAGCAGCCGGCGCCCAGCGCTTCAGCGTGCATGCCCGCAAGGCCTGGCTGGAGGGCCTCGACCCCAAGCAAAACCGCACCATCCCGCCGCTGCGCTACGAGCTGGTGCATCAGCTCAAGCGCGAACGACCTCAGCTCACCATCGAACTGAATGGCGGTCTGCTGGATCTGAGCAGCTGCGAGGAACAGCTGCAGCAGGTGGATGGCGTGATGGTGGGCCGCGCCGCCTACGACCACCCGCTGCGCTGGGCCACGGTGGATCGCGACCTGTTCCACGACAACAGCCAAACCATCGCCAGCGCCTCCAGGGTGGTGCGCGGCCTGATCCCCTACGCCGAGCGCTGGTGCAGCAGTGGTGGCAGGCTCTGGGCCATCGCCCGCCACCTGGTGCAAGTGGTGGAGGGGGTGAGCGGTGCCCGGCACTGGCGCCGAGACCTCGGCTTGGCCGCTGGCGCCCGCAATGCCGGGCCGGACGTGTTCGAACGGGCCGCAGCGCAACTGGAAGAGCGCGGGCTTTAAGGCCTCGCCGCTAGCAAGGCCCTCAATCAGCTGAACCTCTGGAACGTTCAGTTGTCGCCGCCAGAGCTGCGGCGACGCCGCGTGCGGCCAGCGCCGAAGGAATCACCGCCGCGATCGCCGCCGCCATAGCTGCGGTCTTCCCAGCCGCGGGCGCCGGAACCACGCTCACCGCCCCCACCGGAACGATCAGCGCCTCCGTAGCCGCCACCGCCGCCATAACCACCGCGGTCACCACCACCTCCGTAACCGCCGCCACCGCCATAGCCGCCGCGTTCTCCACCGCCGCCGTAGCCACCGCGCCGGGGGCCACGATCACCACCGCCATAGCCACCACCACCGCCGCCACCGGGGCTGCGGGGTTCGGCTTTGTTGATACGCAGCGGGCGGCCCATCAGCTCGGCGCCCTGGAGGGCGTCGATGGCGCGGGACTCGCTGTCTTCATCAACCAGCTCCACGAAGGCGAAGCCGCGCTTGCGGCCGGTGTCGCGCTCGAGGGGCAGGAAGCAGTTGGTCACCTCGCCGAAGGGTGCGAACAACTCGGCCACGTCCTCCTGTTCCGCGCGGAAGGGGAGGTTTCCTACAAAAATGCTCACAGGCCGAGGGGGCCGATCAGGCAGAACTTCAGCCCACGAAGACTAAGCCGGCTCCGGCAGTTCGGAGGCCTTCACGCAGCAGCTGACAACCGCAGCCGCGCCCGCTCCAGCTGCAACCGCACCTGATCAAAGGCCGTGCCGCCCTCACTGCGGCGAGCCGCCACCACCTGGCGGGGATGAATCGCCTCGTAGATATCCGCCTCGAAGGCCGGATGCAGCTGCTGCCAACGTTCGAGCGGCAGATCCCGCAGCAAGATTCCTTCCTGCAGGCAGCCTTTCACCAAGCCGCCCACCAGCTGATAGGCCTCGCGGAATGGCACCCCCTTGGCCACCAGGTAATCAGCCACATCGGTGGCGTTGGAGAAATCAGAGGCCACGGCCGCCTCAAGACGCTCAGGCCGGAACTGGAGCCCCTCCTCAAACAGGATCGCCATCGCCTCCAAGCAAGCCAGGGTGGTCGCCACGGCGTCGAACAGGGCTTCTTTGTCCTCCTGGAAGTCTTTGTTGTAAGCAAGGGGCAACCCCTTGATCATCACCAGCAGCCCCTGCAGGTGGCCAAACACCCGGCCACACTTGCCGCGAACCAGTTCGGGCACATCGGGGTTCTTTTTCTGCGGCATCAGGCTGCTGCCGGTGGCGCAGCGGTCGGTAAGTTTCACGAAGCCGAACTCCTCGCTGGCCCAGAGGATCACCTCCTCACTCAGGCGGCTGAGGTGCACCATCACCAAGCTGGCGGCCGCACTGAACTCCACCGCGAAATCCCGATCGCTCACCGCATCGAGGCTGTTGGCGTACACGTCGTCAAAGCCGAGAGCCGCGGCGGTGTGGCGGCGATCGATCGGCACGGGCGTGCCCGCCAGGGCTGCGGCCCCGAGTGGACAAATGTTGACGCGTTTGCGTAGATCCCACAGCCGGGCCCGGTCGCGCTCGGCCATCTCCACGTAGGCCAGCAAATGGTGGGCCAGGCAGATGGGCTGAGCCCGCTGCAGGTGCGTGTAGCCCGGGATCATCACCTCGGCGTGGGCTTCGGCCTGATCCAACAGCGCCCGCTCGAAGCGCACCAAGGCGCCATCAATGGCATCAATCTGGCCCCGTAGCCACAGGCGCAGGTCGGTGCCCACCTGGTCGTTGCGGGAGCGGCCGGTGTGCAGCTTTTTGCCCAAGGGACCGAGAATCGCGATCAGGCGGCGCTCCACCGCGAAGTG
Organism: Cyanobacteriota bacterium; assembly: GCA_046052125.1. Classification (GTDB taxonomy): domain Bacteria; phylum Cyanobacteriota; class Cyanobacteriia; order PCC-6307; family Cyanobiaceae; genus Vulcanococcus. Next base: position 270,192 of record JBJOMY010000002.1, read on the forward strand.
CACGTCTTCGTCTTCAAGGCTGGGGTTGAACTGGCCGGCAGACGCTTCGCTGCGCACCTGCTCCAGACCCACCACCAGCTGCTCGGCTTCCTCAGCCGTGATCACGCCGGTGCTGGCGAGCATGCGGGCGTGGGCGATCGAGCCGTCGAGGTCCTGCTGCAGCAGGGTGATGTCGAACCCGATCGAGGCGTTGAAGCGCTCGATTGCCGGATGCAGGCCCTCCTCAAAACGCTGGCTCCAGGTGGAGGAAGACGACTCAACGGCCATCGGGGCCCGGCTCGATCAGTTGAGGCTCAGCTTGGCAGGCGACTCAGTGAGGGGAGCATCACCTCCTCACGCACCTTGAGCACCACCATTGAGGCGTCGTCATCAAGCTGGCGATCGGGCCCCACAAAGCGATCGAGGCGGGCGAACAGCTGATCGAGGATGCCCTGGGCACCCACCCCGGAGCGGCAGGCCGCCTGCAGGGCCGTGATCAAGCGCTCTTCATCAAAGCGCTCACCGTTAAGGCCGCTCGCTTCGGTGACGCCGTCGGTGTAGCAGAGGAGCACGTCTCCCGGATCGAGCACGATCTGTTCGCAGCCGTAACTGGCCTCTGGCTGTAAACCGATCAGCAAACCCGGCGCATCGAGCCGATCCACGGCATTGCGCAGGCGCCGCCAGATCAGGGGCGGGTTGTGGGCTGCATTGGCGTAACGCAGCAGCCGGGTGCGGGGGTCGTAATCGGAATAAAAGAGCGTCACGAAGCGGTGCGACTGGGCCAGGTCTTCCTGGGCCAGCTGGTTGAGGTCGTGCAGGATCCGATCGGGCGGCAAGCCGCTAAGCACCTCAGCCCGCAACATGCCGCGCAGGAGCGTCATCAACAGGCCAGCGGGCACCCCTTTGCCCATCACATCGCCCACCACCAGGGCCCAGCGCCCCTGCTCGCGGCGCCGGCCCAGGAGTTGGGGGCGGGTGGGGATGAAGTCGTAGTAATCGCCGCCCACTTGGAAAGCGGGCCGGCAGCGGGCCGCCAGCTCCACCCCCTCGATCACGGGGCAGTGATCAGGCAACAGCTGGGCCTGGATTTCCGCACCGGTGGAGAGCTGTCGATCCACGCGTTCGTGGCGGCGCGCTTCTTGCAGCAGCTGTTCGCTCTCGATCGCCACGCCAGTGAGATCGGCCACCAGCTGCACATGGCGGCGGTGGCTATCGCTCCAGTTGAGGCCGCTGCGCGCACCCACCACGTAGAGCCGCCCGCGGCAGCGACCACGGGCCACCACCGAGGTGGCGAATAAGGGGCGATCAGCCAGCTGCCGGCGCACCAGCCGATCGAGCAGGGCCGCCACCGCCTCATCGCCGGAGGCCTGGAGCAGCTCATCGTCGGAGAGGCTGGCCAGCTGCCGAATCAGCTCCGGCGCCGTGCCATGCAGCTGCTCGCGCCAGAGGCGGCCATCGGCGTGAAACACCACCAACAACGCCCCTTCCGCCTCCACCAGGCGCGTCGCCACAAGCGGCACGAGCTCGAGAAAACGACCGAGGTTGGTGAAGCTGCGCAGGGCAAACCCCAGCGAAGCCAGCAGTTCCTGGTTGCGGCGCTGCTCGCGGCTGAGGCTGTCGAGCAGCTGCCGCACAGAGGCCAATGCCGATGGTGGCCGCGGTGTTGTGGCGCGGTCGGCGTGGCTCTGAAGCGGTGTGTCAGACCGCCATGGGGGCGGCTTGCTGCTCACCGAGCGGCCGCGAAGTGCCCGCAAGATAGCCGCGTTTATTTGGCCAGCAGCGCTTCCACGAACTCAAAGCTATTGAAGGGGCGCAGATCACGGATTCCTTCGCCAGCGCCGATGAAACGAATCGGCAGGCCCGCCTCCGACGACACCGCCAGGGCCACGCCGCCACGGGAGCTGCCATCAAGCTTGGTGACCACCACACCGGTGAGTCCAGCCGCCTGGGCAAAGGCCATGGCCTGCTTGAGGCCGTTCTGCCCCTGGCTGGCATCGAGCACCAACAGCGACTCCACCTGAGCGTCTGGAGCCAGCTTGTCGACGATGCGACGCACCTTGCTGAGCTCCTCCATCAGGTTGTGCTTGGTCTGCAGGCGACCGGCAGTGTCAACGAGAACGAGATCGGTGCCCTTGGCCTGGGCAGCACCGATGGCGTCAAACACCACCGCCGCCGGATCGGCATTAGCCGAGGGATTGGACACCACAGTCACGCCACTGCGCTCACCCCAAACCGCCACCTGCTGCACGGCCGCGGCGCGGAAGGTGTCGGCGGCGGCGATCAGACAGCTGTAGCCGCTGCGCACGGCGAGGTTGGCCAACTTGCCGAGGGTGGTGGTTTTGCCGACCCCGTTCACACCCACCATCAGCCACACATTGAGGCGACCCCGCTCCGGCGCCAGCAACTGAGCGCCGCTGGCCTGAATCGGGGCATCCAGCAAAGCCTTGAGCTGCTCCTTGAGGAAGCGAATGCCCTCGGCCGGCTCCACCACTTCTTCGTTGAGGCGCTTGCGCAGGGCATCGAGCACCTGATCGGTGGCCTGCACACCCACATCGGCCCTCAGCAGGAGGCTCTCAAGGTCATCGAGCACCTCGGGGGTGAGGGGATCGTCACCGAGGTTGTCGAGCAGCTGAGTGACAAACCCGCGGCGGGTCTTCTCCATGCCGCGCCGCAGCCGGCCCAGCCAATCGATCTCCTCGAGGGAGATGTCGTCGAGCTTGCGGCCCTGAGCGGCAAGCACCTCAGCCGACCAAGTGAAGTCGTCGTCGAAGGCACCGAGCTGGGGCGCGGCCTCATCGGAGGCTGGCGCTCCAGGCGGAGCGGAGGACGCGGCGGATGACGGCGCCGCAACGGAACGCGCCGGCTCGGGCGTCTCGATGGCGCGCTCAAGCAACTCCTGCTGCCGTTGAGCGCGTTGGGCGGCGGCTTGTTCGAGCAGGGAGAGTCCCTGGGACGGAGCGGCGGGGAGATCGGCAGGGCCTCCACCCGGCTCGGGATCCGTTGATTGAGGCGCCGACGGGGGCGAGAGGTCCTCAACGGGAGCGGGGGCAGGAGCCGTGGTGAACGCGGGGAGGACCCCCGACAACACTTCTGGCGACTCTCCAGAGTGCTGCTCGGTCTGTACAGAACTCTGGACAGGAGCTGGCTGAGTAGGAGCTAGTTGGCCGGAGGCTCCTTGGGCCGGGGCTATCTGTGCCGGGGGTGTGGAGGTTTCGGCTGAAAGCGCAGTGGCTTCGGCGGAAGGCGCAATCGTTTCGGTTGAGGCCGGAACAGCTGAAGCCGAAGGGGTGACCGCCGGCGCGGCGGCCTGCTTTTCCGCTTCCTGTTGGGCTTTCAGGCGGGCATAGGCCTGGCGGGCCCAGTCGAGGGCGTCCTGATCGACGGCACCGACGGCTGGTGGCGTGGCCGGGGCAGCAGCGGGAGCGGACGCGGCCAGCTCAGGCTCAGGGCTTGGTTCGGGCGGGGCAGCTTCAGGAGCAGCGGCTGCAGGGGCTTCGCCGGCGGCAGGCGACTGCGGGGGTTGTTCCGGCTGGGACTCCTCAGGGTTCTGAGGGGCCGCGCTGCGATTGAACCAGTCGAAAACCATGGGCGCCTCCTGTTCAGCCCTTGGCGGGGGCGCTGGTGAAGCGGCGGAGCACGCCGTTGATCATGCGGCGGCCCTGTTCGTCGCTGTAGCGGTTGGCGAGTTCCACCGCCTCATTGCAGGCCACGGCTGGGGGGGTGTTGAACTGCTCGATATCGACGGCGGCCAGGCGCAGGATGTCGCGGTCGATGCGGGGCAGGCGGGTGAGGCGCCAGCCCTCCATCACGGCATCGAGGCGCTGGTCGAGATCTTCGCGGTCACGGAGCACCGCCCGGGCACGGTCCACGGCGCCGCGGCGAATCTCATCCTGGTCGGAGAGCATCAGCAGCCGCGGCAGCTCGAGGCTGGCGGACAAGCGATTCAGGCCCTGCTCGGCGTGAGCCAGGCCGTCTTGAAGGTGCTGACGCACGCGAGGGAGCTGCTCAGCGGCGCCTTGATCCTGCAGTTCGCTATCGAGCAGCTGCTGTTGGGCGGCCTGGAGATCGGTCGCGGCCTGATCCAGAGCTTCGCGCACGTGCTGGCTGAGCGATGCCTGGGCCTGCTGCAACAGGGTGTCGAGCGGGGTGTCGGCAGCGGGCTGGCGATCGCTGATCTGGCCGAGCATCAGCAGGGCCAGTTCACGGGCAACGGTGCGGCTCTGCATCAGGCCTTGTTGGAGGAGATGGGGGAGTAGGCCGGAGCGCGGAGCTGGGCGAGCAGGCTCGAGAAGCTGCGGCTGGCGGGGGTTTCGCGTTCGTCGGGGTTCACGATGCCGGCCGAGATGATCGTGCGGAAGGCATCCTCCACCGAGAGGTTCAGATCCTTCACCGAACCCTCGGGCACCACGGCGTACCAGCCAGTGGTGGGGTTGGGGGCGGTGGGAATGAACACGCTCAGCATCGGCTGATCGAAACCAGCCGAGAGGGTGGCGCCCAGCACACCAGTCACGAATCCCAGGGCATACAGGCCCTCGCGGGGATACTCAACCAGCACCACGCGCCGGAAGCGCGTGGAGTTATCGCGCAGGAACGTTTCCAGCAGCTGCTTGAGGGTCTTGTAAACCGAGCCCGCCACGGGGATCCGCTGCAGAGTGCCCTCGCCGAACTCGAGCAACCAACGGCCCACGATGTTGCGGGCCATCAGGCCGATCAACAGGATCCCGAGCAGGGGCACCAACAGGCCCAAACCCAGGTTGATCAGCTCCTGAAGGATCGGATCAAGCGTGTTGAACGGATTGAGCTGCTTGGGGATCGAGGTGAGGAACGCCAGGACAAAGCGCGTCACCGTGGTGGCCAGCCAGATGGTGGTGGCCAAGGGGATCACCACCAGTAGGCCGGCGATCAGATCGTTCTTGAGGTCCTGCTGGAGGCGATCGCCCAGGGGCTGCTCAGGTCTGGGACTGGATTGCACCAATGACAGGCCGGGGCGTCCGGTGAAAAAAGTCCAAACTGCAACTTAGCCAGCCGCCTTCACAGAACGGCTACGCAGGCCAACAGCACAAACGCCACGAGCAACACCACAGCCGTGCCCGTTCCACCGATGCGGCGCTGGTTGGCGGCCAGATCGCGGCGGTTTTCAGCCTGCTTCAGCTGCGACTCAGCCTGACCGAGCTGACGGTTCATAAAGGCCTGGGCGGCCTGTTTCTTCTGGGCCTCCGTGGCTGTGGCAGGAATCTGACCAGCCTGTTCGCCCTGGGCGATCACCTGCTCGATCACCTGAGGGTTTTCGAGCTGAGCCTTGGCCATCTCCAGCTGGCCGCGCTGAGCCAGCAGCGCCTGGTTGGCCTGATCGCTCACGGCGCGATCGCCGCTGATGGTGACGGGGATCGTGATCAGCAGAGCCAAGGCCAACAGGCCACTCAGCACACACACAAACCAGCGCAGCGGGGTGCGACCGGGCACTGGTTCATCAAGGCGCTGACCGATCAGCATCAGCAACATGCCCACGAAGGCCATGGGCGACTGGGTGATCAGCGTGGTGGAGAGCAGCTGGCGGAAGCTCTCCTCGCCCCAGCCGTTCACCGCCAACACCGCCAGGAGCTGGAGTCCCAGCAACACCACCAGGGTGATGCCCAGCCAACGGAACAGGGTGCCGAAACGGCCGGTCGCTGCTGAACTCACAGTGGTGCTGACGCAATCGCGCAATCGTAGGGGTGGTGGATCTAGCTGACACCCTTAAGCAACAGGCCAGGCAACTGGGCTTTGCGGCGGTGGGTATCGCCTCCGCTGCGGGCAGTGAGCGGCTGCGGCTGCGCACAGCGGCTCTGGAGCGCTGGCTGAAAGCAGGCCATCAAGCCGACATGGCCTGGATGGCCGATCCCCGCCGGCGGGCGGTGGAAGCGCTACTGCCGGGGGTGCGCAGTGTGGTGGCGGTGGGACTGCCCTATTGGGTGGGAGCCCAGCGGGCACCTGGCAGCTTGAAAGTGGCCCGCTACGGCTGGGGCCGCGATTACCACCGGGTGATCGATGGGCGGTTGCGGGCGCTCGGCCGCTGGCTGGAGAGCCAAATACCAGGTGTGGGCTGGCGCGCCTGCGTGGACAGCGCCCCACTGCTTGATAAGGCCTGGGCGGAGGAAGCGGGCCTGGGCTGGATCGGCAAACACAGCAACCTGATCAGCCGCGAGCACGGCTCTTGGCTGCTGATTGGCCACCTGCTCACCACCGCCGACCTCCCGGCCGACCAGCCCGCTTTACCGGCCTGCGGGGCCTGCAGTGCCTGCATCGAGACCTGCCCCACGGGCGCCATCAGCGAGCCCTTCGTGGTGGATGCGCGCCGCTGCATCGCCTTTCACACCATCGAAAACCGCGACGAGCAACTGCCTCCGCCCATCGCCGAGGGCCTGGAGGGTTGGGTGGCCGGCTGCGACATCTGTCAGGACGTGTGTCCGTGGAATCACCGGCGCTTCGAGGGCAGTGGGGACCCCGATCTGCAGCCCCGGCCCTGGTGGCTGGATCTGCGGGCCGACGAGGCCCTGGCCTGGAGCGATGCGGACTGGGACGAGAAGCTGCGGGCCTCCGCCCTGCGCCGCATCAAACCGGCGATGTGGCGGCGGAACATTCGAGCGGCACTGCAATCGGATGGGGCGAAACACCACGCGCCCTAGCCCAAGCCGGAAGCCAATGGCCCTCCAGAGCAGGGCCGGCAAACTCGGCGAGAAGACTGTCCAAGGTTCCGTGCGGTGTGTACGGAAAGGGGGATGCAACGTTCAGGGCTGAGAGCAAAGCGGTCCGAGGCGCAGCCAGCCCCAGCGCCCCTGCCTAACCTGCGGCTGTGATCGCCCTGCATCGATGGCTGCGCGCTGGTGGAAGGTTCTGGCGGCGGCACCCCTGATGCTCTCGGCCCTGAGCGCAGCGCAACCGGCTCGGGCCCTGGTGCCTTACGTGGCCGTTCCAGAGGCGCGCAACCTTGAAGGGGCCGGCCTGGGCATCGCTCAGGCGGCGGCGCGCTTGCTGCGGATCGGCCAGGCCGACGACGCCGCGCGGCTGGCGGCCCTCACCGTGCAGCTGATTCCCAACGATCCCCGCGGTTGGGTGCTGCTGGCCGAGGCGCAGCTGCGCAGCAATCAAGACAAAGCCGCTGGCGTGTCGCTGGCCAAGGCCCGGGAACTCGACCCGCGCAATGCCGGGATCATTTTTGCCCAGGGTTCGCTGGCTCTGAAAGACAGCCGACCGTCCGAGGCTGCCGAGCTAATCAACCAAGGCCTGAAGCTCGACGGCAAGAACGCGGGCGCCTATTTCGACCTCGGCAACGCCTATCTGCTGATGGGAAAACCGGGCGATGCACTGGGGGCCTTCGAGCGGGCTTCGGGGCTGCGCCGCGAGTTCTGGGAGGCGATCAACAACCAGGCCCTGGTGCTCTACGAGCAAAACAAAGACGGCGAGGCGATCAAGCGCTGGCGCCGGGTGCTGGCCATCAAGGCCGCCGCGGAGCCTTCCCTGGCCCTGGCGGCGGCAATGAATGTGAAGCAGCCCGGGAATCTGGAGAGCCTGGAGCTGGCGGCCAAGGCCCTGGCCGAGGAACCCAACTACGTGCTCGAGAGCTGGCAGAAGGAGCAGCTCTGGGGTCCGCGGCTGCGTAGCGATGCAGCAAAGCTGCTGAAAGAACCCTCCCTGAAGGCCGATGTGGATCGGGCCCAGGCGAACGCCGGTGGCCACGACGACCTGGGCGACGAATAAGCCCGTGATCTGTAGGCTGAGCGCCACTTTCCGCCCCCCGGCCTGAGCCACGGATGCCCAAGGCGCGCCCCGATCAGCCGCTGCCGGACCCATCCGACGATCGGCGCATCCAGCCGATTGAGCTGCACCTCGAGATGCAGCGCTCATACCTCGAATACGCGATGAGCGTGATCGTGGGCCGGGCCCTGCCCGATGCCCGCGACGGCCTCAAGCCGGTGCAGCGCCGCATCCTCTACGCGATGCACGAGCTGGGGCTCACCCCGGACCGGCCCTATCGCAAGTGCGCCCGCGTGGTGGGCGACGTGCTCGGCAAATACCACCCCCACGGCGATCAGGCGGTGTACGACGCCCTGGTGCGACTGGTGCAGACCTTCGCCAGCCGCAACCCACTGCTGGATGGCCACGGCAACTTCGGCTCGGTGGACGACGACCCACCGGCTGCCATGCGTTACACGGAAACGCGCCTGGCACCGATCGCCAGCGAGGCGATGCTCGATGAAATCGGCGACGACACCGTTGATTTCGCCCCCAACTTCGATGGCTCCCAGCAGGAGCCCACGGTGCTGCCGGCCCAGCTGCCGTTCCTGATCCTCAACGGGTGCACGGGCATCGCCGTGGGCATGGCCACCAACATCCCGCCCCACAACCTGGGCGAGGTGGTGGATGCCCTCATCGCCCTGGTGCGCAAGCCCGATCTGAGCGACGAGAAGCTGCTCGAGCTGGTGCCCGGCCCCGACTTCCCCACCGGCGGTGAGGTGCTGATCGGCAGTGGCGTGCGCGACACCTATCTGTACGGCCGCGGCAGCATCCCGATGCGGGGCGTGGCCCACATCGAGGAAGTTCAGCCCGGCAAGGGTCGCCACAAGCGCGGCGCCGTGGTGATCACCGAGCTGCCCTATCAACTGAGCAAAGCCGGCTGGATTGAAAAGCTCGCCGAGCAGGTGAACGAGGGCAAGATCAACGGCATCGCCGACATCCGCGACGAATCCGACCGCGAAGGCATGCGCGTGGTGGTGGAGCTCCGCCGCGACGCCAACCCCGAAACCGTGCTCGCCGAACTGCAGCGCCGCACCGCCCTGCAGAGCAACTACGGCGCGATCCTGCTGGCACTGGTGCACGGCAAACCGATCCAGCTCACCCTGCGCCAACTGCTGCAGGAGTTCCTCGAATACCGCGAACTCACCCTGATCCGGCGCACGCGCCATGCGCTCAAGCGCACGGAGGATCGCCTTGAGGTGGTGGAGGGTCTGATCACCGCCCTCAACGCCCTGCCCAAGGTGATCGAGATGATCACCGCCGCCCCGGATGCCGCCAGCGCCAAGGCGAGCCTGCAGGTGCATCTCGACATCAACGAGCGCCAGGCGGATGCGGTGCTGGCGATGCCGCTGCGCCGGCTCACCGGGCTGGAGCAGGAAAGCCTGCGCAAGGAAGCGGACGACCTCCGTCAGGAGCGGGCGCGGCTACGCCACCTGCTGGATGAACGTCCCGCGTTGCTCGACACGATGGTGGCCGAGTTCAAGGCACTGAAGAAGCGCTTCGCCACACCACGCCGTACCCGCCTGGTGGCAGGGGGCGATGAACTGGTGGCCCAGCGCACCGCGGCCCAGCGCCCCAACACCGAACTGCTGCGCCAGCGAGCCTTTGAGGGCCTGAGCAGCGATGGCCGTCTGGTGATCCAGGCCGATGGTCAGGTGAAGGTGGTGGGTCCGCAGCTGCTGGGCCGGCTGCATCTGGATGAACCGGCTCCCCTGGGGGACAACCCCTCACCGGCGCGGCTGATCCTGCCCATCAGCGAAAAGCCCGCCCTGCTCGCCTTCACGGATGCAGGCCGGGTGGCGCTGCTGCGCTGGGAGTTCGCTGGCCAGCAACCAGGCACGCTGGAGAAATTCCTGCCGGAAGGGATGAATGGTGAGCGGGTGGTGCAACTGCTGCCACTGCCCGGTGGGGCTGATGCCGAGGGCACGAGCGTGGGCCTGCTCAGCAGCGATGGCCGCTTCAAGCGCCTGCCGATTGAAGACTTCCAGGAGCTCTCCGGCCGCGCCGCTTCAGTACTGAAACTCAAGGACGGCGTGACCCTGCAGCGGGTGGTGCTCTGCCGCGAAGGCCAGGAACTGGTCGTGGGCAGCTCAACTGGCCGACTGCTCCGCCTGGCGGTGAATGAGGCGAACCTGCCGGTGATGGGCCGCAATGCGCAGGGTCCGGTGCTGTTGCGACTGCTCCCTGGGGAGACGGTGGTGGGCGCTGCCGGAGTGAGCCCTGAGGGATGCGTGTTGCTAGCCAGCCGTCTTGGACAACTGAAACGCCTCAGCGTCGCCAGCCTGCGCCGCTGCCAACGGGGTGACCTCGGCCAGATCGGTGTCCGCTTCAGCCAACGCGGCGACCAACTGATCGACCTCCGGGAAGAGCACAACTCCGTGGTGGCAGGCGTGCTCAGCGATGGCCGCAGCCTGAGGCTCGATACCGCTGAGCTTCAAGCCGAAGACGACACCGGTTCAGGGCTCGACTTGGGCATCGCTGGCGGCGAAGCCATCGCTGAACTAGTGCCCTTGCTGGGCTGAGGGCCCGGCTAAGCGGCCACTGCCTGGGGTGGGTGCTGCTCCAACACCTGCTTGAGATAGCGAGCGGTATGCGATGTGGGATGGGCAGCCACCTCCTCAGGGGTGCCCGTCACCACGATTTCGCCTCCCTTATCGCCACCATCAGGACCGAGGTCGATGATCCAATCGGAGCAGCGAATCACGTCCAAGTTGTGCTCAATCACCAGCACAGAATTGCCCTTATCCACGAGCCGCTGGATCACATCCATGAGCTTGTGCACGTCGTAGAAACTCAGGCCCGTCGTGGGCTCGTCGATCAGATAGAGCGTTTTGCCTGTGGCGCGTTTAGAGAGTTCAGTGGCCAACTTCACCCGCTGGGCCTCACCGCCTGACAGGGTGGGCGCCGGCTGGCCGAGCTTCACGTAGCCGAGGCCTACATCCACCAGGGTGCGGAGCCGATCCGCCGCTTGGGGGATGGCGGAGAACACCTCACAGGCCTGCTCCACCGTCATCTCCAGCACGTCGGCGATGGTGAAGCCCTTGTATTTCACCTGCAACGTCTCGCGGTTGTAGCGGGCGCCTTTGCACACGTCGCACTGCACGTAGACATCGGGCAGGAAGTTCATCTCGATCACGTTCACGCCCTGACCGCTGCAGGACTCGCAGCGGCCGCCTTTCACGTTGAAGCTGAACTGACCCACCTGGTAACCGCGGGCCTTGGCTTCCACCGTGGCGGCGAACACCTGACGAATCGGATCGAACGCACCGGTGTAGGTGGCGGGGTTCGAGCGGGGGGTGCGACCGATCGGTGATTGGTCGATCACGATCACCTTGTCGATCGCCTTGATCCCCTTCAACTCCTTCACGCCGGAGGGGAAGGGCACCTTCATGCCGAGCTTGTGCTCCAGCGCCGGGTGGAGTAGCTCGTTCACCATCGTGCTCTTGCCGCTGCCGCTCACGCCGGTCACGCACACCAGCCGGCCGAGCGGAAACTCCACATCGAAACCGGAGAGGTTGTTGCGTTCGCAACCCACCAGGGTGATCTTGCGGGAGCCGGTATCGCGCCGCTCCGCGGGCGTTGGGATCGAGCGGCGGCCGCTGAGATAGGCGCCGGTGAGCGAATCTTCGGCGCTGATCAGGGCATTGAAGTCTCCCTCCGCCACGATGTGGCCGCCGTGCACGCCGGCACCGGGGCCAATGTCCACGATGTGATCGGCGGCGCGGATCGTGTCTTCGTCGTGCTCCACCACGATCAGGGTGTTGCCCAGATCGCGCAGCTTGATCAGCGTGTTGAGCAGCCGGTCGTTGTCGCGCTGGTGCAAACCGATGCTCGGTTCATCGAGCACGTAGAGCACTCCGGTGAGGCCGGCGCCGATCTGGGTGGCCAAGCGGATGCGCTGGGCTTCGCCGCCGGAGAGCGTCATCGCCGGGCGATCGAGGCTGAGGTAGTCGAGCCCCACATCCAGCAAAAACTTCAAGCGCATGCGGATCTCCCGCAGCACCAGATCGCCGATCTGGATCTGACGCGGACTCAGGAGGGGCTCATCGCCTTCATGAGCGCCCACACCCATCAACTGCTCAATGCGGCGCAGGCTCTCGCCCACGCTGCTGCTGGTGAGCTCGTGGATGCGGTAGGGCCCCACTCGCACCGCCAGGGCTTCGGGTTTGAGGCGCAGTCCATCACAGCTGGCGCAGGGCACCAATTCCAGAAACTTCTCCAGCTTCTGGCGCATCGATTCGCCGCTGGCATCGCGCAGCTGGCGCTCGAGGATCGGCAGGATGCCTTCAAAGGGCCGCAGGTAGGTCTGCGATTTGCGGTAGCGGCTGTCGGCCTGGATCGGAATCGGCTCCTTAGAACCATGCAGCAACACCTCGTGCTGCTCGGCTGTGAGCTCGTTCCAGGGGGTCTTGATCTCGAAGCCGAAGGCCTCACCCACCGAATAGAGCAGAGAGAAGTAATAGGCGTTGTCCTTCTCTGCCCAGGGAGCCACGGCGGCATACACCGGCTGGGTGGGATCGGGGATCACCCGCTCCATCGTGAACTGGCGCAGATGGCCGATGCCGTGGCAATCGGGGCAGGCGCCGTAGGGGCTGTTGAAGGAGAACAGCCGCGGCGAGAGCTCCTCCATCACGGCGCCGTGCACCGGGCAGGCGAAGTTTTCGGAATAGAGCCGCTCCCGCTCGATGCCTTCGGGGAGCTCCTCATCCGCCTTGGGCACCACTTCCACCAGGGCCAGGCCATCGCCGCGCTTGAGCGAGGTGCGCAGTGAATCAGTGAGCCGCTCCTGGATGCCTTCGCGCGAAACGAGGCGGTCCACCACCACCTCAATGTTGTGGGCGTGGTTCTTGTCGAGCTCGATGTTGTCCGCCAGCTCGCGCACTTCGCCGTTGATGCGCACCCGGGCGAAGCCTTCCGCCACCAGGCCGCTCAGCAGCTTCACGTGGGTGCCCTTCTTACCGCGCACCACGGGAGCCAGCAGCTGATAACGGGTGCCCTCGGGCAACTTGAGGATCTGATCGACCATCTCGTCGATCGACTGAGGCCGGATCGAGCGGTCGCACTCCGGGCAGTGGGGCTCACCGGCGCGGCCGAACAGCAGGCGCAGGTAGTCCTGAATCTCCGTAACCGTGCCCACCGTGGAGCGAGGGTTATGGCTGGTGGATTTCTGATCAATCGAGATCGCGGGCGAGAGCCCCTCGATCGCATCCACATCAGGCTTGTCCACCTGCCCGAGGAATTGCCGCGCGTACGCCGACAAGCTCTCGACGTAACGGCGCTGACCCTCGGCAAAAATCGTGTCGAACGCGAGCGAACTCTTGCCGCTGCCGCTCACGCCGGTGAACACCACCAGCTTGTTGCGGGGAACGGTGACGTCGACGTTCTTGAGGTTGTGCTGGCGGGCACCCCGCACCCGGATTACATCCTCCAGCGAGCCGCCATTCAGCGCCTGCAACGCCGCTTTCTCGTTCACGCTCTTGGCGAGGGCGCGGGGCATCCGGGCGGCTCGGGAATAGGGGACTCTACGGGGATCCGCTGGGGGGCGATGGCACAGCCAACCAACTACCCAGCCCGCTTGAGCAGGCTGGCGGCATAGCTGCGGGTTTCACCGGAATCGCCGCCGGCCAGTTCCGCAAGTTCGGCTTGGCGGGCCTGAGTGTCCCGCAGTTGGGACACCTGCGTGTGGGTAGCGCCTGCGCGCACTTCCTTCGACACGCGGAAGTGATGGTCGGCCGCCGCGGCCACGAGGGGCTGGTGGGTGACGCAGAACACCTGGCGTTGCTGCGCCAAGCGCTGCAGCAACTCCGCCATGGCGCCACTGACGCGGCCGCTCACGCCGGTGTCGATTTCATCGAACAGCAGGGTCACATGGGGATCCGCCGCGGCCAGGCAGGTTTTCAGCGCCAGCAGGAAGCGCGACATCTCACCGCCTGAGGCAACCTCCGCCAGGGGTGCCAGGGGCTGGCCGGGGTTGGCGGAGAACAGAAACTGCACTGCATCTGCACCCTCTTCCCCGGGGGTGGCCGGCTCGATCGCCACGCTGAAGCGCACGTTGGCCAACCCCATCGGGCGCAGTGCCTGCATCAGCTGCTGCTCGAGCTGCTCAGCGGCGGCGCGGCGGGCAGCGCTGAGCTGGGTATTGCAGCGGTCGCGTTGCTGCCGGGCCGCCAACTCGTCGGCTTCGAGTGCTTCGAGGCTGGCCTCCGCACCGCCAGGCGCCAACTGCTCTCGGAGCTCATCACGCCAGGCAATCAGCTCGGCAACGCTTTTGCCATGGCGGCGTTCCAGAGCTTTGAGCTGAGCGATGCGCTGCTGCAGTTGATCCAGGCTGTCGGGATCGCTCTCCAAGCCAGCGCCGTAGCGATCCAGATCGCGGGCCAGATCCTGAAGCTGGGCGAGGCCATCGCTGCAGCGGCTGGCGAGCGCCGCCACCTCAGGGTCGAGCTGCTGCATCGCCGCTAGTTCGCCCTCGCAGGCCGCCAGGTGATCCAGCACCGAAGGAGCCTCCTCGGCCCCATCCACCAGCCGGCCGATCAGAGTCATCACGCCCTCCTGAAGCCGCACACCGTGGGCCAGGCGGTTCTCCTCGCCCTCCAGCCGCTCCCGTTCAGCCGGATCCTCGAGCTGGGCTGCCTCCAGATCCGAGAGCAACTGCTCCTGGCGTTCGCGCTCCTGCTGCAGTTGCTCCCAGTTGCTCCGGGCCAGCTCAAGGGCTTGGGAAGCGGCCCGCCAATCGCGAAAGGCTTCCGCCACCACCGGCAGCTGGGCCTGCAGCAGCTCGCCAGCGAAACGGTCCAACCAACGCCGCTGTTGACCAGGGCGCGCCAGTTGCTGTGTCTGCCCCTGCACGGTGAGATCGAGCAGCAGGGGGCGCAGTTCCTGAATCTGGCTGCGATTCACCGCCACGCCATTGAGCCGGTGCCGACTGCTGAGACGGTCCTCGCTGAGGCGCCACTCGCGGCTGAGCAGGATTTCGTCGTCGTCGGCCTCGAGCTCCTGATCCGCCAGCCAGCTCTGCAGTGGCGGCGTGAGGCTGAAGCTGGCCTCGATCACGCCACGCTCGCTCCCCTGGCGCAGCAGGCGTGGGCCACCAGAGCCGCCCAACAGCGCATCGAGCGCATCCAACAGGATCGATTTACCGGCGCCGGTTTCACCGGTGAGAACCGTGAACCCACCGCTGAAATCAAGCTGCAGCTGCTCGATCAGGGCGATGTTCTGCAGGCGCAGTCCGGTGAGCACAGCTGGCAGCCGGTGTTGAGCCCGACCGTAGCGGCTGCGTCTTTCGTTTAGAAGAGGGACAACACTGAAAGGGCACCCGGGGCCCGAACCCGCGGTATGCCAAGCACCAACAGCCCGCTGACCCCTCTGGAAGCCGCCAGCGCCGCCATGCGCCGCAACGTGATGGGCGAGATCGCTGTAGGCGAGGAGGCTGTCAAGTCCAACGCCGATCAGTCGGCCACGGCAGCAACCACAACTCGCTCAAACGAACATCCCGACTTCTGTACAGACAGCCCAGAAGTCCGAACGTGCGTCGACACACATCCCGAAAGCCAACCGATCACGCAATCCCAGCGAGCGACTGCGCCATCCCCGCAGCCAAGGAACGCCACCACACCCCCGAACGCCGACCTCAGGGATTTCATTGAGGTCTCCGGCCTCCTGGAATACGACCCAGCCGCCATCAGCCGCATCTATGCCGGCGCCCCCCAACGCCTGATCCGGCGCATCTGGCAGACGCTGGTGCCCATCGGCCTCTATCTACTGAGCGTGGGGATCGACTGGCTCACTCGCCGGCTCGCCAACCACGACCACGCCAGAGCCCGCGCCAAGGAAGCAGCGGATCTGGTGGCCTCCCTCGGCCCCGCCTTCATCAAGGCCGGTCAGGCCCTCTCCACCCGGCCCGACATCGTGCCCCCCCTGCTGCTGGAAGAGCTGGCGGGCCTGCAAGACCAACTGCCGGGCTTCGATTCAGCTCTGGCGATGGCCTGCATCGAGGAAGACCTCGGCGCGCCGATCGCTTCGATTTACGCCGAGCTGGAGCGCGAACCGATCTCCGCCGCCTCCCTAGGCCAGGTGCACCGCGGCGTGTTGCTCAACGGCGAGAAGGTGGCCGTGAAGGTGCAGCGGCCCGGCCTGCGCGAGCAGATCACGCTCGATCTCTACATCGTGCGCAACATCGCCGCCTGGCTCAACCGCAACATCGGCCTAATCCGCTCCGATCTGGTGGCCCTGATCGATGAGCTGGGCAAGCGGGTGTTCGAGGAGATGGACTACTGCAACGAGGCCTCCAACGCAGAGCGTTTCGCCGAGCTGCACGCCCACAACCCCCGCATCGCCGTTCCCCGGATCCACCGGCATGCCACCGCACGGCGGGTGCTCACGATGGAGTGGATCGATGGGGTGAAGCTCACCAACCTCGAGGCGGTGCGCCAGCTGGGCATCGACCCCGACGACATGGTGACCGTGGGGGTGAACTGCTCGCTCCAGCAGCTACTCGAGCACGGCTTTTTCCACGCTGATCCCCACCCCGGCAACCTGCTGGCCCTGGCGGATGGCCGGCTGGCCTATCTCGATTTCGGAATGATGAGCACCGTGAGCCGCGAGAGCCGCACGGGGCTGATCCAGGCGGTGGTGCACCTGGTGAACCGCAACTTCGGCAAGCTCTCCAAAGACTTCGTGAGCCTGGGCTTCCTCGCCCAGGACGTTGACCTCTCACCGATCGTGCCGGCCTTCGAGCAGGTGTTCGGCCAGGCCCTGGAGATGGGGGTGAGCCGCATGGATTTCAAGGCCGTCACCGACGACCTCAGCGGCGTGATGTATCGCTTCCCCTTCCAGGTGCCGCCCTACTACGCCCTGATCATCCGCTCACTGGTGACCCTCGAAGGCATCGCCCTGAGCGTGGATCCCGAGTTCAAAATCCTCGGCGCTGCCTATCCCTATTTCGCCCGCCGGTTGATGGAAGACCCCGATCCCCAGTTGCGCAACAGCCTCAAGGAGATGTTGTTCGACGGCGAGATCTTCCGCTGGCAGCGGCTCGACAACCTAATCAGCAGTGCCGCCAGCGGCAGCCAGCTGGATCTCGATGGCCTGCTGGATCAGGTGCTCGATTTCCTGTTCTCCCCCAACGCCGGCCTCCTGCGCGGGCAGCTGGTGGAAGCGGCGGTGAATCAGATGGATGCCCTGGGCTGGCAAACCACCCTGCGCATCACGCAGCGGCTGCCACGGCTGCTGCGCCCCCCCGGCCTGCGCGATGCCCAGCCGCTGAGCGCCAACGACGCCGAGCTGCTCTCGCTCGAGCCGATCCAACGGCTCGTGGCGATCCTGGGCCAGCTGCCTGGTTTCGATCCCCAACTCCTGCTGAAGCGGGTGCCGCGGCTGCTGCGGGAAACGGAGCTGCGCCGCATGGGGACGGAACTGGCCCGCGGACTGGCAGAGCGGGGTGTGGTGCACCTGGTGCGGGATGTGTTGGTGGGGGCTGATCGCAGCCGCCGGACTGCGTTGCAACAACCCGCCTAAGGTCGGGCTCAGCTTGATCCTCGGCACCCCCATGGCTACACGCAAGCGTCAGCGTTTGGTTGCCGCACTGCTGGGCCTGGGCCTGATCGGCGGCTCGCCAGCCACATGGGCCGCCGAAAACGTGGTGTTCGTGACCGGTGCGTTCCGGCGATCGATCGCCGTGTCCGATCTCACCTACCTCGCTGAGTCCGGCAAGGCTCGAGGGCTGATCTCGGATGTGCTTGCCATCGCCAAGCAGAAGCCTGAAGAGGTGAGCAAGCTGCTGAAGGCTGAGCTCTCTCTACCGCTGCTGCTCACCAGCCGTTTGCTGAGCACCCGCCTGGGTGAAGCCGTCCTGGCCCGGGTGGCGCAGATCATCTACCCACTGAATGCCAAAAAGGTGGGCATCCCAGCCCTGCGGGCCGGCGTGATCAATGCCCTGGCGGCCACCGACGGCAAGCTCAGCGCCATCAGCTTCCTCAAGGCCTATCCGGTGGATGAGATGGAAGTGAGCATTCCGGCCCTGCTGGCGGTGCTGCAGAAGGCCAAATCCGTGAGTGAGCTTGTGCAGTTCTTCATGGAGTCTCCCCTCGACGGCCTGCGGGGCAACGGCGGCAACAGCGCGAGCAGCGGCGAGCGTCCAGCGAAACCCGCCCCGTAGATTCGCCAGTAGACCGTCCCTGCTGCCCGTGGCCCTGTTGTCCTCCCTTCGCCGGCGCCTGGGACACAACCGCCCGGCCATGCAGGACTGGCCGGGCCTGATCGAGGGCTACCGCAAGTGGTTACCGGTGAGCGACAAAACGCCGGTGATCACGCTGCGTGAAGGTGCCACCCCGCTGATCCCGGCGCCGGTGATCGCCGAGCGGATCGGCAAGGGCGTGAAGGTATTCCTCAAATACGACGGCCTCAACCCCACCGGCTCCTTCAAGGACCGGGGCATGACCATGGCCATCTCCAAGGCCAAGGAGGCCGGCTCGGAAGCGGTGATCTGCGCCAGCACCGGCAACACCTCGGCCGCCGCTGCCGCCTACGCACGCCGGGGTGGCATGAGGGCTTTTGTGCTGATCCCCGATGGCTACGTGGCCCAGGGCAAGCTCGCCCAGGCGCTGCTCTACGGCGCTGAGGTGCTGGCGGTGAAGGGCAACTTCGACCGCGCCCTGGCGATCGTGCAGGAGGTGGCGAACCAATACCCGATCACCCTGGTGAACTCGGTGAACCCCTACCGCCTGCAGGGCCAAAAAACAGCGGCCTTCGAGGTGGTGGATGCCCTGGGCGAAGCCCCCGACTGGCTGTGCATCCCCGTGGGCAACGCCGGCAACATCAGTGCCTACTGGATGGGCTTCAACGAATACAAGGCCGCCGGCCATAGCCGCCGCCTGCCGCGAATGATGGGCTTCCAGGCGGCCGGCTCGGCGCCCCTGGTGCTCGGCCACACCGTGGAGCAACCCGACACGATCGCCACCGCCATCCGCATCGGCAATCCGGTGAACAAGGAGCGGGCCCTCAAGGCCCGCGCGGAGAGCAACGGCGATTTCATGGCGGTGACCGACGCCGAGATCATCGAGGCGTACAAGCTGCTCGGCGCCGGAGAAGGCGTGTTCTGCGAGCCCGCCAGTGCAGCATCCGTGGCCGGCCTACTCAAGCGCCGCGAAGAGGTGCCTGCCGGCGCCATCGTGGTGTGCGTGCTCACCGGCAACGGCCTCAAAGACCCCACCACCGCGATCGAGCACAACGATTCCAAGTTCCACACGGGCCTGGAGCCGGACACGAGCATCGTTGCGAAGGTGATGGGGTTCTGAACCCACCGACCTGAACGAACGAGGGTTTGCGCCCGCAAAAAGCCCCGCCGAGGAAACCCGGCGGGGCTTTTTGCTGCCAGACAACCACCAAAGCGTCTGTTCACAGGCTGAGGAAAACCTGCCAGGCCACCCAGGTAAAACTCAGGGTGCCCGACACAGCCTAAACCCGTGACTTTTCCGCAATCCCGGGAATCAGCGGAAAAGCTCATTTTCCGGATGCGCTCGCTAGGAAATTCACCAGGGTTGTGGAAATGAGATCAATTGCACTGCAGTGCTTAAGAGGGGTTTTGATCCGTTTCCCCATCCTCTACGGCTACGGATCTGGATTTTGATTTTTAAATCTTTTGATCCAATAGACGTGGTGTTGGGGAGAAGCGTGGAAACCGCTCGCTCAGCCCGTTGCGCTTCCGGCCCCGTTGTGGAAGCGTGGGGGCCGCTTTGCCGACACCATGAAGCTGGTCTGCTCCCAGGCCGAACTCAATGCCAGCCTTCAGCTGGTGAGCCGGGCCGTGGCAGGCAGACCAACCCATCCGGTGCTGGCCAACGTGCTGCTCACCGCCGATGCCGGCACCGGTCGCCTCAGCCTCACGGGATTCGACCTGAGCCTCGGCATCCAAACCAGCCTCAGCGCCTCGGTGCACACCAGTGGCGCGATCACCCTGCCGGCCCGTCTGTTTGGCGAGATTGTCTCCCGCATGCCGGCCGACAGCCCGATCAGCCTCAGCTGTGAGGAGGGCGGCGAGCAGGTGGAGCTCACCAGCGCCTCAGGCAGCTATCAGATGCGGGGCATGCCCGCTGAAGACTTCCCGGAGCTCCCCCTCGCCCAGGCCGCCACGCCGATCAAGCTTGACCCTGAGGTGTTGGTGAAAGGCCTGCGGGCCACCCTGTTCGCCAGCAGCAGCGATGAAGCCAAACAGCTGCTCACCGGGGTGCACCTCGGCCTGGATGCCGAAGGGCTCGAGTGCGCCGCCACCGATGGTCACCGTTTAGCGGTGTTGCGCCTGCAGAACAGCGCCGAGGCGGAGGCCCAGCTCGACGTGACGGTTCCGGCCCGCTCCCTGCGGGAGTTGGAGCGGTTGCTCTCCAGCCGGGGCGGCGGTGATCCCGTGAGCCTGTTCTGTGATCGCGGCCAGGTGGTGTTCCAGTGGGCCGATCAGGTGCTCACCAGCCGCAGCCTGGATGGCACCTATCCCAACTACCGCCAGTTGATCCCGGAAAGCTTCGGCCGCAGCCTCAGGCTGGATCGCAAGGGGTTGCTCAGCGCCCTGGAACGGGTGGCGGTGCTGGCCGATCAGCACAACAACGTGGTGAAGATCAGCAGCGATCCCGCCGCCGGTCAGCTGGCCATCAGTGCCGACGCCCAGGACGTGGGCAGCGGTTCCGAATCAATCGCCGCCGACGTAAGCGGTGAGGCGATTCAAATCGCCTTCAACGTGCGCTACGTGCTCGAGGGCTTGAAGGCGATGAGCGCCGAGCGGGTGGAGGTGCGCTGCAACGCCCCCACCACGCCGGTGGTGCTGGCGCCGGAGGATGAATCAGCCTTCACCTATCTGGTGATGCCGGTGCAGATCCGCCAGTGAGCCTGCCGGAGCAACTGCTGCTCAGCGACCTGCTGCGCCGCCGCGTGCGCTGCGATCAGGGCATCGACCATGGCCCGGGAGCCGTTGCCTGGATGCATCCGCCGGTGCATCGGCTGCTGGGCTGGATCAGCAAACCGTCAACCTTTGGCGATCGTCGCCAGGCCTGGCGGCTCGATCAGTTGCGCGGGCTGGGTGAGTTGGAGGCCCTGGTGCAGGGCGATCCCGCCGACACCGACCTCCCCACCGTCGACCGCCTGCCCACTCTGATCGAGGCAGCGGTGCTCGATCGCCGCGGTGAACCGATCGGCACCGTGGCCGATGCCGCCGTGGAGCTCGGCACCGGCCAGATCCTCCACTACCTGGTGTCCCGCAGCGACCCGCGTCTGCCCGGCAGCAGCCGCTGGCGCCTCAGCCCTGAGCGCATCAGCGATCAGCAGCCCGGCCAGGTGTTCACAGGCCTGAGCGGGCTCGATGATCTGCCGTTGGCCCGCGCCAGCGTGCGCCAGGAGTTTCTGCGCCGTGGCCGCCGCTGGCGCGATCAGCTGCAGGAGGAAACCGAGCGATTGCGCGACCAGTTCCAACAGGCCGGCGATCGCTTCGAGGAGCGCTTGGAGGGCTGGATCGAGGAGGAACCGGTCTGGGAGCGGCAGCCCGACCAGCCTCAGCGCCCTCGACGGCCAGTTGAAGCTTGGGATGATTGGGATGACGACCGGGATTCCTACGACGCACCGCCCGCCCGGTCACGCCCCCAGCGGCCGGGCGGGCAAGACGATGATCCCTGGCTCTGAGGGCTGAACCATGTGTTACGGCTGCTTCCAGCGATCCGGTGATGCGGCTCAGGTGGGTTTGTCCCACGGGCTGGGTTCGGCCACCGAGTTGCGCAGCATCCATCCTGAGCTGCTGATCGCGCCCGACTTCCGCGACTTCACCACCCAGCTGGTGGTTCCCCCCGATGGAGTGCTGGATCTCTACCTGCATCGCCCCGCCGGAGCGGCCTGGGTGCAGGGCGGAGATTTTGGGGCCCAGTGGATCAACACCATGGCCATGGACGATGGCCTGCATGGATTTCTGCAGACTGCCCTCGGCCAGCTCGACGATCTGATCCAGCTCGACTTTCGCTTCACCGATCAGGTGGATCAAGCCGATCTGCGGCTGTATCTCGACACGGAGATCAATCTGGGTGACGACGGCGTCGCCCTCGGGATCGCCCTCTCCAACAGCGTGGCGGATCGCCACTTCTGGGAGCTGTTCATCAACACCCCCGCCTTTGCGGATCAGGAGCTCTATCTGCGTTACGCGCTCCTGCACGAGATCGGCCACGCCCTCGGCCTCGAACACCCCTTTGATCGTTCCGATGGCGATGTGTTCGTGAGTGGGGTGCCGGCCTGGAGCGCTTTCCCCGAGGAAACGCTGATGGCCTACCGCGATCCTCTACTGGGGGAGTGGCCCACCTGGTTTTCCAGCAACGACATTCGGGCGCTGCAGCGCATCTGGGGGATGGAGACGGATGTGGATCCCTTGGCGCAGCGCTGGCCGCAACGCCTGATCGGCAGCAACGAGCCCGATCGCCTCACCGGCGGTCTGGCCGGCGATCTGCTCCTCGGCCATGGCGGCCACGACATCCTGATCGGCGGCGCTGGCGCCGATGAACTGTGGGGTGGGCGCGGCAGCAATCGCTTCAGCAGTGCGCCCGATGGGGCCGTGGATTGGCTGTTGATCACGCCTGATGGCTCCGCCAAACGCCGGGTGGCCGGTCGCAGCATTGACGTGATTGAGGTGCTCGGCAGCGAAGATCGTGTGGCGGTGCTGGGGGCCAGCACCCAGGAGCTGCGGGTGCGGCGGATCAAGCTCAACAGCACAGAACACGGCAGCCTGAGCGGCCTCGGAATCAGCATCGGCAAGCAGCTCGAGGCCATCTACACCGGCGATCTGTTGCAACGCCGGCAGCTGCAGGCCTGTCTGCTGGGGGTGCCGGAAGGCTTCGCGGGCAGCTGGGGATGACGCTCGGCGACACTGGAACGATCTGCATGCACGTGTTGTGGTGGCCGCTGCTGAGTCGAACTACTCCGTGCCCGAGGCGCTGAAGAAGGAGAACCTCAGCCAGGCGGATTACGACGAGATCTGTCGCCGCCTCGGCCGCGCCCCCAACCGCGCTGAGCTGGGCATGTTCGGGGTGATGTGGTCGGAGCACTGCTGCTATCGCAACTCGCGGCCGCTGCTCCAGGGCTTCCCCACCACCGGCCCCCGCATCCTGGTGGGCCCCGGCGAGAACGCCGGCGTTGTGGATCTGGGTGAAGGCCAGCGCCTGGCGTTCAAGATCGAGAGCCACAACCACCCCTCGGCGGTGGAGCCGTTCCAGGGCGCCGCCACCGGCGTGGGCGGCATCCTGCGCGACATTTTCACCATGGGCGCCCGGCCGATCGCCCTGCTCAATGCCCTGCGCTTCGGGCCCCTGGAGGATGAGCGCAATGTGGGCCTGATGGAGGGCGTGGTGGCCGGCATCGCCCACTACGGCAACTGCGTGGGCGTGCCCACCGTGGGCGGTGAGGTGGCCTTCGACCCCAGCTATTCCGGCAACCCGCTGGTGAATGCCATGGCCCTCGGGCTCATGGAAACCGACGACATCGTCTGCTCCGGCGCCGAGGGCGTGGGCTATCCGGTGGTTTACGTGGGCAGCACCACCGGCCGCGATGGCATGGGCGGCGCCAGCTTCGCCTCGGCCGAACTCACCGAGGCCTCCCTCGACGATCGCCCGGCCGTGCAGGTGGGTGACCCCTTCCTGGAGAAGGGTCTGATCGAGGCCTGCCTTGAGGCCTTCCAGACCGGTGATGTGGTGGCGGCGCAGGACATGGGCGCCGCCGGCCTCACCTGCAGCTGCTCGGAGATGGCCGCCAAGGGGGGCCTGGGCATCGAGCTGGATCTCGATCGGGTGCCCGCCCGTGAGGCCGGCATGACCCCCTACGAGTTTCTGCTCAGTGAATCCCAGGAGCGGATGTTGTTTGTGGTGAAGCCCGGGCGCGAGCAGGCCCTGATGCAGAGCTTCACCCGCTGGGGCTTGCAGGCTGCGGTGGTGGGCCGCGTGCTCGAAGACAACATCGTGCGCGTGCTCCAGAACGGTGAGGTGGCCGCTGAAGTGCCCGCCAGCGCCCTGGCCGACGACACCCCGATCAACCGCCACGCGCTGATCAGCGAACCCCCGGCGGAGATCCAGGCCCACTGGCGCTGGAGCGAAGCCCAGCTGCCCGCCGCCAGCGTGAACGGCATCACCCCCGCCGGCGCCACGGCGCTCAGCTGGAACGACGCCCTGCTGCAGCTGCTCGACGACCCCACCATCGCCTCCAAGCGCTGGGTGTATCGCCAATACGACCACCAGGTGCAGGCCAACACCGTGATCCCCCCCGGTGGTGCCGATGCCGCGGTGGTGCGGCTGCGTCCCCAGGCCAGCAGCGCTGCGGCCAACCGCGGTGTGGCCGCCGTGGTGGATTGCCCCAACCGCTGGGTGGCCCTCGATCCCGAGCGCGGCGGCATGGCCGCGGTGGCCGAGGCGGCCCGCAACCTCAGCTGCGTGGGCGCCGAGCCCCTGGCTGTCACGGACAACCTCAACTTCCCCTCACCGGAAACGCCCACCGGCTACTGGCAGCTGGCCCTGGCCTGCCGCGGCCTCTCGGCCGCCTGCTCGGCCCTCGATACCCCCGTCACCGGTGGCAACGTCTCCCTCTACAACGAAACGCGCCTGCCGGATGGGCGCATGCAGCCGATCCACCCCACGCCAGTGGTGGGCATGGTGGGTCTGGTGCACGACCTCGCTCAGGTGCGCGGCCAGGCCTGGCGCGAAGTGGGCGATGCGATCTGGTTGCTCGGCGTGCCGTTGGAAGCGGGGGAGACTCCCGCCGACCCCCGCTTGAGCCTGGCCGGCAGCAGCTATCTGGAGCGGGTGCATGGAGCCGTCACGGGGCGCCCGCCCGAAATTGATCTGGATCTGGAGCGCTCGGTGCAGGGTTTCCTGCGCCAGGCGATCGCCGCCGGCCTGGTGCGCTCCGCCCACGACCTCAGCGATGGCGGCCTCGCTGTGGCTGCCGCGGAAGCCTCGATCGCCAGCGGTCTCGGCGCCCATCTGGAGATCCCTGCCAGCGTTACCCGTGTGGATCGCCTGCTCTTCGCGGAAGGCGGCGCCCGCATCCTGGTGAGCGTGGCTCCGGCGCAGACCGTCGCTTGGCAGGAGGCATTGGATGCTGCGAACGCCACCAACGCCGGCTCCGTTCCCGCCCAGTGCATTGGCGTGGTGGCAGCCGAAACGGAGCTGCAGATCCAACAGGCCGGCCAGGCGCTGCTGCGTTTGCCGGTGGCCCAGATGGCGTCTCAGTTCGAGCAGGCCATCCCCCGCCGCATGGGCGTTGATCTGCCTCCCACAGCGTGAGCCTGGGTCCCGGCACGAGCACACCCCTGATGCACAATGCTGAAACAAACCCGATGGTGGGAACTGCGGTGACCGACGTGCACTCCGGCTCACTCCCCACCACCGAGTTCGGCACTCACGCGGCTCCCCAAGAGCAAGCCTGCGAACGACCCGACAAGCCGGAAGAGGCCTGCGGCGTGTTTGCGGTGCTCGCCGCCGATCAGCCGGTGGCCAACCTCACCTATTTCGGCCTCTACGCCCTGCAGCACCGCGGTCAGGAGTCGGCTGGCATTGCGGTGTTTGACGCTGCATCAGCCGGGGATCAGGCGGCTTCCGGTGCGACCTCCGGCCCCAAGGTGCGCATGCACAAGGACATGGGCCTGGTGAGCCAGGTGTTCGATCAAGGCGTGCTTGAGCGCCTGCCTGGTCAGCTGGCGATCGGCCACAACCGCTATTCCACCACCGGCAGCAGCAAGGCCTGCAATGCCCAGCCGGTGTTGCTCAACACCCGTCTCGGCCCGCTCGCCTTCGCCCACAACGGCAACCTGGTGAATGCCGGCGAACTGCGCGAAGCGATCTCCGCCGACATCCCGGAAGTGGAGTTCACCTCCACCACCGATTCCGAGCTGATTGCCTTCGCGATTCAGCATGCGGTGAATCAGGGCCTGGGCTGGGATGCGGCGATCCGCGAGGCCGCCGGTCGCTGCCGCGGCGCCTTCAGCTTGGTGATTGGCACCCCTGAGGGTTTGTATGCCCTGCGCGATGGCCACGGCATCCGGCCGCTGGTGTTCGGCCACATGGGCGAGCTCAGCGAGGCCCAGTGGGTGGTGAGCAGCGAAACCTGCGGGCTCGACATCATCGGCGCAAGCTTCGATGGCGATGTGGAGCCTGGTGAGATCATGCATTTCCGCTTGGGTGATCCCGAACCCACGCGCAGCCGCTGGACCACGGAGCCCGCCAAGCTCTGTGTGTTCGAGATGATCTATTTCGCCCGGCCCGACAGCCGCTTCTTTGGCGAATCGCTCTACAGCTACCGGGTGCGCATCGGCGAAGTCCTGGCCCGTGAAACCCCCGTGGCGGCCGACATCGTGATCGGCGTGCCCGACTCGGGGATCCCGGCAGCGATCGGCTATTCGCAGTTCAGCGGCATCCCCTTCGGCGACGGCCTGATCAAGAACCGCTACGTGGGCCGCACCTTCATCCAACCCACCCAGGCGATGCGCGAAGCCGGTATCCGCGTGAAGCTCAACCCCTTGCCTGATGTGCTTGCTGGCAAGCGCGTGGTGGTGATCGACGACTCGATCGTGCGCGGCACCACCAGCCGCAAGCTCGTGGCTGCCATTCGGGATGCCGGTGCCACCGAGGTGCACATGCGCATCAGCTCACCTCCAGTGACGCACCCCTGCTTCTACGGGATCGACACCGACACCCAGGACCAGCTGATCGCCGCCCGCCTCACCCTTGAGGAGATTGCCGCTCATCTGGGCGTGGATTCGCTGGCTTACCTCACCAAGGAAGGCATGGTGGAAGCGGCCCAGGCCAATGCCTCACACTTCTGCACCGCCTGCTTCGACGGCGCCTACCCGATCGAGATGGATGAAAGCGTGAGCGGTAGCAAGCTGATGCTGGAGCCGAAGGGGATTGCGGCAACGCTGTAATCAACACCCTTCTGAATCAACGGTGCGTCTCTAGCGACCAGCCGCCTTGAGCACGATTTTGATCGTTTTGAGCAGGATTAGAAGATCGAGCCAAATCGATGCATTGCGTAGGTAGAAGAGGTCGTAGCTGAGTTTGATCTCAGAATCGTCAATGCTTGAGGCGTAGGACATATTCACTTGGGCCCAACCGCTTAATCCAGGACGCATCCAGTGGCGCAGCTTGTAGTTGGGGATCTGTTGCTCGAGGATGTGCTCCAGTTCTGGACGCTCCGGCCGAGGACCGATCAAGCTCATTTCGCCGCGCAACACATTGATCAGCTGAGGTAGTTCATCGAGGCGCGTACGCCGTAACCAGTAACCAATAGGTGTTATTCGTTGATCACTTTTTGTTGCCCACTGGGCGCCATTGGATTCTGAATCAACGCTCATCGTGCGGATCTTGAGCACGTTGAATGGCTGACCCAGTAGGCCTGAGCGTTGCTGGCGGTAGATCACGGGACCCCCGTCCTGTAATTTCACCAGCGTCAGTGCCAATAGCGCCAGTGGTGCGCTCAGTAGGAGCAGCATCACGCTCACCACAACATCGGCATAGCGCTTGAGCTGTTTTTGCAAACTCGTGCGTTGCCCATCAATGCTGGCTGAGAACAGCAGCCATTGGCTCTCAATCCACCGGGTCGGAATGCGCTGTAGTTCTTGTTCAGCGAGTTCAACCAGTGAAAAGACGGGCTGTCCGCGGTTGACGGCTTCCTGGCAGAACCCCTGAAGCGAAGGATCGTTGATTACGCCAGCGCTGAGAGCTAATGCTTCTCCATCCAGAAGATTGGCCTTGGTTGTTCCTGGGATGAGCTCTGTGATGTCTGGTATCAAGCCAGCGGATCCCATGTTTTGACGCCATTCTCGAACCAGGGTGGGAATTTCTTGTGGCAAGGCCAAGATGTGCCAGCGACCTTGATGTGCGTCCGGCCGGCTCAGCCGTCGGAGTAACACACGGACCAATGCGCTCCACAGGCTCAACAGCACAAACAATGGGATCAGGCTGCTGCGGAAGAACAGATCGCTAGTGATCTGAAGCCTGAAGAGGTAGCTGAATACGGCGGCTGTGGCGATGCTGGCTAAGGCCGTGATTCCCAACCTGGCCAAGATCTGTGTCCAGGTGAACCTCCTAAGTTTTAAGAGTGTGTACGAGCCGAACAGCCAGCCGAGGCTGCAGTAGATCAGCGCTAGTGCTAATAGCGGCGCACTTTGTGTGAAGACCGTCCGTACGTTGACGGTCCCGATCACAATCGCCATGACCCAAAGCCCCACCCCATCCAGGAGAGCGGCCGCCAGGAGCGGAATTCGGTGTCTGGCCCAGGGCATTGCTATTTCATGACACAGGTGCCTCGGTGCCCTGGGCCTGATGTTGCACCGCACCGCCCAGCCCGAAGGCCGCATGCACCACCTGCAGCGCATTCACGCCCTCGGCTTCCGGCACCACGCAGCTGGTGCGGATCTCGCTGGTGGCGATCATTTCGATGTTCACTCCCGCATCCGCCAGAGAGCGGAACATGCGTGCTGCTGTGCCTGTGGTGCAGGGCATGCCGGCACCCACGGCGCTGATGCGGGCGATGGCCATGCCTTCTTCGAAGCTGGCGCCGGGCCACTGGTTGAGCAGTGGCTGCAGGGTGGTGCGAGCCCGCTCCAGGTCGTCGCGCTTCAGGCAGAAACCCATGTCGCGGCTCTGGTGATCGCCGTTGCCGTGGCTGCGTTCCGATTGCACGATGGCGTCGAGGCTGATGCCCGCATCGGCGAGCACACGGCAGACGGCCGCGGCTGTGCCGGGTTTGTCGGGAATGCGGCGTACGGCCACCTGGGCCTGGTCGCGATCGAGGGCCACGCCGCGCACTTCCGGTTCGCCGGCGCCGGAGGGAGGCGGGTTCAGATGCAGCTGGCGCTCGTTGAGCTCAAAGCACTGGGCCGCGGCCTGCAGCGCCTTGCTGCCCTGGTGGCCGGCCACCAGGCAACTCACTTTCACTTCGCTGGTGGCGATCAGGCGCAGGTTGATGCCGCCCTTGGCGAGGGTGTCGAACAGGCGGGCGGCCACGCCAGGGCGGCCCATGATTCCTGCGCCGGCGATGCTCAGCTTGGCCATGCCCCCCTCGGCGCTGATCGTTGCGCTCTCGGCGCCCGGGCCCATGGCTGCCAACACTTCACGGCACACAAGCTGGGCCCGATCCAGCTGCGACTCGGCCACGGTGAAGGCGATGTCGTTGGTGAAGCCACAGTGGTCACCGCTGCAGTGCGTGTCGGCCTCGTGGGTGGACTGCACGATCAGATCCACGTTCAGTCCTGCGGCTGAGAGCGCTTCAAACAGCTGAGCCGCCACGCCGGGGCGATCGGGCACATGGGCCAGGGCCAGGACGGCCTGGTCGGTGTCGAGCTCGGCGCCATCCACCGGCTTGCCCAGCTCCAGGCCTTCACCGTTGCCGCGGCGGCTGGTGGCATCGCTGGTGAGCAGGGTGCCGGGCTGATCGCTCCAGCTGGAGCGCACCACCAGCGGCACGCCGTAGTTGCGGGCGATCTCCACGGCCCGGGGATGCAGTACGGCGGCGCCGAGACTCGCCAGCTCGAGCATCTCGTTGCAGGTGATCGTGTCCATTAGCTGGGCATCGGGCACCTTGCGGGGGTCGGTGGTGAGCACCCCCGGCACATCGGTGTAGATCTCGCAGGCATCGGCGCCAAGGGCCGCCGCTAGGGCCACAGCCGAGGTGTCGGAGCCGCCGCGGCCGAGGGTGGTGATCTCGGGCAGGCCGCTCAGGCCGCTGCTGGTGCCCTGGAAGCCCGCCACCACCACCACATTGCCGTCGCCGAGAAGGCGCTGCAGCCGGTCGGTGCGCACTTCGAGGATGCGGGCGCGGCCGTGGGCGGATTCGGTGAGGATGCCCACCTGGGGGCCGGTCATCGACACGGCCGGCACGCCCAGGGCGTTCAGCGCCATTGCCAGCAGCGCGATCGACACCTGCTCGCCGGTGGCCAGCAGCATGTCCATCTCCCGCTGGGGCGGGTTGCTGCTGATGGCGCGGGCCAGTCCTGTGAGCTCGTCGGTGGTGTGGCCCATGGCCGACACCACGATCACCAGATCGTTCCCCGCTTGACGGCTGGCCGCGATCCGCTGAGCCACGGCCTGGATCCGCTCCACATCGGCCACGGAGGTGCCGCCGAACTTCTGGACCAGCAGGGCCATGGCGAGGGCGCGTGCAGCGTTAACCCGTGATTGTCCTACGTGGCCTTAAGGCGCCAACAGGAAGCCGTCGCGGAAGGCATCCCCCGGATCGCTGCCGCGTTTGAGCGCCGCTTCCACCTCCAGCAGCTGACGCAACAGAGCCAGGAAGCGGGCTGGTTTGCGGCCACGGATCTGCTTGCGCATCACGTAGACGCGTTTGGGGTTGCCGATGCCGGCGGCCTTGGCGATCGCATTCACATCGTTCTCGCCCTGTTGATCGAGCAGGCTCACCCACAACCAGCCGCGGATCTGCCCGCAGAGGGTGGCCACGATCCGCAGGGCTGGCTCGTTGGCCACCAGCAGTGCATCCACCAGCGCCACCGCTTCAGCGGGCTTTCCGGCCAGCAGTGCGTCGCCCACCTGCAGTGCATTGGTGGCCTGGCTGCCCACCAGGGCCTCCACGGCGGCGGCAGTGATGGGGGGTTGCTTGCTTGTTCCGAGCTGTTGCAAAGCGCCCGGCTGGGCCCCCACATAGAGCGCCAGCTTCTCCAGCTCGCTCGCCAAGCGGGCACTGTCGCTGCCAATGGCTTCGCTCAGGGCCTCTGCGGCGGCGTGTTCGAGCGTGAGTCCCAGCTCCCGGGCCGTGCGCTGCACTAGCTCGATTTGGCCGGCTCCGTCCCAGATCGCCGGCAGCTGGAAGCTCTGCTCCCGCGCCTCACCGGCCTTCACCAGCTTCTGCAGGGCCTTGGTGGTTCGCAGGCGTGCATCAGGTTTGCCGGCGTTCACCAGCAGCAGATGGCAGTTGCTGGGGATCAGGGGGAGGGTGGCCTCCAGTTGCTCCGCCAGTTCCGCCGGGCATTGGTTGCAGAACGGACTGCGCTGCAGCACCACCACCCGATCACCGTCACCGAAGGGCGGCGTCCGCGCTTCCTCCAGAGCTTGGGCCGCCTGGCTGGTGTCGCTGCCATCGAGGCGGGACAGGTTGATGCTCTGCCAAGCCGGATCGGTGAGCTGGCTGATCAGGGTGTCCACCGCCCGGCTGCGGGCAGCTTCGTCGTCGCCCCAGAGCAGGTGGATCGGCATCAGATCCTCAGGGCGCTGAGCACCGGGTGTTGGCCAGTCTGGGCGAGGGCGGGGTGATCGGTTACTAGCACGGTTGCCTCGGTGGCAATCGCCGTGGCTAGCTCGATCGCTCGGGTGTCGTCGAGTTGGGGTTCCTGCCGCTGCAGCCGCGTGGCCGCGAGCACCAGGGCGCCATCGGCAGGCACCTGCAACCAATGCTCCGGATTGGCGAAGGCATTGGCGTAGCGGTGGGCCAGCACTTCGTCTCCCCGGGCCAGGGGCCCTTCCAGAACCCGCGCCAAGCTCACACTGCTGATCACCCCCTGCCAGGTGCCCTGGGCAATGCCCTGCATCAGCGGTGTGAGGTACTTGCCAGTGCCTTTGGCATCAGCCAGGAAGGCCACCAGGGCGGAGCCATCCAGCGCAATGCGGCTGCCGTGCTTCAGATGACTGGGACTAAACGGTTCCGTTCCGATCGGCTGCACCAACGCCGGAGTGGCTGGTGCTGGGCGGGCGGGATGGCGCTGGTTGGGATCCCAGCAATTGCGGCCACTGCCCTGCAGGGTCATCAGGCTTTGAATCTGCCGCTGGCGTTTGTGCGGATCGCTGGAAGGCTGGCCCCCAATGGGCACCAGAGCCGCCATGGGCTTTTTGTGCCGTTGAATCACGAACGCTTCACCAGCTGCGGCCCGCTCCATTAGTTCCGGGAGCCTGCGACGCGCTTCCTCAACGCCGAGAGGTGGTGTCGACATGGTGCGCGAGCGGTGTCCGCTTTTCTGTACGGAGTGTACGGAAGTTTGGACACTCCGAAAAACGAGTCGATGAGGCCGCTTGAGGGGCTTCTGGTGAGACTGCTCCGCAGCGCATTCGCAACAGCTGAACGCACAACAGCCACCGCTGTGAACGCACCACAACCAATGACCTGTCACCCCTTCCGCCTGGATGACGCCCTGGGCTTCAAGCTGCTGATGTGTCCTCTGAGTGCCCGGCGTGGCTGATGCCCCTCCCGGTTTCGATCACCCGATCTTCAGCGAGAGCATTCGCCTGATTCGCGCTGCGCTGGCAGAGCAGCCACCACAACTGGGGTTTGATCTCTTCAGCCTCGCGCCCCCCGAGCAGGACGTGTTGCTGCGTTTGATCCACAGCAGCGGCGATCTCAGCGTGGCGGCCGATCTGCGCTTCTCGCCGGATGCCTGCAGTGTTGGCCTCGAGGCTCTGGCGCACGGTGCTCCGATCCTCACCGACACCGCTATGGCCGCGGCTGCCGTAGCACCGATGGCGCGCCGCACCTTCGGCAACAGCGTGCACAGCGTGTTGAGCTGGGCGCCCGCTCAGGCCCCGGCCGGAAGCACACGAGCGGCGGCGGGGACGGAGCGAGCCCTGCAGGAGCATCCCGGTGCGGTGGTGTTGATCGGAAGTGCGCCGACCGCTCTTGAGTTGCTTCTCGAGCAGGTGGCCGTCGGCCAAGCCGCGGCGCCGGCCCTGGTGATCGGGATGCCGGTGGGGTTTGTGGGGGTGGCGGAGAGCAAGCGCCACCTGGCCGAGAGCGGGCTAGCGCAGATCCGCCTGGAGGGCAGTCGAGGTGGCGCCGGCTTAGTGGGAGCGGCGGCCAACGCCCTGCTGCGTCGGGCTTGGCTGGATCAGGCCGCGGCTCGGGTTTCTGCCGCCGGGCCCACCGCCACGTGACTGTTGGCCTCGATCCGGCCCAATACCTGGCGCGCCCGAACCACCACCGCTGCTGGAACGCCGGCGAGGCGGGCAGCCTCGATGCCGTAGCTGCGGTTGGCGCCGCCGCTTACCACCCGGTGCAGGAAGCGCAACTCGCTGCCCGTGTCTTCCACCAGCACCTGGGCGTTGGTCACGTTGGGCAGCTGATCGGCGAGTTCGTTGAGCTCGTGGTAGTGGGTGGCGAACACGCTGCGGGATCCAATCGTGTCGGCCAGGTATTCGGCTACAGCCCAGGCGATGGAGAGGCCATCAAAGGTGGCGGTGCCGCGGCCGATCTCATCGAGCAGCACCAGGGAGCGATCGGTGGCGTGGTGAAGGATGTTGGCCGTTTCGGCCATCTCCACCATGAAGGTGGATTGGCCAGCCGCCAGGTCGTCGCCGGCACCCACCCGCGTGAAGATCCGATCCGTGATGCCCATCCTGGCGCTCTTCGCTGGAATCCAGCTACCGATCTGGGCCATCAGCTGCAGCAGTCCCGTTTGGCGCAAATAGCAGCTCTTGCCGCTGGCATTGGGACCGGTGAGCACCACTAAGTCGGGCTTGTTGTTTTCCTCGTTCGGCACCTCAGAGCCCCAAAAGCCCAGCGTGATGTCGTTCGGCGTGAAGGGCTCGTCCACCAGCAGTTGTTCCACCACCGGGTGGCGGCCGGCCTCGATCTGCAGCAGGCGGGCTTCGGGCCCTTCGGGATCGGTGAGTTCTGGTTTGCAGTAGCCGCTGGTGGCGGCTACCTCAGCCAGGGAGGCGATGGCATCCAGCTCGGCCACCAGGCGGGCGGCGGCGCGGATTGGGGCGGCCTGCTCCCCTACTCGGCTGCGGAGCTGGCAGAACAACTCATATTCCCGCTGGGCGGCCCGGGCCTTGAGTTGGAGGATGCGCCCCTCACGAGCCTTGAGCTCGGGGGTGATGAACCGCTCTTCGTTGGCCAGGGTTTGCCGGCGGATCCAGTGCTCCGGCACTGACGCTGCCTTGGCCTTGCTCACCGCCAGGAAGTAGCCAAAGGTGCGGTGATATTGCAGTTTGAGCGTGTTGATGCCGCTGGCGGCGCGTTCGGCTGTCTCCTGTTGGGTCAGCCAGGCCTCCTGGTCATCGAGCTGGTTGCGCAGTCCATCCAGCTCGGCATCCACGCCGTCGTGAATCAGGCCGCCTTCGCTCAGGCTCAGGGGCGGTGTGTCGAGCAGGGTGTGGCGCAGGTCCGCGGCCAGTGCCTCCAGCTCTGGCCAGGGGCGCGCCAGGGCCAGCAGTGGAGGGCTACTTGCACCCGTAAGCAGCGCCGCGAGTTGCGGGAGCCGCTCCAGCCCATCGGCCAGGGCCACCAGGTCGCGGGCTGAGGCCGTGCCGGCACCGGCGCGGCCCGCCAGCCGCTCGAGATCCCCCATCGGACGCAGCAGTTTGCGCAGGTTGATCCGTAGCCGTCGGCCGCTCACCAGCTCGCTCACTCCATCCTGACGGGCCTGAATCGCCGCCCGCTCCACCAACGGCGCCTCGATCCAGCGGCGAAGGCAGCGGCCGCCCATGGCCGTGTGGGTGCGGTCGAGGGCCCAGAGCAGCGAGCCGTGCAATCCGCCGCCCATCTGGGTGCGGGTGAGCTCCAGGTTGCGGCGGGTGGCGGCATCGAGCACCAGCTGATCGCCGGCCTGCCAGGTGGTGGGCAGCTCCAGCGGTACGCGGGTGCCGGGCTGGGTGTCGTCGAGGTAGCGCAACAGTCCGCCGGCGGCCCGCAGGCCCAGGGGCATCTCGCCCAGGCCGAGGCCATCCAGGCTGGCCAACTGGAAGCGTTGCAGCAGAAGGGCCCGCGCTTCAGGGGCGCTGAAGGGCGTGCGCGGCAGAGCTGTGAGCCGCAGGGCGTCTGGGCACCAGGCGGGCTCGCTGTCGTCCCCGGGCCAGAGCACCTCTGCGGCTTCCACCTGCAGCAGCTCCTGGTGCAGCAGATCACTGCCCTCGCGCTCGGTCACGCGGAACTCGCCGGTGCTCACATCAGCCACCGCCAGGCCCCAACGGGATTGCTCGCACACCACTGCACAGAGCCAGTTGTTGCGGCGGGCGCTCAGCAGCCCATCCTCGAGCACGGTGCCCGGGGTGAGCACGCGGGTGATCTCGCGTTTGAGCAGGGCCCCTTTGGCGGGATTGCGCGCTGAGGCCTCCTCCACTTGGTCGCACAGGGCCACGCTCAGGCCGCGGCCCACCAGCTCGGCGCAGTAGCGCTCGGCGGCGTGATGGGGAATGCCCGCCATGGGCACCCGGCCGATCGCTTTGCCCCCCTCCTTGCCGGTGAGTGTGAGCTCCAGCAGGCGTGAGAGCTGGATCGCGTCTTCAAAAAAGCACTCGAAGAAGTCGCCCAGGCGGTAAAGCAGCACCCGCTCCGGGTGGGCGGCCTTGAGTTCCACGTAGTGGCGCAGCATCGGCGTGAGCTGCTCCGCGTCCACCAGGCTGTGGTGGTGCCAGGGGGGGAGGTCGCTGTCGCTGTGCTCGGCAGTGGCGTCAACGTCGCTTGCCTCGTCCGCCGGCGTGGGGGTCAGGTTTGACTTCTGTTTCCGCTTGCGGGGACGACGATTCGCATCGTCTGCAAGGGCCTCCTCGTTGAGCATCCCGCCGTTGAGCGACTCGCCAGCGGATGGCAGGGAGCGCTCTGCCTCAGCAGCTTCCACCGCTGGCTCCAGGCCAAACAGCGATCCCTGCAGGGCCAGCTCCGGCTGCTGCGGGGATGACGCGGTCAAGGCCTGGGTGCGGGTGCTCGATCGTAGGTCGATCGCCAAGACAGCCTTCTGGAGAGCAACGCTGCTGCGAGCCCTCCCTAATTCCGTGCAGACTGTACAAAAAAGAGGACGGTCCTGAGTGCTTGCTTTCAGCCCCCGTCCCGCCTCGAGTCCCGCCCCGCCTTGCCGCCACAACTTGTGAAGGAACCCGCCAGCACTCACCAGGCCCGTGGAACCTGCGTGGGAGAATCCATCAACTGCTCGGCCGGCGCCGCCGCTGTTCCATGACGATCCTCAACACCCTCACCGTTCTGGCTCTGGTGGTGATGTCGTTCGCCCTGATCGTCGCTGTGCCAGTGCTTTATGCCAGCGACGACACCAGCGGTCGTTCCAACCGCCTGATCCTCTTGGGTGGCCTGGCTTGGGTGGCTCTGGTGCTGGTGAACTGGGGCATGAGCTACTTCGTAGCCTGAGCGCACTGAAGCGCAGCCAGCGTGACCGTTTTTGAAGGCCAGTTCGTCGGAGCGCAGTCGCTGCGCGTTGCCATCGTGGTGGCCCGCTTCAACGACCTGGTTACGTCCAAATTGCTGAGCGGCTGTCTCGACTGCCTATCGCGCCACGGCATCGACACCTCGTCCACCAGCACACAGCTCGATACCGCCTGGGTGCCCGGCAGCTTTGAGATTCCTCTGGTGGCTCAGCGCCTCGCTGCCAGTGGTCGCTACCAAGTGGTGATCACCCTCGGCGCCGTCATCCGCGGCGATACCCCGCACTTCGATGTGGTGGTGGCCGAAGTGAGCAAGGGTGTGGCTGCCGTGAGCCGCGACACCGGCGTGCCCGTGATCTTCGGGGTGCTCACCACCGACACGATGCAGCAAGCCCTGGAGCGCGCTGGCATCAAGAGCAACCTGGGCTGGAGCTATGGCCTTCAGGCTCTCGAGATGGGCAGCCTGATGGAGGCACTGCCTAGCTGAGCTGCTTCGCCACGCTCAGCGGCAGATTCGGATTCTCGGGATTCACACTGAGGCGCTGCAGCTGAGGTTGCAGCACCAAATCCATGTCTTCCATCGGGATCGCTCCCAGCAGCACCTCATCGCCGAGCACCATGGCGCCGGTGAAGCAACGGCGGTTGGCGAAGCGCACCTCCACCGGTCCCATGTAGGGAACGCTTTGCCTGCGTCCATCGGCCAATACCACTTCGCGCCGCTCTAGTTCCCGGAGCTGCAGCTGCAGGGCCACATGCTCGGGGATGCAGAGGTGAACAGCGCCCGAATCGGCCAAGGCCTTCACCTCAAGGCCTTGCACCTCGGGATTGCTGGGGTTCAGCAGCTGCAGGCTGGCGTGAATCAATCCCATGGGGTGCTGGTGCTGGAAAAGTAGGTGGTCTTGGCGCGGTTGAAGCCGCAACCTTTGAATGCCACCGCTGTTTCAGTTGTTGCTCTGATCGCGCCGCAACAGCTGCTGGCCGTTGACGCGGGCAAAGCCCAGCTGTTCATAGAAGCCGGCGCTGTTGGTGGTCATCAGATACACACGCTCCACCCCTGCCAACGCTGGTGAGGCCAGCAGCGCCTCCACCAGTTGGCGGCCCAGGCCTTGGCCCTGGAGATCTTCCGGGATCACCACATCCCAGAGCACGGCGCGGAAGACCCCATCGCTGCTGGCCCGGGCGAAGCCCACGAGGCGTTTGCCGCGCCATAGGCTCGCCACGGCGGCACTGCCCGCCAGCATGCGGCGCAGCTGCCCGAGCGATCGACCCTGGGCCCAGAAGGTGTGTTGATCCAGCAGCCGTTGCAGCTTCCAGAGGCCGCGGCTGGGACGCAGCCCCGGACCCAGCCCCAGCCAACGCAGGCCTGGTGCACCCGGG
The DNA here is from genome assembly GCA_046052125.1 of Cyanobacteriota bacterium. GTDB lineage: Bacteria > Cyanobacteriota > Cyanobacteriia > PCC-6307 > Cyanobiaceae > Vulcanococcus. The sequence continues at coordinate 307,421 of JBJOMY010000002.1, forward strand.
GCGTGGATCAGCAGGCGAACGGCGTCCATGGGCTGATTGTCGTGCAGCAGCTGAACAAGGCCTGGTTGTGATCTGCGGGGGATTGTCGGGACTTCTGTGCAGTCTGTACAGAACTCTGAATGATCACCGATTTGTACAGCAGTGATATGAGCTCCCAGGAGTTCACCATTCACCCCAAGACCACGGGTCATAACCTGGCGGCGCGATGAATCAGCCGATGCGCAAGGGAATCATCCTGGCGGGGGGCAGTGGCACCAGGCTGCATCCGATCACCCAGGCGGTGAGCAAGCAGCTGCTGCCGGTGTACGACAAGCCGATGATCTATTACCCGCTCAGCACGCTGATGCTGGCGGGGATCCGTGAGGTGTTGATCATCAGCACGCCCCACGATCAGCCGGCTTTCCAGCGGCTCCTGGGGGATGGTTCCGCCTGGGGAATGAGCATTCGCTACGCGATTCAGCCCAGCCCGGATGGCCTCGCTCAGGCCTTTCTGATCGGCGCCGATTTTCTGGCGGGCTCACCGGCGGCGCTGGTGCTGGGCGACAACCTCTTCCACGGTCACGACCTGGCGCCACAGCTGTTGAGCAGCAACGGCAGCCAGGCCGGCGCCACGGTGTTTGCCTATCAGGTGCGTGATCCTGAGCGCTACGGCGTGGTGGAGTTTGCGGCCGACGGCCGCGTGCTCAGCCTGGAGGAGAAGCCGGTCAAACCCAAGAGCCGCTATGCCGTGACCGGCCTCTACTTCTACGACCACACGGTGGTGGAGCGGGCCCGTCGGGTGGTGCCCTCGCAGCGGGGAGAACTCGAGATCACCGATCTCAACCGTCAATACCTGGAGGAAGGTTTGCTGCGGGTGGAACTGATGGGCCGGGGCATGGCCTGGCTGGATACGGGCACCTGCGATTCGCTTCATCAGGCCGCCAGCTTCATTCGCACCCTGGAGCACCGTCAGGGTCTGAAGGTGGGCTGCCCCGAGGAGGTGGCCTGGCGCCTGGGCTGGATCAGCACCGAGCAGCTCGAGGCCCTGGCGGCTCCGCTGCGCAAGAGTGGCTACGGCGACTATCTGCTCCAGGTTTTGGAGGAATCCCATGCAGGCTGAACGGCTGATCAGCCCCAAGGGCAGCCAGCTGGAGGGGCCGTTGTTGATCACCCCCCGGGTGTTCGGTGATGCCCGCGGGTTCTTCTTCGAGAGCTGGAACGCCGGCGCCTTTGCCCAGGCGCTGGAGGCCGACGGCCAGCCGGTGCCTGGCTTTGTGCAAGACAACCACTCCTGCTCGAGCCGCGGGGTGTTGCGGGGTTTGCACTATCAGCTGCCGCCCCATCCCCAGGGGAAGCTGGTGCGCTGTGTGGTGGGTGAGATCTTTGATGTGGCGGTGGATCTCCGCCGGGGTTCCCCCAGTTTTGGGCAATGGGTGGGGGCGGTGCTCAGTGCTGCGAACCATCAGCAGCTGTGGGTGCCGGCTGGTTTCGCCCACGGCTTCCTCACGCTGAGTGAGCAGGCCGAGGTGCTCTACAAAACCACCGACGTGTGGAGCCGCGAATGCGAGCGCGCCATCCGCTGGGACGACCCGCAGCTGGCGATCCAGTGGCCGCTGGATCGCTTGGTCGGGGTTCAGCCGCTGCTGTCGGAGAAGGATGCCGCTGCGCCACTGCTCGCTGAGGTCAACGATCTCGACCTGTTCAGCTAGAGCAGCAGATCGCACCAGCCCAGCCGGCCTTTGCTTGTCACCGTGAGACTGGTTGTGGTCAACACGGTTCACCCTCAGTCCCGTAGAGAATGTAAGGCTTTTCTGCCTCACTCGCCCGGTCGGGCGGCGCCGGCACTAGCTCACCGCGTTGCCAGCATGAGCGCAACAAGCTGGGCCTCCCCTCAGCACACAACAGGGCTCAACCCCAATTCACGGCATCGGCTACATCTGCTTCGCTCATCCCGAGTTCGAATAAGTTGGCTCGCACGGCTGATGCATCGCCGGCCTGCCCCGTCATTCCACCCCGGCCTTGGGAGGGGTCAGCTGGTTTTTGGTGGTGCGCTTGTCAATCACCATGCTTCCTTGCTGCGATCTGCATCCACTCACCATCCCTAGCCTGGGCTAAGCGCTGTCTTTCACCATGGCTGCCTCGGATGTGCGCTGGCTGCAGCGGCTGGAGAATTACGGGCGGGCGCTGGCCACGTTGCAACGGGCACTCCAGACGGCACGGGAACGAGCGCTCAGCGAGCTGGAGGAGCAGGGCCTGATTCAGGCCTTTGAGTTCACCCATGAACTGAGTTGGCTCCTTCTCAAAGACTTCCTGGTGGATCAGGGGGTGAGCGGCATCAGTGGTTCCCGCGATGCCGTGCGTGAGGCGGTGGTGCGGGAGTTGTTGCCCGCTGGCCGTGAGGACACCTGGATGGCGATGATCCGCAGTCGCAATCTCACCAGCCACACCTACAACCCTGAATTGGCCCATGAGATCGCAGCGTTGATCGTGCAGCGCTATGCGCCTGCCTTGGTTGAGCTCCAGGGGGTGTTGCTCGAGCGAGCTCAGGGGCGATGACCGGGATCGAACCCAAGGCCCCACCTACTCCCACCATTGCAGGGCTGCCTCAGGACGCTACGGCGAGGATCATGGAACGTGTCACGGAGCGGCCCGCCATCCAACGGGTTGTGTTGTATGGCTCCAGGGCCCTGGGGCGGCAGCGCTCCGGCTCCGACATTGACCTCTGCCTCGATGCGCCGGACATGGATCTGGCGGAGCTGATGGTGCTGGGCGCCCAGCTTGACGACCTGCTGCTGCCTTGGCGGATTGATGTGCAGCTGCGTCACCTGATTCGCCACCCTGGCTTGTTGGAGCACATCGACCGGGTGGGGATCACACTGCATCCTTTGCAGTCTTTCGATGGTGCTGAGTGATTCAGCCCCTGCTGATCGTCAGGCCTCCAGGATCAACGTGAGGGCCGACTCACCCTCAACCACTGATGTTGTTTGCAGCCGCCTGTCCAGGGTGACCAGATGCCCCTTGTGATGGATGGCCAGTGCCAGCAGGTAGGTGTCGGTGATCTGGCTGTGGTTGAGCAGTTGAGCGGCATTCAAGTGGTTGCTGCCGATCAGGCTGATCGCATCGGGCCAGAAGCAGTGATCGCGATGGCCCAGCCAAGGACCCAGTAATTCAGCCACTACTCGGGGATCGCCGGGGCTGTTGGGGTAACGGGGATGGCCAAGAATTCTCAGAACGGCGTTCTGAGTTAGAGGGCAACTGGCCCAGCCGTTGTGCAGGTTCTGGTTGAACCACTGGTGCGCGATCGCGTGGTGAACGTGCCAAGGATCCAAAAGCGCAATCCACACATTCACGTCGAGCAGTGCTCGGCGGCTTTGGCGTTGCTCAGTCATCACGGAGTTGGTTCACGAGCTCGAGATCCACGGGCCCGCCCTGGGCATGGCGTGGGAGAACGGGCAACCCGCCGTCCACCGGAATCGAAGCAGCGGCTGGCCGACGCTCAGCCAGGGCTTGTCTGGCCAGATCGCTGATCACGGCACCGATGCTGCTGTTGCGATGCCGTGCCAGCACCTTGGCGGCATCCAGCACATCGTTGTCGATCGACAGAGTTGTGCGCATCTGATGAGGAACATCAAGCATCAATCTAGGTTGGACTCCACAATGGCGTAACGGTTTCTGCTCCCCCAGCCATGAAGGTGCTGCTCACCGGTGCTGCGGGCCAGCTGGGCCAGGCGCTGATCGCCTCAACGCCGCCTGGGGTGGAGCTCGTCGCCTGCAGTCGCGCTGAGCTCGATCTGGCCAACCCTGCTGCCTGTCGGGTTGCCGTGCAGGCGCAACGCCCGGATTGGGTGATCAACGCTGGCGCCTACACGGCGGTTGATCAGAGCGAAAGCGAGCCGGAGCTGGCGCAGGCCGTGAATGCGGGTGCCCCCGGCGCCTTCGCCGCAGCCCTGGCCGAAACCGGCGGCCGTCTGCTGCAGGTGAGCACCGATTTCGTGTTCAACGGCGCCCAAGGTTCGCCCTATCGCCCTGATCAGCCGGTGCATCCGCTGGGGGTGTACGGCGCCAGTAAGGCAGCTGGCGAAGCGGCGGCGGCAGAGGTGCTGGAGGCCGGGCGTCTCTGCATCCTGCGCACCAGCTGGGTGTATGGACCGCTGGGCAAGAACTTTCTGCTCACCATGCTGCGGCTGATGAGGGAACGCGAGCAGCTGGGGGTGGTGGCCGATCAGGTGGGTTGCCCCACGGCCACGGCCGGCTTGGCGCAGGCCTGTTGGGCCGTACTGGAGCACGATGTGGCCGGGGTGCACCATTGGAGTGATGCCGGCGCCGCCAGTTGGTACGACTTCGCCGTGGCGATCTCGGAGCTGGGCCAGGCCACTGGCTTGTTGGAGAACCCAGTTCTGATTAAGCCGATCACCACGGCTGATTACCCCACGCCGGCGCAGCGGCCCAGCTACTCGCTGCTGGATTGCACGGGTACCCGTCAGGCGTTGCAGCGTTCTCCCCTGCACTGGCGCGAGGCTCTGCGGCAGGTGATGGGCGATCTCGTGGCGTAACCCTCGCCGGATCCTGCTGGCGTGCGCTGGGCTCGACCTGGCGGGTTTTTGATCGGCCTGGCTGTGCTGATCTGCCTGTTCAAGCCTGTGCCGTCGTTCCCGCAGTTGGGATGGTTGCTCTTCACCGCACTGGCTTATCTGGGGCTGGGCTGGCTGTTTGGCAGCTACACGGTGCTGCGCTGGCGGCGCTTGCCGCTGGCCGCGGTGCTGCAGCGGGTGTTGATCACGGGGGTGGTCACCCTCGTGCTGGCGGCGCTGTTGATCTGGCTGGAAGATCGCGGACCTGTGTTCTATGTGCAGCAGCGAAGTGGTTGGTTGGGCCGAACGTTTCAGGTGTTCAACCTGCGCACGATGCAGGTGGCGCCGCCCGATGCACCCGCCGTTTGGACGGTGCCCGGCGATCAACGCATCACCCGGGTGGGCCTCTGGCTGCGGCGCCTGCGCCTCGATGAGCTGCCACAGCTGCTCAACGTGCTCAGCGGCGACATGAGCCTGATCGGTCGCCCCCCGGAGCGACCCGAATTCGAGCACGAGCTGGAGGCACGCATCCCCCACTACCGCAAGCGCCACTGGATGCGGCCTGGGCTGAGCGGCTGGGCCCAGGTGTGTGCTCCCTACGCCGCCAGCGTGGAGGATTCAGAGTTGAAGCTCTCTTACGACCTCTACTACCTCAAACACTTCAGCACCTGGATGGATCTGATCATCTTGTTTCGCACGATCAAAACGGTGCTCAAGGCTGGGGGGCGTTGACTACATCGCAGAGGTAGACGTGCCAGCGCTTGATTACACGTTTGTCTTTGATCTTGCATCTTGCGCCTAAAACTGTTGGATCAAGAGCTGTTTTGCTCACCACAGCACCCAGGGGAAGTCCTCCAAGCCGTTGATCAACATCCTGAATCACCCTTGTTTCGCTGCTGTCAAGGTTGGGCCAATCAGGCTTGGTGTAGGTGCGCCTTTGGCTGTGATAGGCGAAGGCTGAGCTCCAGTCGTCACCGAAGACAAGAATGCCTGAGTGGGTTGGGGTGTGGTTCTGAATCAGTTTGCCGATGGCTATTTTGTCGCTGCTTTTGCGTTGAATGCGAGGCCAATCATTGCTGAAGAAGCTGTTCAGATTGGCGATGATCACAACGGTCAGCGCCATGATCACGATGCCCTTCTGAACCCGTTGCTGCTGGGCTTGATCGAGGAGTGAGGCACCGGAGGCGGCCACGGCCATCAGGAGAAAGATCTGATTGCTGGCTTGGTAATAGCTATGTACGATGTGCAGGTTGGTGAAGATCAACAGGGGTGCGACGCTCAGGAACAGGCAGGCCAGCAGGAAGGTTTTCACTGGTTTGCTGCTGATCCAAAGGCCACCGATCAGGAGTGCTGTGATAGGTAGGGCCGCCAGCGGTGTGAGCATCCGCTGTAGCACAACGTCGTGCCAGAGCTCAGGTTGCAGCCGCTGGCTCGCCTGGCCGAAGTTCCAGGCTCTCAGGGCTGTGGAGGTGAGCTGCGACCCGATCGGGTTGAGTTGTTTCAGGGCATCAGCGTGATGGGTCCAGCCATAGAGCAGGGCAAAAGCCACGGCCATCGCGCTGCCCACAAGCAGCTGTTGGACTCTCCCCTGCCGGTTCGCGAGGACTGTTCTGCTCTGCCAGATCCAGTCGCCCCCCATTAGCATCAGTGCCGGGAGTGCGGTGGTGGCTTTCACCAGCAGCCCCAGGCTCAGGCTGATGCCCAAGGCGATGCTGAGCAGGCCGAATGGCTGTGCCGTATCAGCCTGTGTTGCAGTATCTGGCCGTAGTTGGCTGTACAGATCCAGGCTCACCAATGTGAAGAACAGCGCCGTGCTCTCCATCAGGAATGCCCGGTTCCAGAAGAGATAGATCGAGGAAGTGCAGTACAGCGCGATGAACAGGCCGATGGCTGTGAAGCTCAGTCCAAAACGCCGCATCAGGCGCGTCGCTGGCGAGAGGCAGCCCAGGCCGAATAGCACGCTGATCAGTCGGCCACTGCTGCTCAGGTTCAGGCCCGAGAGATGCGCTAGTTGATGGGTGATCCACTGAAACAGTGGGAATTCAAACGGAATGCTCCAGGGCGCACCAACCACGGGTGTTTGATAGTTCAACAGCCCTTCAAGGCCGGGCTGCATGAACAGGGCGCTCAGGGCCGTCTGGGTCTGACGGAATTCGTGGCGGTCGATCAATGGCTGATCCAGCCTGCCGAACCAGAACACCCCGGCGAACACAACGGCCGCTGTGATCAGCAGCCAGATCCAACGGGGCCTTGGGGGCATTCGCTTCAGGCGCGGCGGCGCACCAAGCTTGCAGCAGCCGCGAGAGCCGTGATCATCCACACGCTGCAGAGACGGCGCAGGATGGCGATGCTCAAGGCCAGGGAGCTGGGGATGCCGGCCTGGTGCAGCAGCAGCGTGGTGGCGGCTTCATTCACGCCGAGCCCGCCAGGCAGCAGCGATGCCATGCCGGCTGTGCCCGAGAGCAGGTAAACGCTGATGGCCTGGCCGGCGTTCACTGTGGCGGCCGGACTGATCGCCTGCACCAGCAGCCAGAGAATCATCGCTTCCAGGCCCCAGATCCCCAGGCTCACGCCGCTGGCGGGCAGGCAGGCGCAGGCGAGACGGCCGCTGGGCAGGTGTTGCCGCCAGTGGGAGCGACGACTCCAGAGCCAACGGCCAAGGGCCAGGGCCAGCAGGGCGGCGAGGCCAATTAAGGCCACGGCCGTGGAGGTCAGCGGCCCGAGCCGCTGTTGCAGTTGTCCGGGCACGAGTAGGGCCAACCAGATCACCACCGCGGCTGCATCGCAGAGGCGCTCCGCCAAGAAGGCATGCAATAGCGGTGAGCGGGGGTAGCCCAGCTGCTGATGCAGCTGCTGCACCCGTGAAAGTTCGCCCAGCTTGCCGGGGGTGGCGGTGAGCGCGAAGCCCTGGAACCACACCACGGCTTCGCGGCGGCTGCGGCGGCCGATGCCTTCGGCGTTCAGCAGCAACCTGAAGCGCCAGTAGCGGCCCGCGTAGCTCAGGGCCAGAACGGCAGCGATGGCGGGCAGCCAGCCCGGAAGCCGCATCACGCCACTGATCAGGTTGGTCTGGGCGGTGGGATCCAGCCGCAACAGGCCGGCCAGCGCTGAGAGCAGCAGCACCGCCGCGAGGGGCGTGAACCAACGCGTCAGCCCTGGCGCGGTCGGGTAAGGACGAGCTGCTGCCTGGAAACTGCGCCAGTGCGGCTCTGCAGCACGTTGCAGCAGTTCCCGATCGCCGCGGCTGTCGCCGTAGGCATGCAGCTCCACGCTGTGAAGCGGGCCTTGCAGCCACTGACTGAGCCGCTGGATCTTCTCCGGCCCTTTGCAGTTGGGTGAGCGCAGTTCGATCGGGGCGCCACTGCAGGGATCGCTGGTTTCCGTGGCGATCAGTTCCACCTCCAGCCGCTCGGCGATCGGCTGCAGCAAGCAGCGGGGCGAGGCCGACACGATTACCAGCCGGTGGCCCTGTTGGCGATGCCACTCCAGGCGGGCTAGAGCTTCCGGCCGCAGCCGCTGCCAGAGCGCATCGGCGAGTCTGTGTTGCAACAGGCGTTGCCGCTGCGGCGCCGAGCGCGCTTGCATCGCCGGCGTGAGCAGCACCCGCAGGAACACCTGCTTGAACCAGGCGGTGCTGCGCAGCCTGCTCTTCCAGAGCAGCAGTGCTGGCAGGAGCAGCAGTCCATCCCGCAGCCGCCCCAGCGGTGAGCGCATCAAGCTGTGCAGGATCAGCAGGCAGTCGCCATCGAGCAGGGTGCCATCGAAATCGAAGGCGGCGACCGGGCGCGCCGCGGCTGCTGTGGGCGATCCGCTCATGGGCGTTGGCGGAACGAAATGTGTTTGTGGCCGAAGTAGCTGCTCAGCACCGGCACTGCCACGCCGATGCCGTGGGCGATCAGATCGCGCAGCACCACGATGCCGAGTAGGGGCAGGAGCCAGTTGCGCAGGCCCACGCTCACCAGCCACGTTTGCAACACGGCAAACAGGTTCACCAGAGCGAAGGCAGCGAAGGAGCGACGCACGCTGGTGCGGCTCTGTAGAAACACGAATTTCCGTGCCAGCACATAGGCGGTGAGCATGCCCACGCCGTAGGCCAGCAACACCGCCAGCTCAAAGCGCAGCAGCTGTGAAAACCCCACCCGGCTCAGCACGTTCACCAGGGCGGCTACCCCTCCGGTGATCAGAAACAGCAGAAATTCACGCCGGGGGGAAAGGGGTGGTGGCGTCTCTGGCTTGGGCCCTGTTGTAGCCGTCATCGCCGGGCGGCCTGCAGCTCCCGGCACACCTTCCGCGCCAGCTCGCGCCCATAGCCCACGCTTTCAGCGATGCCGCGATCTTCCGGGTAGTACACGGTGGTGTCCACCGTGGTGATGCCGGGCAGGGGGTTCAGCGGCGGCAGGCTCTGCTGGAAGTGGGTGCCGCACACCGGTTGGGCATAGCGGTAGCGGCTGCAGTGGGCGGCCAGCACATCGCCATCAGCCAGATCGGGGTTGATCGCTTTCAGGCAGGCGATCGAATCGGCGATGAAGGCCTGATCGGGGCGCTGATAGTCCGGATGGCTGGCGGGCATGTAATAGGGCACATAGGTGATGTGCCCCTGCACCGGCCTCAGATTCGAAAATTCGATGATGCCGGGGATGCCGAAGCGCGCGTCGTTGATGTTGGTCCAGAAGTTGCCTGTGATCGGCTGGCGGGTTTGGAGCACCACGCAGGCGCAGGCCACTGAGATCTGGTTGGCGTAGCGCTCTACCAGGGGGGCATCGGCTCCCCCGGCTTCCAGCATCGGCGCTACCAGGGGCAGTGGCACCGTGGAGATCACGGCATCGAAGTGGCGCTCGCCGGCGGGAGTGCGCACCACCGCACCCTGCCCAGGGCCGTTGGAGCGGATTGCCTGCACCGGGCTGGAGAGCTGGATCTCGCAGCCCAGCTCCCGCAGCCGTTGCTCGAGCGCATCGATCCAGCGTTGCGAGCCGCCCTCCAGATAGCCGAGGGTTTCCTTCAGCCAGCGGCGCGATTGCCCGAGGCGGCGGATGCGGCTCCAGATCCAGGCGGCTGAAAGGCTGTCGCTGTGCTCGTAGAACTTGTAGGCAAACAGCTTCTGCCAGAGCAGGGCATAGCCCTTCTCGCCCAGCCAGGTTTTGAGCCAGTCGGTGGCGCGGAGGCCATCGAGGTGCTGCCAGCGGTGCAGGCTGAGGCAGCGGGCGGCATGGAGCAGATAGCGCAGGCGCGTGAGCAGGGGCAGGCGGCGGAAGCTGAGCACCGAACCAGCGCTGCCCCAGGGGTAGAGGCGTCCATCCACGAAGAAGCCCATGGAGGTTTGCTTCCAGCGCAGCTGATCTGCCAGGCCGAGTTCGTCAAGTAGCTGGAAGAACGCCCCATCGCTGAGGCAATGGAAGTGGTAGTAGCGCTCGAGGGTTTGTCCGGCGAAGGCGAAGCTCGCCGCCATGCCGCCGAGGCGATCATCCGCTTCCAGTAGCACCGGTTTGGCGCCCTCAAGCGCCAACTGATAGGCCACCGCCAGGCCCATGGGGCCGCCGCCCACCACCGCAATCATTGGCGCCATCAGAAGGGAAGGACCACCTGGGAATAGCGGGGATCCTGGTAGGTGATCCGCAGTGCATCGGCCAGAGAGGTGGGCTGCACCGAGAAGATGCCGGGCCAATCGATCACTTCGAATTCATCGCCGGCGGTGAGGGCGGTGAGTTGGGAGCGGGTGAAGGCGGGCTGGCGGCTGATCAGAGCCCAGAGCTGCAGCAACCAGCCGAACAGCGGAATCGGCAGGTGGATGATCCAGGGGCGAGCGTTCACGGCCTGGCGCAATTGGCGCATCAGGCTGATGTAGCTCACCTGTTCGAGCCCAGTGATGTCGTAGGTGCCGCTCAGGCCCGGCTGCTCGAGGCAGCTCTGGATCACCTGGCAGAAATCGCCCACGTAGAGCGGCTGGCGGATGAAGCGGCCGCTGCCGGGGATTGGGAACACGGGCAGCTTCTGCATGAGGCGGGCCAGCCAGCCCAGGTGTTTGCGATCAAACCAGCCGAACATCAAGGTGGGCCGCAGGATCACCACCCCAGGCCAGCTGCGCTGCACCAGCTCTTCTTGGGCGCGCTTTGTGGTGGTGTAGAGGTCTGTGGCCACAGAGTTCACCACCGAGCTGCTGATGTGCACCAGCCGGGGGATGGCCTGACGCTTGAGCTGCTCGAGCACCACTTCAGTGGTGCGGATGTTGTTGCGCTCGAATTGCGTGGGATCGGTGTTGCCGATCTCGGCTTGGAGCATCACGCAGGCGTTGGAGCCTGCCAGGCGCTCGGGCCACTGCACGCCTTCTGTGCTGGTGAGGTCTTCGCAGAGGAACTCCACGGCGGGGAAGAGCTTCCGGCCGGCTTCCACCGCCTCGCGCTTTTTGTCCACGACCAGCAGCTGCCACTCGGGATGGTGCTGCTGAAGCAGGGCAATCAGGTTGAGCCCCACCAGGCCGGCACCGCCGGGAAGAAACACCTTCATCAGAGCTTCACGCGACGGGCCAGATCAGAGCTGAACACACCCCGTGGATCGAGCAGAGCCCGCTGCTGGCGCCAGGCATCGAGGCGTGGATAGCTGCGCTCGAGCATGGTTGCAGATTGGCGCGAGTCCTTCGCCAGGTAGAGCCGCCCGCCGGCTCCCGCCACCTGCTCATCCAGCTGATCGAGCAGCTCGAACAGGCCGGGCACGGCGGCAGACACATCGGCCGCCAGTGTCCAGCCCGGCATAGGGAAGGAGAGGGGGCCCGGGTTGCCCGGCCCGAAGCGTTTGAGCACCGTGAGGAAGCTGGGGGCGCCGATGCGGCGCAGGGCCTCCAGGGTGGTGCGCACCAGATGGGCCGCGGCGTCGGGCACGGCGAACTGGTATTGCAGGAAGCCGGCCGGACCGTAGATGCGGTTCCAGTTGCTCACCCCATCGAGGGGGTGGAAATAGGGGCTAATGGCTTGCAGTTCGCCCTCGCGCTGCTTGGGCGCCTTGCGATACCAGGCTTCGTTGAAGGCCCGCACCGTCCAGGTGTTGAGCAGGCCTCCGGGCAGCAAGGAGGGCGCACCGGCCAGGGCTTTGGGGTCGTAGTGGAGGGGGTCGGCCTCGCTGACCTGCTCGCGGCTGGCGTGATCGCCGCAGGTGAGCACACCGCGGCCGGCCGGGTTGAGACTGTCCACCCAGGCCACGCTGTAGCGGTAGCGGGCATCGGCCTCCACCATCGCCGCCATCAGGGCATCGAGCTCGCGGAAGCGGGTGGTGTCCACGCTGATCAGCGAGCTGCTGATCGGGATCAGGCGGAAGCAGGCCTCCACGATCACGCCGGTGAGGCCCATGCCGCCGGCGGTGGCCCAGAAGGCTTCCGCAGTGGCCGGGTCGCTGGGGCTGAGCTGGCGCAGCTGGCCGCTGCCATCCACCAGCTTGAGCCAATGCACGTGGTTGGCAAAGCTGCCTTCACCGTGGTGGTTCTTGCCGTGCACATCGGCGGCGATCGCCCCGCCGATTGTCACATTGCGGGTGCCGGGGGTGACGGGCAGAAAGAAGCCCGCCGGCACGATCACCCGCAGCACGGCATCGAGGCTGGCGCCGGCACCGCAGGTGGCGTAGCCGCTGGCGGCATCGAGCTGGATGTGATCGAGCCCGGTGAGCTCCAGCACCGTGCCACCGGCGCACTGGGCCGGGTTGCCATAGGCGCGGCCGAGGCCGCGGGCGATCAGGCTGGCGGGGCTGGCGGCCGCCACAACGGTCTGAATCTGCTCAACGGCCGTGGGCTGGCAGAGCTCGGCGGTGCTGGGATCGGTACGGCCCCAGCCGGTGAGAGTGGTGCTGTTGCCGCTGAGGGTCGTCGTCATGGCGTCAGAGCTTGGCGGCAAGACGGGCCGGCAGGCGTCGCACCACCGCCATCAGCGGCCGCCACCACCAGGGGATCGTTTCGATGCCGCGGCGGAAGGGTTTGCGCAGGAGATCGCGGGCGATCTGTTCGGGTTGGGCACAGAGCAGGGGCGGCGCCTTGCCATCGGTCATCGGGCTGGCAATGAAGCCCGCCTTAAGGATGCGCACGGCGAAGGGGGTGCCGTGGCAGCGCAGCAGCAGTCCCTCGCAGAAGCGCAGTAGGCCCGCTTTGGCGGCGCCGTAGTGATAGTTGGAGGGGCGGCCGCGATCGGCTGCCACGGAAGAGAACACCCAGAGGGCGCCCGGCTGCTGAATTCGTTCGGGTGACACGATCGCCGTGAGCCAGGGGATCAGGCCGGTGAAGTTGGCCTGGGTAATCGCCTGGGCTTCAGCGGCATCGTTGCGGGCTAGCTCAGCATCGCCGAGGCTGCCGGCGGCCACCAAGTAAAGGTCGAAGACCTCGCTAAAATGGGGATGTCGGGGTTGTGGTGCGAGCAGATCCACGGCTGCGCAGCTCACCTCTGCGCCGAAGCGCTCGCGCAGCTCACTCACTAGAGCCAGGTTGCGCTCGAGATTTCGGGCCAGAAGGTGGAAGCGGCGGCAGCCGCGCTCGGCCAGGCCGCGGCAGATGGCGATGGCCACTGTGCTGGTGCTGCCGAGCACCCAGGCGGAGCGGATGGTTGGGCCTGTTGTTTTTGTCATGCCAGCCATCCCATGCGGTGGCCCATGCCTACCATGATTGCGGTAGTGAGCCAGCCCAGCAGGGTGAGTTGAATTCCGCGGTCGCCCAGGAGGATCTCCTCCGGTTTCTCGCAGTTGCGATCGGGGTAGCGGGTGGAACGGCGCTCGGTTTCTTCTGGATCGCTGAGCAGCTGGTAGCGGAAGATCCCCACGATCACGAAGGGCACAGTTAGCAGCATCCAGCTGGTGGAGGCGCCGCGCAGGGTTGGCCCAGCGCTCCAGAGGGCGTAGGCCATGAAGGCACTGCTGGCCACCAGCGATTCCAGCCGCTGCAGCAGCGGTAGTGAGTAGCGCAGCAGCACCTGGCGGGTGACCACGCCCCGATCCAGGGAGATGCGCAGCTCAGCTTTGCGTTTCTCCACCGCCAGGAACAGCGCCAGCAGGCCGATGGTGAGCAGAAACCAGGGAGAGGCCCCCAGCCCTGTGGCCACAAGGCCAGCCAGGGCCCGCAGCAGAAAGCCGGAGGCGATGCAGAACAGATCCAGTAGGGGCTGGCGCTTGAGCCCCAGGCAGTAGGCGATCTGAATCACGGCGTAGCCGGCGATTACGGCTGCAAGGCCGGGGGTCACGGCCGCGGCAATCAGCAGGCTGATGATCGTGATCAGTGCTGCGGCCTCCAGAGCGATAGGCACCCGCAGGGCTCCGGAGGCGATCGGGCGGCGGCATTTGCTCGGGTGGGCGCGATCGGCCTCGCGATCGATCACGTCGTTGAGCAGATAAACCGCGCTGGAGATCAGGCAGAAGGCAACTAAAGCTTTAGTGGAGCTCCACCAGATCTGCGGTGTGAGCTGGAAGGAAAACAAGGCCGAGGCATACACCAGCAGGTTCTTGGTCCACTGGCGGGGCCGGCAGGCGGCGATCAGGGCTTGGATCAAAGCGTTGTGATCAACCATTGGAGGGCCGATTTTCCCATATGTCCACCGACCGAAACGGTGTGCCAATCCGCACGTTTTGAAGTGGTCTTCCCTCCAGGGCGAGGGGGAATGAAGCGTCGAAACCTAAGCTTACCCTTTTTAATTTGTAGGCATGCATTACATCTGATCTGTTTTTGTTGACTGGTGAAGCGAGTTGCGGAGAAATCCCATAGTTGGCTATTATGTAGAGCCGCTCTCTGGGGTTGCTTTGCTCGAAAGCCCACCCGCGAAGCCTCAGGGAATTAGAGCCTAGTGTTTCATCGTCGATTACATGAAGGATTGCGCCCGCTCCTCGTGGTTCTTTTGAGGTTTGTAATTCGTGATGCCATCCAATAGGTTTAACGTCTAAAGCACCCTTGAAATATTGATCAACGTAGTTCTTGTTTGGAAAGATCTTCTGGCAATGTTCGATAAGACGAATTTCCTTCTGCTTAAGTAAGTTCTGTTGGGCATTGCAGGCAAAACTTTCTCGGTGCTGCTCAGCGAAGTCCTGAGCTTCAGCCCAAGCCCCCGAATAACTCAGGCTACCAGACTGAAAAGCCTGCGGGAAGGATCCCAAAGTGGCTAATAAAACGAGGAACCCACCTAGTAAGGGTGCATTCCTTCTTCGGATCTGGTCATCAATCAATGCTAGAGCCAGCAAAGCTGAAAGCCCCAGCATCAAGCTGTGGCTTACATATCGCGACGAGTTTGCTTGCTCTAGCCCGAATCCCGCTCGCGAGAGGGTGATCATCCCAGCGAAGAGAAGGCTGAACAGGCCGGGCATCAGCACCGATGGCCAGTGCTCTCTGGCGATGGTTTGACGACGGCCAAGCAGCACAGCTGCGATTACCACACACAGCACGGCGAGCCCTTGCCAGGGCCCCCCTAAGCTGGCTTTCAGGAAGTAGCCGAGCTGGAAGGTCAGTTCCGGATGTTGCGAAGGTTTGGCGTAGTGCAATAACCCATAGAACGTGATACCTGCCAACCCAGTGGAGATGCTCACCAAGATCCCGAGGCGGCGGCTGTGCAGCCAGCTGCAGCCTGCAAATGCTAGTGATACAGCTAATCCTTGCCCGGAGCTGCTCAGAGCGATCCAGGGCAGCAGCAGGGCACAAACGTTTTGGAGCCTGGTGGCTGTCGAGGCGCGCCCTGAGGATTGAACATTCAGAAGTAAGGCGCAGGCAAGCACTAAGGCATTAATCAGAAACCAGGGCGTTTGGAATTCCCAGCTCAGGTTTTCGTATTGCCAGGGATTGAGTAGAATCAGCCAGCCAGCCAGGGCGGTGATCAGCCGTAGATCGAGTCGATGTAGTAGGCGATGACATAGCCAGCACCACAAACCGGCGCAGCCCAGGATCAGAGCCAGGTTCTGAAACAGGGCGCTCTGGCCTGGCGGGATCTTCAGCACTTCGGTTTCAACCATGCTGGCCGCCTTGGCCCACACGATGCGGTGTTCGTTGTGTTGGGCTGTGAGCCAACCCAGCAAACCCTGCGCACCATCGCGTTGCACGAAGGCGAAGCTGTCGCCATAGAGATGTGGCTCCTGCCATTGGGCGAGGGCCAGGTTGAAGATTGCCAGCGAACCATGCAGGATTCCTGCAAGTAGCAGCCCAGCTATAATTAGGGTAGCTGGTTGTTGAGCAAGTTGTCTTCTCAAGTTTGCACGAAAGCGATGGAACGATTTGGGAGTCGGGCGCTTCGGTGGAAACTATTGCCTCGGGAAGCGCTGGGACCCTTGTGTCCTCCAGATATCTTTGTAGTGAGTGCACACATGAATGGTGCGGTTGCTTGATCGGACTGCGCGGAAGCACCGATTAAGCTAAACACACATGGGGGGCTTGGCCATGCAGGATCTCTTGCCACGTGGCACCGCTCGAGTATTGGTTACTGGCGGTGCCGGCTTCATCGGTGGAGCGGTGGTACGCCGCCTTCTGGCCGACTCTTCGGCACGGGTGTTCAACCTCGACAAGCTTGGCTACGCCAGCGATCTCACCAGTCTTGGTGAGCATCCCCGCCACACCTTCCTACAGGTGGATCTGGCCGATCCCCGCACCACAGCAGCGGCGGTAGCGAAGGCCGATCCCGATCTCGTGATGCACCTCGCAGCCGAGAGCCACGTGGATCGCTCTATTGATGGGCCTGGCGCCTTCATTGAGAGCAATGTGAGCGGCACCTTCAACCTGCTGCAGGCGGTGCGCTCCCACTGGGAGCAGCTGCCGGCCGAGCGGCGCGAGCGCTTCCGCTTCCATCACATCAGCACCGATGAGGTGTTCGGCTCCCTGGGTCCTTCTGGGCGGTTCTCGGAAACCACCCCATACGACCCTCGCTCGCCCTATTCGGCCAGCAAGGCAGCAAGTGACCATTTGGTGAGCGCCTGGCACCACACCTATGGCCTGCCGGTGGTGCTCACCAACTGCTCCAACAACTACGGCCCCTGGCAGTTCCCCGAGAAGCTGATCCCGGTGGTGATCCTCAAGGCCGTGGCCGGCGAGCCGATCCCGCTCTACGGCGATGGCGCCAACGTGCGCGACTGGCTCTACGTGGAAGACCATGTGGAGGCCCTGCTGCTGGCGGCCACTCGCGGGCGTCTGGGCGAGAGCTACTGCGTGGGTGGCGCCGGTGATCACGGCAGCCCCAGCGAGCGCACCAACCGTGATGTTGTGGAAACGATTTGTGCCCTGATGGATCAGTTACGGCCCGAGGGTGCTCCCCATATCCGCCTGATCACTCGTGTGAGCGATCGGCCTGGTCACGATCGTCGTTATGCAATCGACGCTTCAAAAATCACCACTGAGTTGGGCTGGAAGCCGCGCCACAGCTTTGAGCAGGGTCTGGAGGCCACGGTGCGCTGGTATCTCGACCATCTCGAATGGTGTGAGGCGGTGCGTGATCGGGCCGGCTACCGCGGTGATCGGATTGGCTTGACTAGTCCCTCTGCCGCTTGAGCTTGAATACACACGCTGTTGTGATACCTCTCTATGGAGAGGCGCCCCGTGATCTGGAGGATTGGGTGCAGGCCCTGCAACATGCGGGATTGAAAGTGGTGCTGGTACAGAACAATTCCGGCCATCTGTCGGCCTTGCCTGCCGCGCTGCAGCGACCCAACCAGCGACTGCGCCTCATCGACAACCAAAATGTTGGCGGCGTGGCCGGCGGCTTCAACCGCGGCGTTGATGCGGCCATTGCTGGCGGCGCTGAATGGATCACGCTGCTCGACCAGGACAGCCGGCTTCTTCCAGAGGATTTGCATAGGCTGCGGGAGCCATGGGTCGGGTTGACTCAGCCGGCCTTGCTGGTGGGGCCGCTGATCTGGGATGGCCTGCGAGAGCGCCTCCACGCCATGGTGAGTGCTATCAAACTGCAGGGCTATCTGCACACGCGCTTGCTGATCAGTTCCGGCACCACCTTCCGCGCGGCCGACTGGCCCCGGCTGGGACCGATGGCTGAATGGTTGGTTGTGGATTTCGTGGACTACATCTGGTGTTTCCGCGCTCAGGCCAGGCAAGGCTTCCGCCTGATGCAGCACCCGGAGGTGCGGCTGGTGCAGCGATTTGGGCGCTCGCACCCCAACCGTCTGTGCCGTTGGTTGGGGATGGAGCTCTACACGCCAAGCCGGCACTTCTACCAGTTGCGCAACCTGCGTTGGCTGCTGGAGCAAGCCGAGGTGCCGCTGAATTTGCGCTGTAAGGAACTGCTCAAGATGCTGCTCAAACCTTGGCTTTGGTTACTCTGTGAGCCCAGGCGCCGCGAAAATTTTGCCGCGATCCTGGCGGCTTTGCGTGCTCCGTTACCAGGTGTCGGCTCCTTCTGATGGTTCAGAATTCGCCATATTCAGCTTTGATGCCGCTGGCGCCTTGGGAAGCGCCTGCGATCGTGGCAGAAGCGCTTGAGAGCCTGCGGCAACAGACGCTTTCTCCGCAGCAGGTGGTGGTGAGTTGTGATGGCACCCCGCCTCCGCCACTGCGCTGCTGCCTCGAGGCCTCTGGCTTGCCGATTGAGGTGTTGTTAGGGCCGGGCTCTGAAGGTGTGGGTCCTGTGCTCGCCCGGGGTTTACTGCACTGCCGCGAGGAGCTGGTTCTGCGTGTTGATGCTGATGACCTTTCTCTTCCGGAGCGGGCGGCCCGACAGGTGAGCTGGATGGAGAAGCACCCGGAGGTGCTGGTTATGAGCACAGCGATAAGCGAATTCAGGAATAGACTTGACCAGCCCCTGCTCCAACGGTGGGTGCCATTAGGTCCGGAGGAGGTCCGCCGGGTGGCGCGGTGGCGCAATCCTCTCAATCACCCATCAGTGGTTTTGCGTCGAAGTGCCGTGCTTGGTGTAGGTAATTACCGCTCAATTCCCGGCTTTGAAGACTATGAGCTCTGGCTGCGACTGCTTCGTGATCATGGCCCTAGTGCGCTGGCTAATCTTCCCGAGGCTTTGGTGCTCGCTCGGGTAGGTGCGGCTCACTTGGGCCGCCGCCATGGGTGGCGCTATGCCCTCGCTGAGGTTCGCTTCTTGCTGCATTGCGGGCGCAGCGGATTATTGCCGGCCTGGAGTGTGATTCGCTCGTTGCTGGTGCGGGTTCCTTTGCGGCTTCTGCCGCAGAGTATTCTGATGCGAGTCATGGAATCAGCTACGCGCTCCGCAGGTTCTCAGTCCAGAGGGAGCGTCTAAAGTTTCATATGGACTTTCGCTTATGAGATTTACAACCTTACTTCAACGTGTGAGCGTCTTTGTTGATGCGCTGAGTAGGAATCCTCGGAAATTGATGCTCGTGCCGAGGTACGTGCAGCGCATGTTGCGTGAGGGTCCGGACGAAACGCTGCGGCGGCTTCGGCGGATCACCGATCCCAGGCGCTTCTCTGTGGATTATGAGGCGTGGCGAGCGGAGTTTGGCACCACCGCCGCTGAAAAAGCCGCCATGGCTGACTGGGCGCAGGCATTAGTAGATCCGCCAATCATTGCGGTGCTGATGCCGGTTTTCAACCCCAGGCCCGAATGGCTGCAGGCGGCGATCGAATCGGTGCGCGCCCAGCTTTATCCCCATTGGCAGCTCTGCATCGCGGATGACTGCTCAACCGATCCGCGTATTCGTCCGCTGCTGGAGGCGGCCATGGCCGCTGATTCGGGCATCCAGGTCGTGTTCCGCGAGCGCAACGGGCATATCTGCGCCAGTTCGAACAGCGCTCTGGAGCTGGTGCAGGCTCCCTGGTTGGCATTGCTCGATCACGACGATCTGCTGCCGGATGAAGCCCTCATCTGGGTCGCCAAGGCAATCACCGATCACCCAAAGGCAAAGCTCTTCTATTCAGACGAAGACAAGCTCAGCCCAGCCGGTGAGCTGTTTGATCCCTACTTCAAGGGCGATTGGAACCCCGTGCTAATGGAAGGCCAGAACACTTTCTCGCATCTGGGTGTGTACGCCACTGATCTGGTGCGCCAGGTGGGTGGGTTTCGCGAGGGCTTCGAGGGATCCCAGGATCATGATCTAGTGCTGCGCTGCAGCGAACAGCTCCGGCGCGAGCAGATCGTTCATATTCCGCGTGTTCTGTATCACTGGCGGGTGCACCCTGACAGCACCGCCGCTGGCACAAAGGCCAAGCCTTACACCCTAAAGGCTTCGATGCGCGCAATCGCGGAACATTTGCACCGCCGTCGATTCTGTCTGCAGCAGCCACCGAGTTGGAGCCCAGTGGGTTTCAAGGCCCAGCTTGACTTGCCTGATCCGGCGCCCCGGGTAAGCGTGATCATTCCAACCCGCAACGGGCTGGAGGTGCTCAAGCCCTGTCTTACAAGCTTGCTGGGGATCACGCGCTATCCAGCACTGGAGGTGTTGGTGGTGGATAACGGCTCTGATGATTCCGCCACGTTGCAGTTCCTCACGGACCTGGAGGGGAAAGGCAAGATCCTGGTGTTGCACGATCCAAGCCCGTTCAACTACTCAGCCCTGAACAACCGGGCTGTTGAGCAGGCCACAGGTGAGTTGATCTGTTTGCTCAATAACGACATCGAGGTGATTGATGCCGGCTGGTTGGAGGAGATGGTGGTACAAGCCATGCGGCCTGGCGTGGGTGCCGTGGGTGCGCGACTGCTCTATCCCAATTCCACTATTCAGCATGGTGGCGTTCTCCTCGGTGTCGGCGGTGTGGCTAATCATGCCCATCTCGGCTTGCCAGGTGAACATCCGGGATACTTTGGACGCGCACAGCTCACCCAGGAGATGGCAGCCGTCACGGGTGCGTGCCTACTTGTGAGCCGAAGTAACTATTTTGCCGTGGGCGGACTCGATGCCGAAAATCTGAAGGTGGCCTTCAATGATGTGGATTTCTGCCTGAAGCTGCGTGAGCAGGGTCTGCAGAACGTGTACGCACCTGCAGCCAAACTGATCCATCACGAGTCGGTGAGCCGCGGTCAGGATCTGAGCCCTCAGAAGGCGGCACGTTTTGCTGCTGAAGTGGCCTGGATGCAGCAACGTTGGGGTGAGCAGTTGCTCCATGATCCGGCTTACAATCCAAATCTAAGTGTGGACAATCCTAACTTTTGCCTTGCATGGCCGCCGCGGCTGGAGCGATGGCAGCTTATTGAGTCAGCATGTGCAAGCTGATGCTCTTACCCCACCACACAAGGAATAGCCTAACGCTAGTTGTTGTCTTTCACCACGTTGTTCAGTAGCCAATGAGGTGTGAGGTCGCTACCGGTTAACGGGGCACCGCCCAACACAGAGCTCATGCCCCATGCATACACATGCCCGTCTGAGGCAGTAGATCACCATATTATTTGACTGTCCCATCTTAGACCCTGCTGGTGGAGTGGGCGTATTCGATAACCTTTGAGACCTCAAACGAGCTACACAACTGGCTACCGAGTTACTAGGAATCTATAATGGTCGCTGTGTCATATGGCTCTCGATGGCTGTACCCCTATGCAGCTCCGTGGACTGTTGCGGATTTCTGAATGACTTGGTGAGAAAACACACTTAATCCATAGAAGGTCGCAACGTGATGATCGGGCATGCCTTCAACCGAGCCCCCGGATTTGCAGATGTTGTCTTTGGTGCGATCTTTCGGGTGCTCTGCTCAATGCCATCGAGAAACTCTTCGAGGCCGACTGTATTCTTTGTGCCCTCCACTCTGATCCGAAATCCTGATCGGGTGATCATTATCTGGGAGTAGAGCCCGCGGACTGATTGATGTGCGAACATGGGCTCTAAAGGCCATGCATCAGTCATTGCTCGACTCGTCAGTTCATTGAGATATAGGAGTTTAGCTTATGTACAAGCCCTGAGATGAGTCTTTTGGAGGCTCTAATTGGTCTTGTTAGTCTCCATGACAAGCTCCCGGTTAGTTGATTAAGCATGGAGCGAAACATGTCTAGTTCAGTTCTTGCTCTGTCTAATTCAGTCTTAACTGTTTCTAGTTCATGATTAGATAAACTGAGTTCGCTTGATAAACGGTCCAACTCGCAGACTGCATCGAATAGGCTTCTCGGCCTATTGCTTGCCTGAGGAAAGGCTGGCATTGAATGACCTAGGCTCTTAATTCCTTCTGCCACTTGCTCCTTATACCCTCCCATTGTTCTTTCCTTGATGCGAGAAAGGGAGCCTGATGATGCTTTCCTGATAACGCACATAGAGTCGTAAAACTCTATAGATAAAATATTCTGCAAAAACTCCTGACTTACTAAGCAGCCATGGATACTGGTTATACTGTTAATGTATTCATGAACCTGAATATCCTGTCTGTACCAATGACCAGAGTTTATGCAGTCACATAGAGCTTTAAAAAATTCCATTCCAGAGTCTGGGCGGCACAGCCCGCCTCCCCATTCGCTCCAGTAACAGCAGTGAAGGTCCTCGGCAATATAAATGCCGCCGGGCCTTAGTTTTGGAAAAAACTCTACAAATGATCGAACTATGTCGCGGGAGGTATGAGATCCGTCTTCAATAACTATGTCTAGACTGTCCGTGACTGCCTCGATCTTCTGAACGGTAGTGGAATCCGTGGCGTCCCCAATGATGACATGAATACGAGGATCATCAAACGTAAGGCGAGCGCATTCCTTATCGATGTCGCAGCCTATCAAGTTACGTGCACTTGAAAAATACTGCGCCCAAGTCTCAAGAGAACCTCCATTTTGAACCCCTATTTCAAGTAGACTAATGGGTTGTTCTCGCCACTTGGAAAGCAATCGATTGTAGACTTCAAGATACAGGTCCCATTTGTCTGATAGCTTTCCATTGGATCTGCAGTGAATCTCTGCCAAGTCCGGGCGGTGATTTAGCATGATCACACTCCGTTGGAGATAGTTTGAAAATCAATTGCATCAATGCAGGCACCTGCTAGGCCGTAGCGAACTCTGCTTGACAGAACTTTTAGGATAACCGCGTCTTCAACCCAATGGTGTTGAATATTTTCATTAAGATCTCCATCTGCTACAGACGCCATTAGTGTGTATTCTCCAGCTGGTAGCGCTGGCATCCGTAAGCTAAAGGAAGCGATGAGTTCGTCGCCTGGCGCAGCCGGGTGAATCGAATCAGGATTCTCTGCAAATAATGTATTTTCTCCAAATAAGTCTTGGCCTAGTCTGTCTTTGACTATAAAACCGAGGATTGGCTTGCTTATTGTTTTGTTGGCTAATGCATGAACAATAATCTTGACTTGCTCCCCTCCGCAAAAAATATTAGAAGGCAATCCACTGGTGTCTTGTTCTATTCTTACCCCAACTAGGTCAGCATCGCCTGTCTTCCATCCCTTGGCTTCACTCAAATTGTCTTCCCATTGACATGTTGTCGAGTAGTCGATGCAACCATGGGTCTTCCTGCTCCAATCTTGCGGATTATCTACGGCTGCCAAAGTATTGGCGTCTTCGTCTACATTATTCTTGCCCAAAGCATAAAGCTTCACTTCTTCTCCATAACTTGTCGCTTGGCAAAAACGGAGATAGTCAAGAACTACCTCCTTGCAGTTTCCAGTTCCGAGGGCTTGTCCTCTGGATAGCCATAGGGCATGACTGCAAAGGCTTTTGACTGCTTCAGAGTCATGGCTGACAAACAGGAGGCAGCGCTCTTCGCGCATTTTGCGTATAAAACGCATACACCGCTGAACAAATACTGCATCTCCAACAGCTAACGCTTCATCTACAACCAGTATGTCTGCATTAACGTGGGCGATGACGGCAAAAGCCAACCTGACTGCCATGCCGCTTGAGTATGCTTTAACGGGCTGACGAATGAAGTCGCCAATATCTGCGAAGGAAAGAATATCATCCAGCCTTGCATCTGTTTCTTGTTTGCTCAACCCCAGCATCGAAGCATTCAAGTATACATTCTCGATGCCCGTGAATTCCGGGTTGAAACCGCTGCCCAGCTCCAGCAGGGCAGCGATGCGTCCATTGGTTTGGATGCTTCCTTCCGTGGGGGTTAGGGTGCCGCAGATCAATTGCAGCAGAGTGCTTTTGCCGCTGCCGTTTCTGCCGATGATGCCCAGGCTTTCGCCCCTTTTTACTTCAAAATCTACATTCCGCAGAGCCCAGAATTCGCTGAAATATTGCCGGCGCCCCCGCCATAATGCCTGTTTCAGCCGAGCATTTGGATTGTCATAAATCCGGTAGCATTTACCTAGGTCGTGGCACTGTATTACAGGATCGAGATTGTTTGCCATGGCTGCTTCAGAGAACATCGGCGAAGGCTCGCTTCGACCGCCGGAACAGGCGGAAAGTCAGCTCGCAGGCAACGACGCTGATCAATAGCCCCAGGATTACATAGGCGGGTTGCGGGCTCAGACCCTGCACGCTCACGCGGCGGGTCTGTTCGATCACCTGGGCGATCGGATTCAGGCCCAGTAGCGGCTGCCAGCGCGCTGGCAGAGCGGATGTTGGAAAAAAAATCGGGCTCATAAACATCAGCATGTTCAAGCCCACACTGATCAACTGGCCGATATCGCGGACGAACACACCAGCGGCTGAAAGAAGCCAGGTGCAGGCGAGGGAGCCCAGAAGCAACGGCATCCAAACCAGTGGCAGCCACAGCAGCGTGATCGGTAAACCACGGAAAGCAATTAGCTCGAAAACCAAGAGTATCAACACACTGGTGAATGCATGAAAGCTGGCACTGCCTACCGCCACGCACCCCAGAACCTCCAGTGGAAAGACAACTTTCTTCACGTAGTTTGGATTACTCACCACCAAGTCTGGCGCTCGGCTCACACATTCGCCGAACAGATTGAAGACAATCAGGCCAGCAAACAGATTCACCGCAAATCCGAATGGCCCAGCTTGTTCGAGGCCGCCCCAGCGCGCTTTGAATACCTGTGAAAATACGAAGGTGTACACCGCCAGCATCGCCAGCGGAGTGATGAAGCTCCAACCAATTCCCAGCGCTGAGCCCCGGTAGCGCCCCAGTACTTCGCGCTCTGTGAGCCGCCACCACAACTCACGGTGCTGCCAGAGGCTGTGGGGAAAGCGCAAGACGTGATGCATCACTTGTGATCAAGCCGACTGAGCTGCCGCTGCCGGTTGGAACATAAACATCGAATAAATAACATTCCTGCGCATCTGCGTCATCATCTCCAGAAACATGTCGTACCCCTCATTCTTGTATTCGATCAGCGGATCCTTCTGCCCGTATCCGCGTAGGCCAACCGATTCGCGCAGGGCATCCATCGCCTGCAGATGCTCGCGCCAGAGGGTATCGATCTGCTGCAGGATGAAGAAGCGTTCGGCTTCCCGCATCAAGCCTGGGCGTTGCTGCTCGATCTGTCCCTCCTTGATGTCGTAGGCGTTGCGCAGCTGCTCCTGAAGGAAGGCCTTGAGCTCCTCCACCGACAGGCCACGCAGCTGCTCCGGCTTGAGATCTTCCAGCAGATAGACAAATTCCTGCACTTTGCTCACCAGACGACCCAGATCCCACTCTTCGGGCGGCAGATCAGGATTCACATAGGCCTCCACGATGTCGTCCATCGTGCGCTCGCCGTAGCCCACCACCTGTTGCTTGAGCTCTCTGCCTTCAAGTACACGCCGGCGCTCGGCATACACGGCCTTGCGCTGGTTGTTCATCACTTCGTCGTACTCGAACACCTGCTTGCGGATGTCGTAGTAATAGGTTTCCACCTTCTTCTGGGCGCCTTCGAGTGAGCGGGTGAGCATGCCTGATTCGATCGGCATGTCTTCCTCCACGCGGAAAGCATTCATCAGACCGGCCACGCGGTCGCCGCCGAAGATGCGCAGCAGGTTGTCTTCCAGGGAGAGGAAGAAGCGGGTGGAGCCGGGGTCGCCCTGGCGTCCGGCGCGTCCGCGCAGCTGGTTGTCAACGCGGCGGGATTCATGGCGTTCAGTACCGATCACGTGCAGCCCGCCGGCCTCGCGTACCTTTTGATCTTCGGTTTGGGTGACTGCTTCGTATTCGGTTTTGACTCGTGCGATTAGGTTGCGCAGGGCTTGCACCTGCGGGTCGCTTGTGGGTGCCTTCTCAGCCGCCTGAGCGATCCGATCCTCCAGCTCCAGCACCGTGAGTTGGCGGTCACCCCAGGCCTTCACCAGATCATGGGCCAACTCCGACAGCGACTGTTCGGTGGCGTCGCTGAGCGCGCAGGGGTAGAGCGCACCGATTGCTCGTGCTTCCGACGGGGCTTTGGTTGCTGCTTGTGACGAGGCTGCTCCGAAGCCGGGAGCGGCTTCCGGTGCTCGCTGCAACGGCACCGGTGGTTTGTGACCCTCTTCCGGCCGAACCAGGCGCGGCAGCAGCACCTCCCGCAGCTTGAGGCGGGCCATGTAATCGGCGTTGCCGCCCAGGATGATGTCG
The DNA here is from genome assembly GCA_046052125.1 of Cyanobacteriota bacterium. GTDB lineage: Bacteria > Cyanobacteriota > Cyanobacteriia > PCC-6307 > Cyanobiaceae > Vulcanococcus. The sequence continues at coordinate 333,283 of JBJOMY010000002.1, forward strand.
GTTCCGCGGCCGGCCATGTTGGTCGCGATGGTCACGGCGCCGGCTCGGCCCGCCTGGGCCACAATCTCGGCTTCCCGCTCCACGTTTTCCGGCTTGGCGTTGAGCAGGTTGTGGGGGATCTGCTGCTCGGCGAGGAGCGCGCTCAGCAGTTCGGATTTCTCCACGCTGGTGGTGCCCACCAGCACCGGCCGGCCGGTTTTGTGCACTTCAGCCGTTTCCAGGGCCACGGCGCGCCACTTCGCCGCTTCGTTTTTGTACACCTGATCGGTCCAGTCGGCGCGGGAGCGCACGCGGTTGGTGGGAACGATCGTGACCTCGAGCTTGTAGGTCTTCTCGAATTCCACCTCTTCCGTTTTGGCGGTACCGGTCATCCCCGCCAGGCGCGGATAGAGCAGGAAGAAGTTTTGGTAGGTGATCGAGGCCAGCGTTTGCGTTTCGGGCTGGATCGGCAGGCCCTCTTTGGCCTCGATCGCCTGGTGCTGGCCATCGCTCCAGCGCCGGCCCGGCATCACCCGGCCGGTGAACTCATCCACGATCACCGCATCGCCACCACGCACGATGTAGTTCACGTCCTTGATGAACAGCTCCTTGGCCTTCAGGGCGTTGTTGATGTAGTGCGCCCAGGGGTCGGCCGGATCGAACAGGTCGCTCACGCCCAGGAGTTGTTCGGCCTTGGCGTAGCCCTCATCAGTGAGGGTGCAGTTGCGCTGCTTCTCATCCACCTCGTAGTCGCCCTCGGGGTCGATGCCGTCCTTGCCGAGCTCAGCGGCGCGCACCAGCGCATTGGCCACCTCGGCGGCCTTCTGATACTTCTCCTGCGGGCGTTCCACCTGGCCGGAGATGATCAGCGGTGTGCGGGCCTCGTCGATCAGGATCGAATCCACCTCATCGATCACGCAGTAGTGGAAGTCGCGCTGCACCACCTCGGCGATGTCCGCCGCCATGTTGTCGCGCAGGTAATCGAAACCCAGCTCTGAGTTGGTGGCATAGGTGATGTCGCAGCCATAGTTCTGGCGGCGGGTGGCGGGATCCATGTCTTGCTGGATCAGGCCCACCGACAGCCCCAGGAAGCGATGCACCTGACCCATCCACTCGGCATCGCGCCGGGCGAGATAGTCGTTCACCGTGACCACGTGCACCCCCCGGCCGGTGAGGGCATTGAGGTAGGCGGGCAGGGTGGCCACCAGTGTTTTGCCCTCGCCGGTTTTCATCTCGGCGATCTGGCCGTCGTGCAGCACCATGCCGCCGATCAGCTGTACATCGAAGTGGCGCATCCCCAGCACACGCTTGCCGGCTTCGCGCACCACGGCGAAGGCCTGGGGTAGCAGCTCATCGAGCAGCTTTCGCTCCCGCTCGAGCGTGGTTTCGATGCTCAGGCCACGGTTTTTGCATTCCAGCTGCAGAGCGGCGAGCTTGCCCTGGAATTCCGCCGTTAGGCCCCGCAGCTCCTCGTCTGAGAGGGGAGCCACCTCCTCTTCGAGCAGGTTGATATCGGAAACGATCGGCTGGTAGCGCTTCAGCTTGCGGGCATTGGGGTCACCCAGCAGCAGCTTGAGCATCGAAGCAGGCGGGCCAGCACTCAAGGCAGCTTACCGGTTGCCTCGGGTGGACTGAGCGAGCCTACTCAGCTTGTGATGCCGGGGTTGTCGCCGAGAAATTCGAGGATCTCCCGGTCTTTCAGGTTTTGTGCCTCGCCCCGGCAGGGCTCCAGTAGTGGGCGGCCAGCCGCCAGCTCCCGCAGGCACGTCTGGGTGCGGGCCAGTTCGCCCTCGAGGCTGTCGATCCGCTCCATCAGGTTGCGGATCACCCGCGCTTCCGCATCCGGCAGGGCTGAGTGGGCCAGGGGATCCACGCGCACGCCGCTCTGGTGCACCACGCGGCCGGGCACCCCCACCACCGTGCTGTCGGCCTCCACATCACGCAGCACCACCGAGCCCGCTCCGATGCGGGTGTTGGCCCCCACCGTGATCGCGCCGAGCACCTTGGCGCCGGCCCCCACCACCACGTTTTCCTCCAGCGTGGGGTGACGCTTGCCGTGGGCCTTACCCGTACCCCCCAGGGTGACGCCTTGGTAGAGCAGGCAGTGGTTGCCGATCACGGCCGTTTCGCCCACAACCATGCCCATGCCGTGGTCGATGAATACCCCGTGGCCGATACGGGCACCGGGATGGATCTCGATGCCGGTGAGCCAGCGCCCCAGCTGACTGAGCAGCCGTGCCAGCAGTGGTGCCAGCGGACCCTGCAGCCGCCAGAGCCCGTGGCTGATCCGATGCAGGCTGAGCGCATGCAGGCCCGGATAGCAGAGCAGGATTTCCAGCGTGCCCCGGGCCGCCGGATCGCGCTCCTTGATGATCGCCAGATCGGCGCGCAGGGCTTTCAGCATCCGCCCATCCTGCCGAAGCTGCCCATCGTTTGACCGAGGGGCACCCGATCGTGCATGATCGTTCGGTCGGCGGCTGAAGCCACGACGCCTGCGGATGTAGCTCAGTGGTAGAGCATCTCCTTGCCAAGGAGAGGGTCGAGAGTTCGAATCTCTTCATCCGCTTGTGAAATCTTCAACCTGAATTGGACGAGGTAACTTTGTTCTTGTCCCTCAGGCCTCCAGCCCGATCTCTTTGCGTAGCAAATTGATGGTGCTCGTCCCTAAGTAGCTCTGGGCGCAGTGAACCTGCGGCATCCGCATCAGCTGGGTGCGGTTCTGACGCAGGCATTGTTCGATCAGCGGTAGGCTGGGGCGATCGCAGAGCACGTGGCTGGCGGCCCGCAGCAGTGCCAGCAGTCGACTGTTCAAGTCCGGTGTGGCGGTCATCAACAGCAGTTCGCTGCCGCGCATGCTGTGCAGAATCACCTCAGCCGCCCGCAGGATGCCAGGGCTGATGCTCACCAGGCCCACGCAGCTGCCTGCCTTGAGGTCTTTGAGTAGGTCGAGCTCGTGGCGGAAGTCGTTGAGGTCCACCGGCACGGCGCGCACGCTGTGGCGTTTGGCAATCTCTTCCACCGGCTGGAGGAAGTAGCGGCTGGTGACCACCGTGCCGTTGTTGGAGGTTTCCAGTACCGCCTCCAGCTCTTCCATCGGCACCACCTCCACTGGTACCTGCAAGTGCGGTGCCAGCTCCTCAGAGATCAGCATCGAGGCGCCGATGTCTTCTCTCGGGGTGCTCACGAGCACGCGGGCGCCGCAACGCAGGCGCCAGTCGATTTCGCGGGTGAGCAGATCGCGGGCCTGTTGCAGCGTGCAGCCGGCATTGAGAAGTCCATCGACGCTCTGACGCACTTCCCGGTCGATGTCCGGCAGGTGCCGGCCGCGTGGGCCTGGCGGCGGTTTGATCTCCCGGGGGTTCTGCTGGTCGCGCACGTAGATGCCGGAGCCGGCCATGGCTTCCACCACGCCGTCGTTTTCCAGCTGGCGATACACCTTGCTGATCGTGTTGCGGTGCAGTCCCGTCTGCATCGCCAGTTGCCGCGTGCTCGGCAGCCTGTGCCCGGGCGGGTAATGCCGCGCTGCGATGGCAAACACGATCTGGTTGTACAGCTGGCTCGACGCCGGGATGTCGCTGTCCTGCTGAATGTGGAACCGCAAACCGGATTGGCACAACGCTGCGGGGCCACCATACGGAGCTTTGGCCCCGGTGACAATTGCCATCCCGGCATAAGTGCTTGTGCCAGTGGTTCGTGCGGGGCTGAGGGCCGGGAGTGGCGAATCCCGAGGCCCTGATCAGACCCGTCCAACGTCCTGCTTTGTCCCTTGCTCGCGCCTGCCATCGAGCTGCGTTCTGGATTGCGGGCTCTTGGGGCAGCTTGGGTGGACGTTTCGCGCTGTCCAGAGTCCTGTACAAACCGTACGGATCTCTGAATGCTTCGGCAAGGCTTGTCCCACGCCCATGGGTCACCCCGGCCTGATCACTCGGTAGGGGCTGTCAGGCTGGTGGAACGGAGTTGGCAGCTGCGATTTGACAATCCAGGCCGAATGGGTGCAGGTGCGTACGCCCGAGGGTGTGATGCCTGCCTGGTGGGCGCGGCCGGCTGCGCCGCGAGCGGCTGTGCTGTTGCTGCCGGAAGTGTTTGGGGTGAATCCCTGGGTGCGCAGCGTGGCAGATCGATTGGCGCAGGAGGGCTATGCCGCCCTCGCCATCAGCACCTTTTGGCGCACGGCGCCCCAGCTGGAGGCCGCCTACGACGAAGCCGGTCTGGCCTTAGGCCGTGAGCACCGCGATCAGGTTCGGGCCGATCAACTGCTAACCGATGTGACAGCTGCTGCCGCATGGATGCAGCAACACCACAGCGTTAATGGCCTGGGCTCAAAGCCGCTCGGTTGCGTGGGCTTTTGCTTCGGTGGCCAACTGGCGATGCTCGCCGCCACCCTGCCGCTGATCGCCGCAACCTGTGATTTCTACGGCGCTCGCGTGTCCACCGATCGCCCCGGTGGTGGTCCACCCACCCTGGCGGATGTGCCGCAGATTCCCGGCAGGTTGTTGTGCTTTTGCGGAGATCAGGATCCGCTGATGCCGCCTGAGGAGCTCAGTGCCATTGAGCGAGCTCTAGCCGCCGTGCCGGGTGGGCGCCATCGTTTCCTGAAGGCTCCAGGGGCAGGCCACGGCTACATGTGCGAAGCCCGCGCCGATTTCAGCCCTGAAGCGTCAGCCGCCGGTTGGGCGGCGATGTTGGGGTTGTTCGGCGAAGCGCTTTGAAGGTGGCGACGCCACCCAGCGGCCCTTAGCCCTCGCCCGCAGCGGCAGCAGCCTGTTGGCGAGGAGTTTCGATCGTGCGCACGGCCTTGCTGGCGGCGGCTTCGGCTTCCTTTTCCTTGGCCAGCGGCGTTTTACGCGGCGTGAGGAACATGATCATGTTGCGGCCCTCGCGCTTGGGATCCTGCTGGATCTCGGCCTTTTCCTCGAGGTCCTTAGCCATGCGCTTGAGCAGCTGTTCGGCCAGGGCAGTGTGCTGGATCTCGCGGCCGCGAAAGATCACGGTGCACTTCACCTTGTCGCCAGCCTTGAGGAAGCGGGAAGCCTGGCCGATGCGGACATCGTAATCGTGCTGGTCAATTTTGTAGCGCATCTTCACCTCTTTGACTTCGGTTTGATGCGACTTTTTCTTGGCTTCTTTGGCCTTCTTTTCCTGCTCGAATTTGAACTTGCCGTAGTCCATGATCCGGCACACCGGCGGATCAGCCTTCTCGCTCACCAGCACGAGGTCGAGCTCGCGGTCTTTCGCTACCTCGAGGGCCGCCTCCCGCGTAATCACCCCCAGCTGACTGCCGTCTGCATCCACCACCCGGAGCTGGGGGTAAGCGATGCGGTCGTTGATGTTGGGGAGCTCCCGTACGGGAGCGCGGCGGTCAAAACGGGGACGGGGTGGCATTCAGGCGGGCGAGAGGACGAAAAGAAAACAGTGACTGTTCATCCTTCACCCTAGGACGCGCCCGATCGCCTGCAAGGCCTGCTGCAGTGGATCGGCATCCTCGAGCCAGATCGGCTGATGTTGCCGGCGAAACCAGGTGCGCTGGCGCTTGGCGAACTGCTGGGTGCGCTTGGTGGTGAGGGCGATCGCCTCCGCCTCTTGCAGCTCTCCCCGCAGCACTGCCTTGGCTTCGCCGTAGCCAATCGTGTCGAGCAGGGGGCAGTCTGCGCCGTAGCGCTCCACCAGGCCGCGTGTTTCCTCCACGAGTCCTTTACTGAACAGCTGGGCACTGCGTTGGGCGATGCGCTGGCGCAGATCAGCGGGATTGAGCCCGAGCTCCAGCACCCGCCAGGGAGGCGGGGTGGAGCCCTGTTGGCTGCTGAGCGCCGATCCGGTGGCGTAGATCACCTCCAGTGCCCTTTGGGTGCGCACGGCGTCGTTGGCCATGATCCGAGCGCCGGCCAGCGGATCGGCGCTCACCAACAACTGATGGCAGAGCGGTTGGCCCAGGGCCTCAAGCTGCGCCCGCAGCTGCGGCTGGGGCGGCACCGCCGGCGGGGTCATCCCCTGGGTGATCGCTTTTAAGTAGAGGCCACTGCCCCCCGCCAGGAGGGCGATGCCGTGGCGGGCGTGTTCAGCGGCGATCGCCTGTTCGGCTTCGGCCCTGAATTCCTGCAGGTTGATCGGCTGATCGGGCCGGCGTAGATCGAGCAGCTCATGGCGCACCGCCGCCCGCTGCTCCGCCGTGGGTTTGGCGGTGCCGATATCCATCTCTTGATACAGCTGCCGTGAATCCACCGACAGCACAGCCAGATCCAGTGCCTTCGCCAGCTCGATCCCCAGCGCGGTTTTGCCGCTGGCTGTAGGACCCAGCAGCACGATCACCAGCGGTTGATCACCGCCGGCGGTGGGATTGGAGGCGGGGATGGACGTGGGAGTGGGCGCATCGCTCATCCAGGCACTTTGCCGGGTGCCTGTTGCACCCCTTGCCGAAAAGCGCGCTGAGCGGCCGCCAGGAGCTTCTCTATTGCATCGGTGGTAGATTGGGCCTTCAGGCACGGCCTTTGCGCGCCTCCCTGCCCCTTGCCGCGCTTGCCACCGGGCTCCTGCGGCAGGAGGACGTGCCCCCGCCGGAACCCATGAGCGAAGCCACCAAAGTTCAGGCCGCCTACGGCGCCGAGCAGATCCAGGTGCTGGAAGGCCTGGAGCCGGTGCGTAAGCGCCCGGGCATGTACATCGGCACCACCGGGCCGCGGGGTCTGCACCACCTGGTGTACGAGGTGGTGGACAACTCGGTGGATGAGGCGCTCGCCGGCCACTGCAACGAGATTTTGGTCGTCCTCAATGAGGACGGCAGCTGCGCCGTGACCGACAACGGTCGCGGCATCCCCACCGATGTGCACCCCCGCACCGGTAAGAGCGCCCTGGAAACCGTGCTCACGGTGCTGCACGCCGGTGGCAAGTTCGGCGCCGGTGGTTACAAGGTGTCCGGCGGTCTGCACGGCGTGGGCGTGTCGGTGGTGAACGCCCTCTCCGAATGGGTGGAGGTCACCGTCCATCGCCAAGGGCAGGAGCACCAGCAGCGCTTTGAGCGCGGCGCCCCGATCGGAACGCTCGCTTCCAAGCCCGCCGCCGACCCGAGCCGCACCGGCACCTCGGTGTGCTTCAAGCCCGATATCCAGATCTTCACGGGTGGGATCGAGTTCGATTACCACACCCTCTCGGCGCGTCTGCGCGAGCTCGCCTACCTCAATGGTGGCGTGAAGATCGTGTTCCGCGATGAGCGCCCCGCGGCCCGCACGGCCGAAGGCGCTGCGCACGAAGAGGTCTACTTCTACGAAGGCGGCATCAAGGAATACGTTGCCTATATGAATGCGGAGAAGGATGCCCTTCACCCCGACATCATCTATGTGAACTCCGAGAAGGATGGAGTTCAGGTGGAGGCGGCGTTGCAGTGGTGCGTAGACGCCTACTCCGACAACATCTTCGGCTTTGCCAACAACATCCGCACCGTGGATGGCGGCACCCACATTGAAGGCCTGAAAACGGTGCTCACCCGCACCCTCAACGCCTTCGCCAAAAAGCGCGGCAAGCGCAAGGAGGCCGATGCCAACCTCGCCGGCGAAAATATCCGCGAAGGCCTCACCGCCGTGCTCTCGGTGAAGGTGCCTGAGCCGGAATTCGAAGGCCAAACCAAAACCAAGCTCGGCAACACCGAGGTGCGCGGGATCGTCGATTCCCTCGTGGGTGAAGCCCTCAGTGAATACCTGGAATTCAACCCCTCGGTGATCGATCTGATCCTTGAGAAGGCGATCCAGGCCTTCAATGCCGCCGAAGCCGCCCGCCGCGCCCGTGAGCTGGTGCGCCGTAAGAGCGTGCTCGAGAGCTCAACCCTGCCCGGCAAGCTGGCCGATTGTTCCTCCCGCGATCCTGGCGAATCCGAGATCTACATCGTGGAGGGCGATTCCGCCGGTGGCTCCGCCAAGCAGGGCCGCGATCGCCGCTTCCAGGCGATTCTTCCCCTGCGCGGCAAGATTCTCAATATCGAGAAAACCGACGACGCCAAGATCTACAAAAATACCGAAATCCAGGCCCTAATTACGGCTCTGGGTTTAGGCATCAAAGGCGAAGAGTTCGACGAGAAGAACCTCCGCTATCACCGCATCGTGATCATGACCGATGCCGACGTGGACGGCGCCCACATCCGCACGCTGCTGCTCACCTTCTTCTACCGCTACCAGAAGGCGCTGGTAGAAGGCGGTTACATCTATATCGCCTGCCCGCCGCTCTACAAGGTGGAGCGAGGCAAGAATCACACCTATTGTTACAACGAAGCCGATCTGAAAACAACGATCGAAGGCTTCGGCGAAAAGGCGAATTACACGATTCAGCGCTTCAAGGGTCTGGGCGAAATGATGCCCAAGCAGCTCTGGGAAACCACCATGGATCCCACCACCCGGATGATGAAGCGTGTGGAAATCGAAGACGCTGCAGAAGCCGATCGCATCTTCACGATCCTGATGGGCGACAAGGTGGCCCCCCGCCGCGAATTCATCGAAACCCACAGCGCTGAGCTTGATCTGGCCCAGCTCGATATCTGATGAGCGGTGTTCACGCACCCTCAGCGATGCCGCGCGTGGCGGCCTGGCGTTGGGGCGCTCTGTTGGCCTTTGCCCTGTTCGCCCCTGTGAGCCTGCCGGCGGGTGGCCCCGATCGCCGCGCCCTGGAGTTGCGCCGCCGCAGCGCTGGTGATCCGCTCCTGAGTACCGGCGGATTAGCTCTGCAGTGTTCCCCTGAGCAGCAGGCTCCGGTGCTGGCTGAATTAGGTGCCGATCAGCCCCTGCGGGTGTTGCGTAGCTGGCGCACTGGCGGTGGCGAGCAGTGGCTGCAGGTTGAAACCGCTGAACGGCGGGGTTGGCTGGCGGTGGCCTGAACCGATGCGCGATGTGTTGTTGGTGTCGATCGGGGCCATCCCTGGCGCCTGGTTGCGCTTTCGCCTGGTGAACCACTTCGAGCCGCTGGTGCCCCGCAAGCACTGGGCCACGTTCGGCGTGAACATCACGGCCTGTTTCGCTCTCGGGTTGATCGCGGCCCTGGCTGGCCGTTGCGGCCCCGACCATCAGATCAGTTTGCTGCTGGCCACAGGCTTCCTGGGCAGCCTCAGCACCTTCTCCACCTTCATCGTGGAGCTGCTTCAGTCCTGGATGGCTGGCCTGCGCCGCCAGACCGTGTGGCTGATGCTGGGCTCCGTGCTCACAGGCTTACTTGCTGTCGTGGCGGGGATGGTGATCGGTGGCTGATCCACTTCAGGGGCGCCGCCTGAGCTTTGAGCTGCGGGAACTGTTGTTGGTTGCCATCGGTGCCGTGCCCGGTGCACTGCTGCGCTGGCAGAGCGGCGTGCAGCTGGGCCCTCACCTGGGAGGCAGCGCCGGCGCCGATCTGTTGGTGAATCTGGTGGGCTCCTTTCTGCTGGGCTTTCTGGCCGGGCCGATCCCCCGCCGCACGGGTTTGGTGCTCCTGCTGGGGATTGGCTTCTGCGGCTGCCTCACCACCTTCAGCAGTTGGATGCTTGATGTGGTGAAGCTGATTCAGGCTGGCCGCCCGCTCTGGGGCCTGTTGCTGATCGTGGGCAGCCTGGTGCTTGGTTTGTTCAGTGCTGCTGGCGGCTTGGGACTGAGCCGGTTGGTGTTCCGCCGCGAGCCTGCCTAAACGGGCACCACTGCTTGCCGCCTGTGCGGCTGCTTGTGACTTGTCCTGGGTATTGAGTGCCTTAGATCGGACTGTCCAGAATTTCGTACAGACCGTACGTAACTCTGGACAGCGACCAAACGACTTATGCGGCCAGTGCAGCTTCGATCGCGCCCTTCAGCTCCGCCGATTCCGGTTCAACGCCGCTCTTGAAGCGGGCGATCACGGTGCCGTCTTTGCCCACCAGGAACTTTTCGAAGTTCCAAGCCACTGGGCCGGCCGGTGCGCTCTGGACCAGGGTGTCGAAGGGAGCGGCGCTGATCGCCACCTTGGCGTAGATCGGGAAGTTGACGCCATAGGTGGTGGAGCAGAACTGCTGAACCTCTTCCACAGTGCCGGGCTCCTGAGCGCCGAAGTCGTTGCAGGGGAAGGCCAGCACCGAGAAGCCCTGACTGCCGTAGGCCTCCTGTAGCGCCTGCAGGCCGGTGTACTGGCGGGTGAAGCCGCAGCGGCTGGCCACGTTCACGATCAGGCGTACCTGGCCGTCGAGTTCACCGAGGCGCTGTTGGTCGCCGGTTGCGGTGCTCACCACCACATCGCTCACGCTGACAGACATTGCTCGTGTTCGAGAAGGCGGGACCATAGCGACATCAGCCCATACACTCGGGTTGCCGCAGCCCCGGGGCCATGAGCGAGGCGTCTGCAGCTGCCGCAGTTCCACCCAACAGCGGTGCGGCACTGGCTGAGGTGCTTACCCAACAGCTGAAGGTGCTGTTGGAGGCCGGCAACTACGACGGCGTGAAGCTGCTGCTGCAGCCCGTGCAGGAGGTGGATATCGCCGAGGCGATCGGTGGTTTGCCGCGCACGTTGCAGGCGCTGGCGTTTCGTCTGCTGCCCAAGGACGAGGCGATCGCTGTTTACGAATACCTCGAGCCGAGCGTGCAGCAGACGCTGCTCGATCGCTTGCGCTCCAGTGAAGTGCTGGAGCTGGTGGAGGAGATGTCACCCGATGACCGGGTGGATCTGTTTGATGAGCTGCCCGCGAAGGTGGTGCGCCGACTGTTAGCGGAGCTGAGTCCGGCGGAGCGGCGGGTCACCGCCCAGTTGCTCGGCTACGAGCCGGAAACCGCTGGCCGGTTGATGACCACGGAGTTCATCGACCTCAAGGAATTCCACAGCGTGGCCCAGGCGCTCACGATCGTCCGCCGCCGCGCCCGCGACACCGAAACGATCTACGCGCTCTACGTCACCGACGCATCGCGCTATCTCACTGGCATCCTTTCCCTGCGGGATCTGGTGGTGGCCGATCCGGAGCAGCGGGTGGGCGATGTGATGACCCGCGAGGTGGTGAGCGTGGGCACCGATACCGATCAAGAGGAAGTGGCGCGGGTGATCCAGCGCTACGACTTCCTCGCCGTGCCGGTGGTGGACCGGGAACAGCGCCTTGTGGGGATCGTGACCGTGGATGACGTGATCGACGTGATCCAGCAGGAGGCCACCCGCGACCTCTACGCCGCTGGCGCCGTGCAGGCCGGTGATGAAGACGACTACTTCCAGAGCAACCTGTTCAGCGTGGCCCGCCGCCGGGTGGTGTGGCTGTTGGTGCTCCTGCTGGCCAATAGCGGCACCGCCGCGGTGATCGCCTCGATGGATGGGGTGTTGAAACAGGTGGTGGTGCTCGCCGCCTTCATTCCGCTGCTGATTGGCACCGGCGGCAATGTGGGCGCCCAGAGCTCCACTGTGGTGATCCGTGGTCTGAGCACCCAGCGCATTCAGAGCCTCGGGCCCGCTCGCGCCATCGGCCGGGAGGCGATTGCCGGTGCGCTGCTTGGGGTGTTGATGATGCTGGTGGTGGTGCCCTGGTCGGGCTACGTGAGCGGTGGCAACTGGCTGGTGGCCACCGCGGCGGGTATCAGCTTGGTGGCGATCACCACCCTCGCTGCCACGGCCGGTGCGGCGCTGCCTTTGCTGTTCAACCGCCTGGGGCTGGATCCGGCGCTGATGTCAGCCCCGTTCATTGCCACCGCCACCGACGTGGCCGGCGTGTTCATCTACTTGCAGACCGCCAGTTGGTTGCTGAGCCGTTCGGGGGGCTGACTGAAGCCGGCAGAAGCATGGGGCAGGAGCTGATCCCCTGGCGTTTCCGATGGATCCGCGCGCTTTCTGAGAGATGCTTCACACTTCTTCAGGGTAAGCTTCACATCAGTTCACAGGCCTTGCCGTGGTCGTTGCTGTTGATGCCTCGGGGCTGAGCACCGATCTGGTGCGCTCCTACCTGCGCGACATTGGTCGCGTGCCTCTGCTCACCCATGAGCAGGAGATCACCCTGGGCCGCCAAGTGCAGGAGCTGGTGGCGCTCGAGGAGCTTGAGCAGGAGCTGGAAATGCGCTCCGGCGGCTCTAAGCCCGACCACGATCAGCTAGCCAAAGCCGCTCAGCTCACCCCCCAGCAACTGAAGAAGCGGTTGCGCAGCGGCCAACGCGCCAAGGAGCGGATGGTGGCGGCCAACCTGCGGCTGGTGGTGAGCGTGGCGAAGAAATACACCAAGCGGAACATGGAGCTCCTGGACCTGATCCAGGAGGGCACCATTGGCTTGGTGCGGGGCGTGGAGAAGTTCGATCCCACCCGCGGCTACAAGTTCTCCACCTATGCCTATTGGTGGATCCGCCAGGGCATTACCCGGGCGATTGCGGAGAAGAGCCGCACGATCCGGCTGCCGATCCACATCACCGAAACGCTGAACAAGCTCAAGAAGGGCCAGCGGGAACTGAGCCAGGAATTGGGCCGCACCCCCACCGTCACGGAACTGGCCGAGTTTGTGGAGCTGCCGGAGGAGGAGGTGAAAGACCTGCTCTGCCGCGCCCGCCAACCGGTGAGCCTGGAAACCAAGGTGGGCGATGGCGACGACACTGAACTGCTCGATCTCCTCGCCGCCGAAGGCACCCAGCCCGAGGAGCTTGTGGATGGGGAGTGCCTGCGTAGCGACATGCAGTGCTTGCTCGAGCAGCTGCCGGACCTGCAGTGCCGGGTGCTCAAGATGCGCTACGGCATCCCCTGCGCCGATGTGCCTGAGCCCGATGAACCGATGAGCCTCACCGGCATCGGCCGCATCCTCGGCATGAGCCGCGACCGTGTTCGCAACCTGGAGCGCGATGGCCTCGCCGGCCTGCGCCGCCTCAGCGAAAACGTTCAGGCTTACGTGGCCGTCTGAACTCAGGTTTGCCGGCTGATCTGCCTCTCCACCAACCTCAGCAGTTGCGCGAAGCGCTGCTCCTTTGGTGGGACCGACATGGTCGCCACTCGATTCCTTGGAAACAAGCTCCAGGGGGTGAGCGTCCTTCGCCAGAGGAGCCGCTCGATCCCTACCCCATTTGGGTGGCCGAGGTGATGTTGCAGCAGACCCAGCTGCAGGTGGTGCTCCCCTTCTGGCAGCGCTGGATGGAGGTGTTGCCCACGCTGGCGGCATTGGCGGACGCAGAGGAGCACGATGTGTTGCTGCTCTGGCAGGGCCTGGGCTACTACTCGCGCGCGCGTCGCTTACTGGCGGGCGCGCGTGTGTTGCACGAGCAGATCACGGCAGCCGATGGAGTCGCAGGGGACTCCGGCGCCTGGCCCCAGGATCTCGACAGCTGGCTGGCGTTGCCGGGTATCGGGCCAAGCACGGCCGGCAGCATCCTCTCCTCGGCGTTCAATCTCCCCTTCGCGATCCTTGACGGCAACGTGAAGCGGGTCTTGGCCCGGTTGATGGCCTGTGAGCGGCCTCCAGCGCGGGAGCAGGCCGCGTTCTGGCGTTGGAGTGAGCAGCTGCTCGATCCCGAACGGCCCCGGGATTTCAATCAGGCCTTGATGGATCTGGGGGCCGCCGTGTGCACGCCCCGCAATCCCCACTGCGAGCTATGCCCCTGGCGCAGCCAGTGCGCTGCTTACGCTGCCGGCACCCCCGCTGCCTACCCCGTGACGGAATCCCCCCGCGAGCTGCCGTTTCAGGTGATCGGGGTGGGGGTGGTGCTCAACGACGCCGGCCAGGTGCTGATTGATCAGCGCCTCAATGAGGGCTTGCTGGGAGGGCTCTGGGAATTCCCCGGTGGCAAGCAGGAACCGGGTGAGCCGATCGCCAGCACGATCGTGCGTGAACTGCAGGAGGAGCTGGCGATCGAAGCCGAGGTGGGAGAAGAGCTGATCACCCTTGAGCACGCCTACAGCCACAAGCGTTTGCGCTTCGTGGTGCACCTCTGCCGTTGGCTCAGCGGTGAGCCCCAGCCCCTCGCCAGTCAGCAGGTGCGCTGGGTGGATCCGGCTCAGCTGGGTGAGTTCCCATTCCCGGCTGCGAATGCGCGGATCATTGCCGCCCTGCACGAGCGTTTGCAAGCTGAGAGCAGTGCCGCCGCGGCCTGAGGCCGCCTGAGCCATGGCCGCTGCGCCGCAGGTGATCTGTCTGGGTGAAGCCCTGGTGGATCGCCTGGGTCCCCTGGGGGGCGACCCGGCCACGGCCCCGCCGGATCAGTGCGATGACCGCCTCGGCGGTGCTCCCGCCAATGTGGCCTGCGGTCTGGCGCGCTTGGGTGCCGCCTCAGCCTTTGTGGGGCGCTTGGGGCTCGATCCCATCGGAGAGGCCTTCACTCAGCTGCTCAGGCAGCGGGGTGTTGATCTCCGTGCCCTGCAGCACGACCCCATTTGTCCGAGTCGGATCGTGCTCGTGCGGCGTGACGCCGGCGGTGATCGCAGCTTCGGTGGCTTCGCCGGTGATCAGGGCGAGGGATTTGCTGATCAAGCTCTCGATGCCACGGCCTTGCAGGTGAACCTCCCCCCACTGCTGGCAGAGGCCCGCTGGCTGCAGGTGGGCACAATTCCTTTGGCCACAGCGGCTTCCGCTGAGGCGCTGCGGTTGGCGCTGGGGCTGGCGGCCGATGCGGGCGTGCCCCTGGCCCTGGATGTGAATTGGCGGCCCACCTTCTGGAGCCCGGATGCGGCACCGGATGCAGGCCCATCGGCTCAGGCCAAGGCAGCGATGCAACCCCTGCTGGAGCAGGCGGCGTTGCTCAAATTGGCGGCGGAAGAGGCGCAATGGTTGTTCGGCTCGCGCGATCCGGTGGTGATCCGCGCCGGCCTACCCCAGCATCCGGCCGTGGTGGTGACCGATGGCGGCGCTCAGCTGGCCTGGTGTTTCGGCTCCAGCAGTGGCGTGATACCTGCTTACACGGTGCCTGTGGTGGACAGCACCGGTGCGGGGGATGCCTTCCTGGCGGGGCTCTTGCATCAGCTCTGCCTCCACCCCGAGCAACTCGATGGCGGCTGCACGGAGGCGCTGCGCTTCGCCAGTGCTTGCGGTGCGCTGGTGTGCGGCGGTGCGGGGGCGATCGATCCCCAGCCGAGCCAGCCGCAGGTGGAGCGGTTTCTGGCTGAGCACTGCTAGTGCTGGGTTCAAACCTGAAGCGTGGCGCGCCTCCCCGCCTCGGGCTGATCGGGTTGCACCAGTTCGAGCTGCACCAGCCAGGCACCCTCAGGCACGAAGCTCAACCGCTCACTCCACTCCACCGCCATCAGGGCGCCAAGCTCCAGGGCTTCCTCTTCCTCCTGGGCGAACAGTTCATCGGCCGCGCTGGCCTGCTCGAGCCGGTAGAGATCGAGATGCACCAGGGCGGTGCTGCGGCCAGTCACCTGGCCCCCGTAGTGCTGCGCCAACGCAAAGGTGGGGCTGGTGATCGCCTCATCGATGCCCAACCCGGATGCGATGCCCTGCACCAGGCAGGTTTTGCCCGCCCCGAGATCACCCTGCAGCAGCAGGATCGGTGGCTCTGCGCTGACGCTGCACTGCTGCAGCCAGTGCAGCGCCAGCTCACGGCCCAGGGCCGCGGTGGCGGCGGCATCCGTCAACAACACGCTGCGCGATTCCATCCCGGTAGATTGCCCTCAAGCGAGCCCGAAGCCTCGGCGTCTCTGCAGATATTCCAAATCGATCACTCCAGCGGCCGTGCATGAACGCGATGCGTTGTGCGGTTGTGACGTCTGGATGGTCGTATCAACCCAATCGAAACAACTCCATGGTGGCTACCCCCACGGCGCCCGTGCTGCAGAGCACCAGCACCTATGTGATCGCTGATCTCGGCCAGGCCGACTTCGGCCGCAAGGAAATGGCGATCGCCGAAACCGAGATGCCGGGCCTGATGGCTCTCCGCCAGAAGTTCGCTGGTCAGCAGCCCCTCAAGGGCGCCCGCATCGCGGGTTCCCTGCACATGACGATTCAGACCGCCGTTCTGATCGAAACCCTGGTGGCCCTCGGTGCCGAAGTGCGCTGGGCCAGCTGCAACATCTTCTCCACCCAGGACCACGCCGCCGCCGCCATCGCCGCTGCCGGCATTCCTGTGTTCGCCTACAAGGGCGAAACCCTGGATGAGTACTGGGCCTTCACCCACCGCATCCTCGAGTGGGGCGATGGCGGCACCCCCAACATGATCCTTGACGACGGCGGCGATGCCACCGGTCTGGTGATGCTGGGCACCAAGGCCGAGAGCGATCCCTCGGTGCTCGATCACCCCTCCAACGAAGAGGAGACCGCCCTCTTCAACAGCATCCGCCAGAAGCTGGCTGCCCAGCCAGGCTTCTACTCCCGCATCAAGGCCCAGATCCAGGGCGTGACCGAGGAAACCACCACGGGTGTGGCGCGTCTGTATCAGCTGCAGAAGAGCGGTGAGCTGCCCTTCCCGGCGATCAACGTCAACGACTCGGTGACCAAGAGCAAGTTCGACAACCTCTACGGCTGCCGTGAATCGCTGGTGGACAGCATCAAGCGCGCCACCGACGTGATGGTGGCCGGCAAGGTGGCCCTGGTGCTCGGCTACGGCGATGTGGGCAAAGGTTCAGCCCAGTCGCTGCGTGGCCTCGGCGCCACCGTGATGATCGCTGAGATCGATCCGATCTGCGCCCTGCAGGCGGCGATGGAGGGCTACCGCGTCGTGCGTCTCGACGACGTGGTGCGCGATGTGGACATCTTCGTGACCGCCACCGGCAACTTCCAGGTGATCCGCCATGAGCACCTGATCCAGATGAAGGATCAGGCGATCGTGTGCAACATCGGCCACTTCGACAACGAGATCGATGTGGCGTCCCTGAAGCAGTACCCCTGGGACAACATCAAGCCCCAGGTGGATCACATCACGCTGCCCAGCGGCAACAAGATCCTGCTGCTGGCCGAGGGTCGTCTGGTGAACCTGGGCTGCGCCACCGGCCACCCCAGCTTCGTGATGAGCAACTCCTTCACCAACCAGGTGCTCGCCCAGATCGAACTGTTCACCAAGGGTGAGCAGTACGAGAAGCAGGTGTATGTGCTGCCCAAGCATCTCGATGAAATGGTGGCTCGCCTGCACCTCGAGAAGATCGGCGCCAAGCTCACCGAGCTCAGCCCCGAGCAGGCCGCTTACATCAACGTGCCCGTGGAAGGTCCCTACAAGCTCGAGCACTACCGCTACTGATCAAACGGCCTCACGTTTTGGTCGCGGCATTCCGGTTCTTCGGATCGGGATGCCGCACAATCAGGCCACGTTGCGGCAAAGGCCATGGGGATCAGCGAACTGGTGCAACAGCTGCCGGAGCTGATCGGGTCTGCGGTGGAAGCCAACCCCTGGCTGGGTTACGGCGCCATCTTCGCGGCGATGTTTCTCGAAAACCTGTTTCCGCCGATCCCCTCAGAGCTGATCATGCCTCTGGGGGGTTTTTATGTGCACCAGGGTCAGCTGGCCCTGATTCCGGTGGTGCTGGCCGGCCTGATCGGCACGGTGCTCGGCGCCCTGCCCTGGTATGGCATCGGCCGCCTGATCAACGAAGAGCGCATCGAGCAGTGGCTGGAGCGCCACGGCCGCTGGATCGGCATCAGCGCCCAGGAATTCCACCGCAGCCGCACCTGGTTCAACCGCTACGGCAATGCCCTGGTCTTTTGGGGTCGCCTCGTCCCCGGCATCCGCACCCTGATCTCAGTCCCCGCCGGCATTGAACTGATGCCCTTCACCCCCTTCCTGCTCTGGACCACCGCCGGCAGCTTCATCTGGACCCTGCTCCTCACCCTCGCCGGCATGGCCCTAGGTGAGGGCTACGCCAACGTCGAACTCTGGATCGAACCGGTCGCCAAAGCCATCAAGGTGCTCCTAGTTCTGTCAGTCGCAGCCGTGGTTGTGTGGCTCGGCCTCCGCGCCTGGAACAAACGCAACTCCAGCCACTAATCCACCTGGGCTCCTCGGTTTGGGTCTGAGCGGTTCTGCTGACAAGAAACCCGAACTCACTCCTGCCCGATTCGTCCGGGAATGACGATCGGGCTGCTCGCCTTCGGAACATCAGCCCGATCGCCATCCCCGGACGAGGGGTCAAAGAGGAGGGTTCAGAAGGGAACCTCTTCGTCGGTGGGTTCGCCACCGAAGCCACCGCCACCACCAAAGCCGCCGCCCTCGGCATCGCGCTTCGAGCCCAGCAGCTCAAGCCGATCCACACGGATCACCGGTTTGCTGCGCTCTTCGCCGGTGGCGCGGTCGGTCCAACGGTCGAGTTTGAAGCTGCCGATGATGCCGAGCAGTGAGCCTTTGCGCACATAATCGGCGGCCACCTGGGCCTGCTTGCCCCAGATCTCCAGGTTGAACCAATCGGGTTCGTCGTTACTGGAGCGGCGGTTCACCGCCATGGTGAGGTTGGCCACCATGCTTCCTGATTCGAAGTAGCGAACCTCGGGATCGCGGCCAGCACGGCCGACGAGGGTGATCGAGTTGACGCCCATGGCGTTCTCCTGTTGATGCGTTGAGTCAATGATGCAGTCCGCAATGGGGCTGCTTCATAGGGAGAGTTCCACCCTTTGGCCCGGATGTTCCATCTGGGCATCCCACCTATGATTCGCGCCGCTAGGCGGCTCCTCAGTGTTTTTCAAACGTTTCCAGCTCTCCCGCGACATCGGTATCGATCTGGGAACGGCCAACACCCTGATGTACATGTCCGGCAAGGGCATCGTGCTCCAGGAGCCCTCGGTGGTGGCCATCGACCTCGAACGCGGCGTGCCCCTGGCCGTGGGCGATGAAGCCAAGCTGATGCTCGGCCGCACCCCCGGCAACATCCGCGCGGTGCGTCCCCTGCGCGACGGCGTGATCGCTGATTTCGACGCCGCCGAGCAGATGATCAAAACCTTCATTCAGAAGGGCAATGAAGGCCGCGGCATCGTGGCGCCCCGCCTGGTGATCGGTATTCCTAGCGGCGTCACCGGTGTGGAGCGCCGCGCCGTGCGCGAGGCCGGCCTGGCCGGTGCCCGCACCGTGCACCTGATTGATGAGCCCGTGGCGGCCGCTATCGGCGCCGGTCTGCCCGTCACCGAGCCCGTCGGCACGATGATCGTCGACATCGGCGGCGGCACCACTGAGGTGGCCGTGTTGTCGCTGGGCGGCACCGTGCTGAGCGAGTCGGTACGCGTGGCTGGTGACGAGCTGAGCGATGCCATCAGCGTGTATTTGAAGAAGGTGCACAACCTGGTGGTGGGTGAGCGCACCGCGGAGGAGATCAAGATCCGCATCGGCTCCGCCTTCCCCGAAGACGTGCACGACGAAACCTCGATGGACGTGCGCGGTCTGCACCTGCTCTCCGGTCTGCCCCGCACCATCAACGTGCGCGCCGGCGACGTGCGCGAGGCGATGGCCGAGCCGCTCAACGTGATCGTGGAAGCGGTGAAGCGCACCCTCGAGCGCACCCCGCCCGAGCTGGCTGCCGACATCGTGGACCGCGGCATCATGCTCGCCGGCGGCGGCGCCTTGGTGCGTGGCATCAGCGATCTGATCAGCCACGAGACCGGGATCCTGGTGCATGTAGCGGAAGACCCGCTGCTCTGCGTGGTGAACGGCTGCGGCATGGTGCTGGAGGATTACAAGCGTTTGGAGCGGGTGCTCGACACCCCTGACTTCAGCCGCGTCTCCGCCTGATCCCCATGCCCGGCCGCGGCCTGCGCGTCCCCACACTGCGCAAGGTGGCCGAGGCATGGCCTTGGTGGCTGTTGCTGCTCGCCTTAGTGGGCGTGCGCCTGAGCAAAGGCGCGGGATTTGCCGATGCCTACGCCCTGTTGAGCCGGCCGTTCTGGCCTGGTTCGGCTCAGTCGGAGTGGCTGCGCTCAGCGCAGCAGCTGCAAAATCAGGCCAGCCTCCAGGAGTTGCAGCGCGACAACCAACGCTTGCGCGGCTTGCTCGACCTGGATCGCAACAGCGCCGGCCGGGTGTCAGCTCCGGTGATCTCCCGGGATCAAGGTGGCTGGTGGCAACAACTGGAACTGGGCAAGGGCAGCCTCGATGGCATCCGCGCCGGTGCCCCGGTGCTGGCTCCCGGTGGTCTGATCGGCCGGGTGAGCAGCGTCACCCCCACCACCGCTCGGGTGCAGTTGCTCACCGACAGCGCCAGCCGAGTGGGGGTGTGGGTGGCGCGGGTGCAGCGCCATGGGCTGCTGGTGGGGCAGGGCACGCCGCGGCCGCAACTGCAGTTTCTTGAGAAAGACACCGGCGTGCGCCCCGGCGATGTGATCACCACCTCCCCCGCCAGCACCCTGGTGCCCCCCAATGTGTTGATCGGGGTGGTGCAGAGCGTGAATGAGGAGTTGGCCCCGGCCCCGGATGCTGCGGTGCAGCTCAGTGCACCGGTGGATGCGGTGGATTGGGTGCAGGTGGTGACGCGCTAGCCATGGGTGTGTTGCACCGTCAGCGCTGGTGCGGGGCCACGGGCTTGCTGGTGCCTTTGCTCACGCTTGCCTCGCCGGCGTTCCTGAAGATCGCAGGGGTTGCTCCGAGCTGGGCAGTGTTGTGGTTATTGCCCTGGGCGCTGGTGGATGGCCCCGCTTCTGGAGCCATTGCCGGCCTTTGTCTGGGTCTCGTGCTCGACGGGCTGCATCTCGGCCAGGCCAGTGAGGTGCCGGTGTTGATCCTGCTCGGCTGGTGGTGGGGGCGGATCGGCCGGCGCGGCCTGCCGATCGAGCGCAGCTACAACCTGGGTTTGTTGGCTGTGCTCGGAAGCCTCTTGCTTGGAGCCAGCCTGTTGCTGCAGCTGCACTGGCAGGGACAACTGCCGTTGCCCGTGGCGGGGCTGCACACCCTGGTGGCCCAGAGCTTGATCACGGCTCTGCTGGCGCCGGTGCTCTGCTCGTTGCAGCTGCTGCGCTGGCGCCGGATCGCCGATCTGAGGAGTTGATGCGATGAGCTTGCCCGCCCCGACCGATCGCTGGCCACGCCGCTTGCTGTTGCGCCGGATCGCCAGCGGCGTCGCCGGTTTGGCCCTGGCGCTTGGGGTCGGCGCCTGCCGCAACCCTGCACCGCAGCCGGGCGGCGAGCGCACCATTCAGTTCTGGACTCTGGATCTGGCGCCGAAGTTCAACACCTATATCCGCGATGTGATCAGTGCCTGGGAGCAGCAGAATCCGGGCTATCGCGTGGTGTGGACCGATATCCCCTGGGGGTCGGTGGAGCGCAAGTTGCTGGCGGCGGTGTTCGCCCGCACCGCTCCCGATGTGGTGAACCTCAATCCTCTGTTTGCCGCCAACCTGGCCAGCAAGGGTGGCTTGCTGCCCCTGGATTCGGTGTTGCCACCTGGAGCGGCCAGCGGCTATCTGCCGCTGATCTGGCAAGCGGGTCGCAGTGCCGGCCCCGAGGGCCAGCCCCAACAGTTCGCCATCCCCTGGTATCTCACCGCCCGGATCACGCTGGCAAACCGCACCTTGCTTCAGCAAGCGGGCTACAGCGCCCCACCCCGCCGTTGGGAGGAGGTGCCGGCCTACGCCGAGGCGGTGCGGCGCCGCACCGGTCGCTACGCCCTGTTCGTGACGGTGGTGCCCGACGACTCAGCGGAGTTGATGGAGAGCCTGGTGCAGATGGGTGTGACCCTGCTCGGCCCCGATCAGCGCGCCGCCTTCAACACTCCGGCCGGCCGGCGCGCCTTTGCCTTCTGGAGCGATCTCTACCGCCGCGGCCTGCTGCCGCGGGAGGTGGTGAGCCAGGGCTACCGCCGCGCCATTGAGCTGTATCAGAGCGGTGAGCTGGCCCAGGTGGGCAGCGGCGCCGAGTTTTTGCGCAGCATCCAAACCAACGCGCCCCAGATCGCGGCGGCCACCCGCCCCTATCCGCCGATCACCGGCGCCAACGGCGAGGCCAACGTGGCGGTGATGACCCTGGCGATTCCGCGCCAGAGCCAGGTGGCCAAACCCGCCGCTGCCTTCGCCCTGTTTCTCACCAACGCCGCCAATCAGCAGCGTTTCGCCGAGCAGGCGCGGGTGCTGCCCTCCTCCAGCGGTGCCCTGCAGCAGATGCGCCGCAACCTCGAGTCGGAGCGCGCTCCGGGGCAGGCAGAGGCGCTGGTTCAGCAGGCGCGGCTGCTCTCGGCCGATACCCTCGCCAGCGCCCGGGTGCTCGTGCCAGCCAGCCCTGGGGTGAAACGCCTGCAGGCGATCCTCTACACCCAACTGCAGCGGGCGATGCTCGGCCAGATCAGCAGTGATGCGGCCCTGGCGGAAGCGGAGCGGCAGTGGAATGCCTATGCCAAAGGGCGCTTCTCAGGCCAGGCGAGCCGATAAATCTTCGGCCAGAAGAAATCCTTAAGAGTTGCCCGCATACCTCTGTTTCCAGGGGTTTTGGGCCGCAGACGGCGCATCCTGAGATGTATCGTTGCGCTTCTTCATCGCTCGTAGTGCGTATGGCCTTCGGCGAACAACACCAGCCTGGTGATGTTTCCGGGGCCAGCGAGCACCGCGCCACCTTGCTCGTTGTTGACGACGAGCCTGCTGTGCGCCGCGTGCTGGTGATGCGCCTGCAGCTCGCCGGTTATCGGGTGGTCTGCGCTGAAGACGGCGAAGAAGCTCTCAACCTCTTTCACCAGGAGCAGCCTGATCTCGTCGTGCTCGACGTGATGCTCCCCAAGCTCGATGGCTTCGCGGTCTGCCGTCGCCTGAGAGCGGAATCCTGCGTGCCGATCATCTTCCTCTCGGCCCTCGATGCCATCGCCGAGCGCGTGGCTGGGCTTGATCTCGGGGCCGACGACTACCTGCCCAAGCCCTTCAGCCCCAAGGAGCTTGAGGCCCGGATTTCCACGATCCTGCGCCGCATCGGTCGCGGCTCCGCAAGCACAGAGCCCCGTGATGTGGCCCCCGGCCAGGGCGTGCTGCGGGTGGGTGATCTGGTGGTGGACACCAACCGCCGTCAGGTGACCCGCGACGGCGAGCGCATCGGTCTCACCTACACCGAATTCAGCCTGCTGGAGCTGCTCTTCCGCGAACCTGGTCGAGTGGTGCCCCGCGCCGAGATTCTCGAGCAGCTCTGGGGCTACCCACCGCGCCGCGCCGCCGATCTGCGGGTGGTGGATGTTTATGTGGCCCGCCTACGCGGCAAGCTCGAGCCCGACCCCCGCAATCCCGAGCTGATCCTCACGGTGCGCGGCACCGGCTATGCCTCCCAGCGCGTGGGAGAAACCTCCGGCATGGCTGCTGCCGGCTGAGGCTGTTCTGCCCCGGGTCTGCACCGCGTTCCTGCAGGATGGCCGCAAGCAGAGTTGAACCGGTCCTTTGTCTGAGCTGCGCGAGACCCGCCTCGAGAAAGGCAAGGCCCTAGCGGAGCTGGGCCAGGGGCCCTACGCGCTGAGGTTCGAGCCCAGCCATCGCACCGCCGAGCTGCAGCAGGCCCACGCCGATCTCGCCAATGGCGAAGAGCGCGACGTTGCCGTGGCCGTGGCCGGCCGGGTGATGACGCGCCGGGTGATGGGCAAGCTCGCTTTCTTCACCCTGGCCGATGAAACCGGCCCGATCCAGCTGTTCATCGAGAAGGCCACCCTGGCTGCGTCGATGCCGGATGACCCTGAGGCCTTTGTTCACATCACCTCGCTGGTGGATGCAGGTGATCTGATCGGCGTGCAGGGCAGCCTGCGCCGCACCGACCGCGGCGAGCTCTCGGTGAAGGTGCAGCGCTGGCAGATGCTCAGCAAGAGCCTCCAGCCCCTGCCCGACAAGTGGCATGGCCTCTCCGATGTGGAGAAGCGCTACCGGCAGCGCTACCTCGATCTGATCGTGTCGCCCCACACCCGCGAAACCTTCCGGCGCCGGGCGGTGGCGGTGAGTTCAATCCGCCGCTGGCTCGATGAGCGCGGCTTCCTGGAGATCGAAACGCCGGTGCTGCAGAGCGTGCCCGGCGGCGCCGATGCCCGCCCGTTTGAAACCCACCACAACGCCCTCGATCTGCCGCTCACCCTGCGCATCGCGACTGAGCTGCACCTGAAGCGGCTGGTGGTGGGCGGCTTTGAGCGGGTGTACGAGCTGGGCCGGATCTTCCGCAACGAGGGCATCAGCACCCGGCATAACCCGGAGTTCACCTCGATCGAGGTGTACCAGGCCTACGCCGACTACAACGACATGATGGATCTCACGGAGCAGCTGATTGCTCATGTGTGCCAGCAGGTGTGCGGCGGCACCGTGATCACTTATCAGGGCACCGAGATCGATCTCACGCCCCCCTGGCGCCGGGTCACCATGCACGAGCTCGTGCAGGAGGCCACCGGCCTGGACTTCACGGCTTTTGCCTCGCGGGCTGAGGCGGCCGCGGCGATGGAAGCCAAGGGTTTGGCCGCTCCGGCCCTGGCCGATTCAGTGGGCCGGCTGCTGGTGGAGGCGTTTGAGCAAACGGTGGAAACCGATCTGATCCAGCCCACCTTCGTGATCGATTACCCGGTGGAAAATTCGCCCCTGGCCCGGGCTCACCGCAGCAAGCCGGGGCTGGTGGAGCGCTTCGAGCTGTTCATCGTGGGCCGCGAAACCGCCAATGCCTTCAGCGAGCTGATCGATCCGGTGGATCAGCGCCAGCGCTTGGAGGCCCAGATGGCTCGGAAGGCCGCCGGCGACGATGAAGCCCAGCAGGTGGATGAAGACTTCATCCAGGCCCTGGAGGTGGGCATGCCCCCCACAGGCGGCCTGGGCATCGGCATCGATCGCTTGGTGATGCTGCTCACCGACAGCCCGTCGATCCGGGACGTGATTGCTTTCCCCTTGCTGCGGCCGGAAGCCCGCACTGCTTCTGCGGACTGACGCGCCGGGCGCAATGGGATAATCAACCCTAGTAGGCAATCTCCCCCATCCGGGGGTTACGGGATCCCATGAGTGGCGAGCGCGTCGGTTTCCGCTTCAAGCACGCTGATGCGGTGGTGAAGCGCAACCCCCAGGGCCGTTCCCGCCGCGGCTGGGTGATGGAACCGGTGGAGCAAACCACCAGCCGTGGCACCAAGATGCCCGCCTACCGGATCCGCTGGCGCGATAGCGAGCGCCCCGAGATCGTGCTCCAGCACATGCTGATCGCTGACCCTGATCCCACCCCGCCGCCTGAGGGTGTGAGCCTGGTGCCCCCGGCCCCCAAGCAGTAGGTCTTACGACCAGCCTTTGAGCCGATAGATCGCCAGCCCCAGGTGTTCCTTGAGGGCGATCGTGCTCAGGTGCAGCGCCTCGGCATCTGGCACCAAGCTCTTGATCACCGATCCCGCTGTGGGTGTGCCGAAGGCGGCGCGGTTGGGGAGTTGGTAGTCGCAAGCCACGGGGATCACGCTCAGACCACTGCTCTGGCGGAACGTCGCCAGGGAGCGGGGCATGTGGAAGGCGCTGGTGACCAGCAGGATGCTTCTCCAGCCCCGGGCGCGTGCCATCACGCCGATATCGCGCGCTTCCTCAGCGGTGGTGCGAGAGCCGGGATTGATCAGGATGCGGTTGGCGGGCAATCCCAACTCCACCGCGAGCGCCTTGGCGCTGATCGCTTCCGGCGGGGCTGGATTGGATGCCCTGAAGCTCACGCGGCCGCCACTGGTGATCAACAGCGGGGCCTTGTTCTCGCGCATCAATCGCAGACCCGTGAGCAGGCGATCACCCCCTCCGATACCTCCACGCCCTGACGTGGCGCTAGTGCGGGCCTGAGGCCCCCACCCAGCACCAACACCGCATCGGCCTTGGGAATCGCGGCGGGCGTGAGTGCGGCCGCCTGCTCCTCCAGCCCCCAGATCAGCTGACGGCTGATGAGCGGCGTTGAGAACAGCCAGATCAGGCCAATGCCGGTTCCACTCAGGGCGATGGCCCCGCGCTTGTGCCCCCGGTTGGCGGCTCCCAGCCCTGCGAGCTGCAGCAGTAGGCCCAGCCCCAGGGGATACAGGAACAGCGGCAGCAGCTTGGAGAGCAGGAAGCCCATGGTTCAGGGGGAGTGGAGGGGCCGGCTGGGGTTGAGAGGGCAGGCCTGAGGGCGGGGTTGGGGTTTGTGAGGGGCCGGGTGTTCTGCGCGACCTCACATCAGGACTTCTGTGCGGTCTGTACGGAATCCTGGAGGCGCTGCGTAAGCCATTGCCAGGTATTTCAAGGCAGTCCTGAATGCTGCCGCTCAGCGGCCTTGGCCTTGGTTTTGTCGGGCCCGCAGCGCTTCGAGCTCCTGCTCGGTTTCAAAGCGGGCCCAGGCTTGGTCGAGGGGCTCCCTGCCTGTTGCCGCGGTGGTTGTGGCATTTGGCGCTGCGCTGGCCTGAGTCGTGCCGGCGGTTGTCGTCGCCCGCGGGGCCGCCGGCGGTGGGGTGTCGCGCACCTGGCGGCCGAGCTGCTCGAGGCTTTGCCAGCGCTGGCGGCCGCGCTCCATCAGCTGGAGCACCTGTTGATCAGCCCGATCGGCCAGCTCCGTGGCGCCGGCACCGCGGGCCCGCTGGGCGCGATCGCGCCACTGCTGAATCTCGGAGGCCAGGTGCAGCAACTCGCTGCGCAGCACCTCGGCCTTCGCGAGTGCCTCACGCTGTTGTTGCCGCCGCTCGAGCCGCTCCTGCTCCTGCAGCAGAGCCTCCTGGGCCGGGTTTGCCCGCAGAAAAGCCTCCAGCTGCTGCTCCAGGCGGGCTTCCAGTTGCTCGAGCCAATCGGCGGCCGCGCTCATGGGCTTTCGTTGCTCTCCGGCGCCCGGGTGATCAGCGGAGCCTCGATTTCCTCCTGCAGCGGCGTGATTGCCGCTTCGCGGGAGCGCAGCAGCAGCTGGGTGAGGCGGGCGATCCCGCCCTCCCCCAAGTTCTGGCTGGCGAGCGTTTCGAAGGCGTTGCCATAGAGCTCCTCCAGCTGGGCAATCAGGCCCTCGCGCAACTCGCGCACGGCCCGGCGCTGCTCTTCTCTCGACATGCGTGCTCCCCGCTGGGCTCAGTCTGCCTGCACCAGTAGGTGCAGCGATAAATCCTCAGCCGGATCGCTCCAGCGCTGCGCGCCGCGCCAGCCTGCCGCTGCCGCCAGCTCCAGGAAGGCCTCTGGGCTGTATTTGGCGCTGGTTTCGGTGATCAGGGCTTCGCCGGCCGCAAACGTCCACCGCTGGCCCGCCAACTCCACCTGCTGGGATCGCTCACTCACCAGCGCCATCTCGATGTGGCTGGCCTCCGGCCGCCAGAGGGCGCGGTAGCAAAACGATTCCAAATCAAAATTGCCGGCCAGATCGCGGTTCAGCCGCGCCAGCAGATTCAGCGCGAAGGCCGCCGAGATCCCGGCTGCATCGTTGTAGGCCGCCTCCAGTCGCTCCACGGCCTTGGGCTGATCGATGCCAATCAACAACTTGCCGCCCGGGCCGAGCAGCCGCCGGAACTGCACAAGCAGCGCCCTGGCTTCCTCGGGCGCGAAATTGCCCAGGGAGCTGCCTGGGAAGAAGCCAAGGTGCGCGGTGCCGCTCAACAACGGATGCGCTGGCAATTGCTCCAGCTGGCTGTAATCGCAACACACCCCCAGGATTGGCACCGCCGGAAACTGCTGCTCCAGCCGTTGGCAGGCCGCGGCCAGGTGCTCGGCGCTGATGTCGAGCGCCACATAGGCGGGCTGGCGCAGAGCCTGGAGCAGCGGAGCTACCTTGCGGGCGCTTCCAGCACCGAACTCCACCAGGGTTCCGG
Source organism: Cyanobacteriota bacterium (assembly GCA_046052125.1). GTDB lineage: Bacteria > Cyanobacteriota > Cyanobacteriia > PCC-6307 > Cyanobiaceae > Vulcanococcus. Next base: position 360,772 of record JBJOMY010000002.1, read on the forward strand.
CCCCGAGGGCGGCTGCGATGGCGGGGGCTTCCCGCTCGAGCAGGGCCGTTTCCGTGGCGGTGAGGCTGTATTCGGGCTGCTGGCAGATCAGGTCAAACAGGCGGGAGCCTGCGGCGTCGTAAAGAAACCAGGCCGGCAGCTGTTTGGGGGTGCGGCTGAGGCCGTCGATCACCAGCTGGCGCATGTCCGCCGGGGCGGGATGGAGATCCAGCAGTTCAGACATCGCGCACCTGATCGCGCGCCAGCCGGATCCCACTGGCCATCCAGCGGCTCGCCGGTGGATAGAAGTTGCGGTAGGTGAGCCGTTCGTGGCCGGAGGGGGTGAGGAAGCAGCTGCCGCGCAGCACGAATTGGGAGGTCATGAACTTGCCGTTGTATTCCCCCACCGCCCCAGCTGCCGGTGCAAAACCGGGATAGGGCCGATAAGGGCTGCCGCTCCATTGCCAGAGGCAGCCGTAGGCCTGGGGTAGCTCCCCGCCGGCCGCCGCCAGCTCCCACTCCGCCTCAGCCGGCAGACGTGCGCCGGCCCAACGGGCATAGGCATCGGCCTCAAACCAGCTCACATGCCGCACGGGTGCCTCGGGCCGCCGCGGCCGCAGGCCCGCCAGGCTGAACTCCCCCTCCCCGCGCCAGTAGCGCGGTGCCTGCCAACCGCGCTGCTGCACCACCGCCCAGCCTTCGCTCATCCACAGCTCCGGCCGCCGGTAGCCGCCATCGGCGATGAAGGCGGCGAACTCGCCGTTGCTCACCAGTCGGTTGGCGATGGCAAACGGCTCCAGCCACACGCGGTGACGGGGCGCCTCGTTATCGAAATGGAAGGCGCCGATGGAGGTGTCGGGGCCGCCGTTGCCCGCGGGATGGCCGATCTCCACCAACCCTCCCGCCATCTCCAGCCAGCTCAAGTGGGCTGGGGCCGCCGCGGAAGCGGCCTTGTAGGCCGCTTCCGGTTGAGGACCCGCCGCATCGGGCGGATAGGCCGCTGGTTCCAGGGGATTGCGGCTGAAGCCATCGAGCAGATCCATCAGCAGCAGCTCCTGGTGCTGCTGCTCGTGTTGCAGCCCCAGCTCCACCAGCGCTGGATCGAGTTGCTCAAGGTGCTGCTCAAGCGCGTCGGTGACGCGCTGGCGCCAGGCGAGCACCTCGGCAATCGCCGGGCGGGTGAGCAAGCCCCGCTGCGGCCGGGGGTGCCGCTCCCCCACCGCCTCGTAATAGCTGTTGAACAGGTAGCGCCAGCGGTTCTCGGCCGGTGTGTAGCCGGGCAGGGCCCCGAGCAGGAACTCCTCGAAAAACCAGGTGGTGTGCCCCAGGTGCCACTTGGCCGGACTGGCATCGGCCATGCCCTGCAGGCAGAGGTCCTCCGGCTCCAGCCCCTTGATCAGGGCTTCGCTGGTGCTGCGGATCTGGCGGAGCCGGGCGAGCAGGGCTGGGGCGCATCTGCGGCGACCCTAGATGTGGCAATGGGCCCCCTACGATCGCGCCACTGCAGAACGCGTGGTGGCGAGCGCATGGCGGCCAGCTCTCCCGGCATCACTTCCGGCTTTGTGGGGGCCGTGGGCAACACGCCGCTGATCCGGCTGAACGCCCTCAGTGAAGCCACGAGTTGCGAGATCCTGGGCAAGGCGGAATTCATGAACCCCGGCGGTTCGGTGAAAGACCGTGCCGCACTGGGGATCCTTCTGGAGGCCGAAGAGCAGGGCCTGCTCCAACCTGGCGGCACGGTGGTGGAGGGCACCGCTGGCAACACCGGCATCGGTCTCACCCACCTCTGCAATGCCCGCGGCTACAAGGCTTTGATCGTGATCCCCGACACCCAGTCGGCTGAAAAGATCGGTCTGCTGCGCAGCCTCGGGGCCGAAGTGCGCACGGTTCCGGCGGTGCCCTACCGCGACCCCAACAACTACGTGCGCCTCTCCGGCCGCATCGCCGAGGAAACACCCGGCGCCGTATGGGCCAACCAATTCGACAACCTGGCCAACCGCCGCGCCCACTACAACTCCACCGGCCCGGAGATCTGGCAGCAAACCGAAGGCCGCGTGGATGCCTGGGTGGCGGCCACCGGCACCGGCGGCACTTACGCCGGTGTGGCGCTCTATCTCAAGGAACAGAACCCGGCCGTGCGCTGCGTGCTCGCCGATCCCCACGGCAGCTCCCTCTACAGCTGGGCCACCAGTGGGGAGCTCAGCAGCGAGGGCAATTCGATCACCGAGGGCATCGGCAATAGCCGCGTCACCGCCAACCTCGACGGTGCCCCGGTGGACGATGCCGTGCGCATCCACGATCAAGCAGCCCTTGACACCATCTATCAGCTGCTCTGGCAGGAGGGGCTGTTCCTGGGGGGCTCGGTGGGTATCAACGTGGCCGCGGCGGTGGAAACCGCCCGCCGGCTGGGCCCGGGCCACACGATCGTCACCGTGTTGTGCGACAGCGGCGATCGCTACCGGTCACGGCTTTATGACGGCGAGTGGCTGAGCACCAAGGGATTGCAGCAACCTGTGCGCGCAGCCTGAAGTGCTTCGGCGTTGGACCGGCCAGCCACCCCTGATCCGCAGACCCTTGAGCCAGCAGCCCAGCTGATCGCCGGCCGCTATCGGCTCGAGCGGCAGCTCTCGGCCAGCGAGCAGGGTGTGTTGTGGCGCGGCACCGATCAGCTGGCTGGTGGATTGCCGGTGGCGCTGCGTCAGATCCCGGCCGATCAGGCGCAGCTGCAGGCTGAGGTGCGTCAGCTCTGGCCGCGGCTGCAGGGGGTGCTCCATCCCCAGGTGCCCCGCTTCGGAGAACTGATCGAGCAGGAGGGATCGCTTTGGTTGCCGCGGGAATGGCAGGAAGGCAGCAGCTACGCCGATCTGCTGCAGGGGCGGCGGGAGCGGCAGCTGGTGTTTGGCGCCGGTGAGGTGCTGTTGCTGCTCCGCCAGCTGCTTCCGGCCCTGGCCGTGCTCCACAGCCAGGGGCTCTGCCATGGCGATCTGAGCCCAGCCAATCTGCTGCGCCGCGATCGCGACGGCCTGCCGGTGTTGCTGGATTTCGGCCCTGGCGGTGTGACCCCCGGCTATGCCCCACCGGAGCGGGGGCGTGGCGCCGAGCCGGCCGCCTGGATGGATCTCTACAGCCTCGCGGTGGTGGCCCTGGTGCTGCTCAGCGGCGACGAACCAGCCCAGTTGCTCGATGCCGCCACGCTGCAGTGGCGCTGGCCCAGTGCCCTCGATGCCCTGCCAGGTCTGCGCCAGGCACTGGAACGGATGCTGAGCGAGGCCGCCGAGCAGCGCTTCCCCTCCGCTTCAGCGGCCCTGCAGACGTTGCAACAGCTGCCGATGCCCGAGAGCACCGGCCCCGTACCCCGGGCGGATCGCACGGTGGCGCTGGTGCCGTCGGCCCGCGCCAGCGCTACCCCCGCTGCCACCCCCGGCCCCAGCCTGCCGGCGGTCGCCGCAGCGCCTGCCGCCAAGCCGCCATCGCCGCTCCCCCGCTCCCGCCAGGAGCTCAAGGAGGAGGCCGCGGAGGGGCGCCTCTGGCCGGTGGTGCTCGCCCTGGTGGTGTCGGCTGTGGTGGGTACCGGCCTGGGTTGGCTGCTGCTCAGCCGTGGACGCCTGGCGACCCCAAGCGCCCAGCCCAGCGTGCAGCTGCCCACCAGCCTGCCGCCGGCTGAGGTGAATCAGCGCCAGCAACTGCTCAACCGGCTGCGGGCCCTGCAGATCGATCGCGGCTGGTTCCTGAAACTCGTGGACGCAAGCCTCCTGGCCCAATACCCGGAGCGGGGCGGCCGCCTGCCCAGCGACAGCCTCGATGACGCACCGCTGCGCAAGGTGTGGAACCAGCTGGCGGAGGAGTGGCTCAGCCGCGTGGAGCAGCTGCCCCTCGAGCTGCGCACCCGTCTGGGCCGCTTCACCGGCGGCGACTGGCGCCGGCGTCAGGCCGCCCTGGTGGCCAAGGGCCTGAGCGGCTCCGTGGTGGAGCAGCTCGTGTCGGGCAGTGCGCAGAACCTGTTGCCGGGCCGTGCGGGCGGTGAGATCCCGCCGGAACCCTTCCGCCAGCTCTGGTATGCCGCCGCCGAGCAGGCCCTGGCCAATGTGAAGATCGAGTCGATCCAAGCGCAGCTCGGTGAAACCAAGGTTGTGTCGGCGTCGGTGCCAGCCGCCGGAGCGCGCTTGTTCCCGATTCGTTTGCCAGCGAACAGTCGCTTGGTGCTGGGGGTGAACGGTTCGCCCCTGATGCAGATGAGCGTGTTTGGCGCCGATGGAGCGGTACTGGAAGCCCGAGGACCCTTGCGGGTGGTCACGGTGGGCGCCGTGCAGCGCTCGCCTGTGCAGTTGCTGATCACCAACGAAGGCCTCGCCTCAGCGCTGATCACCCTGTCGCTGCGGGCAGACCCGCCGCTGTTCAACCCGGTACCAAAGCCCGTGCCTGCTGCGCCGTTGGCACCCTCGGCCCCGCCGTCGGTTTTGGAGGCCTCGCCGCCGGGTCCAGGTCAGGGCTCAGCCTCACCGGGCAACTAGACCAACAGCCCGAGGGTTGACTGCAGCCGGATTGGTTACGGCCGCCTGCCCCGGGAGGCGGCCTGCACATGTGCTCAGTCGAGATCTTCGGATCTGTACAAACCGTACGGAACTGTGGACGGCGCTTGAGCGGGTTTAGAGCTCTGCTTGGGCAGTCTTAGAGCTGCGTTGGTGGGTGCAGAACTCCCCAACGATTGGAGCGTTCAGATGCCCTCCAGGTTGTGACTTGCCTTGGGCGCTCCTCTCAGGGCGCATCGCTCACGCCAGCTGCTCCTCAGTAGCGGGCGATCGCGGCCTTGGCGTCCTTGATGTCCTGCTTGCGGCGCTCTTCCTGGCGCTTGTCGTGGAGTTTGCGGCCCTTACCCAGGCCGATGGTGGCCTTGATCCAGGAACCCTTGAGGTGCAGGTTGAGCGGGATCAGGGTGAGGCCCTTCTGATCGAGGGCCACCCGCAGCTTGTCGATCTCACGGCGGTGCGCCAGCAGAGGGCGCATGCGCAGCGGGTCGTGGTTGAAGTAGGCGCCGGCGTGGCTATGGGGGGAGATGTGCACGTTGTGCAGCTGCAGCTGGCCGTTGCGGATCAGGCAGAAGCCATCGCGCAGGTTCACCTGGCCCGCTCGGATCGACTTCACCTCGGTGCCGAGCAGCTCGATGCCGCACTCGAGCGTTTCCAGGATTTCGTATTGGTGGCGCGCGAAGCGGTTGTCCGCCAGCAGCTTGTTGGCGGCATCCCGCAGGGCCTTGGCGCTCTTCTTGCCACCGCCCTTCGCCATAGCGCTGCCGTTGCTCCTGCTCCACTATTCACCCGACCCTAGGGATCTCCCGGCCAGCCGCCAGCGCCGGTACCCTCGGGCGATGGCGATTGTGTCCTCCGGATCGGCTGCTGCCGGTGCTGCTGCGCCGCGGGAGCCGCGCCGGCGCCTGGTGGACCCAGTGGCCCAGGAGGGCCTCGACACCGCCGAAGCCCCGATCCAACGGGAAGACTCGCTGCGGCCGCGTCGGCTGGCCGACTACATCGGCCAGAGCGAGCTCAAGCAGGTGTTGGGCATTGCCATCGAGGCCACTCGCAGCCGCGAGGAAGCCCTCGATCACGTGTTGCTCTACGGCCCGCCCGGCCTGGGCAAAACCACCATGGCGCTGGTGTTGGCGGAAGAGCTGGGGGTGCGCTGCCGCATCACCAGTGCACCGGCCCTGGAGCGCCCGCGCGACATCGTGGGGCTACTGGTGAACCTGGAGCCGCGCGAGCTCCTGTTCATCGATGAGATTCACCGGCTCAACCGCGTTGCCGAAGAAATCCTCTATCCAGCGATGGAGGATTTTCGCCTCGATCTCACCGTGGGCAAGGGCACCACAGCTCGCACCCGCAGCCTGCCGATCGCACCCTTCACCCTGGTGGGCGCCACCACCCGCGCCGGTTCGCTCAGTTCACCGTTGCGGGATCGGTTCGGCCTGATCCAGCGCCTGGAGTTTTACGGCCTGGAGGATCTGCAGGCGATCGTGCTGCGGGCGGCGGGCCTGCTCCAGATCGAGCTCGACAGCGCCGCTGCCCTGGAGGTAGCGCGCCGCTGCCGCGGCACCCCCCGCATTGCCAACCGCCTGCTACGGCGGGTGCGCGATGTGGCGGCGGTGGGCGGCCATGGCCGCGTGGGTGCGGAGCTGGTGCAGGAGGCCCTGAGCCTGCACCGGGTGGATGGCCGCGGCCTCGATGCCAGCGACCGGCGCCTGCTGCATCTGCTCCAGCACGGCTTCGGCGGCGGTCCGGTAGGGCTCGACACCCTGGCCGCCGGACTCGGCGAAGATCCCGCCACCCTGGAAGCGGTGGTGGAGCCATTTCTGCTGCAGCAGGGCTTGCTGCAGCGCACCCCCCGCGGCCGTGTGATCACCGAAGCCGGCCTGGCCCACCTGCAAGCGCACCCGGAACCGAGCGCCGCATGAGCAGGTTGTTCTGATGACCACTCTGTTGGCCGTGGTGCTCAGCCTGCAGTTGGCGGTGTCGGCAGCGTTGCCGCAGCTGTTTGATCAGGCCCTCAGCGCCAGCCGTGATGGCGATTTCGGCCGCGCCCTGCCCCTTTGGGATCAGGTGATTCAGATCGCTCCTGGGGATGCCGCTGCCTGGAGCAACCGCGGCAACGTGCGCCTGGCGCTCGGGGATGCCGAAGCGGCGATCGCCGACCAGAGCGAGGCGATGCTGCTTGATCCCCAGAGCCCCGATCCCCATCTCAACCGCGGCACGGCGGAGGAGGCCCTGCAGCGCTGGGATGCCGCTGAGGCCGACTACCGCTGGATCCTCGAGGCCAATGCGGCGGCCGGCGAGCCGCAGGATGCCTCGGCCCTCTACAACCTGGGCAACGTGCAGGGCTCCCGCGGCGATTGGGCCGCGGCCCGCGAGAGCTTCGTGCAGGCCGCCGATGCTCGGCCGGGGTTTGCCATGGCCCGCTCCAGTGGCGCCCTGGCGGCTTTTCAGCTGGGGGAGCTGGATCAGGCGGAGCTGGAACTGCGCCGCTTGATCCGCCGCTATCCCTTATTCGCCGATGCCAGAGCCGGGCTCACGGCATTGCTCTGGCGCCGCGGTGCCCGCGGGGAAGCGGAAAGCCACTGGGCCTCGGCCTCGGGTCTCGACCCGCGCTACCGCCAGCCAGAATGGCTGCTCGAGATCCGTCGCTGGCCTCCGGAACCGGTGCAGGCTCTCAGCGATTTCCTGGATCTCAACAACGGATGAATGCAGTCCAGCTCAAGGCAGCGGTGGCCGCGCAGCTGCCGGAGCTGGTGGCGATTCGCAGGCACCTGCACGCTCACCCTGAGCTGAGCGGCAACGAGCATCAGACGGCCGCGCTCGTGGCGGGTGAACTGCGCAGCCTCGGCTGGCGGGTGCAGGAGGGGGTGGGTCGTACGGGTGTGGTGGCGGAACTCGGTCCTACGGGCAGCGATGGCCCCGTGGTGGCCCTACGTGTGGATATGGACGCCCTGCCGGTGGAGGAGCGCAGCGGTGTGCCCTACGCCTCGGTGCATCAAGGCCTGATGCACGCCTGCGGCCACGACATTCACACCACCGTGGGGCTGGGGGTGGCGCGGGTGTTGGCCCCCTTGGCCGATCAGTTGGCGGCCAGGGTGCGGATCCTGTTTCAGCCGGCGGAAGAAACCGCCCAGGGGGCGGCCTGGATGATTGCTGATGGCGCCATGCAGGGGGTGGACGCCCTGTTTGGCGTGCACGTGTTCCCCAGTCTGGAGGCCGGCACGATCGGCGTGCGCAGCGGCAGCCTCACGGCGGCGGCCGGCGAGCTGGAGGTGGAGGTGCTCGGCGAAGGGGGCCACGGCGCCCGCCCCCACCAGAGCACCGATGCGATCTGGATCGCGGCGCGGGTGGTGAGTGGTTTGCAGGAGGCGATCAGCCGCCGCCTTGATGCTCTGCATCCGGTGGTGGTGAGCTTCGGGCGGATCGAAGGGGGCAAAGCGTTCAACGTGATCGCCGATCACGTGCGCCTGCTCGGCACCGTGCGCTGCCTCGATCTGGAGCTGCATGCCGAATTGCCTGGCTGGATCGAAGACACGGTGAAGGCGATCTGCACCGCCTATGGCGGAGAAGCGCGGGTGAGCTACCGCTGCATCTCGCCGCCGGTGCACAACGATCCTGCGCTCACCGAGCTGGTGGCGGATGCAGCCACCGAGCTCCTCGGGCGCCAGCAGGTGCACTGGCTGGAGCAACCCTCCCTGGGTGCGGAGGATTTCGCCGAACTGCAGCAGGGCACCCGCGCCACGATGTTTCGGTTGGGGGTGGCGGGGCCTGAGGGCTGCACACCGCTTCACAGCAGCACGTTCCGGCCCGATGAACGCTGCCTGGCGGTGGGGGTGGAAGTGCTCAGCGCCAGCCTGTTGCGCTGGATCGAGGCCCGGCCATGACTCCAGCTCGCTCCCGCTTCAGCCGCGATTTGCTCGCCCTGGCCACGCCGCTGTTGATCCTGTTGTCGCTGGTGGGGGTGAGCTTGCGGCAGGGCTCCGATCGCCTTCAGGCGGTGCCGGCCCTGGTGATCGGCGTGTCGCTGTTGCTCCAGAGCGCCTGGAGCTGGCGCCGCCGCCGTCGGGCCCTGCTCACGGCTTTGCACGATCACTCCGGCGAGTCCTGACCCAGAGTGGGTTGCCCAGCGTGAGCGCATGAACTTCGATGCCCTGCGAGAGGCCATCGCCTCCGATAGTCCCGGCCGCTCCCGGCCGGCGCTGGCCAGCCTGGTGGACGCCACACCTGAGGAGGCTGAACCGCTGCTGCTGCTCGGCTTGCAGCAGAGCGACATGCTGCTGCGCCAGTTGAGCTGCTCTGGGCTGGGGCACAAACCCACCCCCGCCGGCTGGGAACCCCTGGTGAACACCCTCCAAAACGACCCTGAGGTGGCGGTGCGCGCTGAAGCGGCCAATGCCCTGGTGAGCCATGGCCTTGAGCGGGCCTGGCCGCTGTTGCTGGAGGCCTTTCAGCGGGAGCGCGAGTGGTTGCTGCGCTGCAGCGTGCTCTCCGCGGTGGCAGAGCATCCAGAAATGAGCGCCGATCAGCTGCTGGAGATCGGCAAGCTCGCCCTGGAGGACGCCGATGGAACCGTGCGTGTGGGTGGCACGGAGGTGTTGGGCCGGCTGGTGCGGGAGTGCCCGCCGGATGCAGCGGCGGTGGCTGAGGCCAGAGCTGCTTTGGCGCAGCTGCAACACGATGAGGATCACCGGGTGGTGGCCGCGGCCCTGAATGGTTTGCAGGGCTGATCAGGCGGCCGGGGCTCGTTTCGGCCTTGCTAGGTTTCGAATGTCACTAGGGGTGCCCCTGAATAGGGGCTGAGATCACACCCTCCGAACCTGATCCGGGTCATGCCGGCGCAGGGAAGTGAGAAGAGAACCTCAGGCTGCGCCCCGTACTTGCCGGTTGATCCGGCCGTATCACCCTTCGCCGTAGCCCGTTATGCGCAGCGCCTGGATCGAAAAGCGCAAAGGCCAAGCCAACGTGAGCCAGATGCACTACGCCCGCCAGGGTGTGGTGACGGAAGAAATGGCCCACGTGGCCAAGCGGGAAAACCTGCCCGAATCGCTGGTGATGGAGGAGGTGGCTCGGGGCCGCATGATCATCCCCGCCAACATCAATCACCCGAATCTGGAGCCGATGGCGATTGGCATCGCCAGCAAGTGCAAGGTGAACGCCAACATCGGCGCCTCGCCCAATGCCAGCGATGTGAGCGAAGAGCTGAAGAAGCTCGAGCTGGCGGTGAAATACGGCGCCGACACGGTGATGGATCTCTCCACCGGCGGCGTAAACCTCGATGAGGTGCGCACGGCGATCATCAATGCTTCGCCGGTGCCCATCGGTACGGTGCCCGTGTATCAGGCGCTCGAGAGCGTGCACGGCTCAATCGAGAAGCTCTCGGAAGACGACTTCCTGCACATCATCGAGAAGCACTGCCAGCAGGGCGTCGACTACCAGACCATCCACGCAGGCCTGCTGATCGAGCACCTGCCCAAGGTGAAGGGCCGCCTCACCGGGATCGTGAGCCGCGGCGGCGGCATCCTGGCCCAGTGGATGCTCTATCACCACAAGCAGAACCCGCTCTACACCCGTTTCGACGACATCTGCGAGATCTTCAAGCGCTACGACTGCACCTTTTCCCTGGGTGATTCGCTGCGCCCCGGCTGCTTGCACGACGCCTCCGATGAAGCCCAGCTGGCTGAACTGAAGACCCTCGGCGAACTCACCCGCCGCGCCTGGAAGCACGACGTGCAGGTGATGGTGGAGGGTCCCGGCCACGTGCCGATGGACCAGATCGAGTTCAACGTGAAAAAGCAGATGGAGGAGTGCGCCGAGGCGCCCTTCTATGTGCTCGGTCCGCTCGTCACCGACATCGCTCCCGGCTACGACCACATCACTAGCGCCATCGGTGCGGCGATGGCCGGTTGGTATGGCACGGCGATGCTCTGCTATGTGACCCCCAAGGAGCACCTGGGCCTGCCCAACCCTGAAGACGTGCGCAACGGCCTGATCGCCTACAAGATCGCTGCCCACGCCGCTGACATCGCACGCCACCGCCCGGGGGCACGCGACCGCGACGACGAACTCAGCCGCGCCCGCTACGCCTTCGACTGGAACAAGCAGTTCGATCTTTCGCTGGATCCCGAGCGCGCCCGCGAGTATCACGACGAAACCCTGCCGGCCGACATCTACAAGCAGGCGGAGTTCTGCTCGATGTGCGGACCCAAGCACTGCCCGATGCAAACCAAGATCACCGACAAGGATTTGGAGGGTCTGGAGCAGGTGTTGGCTGAGCAGGCCGTTGCAGTGTCTGCATCTGGTGGACCAAAAATGTGATCTGTCTCGTTGATCGAGAATCGTCCCCGAAATTCCTTAACAGTGTCAATCCGATACTGGCAACCTGATGTGTGCGTCTGATGCAAGAAAATAAATCTCTCGATCGCCCTAGAAAGATCGCAATCGTTACAACAGCTTACAATGAAGCAGGAAATATTGCCGATTTTGTGGCGCAGATCGACTTCATTGCGAATGACTTCGTCTGCGCCTGCGGCGATCTTGCGGATTATTCAATCTGGGTTGCCAATAATGGCAGTACAGACGAAACCCTGGCTGAGCTGCTGCGGCTGCAGGAGGTATATAAACATCTCTATGTGCTTAATAACTACTTTAACTATGGTTATGATGTATCGATTTTAAATTGCCTGAGCCTCGTTCAGGCTGATCTGTATGTGGTCATGTGCAGTGACCTAGAAGATCCACCTGAGACTGCCAAGGAGCTGATCAAGCACTATTTGGTGGAGTCTGCCATGGATCCTCAGATCGATAGCATAATCGCGTGCAAACACGTTAAGCAGAGTCCGATCATTAAAATCTTTAGGAAAGGCTACTATCTTATCTCCGGGTTTGGTGAAAGACGATCTGAAGTCAATGGCTTCCACGGTTTTGGTATTTATACACAGAATGTTATTCAAAGAGCGTCTCTGTACGCTAAGCACACATCTGCGAACGCAAGATCCTCCCTGCTTTGGGGATCTAAAGTTTCACAGAAGATCTTTTATCAAAAGGGTAGCCGAAAGTCTGGAGCTTCAAGCTATACTATTTTTCGGTATATGATGGAAGCTCTTAATCAGATTATGGATCTTCCAGCTCTTTCAACTCGGCTGGCGATCCGGCTCTCGATAATTTGTGCGCTGATTGCGATAGTGCTAATTCTTGTGATTGTTGTTAATTACTTTTTGTTATTCATGAGTTTCTCAAGTGGTATATCAACTGTGTTGGTACTGGTTTGCGGGCTCTTCTCGATGCTATTTCTTGTTGTCGCCCTTTTGTCAAAGCAAATTGAGAATATCAGATCGCCAAATCTTCTAATTACAGCAGCAGCAGAAGTCTATGCTCCTAAAGCGTAAAGCTCTCCTCTTGATTGAGGAATCTTACTTAGTAAGGTACCTGCTGAGTGGCCTCGTCGTCACTGCTTATTCGCTTATCGTATTAACCTTGCTGACGCGGATTAATTTTTATATTGCTTATATCGTTGTTGAGCTTACTTCGAATCTGATCAGGTGTTGTCTATTTGAGCAATTTGTATTTGTCAGGGATGAAGGCCCGCTGCTTGTCAGGCTGAAGCGCTACGGAATCGCTACGCTACCTGTCATCGGTGTTAATTACTTGACGTATTTTTTGCTGCCAGCCAGTCCATTTATCGCAAGCCTGAGGGCAGTTGCCATTGCCATAGTCCTAGGCTTTATCCTGGCCAAGAAGGTCTATTCTAAAGATCGAATAGCTTAGACGCTTGGTGCAAATAGTTTTCACTGCCTACCAAGCCAATGGTCTCTGTTAGGAGTGATTTTGATCTGACTTTGCTAATATGTTTTGTGCCGATCAGGCTTTCTAAGACCCAAGAGCAGAATCCAGCATCCAGAAGATGATCTTCAATGATCACGATCTCATCATACTGATCAGCAAAGCTTGACATGTGTGCCTTATGCCGCAGTCCCCAGGCCGGCAACGTGTAATGGCTGAAGTCTTCGTGGCTTTGTACGTAGGCATGAGCGCCCTGCCCACAGAAGCCGGTTGTCAGAAGAACACGCCTCGCTGCGCGTTTACCGGATACGTACACAGGGATACCCGGTGTAATGGTACGTTTGGCAGCGGTGATGAGATCTTCTCCTGCTTTGTGAAGCCTCAGATAGGAGGGCGATGTGTACTTGATAATTGAAGCGAAACAGTTGCTAGCTTCATTGGCATCAACGGGTGCATAAATCGTCGTATTTGGCAGCGTTCTCATTAATGCCATGTCTTGAATGGCATGGTGAGAATAGCCCATGTTCCCATAAGCGACACCGCCGCCTACACTGACAGTGCAAACGGGTAGATTGTGGTAGTCAATATCGTTCCTGATTTGCTCTGCACACCTAAACGTATTGAAGTTGCCGATTGAGTAGCAGAATACGTGAAAGCCTTCGGAAGCAATACCTGCGGCAATGCCCGCCATATTTTGTTCGGCTACTCCAACATTGATAAAGTTATCGGGGTGCTTCTCGTAGAATTCCTCAACAACAGAGAAGCCCAAGTCGCCAACTAGAAGAAAGGCGTTTCCTCCCTCGTCATTATATCGGACCAAGCTGTGTATTAAAGAATTTCTCATTGGTAAAAGTTCTCGAGTTCAATGGTCAGTTCATCGAGCTGTGAAGTGCTTGGTGGCTTGTAGTGCCACTCCACCTTGTTGGTCATGAACGAGATGGGATGCCCTTTGGTAGTGTCACAGAGAATGAGCTTCGGTTTCGAATTTGAATCTGCGGCAAACGCAGATCGTAATTCAGTCAGAGAATGTCCATCGCATCGGATAACGTGCCAATTGAATGCATTCAACTTATCTTCAAGTGGCTCTAGATCCAGTGTGTTATATGTTGTGGTCAAGCTCTGCAACTTATTGTAATCGACGATGGCCGTTAGGTTTTCCAGCTTGTGATAGCCCGCAAACATGAAAGCTTCCCAGTTGCTACCTTCATCTAATTCGCCATCGCTCAGTAAGCAATAGACTCTTCTGGTGATCGCCTTTCTTTTGCGTAAAACCGCCTTTCCAACAGCAAAGGGCAGGCCGTGACCCAAGGAGCCGGTTGAAAATTCTACATGCTTAACCTTATGGCATATATGGGCCATTAAGGGCGAGCCATCCAAGGCGTATGTATCGAGCTGCTCGTCGTCAAGGTAACCCTGGCAATTCAAGGCGCTATAGACTCCTGCGCAGCAGTGACCCTTTGAAAGGATAAAAGTATCGGCAAAGCTGGAGTCGTTCTTGGATAGGATCTCTCCATAGAGAAGAGCAATAATGTCTGCGGAAGAAAAGACGCCACCGATGTGTGAGCTTTTCGCGCGATGGATGATGCGAGCAGCCCGCAGTCTAATTTCTAGTTGAAGTTGTTTAGTGTCCACTATTCAAAACCATGTGATTTAAAATAGTCTACAGTGCGCTTGATTCCTTCCTCAATGCTGACAAGTGGCTGCCAGCCTGTAGCTGCTTTCAGCTTCTCATTGCTGCCCTGCAAATGAGAAACCTGGTCTGCTCTGAATGGCACCTGCCCGTAGCGCGGCCGACCGTTTTCGGGGTTGATGTAGGCATAAATCTGATCAACAACGTCGCGCAGCTTTACTGGTTTGTCAGACGAGAGGTTGTAGGTGCTGTCTTTGGGAGCCAGGCAAGGGGACAGCATTCGTACGCATCTGCATAGGTCTTCGATATAGACATAATCCCAATACTGAGTACACTCCGTTAAGTTGGGTGATTCGCCCTGTAGCGCGCACTTAATCACATAGGGCATGAACCAGGCTGGGTTATCTCCGGGGCCGTAGGGATCATAGAGGCGAAGCCAGCATAGGTTGAAGCCCGCTTGATCAAGGCAGCTTCTGAAGATGTTGTGGCATCTGACCTTGATTTCTCCGTAGAGAGTTGTTGGTGTTGTCGGATAGGTTTCGTCGACACGGATATTTGGATTTCCATATTCTGCTTGAGAGCCAAAAGCGACGATGGTCTTGACGTTATACGCTTCAGCTATTCTGATCACCTGAGCAGTGATGTCTTCGTTGATTCTTTGTTCGTCGGAGTTTCTGTGCTTGCCAAGCACGCCAGCCCAGGCTGAATGAATCAGGATTGGTTGCTCTTCAAACACTGCATGTCTGAGCTTCCCTGCAGCAAGTTCAGCCCTGCTGATGCATGTGACGTGGTCGCCAAGATTGGTTAGATAATGAGCCAAGGAGTTGCCGACAAAGCCAGTCGACCCCGTGATCAAATAAGTGGTCATGCGTGCAACTCGTAGAAGAGGCGTGAAGGTGCGTCATTGAGGCTGGCATCCCTGCTTTGCGGCAGATAAAGCGCCTGCCCTGCTTCTCTGGGGATCAGCTGGATATCAAAGATCTGCGCACCATTGCCCCATTCAAGGATGTTGACGATTTCACCGGAGTGTCTATCAATTGTGGCGATACCGCATTTACTTGATTGAGGGCTCACTCCCGGAGCATATTGATTTTTGCCTTCCTGCACCCTGGAGAGCCCAACAAAAATAAAGTCGTCGTGAATGATCAGGCCACGCGTGAAGCCATCGACCGTCGCAATGACGGTGTCATCACTACCATCTAGGTTGCAGCTGCGAACTTCGCCAAAACCTGAGTTGCAATAGAAAAGTCTATTGTCTCTAATGCGTGCAGAGTGGGGACACGTCAGATCTCTGACGATGACCTGGTCATCACTGTGTCGGATGATCCCGCCTTTGTTGAGTGGGCCAACTTCATCCTTCCAGGGCTTAAAAGTGCTCTTAATAGTGCTGAAGCAGGTTGAGTAAAACGTATTGGTGTGATCACGGCAAAGAGAGTTGAGCTGCATGCAGTTGGTCAGCCCATTTGGAATAAAGCCAGGGAGATAGTCGCTCTTGAGCTCTCCAGTAAAATCAATCGGCAATGAAACGACCTTGTTGAGCCCGGTCGCGTTCATGAAAAGTCGCGAATCGATGGCTAAAAGCTCATGAGCGTATAGGCAGCCTGGCAGGACCTTGATCAAATCTGGAATCAGGTAGTGCTCGTGTCCTGAGTCCTGGATTTGCCTGAATCGATAGAGGAGATGGGGGGTCCGGGTTGAAAGAACGTAGATGGATCCATCATGTCCCCGAGCAATGCCACTGGGGTGAGGCATCTCCAGGTATGAAATGGCGAGCTCACTGCTTGCTGCTGTGATAATCCCGAAGGCGTGCTCGTATTCTCGAGTAAACGCCAGATGGTAATTAATCTGTGAGCAGATATCGTGTAACGACTTTCTCCCTGACTCCTGATAGGCGCAGAAATCAGAGTCAAATTTCAAAGATGTGCTCGAGCCGGCCAGCGTGCTCAGGTTGCGCTGTTCTGCAATGTGATTGCTTGTCATGGCTCAAGAAGCTTGTAGAGAGAGACGCACTGATCGAGAAGTTGGACGGCGTGATTGTCTGCCTTGGCTAGCGTTCGTTTGGCTTCAGCAATATAGTTTTTGTGCGACTGTGCACTCCAGCTCATAATACCACCGAATGGAAAGCCGATGTCGCCCATGGCTTCCCCTAGAAGCGTGGGTGTTCGAGTGGTGGCGTTCATGGTGCTGATGCCAAGAAAATCGTGAGCTCGCGCTATATTCTCTGCCTGCTGATTGGCGTCGGCTGAAGAGCGGAGAATCAGCACATGCTCAGGATGCTGTTGTTTGAGCTGAAGTGATGCCTGGTTGATGCGGAGCCAGCGCTCCAAATATCTGTGCGGCGGAATCTTATTCCTGGCATGCATGTTGCCAAATCCCCATCTAGGGTCGATGACAATCACGATTGCCCGACTGAAAACGCTCCAGAATTGTGGCCTCTCCCAGTCGAGTGCGGCGCAGGGGGAGTGAATGAGGTTGATGGAGGCATGGTGTCCGGCAAAGACGGCTTTCATCGATTCGATGTAAGCTAGGACGGCATCAGTCTGCAGAAGCTGTCTGTGGTCTGGTGTCTGGACTGCGAGGCTATCGACGAAGGATCTGGCCCGGTCTTTGTACTGCGAGAGTGCCTCAAACTTTCGTGCTGCCAGCCAGTCGTTTAGTTCGGATTCGGATGGATCCAGCGCTCTTTGGTTCAGTGGCTCCTGCTCTAGGACCGCCTGAAATTGCTCTGGATCTCGAAATACGTTCCAGCGGTATTTGCCGGAGACTAGGCTGGGTTCGTTCTGGATCCCGACCGCGGCTTCTGCGCCTAGTAGCAACTCAAACGGAAACGCAAAGACCTGATCGGCACCGTCCATCAAGCGCATGAATCGTCCGGCGCCAGAGTCATTCCAGGCGGTGACAAGAACGTTCTTGTACTCAGGTCTTGTCATGGCATTGCTCATAGGCCGTGAGATCCGCTAAGCACTTGTCCAAGGCTGAAGCACCTGAAAGGGTTTCGCGATACCAGTTGACCGTGTGTGCCAGTGTGGTCGCGAAATCCCAGCGCGGTTGCCAGCCGAGTCTGTGCTGCGCTTTATCGATCTGCAGATGGAGAAGATTGGCTTCATGGGGTGCTGATGGATCACTTTGATCCAGCCACTTCCCTGGCCAGTGTCGCAGGATCGTGTCAACCAGTTCAACGACTGGGCGATTGCTGGCCAAGCTGGGTCCGAAGTTGAAGGCCTCGCAGGGCGGGCTGTCATCTTCCGCAAGCGCTTCGGCGAGGCGCAGATAACCGGCCAGCGGTTCGATCACATGCTGCCAGGGCCGCGTGGCCCTGGGATTGCGCACGGGGATCGCTTCCCCCCTGGCCAGGGAGCGGATCGCGTCCGGCACGATCCTGTCGGCTGCCCAGTCGCCACCACCGATCACATTGCCGGCCCGTGCAGTGGCGATTCGTAGATGGGGCGTCTGATGGGATGCCGAACCACAGAAGCTGGCTCGCCAGCTGGCAATGGCCAGTTCGGCGCCTGCTTTGCTGGCGCTGTAGGGGTCATGGCCACCCAGGCGATCGGGTTCGCGATAGCCATAGGGCCACTCGCGATTCTCGTAGACCTTGTCGGTTGTAACCATCACCACGGCACAGGTGTGCTGGAGTGGTCTCAGGGCTTCGAGTAGATGCAGGCTGCCCATCACGTTGGTCGCCCAGGTGCCGAGTGGATCGGCATAGCTGAGCCGTACCAGTGGTTGTGCCGCCAGATGCAACACCACATCCGGTTGAGCCTCCTGGACCAGCTGCTTGAGGGTTGCCAGGTCGGCCAGATTTCCGATGGTGTGATGCCAGCCCTCGCCGGCTGGCCTGGCCTGAGCCAGCTCGCGGAAGAGGTTCGGTTGGGGGTCAGGCTCCAGTGCGTAGCCCCATACCTCAGCCCCAAGCTGCTGGAGCCAGAGCAGCAGCCAGCTGCCCTTGAAGCCCGTGTGCCCTGTGAGCAGAACGCGCTTACCAGCCCAGAATGCAGCGTTCGTCATCACCACACCTTCCAGGGTGCTTTTGCGTTCGCCCAGAGATCTTCTAGGTAGACCCGATCCCGAAGTGTATCCATCGGTTGCCAGAAACCTTTGTGGTGATAAGCGGTGAGCTGGCCATCGGCCGCCAGTCCGCGCAGTGGTTCCTGCTCCCAGACGGTGCTATCCCCCTCGATCCGATCAATCACCTCCGGTTCAAGTACAAAGAAACCACCATTGATCCAGCCCCCATCGCCTAGGGGCTTTTCCTGGAAGCCTGATACGGCCGAGTTCTTGCCAAATTGAAGAGCGCCATAGCGTCCCGGTGGTTGAACGGCTGTCACGGTTCCAAGCCGGCCATGATCCTTGTGATGGGCGACGAGGGCACTGATGTCGACATCGGCCACACCATCGCCATAGGTGAAGCAGAATGTTTCATCGCGCACGTAATCGCGCACGCGTTTGAGCCGCCCACCGGTCATGCTGGTTTCACCCGTATCCACAAGCGTGATCTCCCAAGGCTCAGCCTTTTTGCGGTGGACTTCCAGCGAGTTCATGCGCATGTGGAACGTTACGTCGCTCATGTGTAGGAAGTAATTTGCAAAGTATTCCTTGATCACGTATCCCTTGTAGCCACAGCAGATCACGAACTCGTTGATGCCGTGGGCGCTGTAAATCTTTAGGATGTGCCAGAGGATGGGGCGTCCGCCAATCTCCACCATCGGCTTGGGGCGGAGGCTGGTTTCTTCGCTAATGCGGGTACCTAGGCCACCGGCCAAGATGACGGCTTTCATTGCTATCTTTTTGATCAATCTTATCATGCCAATCGGCTGCCTTGTTCCTGCCATCTAGTTTTAGCTGGCTGATCTCGCGTTAGTTGTCGGAGGGATGTATTTACATGTTTCGCCGCCGTTGATATCGGCAGCCTTTTCCAGGCAGAGGACTTGACCATTATCTCTTAATAGTTAAAGTTCTCTGCTTTGGTCGTTCACCAGTGGAATGCGGCCTGACTACTCACCAGCACTCACGCGAACTGGACTAGCAAAGGGGTTCATTTCGCTCGTCCTATTGGCGATATCATTAAACACACATTGCCCAATTGAGTCGTGTGGTGCCCTTACCTTTTGCTAATGAGTTCACGTGACCTACCTGGTTAGAGGGTTCCCATCCATCTACATAGTCTGGAAGTTCATCCAATCTATATTCACAGGTTCTAGTCTGCCTGCGGACCCTTTGTGCTTTTGCTGCTTGTATGTAGATCCCAATGTTGCCATGCAATGACTTAATCTGTCCACTCTGCTAATGTTTCTGCCCATAAACCACATATGCCGAGTGTTAACTCGAATATAAAAATCTACATGGAGCCAATCACAGAAGAACCGATTTAATCTGGCCGGATATCCTATGATTCTATCGGTTTGTATAATGTGTGGGAGATGCTGACGCAAGTACGCGAATGTAAGCGCTAACGGGGTTGTGATCTAAGCCTCGGACTGAAAGAAGTATATCTTTGCTTTTACACGAGTAAACAACCTTCCTGTAATCGGAAAAGTCGATATTGTATCTAATGACTTTAGCGCTATCGTAGCTTTCTTCGAGTTGACGGCTTCCTAAGTTTACAATCCCTAATCCAGAGTTCTTAGTACATCCTACCCCAACTGATACACTAGAGGACGGACCACCAAATGCTACCAAATCGAAAAGTATTGGGATACTAGGTTGAGATTGGCGAGGTATGGAGGCAGAAGTCATAGCACGTGTTATCGATCTCGTAACATCTCTCGGTTTCAAATCAACCGAGTACGGTCGGAAGCTGACTCGTTCCGATGAGTATGGTTGTCGTCGCTTGTAGTCAGACTTTAGTTTCCATATATCCATCGGAGGTATAGATAGTCTGTCGTAAGGCTGGTCAAATTGCGAGGGATCTACTCCCTTTTGTTTTATACTATACATATCGCCTAACAGAAAGGAATTCTGCTGAAGAAACTCTCCAAAGTTTTCTTTTAAATAACCATGGGGTCCAGCTTGTGAGTGGGTAACAACAAGCTTTGGAGGATTGCTAAACATCTTTTCAAGTAGACATGCTGGGGAGCCATTAAAAAGCTGGAGTGCCGTACAGATGTTAAGTGAGTAATCAATAGGCTTTGCATTAAGCACTGCGTAATAACTTGGGTAGCTCCATCCATATGCAAAAATATGTTTGCCAGAGAGCATCACGTGGCTGCTTTTCTTGTTTTCACTAAGAGTTCTTTTTAGGACCAAAGTGCTTTGGCCCAAGTGTAGGAATAAGTAGTTTGATGCAACGCTAAAGATTGCAAAAAAGTAGGCAAAGCGCAGGAAGACGCTCATGACTTAATTATGTAGCGACAAATCTCTGGAGCTGCCTGTTTCTGATATGTGTGTGCAAGGGGTATACGCAAGCGCTATCAAAGCCAGCTGAAACAAATAGAATACAGAATATACCGTGTAGTGCTGGAACCCCCTTAGTGGAAGGTATATTGTTATAAAATAGCAGCCTGTGCAAGTTGTCATAAGAAGAATCCTTGCATATCTTTGTGTGATGTGACCATATCTACGTATGACATTCGTGTTTGTAAATTCTGAGATCAGCTTGTCCTTCATTTGGTTCGTCACAAACCAAGCGCACAGTATATAATACAATAGAATAGTGCCAGCTGAATCTAATGCAAATATGATCGAGGAATGCGCGCCTCCGTCTATATATGAGATGCTCTTAAGAGCTGTTTCCAGCGAGCTTGAAGAAAACGAATCTATTCTAAGATAGTCTCTTACAATCGATTCTGCTATAATGTAGAACGATGAGTCTGCTGATCCCCTATATGCGCCAAGGTCAATTAAAGCAAATAGCACAAATATGCAAATAGCATGGACACTTGCCCTCTTAACTGGCGTTGACCCCATCGGAGTCCTCGGTTCCTGACCTGGTAGAAAGGATAGTATTAGAACCGTGGATAAAATTAGTGGGGCTATCTGATACTTAGTGTGCAAAGCTGCTGCAAAGCCAAGCGATGACAGGACTAGGCTAGTCAGAGGCGGAAGTGTATTTCTCATAAATATAGAAATTGAGAGTAATGCAAATGCAATAGAGCAATATTCTCCGTTTGGCGAGTAAAAATCTAATCCTTTCGAGATAAGTGCCGGCCCTAGGGTCAGAATCGTGAGTAGAACTGGAAAGAGATCTGATCTAAAGAATAAGCCGTACGCGTAGTAGCTAGCCAGCGTTATCAAGAATATCGTGACTCCTAGTAGAAGTGTAATGGTCAAGTGGTCGGCAAATTGACCTCTTAGGCCCACTGCTAGGCTAATCTTTTGTAATATCGATAGAGCGAGCGGCTGAATAAACCCAAGTGTATACTGGCTTTGAACTCGAGAGAGGTCAAAGCAAAAACCATCGCATATATATCTTCTGGCGATGTCGAGACTGGCATATTGATCTATATTAAAAAGCTTCCCTAATGACCTAAGCATGAAAATTCCAGAAAAAACCAACGCAACGGCTAGCCCTTTCTGATTGCTATGTGTCCGTGCATGATAGAGACTTCGTCCTTGTCCGGCATTCACGGCTTCGGTGGGAGTATGTTATTGCTTCTAGTCTACTGCATATCTCCTTCTCTCTCCTGTCCGACGACAATCTGGCTGAGGGGCACTCAGCCAGATTGTCGTCGGGCTGCAGTCCTTTTTGGTCTGAAGGCTCCAAGTCATGAGCACCAGAGGCGACGGCAACCTGCTTCATGGCCATGTGCCTCTCCCCTGATGATTTAATCTCGACCGTTTCTCCGATGCGGCGCGATTGCAGTTGCACGACCCCACCGTCACGATTCGAGTGAGTGCGGCCACCATATGGGAGTTCTGCCTCGATCTTCACGAAGGAAAGCCCGGAGCAGGACAAAGTGATTAAGGAATTGCCTTCCATTCTGCTGACTGTTTGATTGCAGTCGTCGCGAATCTCCATCGCCGACGGGGCTTGAGAGCCAGTGTCTTCAGCCAGCTCCACTGAGATCCGTCTGATCGCATGCTTGCCTCCTTAGCTGAGTTGGAAGCCCTTGTGTTGATGACCGCTGATGTGCACCTTGACAACTTTACCTTTCCAATCCTTTGATGAGTGGAGCGTAAACGTCTGGCAAAAAGCCCCGCTTAATGGCGGGGCTAAAGGGTGTTGGTGGATCAACGAGCGGGGCTGAATTAGCCCAGAGCCTTGGCCTTGGCCACCACGTTGTCCACCGTGAAGCCGAACTTCTCCATCAGCAGCGGGCCGGGGGCGGAGGCACCGAAGCGGTCGATCGACACGGTGTCGCCTTCGAAGCCGGTGTACTTGTGCCAGCCGAAGCTGCTGGAGGCTTCCACCACCAGGCGCTTGCGGCAGGCGGCGGGCAGCACGCTCTCGCGGTAGGCGGCGTCCTGCTCTTCGAACAGCTCCACGCAGGGCATCGACACCACGCGCACGTTCTTGCCTTCGGCGCGCAGCTGGGCGGCGGCCTTCACGCAGAGGTCGAGCTCGGTGCCGGTGCCGATCAGGATCAGGTCGGGGGCACCGTTGCTGTCTTCCAGGATGTAGCCGCCCTTGGCCACGTGGTCGGCGCTGGAGTTGGCCTGGTTGGCCATCGCCTGGCGGCTGAGGAACATCACGGTGGGGCGGTTGCGGTTGGCCACGGCCACCTTGTAGGCACCGGAGGTTTCGTTGCCGTCGCCGGGGCGGATCACCAGCATGTTGGGGATCGAGCGCAGGCTGGCCAGGGTTTCGATCGGCTGGTGGGTGGGGCCGTCTTCACCCAGACCAATGGAGTCGTGGGTTAACACGTAGATCACACCCAGCTCGCTCAGGGCCGAGAGGCGCATGGCGCCCACCATGTAGCCAGCGAACACACAGAAGGTGCCGCCGTAGGGCACCAGGCCACTGCCGTGATAAGCCAGGCCATTGAGGATCGCGCCCATGGCGTGCTCGCGCACACCGAAGTGCAGGTAGCGGTTGGCTTCAGCGCCCTTCTGGAAACCAGCCTCACCCTTGATGTCGGTGAGGTTGGAGTGGGTGAGGTCGGCAGAACCACCGATCAGCTCGGGCAGGTTGGGGCCGATGGCGTTGAGGCAGTTGTAGGAGTGCTGGCGGGTGGCCAGGCCTTTGTCGTCGGCGCCGTAGCTGGGGAGGTTGGCATCCCAGCCCTGGGGCAGCTCACCGCGCAGCCGACGCTCAAACTCAGCGGCTTCGGTGGGGTACTTGGCGCGATAGTCGGCCAGGGTGGCGTTCCAGGCGGCTTCAGCTGCAGCACCACGCTCGATGGCCTGGCGCCACTGGCTATACGACTCCTGGGGCACTTCGAATTCGCCGTACTCCCAGCCCAGGTTTTTGCGGGTGAGGGCAGCTTCATCAGCACCGAGGGCGGCACCGTGCACACCGGCGGTGTTGGCTTTGTTGGGGGAGCCGTAGCCAATGGTGGTGGTCACCTTGATCATCGACGGACGATCGGTGACGGCCTTGGCCTCTTCAATCGCCTTGGCGATGCCAGCCAGATCGGTGTTGCCATCCGCCACGTGGATGGTGTGCCAGCCGTAGGCCTCGTAGCGCTTCAGCACATCCTCGGTGAAGGAAACGTTGGTGTTTCCGTCGATGGTGATGTGGTTGTCGTCGTAGAGGGCGATCAGCTTGCCCAGGCCCAGGTGGCCGGCGAGGGAGGCGGCTTCGCTGCTTACACCTTCCTGATGGCAGCCGTCGCCCATGATCACGTAGGTGTAGTGATCAACCACCTGGCAATCGGCCTTGTTGAACTTGGCCGCCAGGTGCGCTTCGGCCATGGCCAGACCCACGGCGTTGGCGATGCCCTGACCCAGAGGACCGGTGGTCACTTCCACACCGGCGGTTTCAAAGGTCTCGGGGTGACCGGGGGTCTTGGAGCCCCACTGACGGAACTGCTTGATGTCGTCGATGGTCACCGAGTCGTAGCCGGTGAGGTGCAGCAGCGCGTAAAGCAGCATGCAGCCGTGGCCAGCCGACAGCACAAAGCGGTCGCGGTTGAACCACTTGGGGTTCTTGGGGTTGTGCTTGAGGAACTTGTCCCAGAGGGTGTAGGCCATGGGCGCGCAACCCATCGGCAGCCCTGGGTGGCCCGAGTTGCTCTTATTGATCGCGTCGACCGCCAGGAAGCGGATGCTGTTGACGCAGAGGGAATCGACGGACTGGTTTCCAGCGACGGGTGCGGCGACCATGGGGCTACGGGTAAGGAGGAGGTGTGAGGGGCGGAGAAACCGTGGTTTCCGGCTCGGTGAACGGGGTTCAGTTCATCCGGCGGAACGCCAGGCAAACGTTGTGGCCGCCGAACCCGAAGGAGTTGGACAGCACCACATTCAGGTTGTGTTCCCGGGCTTGATTGGGAACGACATCCAGATCACAGGCCGGATCCGGATTTTGGTAGTTGATGGTAGGTGGCACGAGGTTGTGACCAATCGCCAGCACGGCCGCCACCGCTTCGATCCCACCGCTGCCGCCCAGGAGGTGGCCGGTCATCGACTTGGTGGAACTCACCGGGATCTTCAGAGCACGCTCGCCGAGCGAGGCCTTGATCGCGGAGGTTTCGTTGAGGTCGTTGGCGGGGGTGCTGGTGCCGTGGGCATTCACGTAATCCACAGCCTCCGGCTCGAGGCGGGCATCGCGCAGGGCGAGGCGCATCGCTTCGGCGCCACCCACACCGCCGGGTGAGGGGGAGGTGATGTGGTGGGCATCGCAGGTCATGCCGTAGCCCACGATCTCAGCCAGGATCGTGGCGCCGCGGGCCTGGGCGTGCTCGAGGCTTTCGAGCACCAACACGCCGGCGCCTTCACCGATCACGAAGCCGTCGCGCTCAGCGTCGAACGGACGGCTTGCCGTGGTGGGATCGTCGTTGCGGAAGGAGAGAGCCTTGGCGCTGGCGAAGCCGGCCACGCCCAGGGGCGTGATCGCGGATTCAGCGCCGCCGCACACCATCGCGTCGGCGTGGCCGAGCTGGATGAGGCGGAAGGCATCGCCGATGGCGTTGGAGCCGGCGGCGCAGGCGGTGGCGACCGCGGTGCTGGGTCCCTTGGCACCGATGGCGATTGCCGCCAGGCCGGTGGCCATGTTGGGGATCATCATCGGCACCGTGAAGGGGCTCACCCTCGAGGGGCCCTTGTCGGCCAGCACGTGTGCCTGGGTTTCCATCATCAGCAGACCGCCCACGCCGGAGCCGATGGCGGTGCCCACGCGGTGGGCGTTGCTGTCGTTGATCGTGAGTCCGGCGTCGGCCACCGCCTGCTTGGCGGCCACCACGCCGAACTGACAGAAGCGATCCCAGCGTTTCGCTTCTTTGGGCTCGATGTAGGCGGAGGGATCGAAATCCTTCACCTCAGCGGCAAAACGGCAGGCGTGAGCGGATGCGTCAAACAGGGTGATCGCTGCCACCCCGTTGCGTCCCGTGCTCAGACCTTGCCAATAGGAAGCAACGTCGTTGCCGATCGGTGTAACCGCGCCGAGGCCTGTAACGACGACGCGGCGGAGACCCTCCACCATCAGTTCCTCAGGCCTGCTTGTCCTGGATGTACTTCACGGCGTCACCCACGGTGGTGATGCCTTCAGCGGCCTCGTCGGGGATCTCGATATCGAAGGCTTCTTCCAGAGCCATCACCAGTTCAACGGTGTCGAGCGAGTCAGCACCCAGATCGTTCTGGAAGTTGGATTCCGGCTTCACCTCGCCGGCGTCAACGCTCAGTTGCTCGACAACGATCGAGCGGACTTTCTCGAAGATCGCTTCCTGGGACATGGCCGGTGTGGCGGACGCCGCATCCTACGGGGCGGCCTGGAATGGGCTTGCTGTTGATGAACAAGGGTGACGGAGCGCGAGAAGTGGCGTCTCACCCTGGGTACCTTGGGCGTCGCGTCCCGAGGCGACATGTCCCACGCCGTCAAGATCTACGACACCTGCATCGGTTGCACCCAGTGCGTGCGTGCCTGCCCTCTCGATGTGCTCGAGATGGTGCCCTGGGATGGCTGCAAGGCTGGACAGATCGCCTCCTCGCCCCGCACTGAAGATTGCGTCGGTTGCAAGCGCTGTGAAACCGCCTGCCCCACCGACTTCCTCTCGATTCGCGTTTACCTCGGCGACGAAACCACCCGCTCGATGGGTCTCGCCTACTGAGCCTTCCGGCTTCTTCCCATAAGCTCAAGCCCGGCCCCGCCGGGCTTTTTTGTTGTTGGCAGCGCTATGTGCGGCATCGTTGCGGTGATCGGTTCGCGCGAAGCAGCGCCCCTGTTGCTGGAGGGATTGCGCCAGCTGGAATACCGGGGCTACGACTCGGCGGGTATTGCCACGGTGAACGGCGAGCGGCAGCTGAGCTGCCTGCGGGCTGAGGGCAAGCTGATCAACCTCACCCATCGCTTTGAAGCCTCCGGCGCGGCGGGCCAGTGCGGCATCGGCCACACCCGCTGGGCCACCCATGGCAAGCCGGAGGAACGCAACGCGCACCCGCACCTCGACGGCTCTGGCCGGGTGGCGGTGGTGCAGAACGGAATCATCGAGAATTACCGCACGCTGCGGGAAGAGCTGCAGGCGGAGGGAGTGGTGTTCCGCTCCGACACCGATACAGAGGTGATCCCGCATTTGCTCAGCCGGGAGCTGGCGCGGCTGCAGACGGGCGGAGCCAAGCCCAGCGGGGCGCTCCTCCTGCAGGCGCTGCAGGCGGTGATCCCCAGGTTGCATGGCGCCTATGCCCTGGCGGTGGTGTGGGCGGAGCTGCCCGGTGCCCTGGTGGTGGCCCGTAAGGCGGCGCCGCTGTTGATCGGCCTGGGGGAAGGGGAATTCCTTTGCGCCAGCGACACCCCGGCTCTAGCTGGGTTCACCCGCACGATCCTGCCCCTGGAGGATGGCGAGGTGGCGCTGCTCACTCCCCTGGGGATTGAGCTTTACGACGCAGCCGGAGATCGGGTGCAGCGCACCCCCACGCTGCTGAGCGGTACGGAGCACGTGGCGGACAAGCGCAGCTTCCGCCACTTCATGCTCAAGGAGATCCACGAGCAGCCCGAAACAGCGGCGCTGTGGGTGGCCCGGCACCTGCCGGAGAGCGAAGAGGGCAGTGCCCCCCACGCGGGTTCGCTGGTGGCCTTACCGCTCGATGAAAGCGTGTATGAGGGCGTGGAGCGGATCCAGATCCTCGCCTGTGGCACCAGCCGCCATGCGGCTCAGGTGGGTGCCTATCTGCTGGAGCAGCTGGCGGGGATTCCCACCAGCGTGTTTTACGCCAGTGAGTTCCGCTATGCGCCGCCGCCGCTGAGCCCCAACACCCTCACGATCGGGGTGACCCAGTCGGGAGAAACGGCCGACACGCTGGCGGCGCTGGCGATGGAGCAGGAGCGGCGGCGCGCTGTGGCGGATCCTGCTTTTGCGCCG
Organism: Cyanobacteriota bacterium; assembly: GCA_046052125.1. Taxonomy (GTDB): domain Bacteria; phylum Cyanobacteriota; class Cyanobacteriia; order PCC-6307; family Cyanobiaceae; genus Vulcanococcus. The sequence continues at coordinate 388,074 of JBJOMY010000002.1, forward strand.
CGGCTGCTGGGGATCACCAACCGGCCGGAGAGCTCCCTGGGTCGGCTGGTGGATCAGATCCTCGATATCGGCGCCGGCATTGAGGTGGGCGTGGCGGCCACCAAAACCTTCCTGGGCCAGCTGCTGGCGTTTTATGGCCTGGCGCTGGCCTTTGCGGAACGCCATGGCGGCGGTGCCACGGGCCATGGCCCCGAGCAGCTGCGGCAACTGGCGGCAGCCTTGCGTCAGCTGCCCGAGCAGCTGCGGCAGCTGGTGGACGACCACGACCGCCGCTGCGAGCAGCTGGCGCATCTGTTTGCCGACACGCAGGATGTGATCTTCCTGGGCCGGGGAATCAACTACCCGATTGCCCTCGAGGGCGCCTTGAAGCTCAAGGAGATCAGCTACATCCACGCCGAGGGCTACCCGGCCGGCGAGATGAAGCACGGCCCGATTGCGCTGCTCGATGCGCGGGTGCCGGTGGTGTCGATCGCGGTGCCGGGCACGGTGTTCGACAAGGTGCTCAGCAACGCCCAGGAAGCCAAGGCGCGCGATGCCCAGCTGATCGGTGTAGCCCCGGAGTGCGCCGATGCGGAGCTGTTCGACACCTTGTTACCGGTGCCGGTGGTGGATGAGCTGCTGAGCCCGCTGCTCACCGTGATCCCGATGCAGCTCCTGAGCTATCACATCGCCGCCCACCGCGGCTTGGACGTGGATCAACCGCGGAACCTGGCGAAGAGCGTCACTGTGGAGTGAGGTTCGGTGCCAGGTCGCTGCGGCCGTATTGGTCTTCAAAGCGGCGGATGTCGTCTTCCCCTAGGTAGGGGCCGCTTTGAACTTCGATCATTTCCACCGGGATGCGGCCGGGGTTGGAGAGGCGGTGTTTGCAGCCCAGAGGGATGTAGGTGCTCTGGTTTTCGCCGAGCAGCTCTTCCACGCCGTCCTTTTCCACGAGGGCCGTTCCTTGCACCACGATCCAGTGCTCAGCGCGGTGGTGGTGCATCTGTAGCGACAGGCTGGCGCCGGGGTTCACCACAATCTTTTTCACCTGCCAGCGATCGCCTTCGGTGATGCCGTCATAGCTGCCCCATGGGCGGTAGATGCGCCGGTGCGCCTTGCTTTCTCGGGCGCCTTCGCGCTCCAGTAAGCCCACGATCGTTTTCACGTCCTGGGCCCGGTCGCGGTGGGCGACGAGCACCACGTCGTCTGTTTCCACCACCACCAGGTTGTCCACCCCCAGCCCCACCACCAGGCGGTGTTCGCTGCGCAGGTAGCAGTTGCTGCTGGCTTCGCTGATCACCCGGCCCCGGAGCACATTGCCTGAAGCGTCCTGCTCGGCGGTTTCCCAGAGGGCGCTCCAGCTGCCCACATCGCTCCAGCCGGCGTTGAGTGGCAGCACGGCACCGCGGTCGGTGCGCTCCATCACGGCCACATCGATGGCCACGTTGGGGCAAGCGGCAAAGGCTTCGCGTTCGAGGCGCAGGAAATCGAGGTCTTCACTGTCGTGCTCGAGGGCGGAGCGGCAGGCGCTCACCACCTCCGGGGCCAGGCGCTCCAGCTCCGCCAGGATCGCGCTGGCCTTGAACAGGAACATGCCGCTGTTCCAGGTGAAGCGCCCGCTTGCCAGGAACTGCTCAGCGGTGGCGCGGTCCGGCTTCTCCACAAAGCGCGCGATCCGCACGGGCTGCAGAGGCTTTTGATCGCTGTCATCACCCGCGTTGGCGGTGTCGAGTGCTTCCGCCGCCTCGATGTAGCCGTAGCCCGTTTCCGGGGCCGTGGGCACGATCCCGAACGTCACCAGTTGGCCGGCTTCCGCGGCGGCCATGCCGGCTTCCACCGCCCTGCGGAAACCGGCGGCGTTCTGAATGACGTGGTCGGCGGCTAGCACGAGCAGCAACGGGTCATCGCCGTGCGCTGTGGCCTGCAGGGCTGCCACGGCCACGGCGGGTGCTGTGTTGCGGCCCAGCGGCTCCAGCAGGATCGCAGCCGGCTCCACCCCGATCTGGCGCATCTGCTCGGCCACGATGAAGCGGTGGTCTTCGTTGCAGATCAGCAGGGGTGGCTGCAGAGCGGCGATGCCCTCCAGCCGCTGGTGTGTCTGCTGCAGCAGGGTTTCCTCGCCATCACCCGCCAGCGCCCAGTACTGCTTGGGGTAAGTGGCGCGTGAAAGGGGCCAGAGGCGCGTGCCGGTGCCGCCGCAGAGGATCACGGGAACGAGGGCGGTCATGGCTGGGCGCAGAAGCGATGAAGCGTCTGGCTATTCCAACCCAGTGCAGGGCCGCTGCATAGATGGCCGTTGCCACCTGGCGATTCTGTGCGGTCTGTACGGATTCGGATCAGGCGTGGACAGGCTTGGGTTCTCCGAGTGACCTCATTGGTCGTCGGCCGCATCCGTCAATCGCTCCCATTGGCCTCAGCTTCCTTCCCCGCGCCCAGTTCCAGCAGTCCCGGTGGCGGCGTGATCCCGATCCATCCTTCCGCCAGCTCCACCCGCGGCACGATCGCCTCCACGAAGGGAATCCAGAGGGGAGCGACGCCACTCTCCAGCTCCACCTCAAGTAGGTCGTTGCCGGCGTGGATCAGGTCTTTCACCCTGCCGATGGAGTGGCCGGGGGTTTGATTGGCGCCCGAGCCTTCCAGAACCCGCACCTCCAGGCCTACTAGGTCGAGCAGGTGGAACTCGCCCTTGGCGAGCTTGGGGCGATCGGCAGCGGGCACCAGTAGCTCCTGGCCCACCAGCGCCTCGGCGCTGTCTCGGTCGTTTACGCCCTCAAGGCGGATCACGAACAGCTCCTTGCCCGGCAGTTGGCGGCCGCTGAGCAGGGTCACCTCGCGGGCGGCGCTGTGGCGCGCCTGTAGCCAGCGCGTGCCGGGACGGGTGAAGCGCTCCGGGAAATCGCTGAGGGGATTCACCCGCAGCTCACCGCGCAGACCCTGGGCTGACACCACCCGGCCCACCACCAGCAGCTCCTGGTTTTGCTCCTGCGCCATCAACCCACGCTGCGCCATCAGCCTCGATAATGGCTCCGCACCCGTGCCGCACCCATGGCTGAAACCCTGCCGATCCTGCCGGGCTCCACCGTGGTGGTGCGCGACGTCACCTCTATCTACAACGGCTATCAGGGCTTCGTGCAGCGCATCAGTGGCCGCAGCGCCGCCGTGCTCTTCGAAGGCGGCAACTGGGACAAGCTGGTGACGATGCCGCTCAAGATCCTCGAGCAGGCCTGAGCTGCTCAGCTTGGTTGAGCTGATCAAGGGCGGCCCTGGCGGCCTGTTGCTCTGCTTCCCGCCTGGATCCTCCTCTGCCTTCGGCTGACACCCAGCCCTCCAGGCTCACCTTGCAGTGGAAGCGCTCAGGGTCAGCGTGGCGCTTGCTGCGTTCTTCGGTGCTGTAGCTCGGTAACCCCAGCCCCTTGGCCTGGCTCCACTCCTGCAGGGCGGACTTGCTGTTGCCTCGATGGGGATCCTTGAGCACGTTCAGGCTGGTGCGCTCCCAGATGGGTGTGAGCCAGCGGTGAATCGGTTCGAGCGAGTCGCCGGCTTTGTAGAGCGCGCCGATCAGCGCTTCTGTGGCTTCCGCCCGGAGGGTGGCAGCTGCGGTGGCATCGCCGCCGGCCTTGCTGCCGATGCGCAGGACATCGCTGATCCCGATCGCTTCGCCTACCTCCGCTAGCCAGCGATCACTCACCAGATGGGAGCGCAGCGCTGAGCGCTCACCCACCGCCAGGCCGGCGTGGTGGATTTCGATGTATTCGCTGGCCGCCAGACGCAGCACCGCATCGCCGAGAAACTCCAGTTGCTCGTGATTGCGCGGGAGGCCCGCTGAAGTGTGGGTGAGCGCTTCATCCACCAGCGCGAGCCCTGATGTATCAATCGCATTGGATTGAACATCGATGCGGCTCAGGAACTGCCGCAGTTGCTCAGCGCGTTGAGGTGATAAGGCCGGGTGCATGGCTGTGGAGGGCTTCACCGCAGGCTCAGCTCCTGGAGCAGATCAGGATCGAGGCGTTCACCGGGCGGCAGGGCATCTGCGCGGCTTCCGCTTCGCGGCGCACGCGCGCCACTTGGGGGCCCAGCTTGGAGCGGTCGACGCGCTTGAGCTTGCCGGCGATGTTGATCGGAATATCGGGCGCTGGCAGCACGATCCAGTCGTACTGATCCACCGCGCCGTAGCCCGGCTTCTCGATCTGCTTCACCATCTGCCGGCCCGCCATGTGGGCGGCGTAGTTGGCAATGGTGAGCACGGAATCGTTGGCTTGGATGATTTGCTTGGCCTCCTGGAAATCCTGCGCCTCCTGCAGGCGAGGCAGCAGCCGGGAGTTGTAGTAGCCCAGGCGGCCGTACCCCAGCAAGGCCGCTGTGGCCAGCAGCAGCGTGGCGTAGAGCATGGTTTTGGCCCGCTGCAGCGATGGGGGATTGGCTTGAGCCAGGGCATCGATGCAGCCTCCGATCAGAAAGGCAACGATTCCGATCGAATAGTGGTGATTCAGCTCCCGCTGAATGCTCGACGCAGAAATGATGTTGGTGAGGTAGATGGGTGTGCAGCCCAAGAGCGCCCGCCACGACGCCTTGCCCAGCAGTGCCAGAAACGGCAGGGACAATCCCAGGGTGTAGAGCAGGATTGAATCCGGCGGTGCCTCGCTGAACACCACCCAGGGCCTGGTGATCAAGGTGGTGAGCATCGCCAGCTTCGTGTCGCCCAGGTAGCCCAGGCGGATGCCCACGTGATCACCCCCAGCGGACGACATCTGGGTGGCGAGAGTCCACCAGGCCACGGAGATCGCCAGGGTGATGGCCGCACGGGCTCGCTGCCCCTTGGCCAAGGCGTAGAAACTCAGGCCGATGCCGAAGAGGGCCTGGGCGTTCTTGGCGAACAGGGTGAGCAGCAGGCAGGGGTAGTAGAGCCAGCCCCTCGGTTGCTCGGCCTCCCGGATTGCCACCAGCATCAGCGGCAGGGTGAGCACATCCGGGTGGAAATCCCCGCGGTTCACCAGGAAGCTGTAGGGGGAGAGCACGATCGCGATGGCCAGCGCCCAGGTGAGCTCACGGCTCACGCCTTTGCGCAGGCAGAGATCGGCGGCCAGGGCCGGCATGCAGCCCAGAGCCAGCGACTGGAGCGCTAACAGCGTGTAGGCGTTGGGTGCAAGCTTGTAAACCAGCGCAATCGGCAACAGCAGCAGGGAGAAGTGGTCCTGCAGGGGCGTGATGTTGCGCAGGCTGCTGATCATGTTGATCTTGCCGTTGGCGATCAGCCAGTTGAACTGCTCGAAGATGCCCAGGTCCCACACCTGGGACCCCATCAAATAGTGCTGAACCGCCGTGGAGCTGAACAGCACGGCGCTGTACAGCACCGCGAGGATTACAAACGGTCGCCTGGAGGGGTGGATCAGGGAGAGCAACACCGCTGCTGGTTCGCGTGGACAAGAAAAAAGGGGTGAAAGCAGGACGTAAGCCGGGTTCTGTTCCCTGCCAGGGGCAGGGGGCGATCATCTGTCTGGGACCACCGTTACCGGTGGCCTCGAGCGGCGCGATTGAACGGGACGGGTGTCATGGCCAACCGTTGTCCCTGGGCCTTGCTCCCAGCCGGGGTTTACCGAGCCAGCACCTCTCGATGCTGCTGGTGCGCTCTTACCGCACCTTTGCACCCTTACCTGTGCACGGGCTGCGCCCGGCCATCGGCGGTGTGTTTCTGTGGCACTCTCCTCACGGTCACCCGCACTGGGCGTTACCCAGCAAGCCTGGCCATTGGGGAGCCCGGACTTTCCTCAACCGGTCCGTTCCACCAGCCCGAGGGCCTGGGCGTTGCCCGGTCGCGATCACCTCGCCTGCTTTCGGCATCCATAATGCCGATGCGGCCTGTCCGCATCAGGGGCTGTAGCTCAGCCGGATAGAGCGACGGTTTCCTAAACCGTAGGTCGTGGGTTCGAGTCCCGCCAGCCCCGTGATCTGGATGTTGAACTCGGTATCCAGCACTACGGGTAGCGGGATGGCGAATCAGATCACTGCCGCTAGCGTGTCCGCAGTCGCCACGAGCCCATGGCACAGCTGCATGATCTCCGGCTGAGGCTGTTGGTGCAACAGGAGAGCGAGCAGATCGTTGAGAACCTGCCCGATGGTCTCGATCTCTCGGTGATTCAGGCCCGCTGTTTGTGCTGGCTGGCGCTTCTGGCCGAGGCGCACGAAGACAGTGCCAATGAAGCTGTCGCCGATGGCGATACCGATCAGGCCATGGCCTGGTTCGCCGATTCGATGCGCCTGCGGGATGTGATTCAGGTGGTGAGTTCGATCGAGATCCCCATGCCTGGTGCCAGCGACGATCCCGACGACAGATCTGACGGCCTCGAAGCTGCGTGATGCCATGATGTGCTCTGAAACGCCAAGGGACTGCGGTGCCGGAAGAGCCCTGCCAATGCCCTGACTGCCAGCGCTTCTACCGGGAGCACGACCGTCTGATCCGGGAGAACCCCACCCTGCGTCAACAGCAGGAGCTGAGCTGGGCTGCGCTGCAGTCGTTCCGCACCCTGGCTGGCCGCGCCCTCGAAGAGCTCCAGAAAACCCACGGTGATGGCGAGCCCAGTCTGGCGGCCGCTGCCTCAGCTCCGGCTCCAGCTGAAACGCCCGAAGCTGAAGCGATGCAGCAGGCGATTGCTGATCTGGAGAACATCAACGCCCATCTGTTCTCAATTGAGGCCTTGATGGAGCGCATCTTTGATGTGCGGGTGCCCGAGCCCGTTGAGCAGAAATTCCGTGAGCTGGCCGGCGAGCTCGCCCCTGATCCCCTCAATGCCGACCGGTTGCGTCTGAACCGGCTTCTCCACCAAACCCCTGATCTGCCCGGCTGATCAGCCGCGCGATCATCCCCTCCTCATCCGCGTCCACCTGCTGCCACCGCACAGGTCCAAGCCAGGCCATGCCTCGCTGAAGCTCGCTGAGCAGCTCGGGATCGTTGGCACCAATGCCGCCGCTGAGCGCGATCTGATCTATGCCCCCCAGGCTGGCCGCCATTGCCGCAATCTCCTGCCGCAGCCGGTGCAGGAACACCGCCAGCGCTAGCCGTGCACCCGAGTGGCCGCTGGTGGATGCGGCTCGCAACTCTTGCCAATCGCTGCTCAGCTCCGAGAGTCCAAGCAGGCCGCTGCGCCGGTTCAGCCCCTGATCGAGTTCGTCGAGGCTGAGGCCCATCCGTTGCAAGTGCAGCAGCAGCCCTGGATCCACGCTGCCGCTGCGGCTGGCCATCACCAGGCCCTCCAGGGGCGTGAAGCCCATGGTGGTGTCGATGCTGCGCCCATCGCGGATCGCCGCCAGGGAGCAGCCGGCCCCCAGGTGGGCACTGATCAAGCGCGTGCAGGGCACGGCTTCGGCTACGTGTTGGTGGTTGAGGCCGTGAAAGCCGTAGCGGCGATACCCCTCCGCCCGCCACTCCGCCGGTAAGGCGTAGGTGCTCGCTTCAACCGGCAGGGTGGCGTGAAAGGCCGTGTCGAAGCAGGCCCACTGGGGCAGGTGCGGTTGTTGGCGGCTCAGCCAGGCGATCGCCTGCAGTGCCGCGGGGTTGTGCAGCGGTGCGAGAGCTGAGACTGTCTCCAGCTCCTGCAGCACCTCTGGGTTGAGAGGGGTGGGCGCTGTGAAGCGTTCACCACCATGCACCACTCGATGGCCGGCGGCCTTCAGCCGGGGCCACCAGGGCTCAAGCTGTGGCTTCAACCACTGGCTGAGCTGCTGCTCAAGCGGGCCCTCGCGACGGCTGCCGCTCTGCCAGAGCCGTTCAGCTTTGTGGGCTGTGGCCTCGAGCACAGCGGCCTTGAGGCTGGAGCTGCCCACATTCAGCACCAGCACCAGGGCCGCCACGCTGGATCACTCGTCGAGGTTGCAGGTGATCGTCACCGGGAAGCTCTCGGCTTTCCAGATGCGGCTGGCATACTCACGGATCGAGCGATCCGATGAGAAGAAGCCGGTGCGGGCGCTGTTGAGCAGCGACATCCGGTTCCAGGCGGTGCGATCGGCCCAGGCCTGGCTCACCTGCTGTTGCACGCGCAGGTAGTCGGCGAAATCCGCCAGCACGAAGAAGGGATCGCGGCCGGTGAGGTTTTCCAGCAGCGGCCGGAACAGATCGCCATCGCCATTGCTGAAGTGGCCCTGTTCCACCAGCTTGAGCACTTCGCCGAGTTCTGGTTGCTGAGCGATCAGCTCCCAGGGGCGATAGCCCTCGGTGTGCAGATCGGCCACCTCGGTTTCGGTCATGCCGAACAGGAAGAAGTTGTCGGCTCCAACTTGCTCGCGGATCTCCACGTTGGCGCCATCGAGGGTGCCGATCGTGAGCGCACCGTTCATGGCGAATTTCATGTTGCCGGTGCCGGAGGCCTCCAGGCCGGCGGTGGAGATCTGCTCGGAAAGATCCGAGGCGGGGTACACCCGTTCACCCAGCTTCACGTTGTAATCCGGTAGGAACACCACCCGCAGGCGGCCATCCATATCCGGATCGGCATTCACCGTTTCGGCAATGCCATTGAGGAAGCGGATGATCAGCTTGGCCATGTAATAGCCCGGTGCCGCCTTGCCGCCGAAGATCACCGTGCGTGGCGCCAAGCCATCGGCCTGGCCGTTTTTGATGCGCAGGTATTGGGCGATCACCTGCAGGGCGTTGAGGTGTTGGCGCTTGTATTCGTGGATGCGCTTCACCTGCACGTCGAATAGCGACGCTGGATCCACCAGCAGGCCGCTCTGGCGGTGGATGTAATTGGCGAGATGGCGTTTGCTGGCCAGCTTGGTTTGCTGCCAGCGCTCCAGGAAGGCGCTGTCGTGCTGGAACTGCTCCAGTTGCCGCAGCTGATCGAGATCCGCCACCCAGCCTTCGCCGATGCTTTCAGCCAGGAGCTGACGCAGGGCCGGGTTGGCCAAGGCCACCCAGCGCCGCGGCGTGACGCCATTGGTGACATTGGTGAACTTCTCTGGCCAGAGGGTGGCGAACTCTGGAAACAGCTTGGTGCGCACCAATTCGCTGTGCAGCGCCGCCACCCCGTTCACGTGGTGGGAGGCCACCGTGGCGAGGTTGGCCATGCGCACCGCCTTATTGCCTTCCTCGTCGATGATCGACACCTTGCGCAGCAGTGCCTCATTGCCGGGGTACTTGAGGCGCACCGTTTGCAGGAAGCGGCGGTTGATCTCGTAGATCAATTCCAGGTGGCGTGGCAGCAGCGAGCCGAACAGCGGCAGCCCCCACTTCTCGAGGGCTTCCGGGAGCAGGGTGTGGTTGGTGTAGGCCAGCGAGCGGCTGGTGATCTCCCAGGCCTCATCCCAATCGAGGTGTTTGTCGTCGATCAGCAGCCGCATCAGCTCGGCCACGGCGATCGCCGGGTGGGTGTCGTTCAGCTGCACCGCCCAGTGATCCGGGAATTCCCGTACGGGGATGCCACGCTGATCGAGGCTGCGCAGCATGTCTTGCAGGGAGCAGCTCACGAAGAAGTGCTGCTGCTTCAGGCGCAGGCGGCGGCCCTCATCGGTGCCGTCGTTGGGATACAGCACCTTGGAGAGGGTTTCGCTGCCCACCTTCTCTTCCACGGCGCCGTAGTAATCGCCGATGTTGAAGGCGTAGAAGTCGAAGCTCTCGCTCGCATCGGCCCGCCACAGCCGCAGCCGATCGCAGGTGTTCACCCGGTAACCGAGCACCGGCACATCGTGGGGCACCCCGATGGCGTGCTCCTCCGGGATCCAGCGCACGCGGTATTGGCCGCGCTCATCGCGGTAGCTCTCGGTGCGGCCGCCGAAACCCACGAAGCAGGCCTGATCCGGATGGGGGATCTCCCAGGGCCAGCCGCCCTTGAGCCATTTATCGGTGATCTCCACCTGCCAACCGTCGCGGATCAGCTGATCGAAGATGCCGAACTCGTAGCGGATTCCATAGCCGGTGGCCGGGATCTCCAGGCTCGCCAGCGATTCCATGAAGCAGGCCGCAAGGCGCCCGAGGCCGCCATTGCCCAGGCCTGGTTCTTCCTCAACTTCCAGGATCTCGTCGAGGCGTTCGATGCCGAAGCGCCGCAGGGCCTCTTCCGCGGCATCCTGAATACCCAGCATCAGCAGGTTGTTCCCCAGCTGCGGGCCGATCAGAAATTCAGCAGAGAGGTAGGCCACCACCCGGGTGGGCGTGGCGTTGATTGCTTCGATGCCCGCCAGGTAGCGGGTCATCAGCCGGTCGCGCACGGCATGGCTCAGGGCCAGGTAGAGGTCGTGGCGGCTGGCGGTGGGGGCGAGTTTGCCGAGCGTGTAGAAGAGGTGCTCGGCCATGCCGTCGAACACGTCGTCGGCAGTCAGACCGCTGCGATCTGGATCGGCATAGCAACCGGGTGTGGGCAGTTGCAGCTGGCGGGGGTGTGGCTCGTGCATCAGATGGCCTCGCTGGAATCGGTGGCGGCCCATTGCCAGTCGGTGATGGTGGGGGCATCCATGCCGTGCTCATGGGCGTAAGCGCGGTTGGCCAGGATCGCCTCCTTCATCTGCTCTTTCACGTGAGCGGCGCGTGACCCTAACCCTGGAACGCGGTCGATCACATCAATCACCAGATTGAAGCGATCGATCTGGTTGTTCATCGCCAGCTCCAGGGGGGTGTTGATGTTGCCTTGCTCCTTGTAGCCACGAACATGGAAATTGCCGTGATTGGTGCGGCGATAGGTGAGGCGATGAATCAGCCACGGGTAGCCGTGGAAGTTGAAGATCACCGGGCGATCGGTGGTGAACAGGCTGTCGAAATCCCGATCGCTCAGGCCGTGCGGGTGTTCGCTCGGCTGGGTGAGCGCGAACAGTTTCACCACATTCAGTACCCTGATCTTGAGGCTGGGGATTTCGCGGCGCAGGATCTGCACCGCTGCCAACGTTTCCTTGGTGGGGATGTCACCGGCGCAGGCCATCACCACATCCGGTTCATCGGGTTCGTGGCCGATGTGATCGTTGCTGGCCCAGCTCCAGAGGCCGATGCCTTTGGCCACGTGGGCGCGGGCCTGCTCGAGCGAGAGGTACTGCAGATGTTTCTGCTTATCGCTCACGATGATGTTGCACACATTCGGCTCCACCAGCGCCTGCTCGGCCACCGCCAGCAGCGAATTGGCATCGGCAGGCAGATACACGCGCACCACCTCGCCGCTCTTGTTGCCGGCCAGGTCGATGAAGCCGGGGTCCTGATGGGTGAAGCCGTTGTGGTCCTGGCGCCACACCGTTGAGGAAATCAGGCAGGTCCAGGGGCCGATCGGGGCGCGCCAGGGAGCGTGGTGCAGGCAGCTCTCCAGCCATTTGGCGTGCTGGTTGAACATCGAGGCGATCACATGGGCGAAGGCCTCGTAGGTGTGGAAAAAGCCGTAGCGGCCGGTGAGCAGGTAGCCCTCCATCATTCCCACCAGCGTGTGCTCGCTGAGCATCTCCACCACTCGGCCGCTGCGGGAGAGCTCGCTGCCGTTGAGGTCTTCCGGCAGTAGCTCTTCCATCCACACCTTTTTGCTCTGCTCGTAGATCGCCTGCAGGCGATTGGAGGCCGTTTCATCCGGGCCGAACACCCGCAGGGAATCGGGGTTGAGGCCGATGGCATCGCGCAGCAGCTCCCCGAGCACCGCCGTGTTTTCGTGCTGCACGCGCCCGGGCTGGGTCACCGCCACGGCGTAGCGGCTGGTGGGCGGCAGTTGCAGCTTGCGGCGCAGCAGCCCGCCATTGGCGTGGGGGTTGGAGCCCATGCGGTGCTTGCCCTGCGGTGAAAGGGCCTGCAGCTCGAGCTTGAGCCTGCCGTGCTCATCAAAGAGCTCCCAGGGGCGGTAGCTCTTCAGCCAGCCCTCAAGCTGCTGCAGTTGCGCCGTGTCATGGCGGGGATCGGGCAGGGGCACCTGGTGGGCCCGCCAGAAGCCCTCCAGTTTTTTGCCCCCCAGCTCGGAGGGTCCCGTCCAGCCTTTGGGCGAACGCAGCACGATCATGGGCCAGTGGGGCCGCAGCGCCTCACCGCTGCGCCGGGCCTCGGCCTGGATGGCCTGGATGCGGCCCACGGCCTGCTCCATCGCAGCCGCCATCGCCGCGTGCATGGCCAGTGGCTCGCTGCCCTCCACAAACAGCGGCTCCCAGCCATAGCCCCGCATCAGGCTGGCCAGTTCCTCCCGGGGGATGCGCGCCAGCAGGGTGGGGTTGGCGATCTTGTACCCATTGAGGTGCAGCACCGGCAACACGGCGCCGTCGCTGATCGGGTTGAGGAATTTGTTGATGTGCCAGCTGGTGGCCAGCGGGCCGGTTTCCGCTTCTCCATCGCCCACGCAGGCCAGGGCGATCAGTTCCGGGTTGTCGAACACCGCGCCGCAGGCGTGGGAGAGCACGTAGCCCAGCTCGCCGCCTTCGTGGATCGAGCCGGGGGTTTCCGGGGTGCAGTGGCTGCCGATGTGGCCGGGGAAGGAGAACTGCTTGAAGAAACGCCGCATCCCCTCGGCGTCCTCGGATTTATCGGGATAGATCTCCGAATAGGAGCCATCGAGATAGGTGGGACCCAGTACACCGGGTGCCCCGTGCCCTGGCCCCGACAGATAAATCATGTCGAGGTTGCGCTCCCGGATCAGCCGGTTGGCGTGGGCCCAGATGAAGGCCTGGCCCGGGCTTGAGCCCCAGTGACCCAGTAGGCGGTTCTTGATGTGCTCGGGCCGCAGCGGCTCGCTGAGCAGTGGGTTGTCCTGCAGGTAGATCATGCCCACCGCCAGGTAGTTGGCAGCTCGCCACCACGCATCGATCTGGTTGAGCTGCTCGGGCGCCAGGGGGCTGCTGATGGCGCTGGCTTGGCTCACCGACATGGCGTGGACACCTTCAAGCTCAGCTCGGAACGTAGCCGTGGTCACAGGCCATGACCCTGTGGGGCGAGACTCTCGTGCGGAATTGCCCACGTCTTTGATGCCCGAGATCGGCGCGCACCAGCTGGAGGTGGCGGAAACCCTGATCGGGGTGGGGCGTTTCCTGGTGATCTTCGTGGCGGCTCGGCTGTTGGCGGAGCTGCTGGTGCGCCTGCAGCTGCCCACGATCCTGGGCGAGCTGATCGCCGGCGTGATCATCGGCGCCAGTGGCCTGCATCTGATCGTGCCGCCGGAAACCCAGGCGGCGCTGAGCCAGGGGCTGGTGCAGCTGGTGGGCTCGCTGGCGGATGTGCCGCCGGATGTGGTGAGCCACCTCTATGCCGAGAGCTTCCCTTCCCTGCAGGCGGTGGCCACCCTCGGCCTGTTCGCCTTGCTGTTCCTCACGGGCCTAGAGAGCGATCTCGATGAACTGGTGGCGGTGGGCGGCCAGGCCACCACGGTGGCCGTGGCCGGTGTGGCGTTGCCCTTCGCTTTGGGCACCGCTGGCCTGATGGCCTTCTTCCACGTGGATGTAATCCCGGCGGTGTTCGCTGGGGCCTCGATGACGGCCACGAGCATCGGCATCACCGCCAGCGTGTTCGGTGAGCTGAAGATGCTCCGCTCACGCGAGGGCCAGATCGTGCTCGGCGCCGCCGTGCTCGACGACATCCTCGGCATCGTGATCCTGGCGGTGGTGGTGAGCATTGCCGGCGGCGGCAACCTGGAAATCGGCCCGATCCTCAAACTGGTGGCCGCTGCTGTGGTGTTTGTGGTGGCGGCTATCGGCCTCAGCCGCACCGCAGCGCCGGGCTTCGACTGGGTGATTGATCGCCTCAAGGCCCCGGGGGATGTGGCCGTGGCCTCCTTTGTGGTGCTCACCCTCTGCTGCTTCGCCGCCACCGCCATCGGTCTGGAGGCTGCCCTGGGTGCCTTCGCAGCCGGCTTGATTCTCAGCAAGTCGAACCACAGCCATGCGATTGAGGCGGCGGTGAAGCCGGTGGTGGCTCTCTTCGCCACGATCTTTTTTGTGTTGATCGGCACCGGCATGGATCTTTCGGTGCTCAACCCGCTGGATCCCGCCAATCGCCCCGGCCTGGTGGTGGCCGCATTTCTGTTGGTGGTGGCGATCGGCGGCAAGGTGGCCGCGGGTTGGTGTTTCCTCTCCAAGCAACCCACCCAGCGGTTGGTGGTGGGTCTGGGGATGATGCCCCGCGGCGAGGTGGGCCTGATCTTCCTGGGACTCGGCACCCAGGCCAAGCTGCTCAGCCCGGCCCTTGAGGCCGCCATCCTGTTGATGGTGATCGGCACCACCTTCCTGGCGCCGGTGCTGCTCAGACTGGTGCTGGCTGGCAAGAGCGATGGACCCGACCTCGACCCCCTCGCCGAAATCCCCACTTGAGGGTTGGCAGTTCAGCTGGGCCGGCTGGCTCGACAACCGCCACGGCGAGTGGTGGCTGCTTGCCCAGCTGGTGCTGATTGCTGCGCATCTTCTGCCGCCCTGGCCGGCTCCGGGCAGTTGGGGCTTTGCCTGGCCGCTGCCGATAGCACTGCTTGGCGTTGTGCTGTTTGTGGTGGGCTTGGCGTTGGCGGCCCAAGCGTTCTGGCGGCTGGGCGTGAATCTCACGCCGCTCCCGGATCCCAAGCCTGGTGCCGCCTTGGTGACGCGAGGTGCCTATGCCCGCTGCCGCCACCCCCTTTATCAGGCGGTGTTGCTCTGCTCCCTGGGGGTGGTGCTTGCCCTCGGAAGCCTGCTGCATCTGGCCCTGTTGCTGGGCCTGTGCGCGGTGCTCGGCGGGAAGGCCCGGCGGGAAGAGCGGATGTTGCTGCAGGTGCACCCCGACTACGCCGCCTACCAAAGCGCCGTGCCCGCAATCATTCCCGGGCTGCCCTGGCTGGATTGGCGCCGCTGAATTTCTGAGGCGCTCGGGGCTTCGGGCCGGCTCTACTCGTTGCGGCTGGCCGCTAAGCCCCAGAACAAGCCATAGAGCGCGGCCATCAGCCCCAGGCTGGTGCCCCAGCCGGGACCCAAAGTCCAGCCCAGCACCAGGTTGATCACCACGCCGGCTCCGAGGGCCAGCAGCAGGCTGCTCACCACCAGGGCCACCAGCTGGCTGTCTTCATCGAGCGGCCCGGCGGCGAGGGCCTCTTCGAGGCGGGCGAGCGGAGCGCTCAGCGGCAGATACACCGCCAGGGCCCATAGGGCGCTGCCGGGGAGCAGCAGGGCCCAGCTCTCGGGGATCCAATCGGGCACGAGGGCGGGAGGCGGTGTGGATCTCCCTAGCATCGGCCACCCACCCTTCAGTTGCCGGTGACCGTTGCAGCGGGATGGACCTTCGAAGGCCATCCGATCCATTGCCTCAGCCGCCAGCCCGACAGCGTGGCGGCGGGTCCGGCAATCCTGCTGGTGCACGGCTTCGGCGCCTCCACCAACCACTGGCGCTTCAACATCCCAGCGCTGGCTGAGCACTATGAAGTGCATGCGTTGGATCTACTGGGTTTTGGTCGCAGTGCCAAACCGGAAGGCCCCCGCTACGGCGGCGCCCTCTGGCGCGATCAGCTGGTGGCCTACGTGAAGGAGCGCATCGGCCGTCCCACGGTGTTGGTGGGTAACTCGTTGGGGGGCTATGCCGCCCTGGCGGCCGGAGCTGCCCTGGGAGATCAGTGCGCCGGGGTGGCCTTGCTGAATGCGGCTGGTCCGTTTTCTGATGAGCAGGGTGAACCCAAGGGCTGGGGCGCGATCGCCCGCCGCACCATCGGCAGCGCCCTGCTCAAGAGCCCGTTGCTGCAGCGGCTGCTGTTTGAAAACATGCGCCGCCCCGCGAATGTGCGCCGCACCCTCAAGCAGGTGTACATCGACAGCACCAACGTGGATGACGAGCTGGTGGAGTCGATCCTGCGGCCCAGCCGCGATCCCGGAGCCTTCGGGGTGTTTCGCACCGTGTTCGACATTCCCCGCGGCCAGCCCCTTGATGAACTGTTCGCCGAGCTGCAGGCGCCGCTGCTCTTGCTGTGGGGCATCCGCGATCCCTGGATCAACGCGGCCGGCCGCCGCGGCGCCTTTCAGCGTCACGCTCCCGCCAACACCACCGAGGTGGTGCTCCAGGCCGGCCATTGCCCCCACGATGAGGTGCCGGATCAGGTGAACCGGGCCATGTTGGAGTGGCTCGCCGGCCTGCCGGCGCGATGACCGAGCCGCCCGGGGCGTTGCTCTACCGGCCCGTGCTCTGCCTGCCGAAAACCGGCAGCACTAGCCTCACACTCTGGCTGCGGAGCCAAGGAGACCCGGCACGGCACGAATGGCAGGTCCAGGAGCTCCTGCACCTAGGAGCCCTGTCCCATCGCCCTGATTTTCCAGAGCGCCGGCAGGCGTGGTTGCTTCAACGGGTCCGCGGGCTGGAGGGTGCCTGGGACGTCACCACCTCCCTCTATGCCGTGCTCTGGGATCTCTCCGCCTCCGGCGTTCCCGGGTTGCGGATCCAGCCTCGTTGGCTCTGCCGCTCCCCCGGCCCCTGGCTGGCGAGCAGCGTGGCTTGGAGCCTTCGCTTTGCTGCTGACCCCTTCCGCCGCCGCTGGTTGGGCTTGCATCGCGGGTTCGTGTTTCGTAGGGATCCGGCCCTGGCGGCCTTGATGCCCGCCAATCCCAGCAGCCCGCAGCAGTTGAGCGCCTACTGGCTACCCGTCTGGCTGACGTTTCAAACCCTGGTGCAGGAGCGGCAGCAGTCTTATCAGCTGACCGAGCGGCTGCCGGCCCGCCATCACGCCAATGCCAGCCCACCCGGCTCCATGAGGCTGCCGCCATGGCCTGAGCTGCCACGCCTCAGCGGCTGTTTCCAGACCGATGGCCCCTGCCTGGAGGCTGTGAGGCGCTGCTGTCTTCAGCTGGGCCGGATCACGGGGTGAGCCTCCCCCTGAAGTGGATCCCCAGGCGCCAGTTGCGGGAAGTAGATCTCGCGGATGCGGCGCCGCAGCGTGGCGCCTCGAGCTGGATTGAAGCCGATGGGGTCGGGATTGAGCCTGGCCCCGTCTGGAATGAAGCAGGCCGCCAGGGCCAGTCGGGGCTCCGCCATCCGGTTGGGCAGGCCGCAGTGCCACACCACGCCGTTGTGCAGATCCACATCCCCCGGCTGGAAAGCGCTGGTGCTCGTCATCGGCATGCCGCTTCGCAAGAGCAGCGGCTTCAGTTCGTTCTCGTCGTTCAGGCAGCCCTGCTGGGGCTCCAGACGAGCCGTGCCTTCCGCGTAATAGAGGCCGCTGCTGTCCTGCACCGGTGTGAACGGGATCCAGCAGGTGAGGATCGGCGCATCGCTGGGGATCACGTCCTTGTCGCGATGCCAGCTGGTCATGGCAGCGCCGGGTTGCTTGCGCAGCACGCCGAAGTGCAGCGGGCGCAGGGCCTGCCAGCCCGTGGCCCTCGCCACGAGCTGGGGTAGTTCACCGCTGGTGAGCAGTGCCCAGATGGCGGGGTGCTTCGGGCTCAGTCGCCATTCGCATCCGTGGGGATCCGCACCGGTGCGCTGCAGTTGGGCCGCGTTGCCGCTGCTGCTCAGCTGTTGCTGCCAGAGCTCCTCTGCTTCCTGACGCACAGCGGCGAGCCGCTCGGCCGGCCATAGCCCATCGCAGCGCCCATGGCCGCTCTGCTCCAGCTGCCGCTGCAGGTCAGTCGGCATTGCGCTGCAGCGTGTCGAGATTCCACTGCCGCACCTGGTTGATCAGTGGCGCCATGGCGCCGCCGCCTGCCTTGGCGATGGGGTTGAGCACCAGCGGGGCCGTGAGGTAGTTCACGATCAGTGCCTGCCGCTCGCTGGGTGCCGCCATGGCCAGGGAGCCATGCAGGGTCCAGAGCTGGTGCAGGGTTGCATCCCCCAGAGACAGCGGTGCCGCGACAACGGCGGTGGTGTGGGGTTCGACGCCATCCGGCCAGCGGTCGCTCGTGAGTGGTTGTTCGATCAGGCAGAACCGCTGGGTGCCGGCGAAGAACACCAGCGGAGCGTTGTCGCCGTCAATCGGATGCAGCGGCACCCAGAGGGTGAAGGCCTGCAAGCTGTCGCTGGGGATGAACCGGCCGTCCTGGTGCCAGGCCGTGCCGTTGCAGCCAGGGGTTTTGCAGTAGAGCGTGGTGCCCAGCAGCTGGATCTGGCTGCTGCTGCGGCCCACATGCCGAGCCAGCCGAGCCAGCAGGGTGGGATGGGTGAAGATCTCGTGCAGGGCCGGGATCTCGCGGTGCAGGAACCAGAGGGTTTCGGTTTGCGCCTGTTTCCGCTGCATGTAGGCCTGCATGGCCTCTCGCTGCGCCAGCAGCTGGTTGATCGCCTGGGGGCTGAGGGCCCCAGGCAGATGGCAGAAGCCATCGCGTTGCAGCTGGGCCTCAGACAGGTGCATGGGCCAGAAGGTAGAGCTTGAGCTGCACCCCAGTGCCGTCGCCGGCTCCATCGTTGGGATTCGCCACCAGCTTCAGGTGGCTGAACCCTGGCTGGAAGCGCTCCCCCAACCGGCGGCGATGCCACTGCCGTGTGCGCTCCAGGCTGCCGTGGGGGCACCAGGGTGTCAGCAGTTCCAGCAGGGCCAGCGCAGCGGGGTCGGCTTCGCCACTGCCGCGCTGCAGCCGCTCCGTTGGATACAGCTCCAGCCCCAGCCGTGGTTGCGGTGTGCTGTACCAGTCGAAGCAGGCCGACCAGGCCAGCTGCCCGGGCTGGGCCAACAACAGCGGCTCCACACCCGCCCGCTGGAGCAGGGCAACGGCGGCGGGCAGCTGCTGCTGCAGCCAGCCCCACTGCGCCGCTGCCGGACCCACCAGGTTGCAGCGCCAGCTGGGGTGTCGCTGCCCCAGCCTCGGTGGAAACAGGCCCAGATGGGAGATCCGCACGCCGGTGGGTAGCGGCAGCGTGGCCAGGGGCTCCAGCGGTGGCGCATCCAGCAGCGTGCCCAGGGCTGCAGCCAGCGGCGCCAGTTCCCCCTGCGTGGCCGGGCGCTGCAGGCGCAGAAACAACCCGGGCCAGCCCTCGCCGGGCTGATCGAACTCCAGCCAGGGATCTGCCAGCAGATCGGGCCACTGCCGCAGGCAGCTGTTCACCAGCGCGAGCAGCGGTTGCAGCTGCTCCCAGCCCGGCTGCTGGGCCACTGCCTTCGGATCCGGCAACGGCATCGACAGATCCGGGATCCGGATCGGTTCGTGGGCCTCGCTCAGTCTGTATTCGAATAGTCCTAGGTGCCCGAGCGGAGGGATCACAGCGGTGCCCTCACACGTAGGCCAGTAGGTGGCGCTGGTTGTGATCCAGCCGTAGAAACCCCCCCAGCACCAGCCGCGGCTGCGATCCCTGGCAGGGCCGAATTCGGTGCCAATGCTCACCGGCGTTGAACAGCAGTGCCTCCCCTGCCCGGGGCGGCACCATGTCCACGGATTGCAAGGGCTGCGCCGCAACCGGTGGATTGCTGCCGCGATGCCGGAACAGCTCCAGTTCCCCGCCGCTGCTCGGAGCCTGGAGGATGTAGAGGAAGCTGAGTTGAAACGCCGGCTCCAGCGCCAGCGGGCCCAAGCTGTTGTCTTGAACGCCCAGACGACCGGTCTCGATCAGGTTGTGGCGGTTCCACACCTGTTCGCAGTGGGGATCGATGCCACAGCCCGGGTCCATCACCCGCAGGGCCCAGCACGGCAAGGGGAGCCCATCGGCGCTTTGCAGCCGTTGCAGTGGGCGCTCGAACAGGCTGTGGAGCCAGCTGCCGAGCGCGGGTAGTAAGAGCTGATCCACGGCCAGACAGGCTTCCTTAGGCCGACTGTCCAGGCTCGCCTGGTAGTGCTCCGCCGTGGCGCCCACGCAACTGCGGGGCAGGGTCCAGCCCCAGGGGGTGCGTGCCCAGCCGGCAGCCTGAGGCTCGGGCTGTTTCAGCCGCTCCAACAGCGGTTGGCAGGCGTTCATCAGCTCGGCGTGCGGCAGCAGCGCGGCGTGGCGATGCAACGCCAGTGCTCCCGCTAACACGGCCTCGAGGTTGCCATTGCGCGCCATCGGCGCAGGCTATGGGAAGTCGGCTGCTTCGCATGGCTCTGCACGTCCACAGCGATCCCTATCCGCATCTGGAATTCCGCCATCCCGAGAGCGGCGACCAGCTTCGGGTTGTGCCTGAACGGGGCGGCCTGATCAGCAGCTGGTGCAGCGGTGGCCGGGAGCAGCTCTACTTCGATGTCGAGCGCTTTGCGGATCCAGGCCAGAGTGTGCGCGGTGGCATCCCGGTGCTCTTCCCGGTGTGCGGCAATCTGCCGGGCAATCAGCTCAGCCTGCCCCAGGGTGTGTTCCCGATGGCGCAGCACGGCTTCGCCCGCGATCTGCCCTGGCAGATCGATGAGCTGGAGGATGGCCAGGGGATTCGCTTGACGCTGAGCGATTCAGCCCGCACCCGTGCCTCCTATCCCTTCGGGTTTCAGCTGAGCCTTGAGGTGCGGTTGGAGCCCCGTGCCCTGGCGATTGCGGCCTGCGTTGAGCAGCGCGGTGGCGATGGCCCCATGCCCTATGCCCTTGGTCTGCATCCCTATTTCCAGGTGTCGGATCTGGGGCAGGTGGTTCTACGGGGCTTGCCAGCGCAGTGCTTCAACCACCTCAGCGGCAGCCTGGAGCTCACCGCTGACCAGCTGCGGCGTCTGCCGGAGGGGGTTGATCTGCGGGTGGATCTGCCCGAGCCGGCGGCGCAGCCGTTGCGGCTGGGCCAGCTGGAGCTCCAGCTCGAGCCACCGTTCTGCCATGCCGTGGTGTGGAGCGACCCCCCCAGGCCGATGGTTTGCCTGGAACCCTGGAGTGCTGTGCGCGGTGCCCTCAGCCAGCAGCTGGCAGCTGGTGAACGCCAGTGGCTTCGCTGCCGCTACCGGCTCCTGGAGTGAGCGCAGCTCAGGGCGGCGCCACCCCCGGCAGTCGGCCCCGGGCCAGCTGCTGTAGAGGGTCGAATTCCCGTTTGATCGCTTCGATCACAGCGCGCGCCGCTGCATCGCCCCAGGCGGGTAGGGCGTGGGGCTGGGGTTGTGCCAGCACCATGAGATCGCCACCCAGCTCCCGGCAGCGGCGCCGCAGCCGCTCCACCCTGTGGGCCGGCAGCGCCTTGGCGGCTGCCCAGGCCAGCCCCAGGCCGGCACCGGCGGGCAGGGTTCCCTGCAGCCCCTGGCAGGTCCCATCGCGCAGCAGCTGTTGCACCTGGGCCGGCAGCACCCCCAATTGCAATAGCCAGCGCTGCTCGCTGGCCAGGCGGTGGTGGCTGGAGGCTCCGCGGGCCTCCGCCTCCAGCGCTTGCAGGGCGTCGCCGCTCACAAGGTCCACGTTCAGCCCGAGCTCCGCCGCCCGCTGTCGGTGCTCCTGCAGCTGTGCATCGATCGCCGCACGACTCACACTCACCAGCGCCAGCAGCAGGCCGGCCTGGCCGCTCTCCTCCTCAGGCTGCAACCGCCAGTCGAGCCGTTGCGGCAGCAGCGGTGCCGCCAGGCACACCTGGCGCATGCGTTCGAGCGCAGCCACCGAACCCCGGATCCACAGGCCGGCCCGCTGCGGCGGCAGCGGATAGGTGCGCAGGGTGAGGCTGGTGATCAGGCCGAGGCTGCCCCAGCTGCCGGCCAGCAGTCGCATCAGGTCGTAACCGGCCACGTTCTTCACCACCCGGCCACCGGCCTTGGCTGGGGTGCCATCGGCGCGGATCAGGCTCACTCCGATCAGCTGATCACGGATGCCCAAATAACGCTGCCGCAATCCCCCCGACAGGCCGCGGGCCACCAATCCCCCCACCGTGCCGCTTGCTTCGCCGAACGGGCCGCTGCCCCAGGGCCAGTCGATCGCCAGCCACTGTTGCGCGTCGGCCAGTTCGGCCTGCAGCTGCTGCAGCGGCAGGCCCGCTTCCACCGTCACGGTGAAGTCCCCCGCACAGTGCTCCACGAGGCGGTTCAGCCGGCTGGTGCTCACCACCAGCGCCTCGCTCTCCCCAACCCCTGGCTGAACGGGCGGTCCCCAGCTGAGGCGGCTGCCGCTGCCGGCCGGTAGCCAGGGCCGGGCCTGCCGGTGCAGGTCCTGCACCAGCTCCTGCAGCGCGCTGGGCTCAGGACAGATCACGGCACGATGGTGCCATGGCAGAGCGGCGCAAGGTCATCGTTCTCGATGACGATCCCACCGGGTCGCAGACGGTGCACAGCGTGCCGCTGCTGCTGCGTTGGGATGCAGACAGCCTGCGGCGGGGCTTGCGTCACCCCTCGCCGCTGCTGTTCGTGTTGGCCAACACCCGAGCGCTCGAGCCCGAAGCCGCGCGGGAGCGGGTGCGGCAGATCTGCCGGGGGCTGCGGGTGGTGCTGCAGGAGCTGGAGGCGGCCGGGGAACTGGATCGCTGGCTGATCGTGAGCCGGGGCGACTCCACCCTGCGGGGCCATTTCCCGCTGGAGGTGGAGGTGATCGCCGAAGAGCTCGGCCCGTTCGATGCCACCCTGCTGGCCCCTGCCTTCCTGCCCGGCGGCCGCACCACCCGCGGCGGTGTGCACTATCTGCATGGCGAGCCCGTGCACACCAGCCCCTTTGCGCGCGATCGCCTGTTTGGCTTTAGCAGCAGCGCGTTGCCTGAGTGGGTGGAGGAGAAAACCCGGGGTGTGATCCCTGCCGGCACGGTGGAGCGCTTGGATGGGGCCGAGCTCGATGGGCCTGCCGCAGCCTTGCAGGCTCGCCTGGCCTGTTTCAGCGCCCAACGCGTTGTGGCGGTGGATGCGGAGCGGCCTGAACAGTTGGCGGCCCTAGGAGAAGCGGTGTGGCGCAGCGAGCGGCGCCTGCTGTTCCAATCCGCCGCCAGCCTGATCAATGGTCTGGTGCCCCTGCCGCCCCAACCCCTCGATCGCGCTGGCCTGGCCGCCCTGCGCCGCTGCGGGGCCCATGGGGAATGGTTGCCCGTGCTGGTGATGGTGGGATCCCATGTGCCCCTGGCGGATCAGCAACTGGAGCCATTGCTGCAGGAGCCCGCCTGTGTGGGGGTGGAGATCCCGGTGGCCAAACTGGCCCGGGTGCTGGAGGGCCCGGCAGCACTGCAGCTGCTCCGGTCGCTGGAGCAGAGCTGGCTGGAGCAGCTGCAGGCTGTGCTGCATCAGGGGCGCACCCCGCTGCTGTTCAGCAGCCGCGGTGAACTGGTGTGTGCTTCAGCCCAGGAGCGGCGACGCTTCGGCCTGGAACTGGCGGCCCTGATGGCACGCCTGGCCGCGGCCCTGGCCCCGCAGTTGGGACTGATCATCAGCAAGGGCGGCATCACCACCCACACCCTGCTGGCCGAGGGCTTGGGGCTGGATTGGGTGGAGTTGCAGGGGCAGCTTCTGCCGGGACTGTCGGTGGTGCTCACCCCGCCCGCGGCCACGGTTCCGGGCTTGCCCGTGATCACCTTCCCGGGGAACCTGGGCGATGCCGGCACCTTGCGCCAGGCCTGGCAGTTGATGGTTCAGGCGGATACGGGCTGCCCGTAGCGCTGCCACAGGTCTCCAGCGATACCCCCAAGCGCCACGAGGGCCAGGGCCAGCAGGCTGTCGGTGGTGTCGCTGATTACGGCTCCCACCAGAAAGGCGAGCGAACCGGCGCCCACCAGCCAGGGCGTCACGGGGTAGCCCCAGCTCAGAAAGGGCCGCGGCAGTTCCGGTTGTTGCCGGCGCAGCTGGATCTGGGCGGCGATGCCGCTCAGGGGCAGCCCCACATACAGGAAGGCTCCCATCCCTAGCAGGTGATCAAAGGAACCCACCAGCACCAGCAAGGCCGCGCTGCCACTGGTGAGCAGCAAGGCGGCCGCCGGCGTGCCGCCCGGGTTCACCTGGCTGAGGACAGCCGGCATCAGGCCATCCCGGCTCAGGCCAAACAGGATTCGGGGCGCTGCCATCACCACGGTGTTGATCAGGCCCAGCAGCGACACCAGGGCCACGGCTGTGATCAGCTGCGCCCCTTGGCTGCCCAGCAGGCGGCGGGCTGCCTCGGCCGCCGGCAGCGTGGCCTGGCTGAGCGCTTGCATCGGCAACACGTGCAACAGCGCGCCGTTGATCAGCAGATAGAGCGCCAGCACAGCCAGCACGCCGCCGATCAGGGAACGGGGCAGATCACGGGCCGGTTCGCTGAATTCCTCGGCGAAATACACCGGTGAGGCCCAGCCATCGAAGGTGGTGACCACGGCCTGCAGCGCCAGCACAGCCCCGATCCACAGCGCCGATCCCTGGGGCGGCAACACAGTGGGATGGCTGATGGCTGCATCTGGTGCAACGGCGGGCAGCAGAAAGCTGGCGGCCGCCAGCCCCAGGAAGGCCAGGGCCTTCATCAGGCTGAGCAGCTCCTGGCTGGCACCTCCGGCACGCACGCCCAGCCACTGGATGGCGCTGAACAGGATCAGCACCGCCAGGGCGATCGCCTGCCCCTGCCATGGGGCCGCGGCCTGTTCAGGGATCCACTCCACGATCAGGTCGCCCACGGTGGTGGCCACCCAGGCCAGGCCGATGCAGTGGGCCAGCCAGTCGGTCCAGCCCACCAGCCAGCCGGCCCGGCGCCCGAAGGCCTGCTCGGCGTACACATACCAACCCCCGGCCCGCGGCAGGCTGGCCGCAAGCTCGGCGATGCAGATCGCGCCGAGCAGGGCGTAGAGCCCCCCGAGCACCCAGGCGCCCAGCACCAGTGGTGCCGTGGCCAATTGCGCTGCCACCAGCCCGGGTGTGCGCAGGATGCCAGCGCCGATCGTTCCCCCCACGGAGCCGGCCAGGCCGAAGGCCACACCGAGCACCGAGAGCAAGCCGCCGCTGCTCCGCTCCTCTGGCGGCGGTGGGTTGCTCAAGAACGCTGGGCCGCTGCCAGCAACTGCAACGGGTGGGCCACGCGCGGGCCATCGCCCAGGTGCCGGCGCAACTGCATCGTGCAGCCGATGTTGGCGCTGGCCACCAGGTCAGCGCCGGTGCCACGGAGATCGCTGGCCTTGATCTCACCCAGCGCCGCCGCTTCTTCGGGTTGAACCAGGTTGTAGATGCCGGCGCTGCCGCAGCACACCCCGGCTTCGGTGGCTTCCCGCAGCTGCAGGTGGGGGATGGCGCGCAGCAGTTGGCGCGGTTCGGCGCTGATCCCCTGGCCGTGCAGCATGTGGCAGGCATCGTGATACGCCACCACCACTGGGTTCTCGGCAGTGGCGGGTTGGCCGTCGCTGTGGGTGAGTGGCTGCAGCCCAGCCTGGAAGGCATCGCTCAGGCCCAGCTCCGCCAGGAATTGATGAACGTCCCGGACTTGGGACGCAAAGGCCGCGCCCTGATCGCTCTCCAGCAGCCGGTCGTAGTGCTTGAGCGTGTGCCCGCAGCCGGAGGCGGCCACCACAACAGCGTCCAACGGTTCGGGGCCCGCGGCTTTGCCGGGCCCCACCACGGCACGGAAGCTCTCGATCAGGGCATGGGCCAGCTCCCGGGTCTGCTCCAGTTCGCCCTGGTGATGGGTCACGGCGCCGCAGCATCCCTGGCTCGGCGGAATCACCACCTCCATACCGTTGGCCGTGAGCACCTGCAGCGTGGCGGCATTCACATCGGGATCAAAAAGCCGCTGCACGCAGCCCAGCACCAGCCCCACGCGGGCGCGGCGCTCCCCTTGGGCGGGGATCACGAGCGGCAGACCATCGCGGAAGGCCTCTGGTTGCAGCGGCGGCAGCAGCTTGTCCATTGCCTCGAGTTGCGGCCCCAGCAATCGGGTGACCCCACTCCAGCGGGCCAAGCCTTGTAGCGGCGTGCCTGCGTAAGCGCGCAGGGGGGTGAGCGTGGCCCTCAGCCGTTGGGGGTAGGGCAGGAGGGCAAACAACAGCTTGCGAAAGGCCCGTTGGGCCGGGCTTCGCAGCTCAGGGGCATTGAGCTTCGGGCGCGTGGCCTCGATCAGCTCGTCGTAGCGCACGCCCGAGGGGCAGGCGCTCACACAGGCGAAGCAGCCCAGGCAGCTGTCGAAATGGCTGGCGGTGGTGGCGTCGAGCTCCAGCTCGCCGGCTTCGATCGCCTTGAGCGCATGGATCCGCCCCCGGGGCGAATCCATCTCCGTTCCCAGCACCCGGTAGCTGGCACACGTGGGCAGGCAGAAGCCGCAGTGCACGCAGGGGTCTGTGGTGAGGCTGCCCACTTGGATCGGATCGGCCGGTGGCTGTCGACTCATCGGCAATTCAATAGTGGTAACCGGCCAGATCGATCTCGCGCTCAAAAATCTTGGCAATTCTCGAGGCTTGAGTGTGGGTTAAAACGTCTTGGTAGGGACGTTGTTCACGGCGAAACTGACGTTTGGCATGGGGGAGCAGGGGATTGCCTTGCAAATTCAGCTCTTCGAACAAACGGTTGAGTTCTGCTTGGGCATCTTCATAGCGGCACAGGCGATGGACAGCCAAGTTGCCGTTTAAGCAATAGATGGCTTCACTTTGTGCGGCCGCCCGTTGCAGATGCGGACCGTCGATGAAGGCATCAAGGCTTTCGGGTTCGGCTTGGTCTCTGATGTGCCAGAAGTAGTGCGAAATCGCGCGATCCCAAGGGTTGCGAACGAAGCAGAAGCGGAAGTAGTTGTCCCACTGATGCTGGGGGAGATACTTCAGTGTTTGTTCGGCTGTGATGTGGGTGTGGAAGCCGATCCGCTTTAAATCGCTGTTCATCGACTTCCCGGTGATTTTGCGGCGCAGCCGCAGCTTCAGATAGGAGGGCGTGTTGTACCAGGGGATGAAATGCCTGGGCGATGGATAGCCCAGTTCTCGGCGAATGCGCTCATCCCGCCCCAGCGGCGTGATCACATCCTTCCTGTTGCAGGTGCTCGAGAGGGCGATGCCGATGGAGGTGGATGCCGTTTTCCGGTTCGCCAGGAAGATGAAACGTTTGCTATGGCTGATGATCATGGATCTTTGGAGGATGGCTGCATCAGCCCCCGAAGTGCTTGATCACGGCCTCAGCGAAGCCGCTGCAGCTCACTGGCTCCACCCGCGGCTCCATCAGGCGCGCCAGGTCGTAGGTGACCTCCTTATTGGCGATGGCTGCGCTCAGGCCTGCGGTGATCAGGTCGGCGGCTTCTTGCCAGCCCATGTATTCGAGCATCATCACGCCGCTGAGGATCACCGAGCCGGGGTTGATCCGATCCAGGCCGGCGTGCTTCGGCGCGGTGCCGTGGGTGGCTTCGAAGATGGCGGCGTTGTCGCCGATGTTGGCGCCGGGGGCCATGCCCAGACCGCCCACCACAGCGGCCGCCGCATCGGAGATGTAGTCGCCGTTGAGGTTGAGGGTGGCGAGGATCGAGTAGTCGGCTGGGCGGGTCTGGATCTGCTGGAAGATGCTGTCGGCGATGCGGTCGTCCACCATCACCATCTGTTTCCACTGGCCGTTGCCGTGGGTTGCACCGATGGCATCGAGCACACCTTTCACTTCGGCGCAGATCGCCTCCTTTTTCTCTGGAGTGAGGGCGTCGTAGCCGGGATCCACCATGCGGGCGTTGGCTTCGATGCTCAGGCCGGGGTTGCTGTCGGCGTTATCGAGGATCCAGCTCTCCCGCTCGGTCACGCAGTCGGCCCGAAATTCGGTGGTGGCTAGCTCGTAGCCCCAATCGCGGAAGGAACCCTCCGTGAATTTCATGATGTTGCCCTTGTGCACCAGGGTCACGTGGCGCTTGTCGCCTTCCAGGCGCAGGGCGTGCTGGATCGCCTTGCGGATGTGGCGCTGGCTGCCGTGCTTGCTCACCGGCTTGATGCCGATGCCTGAGCCGGCCGGGATCTGGCGCTTGCCGAGCTTGCCGTTGGCCGGGATCACCACCTCATTGAGGTGCTTGATCAGCTCGAGGCACACCGGATCGTTGGCTTCCCACTCGATCCCCATATAGATGTCCTCGGTGTTCTCGCGGTACACGATGACGTCGAGGTCTTGAGGCCGCTTATGGGGGCTGGGGGTGCCCTCGTAGTAGCGGCAGGGACGCACGCAGCAATACAGATCAAAGATCTGTCGCAGCGCCACGTTCAGGGAGCGAATGCCACCACCGATTGGTGTGGTGAGCGGGCCCTTGATCGCCACGCCGTAGGTGCGGATCGCCTCGAGGGTGTCCTCGGGCAGATATTGATAGGTGCCGTAGAGGTCGCAGGCTTCATCGCCGGCGTACACCTTGAACCACTCGATGCGGCGTTCACCGCCGTAGGCCTTGGCCACCGCGGCGTCCAGCACCTTCTGGGTGGCCGGCCAGATATCCACGCCGGTGCCATCGCCGCGGATGAAGGGAATGATCGGGTCGTTGGGCACCACCGGCTGGCCGTTCTCGAAGCGGATGGCCGTGCCCTGGGCTGGGGCGGTGAGCTTCTCGTAAGTGGCCATGGGTGCTTGCTGACCGAGGGCGGCGTGAATAGTGGATCGAGCCTAGGTTTTGGGGATTCGCGGTTCTGCTGCAGGGGCAACGGCATGAATGCGTCCGACCAGGTCCGATCCGTGGAACTGGCGCAGCGCGTGGCTTCCGTTGCCGTGTTGTTCCGCCAGCACTTCCCGGATGCCCGCGCCAACCTCACCCCCTGGCGCGACGACCCGCAGACCCGCGCCCACGCCGAGCAGGAGAGCCTCGATCTTTCCTTTCATCTGCCGGGTTGGAGCCCCCGCAGCCAGTGCCGCTCCTTTCTGGTGCAGCTGCGGCTCGAGCAGTCGCCCGCTGGCGGATCCACCCGGCCGCGGCTGCTGGGCGTGACAATCCGCGGCCTCACCTACGACTCGGAGCGATGGCGGCTGGCCAGCGTGGGCGACTGGCAGCCCACCGGTAGCCATCTGCCTCAGCCTGCTGTGGTGGAGGCCCTGCAGGGGTTTGTGCGGGGTGTGTTCGCATTGTTTGATGCCGATCAGCAGCGCCGCGGCGGTCTGGATGCCCGCGTTGCCTGAGCGGGCCGTGGGCGGCCGGCCGTAATCCTTCGCAACCTTGAAGACGCCGGGGCGGACGCCCCACCTACGTTGGCCCTTCTGCCATGCGGCAGTTCACCATCCCTGCTCAGCACGACCAGCAGCCATGTCTGTCGCCCTTGCTTCTCAACTGCGCGAAGGCACCAAGAAGTCGCACACGATGGCCGAGAACACCGGATTCGTGAGCTGCTTCCTCAAGGGGGTGGTGGATAAGGCCAGTTACCGAACCCTGGTGGCCGATCTCTACTTCGTTTACAGCGCCATGGAGGACGAGATCGGCCGGTTGCGCAGCGAAGGCCATCCTGTGGTGGGCCCTGTGGGCTTCCCCGAGCTCAACCGCCGCGAGACCCTCGAGCAGGATCTTGCTTTCTATTTCGGGGACGGGTGGCGCAGCGCTGTCAAAGCCACACCGGCTGCTCAGGAGTATGTGGCGCGCATTCATCACGTGGCCCAGGAGGCTCCCGAGCTGCTGGTGGGCCACCACTACACCCGCTACATCGGCGATCTCTCTGGCGGCCAGATCCTCAAGAACATCGCGCAGAAGGCGATGAGCCTGGGCGAGCACGACGGCCTGCGCTTCTACGAGTTCGACGCCATCCCCGACGAGAAAGGCTTCAAGGCCAACTACCGCTCCACCCTCGACGGTTTGCCGATTGACCAGGCCATGGCCGATCGCATCGTGGAGGAGGCCAACCATGCCTTCCACCTCAACATGAAGATGTTCCAGGAGCTCGAGGGCAACCTGGTGGCCGCCATCGGCAAGGTGCTGTTCGGCTTCCTCACCCGGCGGCAGCGGGCCGGCAGCACTGAGGCAGTGGCCGCCTGATCTTGGGCGCCATCCGCTTTCTGGTTCCCGGCACCACCGGCAGGTTTCGCTGCGGCGGCCTGTTGGTTGAGCTGCAGACGGCCCGGCTGGTGTCTCAGGTTGCGCCTGTTGAGCTGGTCACCTACCGCCAGCGCGAGCCGGAGCATCCCTTTCTCGACGACCTGCTGCGCGCTGAGCCCCTGAGCGAGTCCCGGAAAGCCGATTCGCCGCTCTGGATTGTGAGCTGGGGTTTCGACGTGCCCATGCTGCTGCGCCGTTTGCGGGGCCGTGCCACCGCCTATCACGCCCACAGCAGTGGCTATGGCTTTGCACTGCCCCCGGGGGTGCCTGTGCTGGCGGTGAGCCGCAACACCCTGGGCTACTGGGGCGATCGCGCCCCGCGCAACCCGCTGTTCCTAGTGCCCAATGCCCTAGAGCCCCAATGGTTGGAGCGCGGGGCTCGCCCAGGCACTGCTGCCCAGGCGGCGCAACAGCCGGGCCCGCGGCCGATCGATGTGCTCATCCAGCAGCGCAAAACAAGCGCCTATGTGCTTGATCAGCTAGCGCCAGCTCTGCGTCAGCGCGGTCTTCGGGTGGAGGTGCAGAGCGGCTGGGTTGACGATCTGGTGGATCTGTTCAACAGCGCCGCTGTTTATGTGTACGACTCTGCGGATTATTGGCGCGGCCGCGGTGTGAGCGAAGGCTTCGGTCTGCCGCCGGTGGAGGCACTGGCCTGCGGTTGCACTGTTTTCAGCAGCCTCAACCATGCCCTCGCCGACAGCCTCGATCCGGGGTTGCTGGCTCATCAGATTGGTTGCGGCACGCTGGAGACTGATGTGGAGCGCATCGCAGCAGCCGTGGCCGACCCTGCCGCCTGGCAGGCACCACCCGTTGCGCTGGCTGCCCTGCTGAACCAGTTGCAGGAGCCGGTGCTGCTGGAGCGCTGGCAGCGGGCCCTAGCTCAGATCGATCACCACTGGCAGCGCTTGCTGGTGGAGCGAGCTCAGCCCCTTACGGCCCTGCCGCCCTGGCGCCTGCGCTGCCGCCAGCTGAAGGCAGCGTGCCGTCGCCGTTTGAGGCTCTGATCAGCGCACCGGACAACATCGCGCCGAACAGCACGGTGAGCAGGGGAACCTTCAACACCCCCAGTTCAAACAGGTTGAACAGCAGCCCGTAGAGCAGTGGCGCAGTGAGCGCCATGGCCTTCGGGGTGTATTGCTGGCTCACCACGCGACGACCGAGCAGCAGAGCGCCGATCAGCAGCATCGCCAGCCCGAGGCTGCCGGCCTCGGCCCACACCTGCAGTGGCAGGTTGTGGGCATGGCTGAGGGGCTTGGGTCGGCCAGGCAGGCGAACCGGGCATAACTCCCGCGCCCGCCCGTATCCCACGCCGTAGATCAAGCGGTTGTTGCCGCTCAAGGGCAGGCTGGCGTAGCAGCGCCAGAGGTCCAGCCGTCCCTTATCGCTGGTGCGGTTTTCTGTTCCGTAGAGCGCCGCCAGGTTCTGCCGCAGGCTTGGCCCCTGGGGGCTGGCCAGCCAGACCAGCGGGGCGCCGATCAACAAGGTCACCACCACAGCCATCACCAGCCCCCGCCACCGGAGCCAGCCGCCAAGCTTGCGGCGATGCTGCGTGCCCTGTTGGACCGCCCAGGCGATCAGCAGGCTGATGGGGATCAGGCCCACTCCCGCTCGCGAGTGGGTGGCCAGGGTCATCAAAGCGCACCCGCCACTACCGAGGGCCAGGACCAGCTGGATGCCGCGCTGTGCGTGAGCGCCCTGGGGTGTTCGCCACAGCTGCAGAGCGGCCAAGCCGCTCACACACCCCAGCCCAGCCAGCAGAGCGGTTTGGTTGATCAGCAGAAATCCCAGCCTGTAGCCGATCTCTGATCCGTTGAGGTGCGGCCACACCGTTGCCGCTTGCCACAGGCCGCAACTGGCAACTGATAGACAGATGCCGCTCAGCGTGGTGCGCCAGCGCGGTAGGTGTAGGCCATTGCCTGCAAGTACTGCGGCGATCAACAGCACGTAGTCCACGTGCGACACTGGCCTTGGGCCCTCCCCCAACACGATTCCCCGCACGTTCAGCAGCAGGATCGCCAGCACGGCCACAGGCCAGAGCCGGTTTGGTCCCGGCGTGCTCACTGCCTGCTGGCCGATGCTCAGCACCACCCAGCTGAGGCTGAGGGCGGCGCTCAGGCGATCTCCCCCCTGCAGTAGCCCTGTTGAGGCAATGGCCAGGGCTAACACCAGAGGTGTGGCGATGCCGATGCGTCGTGTCAGCGTCATCGCCCCTGGTGAAGACCGTTTAAGGATCGCAGGCTGCTCGATGCCCCTTGTCCTGATCGAGAACTGATGGACCCGCGATAGGGTCCCACCAGCGCAGGCGGTGTTGTGAATCCACAGGTCGGACGGAAGGATCGCGTGGCCGCGGATGTGTTGGCTTGGATCACGGGCCGGCAACCGGTGCACGCAGCGGCTGTGCGCAATCTGTTGATCTATCCCCAGGCCGGTCTCGCTTACAACCGCATCAAAAAAAGCGGTAACTCCTCCATGCTTCTTTACCTGCGTGATGCCCTCGCGCCGGGCTCTCCGCAGGCTGCCCAGCCCTACAATCGTGCCAAGGGTGAGGCGATTGCGCTGGGGTGCACTATGCGCCAGCTGCTGCGCCGGCCGCGAGCTCTGCTGCGTCTGCCGCAGTGTTTTTTCTTCACGGTGATGCGTGATCCGCGGGCGCGCTTGCTCTCGGGTTTTCTGGAGAAGGTGGGTTCCGGTCATGCCCAGCGTTACAGCGCCGCCGGCGGCTTTGGAGATTCGTCACCGCAGGGGTTTGAACGTTTTCTCACCTATCTCGAACAGGGCGGTCTGCACGACGACGCCCATTGGTGGCCCCAGGTGGATCTGATGGCCTTCGCGCCTGAGCAATTCGATGCCATCTACCAGTTGGAAGCGATTGATCAGCATCTGCCGGCTCTGTTGCGTCAGCGCGGGTTGACCGTGGATGGGCTCGACTGCAGCCGCCCCCATCGGGTGGAGCAACAATTCATTGTTCCGGGCAAGCCGCCCAAACTCAAACAAGCTGCCAGCAAGCTGCAGCACTTTCTGGCCCCCGGCGTGGAGGAGCGCATCGTTCGTCTCTACGAGTCCGATTTCAAGGCTGGTGGCTATGCCATTGGTGTGATCGGCTGAAGGCTCGATCAAGCTCGTGCAGCAGTAAGGGTCAATCGGTTCTCAGGCTGGCCACGTTCGTAAACGGCGGTCGCGGTCGCGGAATACCTTGCAATCAAGTGCTGCATGTGACTGGCCTCTGTGGATGTGTCGGCGCTCGCTGTCCAGGAGGTCACCGGTCCCGACGCCGGCCTGCACGCTTCCCATCGACGCCCTCCCCAAAAGACGCCGCTGAAGCTCCTCAACAGCCAGACCCTGCATCAGCTACGGGATCTGCTGAGCTATTTGCCGGCCCAGCGCCTGCGCGGCCTGGCTGTGCTGCTCGCCGTGTCGCTGGTGTTGGGCCTGTTCGATCTGGTGTTCATTGGCCTGCTGGCCCGGTTGGTTGGCGCCTTGAGCGGCTCACGCCTCGCCGATCGCATCCCGCAGATCCTGGTGTTCGGTGGTAACAAGGCTGATCAGGGCATCTGGATCGCGGCTTTGGTGATAGCTCTGGTGTGGCTCTCGATGGCGCTGCGCTATGGAGCTTCCTTGATTCAGAGTTTCCTGAGTGCGCAGATCTGGGCTGATTACGGCAATCGTATTTATGCCAATGTGTTGCTGCAGCCCTATGAATACTTTCAGACGCAAAATACGGCTCACCTCTTGGCGCGACTGAATCGCATCCTCGGGCGCATTTCCGACGACCTGATTCTGCCGCTGCTCACAGTTGTTTCCAATGCCCTGTCTGTAGCGGTGCTCACTCTGGGCATTGTGGTCAGCTTTGGCTGGCCGGCGCTGTTGATCTTTGCTTTCCTGTTTGGCGCCTACACTCTTTCCTCGCAGCTGATTGCGCCACCGCTTCGTTTCGCCGCAAAGCAAAAGCTCAACTTCTCGTTGCGGGTTAATTCCTTATTGATGGAGTCCACCCGCTCCATTCGCGATGTTCAGCTCTATGGGGCAGAGTCGTATTACCTGGAGCGCTTTGAAGCGATTGGTGTGCGTGGCAAAAAATACGATCGCCTCACCAAGCTGTTGCCGGAGATCCCGCGCTATGTGATCGAGCCGGCTGGCATCACCGTGTTGTTTGCGGTGGGGTTGCTGCCAGCGTTGCTGCAGGGTGATTCCGGCAAGGTGCTGCGCGATGCCCTGCCCGCCCTGGCGGCGATCATGTTTGCCGCGCTCAAGTTGTCCGCGCCGATTCAGGCCATTTTTCGCTCGGTTAACAAGTTGCGCGGCGGCCTTCCCGACATCAGCGATGCCTTGATGTTGTTGGAGCTCAAGCCCCGGCGCCGTTTGCGGGGTGATGCCGCCACCCCGACGCCCAGTGGCGTGTTGCCCCGCACCACCATTCGCCTCGATCAGGTTTGGTATCGCTATCCCCAGTCGGCTGATTGGGTGATGCGAGGCGTGAGCTTGAGCGTTCCTGTTGGTTCGCGCGTGGCCCTTGTGGGAGCCACTGGTGGTGGCAAAACAACGGCGGCCCATCTCCTGCTCGGTTTGTTGCAGCCTCAGCAGGGCAGCCTGCTGTTGGATGGAATTCCGGTGACCTCCGACGAGTTGCCGGCCTGGCAGGCCTGCTGCGCCATCGTTCCTCAGAACATTGCCCTGCTCGATGCCAGCATCCGTAGCAATGTGGCCTTCGGCA
Source organism: Cyanobacteriota bacterium (assembly GCA_046052125.1). Lineage (GTDB taxonomy): Bacteria > Cyanobacteriota > Cyanobacteriia > PCC-6307 > Cyanobiaceae > Vulcanococcus. Next base: position 422,363 of record JBJOMY010000002.1, read on the forward strand.
TCGATGACCATTGCATCGAAGACGACCGCGTTTGGGAGGCGTTGGAGATGGCTCAGCTTGATGATTTTGTGGCTGAACTCCCCTATGGCTTCTACACGGTTGTGGGAGAGGATGGCATGCGCCTGTCCGGTGGCCAGCGGCAGCGTTTGGCACTGGCGCGAGCTTTCTATAAGCGGGCCAAGGTGTTGATCCTCGATGAGGCAACCAGCGCGCTGGACAACAAAACCGAAAACGATGTGCTCGAAGCGCTGGAGCTGGTGGGGCGCCGATGCACCACCGTGGTGATTGCCCATCGACTATCCACGATTCGCTATTGCGACCGCATCTTTGAGTTTGAAAAGGGGCGTGTGAAAGCTTCCGGCACTTATCAGCTGTTGCAGGAGCGCTCTGACACCTTCCGTCAGTTGGTGGCCCTTCAGGATGGCTGACATCACGTTGCTCTCCACGGCGGATTGGGACCAGCCGCTGTGGACCAACAAGCAGCACGTGGCCTGTGAGCTGGCGGTTTTGGGGCAGCGGGTGCTTTACGTGGAATCCCTGGGGTTGCGAGGTCTGCGTGCGGCTCGCCCTGGTGCCAAGGCGGATGGGCGGCGCGTGTGGCGCCGGCTTCGCCGCGCCCTGGGCCCGCCGCGGCAGGTGCGGCCCAATCTCTGGGTGTGGTCGCCCTTGGTGGTGCCTGGAGCTGCCGGCGGCTTGGCCCTGCAGCTCAATCGGTGGCTGCTGCGCTGGGGCCTAACCCGCGCCCAACGCAGCATCGGTTGGCGCCGTGATTGTCTGTGGACCTACAGCCCGATGACCCTGGCGGTGCTGCCCAAGCTGGATTACGGCCAGGTGGCTTATCACTGTGTGGATGCGATCCAGGCCCAGCCCGAGATGCCGGCCGCAGCCATCAGCCACTGGGAGCAGTTGCTCTGCCGCCGCGCTGATCAGGTGTTTGTGACCTCCCCTGCGTTGCTGCGCAGCCTCAGCCCGCTCAACAGCCACACCCGCTTCTATCCCAACGTGGCCGACGGTGCTCATTTCGCCAAGGCGATGGATCCGGGCTTGCCCATCGCCGCTGATCTGGTTGAGATCCCGGAGCCCCGCCTCGGTTTCGTGGGTGCGGTGAGCGGTTACAAGCTGGATCTGCCTTTGCTGGTTGATCTGGCCCGGCGCCGGCCCGAGTGGTCGCTGGTGTTGGTGGGGCCCGTGGGAGAGGGCGATCCCAGCACGGATGTGTCGGTGTTCCAGGGTCTGGCCAACGTGCATTTGCTCGGCCAGCGCCCCTACACGAGCCTGCCGGCCTACCTCAAGGGATTCCAGGTGGGGCTGTTGCCCCTGGGCTTCAACGCTTACACCCAGGCGATGTTTCCGATGAAATTCTTCGAATATCTCGCCGCCGGTCTGCCGGTGGTGGCCTCCGCCATCGACGCCTTGCAGCCCTATGGCGATCTGGCCCAGTTGGTGCCGGCCACGCCCGAGGCGTTTGAGCAGGCCATCGCCACCGCCCTCGCCGGTGGCGGTCCCAACCGTGAGCAGCGCCTGGCCGGTGCCGCGGCCCACACCTACCGGCGCCGCACCGAAGCGATGCTCGCCGACCTGGCTGCGGCCCCATGACCCGCAGCCTCAGCATCGTGACGGTATGCATGAACCGCCGCGAGCACCTGTTGTACAGCGCTCAGCGGGTGGCTGCCTGGCCGCATCACCAGGAGCATCTGATCGTGGATTGGAGCAGTGCAATCCCGATCGATCACCGTGATCTGCCTGCGGACCCCCGCCTGCGTCTGCTGCGCGTTGAGGGTGAGCAGGGCTGGAATCTGGCTCGGGCCTACAACTTCGCCTGCGCTCAGGCCCGGGGCGATTGTTTGTTCAAGCTCGATGCCGATTGCTGGCCCGAGCCCCAGCTTCACCCGCTGCAGTGGCTCCATGCCGGTCCTGTGTGTCAGATGGGCAGCGGGCCGGATGGGCGGCTGGGCCAATGGGTGCTCGACCGTGATCTCTTCGAGCGGGTGGGTGGTTTCAACGAGTTGATGCAGGGCTATGGCTTCGACGACAAGGACCTGAAGGCCCGCCTGATCGCCCACGGGCAGGTGATGCCGCAGCCCCTGCCGCTGGAGGCGCTCGGGGTGCTCCGTCATTCGGTGCTGCTGCGGGCTGAACCGGGCCGGGCTGCTGCTGGTGTGCGGGCGCTGGAGCGTGCCCAGGCGCTCAAACGCACCAGCTCCCTGGCCAATCGACTGGTGGCGGCTGCCTGCCCCTGGTCGGCCAGCTGGCCGCGCTCCCGTTATCGCCAAGATCCCGCTAAGGGCTATTGGCAGTTGGAGCCTGGCAGCGCTCCCCAGCTGCCGGATGCCGTCCGCCGGGACTGGTTGCGCCTGCGCCGTGACACCTTTTGGAGCGAACTTCTTTGGATTCCCGCTCCGTTGCTGCGGCAGCTGCCTCGGCGGTTGCTGCCGGCAGCAACCGCCGAGGGCTTTGCGATCAGGCCCTGGCTCTGGTTGTTCTGGGGCTGGCAGCGCCTCAGCGTTGCACCGTTGCTCTGGCTGCAGGCCACCAGCCGCACAGCCGCCAGCCGCCTGCGGCACAGCTGGCAGGGTGGGCGCCGTGGGCTGCGGCAGGGGTTGGCTGCGGGCTGCCGTTGGCTGCTTGACACACCGCTCGCGTGGCTGTTGCCGGCCCGGCTGCAGGCGCTGGGTCGAGAAGCCCGTGTGGATGCAGCCCTACGCCAGGGGCAACCGGTGGAGCTGATCTGGGCGGATCTGCAGCTGTTGCTGCGCCGGCACGGCAGCGAGGCGGTGTTGCATCGCTTGCTGTTTCGGCGCGGGTATCGGCCGCGGCAGCCCGCGGATCAGGTGGCGTTGTTTGAGGCCATGGCCGCTGATGTCGTCGTGCCTGAGGTGCTGCGCGCCTATGCCCGGATCAGCCTGTCCTACCGCAGCCTCAAGGACGACAACCTGCTGCTGGCGCAGGCCTTGATCCCGGCGCTCAACGCCCAGGTGCAGGAGTTGCTGAGCGATCCAGAGAGCCTGCGCTGCCAGCGCTCCAACCGCCGCAACCGCTTCAAGCTGCTCGTGTCCACCCTGACTGCCCTCACACATCTGCAGCTGCTGCTGGGGGAGCAGAGCGGTTTGCAGGCGAGCGCCGATCGGCTCTGCGCACTGCTCGAGCCGCATCCTTGGTTGGTGCTGCCAGCTGATGTGGCCTTTCGGCTACTCACGAATTCGTCGCGCTGTTTGGGTCTAGCGGCGCTTCTGTCCTGGCGCTGCCAGAACCGTGAGCGCCTGCAGGCGATCCTCTTGCTGCTCGATGCTCTGCAACGGGAGGCCTGGGCGGATCGTCACCGCCACAGCACTGCCCAGGAAAATCACCGCGCCTACGTGGCCCAGATGCGCTGGCGTGTCGCGGCGCTGCTTGAGCCCGCTGGTGCGTTCAACAATCGATTGCCCCAGGATCCCGGCCTGGTTGTTGGGCTGTGGGCCCTGAATGTGACCACGCCGGCCCTGCAGCAGCGGCTCGAGGCCCTGGTGTCATGAGCCGGGTGCTTGTCTACATCGACTCGCTCAAGGCCGGCGGGGCCGAGCGGGTGGCTCTGCAGTTTGCCCTTTGGCTGCAGGAGGCGGGTCACCAGCCGCTGTTGCTCACGCGGCGTCCTTCTCGGGACGACTTTTATCCCGTGCCCGCTGCTTTGGAACGCTGGATTGAGCCATCAGAGCCCCGGTGGCTGCGGCACCTGGGCTGGGCCGGTTTTCCCCTGCGCCTGCTGCGCCTGCGCCGCCTAGTGCAGCAGGCAGAGCCTGATCTGCTGTTGGCACTCACCACACTCCCGGCGGTGAAGGTCTTGCTGGCAACACTCGGCCTGGGGCTGCCGGTGGTGGTGTCGGAGCGCAACTACCCCCCTGCCAAGCCACCGCCCCTGCCCTGGCGCTGCTTGCGCCGGCTCACCTATCCACGCGCCGCCTTGCATCTGGTGCAAACCGAGCAGATCGCCCGCTGGTTGGAGCAGCAGCGGCTGGCGCGTTGCACCAGCGTGCTCGCCAATGCCGTGAGCTGGCCACTGCCTGCTTTTGCCCCTGAGTTGTTGCCCGCTGCCTGGCTGGAGCGGGAGCAGCGGCTGCTGCTGGCGGTGGGCACCAAGGCCCACCAGAAGGGCTTTGATTGGTTGGTGCAGGCCTTCGCCGCTTTAGTTGAGCGGCATCCGGAGTGGCGGCTGGTGATTCTTGGCCTCACACCTGATGCTTACCGCGGTGAAGACCAGTGCGCAGCCTTGATGGCCGGGTTGCCGCCTCGGCATCCAGCCCGATCGCGGATCCTGTTCCCAGGCCGGGCCGGCAATGTGGCCGATTGGTATGGACGGGCGGACTTGTTCGTACTCAGTTCCCGCTACGAGGGATTTCCCAACGTGTTGCTGGAGGCCATGGCCAGTGGCGTGGCCTGCCTGGCCATTGATTGCCCTACCGGGCCCTCCGACCTGATCGCCGATGGTGAAAATGGCCGCTTGGTGCCCCTCCATTCGAGCGATCAGGTGGGCGATCTAGCGGCTGGCCTCGATTGCCTGATGGGTGAGCCACAAATGAGGGCCCGTTTGGGCCAAGCCGCCAGGGCAGTACGGGAGCGTTTCAGTCCCAACCAGCAGCGCCAGCGCTTTTTGGAGTTGCTGGATCCTTGGCTGAGCTCATGAGCACCGTCCAGCCTTCGGACCTACGCCTGCTGGTGTTCGCCCCGTCACGGCGTCGGGCTTCCGAAACCTTCATTCGCGCCAACCTGCGCGGGTTGCCCTGCAGCACCACGGTGTATTGCGGCGATGAGTGGCCGTGGCGTGGCCCGCCGTTGCGGCTGGCCTACGGCCTGGCGGTGGGGTTGAGCAAGCTCCTCGATCGTTGCGGCTGGCAGCGGGCAGCCACCTGGATACCTAGCGTTGTGGCTACCTGGATCTGCCGCCACGAGCGCCCTTCGCTGGTGCTCGCAGAATTCGGTTTCCATGCGGTGCGGATCATGGAGCTGGTGCCGGCTACCGGTCTGCCGCTGGTGGTGCATTTCCGCGGCGCTGATGCCTCCTCGCAGCGTTATCTGGATCGCCTGGCCCACCGCTATCGGCGTCTGCTGGCTCTGGCATCGGCGGTGGTGGTGAAGTGCGAACCGATGGCGGCGCGCCTGCGGCAGCTGGAGCCCCCCCGGCCCTCGCCACTGCCGATGCTGGTGAGCCCCTCCGGAGCCAACGCTGAGCTGTTTGATGGCGGTGAGCCCGCCGCCGCACCGCCTTGCTTCCTAGCGGTGGGGCGATTTGTGGCCAAGAAAGGCCCGTTGATCACCCTGGAGGCATTCGCGATCGCTGCCCGCACCCGCCCCGAGCTGGAGCTGGTGATGGTGGGTGAGGGGCCGCTGCTCGAGCGTGCGCGGCGCCGGGCGATGGAGCTGGGCGTGGCCCGGAGTGTGCAGTTCGTCGGGGTTGAACCGCCGCCGCAGATCGCAGAACGTCTGCGCCACTGCCGCGGCTTTGTGCAGCACTCTCTTACCGGCCCGGATGGTGATCAGGAGGGCTCTCCGGTGGCCGTGATGGAGGCCCAGCTCAGTGGCGTACCGGTTGTGGCCACCCGCCATGCCGGGATCCCAGAGGTGGTGCTGGATGGCCACACCGGTCTGCTGGTAGACGAGGGCGACTGTGCGGCTATGGCGCTGGCGATCGGTCGATTGGCTGATGATCCGGCCCTGGCCGCTCGTTTGGGGGCTGCGGGCCGCGCCCGTGCCCTGGAGCAGTTCACCGTGACCCACCATCTTCAAGCCCTGATGGATCTGTTCCAGCGTGTGGCAACCATGCCTAGGAGCAGCGATACCCTGCCTCGATGAGCTTCCTCGCCGGCCTCAACGACGCGCAGCGACAGGCAGTGGACCACCACCAGGGCCCCCTACTTGTGGTGGCCGGCGCCGGCAGTGGCAAAACGCGTGCCCTCACCCACCGCATCGCTCATCTGATCGGTCAGCACGGTGTGGATCCGGCAGAGTTGCTCGCGGTGACGTTCACCAACAAGGCCGCCCGCGAGATGAAGGAGCGGCTGGAGCTGTTACTGGCCCAGAAACTCGCGCAGAGCCAATTCGGCCAGCCCTGGAGCACGTTGCCGCCGGTGGAGCAGCGCCAGCTGCGCTCGCGCATCTATCGCGAGGTGATCAAGGAGTTGTGGATCGGCACCTTTCACGCCCTGTTTGCGCGGCTGCTGCGCTTCGACATCGACAAGTTCCGCGATCCCGAGGGTCTGAGCTGGACGCGGCAGTTCTCGATCTACGACGAGGGCGACACCCAGAGCCTTGTGAAGGAGATCGTGACCCAGGAGCTTGGGCTCGACCCCAAGCGCTTTGAGCCCAAGAAGGTGCGTTGGGCGATCAGCAGCGCCAAGAACCAGGGCTGGATGCCCGAGCAGTTGGAGGCGGATGCCGGCGGTCAGCGGGGCAAGCTGATGGCGGAGACGTACCGGCGCTATCGGCGAGCGCTGGCCGCCAATAACGCGCTCGACTTCGACGATCTGTTGCTGTTACCAGTACAGCTGCTGCGCCAGAACGAGCAGGTCCGCCATTACTGGCACCGCCGCTTTCGTCATGTGCTGGTGGATGAATATCAGGACACCAACCGCACCCAATATGACCTGATCAAGCTGCTCGTCACCGACGGGCGAGATCCCGATGTCTTCGACGATTGGGAGGGCCGTTCGGTGTTTGTGGTTGGCGATGCCGACCAGAGCATTTACAGCTTCCGTGCCGCCGACTTCACGATCCTGATGGGCTTTCAGGACGACTTCGGGGATGGCGCGCCTGACGATGCCACCCGCACGATGGTCAAGCTGGAGGAGAACTATCGCTCCACCGCAACGATCCTTGAGGCAGCCAATGCCCTGATTGCCAACAACACCGAGCGGATCGACAAAATCCTGCGCCCCACTCGCGGTGCGGGTGAGTTGATCACTGTCACCCGCTGTGATGACGAGATCTCCGAGGCGGAGGCGGTGGTGCACCGCATGCGCATGCTTGAGGCCGCCCATCCAGATCTGCGTTGGGGCGACATGGCAGTTCTCTACCGCACCAATGCCCAGAGCCGGGCGATGGAGGAATCGCTAGTGCGTTGGGGCATCCCCTACATCGTGGTGGGCGGGCTCCGCTTTTACGACCGACGCGAGATCAAGGATGTGCTCGCCTATCTCAAGCTGCTGGTGAATCCAGCCGACACGGTGAGCCTGCTGCGAGTGCTCAATGTGCCGAAACGCGGTATCGGTAAAACCACGATCGAGCGGCTCACCGATGCGGCCAATCAGCTGGGCATTCCGCTCTGGGAGGTGGTGCGCGACCCTGAAGCCGTGCGCAGCCTTGGCGGCCGATCCGCCAAGGGTCTGCTGCAGTTCTGCGAGTTGATCAACACACTCCAGGCGCGCTCGGAGCAGGCGGCGCCCTCGGAGCTGGTGCAGTTGGTGATGGAGCAGAGCGGCTATCTCACCGAGTTGATCGCCACTGGCACCGATGAGGCTGAAGATCGCCGCCGCAACCTCAACGAATTTGTGAATGCTGCTCTGCAATACCAGGAGGAGAACGACGAGGGATCGCTGGAGGATTTCCTGGCCTCAGCCGCGCTCGCTAGCGATGCCGACAGCAAGGACACGGAGCAGGATCGGGTAACCCTGATGACCCTCCACGCCAGTAAGGGTCTTGAGTTTCCGCTGGTGTTTCTCGTGGGGATGGAGCAGGGGCTGTTCCCCAGCTATCGCTCGCTGGAGGATCCGGCGGCGCTGGAGGAAGAGCGCCGGCTGTGTTACGTGGGCATCACGCGTGCCAAGGAGCGGTTGTTTCTCTCCCACGCCAGCGAGCGGCGCCTGTGGGGTGGCATGCGTGAACCAGCCGTGCCATCGGTGTTCCTCTCGGAATTGCCGGAAGCGCTGGTGCAGGGTGATCTGCCCGGCAGCGGAGGTGCAGCAATCCGTCGTGAGCAGCGGCTCGATCGGCTCACGCGTGTTGATCGCGACGACAGCCGCCGCGTTCAGGAGGGGGGTGCCGCCGGTCAGCCAGCTAACGCGGTGCGCCGGCGCCTGGCAGGGCCCGCGGCCAGCAAGACCTGGGCCGTGGGTGATCGGCTGCTGCACAGCTCGTTCGGCGAAGGCCATGTGACTCACCTGTTCGGCAGCGGCGAGAAGATTTCGATCGCCGTGAAGTTTGAGGGGATGGGGCCCAAGATCCTTGATCCACGCTTGGCACCGATCGAGCCGTTGGCTTGATTAACGCCGGCACCAACGATGGGCCGTTGGCCAGAGGTTGGCTAAGTCGGCCTCTGGGAGGCGTTGGGCGACAGCCGCATAGGTGCGCGCTTGCCAGCCCCCTAGGGCGTCGAGCACATCGTCCGGGATGGTTGTTGTTGTGCGGCTGCGATTCACCTGTTCATCCCAGTTGGGTTCGCGGTAGGGAATCCCCAAGGCGCGGCAGAGCGCGCCGTAGGTCTCTGGAGTGAACAGGGTTTCGTAAAAGCCGATGAAGCAGTGACCCAAGCCGAAAGCTTCATCCAGCTGAGCCAATGTTTGCGCGTAGTTACCGCGTAGCTCGGCGCTGCTCGGGCGCTGGCTGGCCAGTTTGCGCAGTGCCGAAACTTCCGTTGTCGCATCACGCTGGCCCAATTTGCGGCATTTCATGCGTTGCTTGGAAATCAACCGTTCAATCGGATCGCGCATCAGAAACACGGGGCAAACCCGGATGCCGCGCCGATCAAACTGCTCGCGAATGCTGCGTAACGCGCTGGCGGGCAAGGCGGCATAGGAGGGGGTGATGTCACCCGTGAGCGCAATGCCGGGTCGTTGCAGGATGGTTTGAAAATAGTTGTAATAGCGGGCCGTATCACCCATCAGCCAACGCCGTCTGAGGCTGCGTGGGCCGAAGGTCCAACGTCTGCCACGGCCGTAGTTGGCGAATGCATCCACGTGCAGAGCGTCGTGAATGTGATACTCCTTCAGAAAACCAAAATGCGCATCATCCCGCCGGTTGAGTTGTTGATGCAGCCAGGATGTGCCGGCTTTCTGTGCACCAACGCCCAGTAGAAAGGTGCCGGCGTTTCTGCTGTTGGATCGGGGATCCAGGTTGCATGGATCCGAGAGATGGTCGGGTGCTGGCATCGCTTCAGCCTACGGTTGAAGCATGGTTGGGGTTGTTCCCTGCTGATGGGTCTGCCCAAGTTGCTGTTGATCCGTGGCCTCGGCCACAGCGGCACCACGATTTTGGATCTCGCTTTGGGAGCGCATCCGCAGATCGTGGGTTTGGGAGAAGCCGCGCGCATCCTGGAGAAACCCAGGCCGGGTGAGGAGCAGCGGGGGCCTGCACGGTTGCGGGCGGAGCTGCAGCACCAGCGGATCTGCACGTGCGGGCTCACGGCGGATCGGTGCCCTGTGTGGGGCGAGCTGCTCACCTGGCTGCCCCAGCACGATCACCTGCCTTTGCCCAGCAAGTTCGAACGGCTGATCCAGGCAGTGCAAGCCCATGCCCAGCAACAGGCTGAGCCGGTGGAGTGGTTGGTGGATTCGTATCAGGACGACCTGGTGCTGCCGTTCGCCGCGCTGCCGGACCTGGATGTGCGGGTGCTGTTTCTGGTGCGCGATGTGCGCTCCTGGGTGCATTCCCGGACCCGCGATGGCCGCAACAAGGGCAAGGCCCTGCCGGCGACCCGTGCCTTCCTGCGCTGGGTTCGCCTGAATCAGCGCTTCGAGGCCAAGTTGAAGCTGTGCGGCAAGCCGCTGTTCCACCTCGGCTATGAGGAACTGGCGCTGGCCCCGGAGCGCGCCTTGAGCAGTGTGTGCAGCTGGCTGGGGCTGGAGTTCTCGGCATCGATGCTCACGCCGGGCCCCTGCTCCACCAGCCACATCCTGGCGGGCAATCGCGTGCGCTTCGATCCCACCCGAAGCCGCGCCATTTGCTACGACGCCTCCTGGATGCAAGGCTCTGGCTGGCCTGCCTCCATCGCGATGGGCTGGCCCGGCCTGGCAGCGCTCAACCGCCGCCTGGTCTATGCCAACGGCTGGCTCAGCAAGTGATGCAGGGCCTGAGGGTCGCGGTGGTGGGCGAAGCCCCAGTAGGGCTCGAGCAGCTGCCGTAGCTCTTTGCTCGTTTGCTCGGGTGCTGCGTCCCTGCGCTGCAACACCTGCTGCAGTGCATTGCTCAGCCGTTCGCGCTCCCGCCATTCCGTCGCCTCGCGAGCGGCCTGATTGGCGCTGAGCGCTGAGAGATTTTGTTCTGCTGGGTGATTAAGCCAGTGGATGGATTTGTCCAGGGCCACGGCGTAGCCCAGGTGGGTGCCGAATGCGTTGCTCGCCAGCCCATCGCTGAGCTCCAGCAGTGTGCGCAGGCTGTCGAGAAACCAGGGGTTGGAGCGGTGGCCGTTGCAGGCCACGATCCAGGAGGGGGGCAGGGGCAGCGCAGGCGGATCCTGCCAATGGCGCAGCCAGATCACGCTGCGATAGCAGTGGCGCTGGCTCAGAGCCTCGACGGCTGCGATGCAGGCTTGGTCATCGCTGTTCCGTTGCACCCGGTCCCAGCTGTGGGCCAGTACCACCAGCAGCGTTTTGCCCAGCTGCTGCCGGCGCTCCGCCAGCTCAGCGCCCTCCAGCAGCGGCCTGGCATAGAGGATCCAGGGCCCGATCGCTTGGGCTTCGCAGCCATAACGCTCCCGAAGCCAGCGGGCCCGCAGTGGCCCCATGCACAGGTAGCCGCCACGGGCCCAGCGGCGCGGTGTTTCGAACTGCGCCTCCTCAGACACCTTCAAGCCGTGCTCCAGCAGGAAGGGCAGCGGTCTGCCCACCAGGGGCAGCTGCCCATGGCGTTTGAGCTGGATGTCGTGGCCGTAATGGTGGGAGGAGCCTTCCCGTTCACGTTGGCTTGGGTTGAAAAAGGCCGGTAGGCCAGCGGCGCTCCTGAACTGGCCGCCGCTCCACACATCGGCCACCACCTCGGGGCGCAGCGGCGCCTGTCGCCAGGCCTGCTGCACCAGCCCGCGATAGGCCGCGAGCCCCTGCCACTCGCTGGGTTCGGCCCGCTCGCCCAGGATCTGTCGACGCCAGCTGCGTTGGTGCCAGCCCAGCTCCCGCCTCAGCCGGCGCCACCGCTCAAGCATGGCTGGGGGCGAGGTTGCTGCCCAGGGCGCTGCGGATCTCTAGCAGCTGCCGCAGCAGCGGCTCCAGCCGGTGCAAGGGCACCATGTTGGGCCCGTCGCTCAGGGCCTGATCCGGATCGGGGTGCACCTCCATGAACAGCCCGTCCACCCCCACGGCCACGGCGGCCCTGGCTAAGGGCGCCACGAACTCCCGCTGCCCGCCGGTGCTCGTGCCCTTGCCGCCGGGCTGTTGCACCGAATGGGTGGCATCAAAGATCACCGGGCAGCCCAATTCCTGCAGCTGAGGCAGCCCCCGGTAATCCACCACCAGCGTGTTGTAGCCGAAGCTGCTGCCCCGCTCGGTGAGCCACAGGTTCTCCACGCCGGCCTCCCTCAGCTTCTTCACCACCTGTGCCATGTCCCAAGGGGCGAGGAACTGACCCTTTTTCACGTTGATCACCTTGTCGGTGCCGCGGGTGGCCGCGGCGGCGGCCAGCAACAGATCGGTCTGGCGGCAAAGAAACGCCGGGATTTGCAGCACGTCCACCACCTCGGCCACCGGCGCGGCCTGCTGGCTTTCGTGAATGTCGGTGAGCACCGGCAGCCCCAGCTTCTGCTTCACCTCGGCCAGCACCGCCAGTCCCTCCTCCACGCCGGGGCCGCGGAAGGAGCCGCCCGAGCTGCGATTGGCCTTGTCGTAGCTCGCCTTGAACACGTAGTGAATGCCGAGACGGTCGGTGATCGCCTTCACCTCCTCCGCCACCTGCAGCGCCAGGTCGCGGCTCTCAATCACGCAGGGGCCGGCGATCAGGGTGAGGGGCATGGGATGGGGCCTTACTGCGAGTCAATCCTGGTCCATCAGACTGCCGGGAGCCGGAATGGGGTTGCGTGCAGTCATGCGGCGTTTGCCACCACCACAGCGACCCCGAGCAGCTGCGCTTGTATGAGATCGGCCGCGACGCTCGCTGGCTGCTGCGTCATCACCCCGATCCCGCGCCTCTGCCCGGTTGGCTGTTGCTGGATTCCGTGCGCCATTTGGGCGGCCCAATGGAGTTCACCGCTCAAGAAGCTGCGGAGTGGGGGCGGGTTGTGCAGCACGGTTCGCAGCTGGTGCAGCAGCTCAGCGGTTGTGAGCGCGTGTATGCCATCGCCTTTGGCGAGGGTGCGCGTCATCTGCATCTGCACCTGATTCCGCGCTTTGCCGCTGCCCCCGACACCGAGGCTTGGCGGGTGGCCGATCTCTATCGGGCCGTAGCCCAGGGCCAGGCCTCGGCCGCCGATCCCCTGGCTGTGGCGGCTCTGGTGGAGCGGGGGCGGGCGTTGTGGAGCCACTTACGCTCCCAGGCATGACCCAGCCCATCCCGATCTTCATCGGCTACGACCCGCGTGAACGGGCCGCGACCAATGTGCTGATCGACAGCCTCTATCAGCACAGCAGTGCTCCATTGGCGATCACACCGTTGGTGACGCCCCAGCTGGAGGGCCAGGGGCTTTACCGCCGCGAACGGGATCCGAAGCAGAGCACAGCCTTCTCCTTCACCCGTTTTTTGGTGCCCCATCTGATGGGCTACCAGGGCTGGGCCATCTTCATGGACTGCGACATGCTCGCCCGCGGTGATATCGCAGCGTTATGGGCACAGCGCGATGAGCAGTTCGCTGTGCAGTGCGTGCAGCACCAGCACAAGCCTGGCGAAACGGTGAAGTTCCTGGGCGAGGTGCAGAGCGCTTACCCCAAGAAAAACTGGAGTTCGCTGATGCTGTTGAACTGCAGCCGCTGCACGGCCCTCAGCGTGGATTACGTGAACAGCGCCACGGGCCTGGAGTTGCATCGCTTCCATTGGCTGTCTGGTGATCATGAGATCGGCTCCCTGCCGGAGGGTTGGAACCATCTGGTGGCGGTGCAGGATCCCGCCAAGGCCGATGGCGCGCCGCTGTTGCACTGGACCCTTGGGGGCCCCTGGTTCCGCGAGCAGCGCACCATGGGCGAGGGGCTGGCGGCCGAGTGGTTTGCCGCCCGCGATGACGCCTTCCGCCTGTGGGACTGATGCAGAGCGTTGTGGCTGTTCCGGCTCGATTGGAGTCGAGCCGCTTGCCGGGCAAGGTGTTGGCGGATATCGGCGGCAAGCCGATGCTGCAGCGGGTGTTGGAGCGTTGTGCCGAAGCCACCACCCCGGCGGCGGTGGTGCTCTGCACCGACAGCCAGGACCTGGCGGATCGGGCGGCGGACTGGGGGTTTGCCGCACTGATCACCAGCGCCAGCTGCGCATCCGGCAGTGAACGGATCGCCTCGGTGGTGGAACAGCTCGTGGCCCGCGCGGGTGGCTCGCCTGCCGACACCCTGATCATCAATGTGCAAGGCGATCAGCCCTTCATCGATCCGCTAGTAATCGAGGCGATGGCCGGCCAGTTTGCGGAGCGTTGCCCCACACCCGAGGTGCTCACCCCCGTGTATCGGATGAGCCCCGACAAGGTGCACAACCCCAACTTGGTGAAAACCCTGCTGGCCGCCGATGGTCGGGCCCTCTACTTCTCCCGTTCGGCGGTGCCACATGTGCGCGGGGTGGAGCCGGAGCACTGGCATGCCCACACCACCTATTGGGGGCATGTGGGCATCTACGGCTACCGGGCCGATGTGCTGCAGCGTTGGCAGCAGCTGCCCCATTCACCCCTCGAGCAGATCGAGAAGCTCGAGCAGCTGCGGTTGATCGAGGCGGGAATTCAGATCGGCACCTTCCCGGTGGAGGGTGAATCGTTGTCGGTGGACACAGCCGAGCAGCTCGATGAGGCTCGCGCCATTGCTGGCGGCCTGGCGGCCTGAGGACCGTTAGTCGTTGCGGTCGCGCCAGCCTTCGCGGCTCAGCTGCTGCCAGTGCCCGCGCACCCGCAGCAGCCGCTCCGCCAGCTCTCGCACCGCCCCGTGACCGCCGGGTCGAAGCAGCACGGCATCGGCCCGGCGCCGCAGGGGCAGTGCCGCATCGGCGGTGGCCACCAGCAGCCCCACCGCACCTTGCAGCGCCAGGTCGTTCACATCGTCACCCACGAAGGCGATCTGTTCCGGCGTCACGTTGAGCTGCTCCCGCAGGCTCGCCAGGGCGAGCGGTTTGTCCTTGGCGCCCACCAGGCAGTGGCGGATGCCCAGCTGCTGGGCGCGCACCTCGGTGGCACCGCCGCGGCCGCCGCTGAGAAAGGCCACCTCCAAACCGGCGTGCTGCAGCAGGCGAATGCCCAGCCCATCGCGCACATCGAAGCGTTTGATCAGTTCACCTGCCGGGCCATGCCAGAGCCCGCCATCGGTGAGCACGCCGTCCACATCGAGCACCACCACCTGGATGGGCCGCAAACGCCGGCGTTGCCACCACCACAGCCAGCGCCACCAGAGCCTGCGCAGCCGTTGCATCACGCCAAACCCGCCTGCACCAGATCGTGCAGACGCAGCAGGCCCTGCATCTGCTGGGCGTCGTTCACCACCGGCAACACGCCGATCGCCTTACGGCGATTGCGTTCCATGCAGGCGATCGCGTCGATGGCCAGGGTGGTGGCGGTCACCGTGATCGGGTCAGCCGTCATCAGATCCGAAGCCGTGAGCGTGCTCCACGCCGCCGGGCCATGGCTTTGCAACGCCCGCCGCAGGTCGCCATCCGTGATCAGGCCTTGGATGCGGCTGGGGTCGCCGGGGCTGGCGATCCAGCAGGCGCCCACGCCATCGGCGGTGAGGTGGGCGATCACCTCGGGCAGGGGTGCTGCTGCTGCCAGCGGCGCCAGCCGTGAGGCCGGCACCATCAGATCTGCGGCGGTGAGGGTGAGCTGTTTGCCCAGTGAACCGGCCGGGTGGTTGAGGGCGAAGTCTTCCGGCGACACCCCGCGGCGCTCCATCCACACTGCCGCCAGCGCATCGCCGATGGCCATGGCCACCGCCGTGCTGGCGGTGGGGGCCAGGTTGAGCGGGCACACCTCCCGATCCACCGAGCCATCCAGCACCACATCACAACCGCGAGCCAGGCTGGAGTTCACGCGGCCCACCAGGGCAATGCGGGCAGTGCCGCGGCGTTTGAGATGGGGAAGAATCTCCAGGAGCTCTTGGGTTTCACCGCTGTTGGAGAGCAGCAAGGTGACGTCATCCGCCGCGATCACCCCCAGGTCGCCATGGAGCGCGTCCAGGGGGTTGAGATAGATCGCCATCACGCCGATCGAGGAGAACGTGGCAGCGATCTTGCGCGCCACGATGCCGCTCTTGCCCACGCCCGTGATCACGAGCTTGGCCCGGCTGTCGGCGCAGCGATCGAGCAGGGCCAGCGACGCCTCCACCTGCTCGGGCGCGAGGCGCTCCGCTGTGGCTGCGATGGCGGCGGCCTCTTCCTGCAGACAACGGGTGAGGGCGGACACGCAGCTGTGGTGTGGATTGCGCTGAATTCTCCCCCAGCTTCGGCGCTCAGCTAGCCGGCGCAGCGCTGGCGTAGCCCTCGGGGTTGGCCAGCTGCCAGGCCCAGCCGTCGCGGCAGATCTCCGGCAGGCCGCGGCGGGTGCGCCAGCCCAGCCTTGCGCTCGCCTGCGTGGGATCGGCCACGGTGGTGGCGGCATCGCCGGGGCGGCGCTCCACCAGGGCATAGGGCACGCTGCGGCCGCTGGCGCTCTCCAGAGCTCGCACCACCTCCAGCACGGAGTGGCCCTGGCCGCTGCCCAGGTTGAGCGTGAGCAGCTGGGGTGGTTCGCTCAGCAGGGTGGTGAGCGCGGCGGCATGGCCTTCTGCCAGATCCATCACATGGATGTAGTCGCGCACGCCGGTGCCGTCGGGTGTGGGCCAGTCGCTGCCGAACACCTGCAGCTGCTGGCGCCGGCCCACGGCCACCTGGGTGATGAAGGGGAACAGGTTGTTGGGGATGCCGTTGGGGTCTTCGCCGATGCGTCCGCTCGGGTGGGCGCCAACAGGATTGAAGTAGCGCAGGCTGGCGATGCGCCAGCCGGGCTCGCTGGCCGCCAGATCAGCCAGCAGTTGCTCCACCGCCGCCTTGCTGTGGCCGTAGGGATTGATCGGCCGCACCGGCGCTGTTTCGGGGATCGGCACCTGGTCGGGGTAGCCATACAGCGTGGCGCTGCTGCTGAACACCAGCGTGCGGCAGCCGGCTGCCTGCATCGCCGCCAGCAGCTGGCGCGATCCGGTCACGTTCACATCCCAGTAGCGCAGCGGGTGCTGCACCGATTCGCCCACCGCCTTGAGGCCGGCGAAGTGGATCACGGCATCGATGGGGGCTGCTGCGTCGGCTGACGCAAAGGCTTGCTGCAGGTCAGTTGGCTGGCGGATGTCGCCCTGGATCACCCGCAGGCGTTGGTCCTGGGTGGCGGGCGGCAGTTCAGCCAGGGCGGCCACTCGGCGCAGCGCTTCGGGGGAGCTGTTGCTGAAGTTGTCGAGCACCACCAGGTTGTGGCCCGCCTGCAGCAGCACCACGCAGGTGTGGCTGCCGATGAAGCCAGCCCCACCGGTGATTAGCAGCGTGGCCACAGCTCGTGAGCAGGGCTTATCACCCTACGGTCGCTCCACGCCGATCCCGCAGACTGACCCCAGCCAGGTGTGGTTCGTGGAGAAGCTGCAGAGTCTGCGCGGGATGGTGGATCTGCTGCCGCAGCAGATCGGGGTGTGGCAGCAGCTGGAAGCCACGGCGCGCCGCCATTTCCAGCGGGCCGCTGTGGCAGAGATCCGCACGCCCATCCTTGAAGCCACGGAGCTGTTTGCCCGAGGAATCGGCGAAGCCACCGATGTGGTGGGCAAGGAGATGTATACGTTTTTGGATCGGGGCGAGCGCAGCTGCACCCTGCGCCCGGAAGGCACCGCATCAGTGGTGCGGGCTGCCATCCAGCACGGCCTGCTCAGCCAGGGTCCCCAGCGGCTTTGGTATGGCGGGCCGATGTTTCGCTATGAGCGCCCTCAGGCCGGCCGGCAGCGGCAGTTCCATCAGATCGGCCTGGAATTTCTGGGCTTTGCCGATGCCCGCAGCGATGTGGAAGCGATCGCGATTGCCTGGGATCTGCTGGCGGATTTGGGGGTGCAGGGGCTGGCCCTCGAGCTCAACAGCCTCGGAAGCGCCGACGATCGGGCCCTCTACCGCCAGCAGCTGGTGGCCTGGCTCGAGCAGCGGCGTGAACAGCTCGACCCGGATTCCCAGGACCGCCTGGCCCGCAACCCCCTACGCATCCTCGACAGCAAGAACCCCACCACCCAAGCCCTGCTCCAGGACGCTCCCACCCTGGCGGCGGCCCTGGCACCCGAGAGCCGCGAACGGTTTGAACGGGTGCAAGAGGGGCTGACGGCACTGGAGATCCCCTTCCAGCTCAACCCCCGGCTGGTGCGCGGGCTCGATTACTACAGCCACACCGCCTTTGAAATCACCTCCAGCCAGCTGGGAGCCCAGGCCACCGTGTGTGGCGGTGGCCGTTACAACAGCCTGGTGGAGCAGCTGGGTGGTGCCCCAACACCGGCCATCGGTTGGGCGCTGGGGGTGGAACGACTGGTGATGCTGCTGGCGCTGGCGGGTGAGAGTCACGACGCTGCGCCGGACATTTATGTGGTGAGCCGCGGCAGCCTGGCGGAGGCCCAGGCGCTCGTGCTGGCGCGTCAGCTGCGCCGCAGCGGTCGTTCGGTGGAGCTCGATCTCAGCGGTTCGGCCTTTGGCAAGCAACTGAAGCGGGCGGATCGCAGCGGTGCGCGCTGGGCTGTGGTGATCGGTGAGGACGAAGCGCGGCTGGGCCAGGTGATCGTGAAGAACCTCCAGGAGCAAACCGAACAGCCGTTGGCCGCTTCTGAGCTGCTGGGTCAGTTCGCTTAGGTTGCGAGGGCTGATGCGACTGCCGTTTTTCTAATGTCCAGCCCTGCAGCCGTGCGCGCCATCTGTTGCATCGGCGCGGGCTATGTGGGCGGACCCACAATGGCGGTGATTGCCGATCGCTGCCCCCACATCCGAGTGACGGTGGTGGATCTCAACGCCGAGCGCATTGCCGCCTGGAACGATCCTGATCTGAGCCAACTGCCGGTGTATGAGCCCGGCCTCGATGCCGTGGTGGGCCGTGCGCGGGGCCTCAATCTGCACTTCAGCACGCAGGTGGAGGCCGCCATTGCGGCCGCTGATCTGGTGTTCATCTCGGTGAACACCCCCACCAAAACCCGAGGTTTGGGAGCCGGCCAGGCCAGCGATCTCAAGTGGGTGGAAGCCAGTGCCCGCACGGTGGCCAAGGCGGCCCGTGGTCACACGATCGTGGTGGAGAAGAGCACGCTGCCGGTGCGCACCGCTGCGGTGATCCAGGAAATCCTCACGGCAGCCCAAGGTGAACAGGGGGGCAGCACCTTTTCAGTGCTCTCCAACCCGGAGTTTCTGGCAGAGGGCACCGCGATTGAGGATCTGGAGCAGCCCGATCGCGTGCTGATCGGTGGTCAGGATCCCGCTGCGGTGGAAGCTTTGGCGGAGATCTACGCCAGTTGGGTGCCGCAGGAGCGGATTCTGCGCACCAACCTATGGAGTAGTGAGCTGAGCAAGCTCACTGCCAACGCTTTTCTGGCGCAACGGATTAGCTCGATCAACGGTATTGCCGCCTTCTGCGAGGCCACCGGGGCTGATGTGCGGGAGGTGGCCCGCGCCATTGGCGCTGATAGCCGCATCGGTGCCAAATTTCTGCAGGCTGGGCCCGGTTTTGGCGGCAGCTGCTTCCAAAAGGACATCCTCAACCTGGTGTATCTCTGCCGCCATTACGGCCTGGAGGAGGTGGCGACCTACTGGGAGCAGGTGGTGGCGCTCAACCGCTGGCAGCAGCAGCGCATTGCCCGGCTGTTGATCACCAAGTTGTTCGGCACCGTGAGCGGCAAGCGTATTGGGGTTCTTGGTTTTGCCTTCAAGGCCGACACCAACGACACCCGTGAATCCCCAGCCATCCGCATTTGCCAAGAGCTACTGGATGAGGGCGCCATCCTGCAGATCGTGGATCCCAAGGTGAGCGAGCGGCAGATGGCTCTGGATTTGGGCCGCCCCGCGGGGGAGGGCGAGGGCAGCTGGCAGCAGGTTTCCACGGTGGAGCAGGCGGCAGCCGGGGCTGATGCCCTGCTCCTGCTCACGGAATGGCAGCAGTTCGCTCAGATCGACTGGCCGGCCGTGGCGGCCCGGATGCGGCAGCCCGCCTGGTTGTTTGACGCCCGGGCCAAGGCCGATGCCAGCGCCGCCCGGGCCGCAGGACTGCAGGTGTGGGTTGTGGGCGAAGGCTGAGGGATGCCGGAGCGAGTGCTGCGCAACCTGATCACCGGCGGTGCCGGCTTTGTGGGCTCACACCTGGTGGACCGGCTCATGGAAGCCGGCGAAGAGGTGATCTGCCTCGACAACTACTTCACCGGCCGCAAAGCCAACATCGAAGCCTGGATCGCTCACCCCCGCTTTGAACTGATCCGCCACGACGTCACCGAGCCGATTCGGCTCGAGGTGGATCGGATCTGGCACCTGGCCTGCCCGGCCTCACCGGTGCACTACCAGCACAACCCGATCAAAACCGCCAAAACCAGCTTTCTGGGCACCTACAACATGCTCGGGCTGGCGCGACGGGTTGGGGCGCGGCTGCTGCTGGCCAGCACCTCAGAGGTGTATGGCGATCCAGAGCTGCATCCCCAGCCGGAGAGTTACCGCGGGTGCGTGAACACCATCGGCTTGCGCAGTTGCTACGACGAGGGCAAGCGCATCGCCGAAACCCTTTGTTTTGATTACAAGCGCATGCACGGCACGGAGATCCGCGTCGCCCGGATCTTCAACACCTATGGGCCGCGCATGCTGCCGGATGACGGCCGGGTGGTGAGCAACTTCATTGTGCAGGCGCTGAATGGCCAGCCGCTCACCCTCTACGGCGATGGCAGCCAGACCCGTTCCTTCTGTTACGTGGACGATCTGGTGGAAGGGCTGATTCGCCTGATGAATGGCTCCCACACGGGCCCGATTAACCTCGGTAACCCCAGTGAATTCACGATTCGCCAGCTGGCGGAGCTGGTGCGGGCGCGGATCAATCCGGCGCTGCCGTTGATCAAGAAGCCTCTGCCGATGGATGATCCCAAGCAGCGCCAGCCGCTGATCACTCTGGCTCAACAGGAGCTGGGCTGGCAGCCGAGCGTGGCTTTGGAGCAAGGCCTCGAGCCCACGATCGCCGATTTCCAGCGTCGCCTCAGCGACTGCCCCTGAGCGGCCCCCGTTCTCTCATGACCCCAACCCAACCCATCCTGGTCACCGGCGCCGCCGGTTTTATTGGCGCTGAGGTGGCCTGCCAGCTCTTGCAGCGCGGTGAGCCGGTGGTGGGCCTCGACAACCTGAACAGCTACTACAGCCCCGCCCTCAAGCAGGCCCGGCTCGATCGGGTGCAGCAGTGTGCGGCAGTTTGCGGCAGTCCCTGGCGGTTTGAACGGCTGGATCTTGCTGATGCCGAGGCGATGGCGGCGTTGTTCACGGCGGTGCAGCCGCGGGCGGTGGTGCATCTCGCTGCCCAGGCCGGCGTGCGTTATTCGCTCGAGAACCCCGGTGCCTACGTGCAGAGCAACCTGGTGGGCTTTGGTCAAATCCTTGAGGGTTGTCGCCATCAGGGGGTGGAGCATCTTGTGTATGCCTCCAGCAGCTCGGTGTATGGCGGCAACCGCCAGATGCCCTTCAGTGAGCAGCAGGCCGTGAATCATCCGGTGAGCCTGTATGCGGCCACCAAGAAGGCCAATGAATTGATGGCCCACACCTACAGCCACCTCTACGGCCTGCCGGCTACTGGACTGCGTTTTTTCACCGTGTATGGCCCCTGGGGCCGGCCCGATATGGCGCCGATGTTGTTTGCCCGGGCCATCCAGGCAGGCGAGCCGATCCGCGTGTTCAATCACGGCCGCATGCAGCGGGATTTCACCTATATCGACGACATCGTGCAGGGTGTGATCCGTTGCCTGGACAAGCCGGCTACCCCAGACCCCAGCTTTGATCCGCTGCATCCCAATCCGGCCACCGCCGCGGTGCCCCATCGCGTGTTCAACATCGGTAACGCCCAGCCCACCCCGCTGCTGCGGTTCATCGAGGTGTTGGAGCAGGCCCTCGGCCGCTCGGCGATCAAGGACTTTCAGCCCATGCAACCCGGCGACGTGGTGGCCACCGCCGCCGACACCTCGGCCCTCGAGGCCTGGGTGGGTTTCAAGCCTCAGACCCCCCTCGAGCAAGGCTTGGCAGCCTTCGCCGCCTGGCTTCGCGACCATCCGCGCTTCCTGGTGTGATGGATCTGGTGGAAGCCCTGCATCCGGGCCTGATCGCTGCCTTGCAGCAGGTGGCTGAGCCGGATGTTGAGCTTTACCTGGTGGGCGGCGCCCTGCGCGATGCCCTGTTGCATCGCTTGCACCGCGATCCCTGGCGCGGCTTGCCCGACATTGATCTGCTGGTGCAGTACCACGATCCAGGCGTTGAGCCGGCCAGCACTGAGCCGGCGGCCCATGCTCTGGCCCAGCGGTTGCTCGCCCAGCATGGCTCTGGGGCGGTGCGCTGCCAGTTTCATCACGCCTACGGCACGGTGGAATTGGAATGGCAGGGCGTGTGGATCGATCTGGCCACGGCCCGGCATGAGAACTATCCCCGACCGGCGCAGAACCCGCAGGTGCGTTCTGGCCGATTGGAGGACGATCTCGCTCGCCGCGATTTCAGCGTGAATGCGATGGCCCTGCCGCTCCGAGACCTGCAGGAGCAGGCTGTGGTGGATCCCTACGGCGGCCTGGAGGATCTGGCGGCGCGGCAGCTGCGGCTGCTGCATGCCCACAGCCTGCGCGACGATCCCACCCGCGCACTGCGGGCGGCCCGTTACGCTGCCCGGTTGGGTTTTGCCCTCGAACCATCCAGCCTTGCTCAACTGCGCAGCACCCTGCAGCGCTGGCCCTGGAGCTGGAAACCCGGCGATCCCGCCGATCAGGCGCCGCCCGCCCTCAGCACCCGTCTGCGGATGGAGCTGGAGCTGCTGCTGGATCATGAGCCCTGGGCTGCAGCGCTGAGCCAGCTGCAGCAGTGGGGCGCTCTGGTGTTGTTGGAGGAGGGGCTGCAGCGTGATGGAGCCTTGCAGCGGCGGTTGCGCTGGGCGGCTCGGCTTGGCCTGCCGCGCCTACTGGCGCTGTTGATGGGCGCCGATGATCCTGTTGCGCTCGCCCAGCGGCTGCAGTTGCCCCACCGCCAGCAGCAGCTTCTGGGGCGGAGCAGCCAGTTGTTGCGGCGGTTGCAGCAGCAATCAGCAGTGGCTGCTCTTCCCCAGACGGCCGCGGCCTGGGCAGAGCAGCTTGAGACGGGCACCGACGCCTCTCAGGTGGTGCAGCTGGTGCTCGTTGCCGCGAGCCATCAGCCCAAGCCACCCTGGCGCAGACCCCTGCTGCGTTGGCTGCTGCGCTGGCGTTTACTGGTGGCACCGGTGACGGCCCAGAACCTGCTGGAGCAGGGGTATCTCCCGGGTCCAGCCTTGGGTGCGGCATTAAAAGAGGCCAGAGCGAAACGCTTGGCCTCAGAACAGTATTGAACGATCTGCGTTCGACCGATCTCAGGCGGAACCAACGCCGGTGTACGAGCCGTAGAAGAACAGGCCGACTACGAAGATCACGGCCATGCCACCGGCGGTGGCCACGAGCCACAGGGGAAGGGTGCCTTCGGTCCAGCGGGAACGCCAGGCAACGGCAGGGCGGCCGTCGGGAAGGCGGTCGGGGATCCGGCCGTCAGGCAGGTTGGATTTCTTGCCACTCATCGCAGGTGCTCCCGATCAGTTGAAGAAGTAGCTGGAGAACAGGATGCCGCAGGTGAACACAAACAGCAGGCCCAGGTAGAGGCTGGTGCGGTTCAGTTCAACCGGCAGATTGTTCGGGTTGGGGTTCCGTTCCATAGCGATAAACCTCAGCGGCGAATGAACTGCATGGCGGCCAGGGCGCCGAGGAAGAACACCGTGGGAACACCCAGGGCGTGCACCGCGAGCCACCGGACCGTGAAGATCGGGTAGTTGCGGGGGGTGGAAGAGGCGGTCGACTGGGTCATGGCTTATTTCAGGCGCTGGTCGAGGGAAGCCTTGGCGTCATACCGCTGGCTGACCACGGGGGCCTTGGAGTCTTGAGCCTGGAAATAGGCATCCGGGCGGGGCGTGCCGAAGGCGTCGTAGGCCAGTCCGGTGGACACGAACAGGAAACCCGCCAGGAACAGAGCCGGCAGGGTCACGGCGTGGATCACCCAGTAACGGATGCTCGTGATGATTTCAAAGAACGGGCGTTCACCCGTTGAGCCGGCGGCCATGAGCAGCGAGCATTCAGCTGGGTGATCCTAGGGCTGCAAAGGCAGCCGCCGGGATCGCGCTGCTGCCTTGGTTACAGAGGGAAAGGTGGGCTGAGTCCACCCATCCGGGGATTCAGCCCACCCAGCGCAGCAGGGAGCCGCGCTCGCCCAGCACAAAACCTTTGCCGTCATCGAGGAAGGCGATGCGGGTGAAGTTGGTGGGTTGCTGCGCCCCCACGGGATCCTTTTGCCAGCTCTTGCCGCCGTCGTTGCTCACCAGCAGGGTGCCGCTGCCACCACCCGTCCAGATCGATCCGTTGGGATCCCAGGCCATATCGAGATAGCCGTAGCCGTTCACGATCGGCACCACCGGCTTGCTCCAGTCCTCGGGGTTGCTGCTGTCTTGGTTGAAGCGCAGTTGAGCGCCACGGGCGAGCATCCACAGAGCTCCGTCCGGTTGGAAGCCCATCGACTGCAGTCGCTGGCTGCTCACCCGCTGGTGGGGGGTCCACACGGAGTCGCCAGGGTTCCAGGTGGCGAAGAAGTTGCCCAGGCTGCTCACGCTTACGTAGCGGCCGTCGGGGCTGCGGCGCAGGTCGCGCACGGCGCCGGCGGCATCCTCCACATCCGATTGCCAGGAGTTACCGGCGTCGTTGGTGCGATACACCGCGCCCACGTTGGTGGCCAGCTCAGCGCGGCTGCTGCCGAGAGCGGTCACCAAATACGGCTCGCCGGGGAGTTTGGTGTCGAGGAACAGGCGGCTCCAGCTCTGGCCGCTGTCGGTGCTGTGGAGCAGCAGGCCGGGTTGACCCACGATCCAGCCTTCATCACCAGAGAAATCAACGCTGATCAATCGGAAGTTTTCTTCCTCCGGCAGGTCGAGCGCCCGCTCTTCCCAAGAGGCGCCCCCATCGTTGGTTTCAAGGATCAGCCGGTTGCTGCCCACCAGGAAGCCGTGGCGGCTATCGGTGAAGGCCAGGGCCAGAGGGTTCGACTTGGTGTGAATGTCGACGGGTTGCCAGGGGCTGGCACTGGCGCTGGGAAGACCGGTGCTGACGCAGCCGCTCAGGCCGAGCGCCAGAACGAGGGAAAGCGCCAGGGCGCTGAGAGAGGAGAAGAAACGCGACATGCCGTGCTCAGCGCAGGGAATACAGAGAGAGGAAGAAGGCGAAGGCCAGGGCGAAACCTCCGAAGATCAGCACATTCTTTTGGCCTGGCGTGAGCTTGTTCACCCCAAGCCCGTAGCCCAGATTTTCTTCGAAGCCGCTTGGTTTGTTGCGGGGGCCGATGTCCTTGAAGGCCTTGGTCTGGCTGCGGCACACCGGGCAGCGGAACGTGAGCGGATCGAGAGCGCTGAAGGGTGTGCCTGGCTCGATCGCAAGCTTTTTGATCCCCTCGGCCGGATCGAACACGAAGCCGCAGCTGCGGCACTCGAAGCGGTGGGTATCGGGATCGTCAATCGGCGCTTCAACAGGCGCTTCTGGTGCGGCTACGGCAACGGGTTCCTGCTCGGGCTCGCTCGCGGGGGGCTGGTCCTGGATTGGGTCCTCGCTCACGGCATCGACTGCTGGTGGGCGCGACTCTAGGAAGCGGCTCTTGCCCAGCGATCCAACCCACGCCTGGGCCACGGATGCCAGACTGCCGCGACGGTTGGGCTGATCGCGCCCGTGTTCGTTCTCTCTGGCTACGACGCCTTTCTGGGCTTCCTGCTGATCGCGGCAGCGGTGCCTGTGTTGGCGCTGGTCACCAACAAGGTCTTGTCGCCGAAGTCGCGAACGGGCGAGCGGGATCTCACCTACGAATCGGGTATGGAGCCCATCGGCGGTGCCTGGATCCAGTTCAACATCCGCTACTACATGTTTGCGCTGGTCTTCGTGATCTTCGACGTGGAGACCGTCTTCCTCTACCCGTGGGCTGTGGCCTTCCACCGACTGGGTCTGTTGGCCTTCATTGAGGCCCTCGTGTTCATCGCCATCCTGGTGGTGGCCCTGGCCTATGCCTGGCGCAAAGGCGCTCTTGAGTGGAGCTGATCTGAGATGACCCCCTCTTCCGCAACCTCCGCCATGGCTGAGGCCCTCTCCATCAACGCCCTGCGCGATCAGCGCAGCGCCAGCTGCAACCCGGTGGGCGCTCCCAGCGTGACCTCGGATCTCTCCGAGAACGTGATCCTCACCACCCTCGACGATCTCCATAACTGGGCTCGTCTCAGCAGCCTCTGGCCGCTGCTCTACGGAACGGCTTGCTGCTTCATTGAATTTGCGGCGCTGATCGGATCACGCTTCGACTTTGACCGATTCGGTCTGGTGCCACGCTCCAGCCCGCGCCAGGCCGATCTGCTGATCGTGGCCGGCACGGTGACCATGAAGATGGCTCCTGCTCTGGTGCGCTTGTACGAGCAGATGCCAGAGCCGAAATATGTGATCGCCATGGGCGCCTGCACGATCACCGGCGGCATGTTCTCCGCCGACTCCACCACCGCTGTGCGCGGTGTGGACAAGTTGATTCCCGTGGATCTTTATCTGCCCGGTTGCCCGCCGCGGCCCGAAGCGATCTTCGACGCCGTGATCAAGCTGCGCAAAAAGGTGGGGAATGAAGCGCTGTCCGAGCGCGGCAATCTGATGCCCACCCATCGCTATCTCACCATTCCCCACCAGCTCAAGGCGGTCGAGCCGATCGTTGACGGCCGCTACCTCCGCGCTGAAACCCAGAAGGCGGCCCTAGCCGCTGCGGCCGAGTTGCCTGTGGGCGCTGCCATTCCTGCCACCACCACCGCTTGATCGATGCCTGAGGACACCGCCCCAGCCCAACCCGCGATCACCGCGCCCCAGCCCGGCCCCGTGAGCACCTGGCTGAGCAGTCAGGGTTTCGAGCATGCCCTGCTTGAGCCCGACCACCTAGGCGTTGAGGTGATCGGTGTGGAAGCGCCCTTCCTGCCCGTGATCGCTGCAGCGCTCAAAGCCTCCGGCTTCGACTATCTGCAATGCCAGGGCGGGTACGACGAAGGCCCGGGCGGACGGCTGGTGAGCTTCTACCACTTGGTGAAGCTGGCTGGCTTGGCGGATCAATCCACCGCTTCGCAGCACCTCCCTGGCGATGTGAAACCGGAAGAGGTGCGCCTCAAGGTGTTCCTGGCCCGTGATGGTGATCTCACCATCCCCAGCCTCTATGGCCTGTTCCGCGGAGCCGATTGGCAGGAACGGGAAACCTTCGACATGTACGGCATCCGCTTCGAAGGCCATCCCCATCCCAAGCGTCTGTTGATGCCCGAAGACTGGAAGGGTTATCCGATGCGCAAGGACTACGTGCAGCCCGACTTCTACGAGATGCAGGACGCCTACTAAGGGCGTCCTCCCTCCTGCTTCTGCCGTTTGAAGAAGCGCATCACCGCCAGCGCCACGCTGCGGGGGTCATGCCTCAGGGTGGATGAGGGTCTGGCTCCTTGCATCGGTGCCAGCATCACGTCGTAGCCCTGGCTGCGTAACCGGCGCAGGTTGCAGGTCACTGGTTCAGCGCCGCGTTGGCGGTAATGGTTCACCAGCGGCGAATCACCCAGGTCCTCCTGGGCGAGCACGGCGCTGAACAAGCGTTGCTGCACTCCAAGGCTGGCGAGCTGCGCTTCGATCGCCCGCAGGTGCCCCTCCACATCCAGCCCATCGGTTTCACCGGGTTGGGTCATCAGGTTGCAGATGTAGAGCCTGGGGGCCTTGCTGCGGCTGATCGCTTGCACCAGCTCGGGCACCAGCAGGTTGGGCAGGAGTGAGGTGTAGAGGCTGCCCGGGCCGAGCACGATCAGATCAGCGTTAGCAATCGCCTCCAGGGCGCGCGGAATCGCAGGGGGACGCTCAGGGGTGCAGCCCAGGCGCACGATCGGGCTGGGGGCATGGCCGATCTGGGATTCGCCCTCGATGCGGCGGCCGTCTTCCAGTTCCGCCCACAGGCGCACATCCGCACTGGTGGCCGGCACCACCGTGCCCTGAACGGCGAGCACCCGGCTGCTGGCGGTGATCGCCGATTCCAGGCTGCCGGTGATCGCCGTGAGGGCTGAGAGAAAGAGGTTGCCGAAGCTGTGCCCTTCCAGTCCAGTGCCCGCGCGGAAGCGGTATTGGAACAGGCGCGTGAGAAGCGGTTCCTCGGTGGCCAGAGCGGCCAGGCAGTTGCGGATGTCGCCAGGGGGTAGCACGCCCAGCTCCCGCCGCAGCACCCCGGAACTGCCGCCGTCGTCCGCCACCGTGACGATCGCGGTGAGGTTGCTGCTGTAGCGCTTCAGGCCGCTGAGCAGGGTGGAGAGCCCGGTGCCGCCGCCGATGGCCACGATCGATGGGCCGCGGTTGAGGCGTCGCTTGGCTGCCAGAGCGTCCACCAGCAGCGTGTCCTTTTCCGGGGCCAGCGCTTTTTGAATTGTGCCGAAGCTGCGGCTCTGGCCCAGCCAGATCAGGCCGCCGCCCACCAGCAACACCAACGGACCGGTGATTTCCCTTGGCAACACCTGCGTGAGGTTCTGCAGCATCCAGCGGATCGCTTGCAACAACCAATAGATCGGTTGCAGGTCAGCCCAGACGGCCGCTCCGAGCAGGGCCAGCAATAGGCCGATGCCGGAGGTGAGCATCCAGCGCTTCACCACTAGCCCCGGTTGCAGCCAGCGGGCCGCCCGCCGCGAGCGACTCACCAGATCCTGCTGGCGAAGATCTCCTCGCCCAACCCAGCTGGGGCGGGGTGTGGTGCGATGGCTGCTGCGTGGGATTCGAGCGCGCATCACCCCAGGAGAGTGCTGGAACTGTACGGAGAAACCGCCAAGATGGCCCGGTTGCCTGTGTGAGTGTCCGGTGCCCGCACCCCTGGTGGAACTGCACGACGTGAGCGTGCGATGGGGCAGCAAAACCGTATTGAGCGACGTGGATCTAGAGCTCCATCCGGGCGAGCGGCTGGCGGTGGTGGGCCCCTCCGGTGCGGGCAAATCCACGATCCTGCGGTTGTTGGCCGGCTTGCTGCTCCCCAGCAGCGGTGAGCTACGGATCGGTGGGGTTCCTCAGCGCTACCTGCGGTTGGATCAGCGCCATCCCCCGGATGTGCGCCTGGTGTTTCAGAACCCGGCTCTACTCGCCTCCCTCACCGTGCGCGAAAACGTGGGGTTTCTGTTGGATCGCTTTAGCCGCATGAGCGAAGCCGAGATCCGCGAGCGGGTGGGCTTGGCGCTTGATGCTGTGGGTTTGGCCGGAACCGAAGACCTTTACCCCGGCGAATTGAGCGGCGGCATGCAGAAGCGGGTGAGTTTTGCCCGGGCGGTGATCGATGACCCCAGCCAGCCCGAGGGGAACCCGCCGCTGCTGCTCTTCGATGAACCCACCGCCGGCCTCGATCCGGTGGCTTGTACGCGCATCGAAGATCTGATTGTGCAAACCACCAACATTGCCCGCGGTACCTCCGTGGTGGTCAGTCACGTGATGAGCACGATCCTGCGGGCGGCCGATCGTGTTGTTCTTCTCTACGACGGTCTGTTTCGTTGGCAGGGTTCTGTGGCCGACTTTCAGACCACCAACAATCCCTATGTACTTCAGTTCCGCACCGCTAGTCTCAGCGGACCGATGCAGCCGGCGGAGCTCTGAGATCCATGCGCCGCAGTGTTCGAGAAGCAATCGTTGGCTTCACCTTGATTGCGGCGGTGGCTGGAACAGGCTTGTTCTGGTTGTGGCTGCGTGGTGTGTCCGTGGCCAGTCGTACCTGGCGTTTTCAGGTGAGTTTTTCCGACGCTGCCGGTTTGGCTGAGCGCTCGGCGGTGACCTATCGCGGCGTCTTGGTCGGCACGGTGAACAAGCTCACCACCACCTCCAATGCGGTGCTCGCTGAGGTGGAGATCAATGATCCCGGCCTGCAGCTACCGATGCCGCTGGTGGCCCAGGTGCAGGAACCGTCGCTCTTGGGTGGATCAGCTGTCGTCGCGCTGATTGCCCCGGCCCGTCCACTCCCGCCTGGCACCCCCAAGCCAGTCGCAGCCAACTGCAACCCAGCCCTCACCGTCTGTCCGGGCATGACCTTGAACGGCCTCAGCGCCGCCAGCATCGCCAGCCTCACGGTGTCGATGCAGAAGCTGCTCGAGCAGGTGGAGCGCGAAAAGTTGGTGCCCGAACTGGCTAAAACCACCCGCAGTTTTGACACCACCTCCAAAGAGGCCACCAAGTTCATGGTGGATGGTCAGCGCCTGATCAAGGAGCTGGAGCAGGCGGTGAACAGCGCCCAACCCACCATCGACAACCTCAACGCCTCAACGGCGAATATTCGCAATATCACCCGCGCGCTCGATAACCCCAAAACGCTGTCGGAGCTCAAAACCACCGTGACCAACGCGGAGAAACTCACGGCCCGCTGGAATGAAGTGGGCGGCGATGTGGAGAAACTCACCGCCGATCCCCGCTTCATGAATGGCCTGCGCAGCGTGAGCATTGGCCTGGGCAAGTTTTTCGATGAGCTCTACCCCGCCCAGACCGGCAAGCGCTAAACCCCGCTGATCGCTTCCATGGCAATCGCCGCGATCGCCTGATCGCTGGCCTTGGGCAGCTGCACGTATTTGCCACCGGCGGCATCGGCGAGGTCTTTGCCCATGCCGCTGCCGATGAATTTGCGCTCGGTGTCGATCACCAGCAGCTTGATCCCGAGGGCGCGGTAGCGGCTGGCCACCTGCTTCACCTCCTCCTTGAGGTCTACGGGTTCCTCGCCTTCCAGTTCTGGCTGCCCAAGGGAGCGGCCGAGGGGCACGTTGCCGCGGCCGTCGGTGATCGCCACCACCACCACCTGGCCGAGATCGCCGGTGGCCAGGGCATTGGCCCCCACCCGGGCGGCCTGGGAGAGGCCGTGGGCCAAGGGTGAACCGCCGCCGCAGGGCATGGATTCGAGGCGCCGGCGCGCGGCGGTGATCGAGCGGGTGGGGGGCAGCAACACCTCCGCGGCTTCGCCGCGGAAGGGAATCAGGGCTACCTCGTCGCGGTTTTCGTAGGCCTCGGTGAGCAGGCGGATCACGGCGCCCTTGGCGCTCTGCATCCGGTTGAGCGCCATCGAGCCGCTGGCATCCACCAGGAAGATCACCAGGGCGCCGGCCTTGCGTTGCAGCTGCTTGGCCCGCAGGTCGCCGTCTTCCACCACCACCTTCCGGTGGGGCTCCCGTTCGCGCCGGGTTTTCTGATAAGGCGCTGCAGCCCGCAGGGTGGCGTCCACGGCGATGCGCTTCACCGGGCCGCGGGGGAGCATCGGCTTCACGTAGCGGCCGCGCGAATCGCTGAACACCACGGCGCGGCTGCCGCTGCCGCCGCTCTTGGCCTTGCCGGCGTTGAACAGCAGCAGGTCGGGATCGATGGCGGTGGCCTCTGGATCCAGCAGGAATTCCTCCGGGATCGACGGGGGCGCCTGATCCTCAGGGCTGTCGTCTTCGTCGTTGTTGTCGTCTTCGGGCTCGTCGGGCTCCTGCTCGTTCTCAGGCTGCTCGGGCTCCTCAGGCGGTTGTTCGCCCTGCGGGGGCGGCGGCGGCGGGGGCTCCATCGGCTGATCGGGATCAGGCGGCGGCAGCTGCAGGGCGCGGGGAGCGATCACCAGGCGCACTGCCACCTGCAGGTCGTCGGCCTCGACTCGATCGCGGCCGCTGAGGGCGGCATGGGCACGGGCGACGCGCACGGCATAGAGCTCGCTGCGGTGGCCCTCCACGCCGCCCCGCAGGGCTTCATTCACTAGGTAGGCAATTTGTTCGCGCGTGATCTGTACATCCGGCAGCCACTGGCGGGCCAGCAACAGCTGGGTGGCCAGGGCGTCGGTGTCCTCCTGGAAGCGGGCGGCGAAGGCCTGGGTGGATTCGGCATGGCCGATGGCGCTGCGGGCGATCTCCACCCGTTGATCCAGCTCAAGCACCTGGTTGGCTGAGAGGGCGATCGCAAAGCGATCGAGCAGGTGGTCGCGCACCGCTCCCTCTTCAGGGTTGTAGGTGGCGATCAGCAGGCAACGGCAGGGGTGGCTGAGGCTCAGGCCCTCGCGCTCGATCCGGTTCTCGCCGCTGCCGACAGCCGCTAGCAGCAGGTTGGTGATGTTGTCGTCGAGCAGGTTGAGCTCGTCGACGTAGAGCACGCCCCGGTGTGCTTCGGCCAACAGGCCCGGCTGGAACACGGCCTGGCCGTTGGCCAGCGACGCGGTCACGTCCACCGACCCGACCAAGCGGTCTTCCGTGATTCCCAGCGGCACCTGCACAAACGGCGCCGGAATCACCTTGGTGGGCAGCAGCACCCCTGCATCGTTGCCGCTGGGATCGGCCCCCAGCTCGGTGAGGCGGCGGCGGGTGGGCTCGTCCCAGTCGTCGGGGCGCTGCGGGTCGATGTTGAGCGCCGCCGGGGCCGGCTGGCCCGCGGGTGCGGTGCCCAGATCGAGCACATCGATCGGCGGCAGCAGGGCGTGCAGCCCCCGCGCCAAGACTGATTTACCGGTGCCGCGGCCGCCGGCGATCACCACGCCGCCCAGGCCCGGATCCACCGCCGCCAACAGCAGCGCCAGCTTCAGGGTGCCGTGGCCAGTGATGGCCGCCAGCGGAAAGGCCCGGGCCGCAGCGTCGCTGATGGCAGTTCCGCTTGCAACCGATCCACTTGCAACCATGGAGTGGCCTGAGCCCTTGAGTGGTGCGCGTCAGTCTCGCTGATCAGGGCAGCTCAGGCGGCCCCGAGGCCACGGCGCAGTTGGCGATTGGCCTGGGCGCCAACCTGCCCAGTGCCGCCGGTGGTCCGATCGACACCCTCGTTGCGGTACGCCCCCTTCTGGCGCAGCTGTTCCAGAGCTGGGCGCCGCAAACTTGCTGGCTGCGATGGTCGCCGCTGTTCCGCACAGCACCAGTGGGCGGCCCCCCCGGCCAGCCGGATTATCTGAACGCTGCTGTGGTGGCCGAGGTGGCGCTTGCGCCCACCCCTCCCGCTGCTCTGGTTCTCCTGGCAGGTCTGCAGCAGCTGGAGCGTGCCTTTGGCCGTGAGCGGTTGGAACACTGGGGGCCCCGCACCCTCGATCTGGATTTGCTGTGGTGGGGTGATTTGCAGTGCGATCTCCCGGCGTTGCAGCTCCCCCACCCCCGCTGGCATCAGCGCGGATTTGTGCTGGCTCCGCTCCTGACGATTGAGTGCAGCAGCAACTCCCCCTTGCGAGTGCCTGCGCGTTTCGCTCCGCTTTCCGGCTTGCGACCCGATCCCCAGGAGCCACCGCCTCAGCCCCTCAGCCCCAAGCCGCTTGGCTGGCCTGCCTGAGCGGATCAGGTCGATCGGCGCTTAGCCGGGATGGCTTTCACCACAGGGTGCGGACACTCCGATCGTGCAGGGCGGGGTCGTGGCTCACGAGCGTGAGGTTCTCGATCTGAGCCTGCGCCAGCAGCAGGCTTCCCACCGGGTCTGGTGGCTGGGAGCGCGACGCTGAGCGCCACTGCCCTGCAAGCAAGCTGTGGCGTGCCGTGATGGGTAACAGTTCAGAGCCTTCTTGGCTGATCAGCTCCGGCAGCTGCCAGATCACCGGTGTCAGCTCCGGGAGCTTGCGCGCCTGCTCAGCGCTGCTGAGCTCCCACAGGCTGGCCACGCTCACCAACACAAGCTGTTCTGGATCGGCCAGGTGTTGCCTGACCCGCGGCGAGAGCAGCTGTGGACAGCACCACCACCACAGCAGGACATGACTGTCGAGCAGGAGCTTCATGGCCGCAGCAGGATGCGTGGTTCTCCCAAGGGGCCCAGCCAGCGCAGCCGCCCAGGGACTCGCTGCGGCGTCTGATCCTGTGCGGCTACCGCCAGGGGGACGAGCAGGGCCCAGGGCTGGCCATATTTCATCAGCACAAACCGCTCGCCTGCATGGGCTCGATCCATCAGTTCAGCCAGGTTCTGACGGGCGGCATGGGCGTTGATGCGTTGCGGGAGTTCCGTCATGGGGACTGGCCGGGGCGGTGTGCTGGTCTGGCGGGGGCAGGGTTGCCTTGGTGAAGAGTCCTCTGGTGTTGGTGTTGCAGGGGTTCTCCAACAGTGCGACCACTTTTTTCTGAATGTGGTCGCACTGTTGAAGCGCGTTGAGAGCGTCTGGCGGGGCTCACAACCAACGGCGGACTCGGGCTGATCCATCACTGCGCCACGGCTTGAGTGTTCCCCAGGTCCTCGGCAGTGGGACCGTGATGGGCCCCTGCGAAGCTGGCCTGATCGAATGTTGGACCGCCGCCATGGCGCCCCTGCCCGCCCCAGAGCCTGCGCGCCACCTGGAGACCACCGCCAGCCTTGATGCGCGGAAGCTGCGCTTCGAGATCAATCGCGTGGAGCTGCCGATGGGGGTGGAGGGCAGCTTTGGGGTGATCAAGCACCCCGGTGCCTCCCTGGCGGTGCCGTTGCTCGACGACGGCCGTGTGGTGGTGCTGCGTCAGTACCGCTTTGCGGTGGCCACGCGGTTGCTCGAGTTTCCTGCCGGCACGCTCGATCCAGGCGAGACGCCGCTCTCCACCATGCAGCGGGAGCTGCAGGAGGAGGCTGGCTACAGCGCCAGCCGCTGGGATGAACTGGGCGCGATGTTGCCGTGTCCGGGCTACTCCGATGAGGTGATCTATCTCTTTTTGGCCCGCGAGCTCACGGAGCTCAGCGAGCGGCCGGCCGGCGATGACGATGAAGACCTCGAGGTGGTGCTGATGACCCCGGCGGAGCTCGATGCCGCCATCGCCAGCGGTGATGAATACCTCGACGGCAAGAGCATCACCGCCTGGTTCCGGGCCAAGCAGCTGCTGGGGCTCTGATGGGGGCGGAACGCTGGCTGTTCTGGCATCGGCGCGACCTGCGCCTGGCCGACAACCTGGGCCTGGCCGCGGCGGGAGCCGCCACACCGGCACTGACCGGGGTGTTTGTGCTCGATCCCGCGATTCTTGGCGCTGCCGATATGGCGCCGGCACGGGTGTGGTTTCTGCTGGAGAGCCTCAAGGAGCTGCAGCAGCGTTGGCGTGAGGTGGGTAGCCGACTGTTGGTGTTGGAGGGTGATCCTGAGCTGGTGCTGCCTCAGTTGGCTGAGGCGCTGGCGGCGCCGGTGGTGGCCTGGAACCGTGATGTGGAGCCCTATGGCCGCGCCAGAGATCGGCGTGTGGCTGCGGCACTGCAGGCGGCGGGTCGCCGCGTGTTGGTGGATTGGGATCAGTTGCTGGTAGCGCCGGAGGCGCTGAAAACCGGCGGCGGCGATCCCTATCGCGTCTATGGACCCTTCCAACGCAACTGGCGCGGCCAGGTGGAGCGCAAAGCCGCGGCCGGTTCAGCGCTGCAGGGAGGCCTCGACCCGCTGCCCGCTCCTGCAGGGCTGATCGATCTGGATCCGGCGGCGTTGCCCGAGCCCCGTGCGGCCCTCTGGGCGCAGCTGCCCCTGCGCGACAGCCTGCCCACCCTCGCCCAGCTGGGTCAGGCGTTTGATGGGGCGGAGTGTTGCCCCTGCCGCCCTGGGGAAACGGCGGCGCTGGAGCAGTTGCAGGCCTTCTGTGATGGCGGTGGCTTGCTGGCCTACGAGCCCGGGCGCAATATCCCGGGGGAGGCGGGCACCTCCGGCCTCAGTGCAGCCCTGAAGTTCGGCACCCTCAGCCCGCGCCAGGCCTGGGCGGCGGCCCA
The DNA here is from genome assembly GCA_046052125.1 of Cyanobacteriota bacterium. Classification (GTDB taxonomy): domain Bacteria; phylum Cyanobacteriota; class Cyanobacteriia; order PCC-6307; family Cyanobiaceae; genus Vulcanococcus. Next base: position 457,324 of record JBJOMY010000002.1, read on the forward strand.
GGCGGCGCGTGAGTTGGCACGCAGCTCCGAAGCGCTCGAATCGATTCAGGTGTGGGAGCAGGAGCTGGCCTGGCGCGAGTTTTATCAACAGGCGCTGTTCCATTTCCCTGAGCTGGCGGAGGGGCCGTACCGCCCTCAGTGGAAGCAATTCCCGTGGGACAACCACCAGGGTCATTACGAGGCCTGGTGCGAAGGGCTCACGGGCATGCCGATCATCGATGCGGCGATGCGCCAGCTCAATGAAAGCGGCTGGATGCACAACCGCTGCCGCATGATCGTGGCGTCTTATCTGGTGAAGGATCTGATCTGCGATTGGCGCTGGGGCGAGACCGCCTTCATGCAGCGCCTGGTGGATGGAGATCTGGCGGCCAACAACGGCGGCTGGCAGTGGAGTGCCAGCAGTGGCATGGATCCCAAACCGCTGCGCATCTTCAATCCCGCCACCCAGGCCAGCAAGTTCGACTCCGAGGGCGCCTATATCCGCCACTGGCTGCCAGAGCTACGCCATGTGAACACCAAAGATCTGCTCAGTGGCGAGATCGCTCCGATGGAGCGTCGTGGCTACCCGGAACAGCTGGTGAGCCACAAGAGCCAACAAGCGCGTTTTAAGGCTCTGTACGCCTCCTTGACTAAACCGGGCAGCGGCTGATCAGGCGTTGATCGCCCCTCAGGCGGCGACGGCTGCTGCGGTGTCGCGGTTGGCTGTGGCCCCGCAGAGGCCCTGCAGCACCTCGATCACCTGTTGCTGCTGCACGCTGCTGAGCTCCGGGAAGATCGGAAGGCTGAGCACTTCGGCGCAGAGCCGCTCGGTGATGGGCAGGGATCCCGGCTCGTAGCCGAGGTGGGCGTAGGCGGGCTGGCGGTGGATGGGGATTGGGTAGTAGATGATCGTGGTCACACCGGCTTCCTGGAGCTGCTGCTTCAGCCAGTCGCGGCAGCAGGCTTCCGGTAGGCCGAAGCTGGCGCTGTCGGACGACGGGGTGCAGCTCTGGTTGCAGGCGGGGGTGGGGCTGCAGGCAGGCACGCGCACCACGAATTGATTCCAGCTGTGGCCTTCGGGGCCGGCCTCGGGCAGATGGATTGCGCCGGCGGTGTTGAGTTGGCTGCGGTAGCGGGCGGCGATGTTGCGGCGCAGCTCGATCCAGCGCTCGAGGTGCGGCAGCTTCACGTTGAGCACAGCCGCCTGGATGGCATCGAGGCGGCTGTTGTAGCCGAGTTCGGTGTGCAGGTAGCGGCGGGGCATGCCGTGCACGGCCAGCTCGCGCATCCGCTGGGCCAGGGCCTCATCTCGGCAGGTGAGCGCACCGCCATCGCCGGCGCCACCGAGGTTCTTGGTGGGGAAGAAGCTGAAGCAGCCCACATCGCCCCAGCTGCCCACGGGCTTGCCGGCCCAGCTGGCGCCGCTGGCCTGGGCGCAGTCTTCCACCACCTTGAGGTTGTGGCGATCGGCGATGGCGCAGACCCGCTCCATATCCACCGGCCGGCCAAACAGGTGCACGGGGAGCAGCACCTTGGTGGCGGGTGTGATCGCCGCCTCCAGCTGATCGAGGTTGATCAGATAGCTGCTCTCCTCCACATCCACGAACACCGGCGTCGCGCCCACGGCACTGATCGCTTCGGCCGTGGCGAAAAAGCTGAACGAGCAGGTGATCACCTCATCGCCCGGGCCGATCCCCAGGCCCCGCAGCGCCAGGATCAGGGCGTCGGTGCCGCTGTTGCAGCCCACGGCAAACGGCGTGCCCACCGCCTTGGCAAAGGCCTGCTCGAAGGCAGCGATCACGCCGCCACCGATGTATTGGCCGCTGCGTAACACCTGCAGAACGGCGGCATCAAGCTGCTCGCCTAAAGCATCGAGCTGCTCGGTGAGGCTGAAAGGGGGCACCTGCATAAAGGCAACCTTAAGGCCCCTGTTCGGATCACCGCCCCGCCGTGCCCTCGGGGTGCCATTTGATGTTGCAGCCGATCGAAGGCTGCTGGGGCTCAGGGATCGGTTGGCCGTTAAGCAGGGCTGCGATCGCCGCTCGTAGGTCACGACCATCCAGCGGCTGATCGTTGCCCGGGCGGCTGGCATCGAGCTGGCCGCGGTACACCAGTTGATGGGCGCTGTTGAACAGATAAAGGTCGGGGGTGCAGGCGGCGTGGAACGCCCGCGCCACCGCCTGGCTGGCATCGAAGAGATAAGGGAACCTCCAGCCGTTGCGTTCGGCCTGCTCCCGCAAACCCTCGGGGCCGTCCTGGGGGTGGGTGAGGGTGCTGTTGCTGGCGATGGCCAGGATCTGGATGCGGCCGCTGGTGTCCCGCTCCAATCGGCTCAGCTCCGGCTCGATGTGTTTCACAAAGGGGCAGTGGGCGCAGATGAACAGCACCAACACGGGCGCCGGCTCCAGCGCTGCACTGCTCCAGTTCTCGCCGCGATCACCCTGGCCAACGGCTCCCTGCGCTCCCCACACCTGCTCGAGCTGGAAGCTGGGCAGGGGCGTTCCCAGCGGCAGCATCGTGGAGGGGGTGAGCACCATGGCAGTCGCTGCGGCGCAGTTCGGGCAGGATGCCGCGATTGTGTCTCAGCTGCCTTGATCCCTCCTGCGCTGCGTCGCTTCCGCTGTTCGGGTGCTCTGCTGTTGCTGCTCGCCGCGGCCGTGGCGGGCTGTGTGCCGGCGCATCGCAGTGCCAGCTGGGCGATTTTCCCGCTGCAGCGCAATCAGCCCCATGACGGCCTGGCGGTGGTGAGCCAACCCGATGGCTATGGCCTGCACATCTGGCTCGAAACCGATACCGCCCAGCAAGGGGTGTGCCGGCCCCGCTGGCTCGTGGATCCGGCCCGGTTGTTCAACGGCAATGGCAGCGCACCCTTCAGTTCGGGGCTGGCCACCCGGGCTGAATTCTTCGAGGCCGTGGCCCGCAAGGACGTGCAACGCGCCCTCAAACGGGAGCTGGAAGCGCTCTGCAAGCAGCGGGCGCCGGGGGCGCAGTGGCAGTGGATCGATCCACCGCGCAAGCCCGCCGATGTGAAGGTGCAGACCTTCCCCCTGGTGGAAGAGCAGGATTTGCTGCCCGCGCCTTCGGAGGTGCGCCAAGAGGAGGAGGAGCTGATGAACGGGGCTACACCGGCCTCCTGAGCCGCGGCTGCCCTACGCCTCTTGGCCCCAGCCGGCCCAGACTTCCCGTTCGGCGCGGCGCCAGTAACGGCTGAAGCGCCCCAGATCCGCTGGACCCTCCATCTGCACGAACGGCTCCACCTCAAGCACCTGCACCGGAAGCTGCTGCTCCAGGGTTTGGCAGATGGCTTCCACGCGGGGGTCTGTGCCAGAGGTGGTCACGATCCCGTCGGCGCCATGGGCCCTGGCGAAGGCCAGCACCTCCTCGGCCACATCACCCTTGCGCAGGCTCACGGGCAGCTCCAGCAGACACTCGTAGAGGAAGCCGATGCGCTTGAGGCTCACGGGCTCGGTGGCGCCTGCGGGGTCGCCGGTGGTGGGGCTGCGGCCGGCCAGCAGAGCGCTGTCGAACACAAACACGGCAGGCCGGCCCGGGTAGGCCAGGAGGGCGGGGTTGGCGGGGCCGAGGGCCTCGCCGTGAATCCACAGGATGGGGCGTTGCATCGGCTCAGTTCAGCGGCGGCGGGCGGGACGGCTCAGGGCGGCGGAGGGCCCTCCCTGGCGGGTGCTGTTGCGCTCTCGGCCGCGCTCTCGGCTGCGGTTGTCGACCGCGCGAATCGCCGGCATCGGCGCGAATAACTCTGCTTCCAGCTGCTCATAGCTGGCCTCAAACGGACAGCCCTGCTCGCGCAACGCGCAGCTGCGGCAGAAGCTGCCGTTGCTGTAGCGCTCGAGGTTGCCGCGATTGAAGAAGTAGGGCTTGTGGCTGAAGTTGCTGGCCACCCACTGCCAGCTCAGGTTGTTGCTGGCCGGATCGCCATCGAGCAGGTGGCGCAGGAACCACTGGGCCCCGGCTTGCCAGCGGATCCGCCGCCAGTGCACCAGGTAGGCCGCCAGCCACATGCGGGCGTGGTTGTGCAGCCAGCCCGTTTCGTGGAGTTCGGCGATGAAGCCATCCATGCAGGCCAGGCCCGTGCGGCCCTCGGCGATGTCGGCGGGGAGGGAGGGGGTATAGGCCGCGGCGCTGTGGCCGGTTTTGAGCTCCTCCTGATCGCGCCAGATGCCATCGCCGAGCTGCTGCCAGAGGCGCTGCCAGTAGTCGCGCCAGCCCAACTCATTGATCAGCTTCTCGCTGCCCTGCCGGCTGCGGGTGCGGGCGAACACGGCATCGCGCACTTCGGCCAGCGTGAGCACGCCGTGGCGGATGTAGGGGGAGAGGCGAGTGACCGGCCCATCGAGGAAGTTGCGCCCCTTGGCGTAGCGCTCCGGCTGGATTCGGTTCAGCAGCGCCTGGGCCTGGCGGCGGCCGCCGCGGATCGGGCTGAGCGCGCCAGGGGCCTCCGGGAACAGCTGCTGCAGTTCGGCCTCCAGGGCCTGGCGGCTGTCGAAGCGGCGGGGCAGCTCGCCCGGCTGCTCGGGCCAGGCCAGCGGCACGCCGGCGAGGGAATCGGGGGCCAAGGCTTGCGGCGGTGGAGGCGTTGATCCTGCCGGCTGGCGGCCCCTGGCCGCGGCTGGGGGAGAATCCCCCGATCGCAACCGCACCGGCGTCGTTTTCCCCATGCTTCTCGATCTGCGCGGCAAGAAGGCCCTTGTGACGGGCATCGCCAATAACAAGTCGATCGCCTGGGGCATCGCCCAGCAGCTGCATGCCGCCGGCGCCGAGCTGGGGGTCACCTACCTCCCCGATGAGAAGGGCCGCTTCGAGGGCAAGGTGCGCGATCTCACCGCTCCCCTGGCTCCCACCCTCTTTGAGCCCCTCAACGTGCAGGACCCGGCTCAGATCGAGGCCGTGTTCACCCGGGTGAAGGAGCAGTGGGGCTCCATCGATGTGCTCGTGCATTGCCTGGCCTATGCCGGCAAAGACGAACTGGTGGGCGACTACTCCAATATTTCCCCCGAAGGCTTCGCCCGGGCACTGGAGGTGAGCGCCTACTCCCTGGCGCCGCTCTGCCGCTACGCCAAGCCGCTGTTTAACGAGGGCGCCAGTGTGATCACCCTCAGCTACCTGGGCGCTGAGCGCGCCATCCCCAACTACAACGTGATGGGCGTGGCCAAGGCGGCTCTCGAGGCTTCAGTGCGGTACCTCGCCGCTGAGCTGGGCGCCGAGAAGCAGGTGCGCGTGAACGCGATCAGCGCGGGCCCGATCCGCACCCTCGCCAGCTCCGCCATCGGCGGGATCCTCGACATGATCCACAACGTGGAGGAAAAGGCTCCGCTGCACCGCACCGTGACTCAAGACGAGGTGGGCGGCACAGCGGCATTCCTGGCCAGTCCTCTCTCCAGTGGCATCACCGGCCAGGTGATTTACGTGGATGCGGGCTACTGCATCACGGGGATGTGAGCCAGGGTTCAGCCCCGCTGGTGGCGGGACAGGCTGGCGGCTGAGAAGAGAAAGCCTTCCTCGCGTGCAATCGCCACCACGGCACTCACATCAGCGGCGGAATCGATCCGCTGCTGGATGGCGGGGTTGGCATCGGCCTTGGCCAGAAAAGCCATAAGTTGCGCTTTTGACATTGGGCTGGCCAATAAGTTCAGTTGAACCCTAGGTCGCCTCGGCGTGTGGCGCCCGGGCATGATCGGAATCTCCGATCCAGGGCCGCCAGCCGGTGACTGACATGCGTAGCGGCGAGATCCACCGCGTCACCGGTGAAACCGATGTGCGCGTGCAGCTCAACCTCGATGGCACCGGTCGCTGCCAGGCGAACACCGGCGTGCCGTTTCTGGATCACATGCTCCATCAGATCAGCAGCCATGGGCTGATCGATCTGGAGGTGAATGCGGTGGGTGACACCCACATCGACGATCACCACACCAATGAAGATGTGGGCATCGCCATCGGTCAGGCCCTAGCGCAGGCCCTGGGCGACCGCCGCGGCATCCATCGCTTCGGGCACTTTGTGGCGCCGCTCGATGAGGCGCTGGTGCAGGTGGCTCTGGATTGCAGCGGCCGCCCGCACCTGAGCTTCGGCCTGCAGATCCCTGCTCAGAAGATCGGCACCTACGACACCGAACTGGTGAAGGAGTTCTTCGTGGCCGTGGTGAACAACTCCGGCCTCACCCTGCATATCCGCCAGCTGGATGGGGTGAATTCGCACCACATCGTGGAGGCCTGCTTCAAGGCCTTCGCCCGGGCGCTGCGCCTCGCCACTGAGATCGACCCGCGCCGGGCCGGTGCGGTGCCGAGCAGCAAGGGCGTGCTGGAGCGGGCGGGTGCCTGAACAGGGATGAGCGGCTGCGTCTGCTGTCTGGTTCGCCCGGTGGTCTTTTCGGTCTGTTCCCTGGCTGACTTGGTTTCTGGTTCTGCTCCAGATGTGCGACCACATCTCACATGAGAGTGGTCGCACATCTGGAGCCGTCTGACCAGCGGGGTCCGACCTAACCGCCTTAACACTCCGTTACGCGATGATCGGGGTTCGCGCCTGCCGCTGCCCCCATGACCGTTGCTCCAGCTGCTGCCCCGGCCTACGACCGCGCTGATTGGGCGAGCGCGTTTCGCAACGTGGGCGTGGAGCTGGATGGGGTGGAGCTCAAGGCCGCCCGTGGTGCCATCCCGGCCGAGCTGGTGGGGACGCTCTATCGCAATGGTCCCGGCCGATTAGAGCGCGGCGGCCAGTGGGTGCATCACCCCTTTGATGGCGACGGCATGATCACCGCCCTGCGCTTTGCCGGCGGCAAGGCGGAGCTGCGCAATCGCTTTGTGCGCACCGAGGGCTGGCAGGCCGAGGAGGTGGCCGACAAGTTCCTCTACCGCGGCGTTTTTGGCACCCAGAAGCCCGGCGGGGCCGTGGCCAACGCCTTCGACCTGCGCCTCAAGAACATCGCCAACACCCACGTGGTGCGCCTCGGCGATCAGCTGCTGGCGCTCTGGGAGGCGGCGGAGCCCCATGCTCTGGATCCCGACACCCTGGAGACCCGAGGCCTGAGCCTGCTCGATGGCGTGCTCAAAAAGGGTGAGGCCTTTAGCGCTCACCCCCGCTTCGATCCCGGCCATCACGGTGCCACGCGGATGGTGACCTTCGGGGTGAAGGCCGGCCCCCGCAGCACGATCCGGCTGATGGAGTTCTCCACTGGCGGCGAGCTCCTGGCCGACAGCCGCCACAGCTTCAAGGGTTTCGCCTTCCTGCACGACTTCGCCATCACCCCCAACTGGGCGGTGTTTCTGCAGAACGCAGTGGCCTTCAATCCCACCGGCTTTGTGCTCGGCCAGAAGGGCGCGGCTCAGTGTCTGGCCTCGAAGCCCGGTGAACAGGGGCAGTTCTGGCTGATTCCCCGCAGCGGTGAAGGCAAGCCCCTGCAGATCCCTGCGCCGGAAGGCTTTGTGTTCCACCACCTCAATGCCTTTGAGGAGGGCAACGAGCTGGTGGTGGATTCGATCTATTACGACGACTTCCCCTCCATCGGCCCGGACGTGGATTTCCGCCAGGTGGATTTCGAAACGATCCCGGCGGGCCAGCTGGTGCGTTGCCGCATCAACCTGGACACTGCAGCGGTGCAGAAGGAGCTGCTCGAGCCCCGCACCTGCGAGTTCGCGATGGTGAATCCCGAGCGCCAGGGGCTGCAGGCCCGCACCAGCTGGATGGCTGTGGCCGAGCGCGAGCAGGGCAACGATCCGCTGCAGGCCATCAAGAAGCTCGATCTCGCCACAGGTGAGGGCCAGGTGTGGAGCGCCGCTCCGCGGGGCTTTGTCAGCGAGCCGCTGATGGTGCCCCGTCCCGGTGCCACGGCGGAAGACGACGGCTGGGTGCTCTGCCTGGTGTGGAACGGTGCGCGCTGCGCCAGTGATCTGGTGATCCTTGATGCGGCCTCGCTGGCGGAGGTGGCTGTGCTCGAGTTGCCCCTGGCGGTGCCCCACGGCCTGCACGGCAGCTTCGCTCCGGCCTGAGCAGCATGGGGGCATGCCCCCGCTCGCTTGCGGTGCCCTGGTTTGTGAAGCAGGAGACCTTCCTGCGCCCCTATGCCGCGATGAGGCCTCACCTGGAGGCCCATCTGCTCTGGGTGGAGCAGCTGCGCCAGGACGGTGTGGTGATCAGTAGCGGCTACCTGGTGGATGGCGAGGGGCAACCGGGCGGCGGAGGCCTGCTGCTGGTGGAAGCTCCCAGCTACGCCGAGGCAGAAGCCCTGGTGCAGTGCGATCCGATGGTGATCAGCGGCGGCGTGGACTGGCGGCTGCAGCAGTGGCGACCTGCCGTTGGTGATCTGGGGGTGCGTTGAGGCGCAGCAGCTCGGGGCCGCTCAGTTGCATCTGGTCGCAGGCTGCGCTCCATCGGGTTGCATCTCGGCGTGATGGCGCCGTTAGACCCAGATCAGTGCATTCACCCTTCGATGGCCTTCTCCCGTTCTGCGGTTGTGGCTCTGAGCCTGGTGCCGCTGGGCATGAGTCCAGCTCTGGCGCTGATGGCTCCAGCTCCCCTGCAGGCTCAGCCCCTGGCCTGCAGCGGCACCCTGCTTCAATTGCAAGTGCAGCAGCAGGGCGCGGCGGCCTTCGATCGCTTCCGCTTTGAGCTGGGCCTGGAGGCTGAGGCCGCAAGTAAAACCGAGGCCATCGAGCAGCTGAACCGGCGCCTGGCCGCCGTGCGCAAGGTGGTGGCGCCGCTGGCGAGCGGTGCCCTCACGATTCCGGCTCCCTCCACGTACCGCAGTGGCGGCGGTAGCAGCGGGCCGGTGCGCGAGCGGGCCAGCACCTCGATGTCGGGCCAGGTGAGCAAGGCCAATTACGACGCCCTGATCCAGGCAGCGGGCCGTCTGCCGGGGGTGAACCTGCAGGGCTTCACGGCGCAGGCGGCCGACGCCAGTGAAACCAAGCTCCAGAGCCGGCTGTTGCGGGAGGCGTTGGCGGAGGGCAAGCGCCAGGCCGACGCCACGGCAGCGGCCCTGGGGCTGCGGCGTGTGCAGCTGCTGCGCATTGATCAGCGCAGCGGCGGGATTCGCCCCGTGCCCTACGGGATGGCAGCGGCCCGCAGCTTCAATCCCGATGAGGCTCCGGCACCACAGCGTTCGGTGAGCCTGGCGTTGGATTACTGCCTCTCCTGAGCCAGCAGTGCCTGCAACTGAGGCTTCAGAGCCGCAAAGGCCCGGCCGCGATGTCCTAGTTCAGCTTTCTGGCTGTGGGGCATCTCCGCGAAGGTGAGGTTGGCCTCCGGCACGAAGAACACCGGGTCGTAACCGAAGCCGCCTTCGCCACGGGGGGCCTCAAGGATCAAGCCAGGGCAGAGGCCTTCCACCTCCAGCACGACTTCACCCTGAGGATTCGCCAGCGCCAGCGCAGCGGTGAAACAGGCGCTGCGTGTTGCATGGTCGTGAGCGTCTGCAGCGCTCAGTTCGCGCAACAGCCGCTCAATCCGGGCGCTGTCGCTGTCGGCATAGCGGGCTGAATGCACGCCGGGGGCGCCTCCGAGGGCGTCGACGCTCAGTCCCGAGTCGTCGGCCAGGGCCCAGCAGCCGGTGGCGCGGGCCACGGCTTCGGCTTTCAGGCGGGCGTTGTCGGCAAACGTGCTGCCGGTTTCTTCCACGTCCAGCCCTTCTGGTTGTGCCTGGGTCTCAAGCCCCAAGTCCGCCAGCAAAGCCCCGAACTCGCGCACCTTGCCGGCGTTGCCGCTGGCGATCACCAGGGTGGTCATCAAATGCCCTCCGCCAGTTGGCGCGCCCAAGCCAACACCTCAGCCACGCGGGAGTCGCTGGGGGCCTCGCAATAGAGCCGCAGCAGCGGTTCGGTGCCGGAGAAGCGCAGCATCAGCCAGTGGCTGGGGCCGAGGCGCAGCTTCACGCCATCGGTGGTGATCACCTCCTGCACCGGTGCCCCGGCCACCTCCTGAGGCGGGGTGGCCGCCAGGAACTGCTCCAGCCGCTGGCGGGTGGCCATGTCGCGCAGGCGCAGATCGAGGCGGTCGTAGGCGGCGGCTCCGCCGCAGCGCTCCTGCAGTTCGCTCACGCGTTCGCCCAGGGGCTTGCCGCCCTCCACCAACGCCTCAATCAGCAGCAGCGCCGCATAGAGCGCATCGCGTTCAGGCAGGTGGTTGCCGAACCCCACGCCGCCTGATTCCTCGCCGCCCACCAGCACGTCGCTCGCGAGCATCTCAGCGGCGATGTATTTGAAGCCCACGGCTTTCTCCAGCACCGGGCGGCCCAGGTTTTCGGCCACCAGTTGCATCAGATCGGAGCCGCTCACGGTTTTCACCACCGAGCCGCCCATCCCTTTGGCGCGGGCCAGGTGGTCGATGAACAGGGGCATCAACAGCTGGGTGCTGCAGAAACGGCCGTGTTCATCCACCGCGGCGATGCGGTCGCCGTCGCCGTCGAACACGATGCCCACCGCTGGCCGGCCGGCCAGGGTGGAGGCGCGCACTTCGGCGATCAGCTCCTGGAGGTAGGGCGCCAGGGGCTCAGGCGGGTTGCCGCCGAACAGGGGATCGCGATTGGAGCGGATCTCGCGCAGGTGGTCGCTGGCGGCGGCCCCCTCCAGTAGGCGGCTCAAGCCACCGGCGGCGGAGCCATGCATCGGATCCACGATCACCTGGAGACCCAGCCGCTGCAGTCCTTCGCTCAGGGCAGCGGTGTTCACCTTGGCCTTCAGGCCTGCCAGGTAGGTGCCCATGGCATCGAAGCGCAGGGTTTCGCCAGGGATCGGCACCGTGATGCCGCCGGCCTCCAGCCTGGTCTCCACCCGCTTGGTGAAGTCGCCCTCCACCGAGCCGCCGAAGGGGCCCTTGATCTTGAGCCCCAGCCATTCCGGTGGGTTATGGCTGGCGGTGATCACCAGCGCCCCCAGGGCCTGGCGTTCCACCACCGCCCAGCTGGCGGCGGGGGTGGGGATCGGTGCTTCGGCGAGCACCGGCACCAGATCGGCGCCGCGCACGGCGCTGCAGATCGCTTCCGCCAGTTCCGGTGCCAGGAAGCGCCGGTCGTAGCCGATCACGATCTCGCGGCTGTTCAGCCCGGGCGGCGCCGAAAACTCCAGCTCCCGTGCCGCGGCGGCGGCCACCGGCAGCAGGCGCTCCACGGTGATATCCACCCCGAGGATGCCCCGCCAGCCATCGGTGCCGAAGGCGATCGGGCTGGCCTCCAGGGGCAGGGGCGCGGACGCAGCCATCGGGGCAGAGGCACAGGGCGATACCGGTGGTGCTAGCAGCCGGCCTGCCCCCCTGCGTGAACGCAGGTGCCGGCAGGCCAGACGGCCACCTAGCGTGATCGCTGTGCCGAGCCAGATTCCGCTCAACGACCGGCTGTTGCGCAGCTGGCTGCGCTGCAAGCGCCGCGCCTGGTTGGATCGATTTGGCAACGCCGATCAGCGCCTGTGGACGGCGCATCGCGAGTTGCAGCTTGATGAGCAGCGCCGCAGCTTCTCCACCCTGTTTCCCAAGAAACCGGAGCATGGCGAGGCGGCCGCCGCTGCCGGTGCACCTGCGGTGGTGGGTTTGCGGCTGCGGGGGCAGTTGGCCGGGTTGGCGCTCGAGGCGCACCCACCGCTGCTGCAGCGGGTCAAGGGCAGTAGTCGTTGGGGTGAGCACGCCTATCGGCCGGTGATCTTTCGCCAGGGGCGGCGCACCACCCGTGAGCACCGGGTGGTGCTCGCTCTCTGGGGCCGGTTGCTCGATGGGGAGCAGGATTTTGCGCTGGCCCAGGGGCTGGTGCTCTCCGGCGCCGGGCGCGGCCTCGAGACGGAAACCCTCAACCTCACGGGCAGCCTGCCGCGTCAGCTCGATGAGGCCTTGGAACGGTTGGCGGGGGATCTGGCCAGGTCCACGCCTCCCCCCCTGGTGGCGGATCGCAAGAAGTGCGTGCTCTGCAGCTGGCGCGCCGCTTGTGATCAGGTGGCGACGGCCGAGGGGCACCTGAGCGAAGTGAGCGGCATCGGTGCGAAACGGCGCGACATGTTGCTGGAGCTCGGCATTGATCGCCTCGAGCATCTGGCCGCCGCCGAACCTGAGCAGCTGGCTGAGGCGTTGCTCGTGCATGGTGAGCAGCACGCCGAGGTGGCGGATCAGCTGGTCACCCAGGCGCGGGTGCAGCGCGATGGGCAGCCTCTGCGCCGTGACCCGGATGCTGCACTGCCTGAGCTGAATACAGCGCCGGGCGTGCTGATCTACGACATCGAATCCGATCCCGACGCCCGCGACGACTTCCTGCATGGCTTCGTGCGATTGCCCCGGAGTGAGGACGGCCGTTGGCCCACGCCTGCAGCGGCGGCCGAAGCCCCGTATCACCCGTTGCTAGCGCTGCAGGAGCACGGAGAAGCCCGGCTCTGGGAGCGACTGCAGCGGTTGTTGGCCGCCTATCCCGATTGGCCGGTGCTGCATTACGGCGAAACGGAGCTGCTGGCCCTGGTGCGCTTGGCCCAGCGGCAGGGGGCGAAGGAACGCCAGATCACCCATCTCCGGAGCCGCATGATCGATGTGCACCTACGGCTGCGGCGCCATTGGTGGATGCCCACCAACAGTTATGGCCTCAAGGCCACGGCCAGCTGGTTGGGGTTCCGTTGGCGGCAGCAGGGTGTGGATGGGGCCCGTGCGCTGCTGTGGTGGCGCCGTTGGCGCTTGGGCGGTCAGGGGCCTGACGACCGAGGTTCACGCCAGAACCTGCGCCGGATCTTTCGCTACAACCACGACGACGCCCTGGCCACCTGGGCCGTGGCCCACTGGTTGCTGGAGCAGGACTCCTCCGCTCAGCCGTGAGCCTCAGCCCCGGCCGCCGGCTCCCACCGGTGGGGCCACAAACCCTGCCGGGGTGTTGATCTGTAGGCGGTGAGGCTCGGTGCTGCTGTCGCCGCCGCCAGCGAAGAGTTCTGCGTGGTCGAGGGCCTGGCGGCGGACCAGGGCTAACCCCTCGATGCCATCAGGACCTGGCAGCGCGGAGGTGATCACCCCCGCCCGTTCGCCGCTTGCGGTGAAGACGCCGGTGCCTGGTGCGCAGGCATCGGTTGCTTCGGGGCCCAAGTGCTCGGTGTGCCATTGGCGCAGCTGCTGTTTCACGCCGTCGTAGGTGGCCAGCTTGGCCAGGGTTTCCTGGCCCACGTAGCAACCCTTGTTGAGGCTCACCCAGGGGGCTAAGCCGAGCTCAAAGGGATTGGTGCTGTCGTTGAGCTCCCCGGGTTCAGCCGGGAATCCCTGGCGGATCCGCTGTCGTTCGGCTGCCTCGGAATCCAGCTCCGGCAGGGCTTCCAGCCAGCTTGGCAGGGCTGCACCGCTGATCTGGAGCCAGGCCGGTTGCTCGGCTCCGGCGCCCAGATCCACTCCGGGAGCCAACAGGTTTGGCTCGCTGTTGCTCGGTGCCTCCGGGGTTCCGATCCAGCGCACCAGTGTTGCGCTTTGCACCGGGCCCAGCTTCACCCGATCGGCAGGAAAGAGCACGCGATCCAGGGACTGATGGACGGCTTGGCCGTCGCCTTCCAGCACCAGAAGGTCAGCCCCGCTTTCATCGAGGCGCACCAGGGCCAGGGCGCGCATCCGGCCCGTGGGGCTGATCAGACAGGTGGGCAGGCAGGCGCCGCTCGAAGCGAGCTCGATTGCTTGGCTGCTCTGGCCGTGCAGGAAGCGTCGGGTGTCGCTGCCGTCCAGCCGGATCAGGCTGATCGGAGTGCTCCAGCGGGCTGGAGTGTGAGCGGCGCTCATGAGCGGGCGGCGGCTGCAACGGCGGCAATCTCTTCCAGCAGGAACAGGCTGTGCAGCTCAAGGCCAGCGGCGGTCATCGCGTCCAGCCCGCCTTCCTGCCGGTCCACGATCGTTACCACCCGATCCACCACATAGCCAGCTTCGCGCAGCTGCTTCACCGCCTTCAGCGAGGAGCCGCCGGTGGTCACCACGTCCTCCAGCACGGTGATGCGGCTGCCGGCCTCAGGCAGGGGCCCCTCCAGCCAGGCACCGGTGCCGTGGCCCTTGGCTTCCTTGCGCACGATCAGGGCATCGAGGGCGCGACCGCTCAGGGCTGCGGCCACGGCCACGCCGCTCACCAGCGGATCGGCGCCGAGGGTGAGGCCAGCCACCGCCACAGCCTCCGCTTCCACCAGCTCCAGCATCTGGGCGGAGAGCAGCGCCAGTCCCTGGCCGCTCAGGCTCACCGGCTTGCAGTTCACGTAGTGGTGGCTGGTGCGCCCGGAGGCCAGGGTGAAGTTGCCGTGCCGGTAGGCCCGCTCCGCCAGCAAACGCAGCAGCAATTGGCGTTGATCAGCGCTGGCCTGGGGGAGGGTGGGCAGCTGGGTCATGCCTCTGGCAACACGCGTTCTGGCTGTCTAGTTTGCGCCCAGCGTGATCGGTGGGATTCGATGGGCAGGTATGGGCTGCGGCGATCGCCGGCCATGGCCTTGGTGCCTGCCCTGTTGGTTGCTGTGGCTTCGCTGCCCGCCACGGCTGGGCCGGTGGTCTGCACCACCACGCTCGAGGCCCCCTTGGCGGGCTCGGGTTCGGCGGGTGTGAATGCCTCCGGCCCTGTGGAGGTGACCCGTTGCGGTGAGGTGGTCACCACCCCGCAGCTCGTGGAGCGCCGCTTCTACAGCTACACCTCCCCCTATGCCCGCGGCATCGACATCACCCACCAGATCACCGACATCCTCGGGATTGCCATGGGCGGCGGTGATGGCACCAAGGTGATGGGCTTCGGCTTCCCAGATCAAACGATCGTGTGGGACGGCTCAGCGTTGGAGAACACCTATCAGGTGTTGCTCGAGCAACAGAGCAACCCGATGCCCTGGCGCACCGCTGATGTGAACAACGGCTTCTGCCAGGGCCTGCCCCAGGGCAGCTGCAACGCCCAGAGCGCTCCCCCGAGCTGGCCTCAGCCGGGATCCCGTGTGATCCGAGGCCTGTGGTAGCTGGCTTGTTTGTGGTTAGATCACGCCACGGCTTGACCGCTCACGGGGGTCTAGCAATCTGGTGAATGCAGCGGACTCATAATCCGCCTTAGGCGAGTTCGATCCTCGCGACCCCCATCTGAACCCGATGCGATTCCTGGCGCCGGCGGCCCTCTTGTTCCTGCTGGCCTTCTTCGCTGCCTCGGAATTCGCCCTGATCCGGCTGCGTCCCACGCGGGTGCAGCTGCTTGAAGCCGATGGCCAGCGCGGTGCCGTTGCGGTGGGGCGGCTGCAGCGGCGGTTGCGGCGTGCGCTGGTGGCGACCCAGCTGGGCATGACCCTCTCCCTGCTTGCGCTGGGCTGGACCGGGCGTGGCCTGGCGGAGCGCTGGGGGCGTGGCTCCGCCGGTGCCTGGTTGGGGCAGGCCTGGCTCGATGTGCTCGTGTTTGTGGGTCTGGTGGTGCTGGCCACGCTGCTCGGCGGCCTGGTGCCCAAGGCCTGGGTGTTGCACCGGCCGGAGGCGTCGGCGCTCCGCCTGGCCCCCGTGCTCGAGGCAGTGATGCGCACCCTTGGGCCGCTTTTGGCGCTGTTGGAGCGGCTGGGTAACGGCCTGCTGCGCCTGCTCGGGTTGCCGCGCAACTGGGATGAGCTGGTACCCGCCCTCTCGGCCGGGGAGCTGGAAACGCTGATCGAATCCAATAGCGTGATCGGCCTGATGCCCGATGAGCGCGACATGCTCGAGGGCTTGTTTTCGCTGCGGGACACCCAGGTGCGCGAGGTGATGGTGCCCCGCTCCGGGATGGTCACCCTGCCCCTGGAGGTGCGCTTCGCTGAGCTGATGGAGGCGGTGCACAGCACCCACCACGCCCGCTTCCCCGTGATCGGCAGTTCCCTCGACGATGTGCGCGGCCTGCTCGACCTGCGCCGCTTGGCTGAGCCGATCGCCAAGGGTTTGCTGCGCAGCGACTCACCCCTGGCGCCTTACGTCACCCCGGTGACCAAGGTGCAGGAAACCACTCCCCTGGCGGAGCTGCTGCCAGTGATTCGCAGCGGCGAGCCCCTGCTGGTGGTGGTGGATGAACACGGCGGCACGGAGGGATTGGTGACCATCTCCGATCTCACCAGCGAGATTGTGGGCGATGAGGAGGACCCCGAAAACCCCGAAGACGATCTCCAGCAGCTGCAGGAGCACAGCTGGCTGGTGGCCGGTGATCTGGAGATCTACGAGCTCAACCGCGAGCTCGGGCTGCAGCTGCCTGAATCGGATGAGCACCACACCCTCGCCGGTTTCCTGTTGGAGCGTCTGCAGCACATCCCTGCCCCGGGCGAGAGTTTGCGCTGGAAAGGCCATCAGTTTTTGATCATGGCCATGGATGGCCCGCGCATCGAGCGGGTGGAGATCACTCGCCGGGCTGTGGAGCCGGAAACGGTTGAGGGCTGAAGTCCTTGGCGGCGGCCTCTGATCGTTGATAATTGCCGCGTCTGATCGCCAGCGCCATGCAGCCGGTTCGCGTTGGAGTGATCGGAATCGGAAACATGGGCTGGCACCACGCCCGGGTGCTCAGCCTGCTGCGCGATGCCGAGCTGGTGGGGGTGGCGGATCCCGATCCGGCCCGCGGTCAGCTGGCGGTGGAGCAGTTTGGCTGCCGCTGGTTTGCCAGCTACGAGGAAATGCTCGGTGAGGTGGAGGCGGTGTGTATCGCCGTGCCCACCCTGTTGCACCACCGGGTGGGCATGGCCTGCTTCAAGGCCGGCGTGCACGTGCTGATCGAGAAGCCGATTGCCGCCACGCAGGACGAAGCCACCGAGCTCAGCCAGGCGGCTGAGCAGGCGGGCCGACTGCTGCAGGTGGGCCATATCGAGCGCTTCAACCCCGCCTTCCGCGAGCTGCTCAAGGTGGTGGCCAACGAGGAGGTGGTGGTGCTCGAAGCCCGTCGCCACAGCCCCAATGCCGATCGCGCCAACGATGTGTCGGTGGTGCTGGATCTAATGATCCACGACATCGACCTGGTGCTCGAAGTGGCTGGCGCCAAGGTGGTGCGCCTGGCGGCCGCCGGTGGCCGCAGCGCCGAGGGCCCGATTGATTACGTGAACGCCACCCTTGGCTTTGCCAACGGAGTGGTGGCCAGCCTCACGGCCAGCAAGATGGCCCACCGCAAGATCCGCAGCCTTTCGGCCCATTGCCGCAGCGCGCTGGTGGAAACCGATTTCCTCAACCGCAGCCTGCAGATCCACCGCCGCACCCAGCTCTCCTTCTCGGCGGATCACGGCGAGCTCCTCTACCGCAACGACGGCTTCATCGAAGAGGTGAGCACCTCGCCGGTGGATCCGCTGGTGGCCGAGCTGGAGCACTTCCTCCAATGCGTGCGCGGTCTGGAGCAGCCAGCCGTGGATGGCCCTCAGGCCTCCCGCGCCCTGTTGCTGGCCGATCTGATCGAGCAGTGCGTGGAGCAGCCCACGCTCTGCATGACGCTCGCTGAGCCGATCTAGGAGCCGACTTAGGCCGGCTGCAGTTCCGCCAGCTCTTTCAAGGCCAGGAGCTGCCAGCGGCGGCACTGGGCTGGAGAGGAGCGGTAGAAGCCATCCCAGGCCTCGGCCTTGTGGGTGGGGTACTCCTCGGTCGGCTGTTCCGGGTGCTGCTGCTGCCAGCCCACCCGCACGGCGTGCCCGATCACCACATCGAGGGCCAGGTCGTCGTCGAAGCGCACCTGGGGGTTCGCGTCCACGAAGGCGATCAGGGTGATCAGCGTCTCCACGCAGAGGCGCCGGTATTCAGCCGCTTCGATCTTGCTGAGCAGGTGCTCCACGTGGGTGGCGAAGTTGCGTTCGCCCGGGGTCTTCTCCTTGAGCAGGGCGCTCTCCAGCCGGTTGCGGCGCTCGAGCTTGTCGCCGATCACCAGGCCGCGGCAGTGGTGCAGCAGTTCCCAGATGCCCGGGTGGAAGTTGCGCGGCACGATCTGCAGCGCTCCCATGCGCTCGCGGTGCTTCAGCCAGCAACCGCTCTTGGGCAGCTCCTCCAAGGGATCGGGGGCTTCCCAGCGCACCCTCCCGCTCACATGCAGTTGCTCCTTGCGCTGCAGCGCCGCTTTGGCGTGCTCCACATCGCGCAGCACCTGCTGCAGGCGCCGGCGAATGGCATGGGGCGGCTCATCGCAGAGGGCCTCGAAGGCTTCGATTGGGGTGAGGTCGCGCTCACCGGCCAGTTCGCTGGTGAGCAGCAGCAGCAGTTGCCCCAGTTGCAGCGTGAGGCTGCCGCTGAGCAGGGCAGGTTCCTGCCGAGCGACGCCATCGAGGGCCAGGAGCAGCTCCTGCTGCAACATCCATTCGCGGCCGTCCTCGCCGCTGAAGCGCTGGATCATCGCCGCGATCGCCAGGCTGCCGGTGGGTTGGCTGAGCAGCGATTCGTTGGTGTAGTTGCGCCCCACCACCACCTGTTTCTGCCGCACCAGCAGATCGGTGAGGGCGTCCTCCAGCTGCGGGTGAACGAGGCCCAGGGAACCGGCGCAGCGGCGCACCACGTTCCAGTTGGCATCGGCCAGGGCCCGCCGGTAGATCTCCTCCAACAGCGCCCGGGGGGTGGCGCAGCCGCCGGGGCCGCTCAGTTCAGCCTCCAGGCCCAGGCGATGCACCAGCTGCTCCAGCAGTTCAGCCTGCTCCGGCAGCGATTGGCTCTGCCAGAGGCGTTCGGTGAGGGCGTCAAGACCCGACTCCTCCAGCTCCTGCTCCTCCTCGGCCGTGAGCGGTTGTTGTTCCGTGCTGGCGCGCAGCAGGGTGGGGGCCGGTTGGTTGCGGGGCTGGCCCTGGGGTTGGGCGTGCACGGGCAGCTCGGCCCAGCTGGCCTGCTCCATTAGCTCCTGCAGCGGTGCCAATTGCACGGCCACGCCATTCACCAGGCCGCTGCGCAGCCGCTCTCCGAGCCGCAGGAACGACTCGGCACTGCGTTGGAAAGGGCCCTCCTCCACAGGGATCAGCAGCACCGGGGCACCGGCGCCTCGCCAGTGCCGCTGCAATTGGCTGATCTCGCTCTCCACCGCATCCACCAGCAGCTCGGGATCGTCGGAGAGGTAGTAGGTGCTCTCCTCAAGCACGGCTGGTAGGAAGGCGAGCGGCTGGCCGCCCTGGCGGTAAAGCCGGGCCGTCACCATCGTTTCCATCCGCAGCGGCGGGTGGCCGCTGAGCCCCAGACGTGGGTTGGCGCCCACGGCCGCCATGCGCTCGCCCAGCTCCGCGGAGCTGGCGATGGCTACCTGGCCCGGACGGGTCACCGCCAGACCGGCCTGCTCCAGCGCTGTGGCGATGTGCTCCCGCGCCGGCACGAAGCTCACCAGCACCTGATCGGCGCCGAGCGGGCAGCTCAGGCGGCGGCCGCTCGGGTCGAGGTCGTCGGGTTTGAGCAGGCCCAGCAGCAGCAGATCCCCCAGCCAGGTGAGGCTCTGGGTCCAGAGCAGCGGCACGTTCTCGTTGGGGAGGCGCGGCTGGCTCCCGGGATTGAGGCGCTCGGCGTCCACGGCTTCTTTGGGCACCACGTAGAGCTCCGGCAGGAGCGCTACGCCATCCACATCCACCGCCACGCGATTGAGCCGCTCGCGCCATTGCCAGGCCTCGCTCCAGCGCTCTTCGCAGCAGGCGGTGATCAGCTCATAGGCCAGAAACAGCGGCCATTCGCATTCGATGTGCTCGAACTGGGCCAGCTCCTCGCGCTCGTAGTGCAGGCGGGTGTGGTCTTCCACCACCGTCTGATGGCCGTCGCGGCGGAAGCGCTTGTAGCCGTAGGGCCCGCCCAGCTCGGTGCGGATCTTGCGCCGCGTGCGCTCCACCAGGGCCGGATCCTCCACGGCCCAGGCCGGGTAGCCGATCACCGAGAGGCAGGCCGCATCCACTTCCTTGCTGGCGGATTCGCGCGGCAGCAGGCCGGTGAGGGCGCGGCGCAGGCGCACGATCGCGTCGTGGGGGATGTGCAGGCTGCAGTGGCCGTTGCCATGGGGGCCGTAGAGATCGAGGCCTTCCAGGGCTTCTAGGGCCGCCTTCACCAGGCCGATCGAGCTGGCGTTGCGCTCCGGCAGACCGTGGTTGCCCTTATCGCCCCGCTCCCAGATGCCGTAGTCGCGCACCCGGTAGGCCCGGGCCACGTAATACACCAGGTTTTGAATGAAATCGCGCTCGTGGCTGGTTTGCACCACCACCAACCCTGAGCGGGTGAGCTGAGCCAGCTGCAGCAGAAACAGGGCTGTGGCGTCGAGCTGTAGGTGGCCCCAGCCGTCGTCGGGCACCACCGGTTCGCCGCTGCCGGTGTCGTATTTGGCGTGCAGCGCATCGAGCGGCTCGAGGCTGTGCTTGAAGCGCTCCACCTTGGGGGCCTGGCGCAGCATGGCGTTGAGCAGGCCGCGCATCAGCTGCAGCACCCGCTGCTCGAGCTCAAACACCCGCGTGGTGGATCCACTCAGCCGGCGGTGCGCCAGGGCCAGGCCCCAGACGCACTGAATCGAATACACACAGTCGCGCACCCAGGCATCGCCGTAGTTGCCGTGCACGGTGTGGGCGGTGCTGGCGGGCAACAGGCCCGTGATCGGATGCTGGCGCTGCACCACCACCCGCTCAATCTGGCCATCGAGCTCCTGCAGGCGCTGCCAGGCTTCCGCGGCGGAGAGCTGCATGGGGCCCATCTGTCCCGCCGTGGGTGCGCTGCTGAGCGTCATAGGCGCAACGGAAATGGGCTGCAGCCATAGATTCTCCCGCGTGGCCTCTGCGCTCAATGGCATCAATGGCGACGGATGCGGCTCGCACTGGCTTTACGGGCGCTGGTGAACCTCCGTCCTGGACGGTGACGCAGGTGCTCGGCGTGCAGGTGGCGGTCTGCGCCAACGTGTTTGCGGCGGCGCTGGAGCTGAAGCAGCGCGGGGGCGGCCAGATCGTCACCCTCAACGCTGAGATGACGATGGCCGCCAAGGCCGACCCTGCTCTTGGCGGTGCGATCGCCCAGGCCGATCTGGTGATTCCGGATGGCGCCGGTGTGGTGTGGGCCCTTGGACGCCAGGGTTATCGCGTGCGCCGCAGCCCCGGGATTGAGCTGGCCCGGCAGTTGCTCGTGTACGCAGCGGCCCACCGCTGGCGGGTGGCTCTGGTGGGGGCCAGCCCGGAGGTGATGGAGCTACTCGTGGCTCGGCTGAAAGCAGAGATCCCTGATCTTGATCTGGCCTTTGCGATCCACGGGTATCAGAACCCTGAGCAGTGGCCTGGCATTGAGCAGCAACTGCAGCAGGCCCGTCCCGATCTCGTGCTTGTGGCTCTAGGAGTGCCCCGCCAGGAAACCTGGATCCAGCGGCTCCATCAAGACCAGCCCGGCCTCTGGATGGGAGTGGGCGGCAGTTTTGATGTCTGGTCGGGCACCAAGCAGCGGGCACCGCACTGGATGGGCCGCTTGCAGATCGAATGGCTGTATCGCCTGATTCAGGAGCCCAGCCGCTGGCGGCGGATGCTCGCCCTTCCGGCGTTCGCTTGGGCGGTGTTGCGCCGAGGCTGATTCACGAGGCAACCGAAAGAGCTCACAGCAAAAAGCGGCCGGAGCATCGCCCCAGCCGCCGATGGTGTTCAAGCCGAATCGCTTCAGCGGAAACCGACCGAGGCCTGCCAAACAAACGCCAGAAGCAGGAACAGCAGCGGAATGATCGGCAGGATGTCCACCAGGGGGCCGAAGGCCTGATAGGCCTCGGGCAGCTGGGCCAGGGTCTGCAGGGCGTAGGCGGCCATCCCGGAATGTTCGTTGGCTAGAGGCGGACGCTACCACGTGTGCGCGGCTGGAGAGTCCGCTTCCCAGGGAGCGAAATCCTCTGCAAAACAACCATCGCGGATCGCTTGCGCCATGGCGCTGCTGAAGCGCACCAGCTGGGTGATGTTGTGCAGGCTGAGCAGGATCTTGCCCAGCAGTTCGTCGGTCTTGATCAGGTGGTGCAGGTAGGCGCGGCTGTGCACCGTGCAGGCCGGGCAGCTGCAGCTGGGATCGAGGGGTGTGTGGTCGTGGCGGAAGCGGGCGTTTTTGAGGTTCCAGCGTTCGCCGCCCACCAGGGCTGCGCCATGGCGGCCTAGGCGGGTGGGCAGCACGCAATCAAAGAGGTCGAAGCCGTTGGCCACGGCGATCGCCATCTCCGGCAGCGTGCCCACACCCATCAGGTAGTGGGGTTTGTCGTCGGGGAGCAGCGGCCCCACCTGGCGCACGATGCGGTGCATCTCCTCAGCGGGCTCGCCCACGCTTACGCCGCCCACGGCGATGCCCGGCAGTCCCATCGAGCTCACCACCCGCGCCGACTCCTCGCGCAGATGCGGGAAGCAGCCCCCCTGCACGATGCCGAACAGGGCCTGATCGGCCTTGGTGTGGTTGCTGATGCAGCGCTCCAGCCAGGCATGGGTGCGGCGGCAGGCGGCGGCCACATCGGCCTCCGTGGCGGGGTAGGGCGGGCACTGGTCGAAAGCCATTGCCACATCGGCGCCCAGGGTCATCTGGATCGCCATCGAGCGCTCGGGGGTGAGGTCGATGCGGGCGCCATCGCGGGGGGAGCGAAACACCACACCCCGGTCGTTGATCGTGTTGATCTCGCCCAGGCTGAACACCTGGAAGCCGCCGGAATCGGTGAGCATCGGCCCGTCCCAGGCCATGAAGCGGTGCAGGCCGCCGCCGTCGGCCACGATCTGCTCGCCGGGCTGCAGGTGCAGGTGGAAAGTGTTGGAGAGCACCATCTCGGCGCCGGTGGCCTTGAGCTGCGCTGGTGTCACCCCCTTCACCGTGGCCAGGGTTCCCACCGGCATGAACCGCGGCGTATTCACCACGCCGTGGGGGGTGTGGAAGCAGCCGCAGCGGGCGCGGGTGTTCGGGCAGTGGGCCGTGATCTCGAACGCGAACACCGGTGAGGCGGCAGGATTAGCTGCATCCATCGTTGCTGGCCGTGGCCAAGGCCCACTCCCGTGGCGGCTGGCTGGGGGATCTTGCCGGCGCCTGGATCTTCTACAGCGTGTTGCCGCTGCCGCCGGGGATCACACCGCGCTTTGAGCGCATCGCCCGTTTCGCCCCCTGGGTAGCGCTGGTGATCGGTGGGCTGGAAGCGTTGCTCTGGCAGGGGTTGAGTGGAGCTGGCCTGGTGGCTCAGCTCGCGCTGGTGTTGGCCCTGGGCACGTGGCTCAGCGGCGGGCTGCACCTGGATGGCGCCATGGACACCGCCGATGGCTTGGCTGCCGGCCCTCAGCGCTGCCTCGAAGCCATGGACGACAGCCGTGTGGGCGCCAGTGGGGTGCAGGCCCTGTTGCAGTTGATGGCCCTGCGGGTGGGTGGTTTGGCGCTGTTGGCGGCGGCGGCTCCCTGGGGGTTGGTGTGGGCTGCGGTGTGGGGCCGGGTGGCACCTCTGCTCGCGATGCAGTTGTTTCCTTATTTGCGCGCTGGCCAGGCGGGTACAGCGGCCTTTCACCGGGAGCACTGGCGCGGCTTCCTGCCGGAGTGGGCGCCGGCTCTGTTGCTGTTGGGCTGGCTCAGCGGCCTGGCGCTGCAACTGCAGGCCGGGTCGTGGTGGTGGCTGGGCTGGCTTGGGCTGGTGCCGGCGCTGCTGGTGCCTTGGTGGTTGGGGCGCAAACTCGGCGGCCACAGCGGCGATAGCTACGGCGCCTGCGTGGAGTGGACCGTGAGCTGGAGCCTGCTGCTGATGGGCCTGATCAGGCTCTGGTCTGGAGCGGCAGCCTGAG
Source organism: Cyanobacteriota bacterium (assembly GCA_046052125.1). GTDB lineage: Bacteria > Cyanobacteriota > Cyanobacteriia > PCC-6307 > Cyanobiaceae > Vulcanococcus. Next base: position 480,922 of record JBJOMY010000002.1, read on the forward strand.
CCGGAAGGCGTTCCCGCCCTCAGGGAGCCGCGCGTTAACGGCGCTGGCGGGCACCACCAGCTCCAGCTCGCCCCCCAGGCTCCGGGCCAGGTCGCGGGCCAGGGCCAGGCCCAGCCCGCTGCCGTCCAGCTGAGCGCCGCTGGAGCCCCGCTCACCTTTGGCGAAGATCCGCTCGCGCTCTTCGCTGGGGATCACAGGCCCGCTGTCCCAGATGCTGAGCTCCAGGGCGTCGCTGATCCCGCAATGCAGCCCGATGGCGCCGCCGGCGCAGCTGTAGCGGAAGGCGTTCTCCAGCAGGTTGGCCACGATTTCGGAGAGGGCGCTGCCGTCGCCTCGCCAGGGGGGGAGTGCATTCGGTGCCTCCCAGGGGCGCCCCTGCAGATGGGCCGTGGCTGCGGCGCGCTCCAGCAGGGGGCGCAGGATCTGCTCAAGGGCCTGGGGCTCCCCCTGGCTGAGGCTGGCGGGGAGCAGCAGTGGTGGTGTTGCGTTGTCTGCGCTCACCAGGGCCGGTGCTTCGGCGAGCTGGTCGATCGCCTCCACATAGCGGTTCAGTTGTCCTTGCTCGCTGAGCAGGCTGTCCACCAGGGCGAGGTTGCGGGCATCGCCATCCAGGCGTCGCCGCAGCAGTTGGCCGAAGGTGCGCAGGGCCGCTAGGGGGTTGCGCAGCTGATGCACCAGCAGCCGCAGTTGGTCGTCGCGATGGTTGAGTTCGCGGCCCAGGCGCTGTTGCTCCATGTCGAGCCGGAGCGCTTCGGTGAGGCAGCGGGCCGTGGCTTCAAGGCGTTCGCTGAGGCTTTCGGGCCAGGGCCAACGATCTGCATCCACCCGCAGGGCACCGAGCAGGAGGGCGTCATCGCGCAGGGCCAGCCAACGGCGCGTTTCCACCGAGCTGTCATCGCTGCCACTGCGTTCGCTCAGGGCCAACGAGCGGGGCCAGTGGCCGATCGCCATCAGCGAGGGCTGGCCGGTGGGTTCGGGGATGGCCACGTACACCACCAGCCCCCGCAGATCAGGACGATCCGTGAATTGGGCCAGCTGCTGCTCGAGTAGGGCCAGAAACCGCTTGGAGACCTGCATCTGAGCGGGGACTGGGGGTGCAGTCAGGGCTGAGTCAGAGGGGGTCCCAGCGGAAATTTCCCAGGATGTGTTCGAAATCTGGGAAAAAGTCTTAAGATTCTGGGTATCGACCAATACCTCGCGGTCCGGGATCGGGCGGCGCGGCGATCGGACTTCCGGTTTCGCTTGCAGCTTTCTGCAAACGAGGCTACAGCAGTGGGTGTTGCGTCCTCTGCTGATCGGAACGGTGCCGTCGCACCGCCCTCCCGGCTTGCAGGTGTGTGGGCGTTGCCGAGGCCTCAGGCTCGTCGCCGATCCTCACCGTCCGTCTCCATCCACCCTGCCCGAAAGGGCCTAGCTCTATGTCCAAGAAGCGCAAGCGCATCAGCCGCCGCCGCCTGGCGGGTCAGCGAGTTTTGGCTCACGTTGCCACTCACAACCTGGAAACGGGTGAGTACAAGCCCGTGACGGCTGCTCGCCGTTACATCGCTGAATCCAACATCGTGCCGCCGGCGATCCTCAACGTCCGTCGCAACGAGCACACCACCGATCGTTTCTTCTGGGGCGAGAAGGGTCTCTTCAGCGCTCAGTACGCCGAGGAGAACCACTTCCTGTTCCCCTCCCTTCGGGAGATCGTCGATCGCATCGGTGAAGACACCCTGTTCGCCGGCCTTGAAGCACTGGCCGCTGACGATTGGGAAGAGATGGAGGAGTACGAATACGCCTTCGTGTGACACGAAGCGTTTGCGCTTCCAGCCGGCCCTAGAGGCCGGCTTTTTTCATGGCTGAGTTCAGCCCTCGGCGCTGAGCCGTTGGCGCACAAAGCTGCCGATCTCTGGCAGCACGCTGGCATCGATCGTGTGGCCACCGTTGAACGCCAGTAGCTCGGCGCCTGTGCCGGCCTGTGCCAGCCGCCGCTGCACTTCTTCACTGGCGGCGAAGGGCACCACGGGATCCTCCCGGCCATGGCTGAGCAGCACTGGCGCGGTGCCAGCCGCTGGTTGCCAGCCTTCATGGGGATAGCCACTGCAGGCCACGATCCCCGCCAGGGGGAGGCTGCTGCCCACATCCAGGGCCATGGCGCCACCTTGCGAAAAGCCGAGCAGCACTGTGCGGGCCAAATCCACGCTGGTGGCGAGCTCCTCCAGCCTCAGCTTCAGCGCCTCGCGCGCGGCTGGGAGCTGGGACCAGTCGATGGGTTGGAGTCCATACCACTGGCGGCCAACGCCGTAGGGGTGGGGCTCAGGCGCTCGCAGTGCCACCACACTCACCTCTGGGCCCACCAGGAGGCTGCCCAGGTCGAGCAGGTCGTCGGCATCCGCTCCCCAGCCATGCAGCAGCACCAGCCGTTGCTGGGCCTCGCTGGGGCCGAGCTGCAGGAGATCCTTCGAGGGGCCGGTCATGGGAGCAAGAGCAGCTGCTGCGTAGGTTGGATCTTCAGCTGCCCACTCAACAGCCATGGCGCCCACGGCCCTGCTCAGCGTGTCCAATAAGGAAGGGCTGGTGCCCCTGGCTGAAGGACTGCTGGCCGCCGGCTACCAGCTGATTTCCAGCGGTGGCACCGCCTCGGCTCTGGCAGCGGCTGGACTACCCGTCACCAAGGTGGCGGAGCACACCGGCGCTCCCGAAATCCTCGGCGGCCGGGTGAAGACCCTGCACCCCCGCATTCACGGCGGCATCCTCGCCAAGCGCTCGGAGCCTTCCCATCAGGCGGATCTGGAGGCTCAGGGCATCGCCACGATCGATGTGGTGGTGGTGAATCTCTATCCCTTCCGTGAAACCATCGCCCGGCCGGATGTGAGCTGGGATCTGGCGATCGAGAACATCGATATCGGCGGTCCGGCGATGGTGCGCGCTGCCGCCAAGAACCACGCCGATGTGGCGGTGCTCACCAGCCCGAGCCAATACCCCGCTTTCCTGGAAGCCCTGGCGGCTGGTGCCATCAGCTCCGCCCTGCGCCGGCAGCTGGCGCTTGAGGCCTACAGCCACACAGCGGAGTACGACACCGCCATCAGCAGCTGGCTGGCCAGCCAGCTCAGCGCTGAAGCGCAGGCCGGCAGCACGGCTGCTCCTGAGCTCAGCCTGAGCCTCCCGGCCCGTCAGAGCCTGCGCTACGGCGAGAACCCCCACCAGAACGCCACTTGGTATTCCCAGCCCGGTGCGGGCCTCGGCGCCGGTGAGCAGCTTCAGGGCAAGGAGCTCAGCTACAACAACATCCTTGATCTAGAAGCCGCCCTCGCCACGGTTCGCGAGTTTGGCTACGGCGGCCAGCCCGCCGGCGGCAACCCCTTCCAGCCCGCAGCTGTGGTGGTGAAGCACACCAACCCCTGTGGTGTGGCCACCGGCACGGGCAGTGCCCATGCCCTGGAGCGGGCCCTCGATGCCGATCGCGTGTCGGCGTTCGGCGGGATCGTGGCGATCAATGGGCCGGTGGATGCGGCCACTGCCAGCCATCTCACCAGCTTGTTCCTGGAGTGTGTGGTGGCTCCCGCGTTTGAGCCGCAGGCCCGGGAGCTGCTGGCCGCCAAGGCGAATCTGCGGCTCCTGGAGCTCGCCCCTGCAGCGATCGAGCGCGCCAGCCGTCAGCAGCTGCGCAGTGTGCTCGGGGGGGTGCTGGTGCAAGAGCTCGATGATCAGCCCGTGGATGAAACCGCTTGGCAGGTGGTGAGCAAGCGCCAGCCCACCGCCCAGGAGCTCGACGATCTGCGGTTCGCCTGGCGACTGGTGCGCCACGTGCGCTCCAACGCGATCACCGTGGCCCGCGCTGGCCAGAGCCTGGGTGTAGGCGCCGGCCAGATGAATCGCGTCGGCTCAGCGCGCATTGCCCTCGAGGCGGCGGCCGACAAGGCCAAGGGTGCTGTGCTCGCCAGCGATGGCTTCTTCCCCTTCGACGACACCGTGCGTCTGGCGGCCAGCCATGGGATCACCGCGGTGATCCAACCCGGCGGCAGCGTGCGTGATGCTGAGTCGATCGCCGCTTGCGATGAGCTCGGCCTGGCGATGGTGACCACCGGCCGCCGGCACTTCCTGCACTGAGGGCTGCGCTCCACTGGCTCTGGCGGCCCTGAACTAGCTTCGCCAGCAGTCCGCAGTTCATCGCCCGCGCCCCATGCCGGAAGCTCTCGCCTTCAACCTCAACTTCCTGCATCCGCTGGCGATGTGGGCCCTGCTGGCCCTCAGCGGCTACGCGATGTTTCTGGGCATCAAGGCCAAGAAAACCCGCACCGCTGATGCCGAAACCCGCAAGACCCTGATCAAGGGGCAATTCGCCAAACGCCACTACCTCTATGGCAGTGCCGTGTTGGCGGTGATGGTCCTCGGCACGTTCGGTGGCATGGCCGTCACCTACCTCAACAACGGCAAGCTGTTTGTCGGTCCTCACCTGCTGGTGGGCATCGCCATGAGCAGCATGCTCGTGGTGGCAGCGGCCCTTTCACCGCTGATGCAGCAGGGCAACCTGATTGCCCGCAAGATCCACGTGGGCCTGAACATGGGTGTGGTAACCCTGTTCCTCTGGCAGGCCGTGACCGGCATGCAGATCGTGAACAAGATCTGGGAAAACCGCCCCGCCTGACGCCTTCGGGCGACTGCTCAGAACTGAGCCCGCCGCCGCGGCGGGCACTCCAGGTTGTGGGTGCCGTGGAAATCTTCCTGCACCTTCCAGGTGAGTTTGCGGGAGATCTGGCGCACGATCTGACGTAGCAGGTGATCGCCGCTGTTCTGCACCAGTGATTCCGGCAGCAGTCCGATCACCGCAGGCATACGGATCCACACGCTGAGGTCGAGCTCCCAGCGCACCTCCGTGTAGGGCGCGTCGGCGGATTGCTCCTCGAGCCTGAGGGCGGCGTTGAACTCCACGTCGTAGAGGTCGCGCAGACCGGGTTGGAACTGCTCCGGCGGCACGGTGCAGATCCGGTAAACGCCAGCGCTCTGGGGCAGCAGTTCCAGGCCGATGGTGGGCTCCACCTCAAAGCCGAAGTTGCCGAATCGCCCCAGGGTGAGCACGTAGCCATTGCGGCCGAGAGATTCCACCTGCATCGGCGCGGCGCAGCGCCGGAACCAGCCTTCATGGCGATCGAGGTAGCTCGCCACGGTGTGGGCCGGGGCCCGCATCTCCATCAGATCGGCGAACTGGCTGCTGTAGCAGCGCACCCGGTTGTCGTCGCTCTGACGCAGGGGCGGCTGCAGCGCCTCAACGGTCTCAGGCAGAAGTTCGGTCACCGATGAGATCAACGCTTGCGGTTCTCCCCGGGCCTGAGGCAGTGATTGTTTAATCAATGTAAAGCCCCGCTTCGGCCCGTTTTGCAGCGGCTGTGACAGCCCTCTCAGGCATCCGCCAGGTCGATCAGGCGGCTGATCACGTCTTCCACCACCCGATCCGGGGTGGAGGCCCCGGAGGTGATGCCCACCCGCAGGGTCCCTTCCGGCAGGAAGGGCTCCACCAGCTCCAGGTCGGCGTCAAGGGGTTTGTGCTCGATGCGGTTGCCGGGACCGATCCGCTCGGGGGTGTCGATGTGGAAGGAGCGGATCCCGCGGCTGATGGCGATTTCCTGGAGGTGGGTGGTATTGGAGGAGTTGTAGCCGCCGATCACCACCATCAGATCGAGCGGTTCATCCACCAGCGCGAACATCGCGTCCTGCCGCTCCTGGGTGGCATCGCAAATGGTGTTGAAGGCCAGGAAGTGGTCGTTGAGTTCGGTGGGCCCGAAGCGCTGCAGCATCGTGCGCTCGAACAGCCGGCCGATCTCCTCCGTTTCGCTTTTGAGCATCGTGGTTTGGTTGGCCACGCCCACGCGGATCAGGTCGCGATCGGGATCAAAGCCCGGTGAGCAGGCCTTGGCGAAGCGGTCCATGAAGGCCTGGCGCTGCTCTGGGCTGGGGCCGGAGCCGTTGGCACTGGCCAGGATGTAGTCGCACACCAGCTGGGCTTCCACCAGGTCGAGCACCACCAGGTAGGTGCCCGCAAAGGAGCTGGTGGCCAGCGTTTCCTCGTGCTTCACCTTGCCGTGGATGATCGAGGTGAAGGCGTGCTTCTTGTGCTTCTCCACGGTGTTCCACACCTTGGAGACCCAGGGGCAGGTGGTGTCCACGATGTGGCAGCCGCGCTCATTGAGCAGCTGCATTTCCTGCACGGTGGCTCCGAAAGCCGGCAGGATCACCACGTCGCCGCTGGCCACATCGGAGAAGTCCTTCACGCCGCCATCCACCTGGATGAACAGCACGTTCATCTCCCGCAGGTGATCGTTCACCGAGGGGTTGTGGATGATCTCGTTGGTGATCCAGATCCGCTCGGTGGGGTAGTGCCGCCGGGTTTCGTAGGCCATCGCCACCGCCCGCTCCACGCCCCAGCAGAAGCCGAAGGCCTCCGCCAGCTTCACGCTCAAGCGGCCGTGCTGCAGCTGGTGGCCGTTTTCGCGGATGCTGGCGATCAGATCGCTCTGGTAGGCCTGCTCAAGGCTTCCGGCCACTTCTTCGCCCAGGCCGAAGCCGCGGCGGTTGTAGCGATCCGAGTGATGCAGGGATCGCTTGAACGCGCGGGTATCCACGGCGGCGAGATCAGGGCGTTTTAACTCTATGGGGCTCCACCGCGCCGCTTGGGTTGCGCGCTGGTCTGTTTTCGCCCTACAGATGGCGCAGCGGGTTCCTCGGCACGAATGGTGACGCAGGATCAGCTGGCTGCCCTTGATTTGCTCATCTGGCTCAAGACCACCGAGCAGGCTGCCCAGCTGGCCTTTTCCAATCAGAGCACGATCTGCCGGCGGACCCAGTCGGTGCTGCGGCAGTTCGGGCTGAAGCTCGAACGTGGTCCCTCCGGCCGCCGTCCCGCCGGCGATCTGGAGCTCCTGGATCTCGAGCGGCAGGTGCACCAGCAGGCACGCTTTCGTGGACATCACCCCCTGAGGCTGCACGTCCCGTACTGGACACGGCGGGAAGCCCTGCGTGACCTGCCAGAAGGATGGTGCGCTAACCCCTTGTTGCCGGATCTGGTCTGTGACGACCCGGTCACCCTCCTGAGGGAATACATCCTGGATGCCTGCCTGGTGACGCCGACCCAGTTGCCCGCCTGTCAGGACGATCTGGTGTTACTGGACCTCTACCGGCGCCCGATTCAACTGATTCTGTTTCCGCGTTCGGATGATCATCCGACTGATCTTCGGGATCGGTTCTGGTGGCAGCAGGAGAACGGACAGCTCAATCTGCGGCTGCTGCCGTTCCTGCCGGAGAGCTGTCGGCAGCGTTCCAGCGACTGGTTCAAAGCGCTTGCGGCAGGTCCAGCCGGGTCGTGCCCTGAGCGTCTGCGCCAGCTGGAGCCGTCGCGCTACGCCGGCCAGAGTCTCACCGTGGCTTTTTTGACCCCGGAGATGAGAGCGGCACAGGATCTGCCATCGCAGGTGGAGGAAACGGTGCAGCCGTACCCCTATGTGGAGCGGTTGGCGGTGCTGGCTGAGCATGCGGCTGAACCCGCTGTGTTGCGCTTGCAGGAGCAGCTGCAGGCTCGGTTTGCGCCACAGGCGTTGCCGATCGTCTAACCCTCACAGCTGTTGATCGGCACTGCGCTGCACCGCCGCAAGGCCCTGCCAGTCCACGCCGGTGGCGCTGAACCCGTAGCGACAGGGCAGCACTTCCACACCGGCATCGAGCGCCTGGCGGAACAGCTCGCCGTAGCGCGGATCGGCACTGTCGCCGGGAGCGAAGCGGCACACATCGGCGCGGCTGAGGCACGGCACCAGCACGGCGCGGGCCTCCGGCAGCACTCCCATCAGTTCCTCGAGGTGCTTCTGGCCCCGCTCGGTCACGGTGTCGGGGAACAGCGCCAGATCGCCATCGCTCCAGGTGGTGTTCTTCACCTCCACGTAGATCGGCCGCGGATCGGCAGCGCCTTCCGCGGGGGTGAGCAGCAGATCAATGCGGCTGCGGCGATTCACCCCATAAGCCACCTCGGCGCGAATCGAGCCGATTGGGCCCAGCCAGGGCTCCAGGCAACCGGCTTCGATCGTCGCCCGCACCAGCCGGTTGGGGAGTGCTGTGTTGATACCCACCCACACCGGCTCGCCACTCGCGCCCGGCACCAACGCCTGCTCCCAGGTCCAGGCGAGCTTGCGCGTGGGGGAGGGGGCATGGCGCAGCCGCACGCGGCCACCCACGTGCAGCACGCCGGTCATCGGCCCTGTGTTGGCGCAATGCGCCGTCACCACCTCACCGCTGTCCAGCTCCACATCGGCCAGAAAGCGCTTGTAGCGCTTCAGCAGCACGCCCTCCTGCAGCGGCTCCAGCGTCAACACGCGCTGGGCTTCGGGGGGTGAGGCAATCGGCATGACGGCGACGCTGTTGCAGGCAAGAATCGCCCGAGTTGGGGCCGTGGCCGCCACTCATGAGCCAGCCATCGAGCGAAGCCTCCAGCGCACCCTCACCGCAACCTGCCCGCTCGCTGCGCCGCATCGCCTTGATCGTGGCGGTGGCCACCGCCCTCAGCAAACTGGCCGGCCTGGTGCGTCAGCAGGCGATTGCGGCCGCCTTCGGTGTGGGCGCCGCCTACGACGCTTACAACTACGCCTATGTGCTCCCCGGCTTTTTGCTGATCCTGCTGGGCGGGATCAACGGCCCGTTCCACAGCGCCATGGTGAGCGCCTTGGCCCGCCGCCCCCGTGAGGAGGGTGCCCATGTGCTGGCGGCGATCAACACGCTGGTGGGGGCGGCGCTGATCGGGGTCACGCTGCTGCTGTTTGTGGCGGCTGATCCGCTGATTGATCTAGTGGGCCCAGGCCTGGATGCCGAACGCCACGCCATCGCCGTGCTCGAGCTGCGCTGGATGGCGCCGATGGCCCTGTTCGCCGGCCTGATCGGGCTGGGGTTCGGGGCTCTCAATGCTGCAGACGAGTTCTGGCTGCCCTCGGTGAGTCCGCTGCTCTCCAGCGTGGCGGTGATCGCCGGCTTGGGGATCCTGTGGCTGCATCTGGGCTCCAACATCGCCCTGCCCCAATACGCCTTCCTCGGCGGAGCGGTGCTGGCGGGCACCACCCTGCTTGGGGCCGTGTTCCAGTGGCTGATTCAGCTACCGGCCCTGGCCCGGCAGGGCTTGCACAAGTTTCAGCTGGTTTGGGATTGGAAGCACCCCGGCGTGCAGGAGGTGCTGCGGGTGATGGGGCCGGCCACCCTCTCCTCGGGCATGTTGCAGATCAACGTGTTCACCGATCTGTTTTTTGCCTCCGGGATCGTGGGGGCGGCCGCCGGATTGGGGTACGCCAACCTGCTGGTGCAGACGCCCCTTGGCCTGCTCTCCAATGCGTTGTTGGTGCCGCTGCTGCCCCTGTATGCGCGGCTCACGGCGCCCCAGGATCGCCCGGAGCTGATCAGTCGGATCCGCCAGGGCTTGATGCTCTCCAACGCTTCGATGCTGCCGTTGGGGGCCTTGATGGTGGCGTTGGCTGGCCCGATCGTGGCGCTGATCTACGAGCGGGGTGCCTTCAATGCCAGTGCCGCTGCCCTGGTGGGTGGCTTGTTGATGGCCTACGGCGTGGGCATGCCCGCCTACCTCGGCCGGGATGTGCTCGTGCGGGTGTTCTATGCCCTGGGTGATGGCACCACCCCCTTCCGCTTCTCCATGGCGGGGATCGGCTTGAACGCCCTGTTTGATTGGGTGCTCGTGGGTGGTCCCACGCCCTGGGGGCTGCAGGTGCCGGCTCTCAATTTCGGTGCACCGGGGCTGGTGCTGGCCACCGTGGCGGTGAATGTGATCACCTGCCTGGGGCTGTTGCTCGCACTGCAGAACAGGCTGGGTGGACTGCCCCTCGCCGCCTGGGGCCGCGACAGTCTCTGGCTGCTGCTGGCGGCGGTGCTCGCAGGTGGCCTCAGCTACGGCCTCTCGGCGCTGATTGCCTGGCCCACCCACCTGATCGGCTTGCTCTTGCAATGCGGCATTTGCGCCGCTGCCGGATTGCTGCTTTATGGCCTTGTGGCCAACTGGGCCGGGGTGGCGGAGGCCACGCAGATCAGCCGCCAGCTGGGCGGGCAGCTCACGCGGCGCTTGCCGTTTAGTCGCTGAGCCTCAGAGCTCCACCACGCGCTCTTCGCGCACGTGGATCGGCACTTCCAGGTGGCTGCGCCCCACCATCGCTGGACCGTCAACTGAATAGATGCGCGCCTCGATGCCGAAATCGCGGAACGCGGTTTCCATCTCCTGCATCAGCGCCTTTTCCACCTGCGCTTCGGCGTCCACCACCTTGCCGATCAGGCGGCTGCCCAGGGGGCCGATGCGCTGGCGAACAACCTCTCGGGCGTTGGTGACCTCGATGACCAGCACAGGGCCGCAGCGGGATGCGCAACCCTAGCCGTGGTTCGCGAGCAGATCCTCGAGATCCTGCAGCTGACCAGCCGGCACGAGCCGTGCCAGCGGCAACTTGCTGCTGCCTCCGCCGATGGGCACCTGCACCGCTTCAAGCGCCTGGCGTGCACACACCCCGGCGCCCTGATCGAGCCTGGCGGCGCATTCAATCGCCAGGGCCTCGGCTACGCCGGCATCCCCGAGGTACAGATGCCAGCCGCCGATCTGGATGTAGAGCCGGTCGGCGATCTCCAGTTGCAGATCGCGGATCTCGCTGGCGGAGAGGGGCATCGCGGCGATGACTGAGCTGCCCTCAGGATGGCGTCTGCGGCCGCCTGGCGACCACGCTGATCAGCTGCACCAGCAGCAGCAGCGCCCAGGCTTCCGTGAGCCAGGCCAGATGCGCCCAGGGGTGGCGCATGTTCTGCACGAACCACAGGCCGCTATTCAGCGCTCCAAACACCATCGCGTGCAGCACCAGATTCACGATCCGGTTGAAGTGCCGGTAGGTGGGGTCTTCGGGGTCGGCGGGTCCGTACCAGCGGATCGGCATCGGGGGGTGGCGAGAGGTTTGTTGACGGGTGGGCCCTCGGTATGGGCACAATGTCAGGGCAGGCGCAGGCGCTTGTAGCTCAGCGGATTAGAGCATCTGACTACGGATCAGAGGGTCGGGAGTTCGAATCTCTCCAGGCGCGCCTTTCAACTTCAAACCGCCCCCCGGGGCGGTTTTTTTGTGCTGATCCTCAGGCCGCGGTCCTAGGGGCGCGCTCGGGATTCACTGCTGCGGTTTCTTACGATCAGGCCATCTCGACACCTCGATCTGCCATGGCGGAGTCCACCGGAGCAGCCGTCAACCAGTCGCTGGCGGCCGGTGATCCCGCGATCGCAGCCCTGATTGGCAAGGAACTGCAGCGTCAGCAGACACACCTGGAGCTGATTGCTTCCGAGAACTTCGCTTCCCGGGCTGTGATGGAGGCCCAGGGCTCGGTGCTCACTAACAAATACGCCGAAGGTTTGCCGTCGAAGCGCTACTACGGCGGCTGCGAGCACGTGGATGCGATCGAGGGGCTGGCGATCGAGCGCGCCAAGGAGCTCTTCGGTGCTGCTTGGGCCAACGTGCAGCCCCACAGCGGCGCCCAGGCCAATTTCGCTGTGTTCCTGGCGCTGCTCCAGCCCGGCGACACGATCATGGGCATGGACCTCAGTCACGGCGGTCACCTCACCCACGGATCGCCCGTGAACGTGAGCGGCAAGTGGTTCAAGGTGGTGCAGTACGGAGTGGATGAAGCCACCCAGCAGCTCAACTTCGACACCATTCGGCAGCTGGCGCTGGAGCACAAGCCGAAGCTGATCGTTTGCGGCTACTCCGCCTACCCCCGCACCATCAACTTCGAGGCCTTCCGCGCCATTGCTGATGAGGTGGGTGCCTATCTGCTGGCCGATATGGCCCACATCGCCGGACTGGTAGCCGCCGGCGTGCACCCCAATCCCGTGCCCGTCTGCGACGTGGTGACCACCACCACCCACAAAACCCTGCGCGGCCCCCGCGGTGGTCTGATCCTCTGCCGCGATGCCGACTTCGCCAAGCAGTTCGATAAGGCTGTGTTCCCTGGCAGCCAGGGCGGCCCGCTGGAGCATGTGATCGCCGCTAAGGCGGTGGCCTTCGGTGAGGCCCTGCAGCCGAGCTTCAAGGCCTACGCCCAGCAGGTGGTGGCGAATGCCCAGGCTTTGGCCGCCCGCATTCAGGAGCGCGGTATCGATGTGGTGAGCGGCGGCACCGACAACCACCTAGTGCTGCTTGATCTGCGCGGCATCGGCATGACCGGCAAGGTGGCCGATCTGCTGGTGAGCGATGTGCACATCACCGCCAACAAGAACACCGTGCCCTTTGATCCCCAGTCGCCCTTCGTGACCAGCGGCCTGCGTTTGGGCACCGCTGCCTGCACCACCCGTGGCTTCGATGAAGCCGCCTTCCGCGAGGTGGCCGATGTGATCGCTGATCGCCTGCTCAATCCTGAGGATGCAGCGATCGAGCAGCGCTGCCGTGACCGTGTGGCGGCCCTCTGCGAGCGCTTCCCGCTCTACGCGGAAGCCCGCGAGCTGCAGCCCGCTTGAACGACTGGCCCGAAAGGGCTCGTTCGTTATCGCCGAGGCGCCAGGCCCTGCTTAAGCTTCGGCCGGCAGGGCCCATCTGGGCCTCGATCCCGACCGTGCACCGTCCCCGATGATCTCCAGCCGGCCGGATCTCGCCGCTGTTCTGGCATTCGGGATGGCAGCGCTGTTCACGGCGTTGTTGGTGCCGATGGTGCGCCGCGCTGGCTTGCGCTGGGGACTGATCGATCAGCCCGATCCGCGCAAGCAGCACACCACCCCGATGGTGCGCCTGGGCGGTGTGGGCATCGTCACGGGCTTTGTGTTGGCCCTGGCCCTGATTTGGTTGCTGGGTGGCTTCGTGGAGCTGGCGCCCCAGCGCGACAGTCAGATCTGGACGACCATCGCCGGGGCGCTCTGCTTTTTTGTGATCGGCCTAGCCGACGATCTCTTTGCCCTGCCGCCGCTACCCCGTTTGGCCGGTCAGGTGCTGGTGGCCATGGCGGTGTGGAGCCAGGGCGTGCAGATCGGTGCGATCGATCTTCCGTTTCATCTGTTGGGGAGCCCGGCCGGTGCCATTGAGCTCCCGGAGGGCTTGAGCCTGCTGGCCACGGTGATCTGGCTGGTGGGCATCACCAATGCGATCAACTGGTTGGATGGCCTGGATGGTCTGGCGGCCGGCGTGAGCGGCATTGCCGCCGTGGGCCTGCTCTCGGTGAGCTACAGCCTTAATCAACCCGCCCCGGGATTGCTTGCTGCCGCGCTGGCGGGCAGCTGCCTGGGTTTCCTGCGCCACAACTTCAATCCCGCCCGCATCTTCATGGGTGATGGCGGGTCTTATTTCCTGGGCTTTGCCCTGGCTTCAATCAGCATCGTGGGGCCGGCAAAGGGCCTCACCAGCGTCAGCCTGCTGTTGCCGCTCCTGATCCTGTCGTTGCCGCTGGCCGATATGTCGGCCGTGATCATGGGCCGCGTCAGCGAGGGGCATTCGCCCTTCTATCCCGACCGGCGCCATCTGCATCACCGCCTGCTGCGGGCGGGTTTCAGCCATCGCCGCACCGTCGTCCTGATCTACGCCTTCACCCAGTGGCTGGCGGCACTGGCTCTGGTGTTGGCCAATGCCGAGCTGCGCTTTCTCTGGCTGGCCCTGGCCACAGCGGTGCTGATCGCCACGGTGATCGCCGCGCGCCGCAGCCTCAATCGCGAACAGCTGGCCGGGGATGACGGCTGAAATCCTCTGCATTGGTACTGAGCTTCTGCTCGGCAACATCACCAATGGCAACGCCCGCTGGATCGCTGAGCAGCTCGCTGCCCTGGGCGTGCCCCACCACCGCCAGGCGGTGGTGGGCGACAACCGCGAGCGTTTGATCGCTGAAGTGAGGGCCGCCTCAGAGCGGTGCCGCGTGCTGATCACCACCGGGGGCCTCGGCCCCACCCCCGACGACCTCACCACCGAAGCCATCGCTGCGGCCTTTGCGACGCCTCTGGTTGAGCATCCTCAGGTGTGGGCTGACATTCAGGCGCGTCTGGCGGCCCGCGGCCGGCCCTGTGCCGCCAGCAACCGTCGCCAGGCCTATCTACCCGAGGGGGCAGCGCTGCTCCCCAACCCCACGGGTACCGCACCGGGCATGATCTGGAGCCCTCGGCCTGGCTTCACGATCCTCACCTTCCCTGGGGTGCCGAGTGAGATGCGCGCGATGTGGCAGGCCACAGCCGCTCCCTGGCTGAAGGACGCGGGACTGGCGGACGGGGTGTTCGCCAGCCGGATGCTGCATTTCTGGGGCGTTGGCGAATCCAACCTTGCCGAGCAGATGGCGGATCTGCTGGACGCTGCCAACCCCACCGTGGCTCCCTACGCAGGCTCCGGTGAGGTGAAGTTGCGCCTCACCGCCAGGGCCGCCTCGGCTGATCTGGCTGAAGCGTTGCTCGAGCCTGTGGAGGCCGAGATCCGCGCCCGCACCGGTGCGCTTTGCTTCGGCGTTGACGACGACAGCCTGGCCTCCGTGGTGCTGGAGCTGCTGCGCCAGCGGGGGCAGACCCTGGCGGTGGCGGAGAGCTGCACGGGCGGTGGCCTCGGGGCTGCATTGGCAGCTGTGCCCGGAGCTTCGGATGTGTTTCTTGGCGGTGTGATCGCCTATGCCAATGCCGTGAAACAAGCGGTTTTGGGTGTTCCTCCTGAGCTGCTGGAGGCTCACGGCGCCGTGAGTGATCCGGTGGCGCAGGCGATGGCCCAGGGGGCTCGCCGTGCCACTGGCGCCGACTGGGCCCTGGCGATCACGGGCGTGGCTGGCCCCGGTGGCGGCACAGACCAGAAGCCTGTGGGTCTGGTGCACATCGCGCTGGCGGGGCCTGATCGATGCGTGAGCGAAGGTGTTCGCTTTGGATCCAGCCGTGGCCGCAGCTGGATCCAGACCCTCAGCGCTGGTGAGGCGCTGAACCGTTTGCGGCTGGCCTTGCTCTGACCCTTTAGACGCCTGCGGTTTTTTAGGGTGGCGGATTCTGATCGCCGCATCGCCGTGAGCTCCGGCACCCTTTACGACAAGGTCTGGGATCTGCATCAGGTGGCCCAGCTGCCCGGGGGTGCCACCCAGCTGTTCATCGGCCTGCACCTGATCCACGAGGTGACCAGCCCGCAGGCCTTTGCTGGTCTCAAGGATCTGGGCCTGAGCGTGCGCCATCCAGAGCGCACCGTGGCCACCGTGGATCACATCGTGCCCACCACCAGCCAGGCGCGCCCCTTCGCCGATCCGCTGGCCGAGGAGATGCTGGCCACGCTCGAGGCCAACTGCGCCGAACACGGCATCACTCTGCATGGCATCGGCAGCGGCCGCCAGGGAATCGTGCATGTGATCGCGCCTGAGCTGGGCCTCACCCAGCCGGGCATGACCGTCGCCTGCGGCGATTCCCATACCTCCACCCACGGCGCTTTCGGTGCGATCGCCTTCGGCATCGGCACCAGCCAGGTGCGTGATGTGCTCGCCAGCCAGAGCCTGGCGATGGGCAAGCTCAAGGTGCGCCGCATCTGGGTGGACGGCCAGCTGCAGAGCGGCGTGTACGCCAAGGATCTGGTGCTGCATGTGATCCGCAGCCTCGGCGTGAAGGGCGGTGTGGGCTATGCCTACGAATTCGCCGGCCCGGCCATCGCTGCGCTCTCCATGGAAGAGCGCATGACCCTCTGCAACATGGCGATCGAGGGCGGCGCTCGCTGCGGCTACGTGAACCCCGATCAGGTCACGTTCGATTACCTCAACGGCAGGCCCTTCGCTCCCAGTGGTGCCGCCTGGGATCAAGCCGTGGCCTGGTGGAGCAGCCTCGCCACCGGCGCCGATGCGCTGTTCGACGACGAGGTGCGCTTCGATGCCGCCAGCATCGCGCCCACGATCACCTGGGGCATCACTCCCGGCCAGGGCATTGGCGTGGATGAAACCGTGCCCACCCTGGAGCAAACCGAGCCGGACGAGCGGCCGCTGGCGGAGGAGGCCTACCGCTATATGGACCTCCAGCCCGGTGCGCCGATCGCCGGCACTCCTGTGGATGTGTGCTTCATCGGCAGCTGCACCAATGGGCGCCTGAGCGATCTACAGGCGGCGGCGGCTGTGGCGAAAGGCCGCAAGGTCGCGCCTGGTATCAAGGCGTTTGTGGTGCCCGGCAGCGAGCAGGTGGCCGCAGCCGCCGAGGCTGAAGGCCTCGACAAAGTGTTCGTGGAGGCTGGCTTTGAGTGGCGTGAGCCTGGGTGCTCGATGTGTCTGGCGATGAATCCTGATCGGCTCGAGGGCCGGCAGATCAGCGCCAGCTCCAGCAACCGCAACTTCAAGGGTCGTCAGGGTTCCGCCAGTGGCCGCACCCTGCTGATGAGCCCGGCGATGGTGGCTGCGGCGGCCATCAACGGCCGTGTCAGCGATGTGCGCGAGCTACTCAACGCCTGATCCAAAGCGCGTTCTCCTTAATCCGCCCCACCGCCGCTGCCCCGTCTCCGTTCATGACCAGCACAGCCCCCTTCCCCTCCGGCCCGATCACCGGCGTCAGCGGCACCACCGTGGTGGTGCGCGGCGATGACATCGACACCGACCGGATCATCCCGGCACGGTTCCTCAAGTGCGTCACCTTTGACGCTCTTGGCCCGGCCGCCTTCGCTGACGATCGCGCCGAGCTGGCGGGCAGCCCGTCTGGTCTCCACCCGTTTGATCGCCCGGAGCACCAGGGTGCGTCGATCCTGCTGGTGAATCGCAACTTCGGTTGTGGCTCCAGCCGTGAGCATGCCCCCCAGGCGCTGATGCGCTGGGGAATCCGAGCCGTGGTGGGCGAGAGCTTCGCTGAGATCTTCTACGGCAACTGCCTGGCGCTCGGCATCCCTTGCCTCACGGCAGACCACGACACCATGCTCGCCATTCAGGAGGCGGCTGAGGCTGATCCGGCGCGTTCCTTCAGCGTGGATGTGGCTGGAGCCACTCTCCGTGCAGGTGTGCAGACCTGGCCTTTGGAGTTGCAGCAGGGCCCGCGCCAGATGCTGGCCACCGGTCAGTGGGATGCCACCGGGCAACTGCTGGCCAATGGGGATGCACTGGTGGCCACCGTTCAACGGCTGCCGTATCTGAGCGGCTTCCAGGCGGCCTGAGCCTGCCCGGGCTTGCGCTCGTGGCGACCACTCGCTGAAGTGTCTATCAAGGAGAGAGGACGGTTCATGGCCGATGCGCTCCCCTCTCTCCGCCCAGCCCCTGCTCGCCGCGCTGCTCCTGGCTGGTTCTGCGGCGGTGCAGGCTGCTGAACCCATCGCTGTTCAGCCCTATGGCACGGCTGCAGCGCCATGGACCCAGTGCAGGGGATGCGATCTGCGTGGTGCCGATCTGAGCGGCCTGCTGCTCAATGGCATGGATCTACGCGATGCGGATCTGCGTGGTGCCGATCTGCGCGGCAGCAACCTGGAGGGAGCTGATCTCAGCGGCGCGGATCTTCGCGGTGCCCGCTTGCAGGACAGCTGGCTCAGCAATGCCGATCTGAGCGAGGCCGATCTTCGCCAGGCCAATCTCCAGGACGCGGTGTTGATTCAGGCCCTCACCCCAGGCGCACAGATCGAGGGGGCCGTCTTGGTGGGCGCTGATTTCACCGGTAGTGATCTGATGATCGGTGGGGAGGACGTGGGCCCTGATCCCCTGCCGCCCCTGGAGATCCAGCGGCGTTAGAAGCCGCGACGCTGAATGCTGGCGTCCTGGGCCATCCCCGGCGGGGTGTAAGGCACGAACGGCACGCCGGTTCCCCGGAAGTTGAAGTCGTTCAGTTTCACGCGAATGCCGCCGATGCCCTGATACGGGCTGTAGTAGATCGCCAGCTCGTAAGCGCGCCGCTGCCAGCGCAGTTCCACGTAGGAATCCACCACATCGCCGTAGAACTCGGAGCTGGGATCTACGTTCACGCCAACACCGCCGCTGAACATCAATGGCCCCACGAGTTGTTGGGTCAAACCGAGGCCAAGCGTGCTGAGGTCGACGATGCGATCAAAGCTGAAGGGGCTCACGCCTTGGCGAAGGGTGCCACCTCCGGTCACGGTGAACTGGGTGTAGTCGAAGGCGTTTTTCTGCAGATGTCCCAGCGTGATCGTGGGGCCGCCACTGATGCTGAAGGCCTGCTGACTGCTGCCATCGCCGTAATAGGCGAGGTTCAGGTTGAGGTTGGTGTTGATCGCTAGGCCGGGGACCACCGGGGTCGGACTGAAGCGGGTGGCTTGCTCGCTGCCGGGATTGAGCGGCTTGCCGGTCCAGAGGGGCAGTCGGCTGTTGATCGAGCCATACACGCTGGCCCGCCACAGGTCGGCCAGGTTCGTGCTGGTGAATTCCGCTCCCTGGAAGTTGCCGAAGCCCGCCCGCCAGAACATCCGGTTGCTGATGTTGCCCAGGTTCGGGAGATCGCGGGTTTGCTCCAGCGAAGCCCCGAGGGCCGAGTACACGTCTTGCTCGCCCAGGGATCCATTCCAGACCCGGTAGCGATAGGCCGCAAACCCACGGGCTGTGGTTTTGCCGATCACGGGCAGGTTGAAGGAGCGGTGGAGATTGCCCCAGCTGCGGGTGCCATTGGCGAAATTGCTGGGATCAAAGGTGGAGAAATCACCCACCACATCCACGTTCAGGCCGAGCACCCGCGTGTCGAATTGCGCTAGCAGGCCAAACAGATCGCCGATGCGGGTGGGCTGCGAGCTGGGGGTGGAGCTGATCGGCTCGCCAGGCAGCACGTAGCTGCTGGTGGTGCCATCGAGGGCACGGCGCACCATGAACTGTGGTTGCAAATTGAGGCTTCCCTTCTCGCCAACCGCGATCGGACTGAGGTTGTAGCCGAGGTAGAAGCCGTCGCGATCTTCTGAATCCACAGCCGTAACCCAGCGGTTTTCCACCTCCCGGTCTTTCTCAAAGCGTTGGTTGCGCTGGATCGGGATCGGTAGGCGATCCTCAAGGATTAGTTGATTAGTGGTGGTGTTGATCACCACGTCGCCATTCGTTTCCTGCCGCGCGATTACGCCGGTGGAATCCACCCAGGTCTGTGCTGGGGTAAAGGGGTCGTTGCTGAAAGCAGCCCGGTCTGCCTGCCAGCCGGACGGCGTGATTGTGAGTCGGTTGGCCTGCAGGCGCCAGCGGCTGATGGTGCCCATCACAAACTTTTTGCCTGTGGATGAGAACGTGACGTTCTGCTCCGGTCTGACGCCGCCGAACTGACGCTCCTGGTTCGTTTGTACGGCCAGCTGCTCGGAGCCGAAACGTTGTTCCGCTTTCAGGCTCTGCTGGAACTCAATTCCGCTGACCCGTTGATCTACTAGGGCCTTGATCGATTCCTGCCTTGTGGCCTCCTGCTGGGCAGGGGGTAGGCCTGAGCGCTTGGCAGGGTTTTCGCTTGCAAATAGGTTGCTCGTGGCCTGGCGGCTGGATCCAAGGGCCACCTGGTTGAGCTGTTCGCTGAGCGTTTGGGGCTGGGGCCGGGCTCCTCCGGGGCAACCATCGGGAGGATCCATCTCCACGCGGAAACGTGGCGCGGGACTGCTGCCAAACCGGTAGCGCATACCCAGGAGGTAGGCATTGCTGCCCTCGCTAACACCGCTGTAGGTCCCATAGGCGCCGGAGCGGTGGTGAATGCGACCCACCAGTGACCATTCCGGCTTAATCAGGGCTTCCACCTCGAAACCGAGATAGTTGAGGAAGGTGGTGTAGTTCTCACGGAATGTCTTCTCGTAGTTGCTGACATTAGTGTTCAGGCTCACGCCTTCAAAGAACGCCAAGCTCAGCCAGGGCTGTAGCCAGGCGCGGATACCGAAGCTCCATGTGAATTCGCCGAAGGTCTGGGCGGGCGTATTGGCGTTTGGAACAGGCTGGTTGAATTCACCACCGGGTTGTTCATCAGCGTGGTGAAGTAGTGCTGTGGAGTCGAACTCAAGGGCAAACGGGCCACCGCGCAGCAGGCGTTTGTTGAGGCCTACACCCAGTAGGTATTCCGGCCGCATCTGGCCTTTGAACACAAAAGTGTCGCCGAAGTTGGCGTCGATCATTTGCCCGCCCCAGAGGGTGGTGCTCCAGGGGTAGGGATGCCAGTCGGGAATTGGTGGCAGTGGCGGTGGACATGCCATGGTCTGCGCCATCGGTGAGAGCGCAACCGGTGGCATGGTGAAGTCCTGGTCCGACAAGGATTTAGGAGTGCCGCTCGCTTCCGGAGTGCTTGTGATGCTGTTTGCCGACCATCCCACCTCGCTAATCAAGTTGGGATCGCGGAGCGGCGCTGTTTGCAGCTCGTCTTGGATCCGTTCGTTCTGGCGTTGTAGGGATTGGCGGGTGGCCTCACGTTCCCGGCTGGCCGGTGGCGGCTCAGGCCAGCCGGGGATCGCTTGCTCAATGACGGGCTCAACCAGGTCTTGGGGCAGCTGATCCGGCCAATAGCTCAGTGGCAACAGCGGCGCTGCTGGCGGTTGGCTGGGGTTGAGATCGAGGGCGGCGCTGTCGAGGTCGAGCACCCCGTACACCTCATCGATCTCGCCGCTGTTTTCGATCAGGCTGTAGCGGAGCTTGCTCGCCTGGAGGTATTGGTTGCCGCGCTGGAAGCGGATCCGGCCGCTGGCGTAGAGCGTGCGGGTGGCGCTTTCGTATTCGATCCGATCCGCCAGCAGACGTCCGCCGGCGAGGATCACCTTGGCGTTGCCAACGGCTACGAACCGATTGGCCAGCAGGTCAAAACCCTGGCTGTCGGCGCTGAGTTCGATCTCGATTGGTGGCTTCTGCCCGGGCGTGGCCTCGATCAGCGAAGGCGCAGGCGTTACAGCAGGAGCTGGCGCAGCTGGAGGGGCGGGCTCTGTTGTTGTGACTGGCTCGGCGGCGCGTGCACTACTGCCAACGGCCACAATCGATGCCGATCCCAGCACCGCAATCAGACGGCGGAGTTGCGGGACGGGCACCGACGAGCGTTAAGAGTGCGTGATCCTGACACGTCTGCCGCGGTCGCGCGGAGCAGGCGGCCTGTCCAGGCTCATTCCTCGAGGTCTTTGCGGCTGGGGGTGCGGCTGGGATCGCTGGCCAGGAAGCCGAACACGAAGATCCCGATGAAGAAGAAAACGACGGAATAAACCGAGATCTTGAGGGCGAGCATTGGTTCTGTCCGGCGGTGACACGGAGTGACGGGCGCCAAGCGGGCCCTGAATGACCCTGCGGCAGCGGCATCATCCTATGGGTCGTGATCGCGTTGACCGATGCCGGAGGGCCCAGACAGCGCTGTTCGCTCCTGGATTGAAACGTTTCAGGCCCAATCGCGGTTGGACCTGAGGCCGCTCTGGCGCAGCGTTAGCCCTGACGGTGGCGAGGATCTGGCGCTGCTGGATCCCTGGGGCGCGGCCCATCGCCCGGATTGGCATGCCCGCGGTCTGGTGATCTGGCCGCGCGGTGGCCGGTGGCTGCGGCTGCGGCTGGAGTTGCGCTGTCCGCCGGCCTGGCAGCGCCAGCAGCAAGGTGATCGCCTGGCGCGCTTGGTGTTGCGCTGGTGGGCGGATGCAGTGGAGCTGCGGGTGAATGGCCAGCTGGTGCACCAGGGCGATCTGTTCGACACCGCCTGTCGCTGGCCTCTCCCGGCCGACTGGTGGCAGGGAGCACCGCTCGACCTGGAGCTGCGCTTGCGCTCCCCTGTGCATGACGACGGCGCCCTGATCACCAGCGCCGTGGAGCAGGAACCCCTCGATGCGGCTGATCCCACCGCGGTTCTCACGGCGCCTCGTTTAGCTCTGGCAGCCCAGCGCCTGGAGGGCAGCGCTCAGCAGCCGTTGCTCGAGCTGTTGCAGGGGCTGGATCCAGAAGCTCCCGCTACCGCCGCAGCCCTTGAGCCCTGGCTTCAGCAGCAGGCCGCGGCGCGCCCGGCTGGCTGGGTGCACGTGTTGGGCCATGCCCATCTCGATCTGGCCTGGCTCTGGCCCGTGGCCGACACCTGGCAGGCGGCGCTGCGCACGTTTGAATCCGCCCTTGGGCTGATGGAGCGCTATCCGGCGCTGCACTTTGCCCACTCCACACCAGCGCTTTACGCCTGGATCGAGCAACACCGGCCCGCCCTCTTCGCCCGTCTGCGCGAGGCCATGCAGGCGGGCCGCTTTGAGCCCATCAACGGCCCTTGGGTGGAGAGCGACTGCGTACTGATCGGCACCAGTGCGCTGCTTCAGCAGTTCGCCCTCGGGCAGGCCTACAGCCGCAGCCGCTTCCCGGAGTGGCGCCACAACCTCTGCTGGCTGCCCGACACGTTCGGGTTCAGTGCCGGTCTGCCGGCGGTGGCGCGCAGCACCGGTGTGGAGTGGTTCTGCACCCACAAGCTCGCCTGGAATAGCGGCCAACCCTTTCCGCATCGACTGTTCCGCTGGCGCAGCCGCTGCGGTGCTGAACTGATGGCGCTGGCCACGGCGCCGATCGGCACCGATGGCGATCCCCTGGCGATCGACCAATACCACCGCCAGTGGCAGGCCGCCACGGGGGTGGATCAGGCCCTTTGGCTACCCGGTGTGGGCGACCACGGCGGTGGCCCTACAGCAGAGATGCTCCAGCAGCTGCAGCTCTGGGAGCAGCAACCGCTGGCCAGCCCCCAGCGACACGGAACCCTGCGCGACTACCTCAAGCAGCTTGAGCCCTTGAAGCGGCAGCTGCCTGTGTGGCGCGATGAGCTGTATCTGGAGCTGCACCGCGGCTGCGCCACCAGTCGGCCGGATCAGAAACGCCACAACCGCAGCCTGGAGCGCTTGCTGCGGGAGGCTGATCTGGCGCTGGCCTTGCTGCATCTGCATCAGCCTGATCAGCCAACGGCGCCTCCGGCTGATTGGCGCCCGCTGCTGTTCCAGCAGTTTCACGACATCCTTCCGGGCACCTCGATCCCTGAGGTGTTCGAGCAGGCGGAGCCGCAGTGGCGCCAAGCCCGTCGTCAGGCTCGAAGCAGCCGGGATCAAGCGCTCCAGGCGCTGCTCCCCTCCCATCACGGGTGGTGGTTGGCTCAGCTGCAGTTGCAGGCGGCAGGTCCGCGCACGCTGCGGTTGCCCCCCGGGCACTGGCAGCTGGCCGGTGAGGCGCTTGCACTGCCGCATCAGCCGGCCCCATGCGGCGGCGTCTGGGTGCAGGTGGCCATGCCAGCTGGTGTGGCGGCTCTGCCATTGCAGCGGCTGGAATCGCCTGATCCGGCGAAGGCGGTTGCCATTCAGCAGCCCGTTCAGCTGACGCGGGGCGATCAGCACTTTCAGCTCAGCAACGGGCTCGTGCTGGCGGAGTTCGATCCCTCCGGATTGGTGCAACTGCGCGGCGCTGATGGTGTGCCGCAGCTGCAAGGGCCCCTGGAGTGGTGCCGCTGGGCGGATCGAGGCGAGTTCTGGGATGCCTGGGACATCGCTGCCAACTACCGAGATCAGCCCCTGCCGCTGCACTGGCAGCCGGGCCCCGAGCTGGCTGAGCAGGGTCCGCTCTGCACGCGGCTGGTGTGGCGCGGCCATTGCGGCCGCAGCGCACTGCGGCTGGATGTGCAGCTGCGGGCCGCATCGCCCTGGCTTGAGCTCTCGTTGCAGGTGGATTGGTGCCAGCGCCATGAACTGCTGCGGCTGGAACTTCCCCTGGCGCAGCCCGCTTGGCGCGTTGCGGCGGATACGCCAGCGGGCGTGCTGGAGCGCCCGGCGGAGCCGCGCAATGGGCGAGAGCAGGCCCGTTGGGAGGTGCCCGCGATCAGTTGGCTGGCGTCTCAGGCGGCGGCCGGCGGCCTGGCGGTGTTGCTGGATGGCCCCCAAGGGGTGTCGGGGTCGGTGGATCGGCTGGGGGTGTCGCTGCTGCGTGGCCCCACCTGGCCCGACCCTTCGGCTGATCAAGGCTTGCAGCGGCTGCGGTTGGCGCTGATGCCCTGCGCGCAGGGTTGGCGCCAGCAGGCGGTGCCGCGCCAGGCCGCCCGCTTCCGTGAGCCCTTGTGGCTGCGCCCCGCCAGAGGCAGCCAACAGGCTCCCGCCTGGACAGGGTTCAATCTCGGCTCAGAGGCACTGCAGTTGGTGGCTTTTCAGTCCGTGGGCCAATCCGGCGAAGCCCGGATCACCGTGCAAAACCTCAGCCCGCACCGTCAGCAAGTGCGATGGCCAGAGAAATGGAGGGCGACCCCAGAGGGAGAGCTTGCCCCGGATGCCCACACCCTGGCTCCCTGGCAACTGGCCAGTTGGCGTGTGTCTTGCGCCGCAGGGAGCCCCGATGCGGCTCAGTCGTCGTGATCGTCGAAGGGATCGGTGAGACCTTTGGACGGCGGGCCGAAAGCGGTATAGATGCCAAAGCCGGTGAGGGCCAGCAGCACGGCCAACACGGCCAGTGCCACCGACATGGCTGGGGACGACGTTTCCATCACAACTCTCGACAGGCACTGCCGCGGCGGCGGCCGCGACCCTTACAGTAACGAGACTGACCCCCCTGCCTGAGAGCACAGCCCGTCATGGCTCAACGCACCCGCCTGGGAGATCTGCTGCGTCCCCTCAACTCCGAGTACGGCAAGGTTGTTCCCGGCTGGGGAACAACCCCTGTGATGGGCGTGTTCATGGCCCTGTTCCTGGTGTTCCTGCTGGTGATCCTGCAGCTGTACAACAAGTCGCTGCTGCTCGACGGCATCACCGTGAACTGGAACGGCATCAGCTGATCGCATGAACGTCTTCGGAGTCGGACTGCCGGAATTGGCGGTCATTGCCGCCATTGGTCTTCTGGTGTTCGGCCCGAAGCGTCTTCCCGAGCTGGGCAAAACCCTTGGGCGCACGCTCAAGGGTTTCCAGAGTGCGTCGAAGGAGTTCGAGCAGGAGTTCCGGAAGGCCGTGGACACGGTTGAAGCTGAAGTCACCGCTTCCACCAACCTCCCGCCGGCAGGCCTGTCCCGTGAGCAGTCGGTTGAGGCTGATGCAGCTGCTGATCGTCCCGCCCAGGGCTGATCAGGATCCTTCAGCAACCGATGGCTAGTCCTGCAGCATCAGCTCCTTTGCAGCTGCTTGTCGGCCTCGGCAATCCCGGCGACAAGTATTCAGGCACGCGCCACAACGTTGGCTTCATGGCCTTGGAGCGGCTGGCCGCTCAAGCCGGCAGCAGCTTCAAGCAGCAAAGCAAGTTGCATGGCCTGTTGGCTGAGGTTGGCTCTGGCCCCAAGCGTCTGAGGCTGTTGATGCCTCAGACCTTCATGAACGACAGCGGTCGCTCGATTCGTGCTGCTCTCGACTGGTTTGGTCTCGAGCCCGAACAGATGCTGGTGCTCGTGGACGATATGGATCTGCCGCTCGGACGCTTGCGCCTGCGCAGCTCCGGTGGTGCCGGCGGGCATAACGGCCTACGCAGCACGATCACTCACCTCGGCGGCCAGGACTTTCCTCGGCTGCGCATCGGCATTGGGGCGCCTGCGCTCAATCCCGTGGAGCGCAAGCAGCGCACCGTGGGGCATGTGCTCGGTCGATTCGCAGCAGCGGAGCAACCGGTGTTGGATGAAGTGCTGGAGGAGGTGCTCCAGGGCATCGATCTGATGCAGCGGCTCGGGCTGGAGCGTGCTGGTAACCGTTTGAACGGTTTCGTGGCGCCCGCCGCCGCCAAGCTGGCAGAAGCCCCCAGCTGCTGAGCGCCCCTGTTGTGAGTCGTCTGCCCGCCACCACTGCTCAGCTGCGGGTGCTGCAGCAGAGCTTCAGCCAGCGCCGTCTGGAAGGGGAGGTGAGTGCCGGCGGGTTCCAGTGGACCTTCTGCTGGTTCTTTGATCGGGGGGAGTTGCAGGTGGAGCCCTCCCTGGGCCGGGCTCTGATTCACGATGCCCTGCTGCGGTTTTTGCTCAAAGCCGACTACCAGCTCGAGCCAGGCGGCGACTACGCCTTCACCGTGCGCGCCAAGTTTTAAGCGGCTAACCAGCGCAGGTTGCTCGGGCGCTTGAGCTGGGCGCTGAGGTGGCGTTCCAGCAGGATCTGGGCCACCACATCGTCCACATCCCGTGGCGGAAGGCGCAGGCCTCCGGGCAGTAAGCGCCGCCAGCCCCGCGCGGGTTCCAGCTCCCAGTAACGCTGCCGTGCCTCCAGGGTGGTGCCGGCTTCCGCCACCACCAGTGCTGGCAGCTGTTGCTCAGCCAGCCACTGTTGCCAGGGTTTGCTGCCGGTGCCATTGCCGAGCACCACGCCATCGCAGCGCTCGGCGCTGATCCACTCGAGCAGCTGCTCACGGCAGCGCTGCGGCGGCAGCACGCCCGCTTCAAGCACCAACAGCTTGTGGCTGTCGGCTACAACCAACCCGCATTTGCTGCGGCCCGGATCGATGCCCGCCAGGTGCCTCAACGGCTCACCGCCCGGATCTCCACCACCACAGGATCGGCCAGGTCGCTGCTCTGGCGGGAGATCGCTTGCAGTTGCACCGCCTGTCCGGCAGGGCGGTTGCTCAGATCAGCACTCAGTTGGTTGATCCTGCCCGCATCGAATTGCAGGCCGCTGGCCAGACTGCCCTGCCGCTGCACCGTGTTGTAAGCCGAGGCCAGCAGCAGGTTGAGGCGGCTGCGTACCTGCTCGATGCTGCGTTCATCACCTTCGAGCACGGTGGAAGCCAGCTGCTCTCCGGCCTTCACCACGAGCTTGTTGCGGCGCACATCGGGGAAGGCCACCACCTGCCGTTCACCCTTGAGCACGTTGGCGGCGGAGAGCAGGCTCACCACCCAGTCGCCCGGTTTGCTGAGGATGCCTTCGAGTTTGGTGATGTCGCTGCGGGGTACCAGCAGGATCTGGCGGTTGGGGGTTTGTCCGGGCAGCACCCGCTGATACACGTTGGTGTTGGTCTGGCGCAGCAGCGCCTCGATCACAGCCTTGGCCTGGTCGGGGCGCTCGATGCGCACCTTGGCGATCTCCAAGGGCTGGCCACTGCTGATCACCACGTCGCCGCGGCGCAGGGCGATCAGGTTGGTTTCCAGTTGCTCCAGTTCTTTGGCGCCGGCACTGATCCGCGCGTTGAGCTTGGCCAGTTCATCGCGGTTCCGGCGGATGTCGGCATCTTTTGCCCCGATCTCGCGGCTGAGTTGATCGCGCTCCTGTTCGAGCTGGCGGCGCTGCTGTTGAAGCGGCGCTAGCTCCTTGCGCAGCGCCGTTGCCTGCGCTTCCACCGTGGCCAGTTGCCGCCGAGCCTGTTCGCGCCCTCGCTCAGCAGTGACCAGTTCGCCTCGGCTGCGCACGAGCGCTTCTCTGCCATCGCGCAGGCGCCGCTCCAGCTGGTCCAGTTCGAACAGGCCGGTACGCAATCGATCGCTCACCAGCAGCATCAGCCCCAGGGAGATCGCGCTGATCAGGCTGCCGGTGAGCACCGTGATCACTACGGCGGTGCGGCGCGGGCGCATGCCCAGCAGGCTCAGGCGCGCTTTGCCCACCTTGGATCCAAGCCTGTCGCCCAGGGTGGAGAGCACTCCCCCCAGCAACAGCAACGCCAGGATCAGCAGCCAGCCGGACACAACCTTGAGCGACGACGCTCAGTATCGACGGGAAGCGCTCAGCTAAACCGCTTCGCCAGGGCCAGCGGATCAAACACCGTGATCTTTTTGCGGTCGATCTGCACCAGCCCCGCATTGCGTAGATCCCCCAGCAGGCGCGTGATCGTGACCCGGGTGGAGCCGATCGCCTCGGCGATGGCCTGGTGGGAGAGGCGCAGGTCGATGGTGATCCCCTCGCTGGTGGGCACACCGAAATCGCGGCAGAGCACGAGCAGGAAGCTCACCAAGCGCGACGACATGTCGCGGTGGGTGAGGGTTTCGATCATCGTCTCGGTCTGCAGGATCCGCGAGGAGAGGCCCTGCAGCATCAGCAAGCCCACGCTGGCGTCGAGTTCGATCGCCTTGCGCACCGAGGTGGCCGGGGCGGTGACCATCTCCACCCGGGTGAACGCCACTGCGTGATAGAAGCGATCGGATCGCTGGCCGGTGAGTAGCGACAACACGCCGAACAGGCTGTTTTCCCTAAGCAGGGCCACGGTGATCTCCTCGCCCGATTCGTACACCCGCGTGAGGCGCACGGCGCCGCGGCGCAGCAGGTACACCTTCTCGGCTGGATCGCCGGGGAAAAAGATCGTTTTGCCGCGTTCCACCGTTTCGGTGGTGCTGCCACTGAGGCCGCGGATCACGTCCAACAGGGTGGCGTTGGCCATGGCGGGCGCTCCCGCCACCGGGGTGAGCCCTGCGGCGCCGGTGGTGGGGCTACTGGAATAGCGGCTGAAGCCTGGTTTGGCACCGACCATGACGGCGGGGCAAGGTGAGCCGGACCCTACGGATCACCCCTGCGGGCTCTTGTAGTGGTTGACACTAATTCGGGGCTTGCTCAACGGCCAGCTGCTGACTCTGCCGAAGCTGAACCAGGCCTGCCTCGGCCAGATCCAGCAGCCCGTTGAGCTGTTGGCGTGAAAACGGTGCCCCCTCCGCGGTGCCCTGCACCTCCAGCAGTTGCGCCTGGCTGTTCATCACCACATTGAGGTCCACCTCGGCGCGGCTGTCTTCGCTGTAGTCGAGATCCAGCAGCGCTGCTCCATCCACTAGCCCCACCGACACGGCCGCCACCTGCTCCAGCAGTGGTGATCTGTTCAGCGTGCCGCGCTGCTCCAGTCGCCGCAGTCCCACTGCCAGGGCCGCCCAGGCGCCGGTGATGGAGGCGGTGCGCGTGCCGGCATCGGCTTGCAGCACATCGCAGTCGATGTGCAGGCTGCGCTCGCCCAGTGCTTCCAGATCCAGGCAGGCCCGGAGGCTGCGGGCGATCAGGCGTTGGATCTCCTGGGTGCGCCCCGAGAGCTTCATCAGCTCCCTGGGCTGGCGGCTCGGGGTGCTGGCCGGCAGCAGCCGGTAATCGGCGCTCAACCAGCCCTTGCCCGATCCCTGGCGCCACTTCGGCACGCTCTCTTCCAGGCAGACACTGCAGATCACGGAGGTGCGGCCGGTGTGCACCGTCACGGAGCTCAGGGCAAAGCCCATCGGATCCCAGCTGAAGCGGGTGGGGCGCAGCTCACTGGCGGTGCGCCCGTCACGGCGGATCAGGGCGGCGGACATGACGGTGGCCTCGGCGTGCGGTGGCTCGATGGTACGGGTGTTTTCCACTACAGGTAGTGGTGAATGCTTGCTCGGCGGTCCGACGCCGCTACATTCAGGATCCAACGTGGCGGCCAGCGGAGATGACGGCGAGCATTGCAGCCCTTCCCGGCGGCGGCGCCAGCGGTCCTTTCCGCCCCGGTCATCGCTCCGCTGCGTCACGGGCCTTCAATGCCCCAGCGGCGCCTGCTGTGCGCAGTCTGCGATTGGTGGCTCAGCAGGAAGGTCTGCTCCAGGTGCACACGGCACCCTTCCGCGGCAGCTTCAGCGGTGTGTTCAGCCAGGCGCTGCGTAGCGCCGGCTTGGGCAGCCGTGTGTTGATCAGCCAGTTTCTCAAGGGAGGGGTGGATCAGGGCCTTGAGCGCAGTGTTTGGCTGTGCGGGCGATTGCAGTGGCTGCGTCCGGCCGTGGCCGGTTGCCTGGGGGAGCCTGCCTCTGATGACGAGGCCGGCAGCGCCGATCGCGATGCGGTGAGAGAGATCTGGGCCTTCACGCGCGAGCAGATGCTGGCGGGCCAACTGGATCAGCTGGTGCTCGATGAGCTGGGTCTGGCGGTGGAGCTCGGCTATCTCGAGGAAGAAGAGGTGGTCGCTGCCCTTGATCAGCGCCCCAGCCATCTGGATGTGATCCTGACGGGGCCTGCCATGCCCGGCGCTCTGCTGGCCATGGCGGATCAGGTCACCCAGCTGCGCCGAGGTTTCTGATGCTCAAGAACGACCGTTGGATCAACGAGCAGGCCGTCCAGGGCATGCTCGAGCCGTTTCAGCCTCAGCTGGTGCGCCACCTCGATCCCGAGAACGGCGCCCAGCCGGTGCTCAGTTTCGGCTGCTCTTCCTATGGCTACGACCTGCGCCTCTCATCCCAGGAATTCCTGATCTTCAAGCATGTGCCCGGCACGGTGATGAACCCGAAACGGTTCAATCCCGCCAACCTCGAGCAAGCGCCGCTCCACCACGACGACGACGGCGACTACTTCATCCTGCCGGCCCATTCCTATGGCCTGGGTGTGGCACTGGAGAAGATGCGGGTGCCCTCGAACATCACGGTGATCTGCCTGGGCAAGAGCACTTACGCGCGCCTTGGAATCATCGTGAACACCACGCCGGCCGAAGCCAGCTGGGAAGGGCACCTCACCTTGGAGTTCAGCAACTCTTCAGGAGCCGATTGCCGCATCTACGCCAACGAAGGCATTTGTCAGTTGCTGTTCTTTGAAGGCGATCCCTGCGAAACCACCTACCAAGACCGCGCCGGCAAGTACCAGAACCAACCCGAGCGGGTCACGCTGGCCAAGGTGTAAAGCTCTGCGTTAGGGCGCCAAGCGTGCCTTGTGCAGTCGGCTCTTCTCGTACCAGGCGGCGATTTCAGGGGCCCAGGCCTGCATGTGCGGCCACATCAGATCGCACAGCACCCGGATCTCCTCCTGGGCATCGAGCTTGGCGCGCAGGTCCATGAAGTGGAGAAACGCGCGCAGTGAGAAGCTCACCACGAAGTGCTGCCGGTAGTCGAAGGGGAGGATGCCGCGGGCATGCTCCTCAGCGAAGCCGGCGGCGAGCATGTCGCGGTAGCGCTCGGCTGCCAGACGGCACAGCTCCAGGTCCTTGGCGCGCTCCTCGGCTGTGTAGGCGTATTTCTTGCCTTGGCGATCGCTGTAGTTGCCTTCGGGGCGCAGATAGAACACCTCTTCCAGCTCGAGTTCGCCGTTGGCGGCTCGGCAGATGCGATCGCCCGTGTAACGCATGGACTGCACATCGAAGCTCACCCCCACCCGGTGGGTGCGGGCCTGCTGCATCACCGAGTGGGGGAACCAGCCCACGTTGAGCACGATCTGAGCGTGCTCGAGCGGTCCGTAGTGGCCGCGCTCTCCGGCGAGCAGGCGCTTTACGCAAATTTCACCGGCCTTGGCCTCATCGGGCCATTCGGCGCGATCGGCGGCCACGAACCCCTCGCTGTAGTCCTGGTGCATCGCGGCGTAGATGCACTGCTGAGGGTTGGGGGTGGCGGCGATCAGCTCAACCCGGAAGCGGTTCATGGGGTGAAGGCACCGGCGCCGGCCGGATGGCGAGTGGCTGCAGGGTAGAGGGGTTTGGCGTTGCAGTCGTTAGCTGTGGCTGCGCGGGCCCGCCATCGCTGCAGCAGCAAGGGTGGGTTGCAGGCTGCTTTGGCTGGCCATCCCTGCCAGCTGCGGCAGCGGTGTTTCGGCGATCAAGGCTGTGGTGAGAGCTTCCAGCTCCGGACGGCTGCGGGCCCCGAGCGCTCGGCCAATCGCTTGCCCAGAGGCGTTGAACAATTCGAGTTGCGGAATGCCGTTCACCTCGTAGCGCTCGATCTCCGGCTGCCAGCGCGGGTTGTCCACATTCAGCAGCACCACATCGAGCTTGCCGTGCTGTTGCTGCTCGATCGTCTCCATCGCTGGAGCCATGGCCTGGCAGGCCTCGCACCAGTCGGCGTAGAACTCCACCAGGGTGGGGCGCCCATCGCCGAGCGCCACAGAGAGATCCAGCGATTGCCGGGCCAGCTTCTCGAGCGGTGCAGCCGGTTGCAGCCCGCCGCGCAGGGCAAACAGCGCCAGCGCCAGCACCGCGCTGAGCGCTGCGAGCAGCAGGCGAGCCCGACGGCCCAGCAGCGGTTGCGCCGCTGAGCTCACGGCGTCGCTCGGGTCGGGGGAGGGGGCGCTCACGCTGAAAGCCAGAACGATCGCTGCACAATCTGCCAGCTTTGGCGCGCTCGTTACGCTGTGACCCGGTGGGCCAGCCAGCGTGAAACGCCGCATCACCCTCCACTTCCCACGTGAGGCGGTGCATCAGCCGATCGCCTATCGGCTGGCGGTGGAGTTCGATATCGCCGCCAAGATCCTCCGCGCCCAGATCGCTCCCAACCAGAGCGGCACCATGGTGGTGGAGCTCTCCGGCGACATCGACGACCTCGCTGCCGCTGAGCAGTGGCTTGAGAGCCAGGGCCTGGGGATCAACCGCGCCTCGGGGCAGATTCGGGTGGATCGCGAGCGCTGCGTGGATTGCGGGATTTGCACCAGCGTCTGCCCCAGCGGCGCCCTGCGCAGTTCGGCACCCTCTTGGCAGCTGCAGTTCGACGCGCAACGCTGCCTGGTGTGCGAACAATGCATTCCCACCTGCCCGTTTGAGGCCATCGCCCTGGTGCTGGAGCCATCCCCGTGAGAGCTGTGTTTGGAGTGCTGTTGCTGCCCCTGAGGGCGCCGATGTTGTTGGTGCTGCTCCTGGTGAGCGGCTACATGGGGCTGCACTGGGCCGAAGTGGCTCCGCTGCTGCTCAGTCGCGCTGAAACCCCCTTGCAGCTCGAACTCGCTGGGTCGTTGTTCTGGCCCCTGCAATGTCTGCAGGCCCTGGTGGTGGTGGTGTTCTGCGCCATGCCGGATCTGTTGCTGAGGGAGCTCTCGCAACTGATGGCCGCCAGCAAGGCGCTCACCCTTGTGGTGACCCTGCTGATCGTGATCACCGGTGGTTTGTATCTGCTGCACCTGGCGGTGCTGGCGGAGGTGCTGGTGCTGGCTTCAGCCGTGCTCCTCGCCCGGCTCGACCTCAGCCGCTTGCGGATTGCGCCAGCCCCGCTGATGGCCGCTGTGGGGCTGAGCAGCTGGGTGCTGGCGGGGATCGGCCTCGGCTACCTCGCCCACGAGCGCTTGGGTGGCGTGATCGGCTAACCCCGTGGGCAGAGCTGCTCAGGATCAGCCTCCAGTAGTTGATAGCTCCAGCGATTGCCCAGCACCTTTTTCACATAGAGGCGTGTTTCGGGATAAGGAATGGCCTCGGTCCAGAGTTCAGGCTCCCGTTGGGGGTCTGGCAGCGTTCCAGTGAGCCAGCTCGCCACCGCGCCCGGGCCGGCGTTGTAGCTGGCCACGCTGAGGAAGGGTTGGTTGCCCCAGCGCTGCAGCAGTTGCTTGAGGTAGCGGGCACCCAGCTGGGCATTGAGGCCAGGGTTTTGCAGCTCTTCGCTGCTGGCCTGGCGCCCGGCTAACTCGGCCGCTGTGTCTGGCATCAGCTGCAGCAGGCCGATCGCTCCCACCGGGGAAGCCACTCCGGGACTGAAGCGCGATTCCTGCCGGGCTACACCCCAGAGCAGCTCGAGATCCACCCCTTCCTGCTGCGCCGCTCGCCCCAGTTCCTGCTGGAAGCGCCGCGGGTGTTGCTGCAGTTCCCGTTGCCATTGGATGCGGCAGTCCGCCTGGGGCAGGCGCAGGTTGGCGAATTCCAGCTGGCCAAGGCCTGTCCAGTCGTCACCGATGCCGGTGCGTAAACGTCCTTCCAGCAGCAGTTGATCAGGGCTCTGCGGCGTAGCGCTGCCCCGTTGGTGGCGCCAGCTTTCCCAGGCTTCGAGCGCTTGGCCGGTGCGCCAGAGCTCATCGAGCCCTGCGTTGCCACTGGCCAGGGGCTGCCAGGGCAGTTCCGCCGCCTGATCCTTGGGGCGTTGGCTCGGCGCCGGCAGCTCGCGGCCTAGCCGCACCAGCGCCCGCCAGCTGTAGTACCCCACCGGCTGAACGCCCAGCAGGTTCTGCCAGAACCGCAGGGCGGCCGATGGCTGCCCCTGTTGCTGAGCGCTGTAGCCCTGCCAGAACAGTTGCCGGGCTGCCAAGGCAGCGGGCAGTTTTTCGCTGTTGATGGCGCCCAGGATGGCGCTGGCCTGAGGCCAATCCCGTTTCAGCAAGGCCTGGCGCGCCAGCTGCCACTGCAGCTCCCAGCTCGAAGGCTCCTGCGGCCAGCGTTGCAGCACCGCCTGCCAGGGAAGGCGGCGCTCCAAGGCCAAACGCGCCTGGACCGGGGCACTGTTTTTGAGTGATTCCGGTAGTTGCGCCAGAAGCTGCAGCGCCGGCTGGCCGGGTTCCTCCGCCAGCAGGGCTGCTGCTTCACGGCCGATCGCGCTGTTGGGCTGAGCTTTGGCCAGGTTGAGCAGCAGCTGCTGGCCCCGCTGTTGTTGGGAGGCATCGCCGCGGAGCAGGCCGCGGCTGAGCGCCAGCGCCAGCTCCGCTGGCAGGGGCTGGCTGCCCAAACAGCGCTCCGCTGCCTCCAGATGCCCGAGTTGCAGCAGGCCGCTCGCCAGCTGTTGCCGTTGTGCTGGGGTGCGTGTGGCCGAGGGGCGCTGGCATTGAGCCAGCAGGAGTGCTTCGGCGCCTGGCCAGCGTGCACCCCAGCGGGCTAGGTGCAGGCTGTCGCCCGCTTCCACAGCGGCGGCCAGTGCTGCTGGATGGGCTGGGAAGCGTTGCAGGAGCTGTTGCCGTTGGCCGAGCGCGTAGAGGGCATCGGCGCTGGCGGCTTCCTTGGGAAAGCGGCGCAGGAGATCGTTCCACAGGGCCTGGGCCTGCTGAGGCTTGCCCTGTTCGGCAGCGGCCTTGGCGGCTTGCTTGAGCACAGCAGCAGCCAGCGGGGAGTGCCCCCATCCCTGGCCCTGCAACAAGCGTTGCCGTGCCCCAGCACTGCGCTCCGAGCGCGCGCTCAGCAGCAGTGCCGCATCGCGGCGGCGTTGGGGATCCACGCCGCGGTAGCGGGCGGCCTCGAGGCTGGCGGTGGAGCTGGAGGGGTTCAGGGGTGGGGCCAGCTGCAGCAGCGCCTGGCGAGCGATGGCTAGGGCGATGCCGCTGCCCAGGCAGGTGGCGCCGATCAGCAGGGCGGCGGAGGGGCGCAGCGGTGGCAACAGGCTTGGACAGGTGTTGGCATTCTTGGGGAGATCGCATCCCCAGGCCATGGGCCGGCTGCAACTCCCCGCGCTTCCGCCGAGCCTCACGCTCCTGCCCGGCTGGCGTCAGCGGCGGCGCCTGCTGCAGGTGTGGGCCTTGGCCGGTGTGTTGATCCTGCTGCGCCCCCTCTGGCCACTGCGTTTGCTGCCGGGCTGGTTGGTGGGCGCTGTGCTGCTGTGGGCCGTGGTTGAGCTGGTGCTCTGGGCCTGGTGGCCGCGCCGCTGGCGCTGAGGGCTAGGGCTGTTTCGGCCCTCCACCTAGCCTGCAGCCCGACTCAGGTGCGTTGTTGTGATGGCCGAGCCGGCTGCCTTGTCCCTGGCTGACTTTCCGCTCGGCGCTCCCCTGCCCCAGGGCACGGCTGCTTTTGGTACCGATGGCATCCGCGGTCGGGTGGGTAGCCAGATCACTCCAGCCCTGGCCTTGCAGCTCGGTTACTGGTGCGGGCGGGTGTTGCCGGCGGGTGGGCCGATCCTGCTGGGCAGCGATTCGCGCAGCAGCGGGCCGATGTTGGTGGCGGCCCTGGCTGCGGGGCTCACGGCCGCGGGCTGCGAGGTGCTGGATCTGGGCCTCTGCCCCACACCGGCGGTGCCCGGGGCGATTCGGCAGCTCGGCGGTAGTGGCGGCTTGATGGTGAGCGCCAGTCACAACCCTCCCCACGACAACGGCATCAAGGTGTTTGGCGCCTGCGGCTCCAAGCTGGGCAAGGAGCAGCAGGCGGCGATCGAAGCCGGGCTGCATGGAATCGCTGAGGGCCAGAGCGGGTTCAACCCCACCGGCCGGCTGCAGCAGCGCCCGGATCTTCTGGAGGATTACCAGCAGCGTCTGCTGGAGAGCGTGGCGGGAGCACGCCTCGATGGCTGCCGCATCGTGCTGGATCTCTGCTGGGGTTCCGCCAGCAGCTGTGGTGAAGCCATATTCCGGGCCCTCGGCGCAGAGCTCACCGTTCTGCATGGCGCGCCCGATGGCAGCCGCATCAATCAGGGTTGCGGCAGCACCCATCTCGAGCCCTTGCGGGCGGCCGTGCTGGAGCAGAGCGCGGCGATGGGCTTCGCCTTCGATGGCGATGCCGATCGCATGCTCGCTGTTGATGGCCGCGGTCGGGTGGTGGATGGCGATCAGATCCTTTACCTCTGGGGCCAGGCCCTGATGGCGGAGGGCGCTCTGCCCGAGAACCGCATCGTGGCCACCGTGATGAGCAATCTCGGCTTTGAACGGGCTTGGCAGGCCGGCGGCGGCGTGCTGGAGCGCACGGCCGTGGGCGATCAATACGTGCATGCCGCCATGGAGGAGCTGGGAGCGGCCCTCGGCGGTGAGCAGTCGGGCCACATCCTCTCGGCGCGCCACGGCATGAGCGGCGATGGCCTGCTCACGGCCCTGCAGGTGGCCACCTTGATCCAGGCGCGCGGCGGTTCACTGGCCGACTGGATGGACACCAGCTTCAAGCCCTACCCCCAAAAGCTGGTGAACGTGACGGTGCCCGACAAAGGCCGCCGCACCGGTTGGGAAGCTTGTGATCCTTTGCGCGAGGCGGTTCAGGCCGCTGAAACGGCCATGGATGGCTGCGGCCGCGTGCTGGTGCGGGCCAGTGGCACCGAGCCGCTCTTGCGCGTGATGGTGGAGGCGGCGGAGCAGGGCGATGTGGACCACTGGAGCCAGCACCTCGCCCAGCTCGCCGATCAACACCTCAACGCTGCCTGAGCCGCCAGGTTCAGAGCCCCTGCGCAGGCATCGCCGGCAGGTGACTTCTGCTGTGTCCCGGGCACGCGCTGCTCCAGGGCTGCGCTGAACGCCCTTTGCAAGCTGCGGAGGTGAGCGAGCGCCCCACCTACCCCGCACACTGCCGGTTCCTGCAGGTCCAACTGCGCCGCGATGGTGTGCACCATCGCGGCCAGAGCCTCCGCCGAGCGTTGGATCACGCTCTGGGCCTGAGCATCGCCAAGGAGAGCCTGCTGATCCACCACCGGCGCCAGTCGGGCAAACCCAGCCGCCCCGAAGTCGGGAGCAACCACCGCCGCTTTCACGTCCTGGGCGTTGCTGGCTCCGAGAGCCTGCCAGAGCTGCTCCCGTAGAGCTGTCTCCGCGAGCCGACCGTCGGCCATCTGCACGCTCAGGGCCAGGCCATCACGGCCGATATCCATCGCCGAGCCGGCTCCATCCAGCAGCCAGCCCCAGCCGCCGCAGCGGTGGGTTGTGCCTTGCACGTTGCTGCCAATGGCGATGCAACCGGTGCCGCTGATCACGAGGATGCCGGCCTTGCCGCCGAAGGCTCCGGCTAGGGCGGTGCGTTCATCACCAACCACCACCACCTCAGTGGTCGCCAGGCCCAGGCAATCGGCGGCAAGAGCTGTGCCCTGCTCTTGCACGGGGCTGGCGGCCTCGATGCCGCTGGCGCCGATGGCGGCTGCTGCAAGGCGCGTGTCGGCGCTCAGGCCAGCAGCGCTCAGTGCCGTCTTCAAGCTGCTCTGCAGCGCCGCCACAAAGCGAGCGCTGCCCCCATCGGCCGCCAGATGGGAGACCCCGCTGCCTTGGCCCTCGCCTTGGGCAACCCAGCTGCCATCAGCCAGCAAGCTCCCCAGCCGGCAGGTGGTGTGGGTCTGGCCGGCGTCAAACCCGGCGATCAACGGGCTGGCCGTTTCAGGCATGGCTGTTGCCAGCGCCTGGCCGGCTCACGCTCAAGGTGGCCAGGCAGAACCATCCGCTCAGCTGCACTTCCGGACGGAAAAAGATCGTGTCGGTGATGCCCTGCATGCACAGGCCGGCGATCGCAGCCAGCGCCGCCAGAGCCGGCAGGGCCCAGGCGGATTCGCCCTTCAGCTGAGCCCAGCCGGCCCGAATCGCAGCGGCGAGCAGCCCAAGCCCCGCGATCAGGTTGGGGATGCCCCCTTCCACCAGCAGCTCCAGCGGCACCGAGTAGGCGCTGAGGGCGTTGAACTTGGGCTGCTGATACAGCGGATAGATCAGGTTGAAGGCGCTGTTGCCGGGGCCGATCCCCAGCCAGGGCCGGTCCTGAATCATCTCGATCGCTGCCAGCCACACGTTGATGCGGAAGTTGTTGGAGCTGTCCTGCCGGCCTGCCAGCAGGCTCATCACGCGGATGCGCAGCGGTTCGATTTGGGTCACCGCCACCACCAGCACCGCAACGGCCCCGGCCACCAGCAGCAGCGGAAACAGGCGGCGCCAGAGGGTGGGCCAATGGCGGGTTTGCCGTAGCACCAGCAGCAGCACCACTGCCCCCAGGGCAGCGAGCATCCCGAGCCAGCCTCCGCGGCTGTAGCTCAGGAACAGGGCGATGGAGCCCAGCAGCAAGCCGGCAGCTGCGAACAGGCGTTGCGGCCAGGTGCGCCAGCGCAGCAGCGCCACCAGGGCGATCGGCAGGATCGGAATCAGATAGCCCGCCAGCAGGTTGGGGTTCTCAAGCGGGCCGTAGACGCGGATCGTGCCATCGGCCACGGAGTTGGGATCGGCCCAGCGCGCCAGTTCGCTGGTGTCTCCATAGAGCTGGCGGATGGCGATCACGGCACTCACCAGCTCTCCAGCCAGCAGTGCCGCCACGATCCGATCCCACCATTGGGGTGCAGCGGCCAGCAGCTGGCGCATCAGGGCGTACACGCCCAGGTAGCTCACCAGCTTGAGCAGTCCTTTGAAGGCGGCTACCGGCACCGGCGAGAAGCCCGTGGTCAGCACCGCAAGGCCGAGCATCAGCAGCAGCCAGCCGCTGATGCCGCCGATTCGACCGGCCGGCGTGCACAGCGCCCACATCAGCCAGAGCAATCCCGCGGCCAGGATCAACAGGCTCAGTCCGCCTCGGGTCACCAGGGGCAGGCCCGCCATCAGGGCGCAGAGCACCACGCCGGCCACCAGCGGCAAGCGTGAGCCGAGGGGCCCTGCGGAGGCTCCGTTCAGCCATCCCTGCCAGCGCAGCAGCCAGGGGGTGGACGGCACTGGGGCCAGGCTCATGCCGTGGGGGCTGCGGGGTCGAGCGGATTATCGGCCTGATTCTCTGCGGCTTCCAGCCATTGCTCGAGCGCCTCTCGCTGCGGCAGTGGCGCGTGATTGCGCTCGTAGAGCACCCGGTAAACGGGCAATCCCTGATCGAGCACGTACGTTTCCCGTTCAGTGGGCACGGGCAAGGGATTGCTGCTGCGCCAGGGCTTGGCATCGGTGCTGGGCCGCTGGAAGCAGCCGCAGGCTTCCGTGAGCGCCACCATCGGTTCGATTACCGCCAGCACATCGCTCTGCAGGAAAAGGCGTTTGCCCGGGGCTAGGGCCGCCGCGATGGCCAGCACCAGCGCCGGCTGCAGCACACGCCGCTTGTGGTGTTTCTTTTTGAACCAGGGATCGGGGAACTGGATCGACACCAGATCCAGCTGCCCCGCTGGTAAGGCTGCCAACCAGGCCTCGAGGCTCACGTTGGCGTTGCAGAACAGGTAGTGGAGGTTGTTCAGATCGAGGGCTTGCCGGTCGGCTTCCGCGGCATGCACCAGAGCCCGGCGGATCTCCACCCCCAGATGGTTCACGCCCGCCTGCTGTTGGGCTAGTGCCAACAGAAACCGGCCCCGAGCGCACCCGATATCCAGGTGGATCGGCAGGGATGGATCGGCGAAGAGAGCGGCCGGTGGCGGCAGCTCCAGAGGCAGTTGGAAGAAACGGCTGAGGGGATTGACGTGCTGGCGCACCATGCGGCTCAGGAGGCTGTGGCTTCGGGCTGGCTGTCGGCAGGCGGGGTATTGGGCACCAGGAACCCCCAGCTGGCGGTGTAGCCATGCAGGTGGGTGGCGCCGGCCACCGGACCGATTTCACCGTTGCAGAACGCACCCGCCACGGGCACCGTTTCAAATTGCTCGCGGCAGGCGTTCACATCGCCATCGGGTTGGCCGTAGAGCCCTTCTCCCCGTCCAAGACACGCGAACAGCAGTGCGGCCAGGGGTTCGGGTTGGCGGCGACGCTGCCGGCTCAGGAGTTGTCGTTGCTCCTGGCGGGAGGCATTGGCATCGCGCAGCTGGAATTGCACCCGCTGGCCCACGCGCAGCCGTTCACCCACGGCCACCGAACCGGTGCGGGGATCAACGCCGATCAGGTTGCGCACCAGAAAGGCGGAGTCGTCGGGGGTATCGCTGCTGCTCAGCTGAAAGCTGCTTTTGGCCACCCCGAGGAACAGGGAGTGACGCACCAGCTCCCGCTCCTGGGGATTGAGCTCTTCAAGGATGGATTGCAGGCAGGCCACCGGTGTGCCCTGGTTGTGGCCATCGCTGAGCCGTTGCACCACGTTGCGCTCGGCCTGCTCCACCTCAAACACCGGGCCGATCGGCCGGCAGCCCTGGGCCACCACTGGTTCGATGCGCCAGGCGCCGCTGATCAGGCAGCCCACGGCTCCATCCACCACCTGGTCGTCAAGCAGCAGCGAACCGTGGCTGGCGTTGTGCTGGCCGGCGATGCCACCCACCTTGGCGGCCTGCGGGTAGGCGTAATCGAGGCCGCTGATCAGATCGTTGATCGCCGGGCAGCCCGGGTCGATGAACAGCAGCATCGAGTGCGCACCCTCCGGCTGGGCACCCACCCAGTCGACCCACTGCTGGCTGGAGCCATCCAGATCAGGCAACCCACCGGCTTCGAGCTGGAACAGTTGCAGCTGGCTGCCCGGCAGGTTGAACAGGCTGACGCTGATGCCCGGCTGATGCTCCAGCTCATGGGGCTGGCCTTGCGGATCGGTGCCCACTACCCCGCCGCCGGCGCAGCCAATCCAGTGGCGGCTGGGTATGGCCTCCCGCAGCAGGGGCAGCAGGCGCTGCAAGTCGGTGGCGTAGGCGGTGGAGCAGAACACCAGGGCGAGATCCGCCGGGCCTCCCTGGCCACCGACCCGCAGCTGACGACTCAGATCGGCAACGGCCGCCTCCAGGGCGGGCTGGTTGCTCAGGGCCGTGACGCAGCGCGCCTGCTGTGGGCTTCGGCGCCGCAGCAGAGGACCAATCTTCGACTGCAGCGAATGGGGGAGGCGAAACATCCGAGCCATTGCTGGACCCTACTGCTGCTGGTTGCAGCGTCAGGGCCGGGATAATGACGGCTTGCCGACCCCCTCTGCGTGCCAGACCTGCTGCTCTACCGCACTCTCGTCTGGCTCGACTACCGCCTCGCTGCGGTGTTTGCCGTGGGGTTGCCGCTGGTGTTGCTGCTCTGGGCTGCCTGGAAGCAGGAGCAGGCTCTGGTGCGGTTGATGGGCATCTATTGGAAGGTGGCCAGCCTGCTGTTGATCACGGTGCTGCTGCTCACCGACAACAAGCCCCTCGGTTATCTGCTGGCGTTCCTGGCGCAGTTGCTGGTGGTGGTGAGCGTGTGG
Source organism: Cyanobacteriota bacterium (assembly GCA_046052125.1). Taxonomy (GTDB): domain Bacteria; phylum Cyanobacteriota; class Cyanobacteriia; order PCC-6307; family Cyanobiaceae; genus Vulcanococcus. The sequence goes on from JBJOMY010000002.1 coordinate 521,992, forward strand.
TTCTGGGTGGATCTCAACGAGGAGCTCGACGACCTCCCCCCCTGGCGGCCGCTTCCCTTTGCGATTCGCGCCTGGCGCTGGGGTCTCAGCGTGTATGGCGTGCTGGGCGCGCTGCTCAGTGCTCTTGCCCTCGACTGCGTCCGTGGCGGGGTCACCCGTCCCATCTGCCGGGTCTGGCTGGAAGCGCCCGACGATCTCCATGGCGGTGCCGCCAGCGTTTTCAGGTTCGTGTTTGGCGGGAGCTGGACTGGAGTGATCGCTGCGTTTGTGGGTTACGTGGCCTTGGTGGGCTACGGCGTGGGCCTGCTGCAGTGGTTCCTGGTGCGGCTGCCCAAGCAGGGCCGCGTGGCTGGTGGCTTCTGAGCGGCCCAGTCATGTCGAGCGACGTTGCCACCCTGCTGAGCCGCATCGAGGAGCTGAGCCGTAGCCGTCCCGATCGGGTGGTGCGTCTCACGGGTGAATTGCCGGGCGACGGCGGCTTGGAGCCCTTTGAGCTGCTGATCTTTCGCGGCTTCTCGAGCAGCGTCAGCCACCCCACCGCCTTCGATCCCGATCAGCCGGCCCTGCCCGCTGAAGCGCGCATTCAAGCGGCCGAGCTGCTCCAGGGCCCATTCAACCCAGCGGCTGAGCAGCGCCTCGCTGGTCCGATGGCGCCAGAGCAGCTGCTGGATCCGGCTGCCTGGGCTTGAGCCTGCTCTAGGCGGCTGCGCAGAGGCGGCGCCAATCCCCACAGACCTGGCTCAGCCCTTTGTCGTGCTCGAGCAGTTGATCAGCCTGTGCCAGCTCGAAATCGGCGAAGTCAAACCCTGGGGCCACCGTGCAGCTCACCAGGCTCCACGAACAGCCGGCAGCCGGCTCGGCGGCAAACCAATCGCCAGCAGGCACTACATGCTGTGGACGCTCGCCGGCCGTGATCGCCATGCCCAATCGGGTGGTTTGAACCGCACCGCTGGGACTGAGCTGATGGATCAGCAGGCCCCCGCCACTGTGGAAGTGCCAGGCCTCATCGGAGCGGATCCGGTGCCAGCAGGAGCGCTCCCCGGCTGCGAGCAGAAACAGGATGGCGGTGCTGGCGGCCCGCGGGCCCCGCGCAGTGTTCACCTGTTCGCTGGCGCGGTAGGTCTCGCGGTAGTGGCCGCCTTCCGGGTGCGGACTCAGCCCCAGTTGGCTGATCAGCTCAGCACTGCCACACATCGGCCGCAGAGGGTGGGGTGGCTGGCGTGGGTGCCGATGTCGGTTTCGTAGTGCCAGCAGCGCTCGCACTTCTCGCCGTCCGCCTTGGCGATGCGCACCGTGATGCCGACTTCGCTGGCTTCCGCCAGCACTTCGGCCGGTGCGCTGCCGCCCTGCTGGAGGGCTGACACCAGAAGCCAGTCGGCCAGGTTGTCGACGCCTGGGTGCGCCGAACTCTCCAGCCAGGCGAGGGCCGCGGCGGTGGCCTCCGATCCTTCGCCCAGCTCCAGTTGCACTTGGGCTTCCAAGGAGGCGCCGAGCTGGCCGCCGGAGCGGCAGCTCTCGAGTTGGCGGTTCACCAGGGCCCGCAGCTCCAGGATGCGATCCATCGGCTGCTCCAGGGCTGGCTGTCGCCATTCAGTGGGTGCGGTGGGCCAACCCCGCTCAAACACCGAGCGCTCGGCCACCGCGTAGGGCAGGTTCTGCCAGATGTCTTCCGCCATGTGGCACAGCACCGGCGCGATCAGCCCCGCCAGACGCTCCACCACCAGGGCCAGCACCGTTTGACAGCTGCGGCGGCGGAATTCCTGGGCACCGCTCACGTAGAGGCGGTCCTTGGCGATATCGAGGTAGACGTTGGAGAGATCCACTACGCAGAAGTTCTGCAGCGCCTGGAAGAAGCGGTAGAACTCGAAACGCTCGAAGTCTCCGCTCACGCTGTCGATCAGCGCGGCGGTGCGCTGCAGCATCCACTGATCGAGCAGCGGCAGCTCGGCATAGGGCACGGCATCGCGAGCGGGATCGAAGTCGTGCAGGTTGCCCAGTAGGTAGCGGGCGGTGTTGCGCACCTTGCGGTAGACGTCCGCCAGCTGCTTCACGATCCCCGGGCCCAGCGGTACATCGGCGGAGTAGTCGACGGAGCTCACCCAGAGACGCAGCACATCAGCGCCGTAGGCCGGTTCCTGCTTTTCGTTTTTTCCGCCCTCCACCAGCACCGCGGGATCCACCACGTTGCCGAGGGATTTGCTCATCTTGCGGCCCTTCTCATCGAGGGTGAAGCCGTGGGTGAGCACCCGCTTGTAGGGGGCATGGCCGTTGACGGCTACCGATGTGAGCAGGCTGCTTTGGAACCAGCCCCGATGCTGGTCGCTGCCTTCGAGATAGAGATCGGCGGGGTAGTGGAGTTCGGGGGCACGGCTCTCGCCACCAGCACCGTTGGCGCCGGCCAGTCCGCCCAGCACGCCGGCCCAGGAGGAGCCGGAGTCGAACCACACGTCCATCGTGTCGGTGCCTTTGCGCCATTGCGCGGCCTCGCCGGCGTAGTCCGCCGGCAGCAGCCCGGCTTCATCGCGTTCCCACCACACGTCGCCGCCGTGTTCGGCGATCAGGCCCTGGATGTGACTGAGGGTGGCCTCATTCAGCAGCACCTCACCGGTTTCGCGGTGATAAAAAACCGGGATCGGCACGCCCCAGGTGCGCTGGCGGCTGATGCACCAGTCGCCCCGCTCGCTCACCATCGCTTCGATCCGGTTGCGGCCGCTGGCCGGCAGCCACTCCACCTGGGCGATGGCCTCCAGGGCAGCCGTGCGGAAACCTTCCACCGAGGCGAACCACTGTTCGGTGGCACGGAAGATCGTGGGTTTCTTGGTGCGCCAGTCGTAGGGGTAGCGGTGTTCGTATCGCTCCTGCTTGAGCAGGAGGCCAGTGCCCTCCAACGCCTCAATGATCGTGGGATTGGCGTCTTTGAGCACGTTGGTGCCGGCGAAGGGGCCGGCTTCGGCGGTGAGGTTGCCGGCCTCATCCACCGGGCAGAGCACCGGCAGGTTGTATTTGCGGCCGGTGTTGAAGTCGTCCACACCGTGGCCGGGCGCCGTGTGCACCAGGCCAGTACCGGCTTCGGTGGTGATGTAGTCGCCGCCGATCACCACGGCGCTGGTGCGCTCCAGCAGCGGATGGCGGTAGACGATCCCTTCGAGATCGGCGCCTTTCACGCTGAGCAGGGGCTGGAGTTCAAGGCCGAGGCTGGCTTCGAGGCTCTCGCGCAGCTCTGCTGCCACCACCAGATGGCTGGCGGCGGGTGCAGTGCTCTCGCCCCGGGGGCTTACGGCGCAGATGGAGTAGTCGAGCCGCTCATTCACCGACACCGCCAGGTTGGCGGGCAGGGTCCAGGGGGTGGTGGTCCAGATCGCTACGGCGAGGCCGCCCTCGCCGATCGCCAGCTCAGGGTTCAATCCCGCAGCGCTCAGCTGCGTGGCCAGGCCCTCGGGCAGTTGCACTGCCGGGAAGGCCACATAGATGCTGGGGGAGGTGTGCCCGTCGGGGTACTCGAGTTCAGCTTCCGCCAGGGCGGTGCGGGAGCTGGGGCTCCAGTGCACGGGCTTGAGACCCCGGTAGATGTGCCCCGCCAGCACCATCGCCCCGAACACGCCGATCTGGGCGGCCTCGTAGCTCTTCTGAAGGGTGAGGTAGGGCTGATCCCAGTCGGCCCAGATACCCCAGCGCCGGAAGCCGGACTTCTGACCTTCCACCTGCTCAAGCGCATAGGCATGGGCCTTTTTGCGCAGGCTCACTGGCGTGAGCTCGGCGCGCTCACTGCTGCTCAGCCCTTGCAGCACCTTCAGCTCGATCGGCAGACCGTGGCAGTCCCAGCCCGGGATGAAGCGAGCCCGCTTGCCCTGCAGCAGAGCGGTTTTATTGATGATGTCCTTGAGGATCTTGTTGAGGGCGTGGCCCACGTGCAGGGCCCCGTTGGCGTAGGGGGGGCCGTCGTGCAGGGTGAAGCTCTCGCCGGGGTTCTGCTGACTCAGGCGCTCATAAAGCTGCAGCTCCGCCCAGAAGGCCTGAATCTCCGGCTCGCGCACCTTTGCGTTCGCCCGCATCGAGAAGGGCGTCTGCAGCAGGTTGAGCGTGTCCTTGTAGGACGGCTGGGCTGAGGACGCAGGCGCAGAGCTGGCGGTCACGGCGCCGGGGGTAGCAAGCGCCGATTATCCCGCCTGGCTGCCGGCCACTTGGAGCAGCTGATCGATCTCGGCGAAGGAGTGCACCACCGGGGCCGGCTCCGGCGCTGTTTGCGGTGCCGTTGCGCTGGTTGCCGCTGAGGTGATCGGTGCTGCGGGCGCATCGCTGCGCACCCAGCGCTTGCCGGAGCTTGTTTTGCTGCCGCCGCCGCGCTTCAGCGCCGCCAGCAGCGTGCCCGTGGCAGCGCTCACCGCGGCAATGCCACGGGCCAGGGTCACCACCAGTTCATTGAGGCTGGTCTGCCAGCGTTCGATCGAGAGCAGCCGCTTCTGTTCTTCCGGTGTGAGGGCGCGCCAGCGCAGTTGCAGTACTTCGATGCCCAGGCGGCCGATCAGGAGTCCGCCGCACAGCACCGCCAACATCGGTGAGCCGGTGAGGCGATCAGCGCTGGTGACCAGGGTGAGCCCGAGCAGCAGCACCACCGCGCCCCAGGTTGCATCGCGCGGACGCGACAGCTCGCTCGCCAGCAAGGGCAGCAGTACGACCGCCATGCCCACCACCAGAGCAAGGGTTCCGCTGAGGCTGGCAACCATGGGCCCATTGAGATTGACCCCATTCTCCGCCTATCCCTACAGTCGCGCTATGCCCACCTGGCGGAATTGGTAGACGCGCTGGGTTTAGGTTCCAGTGGCTTCGGCTGTGGGGGTTCAAGTCCCCCGGTGGGCATCGGGTCGAGGGTCTCAACTTCCTAAGGTGGTGCATCGATGACCGCCGGTGCAGACCAGGGAATGACGCAAGCTCTGGTACAGCCACCGGAGATGAAGGAGACCCCGCGGGAGATGCGTGCATCGGTGAGTGCCGTGCCTCGGGAATTTCTTGATCCGCCCGCTGCCTGGAACCCCACTGTGGGCTTGTTCCTGGGTGGTTATGTACTGGCCGGAATCACCATTGCCGGCTGGTTTGTCTGGGGTTGGTCGCTGCCCGTGCTCTTGGCCACCGGGTTCCTGGCCCTGCACCTGGAAGGCACGGTGATCCACGACGCCTGCCACAACGCCGCCCATCCCAATCGCTTCTGGAATGCCTTCATGGGGCATGGAGCGGCACTGCTGCTGGGGTTCAGCTTCCCGGTGTTCACGCGGGTGCATCTGCAGCACCACGCTCATGTGAACGATCCCAAGAACGATCCTGATCACATCGTGAGCACCTTCGGCCCGTTGTGGTTGATCGCTCCACGTTTTTTCTATCACGAGTATTTCTTTTTCCAGCGTCGCCTCTGGCGTCGTTATGAGCTGCTCGAGTGGGGCCTTGGCCGCGGAGTGTTCTTCGCGATTGTGTTGGCGGGAGTGAAATATGGCTTCATTGATTTCATTTTCAACTGCTGGTTTGCGCCGGCCTTGATGGTGGGCGTGACCCTTGGCCTGTTTTTTGATTACCTCCCCCACCGTCCATTTCTGTCGCGCAACCGCTGGCACAACGCCCGGATTTACCCCGGCAGGTTGATGAATTGGCTGATTATGGGCCAAAACTATCACTTAGTTCATCACCTCTGGCCTTCGATTCCTTGGTTTGAATACAAACCGGCCTACGAAGCCACCAAGCCCATTCTTGATGCCAAGGGCTCTCCCCAGCGCTTGGGGTTGTTCGAAAGCCTGAGCGATTTCACCAACTTCATTTACGACATCGTGCTTGGCGTGCGCAGCCACAAACGGCGCCGCAGCAAGTTGCGTCCCATCGCAGGACTCTTGCCCAGCTTCAAGGCGCGCCGCCACGTGGTCGCTCTCCTGCATCGCACCGCCGTCTCTCCGCGGCGCTGATTCAGCTAGGCCGACGGATCTGTGACGAGATCAGTCGGCCAGAATTTTGGGCACGCGGAAGAAATCACCCTCGCGCTGAGGCGCTTCTTCGAGGAGTTGATCGCGCACTTCGGTGGGCACCACCACGTCGTCGCGGGTCACGTTGACCACTTCCACGGCACGGGTTGTGGGGGGTACTCCCTCGGTGTCCACGGCTTGGAGGTGATCCACGTAGCCCAGGATCCGCTCGAGCTGAGTGGTGTACGTGGCGATCTTGTCCTCGGGCAGGTCGAGGCGGGCCAGCTTGGCCACCTTGCGAACGTCGTCGGCGCTGATGTTGCTCATCGGCAGAACCTAGCTGGCGGGCTCCTCCAGGAAGCGTTGCAAATCAGCCGCCAGGGCTGTGGCCGCCACATCAAGGAAGCGATCGCCGTGCTCAGCGCTGGCGAGATAGGGATCCGATCCCATGCGGCCATCGGGGTGGCGGCGGCGGAAGTCTTCCGGGCTATGGATCGGTCCTGCGGGCGCGGGCTCCGGTAGGGGCCGCTGCTTGCTTTGCAGGCTGGGCTCCAGCGCCAGGGTGATGGCGATTTCGCTGGGGGTGGCGTGGTGGCCCTCGCGCTCCCCGTAGAGCTCCCGGGCCAGGCCCATGGCCTCCGGTGCCATGAACCAGTTGGCCAGCTTGCAGCGCAGGGATCCGGCATTGGCCAGGCCGCGGCTAGCTGCGGTGCCGTAAGCCTGGGCGAAGGCCGCTTTGGTGGTGGCGATGTTGCCGCCGTGGCCATTGATCACATAGATGCGCTCGAAGCCGTGCCGGGCCAGGGAGAGCACCAGGTCGTGGATCACCGCCAGAAGGGTGGCGGGTTGCAAACTCATGGTGCCGGCGAAGCCCAGGTGGTGTTCTGCCATGCCGAAGGCCTGGGCGGGGGTCACCAGCACACCGGTGCGGCGACCCACTTCCAGCGCCACGGCCTCCGCGGTGAGGGCATCGGTGCCGATGGCGCCGGTGGGGCCGTGCTGCTCGGTGGAGCCGAGCGGCACGATCACCCCCTTGCAGCCCTCCAGGTAGGCCTCCACTTCCGGCCAGCTGCGGAGCTGCAGGCGAATCTCCTCGACAGTGGTGGCAACCACAACGGCAGCGGGGCTCAAGTTCGCTCAGTATCCCTAGGATTTGAGCCAGGTGGTTCCTAGGCGGTGCCCCATGCTTCAGCGCAAGCTCTACCGCTTCCAGTGCGAGCAACGGCCGATCTGGGTGTTTCTGCGCGACCAGCAGCGCTGGATTGAAGAGGCGCTGGTGGTGGAGCTGGAAGGTGATCTCGTTACCCTGCGCTACGACGCCGAAGATGACGACGAGCTGCACAGCTGGGAGGAATGCGTGCGGCTCGACTCGATCGGTGCGGTGAGCACTCGCCTGGCTTACTTCAGCCGCAACGCCTTGCCGGAAGACATTGAAGTGACCGGCGACTGCCCGGAATCGGAGCAGCTCCCCAGCCAGGGCTGAAGCTGGCCTCAGTGGGCGGTGCCGTTGCCGTCGTACTTGTCGGTGTCGTAGTAGCCGCCCTTGGTCCCGAAGAACAGGGTGGCGAGCACGAACAGACCGCTCCCTCCGATCAGCACGGTGGCGAGGGTGAAACCGGTGCTGTGGTCCATGGGTGGGTTGCCCTGCTCATTCCAGTCTGCTGGAGTTGGCCCCAAGTGGAGCTCTGTTGTGGCGCGCTGTGATCCACGGCTGCAGCGGCAGCTCGATCAGGTGCTGCCCCGTTTGTTCTTCGCCCGCCCCGCTGAGGTCGTCGCCCCCGAGCTCATCGGTTGCCTGCTGGTGAAACGCCAAGAAGATGGCGAGCTGCTCTGGGGCGTGATTGTGGAAACGGAGGCGTATTCCCAGGAGGAGCCCGCCTGCCACGGCTACCGCCGCCGCTCCCCCAGCAACGAAACCCTCTTTGGAGAGCCTGGGCGTTTCTATGTGTATGTGAGCTACGGCATTCATCACTGCGTCAACGTCACTACCCACAAGGCGGATTGGGCCAACGGCGTGTTGTTGAGGGCGGTGGCCATGCCGGGCGAGCAGGAGCGGGTGGCGGCTGGCCCTGCCTTGCTCGCGCGACGGTTTGGCATTGATCGCCGCCACGACGCTGCTCCCGTGGATTGGGTCAGCGATCTCTGGCTGGCACCGCGACCCGCGGGCTTTGATCTTTGCGAGCCAGACGGCGTGGTTCAAACGACCCGCATCGGGATCAATCAGGCCCAGGAGCTTCCCTGGCGTTGGTATCTGCGCTCCAGCCGCAGCGTGAGCAAGCGGGCCCGTGGGGATCGAACGCCTGCTCGGGCGGATGCGTTTCATCTGGCCGAGTTCGCCGCGGGCTTTTAGCCTGAAGCTGACTCCTGAAGCCCACCTTGAGCGACTGGACCCACCGCCACGTGCTCGATCTGGCGGCGTTCTCGCTCGACGACTACACCACCGTTTTGGAGCTGGCCCAGCGCTTTCGGGTGATGCCCGCGTCTGGGGCCCGCAAGTTGCCTGCACTGCAGGGCCGGTTGGTCACCACCCTCTTTTTTGAACCGAGCACGCGCACCCGCAGCAGCTTTGAGCTGGCGGCCAAGCGACTCTCGGCAGATGTGCAGAGCTTTTCTCCCTCGTCCAGTTCGCTGAGCAAGGGCGAAAGCCTGCTCGACACCGTGCGCACCTACGTGGCCATGGGCGCCGACCTGCTGGTGGTGCGACACCGCTGCACCGGGGTGCCGGCTGCCCTGGCCCGAGACCTCGATGCCAGCGGTGATCGGGTGGCGGTGCTCAATGGCGGCGATGGTTTGCACAGCCATCCCAGCCAGGGGCTGCTGGATCTGTTCACCCTGGCGCGCCACTTCGCTCCCGAAGCCCCCACGCCAGAAGCGCTGCGCGGCCGCCGCATCGTGATCGTGGGCGACATCCTGCATTCGCGGGTGGCCCGCTCCAATCTCTGGGCTCTCACCGCCTGCGGCGCCGAGGTGGTGCTGTGCGGCCCGCCCACCTTGCTGCCCGAGGCGTTCAGCGCGTTTGTGGCGGCTCCGCCGCCAGGTCAGTCCATCGATCCAGTGGTCCAGCGTGGATCCATTCAGGTGCTGCGGGATCTCGATCAGGCCCTTTCGGGCGCCGATGCGGTGATGACCCTGCGCCTCCAGAAGGAGCGCATGAACCAGCACATGCTCACCAGCCTGGAGAGCTATCACCGCGCCTATGGCCTCACCCATCAACGCCTCGATGCCCGCGCCCCGGGCATTCCTGTGTTGCACCCGGGCCCGGTCAACCGGGGGGTGGAAATGAGTGGAGCCCTGCTCGACGATCTTCAGCGCTCACTCGTGGAGCAGCAGGTGACCAATGGCATTGCCGTGCGGATGGCACTCCTCTATCTGATGGCAGCCAGCTGAGTGGTGTCAGAGCAGCTTGAACCCTTCAAGCAGTAGGCCGTAGCTGAACCCGATTCGGGTCATATCGAGTAGTTGCAGACCCAGATGGTCACCTGCCCGTTGCCTAAGGGGTTTGCGCGCCCGGATCGCCAGTTCAATCAACACCACGCAGATCAGCGCGGCTGCTGGATCCAAGAAGGCCCGCGCGCCGCTGAGTGTGCTCACGGCGTTGCCGATCAAAAAGGTGCCCAGCAGCACGATCAGCAGCAGAGAGAGTCGCCGCCAGGGGTTGCGGGCCCATTGCTCCAGCCTTGGCCAGGCCCCGCCCAGGCTCTGCTGGAGCCGGGTGCGCTGCAGTGGGCGGGAGCTGTTCAATCAGAGATCAGCCGTCGCTGTCTTTCTTGCGGGAGCCTTTGCCTTCCAGCAGCTCCAGCAGCGCTTCCATCTGGGCCATCACACCGCGCACTTCGCCCGCTTCAGGCAGGAGGCCATCGTCCATCACGCCCTGGTGCATCTCGCGCAGTTCCTGGCGGATGTAGCGCAGGTGACTCACCACCTGCTCGCGCTTCGACTGCGACATGCGTTCGACTAAGGACGGACTGCTGTGTCCCTTTTACCGCATCGCCCTCTAGCAGAGACCGGGCCGTGGTCAGCCTGTCGAACCCCACAGGCGTTACACAGCTGGCGATCAGCCCTACTTCTGGCCGAATTTGGCCTTGGCCTCTTCGAAGAAGGCCAGCTCCACGCTGTTCAAGCCAGCTTCCGTGGCCAGCGATTCAATCCGCTTGCGCACCGCTGGGCGAACAAAGAAAGGAATCTCTTTGAGCTTGGCTTCGGCTTCCGGGCTCCAGTTCATTGCCGCTGGCATGGCCAACCTTGAACGTCAGCCCTTGGGTGGATGGAGAATAGGGGACTCGAACCCCTGACCTCTGCGGTGCGATCGCAGCGCTCTACCAGCTGAGCTAATTCCCCGCTGAACCTCGTTCAACGAGAGTCTGGCGAGAACTTATCAGTCTTTACTGGTGCTGCTGCGGCTCATCCACTTCACCTGCGGTACCCAGTCATGACCGAGCCCGCTGTGATTACGCCCGAGCTGTTGGCTGGGCTCGATGAGGCATCCGTGGCCGAGTTGGCCCGCCGCCTTGAAGACGACGACTACCCCAATCCGTTTGACGGATTGAAGGATTGGCATCTGTTGCGCGCCGTTGCCATTCATCGCCCCGAGCTGGCGCGACCGTATGTGCACCTGGTCGACCAGGAACCCTTTGATGAGGACTGACGTCCTACAGCAGGGGCCCATGGATCCCCTGAGCGGGCGCCGCGTGTTGGTGGGGATCAGCGGCAGCATCGCTGCGGTGAAACTGCCGCTACTGGTGAGCGCCCTTGCCAAGCGCGGGGCTGAGGTTCGTTGTGTGCTCACGCCCAGCGCCGCCCAGCTGGTGAGCCCTGTGGCCTTGGCCAGCCTCAGCCGAGAGCGCTGCTATCTCGACGCTGATCAGTGGAGCCACACCGCACCGCGTCCGTTGCATGTGGAGCTGGCGGAGTGGGCGGAGCTGGTGCTGTTAGCTCCGTTGAGCGCCACGAGCCTGGGTCGCTGGGTGCACGGCCTGGGCGACACCCTGCTTGCCTCCACCTTGCTGGCCACCGAAGCGCCTGTGCTGGCCGCTGCCGCGATGAACACGTCGATGTGGGCGGCGCTGGCGGTGCGTGCCAACTGGGAGCAGCTGCAGCGCTACGAGCGGGTGCTTCCCCTCGGGCCTGCGGAGGGGCTGTTGGCCTGCGACCGCCAGGGCTCGGGGCGCATGGCTGAGCCTGCGCTGCTGCTGTTGGCTCTGGAAACCCTGGCTTGCTGGGGCTGGCGGCGTGATTGGCAGGGCCAACGGCTGTTGGTGAGCGCCGGCCCCACGCGCGAATGGCTCGATCCGGCGCGCTGCATCACCAACCCCAGCAGCGGGCGGATGGGGGTGTTGCTGGCCCAGGCCGCGCGACTCCGCGGCGCGGAGGTGCAGCTGGTGCATGGGCCCCTGCAGGTGGATCCGGCGTGGCTGGAGGGCTTGCACTGCCATCCGATCAGCACCGGCGCTGAGCTGCAGGCGGCCCTGCAACAGCTGCAGCCCCAAGTGGATGCCATTGCCATGGCCGCGGCGGTGGCTGACCATCGCCCGGCCGTGGCCCACAGCCACAAACCCGATAAAGCCGCTGCTGCTGCCGCCATGGCCGCTGGTTGGGAGCCTGTGTCTGATCTCTTGGTGGAGCTGGTGCAGCGGCGCCAGCTGGGGCAGGTGATTCTCGGGTTCGCGGCCCACAGTGGCGATGTGCTGCCCCAGGCCCGCGCGAAGTGGGCGCGCAAGGGATGCGATCTGCTGTTCGCTAATCCCATTGATCAGCCTGCCGCGGGTTTTGGCAGCGAGTTCAATCAGGGCTGGCTGCTCGGGCCAGGTCGCTCGGAAGAGCGTTTCGAGCCGATGAGCAAGCTCGCCTTGGCCCATCGGTTGCTCACGGCATTGCGCCGTTGCGGATCAGGCGGCGAGCGCTGAGCTGGAGTCGCCGCTCTGGAGCAGATCCATGAAGGTGCGCAGCTGCAGCCTGGGGATGTAGGGCCAGCCGCCGCTCTTCTCCATGCCCTGCAGCAGGTTGAACAGCTCACCGCGGTCGGCGGGCAGGCTGGAGCGGAAGGGGCCGTCTTGGATGTTGCGGTGCAGTTCCTCGAGGCGGCGCAGCAGGAGCAGCAGTGCCTCAGGCTCGCCGTCCACCTCGTCGGACAGCGACTGGATGCTGAGGAGCTCTTCGCTCAGTCGCGCTTCCCAGTCGCCTCTGGCCAGGCTGGTGGTCGCCTGAAGATCGCTGCTGCCGTCCGTCATTCGTTCCTGGTCGTCCGCCCTCGCATACAGGTTGTTGAGAGCCGCGACATGGTACGCGGAATGGGCTTTTTGCACCGGTAGTATCCGCAGCGGGCGCACCCCCAATCAGAGGTTTTCCCCTGCCAGACCGGCTTCTCCCCATGCGATTCCGTCCCCTGCTGGCCCTCGTGCTGGCGCTCTGTCTCACCCTCGTGACCGCCTGCAGTGGCGGCGCCAAGGCTGTTGACCGGGCCAACCTCACCTACGACGACATCCACAACACCGGTCTGGCTAACGACTGCCCGACCCTGCCCGATTCGGCTCGGGGTTCGATCAGCCTTGACGCCTCTGCCAAATATCAGCTGCGTGAAGTGTGCATGCACCCCTCTGAGGTGTACGTGAAGGGTGAGCCCGCCAACAAGCGCCAGGAAGCGCAGTTCGTGCCCACCAAGATCCTCACCCGCTTCACCACCAGCCTGGATCAGGTGTACGGCGATCTGGCGGTGAGCGGTGACGCCATCAACTTCCAGGAGCAAGGCGGCATCGACTTCCAGATCATGACCGTGCTGCTGCCCGGTGGCGAGGAAGTGCCCTTCACCTTCTCCAGCAAGGATCTCGACGCCACCGCTGACGGTGCTGCAATCACCACCAGCACCGATCTCAACGGCAACTACCGCGTTCCCAGCTACCGCACGTCGAACTTCCTCGATCCCAAAGGTCGTGCCCTCACCACCGGTGTGCAGTACGCCCAGGGCCTGGTGGCTCTGAATGGTCAAGACGAGGAGCTCGCCCGCGAGAACAGCAAGCGCTACATCGACGGCACTGGTGAGATGAATCTCTCGATCACCAAGGTGGATGCGTCCACCGGTGAATTCGCTGGTGTGTTCACCGCTATTCAGCCTTCCGACACGGACATGGGTAGCCACGATCCCGTGGACGTGAAGATCACCGGTCAGCTTTACGGCCGCCTCGAGAAGATCTGAACCTCTGGCTGATCGCCTGGGCTCAAGAGAACACAAGCCCTGGGGCCTGTAAGGCCCCTTTTTTGTGCCCGCCGCCGGCAGGCCTGTGGGTCCGCTCTGGGAGAATCGGCGCCATTGACCAACTCCCCGCCGTTATGACCAGCACCGTTGCTGCCTCCAAGGGCCTGATCGCACCCCATGGCGGCAGCCTGGTGGACCTGCGGGTGCCGGCTGAGCAGCGCGAGGCGGTGAAGGCGGGCGTGGACCACGTGGTGGAGTGCTCCGATCGCAATGCCTGCGATGTGGAGCTGCTGATGGTGGGTGGCTTCTCGCCCCTGCGTGGCTTCATGCACCAGGACGACTACCAGTCGGTGGTGGACAGCAACCGCACCACCAGTGGCCTGCTGTTCGGCCTGCCGATCGTGATGGACACCCAGCGCGATGACATCGCGGTGGGCCACAAGCTGCTGCTCACCTACCGCGGTCAGGAGCTGGCTGTGATGACGGTGGAGAGCAAGTGGGAACCCGACAAGGCCCGTGAGGCCGTGGGTTGCTACGGCACCTCGTCGCTCGAGCACCCGGCCGTGAAGATGATCGCCACCGAGCGCGGTCGCTACTACCTCGGGGGAGCCATCCAGGGGCTGGAGCTGCCTGCGCGCGTCTTCCCCTGCAAAACCCCGGCTGAAGTGCGCGCCACCCTGCCCGAGGGGCAGGACGTGGTGGCCTTCCAGTGCCGTAACCCCATCCACCGCGCTCACTACGAGCTGTTCACCCGCGCCCTCGACGCCACCAACGTGAGTGATGGCGGCGTGGTGCTGGTGCACCCCACATGCGGCCCCACCCAGGACGACGACATCTCCGGTGAGGTGCGCTTCCAGACCTATGAGCGTCTGGCCGCCGAGGTGAACAACCCCCGCATCCGCTGGGCCTACCTGCCCTACTCGATGCACATGGCTGGCCCGCGTGAGGCGTTGCAGCACATGATCATCCGTAAGAACTACGGCTGCACCCACTTCATCATTGGCCGCGACATGGCGGGCTGCAAGAGCTCGATCAGCGGCGACGACTTTTACGGCCCCTATCAGGCACAGGATTTCGCCCGCGACAACGCTCCCGAACTCGGCATGGAAACCGTGCCCTCCCTCAACCTGGTGTTCACCGAGGAGGAGGGCTATGTCACGGCTGAGCACGCCGAGGCCCGCGGCCTGCACGTGAAGAAGCTCAGCGGCACCCAGTTCCGCAAGATGCTGCGCAGCGGCGAGGAGATCCCTGAGTGGTTCGCCTTCCGCAGTGTGGTGGAGGTTCTGCGATCTGCCGCCTGAGAGCGGTTAACATTCCTTAATCACAGCGGAGAATCAAGTGAAGAAGCGCTGGCGTAATGCGGGCCTCTACGTGCTCCTGGCCGTGGTGGTGATCGCTGTGGGCACGGCCTTCCTCGACCGCCCCGATCCGGCCAATGCGCCGCGCACGCTTCGCTACAGCGATTTCGTGGAGGCTGTTGAGGGCAATGAGGTGTCGCGGGTGCTGATCGCCCCCGATCGCGGCACTGCCCAGGTGGTGGAGAACAACGGCCAGCGCGCCGTGGTGAACCTCGCTCCCGACAAAGACCTGCTCAAGCTGCTGGAAGACCACAAAGTTGATATCGCGGTTGAGCCCTCCCGTCAGGCCCAGCCCTGGCAGCAGGCGATCGGTTCGCTGATCTTCCCGCTGCTGCTCCTCGGCGGCCTGTTCTTCCTGTTGCGCCGAGCGCAAGGTGGTGGTGGCAACCCCGCCATGAACTTCGGCAAGAGCAAGGCGCGGGTGCAGATGGAGCCCCAAACCCAGGTCACCTTTGGTGATGTGGCCGGTATTGAGGGCGCCAAGCTTGAGCTCACCGAGGTGGTCGACTTCCTCAAGAACCCCGATCGCTTCACCGCCGTCGGCGCCAAGATTCCCAAGGGCGTTCTGCTGGTGGGTCCTCCGGGTACCGGTAAAACCCTGCTCGCTAAGGCCGTAGCCGGCGAAGCGGGTGTGCCTTTCTTCTCGATCTCTGGTTCGGAGTTCGTGGAGATGTTCGTGGGCGTCGGCGCCAGCCGCGTGCGCGACCTGTTCGAGCAGGCCAAGAAGAACGCCCCCTGCATCGTGTTCATCGACGAGATCGATGCCGTGGGCCGTCAGCGCGGTGCCGGCCTCGGCGGCGGCAACGACGAGCGCGAGCAGACCCTCAACCAGCTGCTCACCGAGATGGACGGCTTCGAGGGCAACACCGGCATCATCATCGTGGCGGCCACCAACCGCCCCGACGTGCTGGATGCCGCGCTGATGCGTCCGGGCCGTTTCGATCGCCAGGTGGTGGTCGATCGCCCGGATTACGCCGGTCGTCTCCAGATCCTCGGCGTGCATGCCCGCGGCAAAACCCTTGCCAAGGATGTGGACCTCGACAAGATCGCCCGCCGTACCCCTGGGTACACCGGTGCCGACCTCGCCAACCTGCTCAACGAAGCAGCGATCCTCGCTGCTCGCCGTGAGCTCACCGAAATCTCGATGGATGAGGTGAACGACGCGATCGAGCGCGTGATGGCTGGTCCTGAGAAGAAAGACCGCGTGATGAGCGAGAAGCGCAAGCGCCTCGTGGCTTATCACGAAGCCGGCCACGCCCTGGTGGGTGCGCTGATGCCCGACTACGACCCGGTGCAGAAGATCTCGATCATTCCGCGCGGCAACGCTGGTGGTCTCACCTTCTTCACCCCCAGTGAAGAGCGGATGGAATCGGGCCTCTACTCCCGCGCTTATCTGCAGAACCAGATGGCTGTTGCCCTCGGCGGCCGCGTCGCTGAAGAGATCGTCTACGGCGAAGACGAAGTCACCACCGGTGCGTCCAACGACCTCCAGCAGGTGGCCCGCGTGGCCCGTCAGATGGTGACCCGCTTCGGCATGAGCGATCGCCTCGGCCCTGTGGCCCTGGGCCGCAGCCAGGGCGGCATGTTCCTCGGCCGCGATATCGCCGCCGAGCGCGACTTCTCCGAAGACACCGCTGCTGCCATCGATGAAGAGGTGAGCCAACTGGTGGCTGAGGCCTACAAGCGCGCCACCGCCGTGCTCAATGGCAACCGCACGGTGCTCGATGAGCTGGCCGAAATGCTGGTGGAGCATGAAACCGTCGACGCCGAGGACCTGCAAGAGCTGCTGATTCGCAGCGATGTTCGGGTTGCCGAGTACGTCTGATCCTTCAGCGCTGTTAAGCGGTCTGCGCCGCCTGCCCCTGCTGGCGGTGCTCAGACCCAATTCACTTGAACAGGCTCGCCTGCAGCTCAGCCAGCTGCAACAGGCTGGCCTTTCGCATGTGGAGTTGGCTGTTCAGCTCACACCGGAGTGGCGGCAGATGGCGGCCGCTCTGGTGCATGAGTTTCCGGGTTTGCAGCTGGGTGCTGCGTCCGTGCGCTGTTCAGCGGGCTTGGACGCTGTCTGTGAGGCGGGCCTTGGCTACGCGGTCTCGCCGATTCTTGACCCTGAGCTGTTGGAGCAGGCGGCGGCTGCGTCGATCACGCTGGTGCCAGGGGTGTTCAGCCCTACGGAGATCGCCGCAGCGGTGCGCTGGGGTGCGCCGGCGGTGAAGCTCTATCCAGCAGCAGTCCTAGGAGCGAACTACTGGCGTTCTCTGGCTGGGCCCCTGCATCCATTGCCCTTCTGCATTGCTGCCGGTGGCTTGGCTGTGGCGGATGCGGAGCCGTGGCTGGGGGCTGGAGTGAATGCGCTGGCGCTGGGCAGCAGCCTGTTCGCCGGCGACGCCCTGGATCCAGCCCTGAGCTCACTTGTTGTCAAGCTGAGATCAAAGTGCTACCCCTGAGATAGACGTTGTTGTCTGCATGTCTCAGCTCACCATCAAGCTCAGCGACAAGGCCGATGCCTTGATCGCTCAGCTTCAAAAGGAGATTTTCAATCGCCGCCGCAAGAAGGTTTCAGCCTCCGGTGTGGTGGAGACCCTCGTGGAAAGCGGCGCCAAGTCGCAGTCGGACAAGCGCTTTGCCACCTCCTGGAAAAACCTGATCAGCGACATTGAAAAAGCGGCCAAGCTCGCCAATGCCCATGGCAGCAAGCCCGCCAACCTGAGCGATGCGGAATGGGCGTTGGTGCTCAGCCATCGCGCCCGCAGCACTGGCACGGCCAAATCCGCCGCCAAACCAGCCGCCAAGCGTGCAGCCAAGGCGCCCGCAGCACGCAAACCTGCTGCCAAGAAAGCGCCTGCGCCGGCCAAGGCAGCTGCAGCCAGCAAGCCCGCGGCGAAAGCCAAGCCCAAGCCGGCGAAGGCCGCCCGCAATCCCGTGAAGAAGACGGCCGCCAAGGGCACAGCGGTGAAGGCCGCCGCTAAGGCCAAGCCAGCGTCAGCGCGCAGTTCAGTGGCGCGGCGCATGGCCAAGGCGGTGAGCCGGCTCAACACCTCAGCGCCCGCTGCAGTGAGCAGCAATGGCGCCGGTCAGCTCACCACTGTGAGCTGAGGCTGCACTGACCCTGCTGCCGCAGCAGGTGATCGGCCAGCACAAGGGCCACCATCGCTTCCACCATCGGCACTGCCCTCGGCAACACGCAAGGGTCGTGCCGTCCTTTGGCTTCCAGCGTGGTGGCCTCACCGCGGGCATTGATGGTTTGCTGAGCCTTGCGAATCGTGGCCGTGGGTTTGAACGCCACGCGAATCACGATCGGCTCGCCGTTGCTGATGCCCCCTTGGATGCCGCCTGAGTTGTTGGTGGCGGTGTGCAGGCTGCCGTCGGCTGTCGGCAGGAAGGCGTCGTTGTGTTCGCTGCCCTTTTGAAGCGTTCCAGCAAAACCCGAGCCGATCTCGAATCCCTTGGTGGCCGGCAGCGACATCACGGCCTTGGCCAGATCAGCTTCGAGTTTGTCGAACACCGGCATACCGAGCCCGGCCGGCACATGCCGCACCACACACTCGATCACGCCGCCACAGGAATCGCCTTCGCGGCCGATCGCCTCGATCCGCTCGATCATCTGCTCCGCCATGGCGGCATCCGGGCAGCGCACGATGTTGCTCTCCACCGCCTCGAGGCTCACGCTGCTCGGATCCACTGAGGCTTCCAGGGTGTGGATGCGCTTCACCCAGGCGATCACCTCGGTGCCATGGGCCTTGGCGAGGAGTTGTTTGGCGATGGCGCCAGCTGCTACTCGGCCGATGGTTTCTCGCGCTGAGGCTCTGCCGCCGCCACTGCGCGCCTGGATGCCGTATTTGGCCTGGTAGGTCGCATCGGCGTGGGAGGGGCGGAACGCCACCTCCATCTCCTTGTAATCCTGAGGGCGCTGATCCTTGTTGCGCACCACCATCGCGATGGGGGTACCGAGGGTCACGCCATCGAGAAGGCCGCTGAGGATCTCCACGCGGTCGTCTTCTTTGCGGGGCGTTGTGATCTTGCTCTGGCCGGGTTTGCGGCGATCGAGCTCAGCCTGGATGGCTTCGAGATCCAGCTGGAGCTTCGGCGGACAGCCCTCCACGATCACCCCGACCCCTCCGCCGTGGGATTCACCGAAGGTGCTGATGCGAAAAAGGTCGCCGAAGCTGCTGCCCATGGCTGGAGTGCGCTGGAGCGAGCCTACAAACTGGGCTCAGGTTTCAGCTTTGGGGATCCGGTGAGAAAGCAGGAGCGTGCCGCTCTGATCATGCAGAGGCTTGAGCAGCACTATCCCGAAACACCGGTGCCGCTCGATCACAGCGATCCCTTCACCCTGTTGATTGCGGTGCTGCTGAGCGCCCAGTGCACCGACAAAAAGGTGAACGAAGTCACCCCAGCGTTGTTTGCCGCCGGACCCACGCCGGCGGCCATGGCGGCGTTACCAGAAGCCACGATCCTGGGATACATCCGTCAGTTGGGGCTGGCCAAAACGAAGGCGCGCAATGTGAAGCGCCTGGCGGAATTGCTGTTGGAGCGCCATGGCGGTGAGGTGCCCAGCAGTTTCGCTGCGCTGGAGGCTCTGCCTGGGGTTGGACATAAGACAGCTTCGGTGGTGATGGCCCAAGCCTTTGGCGTGCCGGCCTTCCCTGTGGATACGCACATCCATCGACTCGCCCAGCGTTGGGGCCTCAGCAGTGGCGTGAGCGTGACCCGAACCGAAACCGATCTGAAGCGGCTCTTCCCCAAGCAGGCGTGGAACAAGCTGCATCTGCAGATCATTTTTTATGGCCGCGAGTTTTGTACCGCTCGCGGTTGTGATGGGCGGGTGTGTCCGCTCTGCCGCGAGTTGTATCCGAATCGGCGCAAACCGGTGGCGTGGATCAAGGCCTGAAGGGCATCAGGAATCTGGTGCTTGCCCAAGCGTTACCAACAAAAAAGCCCCTGCCGTAGCAGGGGCTTTCTGATCCAACCGAGGTTGAATCTTGTAGAGGTTCAACCTCAGCCGATGGCGGGGGCAGTCAGAGCCACGGGGGTGGCTTCTGCT